>NZ_DF967922.1:0-68966 GCF_001078375.1 Veillonella tobetsuensis
TATCACGAACTGGAGTTGGGATGTAGGAGTCTACAGCATCCATCAATTCGTCGATTTTAGCTACATATTGAGCATCGCCTTCCAAAGCTTTCAACGCAGAACCTACAACGATAGGTACTTCGTCGCCAGGGAATTCGTAGGAAGAAAGAAGTTCACGAACTTCCATTTCTACCAATTCGATTAATTCTTCATCGTCAACCATGTCAGCTTTGTTCAAGAATACTACGATTGCAGGAACACCAACTTGGCGAGCCAACAAGATGTGTTCGCGAGTTTGTGGCATAGGGCCGTCAGCTGCGGAACATACCAAGATAGCGCCGTCCATTTGAGCCGCACCAGTGATCATGTTTTTAACATAGTCAGCATGGCCTGGGCAGTCAACGTGTGCATAGTGACGGTTAGCAGTTTCGTACTCAACGTGTGCAGTGTTGATTGTGATACCGCGTTCACGTTCTTCTGGAGCTTTATCGATCATGCTGTAATCTTGGAAGTCAGCTTGGCCTTTTTCAGCCAATACTTTTGTGATTGCAGCAGTCAAAGTAGTTTTACCATGGTCAACGTGACCGATAGTACCAATGTTAACATGCGGTTTCGTACGTTCAAATTTTTCTTTTGCCATTAGGAAATAATCCTCCTTCACAAAAACAAAATACTTTTATAGTAATACTATAATATAATAACCTAATTTAATCAACGGAATATACATTCCTACAGAATATTATATCATAATCTATAAAGATCAATAAACAAAAAATCATATCTAAGTTACAAATGTGTGTAGTTAGATATGATTCATTATTTAAATATAGATATAAAAAAAGCCTCACCAACGTGAGGTTTAATGGTGGCGGCACACGGATTTGAACCGCGGACACACCGGGTATGAACCGATTGCTCTAGCCAACTGAGCTATGCCGCCATGTATGGAGCTAGTGACCGGGATTGAACCGGTGACCTTATCCTTACCAAGGATACGCTCTGCCGACTGAGCTACACCAGCACAATGAACGTTCACTTCACTGCGAATATTTGTGGTTGCGGGGACAGGACTTGAACCTGCGACCTTCGGGTTATGAGCCCGACGAGCTACCAACTGCTCCACCCCGCTATAGATGGTGGAGGGAGAAGGATTCGAACCTTCGAAGTCGAAGACGGCAGATTTACAGTCTGCTCCCTTTGGCCGCTCGGGAATCCCTCCAGAAATAAAATGGAGCTGGCGATAGGAATTGAACCCACAACCTGCTGATTACAAGTCAGCTGCTCTACCTATTGAGCTACGCCAGCATCATTACGACAAAATGTATTGTAACATCCGCCTCACTAAGTGTCAAGAACTTTTTAAAAACTTTTTTAAAGTTTTTTCGTTCATTGCGGTGTCCCTTAGTGCTATATCAATATATCATGAAAGTTTTTTCGATGCAAGTATTTTTTTGAATTTTATTCAATTTCATTTTTCCCTCATAGGAAATCATAAATACAGGTGCATAATCGCTAATATAGGCACTATAATTCTATAATATCCAAAAGTAGATAAAGACGAACGGTTAAGGTACCACAAGAATACACTCTGTTATACCTTCTATAATACCTAAAATAAGGGCAATTATATATTAATCCATGATATCCACCCACCTTTTTATATGCGGTCATAACTCATGGCAATATATAATGCCCTCATCAATCAATATAACTGTAATTAGTCAATAACCATGACACGCTCAGGTTTTGTAATAGTAACCACTGCATGTTTTGGATCATTATTGTGTTCTAAGTACAATTGGTCACCTTCAAGATGACCACGCCAACCTACAACAATCGGATATGTTTTACTAATGGTCTTTAATAGTTCAAGAGGATTTAAGTTTAAAATAGGAGCAAATAATACATTAATGCCATCTAAAAGAAGTACTTCCGTATCACTACGACTTAATGCACGGCGAATAACATCTTCTGCAAGTTTTGGACGTTCATCACGAGGAACCAACAAAAATTCTTCTTCAATAAGTTGTTTTGCTTCTAAATATTTCCACCCTTTTTGCTCTGATAACTCACGAATTAACAAACTTTTACCAGAACCAGGGCCACCAACGATGAACAATATACGCTCATCACCATTTTGAATTTGTTCCCACCGTTCTTTCACATCTTGTACAGTAACCATATCCTTGCCTCCTCACTTAAGATGACCTACTTAACAGGTCGGTCAGATAACATCACTGATTTGATATATTGATTTTTATCATCTAAGGCGAACTGTAAATAAGAATTACTCGACCTTGGATTTTTATACTCATACACCGTTGCAGTGCCTGTATTTGTTGCAGACTCCACTATACGCGTCGGCATACCATATACAAATAGCAATAGATATTTTGTATCACCCATGGCAATACCACGACGTGTCGGTGTATAGACGTTTAACAACACACGATTGATAAGCGACTTATCATCTACGCTAACGCCATACTCATTATAGCCAATGAATGTAGCACCAAATAGCATTCCTTGAGTTCTCCACTCTGCATCCGCATCATTCACAAAATGTTGATTCAATCGTAAACCACGCAACACAAAATCATCGTCACTCAATTGCCCAGCATGGAAATGATACATCGGAGCCTTTGGCAATCCGAAACGGGTCCAAACCTGTCCATCCAAAATATCAACAGCCTCTATCACATTATTTTTAACGGTGAAAGCCACATAGGATTTTCCGTTTTGAATAGAATCTGGAGATTGGCTATTATTATTTGTATTCGCTACGAGAGAAGTAAATTCCTTTTTTTCTGTCCATGAATTTTCCGCATGACCTTCATATAAAAAGATATATGATTCATCGGATTGGTTCCGCCACATCGCATTAGGACTACCATAAGAGAAAATCATCTCCATGCGGGAACTACCTACACCAATATCACGAACAGTAACCAAACCTTTTTCTGTAGTATGTAAATTAGTAATAGTACCTACAGGAAATAAGTATGTAGCACCTTGTCCACGCAACTGATTTCCTTCTAGACGTGATTTATCCGGTCCAGTATACACCGTTATATCCATATCTTTTTCATGATACGTTGTAAATACACCTTTCACGGTCTTTTTAGTAGTAGCACTAGGCTTATATACATCACCAACGCGATATACAGGACCTATACTCGCAGTATCCTCGTCCGATTTCAAAGCTAAACTGTAGTCATCTTCTACACCAAGAGCTGGTAAATTATTAGATGTATACGAATGTCCTATATCAGATAAATTATTTTTTGAATCCTGTGGCATAACACCATCATTTTCGCTAGCAGCCTGCCAATATTGCAAAGAATCACCAAAAGCAGTAACTGCTAATTGTTCAGCTAGCCATCCACTTTTTGAGCGACTATCTGCAGCAGGTTCTTTCACAACAACTATAGTATTCTTGATTTCTGGCACCGTTGTTTCTGCATCAACAGCCCCTACCGATACAGTTCCCATTGCACTTAGCACGGTTATAGTCAATGCTGCATGAGATAAGATTTTTTTCATTATCGACTCTCCATTTGTTTTCTAAGCCATGTTAACCATGGTACCAGACCATCTTTAACGGTACAACTGATTTCAAACACTTGGCCTTGAGGATTTAAATTACGAATATCTTTGATTGCCTTTTCCTTATCGAATGGTACATATGGTAAAAGATCAATCTTATTGAGCAATATAGCCTTTGATTCTTTAAAGATAAGTGGATATTTTAAGGGCTTATCTTCACCTTCTGTAACAGACAACACTGTGACTTTCACAGCCTCACCTATATCGAATTCTGCAGGGCATACTAAATTCCCAACATTTTCTATAATTATCATATCTAATGCATCAAGATCTAAATCAGATATAGCATCTTGAATCATATTAGCATCTAAATGACAGCCGCCTACCGTGTTGATTTGAATGACAGGCACTCCAAGAGCATGAATGCGCTCAGCATCTTTAGAGGTAAATAAATCGCCTTCAATAACAGCCACATTATAATCTTTTGCTAAATCTTGTAATGTTGCTTCTAATAACGACGTCTTACCCGCACCTGGAGAGCCCATTAAATTAAATACAAAGATATGTTTTTCTTTAAATATTTGTTGCAACGATGATGCAATGGCATCATTTTTTGCCAATACATTTGTTTTTACTTCTACTTGCATATATACCTCAATCTATATCAATAGATGTCACTTGTAGTTCTCGACCACCTATAGTGTTCACAAGACGACTTTCACAATGAGGACAGATAAATTTATAGTCTTGCACATCAAAGATAGTATCACAGTCTAAACATTGTCCTGTAATAGGGATGGTGTGAATATCGATTTTAGATGTTTCTGCCGGAGTACCTTTTGTTACCGCATCCCAGCAAAAGAACAATGCATCAGGTTCTACGCCACTCATTAAACCTAAATCAAGTTGTACGGAATGAATGATAGATGCATCATTATTTCTCATTGTTTCTAAAGCGATATCTAAAATCCCCTCAGCGATTGACATTTCGTGCATGATACGCCTCATAAACTGCTTCCAACATCATCGTCGTTGTAACGGAACCAACGCCACCAGGAACCGGTGTCATAGCAGATGCAACACTACTCACCGCATCATAATCAACATCGCCTACTGTTTTACCATCTAGCTCATTGA
The DNA here is from genome assembly GCF_001078375.1 of Veillonella tobetsuensis. GTDB lineage: Bacteria > Bacillota > Negativicutes > Veillonellales > Veillonellaceae > Veillonella > Veillonella tobetsuensis. Next base: position 4,663 of record NZ_DF967922.1, read on the forward strand.
TACCTACATCAATAACAACGGCACCAGCCTTTACCATGTCTGCTGTAATCATATGTGCACGACCAGCTGCAGCGATTACGATGTCCGCCTCTTTAACATGACACGCCAAATCAGTCGTACGCGAATGACAGATGGATACTGTAGCATGACGTTCAAGAGCCATCAACGCTACTGGTTTACCAATAACTTGACTTCGACCCACAACAACTACATGTTTTCCTTCTAAAGAAATCCCATAATGATCTAATATAGCTAAACAAGCCTTAGCTGTACAAGGTGCAAAACCACCTTTACTAGCTGTTACGAGACCAATATTATAGGTCGTAAGACCATCGATATCTTTTTTAGGACTTAAAGCATCAATTAATTGCTCCGTATCGATATCCTTTGGCATCGGCATAAGTGGCAAAATACCATGTACTGCATCATCGTTATTTAATGACATCAATGCTTCATATACCTCTTCGTGACTTGCCGTACTAGGTAGTTGAGTGCGCACAAATCCATAGCCAAAATTCTTGGCTGTTTTTTCCATAAAATCAGCATACATGTTTGCACCATGATCATCACCAACAAGTAATACCGCCATTGTAATAGTACCCGCTTCAAGGTTTGTCATTTTTTCTTGCAAAATAGCTTTATGTGCATCAGCTACAGCTTTACCACGTAATTCAATCATAGTTATCTCCATTCTATTATACGCTATACAGAATTCTTATATAAAAAGGTGCCTATAGAGGCACCTTTAGTAATCTCTTATTCTATTATATAACGCTTTGTCTATAGTTGTAGGTTTAATTCCTATACTATATAAGTCATCAGTGACTAAATTGGACGACAATAGCGGTACCGGGAGACACCACTGTTCCTGGCAGTTGCTCTTGTGAAACCGCAGTCCCTGTACCATCAGGTTTAAAGTACAAGCCTGCCGTATGCAACCAATCGCGTACCTCCCCAAATGTATATCCTCTAAAGTCTGGCAATACTACATCACCATCACTATTTGGTTTTACTGACGGAAGTTTTGCTACTGGCGAGGCCACAACTGTAGCACCATCTTTAACAGATGGCGACATTTGATAGTATCTAACCAATTGAGACATGATATTTTTAAATACTGGGGCCGCAATTTGACCACCATAGATAGAACCTTTTTGAGGGTCATCAATAGCAACAAGAACTACAAACTTAGGATCTTCTACTGGGCCAAATCCAATAAAGGATGCTATATAATGGCCTGCTAAATAGCCTCCTCGTTTAGTATCGAGCTTCTCGGCAGTACCTGTTTTACCTCCAAAGTGATAGCCTTCTACCAAAGCTTTTGAACCGCCCCCCTCAGACACTTCTTTTTCAAGAATATCCGCAATTGTTTTTGCCGTTTCCTCTGGTATCGGTTGCCCCACTACTTCTGGATCAGTAGTACTCGTAATATCTCCCTTAACATTACTATAGGATTTAATAATGTGAGGCCGCATCATCTTACCACCATTAGCTACAGCTCCAAAAGCACGTACCATTTGTAACGGAGTAACCGCAATCCCTTGTCCAATAGACATAGTAGCTACGTCAAGCTTACTCATGTCTTCTGGTTCGTACAAGATACCTGCACCCTCACCAGGCAATTCAATACCTGTTGTAGAACCAAATCCATAATCACGAACATATTTAGACAATATATCTGCACCAGTAGTCGTACCGATTTCAGCCATACCGGTATTAATGGAGAACTTCAAAATATCGACCAATTTAACAGGGCCATAACCTTCACCATTCCAGTTTTGCATCACATGTCCATTGGCTACAAAGGCGCCCTTATCGTTATACACTTGATCTAGTTTCCATTTGCCAGATGCTAATGCGGCAGAGGCGATAAGAGGCTTAAATGTGGAACCTGGTTCATACAAATTAGTTACCGCAATATTCTTAAACGCTTCGTCAGAACTTTGACTATAATGATTAGGGTCATATGTAGGGCGATTGGCCATCGCTAAAATCTCCCCTGACTTAGGGTCCATAACAATAACACTCGCATGTTTAGCCCCCGTATCCTCCATCGCTTTATCCAGAGCTCGCTCTGCAATAAATTGAATACTTGCATCGATAGTTAAGGTCACACTTTTACCCTTATCAGGCAAATATTTGGACAACACGGAGCCAAAAATAGCATTCCCGTTTCTATCGGTCGCAACGAGTTCCTTTTGAATACCGCCTTTTAATTCATCGTCAAGTACCATCTCAAGACCATCAAGACCTTTATCATCGGTTCCAACAAAGCCTAATACTTGAGCTGCTAAATTACCATTTGGATAATATCGCTTTGATTCCTCTACGAAATTAAGACCTTTTAGCTTTTTCTCCTTAATCAACTGAGCTATAGCCTTCGATTTTTCTGGTTCCATCATACGGTCAATCCACACAAAGGCAGTATCCTCTTGTAAGGATTTTACAATATCCCCTTTTGCCATCGTTACATAAGGCTCAATAAGGTCAGCAATTTCATCGGGGGGTCTATCAATCATCTTCGGATCTGCATACAAGGATTTTGTAACAACGCTCATCGCTAATGGTCGGCCATTACGGTCATAAATCGTACCGCGAGGAGATTGTAATTTTCTATCCACCTGTACTTGGCTCAAATTCTTAGCCTGCAAATCAGACTTATCTATAATTTGTAAAAAGAATAAGCGCCCTACCAAAACAACGGCAATACATAGGAGTACGCGCACCGTATATTCAATTCGCTTATTATCATTCCCTGAAATATTCATTATGGTCTCCCACTAAAAGTATTAATATGATGTGCGTTGCAACTTGTGAATAATTGCATCATACAAATCATCAGGTTCATTTTTAACAACGCCATTTTGTACTTGTTGCATCAAATACTGTAGACATTGCGCTATATTTTCACCACACGCTGCAAGAACGCGCTTATCATATCGTAAATCCTTTGTATGAACAGGCATCTCCAAGCTCAAATCCGCCATACATTCTCCAAAGGCCAAAGTACCATCTGTAACGGAATACGGTTTCCCACAACCGAGAACATCGGCTGCACACACCTTAGCCAACTGTTGCCACGCTTCACGCATGCCTTGACTATCCCTAAACTCACCGCTACGAGCTTCCTTGCGAATCCATTTTTTCTCATCTGCCTCTTCATTTTGAACAAAGAAATGAAAACGCATATGATTCTTAACAATCCAAGATACACGACTGGCAAATTTTTTATTATACCCAAGGCGAATCAATATGTCATAAGCCATCTGAGATCCTAGATTATCATGTCCACGATCCGTATAACGTCCATTAATAACTTGTCTAATACTAGGCATCCCCTTTGCTACATCATGCAACAAAGCACCCCAACGGAGTGTCAAATCAGGTTCTGTTTCAGATACGACTGCTAATGTATGATACCATCCATCAAACTCATGAAATGCCTTTTCTTGTGGCAAACCCACTAGATGATATAACTCAGGTAAAATAGGAATTTCTCTACTTTCCCCATTTTCCACCATGCGACAGGTACATTCAGCCAAATGAGATTGTACGAATACATCTAAACCCTTTGCCACTGCAGGTTCTAATAATAGACGATCTATTTCACTTCGCACGCGTTCTAGTGAAAGTCCCGATACACGATGAAATGCTGTTGGCATTGCCTTTAATAATGCTTTATCAGGCATAAAATCGAGTTTTGCGATAAAGCGACAAGCTCTAAACAAACGCAACGCATCCTCTTGAAAACGTTCCTCAGGATTACCGATAGTGCGTAGCACCTTATGTTTAATATCATGACGTCCGCCAACAAGGTCAATAATCTCCTTATAGCGATTCATAGCCATACCATTAACAGTGAAATCACGACGCTTTACATCTTCTTCGAGTGTATCTGCATAGACGATTTTCTCTGGACGATGACTATCCACTCCATACCGTTCACTACGATACGTAGCAACTTCATAATGTTTATCCCCCACAGTAGCCACTACTACGCCGAACGTTTTCCCTATTAGACCCTTTGTCTCAATACCAGCATTAGCTAAAACAGACATAACCTGTTCTGGTCGGGCAGATGTAACGATGTCAAAATCGTGAGGCTCCACATGCATGAGCATATCTCGTACTGCACCGCCGATAATAAAAGCCTCAAAGCCCGCTTCTTCTAAAATTGTCAGCAAACGGATAGCCTGTTCCATACATCCACCCTCCCTTCTATTCATCTTTTTATTGTACTACAAATACGATAACGAAAAAAGGTTCACATGGTCTATGTAAGACAGTTTTTATCTTACCCAAACTATGTGAACCTATATATTATATAGTAGTTTATACTAGCTTTTATAAAGAACGCACCTTTTCAGCTATTGCTAAGCCAGTTTCCGTAACGGCCAACCCTCCATCACTAGTTTCACGAAGAGCTGCTGGCATTGCACGCCCAATATTATTCATGGCCTCAATAACCTCATCCGGTGGAATTTGACTTTCAATACCAGCCAATGCAAGCTCAGCCGCTGTAATGGCATGAACAGCATAGACACCATTCCGTTTAACGCAAGGCACCTCGACGAGACCTGCCACTGGATCACATGCAAGGCCTAATAAATTTTTCATACAAAGTGCAACAGCATGACCAACCTGACGAGCAGTCCCACCCATCATTTCTACTATAGCAGCGGCAGCCATACAAGCTGCAGTACCAACTTCGGCTTGGCACCCACCGACCGCACCTGCTACACAAGCTCGATTGGACACCACATTACCTACGCCTGCTGCAGCAAGAAAACCTTTCACCAATGTAGGTGTATCTAGTTCATAATGCTCCGCTACAGCCTGAACCGCACCTGGCATGACACCACAAGAACCAGCCGTAGGACAGGCTACGACCTTAAACATCTTCGCATTAGCTTCATTGACCGCAATAGCATACGACATAGCTTTATACGAAATATCACTCATGAATAGTGGTTTTCTTGCAATTAAACGAGCGGCCTCACCACCGGACATATTGGATTGGGTTCGTTTCAAATTACGTACCCCATCCTTGATAGAAGCCTTAAAAATATCTAAGCGATGTTTGATTTCTTTAGTAATCTCCTTTTCATTACGATCATACTGTTCCAATTCAGTGCGCATAACCACATCTCCAAAAGACAGGTTATGCTCTTCGCTAAGTCGGATAATATCAGCTATCGTTTCATAAGCGTAACTCATCATCTCCTCCTACAAAGCCTCAAAGGTCATTACATCTTGAATGCCTGGACACTCACGCATAAACTGTACAGTAATAGGGTTAACAACAGAATCGGTGGTAATAACCATAACCGCATCTTTATATTTACCCTTTCTAAAAACACGCATAGACGCAATATTGATGTCAGATTCACTTAAAGCCTGACTAATGAGCGAAATGGCACCAGGCTTGTCCTCATGAAATACAACAAGTGTAAATTCATCGCCTGTAATAGACATATCATTGCCGTCTACTTCAGTAATCATAATTTGACCACCACCGATGGAACGTCCTACTACAGACATATGACGCTCTTTTTCACCATACAAATCAAACTTCACTACATTAGGATGACCTATATCGAGTGGTGATTCGATGAAAGTATAATCTAAACTAGCTTCATCAGCTAATTCCTTCCCATTACGAATTCGCTTGTCGTCCTCTTTAAAACCTAATAATCCACCTAACAAGGCACGATCTGTACCGTGACCTTTATATGTTTTCGCAAATGACCCATACAAGGTCATCTCTACCTTTTTCGGCACACTCCCAAATATACAACGAGCCATCTTGCCAAGCCGCGCCGCACCAGCGGTGTGCGAGCTAGACGGACCAATCATAACGGGGCCGATAATATCAAAAATACTGTTCATATTGAACCTCTATACATACATAAATAAAGAAATAATTCACTTCTTAGCTATAGTATAGCAATCAATATTCATAGATGTCTATATACACAATAGAGGTATGTTTGTCCACTGTTGACAAACATGTTTGTTCACCCTCTCCATTAAAACCTTTATATACAATTTTATATGATTGAGACAAAAAAGGCTATACCATCAAAAGATGGCATAGCCTAATTTATATAGCAACAGCCCGAATCATATAAGAGAGAGGGGATTAGGGCCGCTGTTATTAAGATTTAATCCGATTAGCCCAAGATAGCTTTCATATCAGCTTCTGGAGTTGTAATTGGATGTAATTGGAATTTTTCTACCAAAATGTTCAATACATTGCTGGAGAAGAATTTAGGCAAGGAAGGTCCGATGTAGATGTTGCGGATACCCAATGCCAACAATGTTAACAAGATACATACTGCTTTTTGTTCGTACCAGGACAATACCAATGTTAATGGCAAGTCGTTTACATCACATTCAAAGGCACCAGCCAAAGCTACTGCTACTTGAATAGCGGAGTAAGCATCGTTACATTGGCCCATATCAAGGATACGAGGGATACCACCGATTTCACCGATGTTAAGGTCGTTGAAGCGGAATTTACCACAAGCCAATGTCAATACTACAGTATCATCTGGAGTTTGTTTTACGAATTCTGTGTAGTAGTTACGGCCTACTTTAGCACCGTCGCAACCACCAACTAAGAAGAAGTGTTTGATTGCACCAGCTTTTACAGCGTCGATTACTTTATCAGCAATCCCCAATACTGTACCATGACCGAAACCAGTAGTTACTTCGTGACCACCGTTGATACCAGTGAATTCTTGAGCTTCTTTGTAGCCGCCCAATTCGATTGCGCGTTCAATAACAGCGGAGAAGTCTTTAGTGCCATCAGCTTTTTCTTCTACATGTGCACAGCCGTCGAAACCTACCATATCTGTAGTGAAGATATTTGCTCTGTAGTTTTCTTTTGGTGGCATAATGCAGTTTGTAGTGAACAAGAATGCGCCAGGAACGTCAACGAATTCTTTTTGTTGATTTTGCCATGCAGTACCGAAGTTACCTTTCAATTGAGGATGTTTTTTCAATTCAGGGTAAGCGTGACAAGGTAACATTTCACCATGAGTATAGATGTTTACACCTTTACCATCAGTTTGTTCCAATAATTGATTCAAGTCGTGAAGGTCATGACCAGTTACAACGATGAAAGGACCTGGTTCTACAGTCAAAGGTACTGTAGTTGGTACTGGAGTGCCATATGTTTCAGTATTAGCTTTATCAAGAATAGCCATACATTTCAAGTTGATTTCGCCGAATTCCATCAAAAGACCAAGCCATTCTTCAGCGCTGTGATCTTTCGCCATTTCTACTAAACCTTTAACAAACCAAGCGTCAACGTCAGCATCGTGGAAACCAAGGCGAGCAGCATGCCATGCGTATGCAGCCATACCACGCATACCTAACAATAATGTGGAACGAAGGGATACGATATCTTCTTCACCTTTCCACAATTGTTCCCAATCGAAGTTTTGTTGAGTGCTGTCCACTTGTGCATGGTAAGCGTTTACTTCGTCGATGAACGCTTGAACGCGGTCTTCAGAGAAGTTAACGTTTGTTACACACATGAACAAACCACGCATTAAATAATCGATACCTTCTTTAGTGTGGCCTTTTACGTCTAAAGCGCGAGCCAAGCCCACCAAAGCAGCAGTTAATTCGTCTTGTAAGTTTGCAACTGGTGCAGTTTTACCGCATACACCTTGTACTGTACAACCAGCTGGTGCCGCAGATTGTTCGCATTGATAACAGAACATGCTCATTTAAAATCCTCCTTTGCGAGACTTTCTCGCATTCAAGCTAGATAATATAAAACCTATACATTACACTGATGAATTATCAGGTGTCTGATTGATTACATTTGAAAGTATAACGTAAAGGTGGTACAATTTCTGTAGCTTGAGCAACAATTAAAAACTTTTTCATTTTTTTGCTTTAATCCAACATTTATATTGGATTAAATGCTCATTTGAGCTATATTATTATACAATAATCATTACAATTTGCCTATAACAATCATCACAATCCAAGGATGAAATACTATGCTATCTAGGAGGTATATATGATCAAACAAGTTTTATCAGATGATATCATCAAACAATATCTACCTGTTTTAACAGCATGTCCTCTATTCAATACATTAGGGACTTCGGAATTAACAAGCTACTTACACAATGCAAAGGTCATTATAAATAACTATAAAAAGAATGACTTTATCGCCATATCTGGAGACCCTATGGAAGGTATCGGCATTATATTGGAAGGCAGTGCCATGCTAACTCGTGAAAATGTTCTCGGACAGCGTGTTATTATGGCAAATCTAGAAGCATCGTCCCTCTTTGGAGAAGCGCTTCTATTTAGTAAACGACCTCTCTGGCCTGCTACTATAAAAGCAATGAAGTCTACCAAAATCATGTTCATCCCACTAGAAACATTCATTGAAACATTGCCAGATTGCCACCAATGCCAAACAAAAATCCTTTCAAATTTATTAGAAGATTTATCTGAAAAAGCAATACTCCTCACCAAGAAGGTTCACTATTTAACATTAAAAGGGATGCGAGAAAAGATTTACGCTTACCTTACTGATATTTATACGATGCAACATACGGAAAAACTCCTTCTACCACATAACCGAGAACAAATGGCAGAAGCCCTTAATGTATCTCGTACAGCATTAAGTCGTGAACTTGGCCGACTACGTGACGAAGGTATCATCGAAATCAACGGACGCCATGTTACATTATTGGATCCACAAGAAATTATAGAATTCGGCTTTAATAATTAAACAATAAGATTTACATAACACAAAACCGCCCAAGACTTACCTGGGCGGTTTGTTTTATATATAAATGTAATTAGAACCAATGAGATAAATCAAATTCTTCTCCAATGGTAGCTTTCACATGAGCTCGACCTAAATAGAGGCCTAGCAAGGTAAGTGAAATAGAGCACATAGGACTCGCATCATAGACGCTAGCTAAATCTGAAAGAACTGGACTAATATCATCCATGATTTGACGAGCCTCTTCACCTCTAAACGCAGTAGGCTTACTCTTCATCAAAGCTAGGAGATCACGTTGTATCATCGCATCAGAAATACGTGCTTCTCTAAAGAAGCGCGGTGCTAATGATTCATCAACGACAGCGAGTTTATACAGATTAGAATTTAAGCTACGTACCACAAATCGTGGATCTACACCGCGACCATCAGTAGCACGAAATAATTCTTCCTTCGTAAAACCACGATAGTTAAATACGAATGGATACGAATTTCCCAACAGTTGCGTCAAGGACACCGGTTCGCGTTCTTGCTGTGTACAACGCAAATAATCAAGTTGACGATAGAACGATTGATCATAAGGCAAATCAGAAATAAATGGCTCAATATATTTCTCTACATAATGTTGGAAATGAATACGACCATAATTGTTAGAGTTTCTAGAGTACTGCAACAGCAAAGTCAATGCCATGACTTGGAAGTGGCCAAGTGTAAGATGTGGCAAGACACGCAATGCATCAAAGGCCACCAAATACGGCGTGCTAGACTTAGGCGATTGTACTACATCTAAAAAAGCCTCTAGAGCAGCCGTCTTCATCCATGGAGTTGGAGTACCCGCATAGGCTTTTTGCATCGACATTAACGCTTCTTGAATTACAATATTTTGCAATAGTAAATTAACTTCACTGCCTTTAGTGATTCCTAATGCAATTAAAGCATCTCGTGTAATCTCACTAACAACATGCATCGTATCATTTTGAACAACACCAAAAGCATGAACAAAAGGCTCGACCGCCATAGCGACACGTTTATCCTCTTGTGCAATTTGAGCCCATGGGCCACTCACCTCTGGCTCTACCTCTTCTTCTATATTACCCAAATGTTCATTGATTTCATCAGCATTAAACATTCTTGTTTCTTCTAAAGCAGATGGGCCTTGTGGTTGTGCAACCTCGCTAGACTCATTGCCAAACATTTGCGTTGCATCCGCTTCAAATTGACTGGTAGCAGACATCATATCTGGAGATTCACCTAAGGCAATCGTATCCTCTGTAAAACTATCGACTACAGGAATTTCCAATGTTTGCTCTGTAATAATTTCATCCTCAACAGCATATACGTCAACGCCATCATGGGGTTGTTTTTGCGTTACATGTATTGTTTCTTCTTCATATACATTTTGCTTACGCACATCTTTGTGTGAAACATCTTTTTCTAGATTTGTTTCATTATCACTTTCACTCTTATTAAAAACTGCATAACACACAGCAAAGAAACCGAGTATCACAACAGCTAATACAACATATGGAATAATCCCAGACATTATCTTCTCCTCTTACAATAATGCGTCATTATAAACGGCACGACTACCGCCAATACTCTTAGGTCGAACGCGACAAGCTGTCACATGAGCTTCCCCAATTTTCTTAATGTCTAAACGCACAGGAACTGCTACATGTTTCATATGCATACCTATGAAAGTATCCCCAATATCAATACCAGCATCAGCTTGTACAAATTCAACAATAACAGGGTCTTTAAAGCGATTATAAGCCGTCATTGCCATAGCACCACCTGCATGAATTTGAGGTATTACATTACATTCTTCTTCCCAAGTTAGCGCATCTCGTTCCATTACTAGCGCACGATTCAAATGTTCACAACATTGAACAGCTAAGTGTAACCCTTTATCTGTTACAAGCTTGTATATTTCATCAAATAATACAGCAGCTACATCCTCATGTGAATCTGTGCCAATCTTTTTACCACACACTTCACTAGTCGAACAACCAACTACCAATAATTGTCCTTCACGTACCTTTGCTACTGTTAATAGTTCATCTATAGCAGCATGCACCTCTTGTCTAATTGATTCAATAGAATGCATTATATCGCCCCTTTTTTAATATTCAAATATATAAATATATTATCATAAAAAATATGTCTTTTATAGACCAAACTATGTTGTAACTGTGTGAAATTCCTTTAATAAACCTGATATATCCTGTAACTATACGGTTTTATACGAAAACAACAAAAAGAGGCTCGCGAAAGCAAGCCTCTTTTAATCGCTCAATGGCGAATATTAGATTCTTCTGTAAGGTTTTTGACCTTCTTCGTAGAAGTTGTTACCTTCAGTATCACCAACTACGATGCATGGGAAGTCTTCAACTGTCAATTCAGCCAAAGCTTCTGGACCAAGTTCACCATATGCAAGTACTTCGTATTTTTTGATGGATTTTGCAATCAATGCTGCAGCGCCACCAACTGCTGCGAAATATGTGCAACCATTTTTCTTCATGGATTCAACTACTTCTGGTTTACGGGAACCTTTACCAATCATGCCTTTGATACCTTGATCAAGCATTGTTGGTGTGTAAGCATCCATACGACCGGAAGTTGTAGGACCAGCGGAACCAATTGGATCACCAGGTTTTGCAGGTGTTGGGCCAAGATAGTAAACGAATTTATTAGTCCAATCGATTGGTAATTTTTCACCACGTGCCAAAGCTTCAGTCATAACTTTATGAGCAGCGTCACGAGCGGAGTAAATTTTGCCAGTGATAAGAACGCTATCACCAACTTTTAATTTACGGGAAAACTCTTCATTATATTCTTCAGTATTAATGCGAATTGTTTCAGACATATTATTTACCTCCTATCGATTAAAGTTCTACGTGAGCATGACGAGCAGCATGACACATAATAGTAACTGCAACAGGAAGACCTGCGATATGAGTTGGGCCCCATTCGATGTTTACACCAAGGCAAGTTGTAGTACCGCCCAATTGTGGTCCGATACCAGTTTTGTTAACCATTTCCAAAATTTCTTCTTCCAATTTTGCATAGTCTGCATCTTTGTGAGGTGTGCTAATGTCGCGAAGCAAAGCTTTTTTGGACAATACAGCAGCTTGGTCCATAGTACCACCGATACCTACGCCAAGTACGATTGGAGGGCATGGGTTAGGGCCAGCTTTTTTAACGATTTCAAGAACCGCATTTTTAACGCCTGCAACGCCGTCAGCTGGAACAAGCATAGCTACGCCAGATTTGTTTTCGGAACCGAAACCTTTAAGTTCTACTTGGATATCTACTTTATCGCCAGGAACGATGTCTGTGTAGATGATAGCAGGTGTATTGTCTTGTGTGTTTTTACGGTTGAACAATGGTTCACCTACAACGGATTTACGAAGGTAACCTTCGATGTAACCAGCTGCAACACCAGCATTGATAGCTTCAGTAAGATCGCCACCAACGAAATGTACATCTTGACCTACTTTTAGGAATACCATTGTCATACCAGTATCTTGGCAGTATGGACGATCTTCTTTATCAGCAATTTCTGCATTTTCGATAAGTTGATCAAGAACAATACGACCTACTGGAGACTCTTCTGTTTCGCGGCCTTTTTTCAAGCCTTCATAAATGTCTTTTGGCAAGTGGTAAGCTGCATCCATACATAATTGACGGATTGTTTTTGTGATTTCAGATACATTAATCTCGCGCAAGATAATCCCTCCTCAGGAAAATAATTGGATATTAACTCTAATACCATGAGATACATTTTTCTCAAAGCGTTAAGCTAAGATTAACTCTATGCCTCCATACTAGCACACTACTGAAAGGCTTTCAACGCTTTACCTATACACTTTTCACAATGAAATTTATCGATTTGATAATTATTTTCACTGATTAATTATACCAAATTTATGCACTTTAATAACTATCTCGAGACCCTTTAAAAGCCTGTTTAACGCGTTATATCTGTAACTAATATCACATATTACACTTGTATATGATTCGTTACCAATCATTAGATACCTTATCTATGAACCATATTTCATCAATTAATGAGATTAGCTATCAATTTAGAGAGAAAAGATTTTAATTATGAGTGCATATAATATCTATGCTCAATACAATTTATTTACTAACTTACCTCTATTCCAACAGCATAAAAAAGCCAGGAATACGCTTAAACACTGAATTTATGGTTACACAATATGTTTATCATATTTTATTGCTAACTCATCAATTTTATTTATCACGTTAAAAACTCATTGTATTATGTGTTTTAGTTATAGCATATGCTAAAAATTTTTAACTTTTTATATCATTTCCTCTTGCTATTCTTGTACGGTTCATTTATAATAATCACTATATTATTCCTCGATAGCTCAGTCGGTAGAGCAATCGGCTGTTAACCGATCGGTCGTAGGTTCGAGTCCTACTCGGGGAGCCAATATTGGCCCGTTGGTCAAGCGGTTAAGACACCGCCCTTTCACGGCGGTATCCCGGGTTCGATTCCCGGACGGGTCACCACATGGACGATTAGCTCAGCTGGGAGAGCGCCTGCCTTACAAGCAGGATGTCGGCAGTTCGATCCTGTCATCGTCCACCACATTAAGAAGCAAGCTGAGGCTTGCTTCTTTTTTATTATAACTATGGTATACTGTTACATATAGTTAAAGATTTATTCATCTCAAGGAGAGTTTGACATGAAATTAAGAGAAGTCACAACGCGTGTCAGTCTCTGTCTAGCACTAGCTTTTGTTTCTACTTTTACAATTGCTAACGCTGCACAAAATGACACACAATCTAAAAACACTCGTTCTATTCCTATTGCACCAGTAAAAATTATTCCCGCGCCTAGTACAATTGGTACTTCATCTATTCAAATTACATCTACAACATCTAATACACCTTCAACAATTGGAAAAGCCAATTATGATGGTCATCTAGATAATTTTCCATCCCGCAAAGCAACACTTGTAGTACCTACTACACTACGTAATGAAAGCACAGCAGCTTTTAGGAAATATTTATCTGATTCTGTAGCAAGTGTATTACGCTACCCTTATTATGATACGGTTGTAGTTAGTACAAACACTCCTCTCAGCCAAATTACAGCTGTTGATTTAGCTGAAATTGCAGCTACGCAACAATCTGAAATCGTAATCATGCCGGTTCCTATGCAAGATATTTATGTTCAATTACCTGTAACATATCTTAGCCAATACCACCGCGATGATAGTGATGATATTCACATCCAAGCAAAAGTAAATGCTATGATTTATTACTACGATACTAACGAGGGTATTGTGCATACCATTCGCAGCGGTTTTAATCAAGTAGATGATTCTCTCACTATGCCTACCCATAAATCTGTATGGAATAAGGTTATCAAGGATCTACTCGACAAACTACCATACAAACGTGTTCCTACAGATCGTGACCGTTATCAATCTCCTGGTATCAACGCGGAAATGCCTGTTGTACCAGACTATGAATTCCAAGTTGAACAACCTAAAAATACCGCTTACTCCTTAAGAGGCGTTAGCGTATTATAATAAAAACGAAAAAAGCAGATATAGCATGCCTATTAGGCATGCTATATCTGCTTTTATTTGTAATTGCATAATTATATGCGTTTTGTTACTTTTAAGCGAAGCAAAGCTCGAGCTAACGCATGTTCAGCACGTTCTACATCAATATCCGGTGTCGGATTCGACAAACGACCTTCTGCACGTTCTTTTGCACGTTCCGCACGATCTATATCGATGGCTTCAGGACTTTCACAATTTGGTGTAATGATACTTACCTTATTGTTTTCAATCTCAACAAATCCACCAAAAACAGCGAAGGTTTGTTTTTTCCCTTCAGGGTCATCAATGCGTAATGGCGCCACATCAAGGGCGATAATCATAGGTGCATGATTTGGTAAAACACCAAATTCACCATCAATAGCACGTCCCACGAAAAAATTAGCTTTACCATCATATACAACCGCATCAGGTGTAATTATCGTTAGGGTCATAGGTTCCGCCATGGATTATTCCCCCTTCTCTTGCATTTCCTTTGCTTTTGCAACGGCTTCATCAATGGTACCAACCATATAGAATGCGCCTTCTGGTAAATCATCATGTTTACCATCAAGGATTTCTTTAAAGCCACGCAATGTTTCTTGTAACGGTACATACTTACCAGGAGAACCAGTAAATACCTCTGCTACGAAGAATGGTTGACTCAAGAAACGTTGGATTTTACGAGCTCGAGATACAGTCAGTTTATCTTCATCAGATAATTCTTCCATACCAAGGATTGCGATAATATCTTGTAAATCGCGATATTTTTGCAACACTTCTTGAACGCCACGAGCAACATTATAATGTTCTTCCCCTAGTACATGAGGGTCCAAAATACGGCTAGTAGAGTCAAGTGGATCCACCGCTGGATAAATACCAAGTTCAGCGATAGAACGAGACAATACAGTTGTCGCATCCAAGTGAGCAAATGTAGCTGCTGGTGCAGGGTCAGTCAAGTCATCGGCAGGTACGTATACAGCTTGTACAGAAGTAATGGAACCTTCTTTTGTAGATGTAATACGTTCTTGTAATGCACCTACGTCATTAGCCAATGTAGGTTGGTAACCTACGGCAGATGGCATACGACCTAAGAGGGCAGATACTTCAGAACCAGCTTGAATGAAACGGAAGATGTTATCGATGAACAAAAGCACGTCTTGTTTTTTTACATCACGGAAATATTCAGCCATTGTAAGGCCAGTCAAACCAACGCGCATACGAGCCCCAGGTGGTTCATTCATTTGACCATATACGAGAGCTGTTTTATTGATAACGCCGGATTCCTTCATTTCGTTCCAAAGGTCATTACCTTCACGTGTACGTTCACCTACACCGGAGAATACGGAATAGCCACCATGTTCTGTTGCCACATTGTGAATCAATTCCATAATCAATACGGTTTTACCTACTCCGGCACCGCCGAACAAACCAATTTTACCACCTTTTACATATGGTGCAATCAAGTCTACGACTTTGATACCAGTTTCAAGAATTTGTGTGTCTGGTGAAAGATCATCAAATTTAGGTGCTGGACGATGGATAGGCCATTTTTCATCAGCCACAACTGGAGCCGGATCATGGTCAACAGTTTCCCCTAACACATTAAAGATACGACCCAATACACCTTCACCAACAGGAATGGAAATTGCAGCACCCATATCTTCTGCTTCCATACCACGGGTCATACCATCAGTAGAACTCATAGCAACGCAACGAACCATATCGTCACCTAAATGTTGCATAACTTCTACTACAATTTTTTGTCTATCGTGAGCTTTATGGTCATGGTAGATGTGGATGGCGTTATAGATAGCTGGCAAATGACCAGCTTCAAAACGCACGTCTACAACTGGGCCAATGACCTGCACCACTTTCCCAATATTATTACTCATTAAGAGGTCTCTCCTTATCTATTGCAAGGCATTTGCACCGCCAACAATTTCAGAAATTTCATTAGTAATACTGGATTGACGTAACTTGTTGTATTCAAGGCCTAAGGAGCTAATGAGTTCCCCAGCATTATCGGTAGCAGATGTCATAGCTGTCATACGAGCACCTAATTCACTAGCCGCCGCTTGTAATAATCCATTATATAAAGTAATTTCTAAATATTTTGGCAATAGTGCATCCAAAACTGATGCAGGATCTGGCATGAATTCATATTCTTCACCCTTAACCTCATCATCTGGTTGCTCTAACGGTAGAATGCGCTCTGCCTGTGCAATTTGCGTCATAGAATTTACAAAACGCGTATAAATCATGATAACTTCGTCAACTTCATGACTTTCGTACATTGAAAGTGCATGTTCCATGATAGATCGCGAATGTTCGTAACTCGGTTTATCGGAAAAACCACTGTACGATTTATCAATATGATAGTGACGTGATTTCAAGCTATCCTTTGGTTTTCGTCCAGTTGTAATAATGCAATATTCATCAGGTGTTTTTTGTCCGATTTGTTCTATTGCCATTTTTAATACATTGGACGAGTAAGCCCCTGCCAAACCTTTATCAGCACCGATAACGATATAACAAGTGCGTTTTACAGGTCTAGTTTCAAGGAGAGGACTTACGTAATCTTGTAAATCACTACTGGAGATATGACGCAAGATTTGCCCTATTTTTTCTGCGTACGGCCGCGTTGCATCAGCTTTCGCTTGAGCCCTACGAAGACGAGCAGAAGCTACCATCTTCATCGCTTTTGTAATTTGTTGCGTATTGGTAACACTCTTTATGCGCTTTCGCAAATCTTGTGCACTAGCCATACATTACGCCTCCTTACGGGAAACTAATGTATGTGTAGCACCAAAGGCTTCTACACATTCTGGAATAGCTTGTTTCAACAAGTTTTCAGTTGCTTCATCAAGTTTATTTGTAGTTTCAATATTACTGATGATTTCAGGATAATTAGCACGAATAAAGCGTAATAATTCAGATTCAAAAGCTAATACATCAGCAACTTGAATATTGGCTAAGTACCCTTTTGTACCAGCATACAAATTAATAACCATTTCAGCCACACTCATTGGTTCGTATTGACCTTGTTTTAACATTTCAGTCAATCGTTCACCACGGTCTAACTGTGCTTTTGTAGCTGCATCAAGATCGGAGCCGAACTGAGCAAAAGCAGCCAATTCACGATATTGTGCAAGGTCCAAACGCAATTGGCCTGCAACTTGTTTCATCGCTTTAGTTTGCGCACTACCACCTACACGGGATACGGACAAACCAACGTCAACAGCTGGACGAATACCAGAATAGAACATATCTGTGCCCAAGAAAATTTGACCATCAGTGATGGAAATTACGTTTGTTGGAATATACGCAGATACGTCACCCGCTTGTGTTTCAATGATAGGCAACGCCGTAATTGAACCACCACCTAGTTCAGGTGATAACTTAGCAGCACGTTCTAATAGACGGCTGTGTAAGTAGAATACGTCGCCTGGATACGCTTCGCGCCCTGGTGGACGGCGTAATAATAGGGACATAGCGCGGTATGCAGCCGCTTGTTTAGTTAAGTCATCATATACACAAAGTACATGTTTACCTTTGTACATAAAATATTCGCCCATCGCAACACCTGCATATGGGGCGATATATTGTAATGGTGCCCCTGTAGAAGCACTAGCAGAAACTACGATTGTATAGTCTAATGCACCAGTTTCTTCTAATTTTTGTACTACACGAGCTACGGTAGATTCTTTTTGACCAATAGCTACATAGATACAAATAACATCTTTACCCTTTTGGTTGATGATTGTATCGAGAGCGATTGCTGTTTTACCTGTGCCACGGTCACCGATGATAAGCTCACGTTGGCCACGGCCAATCGGTACCATGGAGTCAATTGCTTTCAAACCAGTTTGTAATGGTTCATTAACAGATTGACGATCCGCAATACCAGGCGCTGGATGTTCTACAGGACGACGTTCTGTAGATTGAATAGCACCCTTGCCATCAATAGGTTGACCCAATGGGTTAACAACACGACCAATGAGGGCATCCCCTACTGGTACATCCATAATTTTGCCAGTCCGACGTACTTCGTCGCCTTCTTTAATCAAGAAGTCGTCACCAAGTAGTACGGCACCAACATTATCTAATTCCAAGTTCAAAACCAAGCCATATACGCCGTGTGGCAATTCTAACAATTCACCGGCCATGGCTCTTTCAAGACCATAAATATGGGCGATGCCATCCCCCACGTCAAGGACAGTACCCACGTCATCGACATTAAGGTCAACATCATAGTCCTGAATCTGCTGTTTGATTATAGCAGTGATTTCTTCAGGCTTCATTTTCATATATACCCATTCACCCCAATCTAATAGAGTCAGTTCGTACTAACGTTTTTTTCAATTCGTCTAAGCGACGTGCAATCGAGCCATCAATGCGTTTATCACCAATTTGAATGATAATACCACCCATGATTGTAGAATCTTGACGCATCGATATAATGACATCTTTGCCAGTCATCGCTTGTAATTTAGCTTGTACATCATCACGCAATGTATCAGTTAACGGTTCTGCTACAGTAACAATAGCCTCCAAAATTCCACGTGCTTCGCGAGATTTTTTTATGAAAGCTCTAATTGTATCTTGCAAATAACGATATCTACCACGTTTAACCATGACATACATAAAATGAAGTACTGTCTTTTCTACAGCAGTATCAAAGACCTTTCCAAGTAGAGAAATCTTTGCATCTGCTTCTACAATAGGATTATTAATAAACCCTACCAATTCTGGTTGTTCATTAAGAACAGAGGCCACATATAAAAGATTTTCTTCTGTAGTTACTAAATTACCTTGTTCTTGAGCTAGCTCTAACATAGCTGAACTGTATTTATCTGCTACAATTTCTGTGCTCATAATATCACAACCCTATCGTTTTACTATCAAGTTTCGCAATAGCGTCTTCAATTAGTTTTGTATTAGTTTCGCTGTCCATATCTTTTGCCACAACTTTAGTCGCCATTGCAACAGATAAGGAAATAACTTCGTTGCGCAAATTATTCATAGCACGATCACGTTCATTTACAATATCTTGACGAGCTCGTTCTTTCTCACGTTCAATTTGTTCACGAGCTGCTGCCAATTGTTCACGTGTAGTCGCTTCTGCTTGTTGCACCGCCTTTTCAACGATTTGTTGAGCCTCTTGGCGAGCATTTGCAATTTGCGCAGCATAATCAGCTTTGAATTGTTCCGCTTCAGTTCGAGCAGCTTGAGCATCTGCTAAATCCTTAGCAATGCGTTCTTTGCGCTCTTGCATCATAGAAACCAATGGTTTATATGCAAAGCGTGCTAAAATCCAAACTAATATAAAAAAGTTTAGCATTTGAGCAAGAATTGTCCCTAGCGTTAAATCTACCAAGGTCGTTCCTCCTCGCTATTATCTGAACAATAAAATGAAAGCAACTACTACGCCGATGATAGGCATAGCTTCGATTAAGCCGATAGCTACGAACATTGTGGACATTAATTGACCGCGCAATTCAGGTTGACGTGTAATACCTTCAATAACTTTACTAGCTACCATGCCGTCACCGATACCAGCCGCGATAGCACCACAACCTACTGCGATTGCCGCAGCTAATGCGAATAAACCTTGAACTTCCATAATAAATCCTCCATTAAAATTAATGTTCTTCACTTAATGCCATGCCTAAATAGTTGGCTGTTAGAACTGTAAAAATAAAAGCTTGAATGATACCAATAAACAAACTAAAAGCAATCCAAATCCATGGTACCGGTACGAACCAAGGCAAATTATAAAGAATTTCCAATAAAATTTCGCCGGCCACAATATTACCAAATAGACGGAAAGCTAATGTGATAGGTTTTGCTATTTCTTCAAAAATATTTAGAACTAGCATAGCCTTATAAGGCTGTAAAAAATGATTAAAATAAGATAGTCCCTTAATTTTAATTCCCATTCCCCAGACTATAAAGCTACTACACAATGCGAGTGCTGCTGTTGTATTAATATCCGCCGTAGGCGAAGTAACAGCATGTAGCGTTGGCAATAACCCAAGTTCATTACCAACAAAGATAAATAAAAAGAATGTGAATAACAATGAACTCACCATCGGCCAGTGTTTACCAAGCGTTGGCGATAATTGACCTTCTAATGCTTCCAATATAGTCTCCACTACATTTTGAACACCCGAAGGCACTAATACTCGATTTCGCGTAGCAAGCATGGAAATTATGATGACGATCGCCATCGTAATCCATGTGGCAATTAATGTATCGATATTAAACGATAACCCCAACCACTGTACTACTTGATGGTGACCTGCATGCAGTTCCACAAACTCAACCCCTTTCTCACGTAGCAATATAAATTTTATATATATCCCTATAATATATATCTATGTATTATCATACCTCTTTATAGGTATATAATCAACACTTCTAGAGTAAACAATTCATAAATTACATACCAAAAATGCATTTTACGCATTCAAAAAAATTATGTTAGAGGTATGTTTAGCCCTTATATCATGCGTTTTAACCTCATCATTCAATGTAATAAATTTTATTACTTACTTAATCGCCAAAATATGATATACAAGATAGGCTGTATAAGTACAATTGCAATGAATAAACTCTCAACTTTTACACCAGGCATTTGTAACCCTATAACGACAAATGCGCCAATCAGCGTAAATCGCCACATCATTTGACGACGCGCCTTTGCCACAGCCTGATGTGGGTTTCCATAGGCCAATCCTTTATTATGTAAACCTAATAGCACTAAATAAACCATCATGGTCAACATGCCCCACAACCAACCGAGCATATACTGATTCCATCCAACTACATATTGGATAAGTAGGCCTAAAAAGGTAACAAAAAAACAGGCCCATAGTACATGACGTATGAATTTAATGTATTGATTCATAAATACCTCACTATTTAACCTGTTTATATAACATATAAAAGCCTGTTACAGCACCGATTAAACCAAGAATAACCATGCATAATGGCATAGTATCCATCCAGGTATCCAGTTTATATCCTATCCAGATAAATCCACCGATACAAAATAGAAGGGTCAGCCCTGCCGATGTAGCCATCGCCAGAGCTTTCACCATATCCTTGTCCATATTATTTACCAAATCGATCTGGTCGATTAGCATCGCCCAAGAATTCATGACGCAAAGCTTGTAAAATCCGTTCAGATGCCTTGCCATCACCATATGGATTGACGGAATTAGACATCGTTTTATATGCCTCTTCGTCATGTAACAGCTCATATGCAGCCTTATACACGGCATCTTTATTGGTACCCACAAGACGAACTGTGCCCGCATCAACAGCTTCTGGGCGCTCTGTAGTATCACGCAATACAAGAACTGGTTTACCAAGAGCAGGCGCTTCCTCTTGAATGCCACCGGAATCAGTTAAAATCAAGTAAGACTTAGCCATTAAATTTGCAAATGGTTCATAGTCTAAAGGATCAATTAATATTACACGATCAACATCACCTAGTTCCTCTTGTACCACTTGACGTACCTTAGGATTCTTATGCACAGGAAATACCACTTGAATATCAACAAAATCATTTAGTAAATCGCGAATAGCTTGATATACGTGACGCATAGGTTCCCCTAGATTTTCACGACGATGAGTTGTAACAAGTACAGTTCTTTTATTTGAATCAAGCGCATTGATTGCGGCATCGCTAAATATGTAGTTATCTTTTACAGTTGTATCTAATGCATCAATTACAGTATTACCTGTTACATATAGATGGTCTGTATTAATATTTTCTCGTTTCAAATTCGCTTCAGAACTAGCAGTAGGAGCAAAATGATAGGTTGCCAAAGAACCGGTCAACTTGCGGTTCATTTCTTCTGGGAATGGAGAGTAAATATCACCTGTACGAAGACCAGCTTCAACATGACCTACAGGAATCTCTTGATAAAAAGATGCTAATGCACCAGCGAAAGTAGTCGTCGTATCACCATGAACGAGTACTACATCGGGTTTAGCCTCTTCTAAAACAGATTTCAACCCCATCAATGCACGATTGGTTACATCATAAAGAGTTTGACCTTGACTCATGATATTCAAATCATAATCAGGTGTAATATCAAATAAGCGCAACACTTGATCGAGCATATCCCGATGTTGTGCTGTTACAGTTACAATCGGTTCCATATCAGGTGCTGCCTCTAAGGCCTTTACAAGAGGAGCCATTTTGATTGCCTCTGGTCTAGTACCAAAGATTGTCATTACTTTTAACATTTACTCATCCTCCACGGAGTCTAATAAAAAAGGGGCGCTAAGCGCCCCTACAGTGGTTACTCTTTTTTAGAATCATCCTCTGAATGTTCTAATACTTTCGCCAATTCTTCGCGATCAAAGGAAATCGTTTCATCTAAATCGCTACGTTCAATTGTAGGGCTTGGTAATGGGTGCCCCGCCGCATCACTGTGCGTAATAACACCCAAGCGACGAGCCACATAGATACTACATAGGAAAATAGCTAAGACTAGTACGCAACCAATCCAAGCATTAACCTCTGCTACGATAACAGAAACACCGCCAAAGAGCGCTGTAACTGCATACATCATAAGCACAGCCTGTTTTTGAGATAAACCTTGTGCTAACAAACGATGATGCACATGACCTTTATCAGGTTTAAAGATAGGTCGTCCACTAATCTTACGACGTACGATAGCAAACAAAGTATCTAGTATTGGTAAACCAAGAACAATAGCGGGAACCACTAATGCTATAGTAGCCGCTGTCTTAACAGCGCCCATCACAGATATAGCAGCTAAGGTATATCCTAATAGCATTGAACCAGTATCACCCATAAATATTTTAGCGGGATTAAAATTATAACGCAAGAAACCTACAGTAGCACCAGCTAATGCTAATGCAATACAAGCTAAATCAATTTGACCTAATTGCAATGTCATAGCACATACTGCGACACAAGCGATGAAAGAAATCCCCGCCGCTAATCCATCAAGTCCATCGATAAGGTTGACGATATTCGTAAATCCTACAATCCAGAAAATCGTCAATGGAATAGCCCAGTATTTCAAATATACAACGCCACCCCATGGTAAATTGATAAAATCAACGCGAATATCATAGGCCACGAGAATAGCAGCCGCAATAATTTGCCCCATCAACTTAGTCTTTGGTTCGATTTGTCGGATATCATCCCAAATACCAACGAGTACCAAAATAACGGTACCTAGCACGAACCCAAATAATTTATGGTCATGAGGAATACTATCATTGAATAATACAGACCCCATATACCCAAGAAAAATCGCTAACCCGCCAAGGCGTGGTATAGCCCCTTGATGCACTTTACGAGCATCAGGTTTATCAATGGCCCCTACGGCAACCGCAAAGCGTTTCACCAAAGGGGTAAGTGCATAAGTTATGACGAGAGCCAACACAAAGGCCCACACATAATCAGGCACATACTCACTCATAAGTACACCTCCAACAACTCGAATTCACTAAATTCGAGGTTTCAACTTAGTTTGTTAAGCTGCGAATAGGTGCTGGGATACGACCACCACGAGCAATAAATTCAGCTGCACTATAAGGGCTTACTTCAATGATTGGCGCATAACCTAAAAGACCGCCAAATTCAACAACTTCGCCCACAGTTTTACCAGGAACTGGAATAACACGTACAGCTGTCGTTTTATTATTAATCATACCAATTGCAGATTCATCAGCGATGATTGCAGAAATTGTATCTGCTGTTGTATCACCAGGAATAGCAATCATATCTAAACCTACAGAGCATACACAAGTCATAGCCTCGAGTTTATCAAGCGATAAACTACCACAAGCTACTGCATCAATCATACCCGCATCTTCAGATACAGGAATGAAAGCACCACTCAAACCACCTACGTGAGAAGACGCCATAAGGCCGCCTTTTTTAACCGCATCATTCAAAAGAGCTAATGCAGCCGTAGTACCATGGCAACCACAAGAGGATAAACCCATTTCTTCAAGTACATGAGCTACGGAGTCACCTACTGCAGGCGTTGGTGCCAAGGACAAGTCGATAATGCCAAATGGTTTACCAAGGCGACGAGAAGCCTCTTGTGCCACCAATTGACCAACACGAGTAATTTTAAAAGCAGTGCGTTTAATCGTTTCCGCTACTACATCAAATGGTTCGCCACGAACAGCTTCAAGAGCATGTTTTACAACACCTGGGCCAGATACACCTACGGAAATAGCGCTATCACCTTCGGTTACGCCGAAGAAAGCACCTGCCATAAATGGATTATCTTCTACAGGATTACAGAAAATAACGAGCTTAGCACAACCAAGTGCATCATTATCTTTAGTAAGGTCAGCCGTCTTTTTAACGATAATGCCCATATCACGAACCGCATCCATATTGATGCCCGTTTTAGTGGAACCAACACCTACAGAACTACATACGATATCTGTAGTTGCCAATGCTTCTGGAATAGAGTCGATAAGAATGCGATCAGCCTTTGTAGCACCTTTTGTAACAAGAGCAGAAAAACCACCAATAAAGTTAACACCTACGGTTTTAGCCGCACGATCAAGTGCCTCAGCGATTGGCACATAAGATGTCAAATCACTACCACCGGCCACTAAGGAAATTGGTGTAACGGAAATACGTTTATTAATGATAGGTACACCGAACTCACGTTCAATATCTTCACCGGTCCTTACCAAGTGCTCTGCCTCTTTAGTAATGCGATCATAAATGCGGTCACATAGTTCTTTGCCAGAGCTAGATGCACATTCTAACAAGCTAATCCCCATTGTAATGGTCCGCACATCGAGCTTGTTGTCGTGAATCATCTGATTTGTTTCAAGAATATTGTCGATAGATAACATGGGCGCCTCCTTATCCTACGCGATGCATGCTAAGGAAGATATCAGCATGTTGTGCACGAATTTCTACGCCCAATGTATTACCTAGTTGAGTTAAAGCGTCTTGAATTGATGTTAAGTCCTTCGCTTCTTCTGTTTCAGTCTCACACATCATAATCATATTAAATAAACCGTCTAGAATGGTTTGATTAATAGATAAAATATTCACTTTATGTTCAGCTAATACAGTGCTAACACCTGCGATAATACCTACGCGGTCTACACCCACTACGGTAACTACTAATTTCATAAAATCACCTTTTCTGACTCACTACAAACTATGCAAATGTAAATCCATGCAAACTAAGCACATGGAAATCCATTCATTCTATAAACTATATTAATATATTATATCATATATATCACAATAACAGCGTGAAAAGTTTATGAGAATACTTACTCAGCGTCTATCTTTCCATTCAGGGCAGCATTAACGATTTCTTCTCCAGCTGTTAGCAACGCAACGAGACCTAAATCGCCTTTATAGCTTTCACCATAAATTTTGTATAAATCTTCCGTACCTGAAGGTCTTGCCACAAACCATCCTTTATCGGTTTCAACCCGGACACCATCAATTGGCATATTATTATACATTGATGTGGTACGAATACCAGTAATAGGGTCTCCATCAACCGATGTGGCAGTAATCAATTCTGCACTCAATTGTTTTAAAATTTGCTTTTGCTCTTTTTTGCACGGTGCATCGATACGACCGAAGCGTGGTTCCCCATAGTTCTCAGCAAAATCATCTGCCATTTTCAATGCAGATTTCCCCATAACAGCCATGATTTCCATGCCGAGCAAAGCCATAATGATACCATCCTTATCAGTGGTCCATACAGTTCCATCCTTCTTCAAGAAAGAGGCCCCTGCACTTTCTTCTCCACCAATACCAATGACACCATCAAATAAAAGTTGTGAGAAATATTTAAAGCCTACAGGCACTTCAAAAACCGGAATTTCAACACCTGCAGCCCATTTGTCTATCATCGTAGTACATACAACAGTTTTACCAATGCCTTTATTTTTCCATCCGCGCGTTGTAAATAAATAGCGTGCTGCCATTGTGAGAAATGAATTAGCGGAGACTAAACCACTAGATATAACAATGCCATAGCGATCATAGTCCGGATCATTACCAACGGCTAAATCAAAATCGCCAATTCTATTAATAACCGACTCCATTACATATGGAGAAGAGCAATCCATTCGCACCTTACCATCATGGTCATAGGTCATAAAACTAAAGGTTGGATCATATTCGTCATGAATAATCGTTAAATCAAGACCATATCGTTCCTTAATGGCCTTCCAATACGAAGCCCCACTACCGCCTAATGTATCAACTAAGGTCTTAGGACCAGCCGCTTTAATGGCCTCCATATTAATGACTTCGCTCAATTCCTCTACATAAAGACCTTTATAGTCATACGGAACTTGAGCCGTAGGTTCAATATTATCTACGCTAATGCGCTTGAAATTTTCACTTTCACAATAAGCAGTCAAATACTCATTCGCACGCATTTCAATCCATTTTGTAACTACCGTATCAGCAGGTCCGCCGATAATCGTGTTATATTTGATGCCCCCATTATCGGGAGGATTATGAGATGGTGTAATAATAATGCCATCCGCCTTAACATCATGTTGTATATTATAGCGAATAATAGCGCGCGACACCGATGGTGTAGGTACAAAATCCATGTCACAATCAACCATAGCTGTCACACCATTACCCGCTAACACCTCAAGCACGGTTACAAGCGCGGGTTGCGACAAAGCATGTGTATCTTGTCCTACAAACACAGGCCCCGTAGCACCAAATTGCTTACGGCCATCGCAAATAGCTTGTGTTATAGCCGCCACATGAAGATCCGTAAATGTACCATCCACGGATGTACCACGGTGCCCAGACGTACCAAAGGACACTAACTGTGTGGGATTTGTCATATCTGGAACATTGTCAAAATAGGCATCTACAATCGTTTGAATATCTATAATATCTTGTTCACGAACAGGAGTTCCTGCTAATGCATGAGCCATACTAGCCTCCTTAGATTAATTCTTATCTTTTCCTTCTATATAATTAGCATTCTCCTCACATTCTTTAACAAGATTTTCTATAGACGTCGGTACTATCGGTGTAGTAAACCCTTTGCCAATAACCTCTTGCGCATCTGTGATGAGAATGAAAGCCTCATTATCGACCTCTTCGATAGCTTCTTTCAATTTATTAACCTGTAGTAAATTAACAGCTACCATAACGATTTGCTTCGGCGTTCTTGTATACGCACCAATGCCATTAATAATCGTAGCGCCGCGACCCACCTTACTGATAACTGCATTACATACGTCATAAGTTCTGTAAGTAATGATGAAAGCTACCTTTCGTTGATTAAAGCCAATAACGACCTTATTAGTAATAATCGTATACACATAAAGCGATACCAGTGTTACCGCTACAGCTTCAAAACCAACAACCCAAATAGCGGCAGCTAAAATGATACCATTAATAGCACTATTGATAGACCCCATTTGAAGGCCGTAATATTTTCGTACAATAAGGGCTATTGGATCAAGCCCCCCCGTATTACCGCCAACTCGATAAACAATTCCAAGGCCAACCCCAGTAGTAACACCAGCCATCATAGAACTCAGTAAAGGATCAGATATGACCATATCATATTGAAGAAAGTCAAAGGCATCGACCATCCAGGACAACATAACCGTGCCATATAATGTATTGATAATGACCTTCTTACCTAGCCAATGCCAAGCGGCCCAGAAAATCGGTATGTTCAAAACTACGTTCCACGTACCAATGGATAAACCGGTAAGATAATAAAGGATAAGTCCAATCCCACTAATACCAGTACTAACCAATTTATGAGGTAGCACAAAAGCATCAAGACCGGCACCAAAGATAGCACAACCAACAGCAACCATTACACATTGGTATAGAGTATCTTTATATTTAGACCACATATAGGCCTCCCTAAATTGCTATTTCACTATAAATATTTTATAATTAACTAATTAGATATACAGCAAAAACGCGGTATATTTACATACACATACAATTTCATCATAAACTACTTAATGTATATTTTCAATCACTTTTCATCATATGTACGACCTCTACATAGATTCGTACAATATCATGTAAAACATCGAGGATTTTATGTCAAAAAGTATCGAACAACTGGGTTTTAGCAAAATCAATATCGGCCTTGCTATTACAGGCAAACGCGATGATGGCTATCACAATATCGACAGTATTTTCCAGTCCATCCGACTCGCGGATTCCATCTATTTTGCAAAACATCATTCCGTCGTATTCTCCGGTATAGCACCTGAGCTACCACAATACATTCAAGACCTCATTCCCTATGACGAACGCAACTTGGCACTAAAGGCATTGCGTGAGCTTCAAGCCTATACAGGGTGTAAGGCTGGTGCCGCCATCCATTTGTTAAAACGCGTACCTGCCGCAGCAGGTCTTGGCGGTGGCAGTGCCGATGCAGCTGCTATGTTATTAGGTCTCAACAAATTTTGGGATTTACGCCTTACAACAGATGAACTGATGACACTAGGTGCTAAACTAGGTTCAGATGTACCATTTCTATTAAAAGGTGGTACTGCTCGCGGCACAGGGCGCGGCGAAAAACTTATGTATCATTCATCCCCAGAACCTCATTGGTTATTACTTGTTAAGCCAGAAGTATCCGTATCTACTGCGGCCGCCTATGGACATTACAAGGGACAATCAAAAGCATCGTCTGACACAATTACAACTGTATTATCACACTTAAAAAATAATGATTTATATGCTGCTTTTACGAGTAGTGCCAATACCTTCGAAGAGTTGCTATTCCCTGATCACGAAGAACTCATTTCATGTAAAGAATTCTTCACAAGTCGTGGGTACCCTACTATCATGACCGGCAGCGGTCCAACTATGGTCGTTTTATTAGATAAGGCAACTCAAGCATTAGCCTTACAAGAGGAAATTAAAAACGCCGGCCATAATTGGCTTTCACTCATCACCAAAACATGCACACAGGAGGATGTTCAATGACAAAACGATTACAACCTATACGCTTAGATGCATATAAGCCATTGAGCGAAGTGGTAAGCGAAACACTACGCCAAGCCATTCAAGATGGTACCCTCAAACCTGGTGAGCGTTTGATGGAAATCCCCCTTGCCGAAGAACTCGGTGTTAGTCGTACACCGATTCGCGAAGCTATTCGCAAGCTCGAGTTGGAGGGATTTGTCGTTATGGTTCCACGACGTGGTACCTATGTAGCCAATATTTCATTAAAAGATATTACTCAAGTATTTGAAATTCGTTCAGCCCTTGAAGAATTAGCAGCAGGTCTTGCAGCAGAGCGCATTACGAGCGAAGAAATTGAAACTTTGGAGCGCATGCTTGTAGAAATTGGCGATTACATGGAAAACAAAGATATGGAAAGCGTAGTGGCCGCTGATGTGGCATTCCATGAAGTGCTCTACAAAGCGTCCCGTAACGAACGTCTAGCAGATATCGTCCATAATTTACGTGAACAAACCTATCGCTTCCGCAGTTTTTCCATGAATCAACCAGGACGCTTGCGTAAAACTTGGGAGGAACATCGTCAATTAGTAGAAGCGATTGCAGCTCATAATGCAGTGCAAGCCCGTAAACTCGCACAAATTCATATGGAACATTCCGAGCAAACCCTATTACAAGGTATGGAGAATGCTGAATCCTTCAACACTGATCTATAACCTATTCCAATACATACGAATAGATTAATATATAAACCGCATGCATGGTGCTAATTTTCTACCATATATGCGGTTTTATTATATTCTATAGAACTTTCCCTCATTTTCTGATACAATAGATACACATTTTATGATTTTATTTAGCGAAAGGTGAGTTTTATGGAAACCCTACTTAATAATGCAGTCTCCACGGTCAATACCTATCTGTGGAACTACTTAATCATCTTCATTCTCATCGGTGCAGGTCTATTCTTTACCATGACTACTGGCGCCGTACAAGTTCGTATGTTCAAGGAAATGGTGCGCCTCGTTGCATCGGGCGCAGGTTCAAAAACAGAAAAGAACCATGTTTCTTCCTTCCAAGCATTCTGTGTTAGTACCGCATCCCGCGTAGGTGTAGGTAATATCGCAGGTATCGCTATTGCCGTTGTACTTGGCGGCCCTGGTGCTGTCTTTTGGATGTGGGTGATTGCCTTCATCGGTTCCGCTACTGGTTTTATTGAAAGTACACTAGCTCAAATTTACAAGGAACCAGTTGCTAAAGGCGGTTTCTATGGCGGCCCTGCGTACTACATCCGCTACGGTCTTAACAACAAATCGCTAGCTGTTTTATTTGCTATTTTGATTAGTATTACATATGGCTGGATTTATAATTCTGTACAAGCTAATACATTAGCTGCGTCTCTTCAAATCTTTAATTTTGATGTATCCTACACAGGTGCCATTGTAGCTGCTCTTGTAGGTATTATTATCTTTGGTGGTATCCATCGCGTTGCTAAAGCATCTGAAGTTATCGTTCCAATCATGGCTGTGCTTTATATTGCTACCGCATTATTTGTAGTCCTCATGAACATTGAGCACTTCCCACATGTAATCTATACAATCATTACATCTGCCTTTGATTCAACTGCAGCAGGCGGTGGTCTCTTGGGTGCAACCATCATGAACGGTATCAAACGTGGCCTCTTCTCCAACGAAGCCGGTGAAGGTTCTGTACCAAATGCAGCAGCCACAGCAGCTGTTAATCACCCAGTTGAACAAGGACTTGTTCAAGCCTTTGGTGTATTCCTTGATACATTTATCATCTGTACTGCGTCTGCTTTTATCGTTCTCATAGTAGGCGACTATAGCACAACGGGCCTTACAGGTGTAGCCCTTGTACAACATAACCTAGCACAACAATTAGGCTCTTGGGCGCCTGCAGCAGTAGCTATTTTCATCGTTATGTTCTCCTTTAGTTCCCTTATCGGTAACTATTATTATGGGGAAATCAATATTAGCCACTTAACTGACAAAAAATATTGTCTCCATTTATTCCGTATTGGCGTAATTCTTATGACATTTGTTGGCTCTATCGCATCCCTCGACCTCGTATGGAACCTAGCCGATTTGTTCATGGCATTTTTAGTGCTCACAAATGTTAGCTCCATCGTACGTATGGGCCGCACAGCAGGTCTTGCACTCGACGATTACATCAAGCAACGTAAAGCTGGTATCGAAACACCAGTGTTCAACCGTTCTGTCCTAAATCATACCTATGGTATTGTATGGTGGGGTGACGGTCAAACTACAGACTCCTCTGTACCGGCTACACCTGTAGAAGATACAGTAGAAAAATAAAATCTATTGATTTCATGAGGATGATGAAAACGTTTTTCATCGTCCTCTTTTATTTTGAAACCATTTAACTATAGAATATAGTTCTTATTTCATGTAGGTTATTCGATAGCCAATGTCGAATATAGTAAGTAGCAAGGCTTTTAAACTATCAATTCAATTCTGAAATCTCAGGAGGAACTTATATGCAAAATTATAATCCATACGAAAACATGTTAAACACACTTGATGTAGCTGCTGAAAGACTTGGCTACACAAGAAATGATTACGAAGTATTACGCCATCCAGAGAGGGAACTCAAGGTGGCTGTTCCATTACAATTAGACAATGGCGAAGTTCGCGTATATGAAGGTTATCGTTGCCAGCACTCCACATTGCGTGGTAGTGCGAAAGGCGGGCTTCGTTTCCATCCAGATTCTGATGAAAACGAAGTACGTGCATTAGCTGCTTGGATGACAATCAAAAATGCTATTGCCAATATCCCTTATGGTGGTGGTAAAGGCGGTATCAAGGTTGATCCTAAAACATTGAACCCTCGCGAATTAGAACGCTTAACACGTAACTTCGTTCGTCGCATTGCGCCTATCATCGGCGTTAATACAGACGTTCCTGCACCAGATGTAAATACTAATGCGCAAATCATGAGCTGGATTGCTGATGAATACAGCACATTAAAAGGTGAATGGAGCCCTGGCATCGTTACAGGTAAACCTATCGAAGTAGGTGGCTCCCTAGGTCGTAACGAAGCAACTGGTCGTGGTTGCCTCATCGCATTGCAATGCTACTTAGCTAAAAAAGGCTTAGATATTAAAAATATGACAGTTGCGGTTCAAGGTTTCGGTAATGTAGGCTCCGTAGGTGCTCGTCTTATCGCAGAAGCAGGTGCTAAGGTTGTCGCAATTGGTGACGTAGCTGTTAACCTTTACAATCCGAATGGTCTTGATGTAGAAAAAGCATATGAATACGCTAACTCTCATGGTCGTTCTTTAGTAGGTTACTCCGAACCAGGAATGACAACTATTTCTGGTCAAGAATTATTAGCACAAGATGTAGATATACTCTATCTTGCAGCTCTTGAAAACCAACTCAACAAGGACAACATGGAAAATGTACGAGCTAAGATTATCTTAGAAGGTGCTAATGGCCCTACGACAAATGATGCAGACAAATACTTCTTCGAAAAAGGCATCGATATCATTCCTGACGTACTTGCTAATGGCGGTGGTGTAGTTGTATCCTACTATGAATGGGTCCAAAACAAGGCAGGATTCTACTGGTCCCTTGAAGAGGTTAATGAACGCCTCACTAAGAATATGCAAAACAGCTTTGAAGCAGTATGGCAAATGCAACAAAAATACAATGTTGCGCCTCGCTTAGCTGCATATATGGTAGCCCTCGAAAGACTTGTCATTGAAACAACACTTCGCGGCTACAATTGCTAAGGTTTTTCTCCCAAAATTTCATATAACGAAAAGGACTGGCTTTCATTTGAAAGTCAGTCCTTTTCAGTTACATATTATGTAATTATTTAATAGAGCCCATCAAAGCAACCATTGTGCGACGAGATACGAGTGCTTTCACCAAAGTGGCCCCTACTACGCCAGGAATCGTTTGACCAATTAATAAATTGATTACCAATGCCCAATACGGCACACCAATAAGTGGGCTAAGCCATAATGGTACGCATAGAGCTGGTACCAAGATGATTGGAATCATCGCCCACCATGCGCTAAAACCAGCGCGACGCATCAATACGATGATTCCCGTCGTCAATATACCGACACCAAAGCCGCCTACCATATCAAGGATACCAAGTCCGCCGAATAAAAAGTTAGAAATGAGGTTACCTATGCCCATAGGAACGATTAAGAACGGAAAGGCATAAGCAAGTGCATATAAAGATGTGGCTATACGAATTTGGTACGCCCCAAAGGAAATACCTTGAGTAATATAAATAAGAACAATATACAATGCTACTACCATAGCAGAAATCGTTAACTTTCGTGTAGAAATCATGCACTCACCTCCTTTTCAATAAAAAAGAGCATGGCAAAACTACCATACTCGAATGTGCTTATGTTTTCCGTAGTTTTGTTTAGAGACAGGATGGTTTCAAACTGTCTTATGTAGTTTTTGGCCTTTCGGCAACACGTCTATAATATCATATATTTACTGCTATAGCAATAAAGCAGGGGCCGACTAGGTCCTCCCCAAAGCCTCCACCGGCCGGGTCTGACTTCGGCCTACGGCCTTCGCAGGGCCAAAGTCGTTTTGGGAAAGACCTAGTCGACCTCACTCTATACGTATAGCAATCATAATCTATGATTTTCTATCCACGTACTCGAAAGGCTACAAACTACAAAGCTAGCAATTTCTCGTAGAAGAAGGCCTTAACCTGCTAATTTGCAGGGTCTTCTACACCGTTTGCGCGGAAGGCTTCTAACCGGTCGATGCAGGTGCCGCAATGACCGCATGGGTGGTCGCCGCCTTCGTAGCAGGACCAAGTGAGTTCGTATGGCACGCCTAGGCGCAAGCCCTCGCGGACTATGTCGGCTTTGTTGCTATTAATAAATGGTGCCTCTAGAGAGCATTCTTTGTCGGAGCCTTCAAAGATGGCATTACCCATAAATGCGTAGAATGTTTCTGTGCAGTCTGGGTATGCATTGCCAGCTGCATCATCGGCATGGGCGCCATAATAGATATAGCCACAATCGAGGGATAAGGCTAAGGATGCCGCAGCGGATAGGAATAGGCCGTTTCTAAATGGTACATAGGTGCTAACGGGTCCGTCCCCATGTTCATCTTGTTGTTCCTTGTAGGAACCAGTAGGGACGTCCTCTGTAGACTGCTTCAATAGGGATGAATTACTGAATGCAAACAGTTTTGTTACATCCATCGTTTTGCCTTCTATGCCGTAGTATGATAATACGTTGGCTGCAGCCTCTAATTCCTTGCTATGTTTTTGGCCGTATTGTATGGATAAGGGCACTACATTTTCTTTCCCAAATCGCTCAATGGCGAGCGCCAAACAGGTTGTGCTGTCTACGCCGCCACTAAATAATACAACGGCTTTTTGCTTTTGTGCCATCGTTCCTCCTTATGAAAGCCTCATCCGCAGATGAGGCTTTGTTAGTTAATTTAGACATCTATGAAATTATACTTTCACTATGCCACATATTATAGTTCAATATCGAGTTCTACTGGACAGTGATCGCTGCCAAATACTTGTTGATGGATTTTAGCCTCTTTAATCTTATCATCTAAGCGTTTAGATGTAATAAAGTAGTCAATTCTCCATCCTACGTTTCTATCGCGGGCTTTCCCCATGTAGGACCACCAGCTATATTCATCAACCGCATCAGGATAGAGATAGCGGAATGTGTCGGTAAAACCAGACTCTAACAATTCTGTCATCTTAGCCCGTTCTTCATCGGAGAAGCCAGCGTTTTTCCGATTTGTTTTAGGGTTCTTCAAGTCGATTTCATTGTGAGCCACATTGAGGTCACCGCAAAGAATAACAGGTTTCTTTTTATCTAATTCTAATAGATATTCGCGGAAAGCATCTTCCCAGGACATACGATACTCAAGACGCGCTAATTCACGTTGGCTATTGGGCGTATAGCAGCAAACGAGATAGAAATTATCGTATTCAGCAGTAATAACGCGACCCTCTTGATCATGCTCTTCAATGCCAATACCATTCGTTACGGCAATCGGTTTAACACGCGTGAACACAGCCGTTCCACTATAGCCTTTTTTTACGGCACTATTCCAAAATTGTTCATAGCCCGGTAATTCTAATTCGATTTGATGAGGTTGTAATTTTGTTTCTTGTAAGCAGAAAATATCTGCATCTAATTGATTAAAGGAGTCCATAAAGCCTTTTGTTACGGCTGCACGTAATCCATTTACATTCCAAGATATTAATTTCATAAATACTCCTTATTAGGTATATAAACATTATTATTTTTGTGAAAGTTAGCTTTCACGAGCACGTTTATGTTTTCGATCATGCTTAGCTTGAGCACGGGCTTGGCGAGCCGCTTCATTGGCTTTCAGCTCATTTTCCTTGCGATATCTAAAATAATTCGCCACAACGGATAGTAGGAAAATAACCATAACGGTTACATTAAACAATCCGGGGCCATAGGTGTACAGATGGTAACATAAATACGAAAAAGCAATGACAGATAATATATGGTTTAACATTCTCATAGCGTTTCAACCCCCGTTTGAATTGGGAAATCATCGTAGGTTACCCAATCACTGGAACTACCCACATATAAGGCAGACGCAAGACCAACCTCACTCATAACGAGCAAGGTGTTACAAGCGGTAACACCAGAACCACAATAGCTAACTATAGGCTTTTGCTGATGAAGTTCCTTCTCGAATTCAATTTCTAAATCCTTAATAGGACGTGGTCCTTCAGCGGTATAACCACTTTCATAAAAATGATTAATAGCACCTGGTATATGTCCGGTCATGCCGTCCATTACATCTATTACAGATCCATCATAGCGTTCAGGCGCACGAGCATCGATAATAACATGAGAACCGGATTGGCTCGCCGCCAACACCTCGTCACGACTCATAGTCATATGTGTTTGCAATGTATAGTTGAAAGTTGTCGTTTCCACAGGCAATGGTGTAGGATCCTTAGTAAGCAAATGACCTTCCTTAACCCATCTTTCAATACCACCGGATAAAACTCGTACATCTGTAAGCCCTAGATAACGTAAGGTCCACCAAAGACGTCCAGCCAAGAATAGCCAAGAATCATACACAACAACCTTAGCATGCTCATTAACGCCAAATGCTTCTAAGGTTCTAGCCAACTGGTCCATATCTGGCAATGGATGGCGACCACCATGCTCACCGATAGGCCCCGTTAAATCCTTAGTTATATCCACGGGGAAAGAACCCGTAATATGCCCTCGTTCATAATCTTGAAAGCCTCTTGCATCGAGGATGATAACCTCATCCATGATAGGTAATAATTCGTTAGGAGTAATGAAATTAGACATAATGACTCCTTTCATGTGATTATATCGAAAAATACAAATCTGTTAATACCATTATATACGAGGGGAGTATAGAATACAATCTGCAACGATTATTACGTAAAAAAGAGGCTATAAAAGCCTCTTTAATACTACATCTTATCTATTTTCTGTAATTCATCGCCAATGCGTTTAACAATACCAGTTACTAGTGCATTTCCCATAAAGAACATTCTCATTCGATCTGATACTTCTTCAACTTCACCCTTAGCATTAAGTTTGAACTTGGTCCAGTCATCAGGAAAATCTTGTAATCGTTCAGCTTCAATTGGTGTAATCAAACGATAATTTCCATTAATTTTTAATAGATGAGTCGAGCGATTGACACTACCTTCCGATGTGAGCATGGTTCTTCCAGGTAATTCCAATGAGTCATAATCACTCATGCCACCTTCAGCATAAGTATATTCATGACCATCCGCAGAAGTTCGCGTTATTTTTTTTGGACCTCGAAGATATTTGAACTTTTCAAGCTTTTCACCTATAATATAATATTTCGCATCAACTGTATCTTCTGGAACTACTATATCCCCCATTGTAATTGGATTTTCAACAATTGGATCTGTTTCAATAGTATAATAATATCCATTTGTCATAAGCCCAGAATTCCAAAACTTACCATCATTAAATGTTTCAGAAACCTCTGCAATATCGCCTATTAAGTGATTAGCGTTAATACGTTTTTTAACAGCCATATCCTTTACTGGAAACTGGCGTCCAAATAAACCATCTGCAAAAATATAATTCTGGTATTGTGCTAAGCGTTCTTCTGTAGTTGCTTTTTTAGGTAGATTAGACTCATATGTCTTATGTAATCGTTTTCCCCATTTTGTATCATTTCTAAATACAAAGAAGAAAACCCGACGACGTCTTTGTGCACGCCCATAATCAGCTGCATTAATAACACGCCACTCAACAGAATATCCCAACTCATTAAATGCGGCTAACATAACAGCAAAATCTCTACCGCGCTGACTAGAGGGAGCCTTTAATAATCGGTCTACATTTTCGAGGATTAAATATTTAGGCTTAATAACCTCGGTCGCACGGACAATCTCCCAAAAAAGGACCCCCTTTTTTCCTTCAATGCCAAGTTCATTCTTTTTACTTCGCGCAACAGAATAATCCTGGCATGGAAATCCACCTACAATCATATCTACACCATTTTTGCCCATCTCTTCAAATTTTTCATTTGAAATTAGTGCAACATCGGTACCGATATGTTCCATATTAGGAAATCTATATAGGCCTACTTCGTAAGCATCTTGTATCTTTCTTGATGGTTCATACTGATTAGAATATAGTGTTTTAAAAATCTCTTTACTTGAGTTTTCTAGACCGACTATAAACCCACCAACGCCATCAAACATAGAAAATATCTTCATCATAACCCCTTATCAATAAATTACTCGAACATATTATATCAGATTTTAGAGATAAGATCAAGATCTATTTCTATTATTTATCTAATCTTATGGGTCCTTTTCTCGTTACTAACCAATGCGATTTGGCTAATTTTTCTAATTGATTCTTATAAAGAAGTATATTTAAAGGTTGCTCTGATAATATATTCCCGCCAGTTAAATACCACTTTGGATATGTCTCTTCCCCTACAGGTTCAGAAATTTTATCAAGTGCTTTTTGCAAGATTTTTTCTTCTAAACTTACTCTTTTATCAGAAACTACAGCATGAAACTTTACGATATCTGTATCAGCAGTGACTATTTCCATAATATAGTTTTGAATATCAGCCTTTTCAAAAAACATAGCTTCAATTTGAACAATGTCATCATACTTTATACGCCATTTATTCGTGCCATCCTGAACCCATAACCAACACAATAAATATCTTTGTGTTGAACTATATTTAGAGTTAGTCAACCAGCCCTCTTTTAATTGACCATTATGCATATACGATACTTCAAAGGCAAATGTAGGCATAGCTTTTTCTTTTAAATTAGTCTTAGCATAATGGATAGCTGCTTTTTCATCTACAACAAGACTTTTTCCACTCTTAAGAGTAAGAATAACATCACTACCTGCATGTTGTTTATTTAACTCTCTCGAAACCTCAAAATCAATAATATCGCCTTTTTCTTTGAGTTTTTCATAAAAAAAATCTACCAAAAATTTATTTACAGCCTGTTCACCCAATAGATCATCTGTAAAATTAAATCTATCTTTCTTATTAAAATTCATAAATTATAACCCGCGCACTATCTCTGCAATATACTCTCGATTTAACCAATAGGTTTGTTTCGTAATCATTTGCCCATCAGGCAACTGAACTTTATCAGCAGCATTAGCCGCTTTTGGTCTAATATGGCACACTCCATTAAATTTAGATCCTGGCAAATTGTTTTTGACACCTCTTGGTGTTTGTGTTAGTTCAACCCCAGCCTCTAATATGTCATGCACAGTTTTCCATAAATCTTTTAATTCAGTATCAATAACTTGCTCTGGCATATTCCACAGCTTAATACCTTTTAAATAAGGTACTCTATTAGGATTCTCTCGTTCGGCCTCAGTAAATTGAAAAACAACAAATAAGAATTTAGTATTTTCAAATGTTTCATATACTTGAGATTCTTCCCATGATGCATCAAGCCATCTATCAAAATCAATCTGTTCAAATGACATATGCTCACGAGGGACACCATTAGGTTCTAATCGAATTGTTTTAAATTTTATATTAGCCTTAGCAAACTCCTCTGTATCATCTAAATTTGTACCTTTAATTCCTAACAGATCACTAATAAGACTTGCATACATTGCTTTATTCTTATTTTCTGCAAGATTAATATGTTTTTTTAATTCATATATAGTGCGACCAATATAAGGTGCAAACCGTTCTTGTAATAAAGCTTCAACTGATTTGGACTGTAATTCTTCTGGTTTAAAAACGGATATAACATCCTCATCCATAAGAATTCGCCGTGCATAAGCAGTCATATATGAGCTTTTTAAAGAATAGGCTCTCTGTTTTGCTGGTATGTCCGAAAAAGGTTGTTGACGCATAGACTTTGCATTAGCGCCCTTAGTACAAGCAGCAAGATACATCGTATCGCTCTCTGAAATCTCATGAGCCTTACCCGCTTTGATTTTGTCTATGATAATTTGCCAATCTTGCTTAACAACAGCTAAATCTGCATCTGTAAACTGGTGAATCACTGATTTAAGTATAGGAAAATCTCCTTTACTTATCTCATCAATCCATTGATAAAACATGATAAGAATATTTTTATTCTTATGCCATAAAGAAGACTCTTCAAAGATATGCTTATACTCTTCCATATAATCAATTATATTAAGTACAAGGCGCTCTTTTGCAGAAAAAGAAGTTTGCTTTGCATTACTTTTTAAACCAGTTACCTTCAATTCAAGATCTAAATTCGCAAAATCTGCTTCAGCACGACTATTAACAGCTCTCTGAAAAAGACCTTCTTCAATAATTTGACCTATGCCACCCTTATTCTTTTTACTTTCTAGTCGATTGTTTACATCAAATTCTTTAACAAGTTTCCCCTCTGCAGATTTTGCAACTTCTAATACTTCTTCAATAGAATTATAATGACGTTCAAACTCCATGCTGACCACCTCCCATTTATTAATTTGATTATACCAATATACGAATATGAAATAAACTTACATTGTACTGCATATCAATAAATACTTTCACATACAACATTGCTAAACAGCATCCTTAATTTATATTTATTTAATAATTTATCATTTATATGTATCTTTTTTGCCCCCTGATTCTATGCTATAATAAAGGTACTATCGAGTATATAGAATATATAAAATATAGATATATTTACAAAAATACTTACATAAACGGATTTTACAAGGAGTATAGGCAATTGAAAAAGGGTTATATTAAATTAATCTTAGCCATAATTCTAGGGATTGCTGTAATTAGTGGCGGGATTTATTGTGCATATCACTTCCTCTCTAATAAATCAACGACAATATTATATCGTTCTACTATCGAGGATAAAATTAATGCCTTACGACCTTATATTGAGGCAGCCGATACGTTTAATATGAATAGTGTTGCCTATACATATCAATTACAACCAACCCTTGAAGAATTACGTAATCATTCGCACAATACGACTGTAACATTACCTAATTACAAAGAGTTAAAATCTCAACTCGAAGCAGCAAAACAAGAAAGCTCTACACCTTATGAGGATGTTAATAAAGCGACCGATGAATTGCTTGCTATTTTAACACAATTAATTCCTGTATCCGAGCAAATCCAAAATTACTATACAGACCGTACCTTTGAAAAGGACAATTATGTGGGTAGTGATAATTTAGCAAATCAATATGTTCCACTTGCAGACCAATTCAATGCAGCTTATAACGCCTTTGATTTAACCCTTGAAAATCGTAACAATGAATTGTACTCTGAGCGTATGAAAGAATTTGCTAAAGAAAATCGTGTCAATGCAGTTAACTTCATTGAGCTCAATATCCTATTATCTCAAACAGTAGATATCATCGATCCTGATGGTAATACAGATACACAAAAGGTAGAAACAAATCTACAAGATATTACTAAACGCATAAACGCATTACAACCAGGTACTAAACCTGAAACGCAAGCCGCTGTTAAACTATACCAAGATGCAGTAAAGGAATTTATTGCAGAAGCAAGAAATTACATCATTATTAACTCCTCCTATGGCGAAGCATATACACAATTATATGTAAAATATAATCGTATGATTAGTCGTGCCAACGAGGTTGATATGAATGATCTTGATGCGGTAGATAGTAAAAAATAATATTTGCACAGCACAAAGGACTAGTCCAAAGACTAGTCCTTTTATTGCATTATAAATAGTAAACCTTATTCTTTTTTCAAGTCTTTTGTAATGATGTAATATTCACTAGGTGAAATCTTAAGCCCTTTTATATAGCTTTTACAAATCATATTAATCTTAGGATAACCTAAGAACAAGGATGCACTATCGTCTAACAAAATCTGTTGTGCCTCAACAATCGCATTATATCGTTGTGTATCATCAACAGTAGTTTCAGCCAAAGCTAGTAATTCATCATATTTAGGATTACTAAAACCAGACACATTGGTCGGATTTGAGCCATCTATGTTGCTCCCCCAATATTGTTTTAAGAACCATACAGGACTACCAGTGCTAGCAGTTGAAACACTGGTTATTGCCAAGTCATAATCACCAGAACGTGTCACCTTATCCACTACACTAGAATCAACAATCTCTACATTAACATCTATACCAATTTTTTTATAATCAACCTGCAATGCTTCTGCATATAAGATAACCTCAGGTCTAGCTGTGTAGGTATAGAAATTAAGGCGTAATTTCTTGCCATCCTTATCTACATAACCATCTCCATCAGTATCTACCCATCCAGACTGTGCCAATAAAGCTTTTGCACGTTCTACATTATACGTTTCAGGAATTTTAATGTCGTTATATCCATAATTTAAACTTGGTGGCAACGGAGTTCTCCCCGCTACAAAAGTATCTTTAAATAGTTTTTTTGCATAATTCTCACGATCTGCTCCTGCCACTAAAGCACGTCTTACATTAATATCGTTCAAATATCCATTATGATTCATTCGAACCATAACAACACGCAATGATGGGGTTTCTTCAATAATATAATCCTTATTATCTTTAAATAATCCATACTCACCAGCGGCGATATTAACAGCCATATCAATATCCCCTGCTTGCAACGCCATAGCACGAGAATTTACATCATTAATAGAATCTACCACTACATGTTTAAATCCCACATCACCATCCCAATAATTTTCGTTCTTATCTAACTCAATGCGTTCTTTAGTAAAAGATATAGGCACATAAGGGCCCGTAGCAATAGGGCCTTCTTTACTAAAATCACGGCCATCTCGTTCTGATTGAACATCTACAATTAAAAATAAAGGATCCCCTAGTAGTCCGGGTAGATTAGGATACACCTTATCGGTGTGAATGGTTAAAGTCTGTCCATTTGCTTCCATGGAGTCATAGGCAAAAAAGGATTTTGCCCGTTTACTTTTTTCAAATGTACGCTCTAA
This sequence comes from Veillonella tobetsuensis, assembly GCF_001078375.1. GTDB lineage: Bacteria > Bacillota > Negativicutes > Veillonellales > Veillonellaceae > Veillonella > Veillonella tobetsuensis. Next base: position 47,443 of record NZ_DF967922.1, read on the forward strand.
GGATTCCTTAACAGCTTGTGCCGTAACCTTACGACCATTAGAGAAATTTACCTTATCATTGATAGAAAAAGTCCAAGTCTTGTAATCATCTCCGACTGACCACGAAGACGCAATCCATGGTTGTGGTTTCATAGAATCATCAAATTTAACGAGATTCTCTCCAATTCCATAACGAACAATTCCCCAACTAAAGTAATTCTCCGTAGGCTCTAAAGTCTCTGCATAGGACATAGCACCTACTTTTAATGTATCTTTATTCGTATCTTTTCCACATCCTGAAAAGATTAAAGCTCCCACTAATAATATGAAAGCACCAAACAATGAATACTTTTTAAACCCCATGTTAACCTCCTACTATACGTTTAACTTTTTCAATAATTATCGATATAAATAAATTATTATATCAGTATAAAAACACTATAATCTATAATATTTAGTTAAGCAAATGAGAACTATTTATATAATTATAACTGGGATAAATAATTTGTTACGCAAAACACTCATTAATATAAAATAACGCATAACAAAAAGACTATACCATAATACAGTTTAAGTGCATTATAATATAGCCCCACAAGTATCATAAATACTAACTAAGAGATGCGATTATTTTCGTTTTAAATCTTTCGTAATCATATAGTATTCGAATGGTGTTATCTTAATACCATCGATGTGTTTATTGCCTACGATATTAATTTTAGGATATCCAAGGAACAATGCTACAGATTCATCTAGCATAAGTTGTTGCGCATTAATAACGGCATTACGTCGTATAACTGGATCGGCCCCGCTTTCACCAAGAGCTATCAATTCATCAAAGCGCGGACTGGAGAAACCAGAACCATTATATTCAACGCCTGTGCCCCAATATTGTTTTAAGAACCTTTATTATAGAGCCTGAAAAAATAGCAGTTAGCCTCTCAACTAACTGCTATTTTACTTAACCTATACACTTTAATTTATTTTAAAGTGAGCCTCATGCATATACTATTATGCCTCTAATGCAGCTTCTTCTAATGTAAGTGGTTTATGATCTTGACCAATTTCAAAGATAGAACTCAATAGAACCTTTGTATAAGGATGCTTCGCATCAGCTAAATGGAATGCATCTAATTCTTCAACGATAGCACCTTTGTACATAACAACCACTTTGTGGCACATTGTACGAATGAAAGCAATATCATGAGCAATAAATAGGTATGTTAAATTTTTCTTTTTTTGTAAGCGAGCCAATAGGTACGCTATGGAATCCTGTACGGATACGTCAAGAGCACTTGTTGCTTCATCTAATACTAGGATTTCAGGTTCTAATACGATAGCACGAGCAATGGCTACACGTTGACGTTGACCACCAGACATTTCATGTGGGAATCGATGCATAAACTCACGCGGTAAATCTACCATTTCAAGGTAATCCCCAGCGATTTGTTCTTCTTTTCCCTTTTCAAGAAGCCCAAAATTATATAGTGGTTCAAGAATAATATCCTTAACCTTCATACGTGGATTAAAAGCTGCCGATGGATCTTGGAATACCATTTGAATTTTTTGACGATATTCTCTAGTTTGTTCTGTATTCATGTGTTGAATCTCAACACCATCAACGTAGATTTCACCTTCTGTAATAGGTAACATCTTCATAATCATACGAACCAATGTTGTTTTACCAGAACCAGATTCACCTACAATACCAAGAGACTGCCCTTTTTCAAGGGTAATGTTGATATCTTTACATGCTTCTAGCTCTCCGCCAGTCGGAAGAGGGAATCGTTTGTATACATTTTTAATTTCTACAGCGTATTTAGTCAATGTAACGACCTCCTCCCAATGTCGGCACAGCGTCTTTCAACTGTTTCGTATATTCGTTAGAAGGATTTTCTAAGATATCCTTTGGAGCACCTGCATCAACAACACGGCCCTTTTTCATAACGATGATGTAATCAGACATATAGGCAGCTACACCAAGATTATGCGTTACCATAACGATAGCTGAGTTATGTTCTCTAGACAATTCTAACATTTGCATAACAACTTGAGATTGAGTCGTTACATCTAGTGCTGATGTTGGTTCATCACCAATGAGCAATGCTGGGTCCAAGGCTAACGCCATGGCAATACCGACACGTTGGCGTTGACCACCAGATAACTCATGGGGGTAACGACAAAGAATATCCGCACCATTAGGAAGGGAAACAGATTCTAATAACTCAATAGCACGACGATCACATTCGTCATTATCGATTTCTATGTGAGACTTATATAATTCTCTGAACTGTTTACCAATGCGTACAATTGGATCTAGTGCACTACCACTATCTTGGAAAATCATGGCCATATCTTTGCCACGAATAGAACGCCATTCATCTTTAGAAAGGTTACGCAAGTCCTGACCATTAAATAATAGTTTTCCTTCTGTCACCTCACCACCGACTGGTAATAACCCCATAAGGGCCCGGATTACAGTGGTTTTACCGGATCCGGATTCCCCTACGATAGTCAATACCTTACCGCGTTCCAAGGTAAAATTCACATCCATAACAGCAGGCACGCCTTGATACGCGATACTAAGGTTTTCTACTGTGAGTACGTTTTCTGCCATTATAGCTCCTTATTATTTAGAAATTTTGTTTGTAATCCAGTAGTAATCACTTGGGTACATGACTGCACCTTTCAAGTAAGAACCAGTAACGATATTAGTTTTAGGGTAACCTAAGAATAAAGCAGCGCCATCATTCATCAATAATTGTTGAATTTGAATTGCATATTCACGGCGTTTAGCAGGATCGAATTCTGTTTCAGCTGCATCTAACAATTGGTCAACTTGAGGATTAGAGTAACCAGAACCATTTTGTGGGTTGGAACCATCGATATTAGTATGCCAATAGTTAGCCAAGAACCAGATTGGGTCACCTGTATTAGCTGTTACGATATTGGAGATAAGCATATCATAGTCGCCTTCTTGGCCCATTTTATCAATCAAGTTATAGTCAACTGTTTGAATTTTCATATCGATACCAACTTTTTTGAGGTCAGCTTGAACGGCTTCTGCATAAAGTGGTAATTCTGCACGAGAATTATATACTACGAAGTTGAATGTTAATGGTTTGCCATCTTTATCAAGAATGCCGTCGCCATCAGTATCTTTCCAACCATCTTCGGCTAACAATTGTTTAGAACGTTCAGGATTGTACGCATTAGGATCTTTCAAATCTTTGAAACCATAGTCCATGGATGGTGGAATTGGAGCGGAACCAGGAATGAATGTACCTTTAAGCAATACATCTGCATAATTTTTGCGATCTGTTGCGGAAATAACAGCTGCACGAACTTTGTCATCACCAAGAACGCCTTTTTGGTTAATACGAGCCAATACTACGCGAAGGGATGCGATTTCATCAACCTTAAACTTATTGTTATTTTGGAATAAGCCCATTTCACCAGGACCGATGTTAACCGCCATATCAACATCGCCAGATTGCAAGCTCATAGCACGCGTATTAGGATCGTCGATAGAAGGAATTTCTACAGTTTTGAAAGGTACTGTGCCATCCCAGTAGTTTTCGTTGGCTGCCATATCAGCACGTTCTTTTGTGAAAGATTTAACTACGTATGGGCCTGTACCGATAGGACCTTCTTTAGCAAAGTTACGGCCATCTTTTTCAGCTTGTACATCAACAATTAGGAACAATGGGTCAGCTAAAAGACCAGGCATATTAGGATATTCTTTCTTCGTATGAATTACCAATTGTTGGCCATTTGCTTCGATGGAATCATATTCGAAGAATGTTTTTGCACGATTGGATTTTTCAAAAGCCCGTTCGATAGATGCTTTTACAGCTGCTGCATCAACCTTTTTACCGTTGGAGAATTTTACCTTATCATTGATAGTAAACGTCCACGTTTTATGGTCTGGGGATACTTCCCATTTAGATGCAATCCATGGTTGAGGTTTCATTTGTTCGTCAAACTTAGCCAATGTTTCACCCACACCATAACGCATAACAACCCATGCAAAGAAGTTTTCTGTAGGTTCTAATGTAGATGCAAAGTTAGTTACACCAACTTTTAAAACGTCCTTATTAGCAGCACCATTATTATTGGAACCACAACCTGCGATGAAGGAACCCATCATCACAACACTAAGACCTGCTAAAAGAGCCTTTTTCCAAGATTTTTTCATTTAAAATCTCCTTGTTAACACAATATACAAAGCTTATATATCATTATTACGCCGCAAAGGCCTAATAAAGATTCCAAAAACTAAGATTAACCTTGATTCTTAGGATCCACTACATCGCGTAAAGAATCAGACCAAAGATTGAAAATAGCTACTACGATTAAAATAGACATACCAGGGAAGGCCATGAGCCAAGGACTTGTTTGCAAGTATTGACGACCTTCATTTAGCATAAGCCCCCATTCTGGTGTAGGTGGCTGTGCACCAAAACCAAGGAAGGAAAGACCTGCTACTTCAATCATAATCGCCCCAATATCGAGGGCCCCTGTTGTAACAACGAGTGGCATAATATTAGGAATAATATGGCGACGTAAAATAGTCGATGTGGATGCGCCCATCATAACAGCTGCTGTTACATATTCTTCACCGCGTACTTTCAATGTCATGGAACGTACGAGACGAGCATATTTCGCCCAACCTACAACAGATAGTGCAAGAATGGTATTCACAATACTACCACCTAAGATACCGGCAATAGCAATGGCGAGCACAACACCTGGGAAGGATAACATAATATCCGCCAAGCGCATAAGAACCATCTCAACCTTACTGCCAAAATAGCCCGCTACGGCACCAATAACAGTACCAATAGACACCATAATCACTACAATGGATACGCCCATAAACAAGGATAATTGAGTGCCATAAATGATACGAGATAATACGTCACGACCCAATTTATCAGTACCAAACCAATGTTGACTACTTGGCGCTTGCAATGCTTGACTCATATTGGAGGTGAACGCATCACCTGGTGCAAGCCATGGTGCAAATATGGCGATGAATACAATAATAAGCATCAGAATTGTATAGAAAGAGAACAATCTATTTTTTTGAATAAATTTTTTCATTATGCTCTCTCCCTTTTTAATCTAGGGTCTAATAGAACATATGATGCATCAACAAGTGCATTGATACACATGTATGCTAAGGCAACCCATAACACAAACCCTTCGATCAACGGATAGTCACGCATGGTGATGGCATAGATCGCCATGTTTCCTAGACCCGGCCAAGAGAATACCATTTCAACTACCGCTACACCACCCAATAACCAACCAATGAGAACACCTAAGATAGTAATCAATGGCAATACAGCATTAGGTAATATATGACCGAATAAAATCTTCATTTCACTCACGCCACGTGCCCTTGCACCAATAACATAATCCTTTTGCATTTCTTCAAGGATAACGAGGCGAACCTGGCGCATATATTTAGAGCCTACAACAATCGCCAATGTAACGGCTGGCAAAATAACGCCTGTCGCTGTTACACGAGATGATGCAATTGGCACCAAACCTAGTTTTAAACCGAAAATGTAGATTAATACGAGTCCTAACCAGAATGTCGGCATAGATACACCTACAAAGGAAAGGCTTCTCAGCACATAATCTATCCATTTATTTCGATTGTACGCGCTCAGTATCCCCGCTGGCAAAGCATAGATAATGGTAAATACCAATGCAGTACCTGCTAACGCAAGTGTGCCAGGTAATGATTCTAGCATACGGTCTACTACAGGTTTTTTAGCAGAATAACTCATCCCTAAATCACCTTGAGCTGCATTGACCACCCAGTTTGCATACTGTACAATAAACGGCTTGTCTAACCCTAATTGAGCACGGGTTTCATCAATCAGTTCTTGAGATACAATAGTATCTGCCGTTTCCAATAGCATGGTAACCGGATCCCCTGGAGCTAAATAGGTGAGACAAAATGTCAAAAATGTGATGCCAAACAGAGTGACAATAAATTGCCCCAATTGCTTGACAAAGCGTTTGCCCATAGGCACCTCCTATACCCTTTTCAAATAAAAACACATAATAGTGAATAAACATAAACACGCATAAAAGCCAACAATAACATTATGGTGCCATATAAGAAAATAGCGAAAAAAAGATTAGCCTACCTGACTAACCTAAACAAAAGATAGCACACAAATGTATACTATTCTATTAGATTGAGCAGGCTTTCTGACTATTGATTCATCACAACATCTCTGCCTTCCCAGTTTCCCAGTGACACTAAAATGAAATATTGCTCCTCATTACAGCTACTTTCATAGTATAGGATTTACACCCATTTTCCTCTTTTACGCTCGGTAAAACCGACACTCAGTTTATTCACTTTTATTAATTATAAATATACTATATTTATGATTTACTAACAATACATATACCCCCTATGGTAATAAATAATAAATAAATAATAAATAGATAATATTCTCATAATTATACGCGCAAAAAATACAAAGTCGCATTTCACATTACAATTCTGTATGAAACATCACTATATATTATATTAAGAATACATATCTTCAAATATATATAAGTATCTATGCATATGCATACCAAACTTATAGAATATATTTTCTTCATAAGTTTTAAGAATTAGCCTATATTTCTAAGTTATTTTAATACACTCATAACTTTAAGTATGTCAAATAGTCATCAAGACAAAAAGAGACTATTACCGAAGTAATAGCCTCTATTAGACGAGAGAAATATTCAATTAATCGATACTTTGTTGTAGTCTTTGAGCTCGGTATGCTAACCAGCCTTTACGCACTACATAGATGCACATACCAATAACTACCGCAACAGTACTACCAACCATCGCTTCAACACCACACGCATATACTGCATAAGCACAGTATACTACGCCGATACCAGCAACGATGTAGAAACGTTCAATGCGGCGCTCTGCAACGCCAGACATTTGCATCATAGTTGGTACTGCAAGAATGCAGAGGATATAAGGTACAACATTAGTTACAACCGCAAGGTTTACCAATGTTTCGAATTGACCGCGTAAGGAGTCATTTGCTGTGAACAATGTAAGAATTGTTTCGATAGCAAGTAAGATGAATACGCCACGAACAGGAGCATCCTTGCTGTTTACACGAGCAAATACTTTAGGGAAGTAGCCTGCTTCTGCAGCATTTTTAAATACGCGAGACAATGTGAATTGCCAACAAAGCAAAGCACCACAGCAAGAAACAATCATAAGCGCCATAATAACATTTGCGATTGTATCATTGAACATATATGCGAATGTTAGACCAAATGGTGCATTAGAATTTAGTAATTCAGCGTTAGGCACAATGCCGGCCATAACGTTTGTGGACAAGATGTAAATCACCGCCACTGCTAATGTACCTGCAAAAGTTGCAATCGGCACATTTTTCTTTGGATTTTCTACAGCATCTGCATTTGCTGCTGCTGATTCAAATCCTAGGAAGCCCCACAATGTTAAAGCAATAGATTGTTTAATTGCTTCAAAGAACGGCAAGTCGTTTGGATTCCATGCCGCCAAGTACGTATCTGGGTTAAACCAGAACCAACCAATTGTACCGATTAGAAGAACCGGCACAACACAACCCCAAATCGTAATATTGCTGAGCTGACCTGTAAAGCGATTTCCTCTAAAATTCAAAATCGCTGCAAACCATAACAAAACGATTGTTACTTGACTTGTTTGCGTTGCATTTAGATCAACACCAAAGAATTCTGAGCCATAGCCAACTGCAGACACTGCAATAGCTATATTAGCAATGATGAGAGATATGCTGTAAGCATAGCTCGCCATAAAATGTCCAGTTTTACCGAAGCGATGTTCTGCATAACCGCCCATGCCGCCCTTAATTTGGGAGAACATACCCGCTTTAGCAAAAATATACGCTAATAAAAGCGCACCCACAGCTGTCACGAGCCAAGACAAAACTGAAATAGTACCAACTTGAGCCAAATTAGTTGGTAACATAATGATTCCAGCTCCTAGCATATTGGCTGCTACCATTGTGGTTAGCTGGAATACAGACATTTTTTTAGCGGTGGTTTTCATGTATCAATCCCCTTTCGTAAGGTGAATTTTTTCTCGTCCATAATTCACTTGTAATATATATTAAACCGCTAAGTACATTCAGTTCCTGCTGTAATGGGCGGGAATGTGAAAGTACCGTTTTTATTTTTATTTCGAATTAATAATAACACCATAAGAGTTAAATGAAAAGTACTTTATTGGTGGACAAAGTATATTACACGAATTGAATAAAATTATAGTAATAATATATTTTTTCCGGTAAGAAATGGTATGAAAACGGTAAGACTATCATTTTCTTTCAGTTTAATCAATTAATTATATAGAAAACCCCTATCTATTCAAATTATAGTTTCGTACTACAAGACCATTTTCCAGTATAAGTCCACTCAATAAGGACAAATTTTAAATGAGAAATACAAAAAATTTGGCCCCACCAAATGGTGGAGCCAAATGATATATCGTATATAAGATTAAGTTGATTTTAAATGGAACTGTTACTCCTGTACAGAGTTCACAATAGCTTTCCAACTATCAATCTGTACTTCTTCATTAGCAATAACTTGCTTGCCATTATTACGTTGTCTTTCAACACATTCTGGAGCTGTGCCGGAGTAATTGTTACGACCTGCTACACAAGCTTCGATAGAAATGGCATCTAGAATATCCGCATCAAAGTGATTAGAGATAGCTTTGAAGTCCTCAACAGATAGATCAAGCAATACACAACCTTTTTCGATACAATGATGTACGGCATTGCCTACAATTTCGTGCGCTTCACGGAATGGAACGCCTTTTTTCGCAAGGTAATCGGCCATATCTGTAGCATTAGAAAAATCATCATCGAGGACAGCTTTCATATGCGCCCCATTGACCTTCATACCACGGACCATAGCCGCATTAATGGATAATGCAAAGTGTACTGTATCAATAGCATCAAAAATGCCCTCTTTATCCTCTTGCATATCTTTGTTGTAAGTAAGTGGCAAGCCTTTTAATGTAGTTAATAAACCTAATAAATGTCCATAGGTACGACCTGTTTTACCACGTACCAGTTCACATACATCAGGGTTTTTCTTTTGTGGCATGATGCTAGAACCCGTACAGTGAGCATCATCAAGCTCAATAAAATTAAACTCATTAGAGGACCACAAAATTAACTCTTCACTAAGGCGACTTAAATGCATCATCACTATAGATGCAAAGGATAAGAATTCTACTACATAATCACGATCGGATACAGCATCCATACTATTTTCGTAAATACGAGAGAATCCTAACAATTCTTGTGTATACGTTTGATCGATACCATAGGTAGAGCCAGCTAATGCACCTGCCCCAAGAGGCATAATGTCTGCATGCTTAAATACCATCAACAAACGATCAAAGTCACGTTCTAGCATAGAGAAATAGGCCATCATATGGTGACCAAATAATACTGGTTGTGCCCGTTGCAAATGGGTATAACCAGGCATAATAACATCACTGTATTTTTCAGCTGTTTCAATGAGTGCCTTTTGCATATCTACAATAAGCTCACCCATCTCGATAACGGCCTTACGTACATACATATGTAAATCTACCGCACATTGGTCATTACGGCTACGGCCTGTATGTAGACGGCCACCAGCCTCACCGATATCATCGGTTAAATGTTTTTCAATATTCATATGAATATCTTCAAGAGCTACAGAGAATGGGAATTCACCTTTGTCGATTTGCCCCTTAATCTTTGTTAAGCCAGCCACAATAGCATCGCAATCCTCTTGAGAGATAATATTTTGTTTTGCTAACATCTTAGCATGCGCTTTACTGCCCGCAATATCTTCGGCGTACATTCTAGCATCAAAAGCGATAGAGGATGTAAAATCCTCTACCGCTTTATCTGTGCCTTTTGTGAAACGCCCGCCCCACAATTTAGCCATTATTTACCTGCCTTTTCTTTCATTAATGCATTAATTTTAAGAGGTAAACCAAACAAGTTGATAAAACCAGCCGCATCAGCTTGGTTATATACATCATCTTCTTCGAATGTTACAAAATCTTCGCTGTACAAGGAGTATGGAGATGTAGCACCAGCAGAGATAATGTTACCTTTGTATAATTTAAGTTTTACATCACCAGTTACAATTTTTTGAGTTTCATCGACGAATGCTTGCAACGCATACATCAATGGTGCGAACCACATGCCATCGTATACAAGTTCAGCATATTTGTTAGCAATGAGCTCTTTATAGTGGAATGTAGCTCTATCGAGGCAGAGGTATTCAAGTTCTCTGTGAGCATACATGATGATGGATCCACCTGGGTTTTCATACACGCCACGGGATTTCATGCCAACCAATCTATTTTCAACGATATCTACAACGCCTACGCCATAGTGTGCACCGATTTCGTTGAGTTTTTCTAACAATTGTAGAGGAGTACCTTCTTGACCATCAACAGCTACAGGTACGCCGTCTTTGAAAGTTACAGTTACATAACCAGCTTCATCAGGAGCTTGTTCAGGTGTGTGTGTTACCAAATATACATCATCTTTAGGAGCATTTGCTGGATTTTCTAAGTCCCCGCCTTCATGGGATAAATGCCATACGTTTTGGTCCATGGAATATGGATGGGATTTCGTAGCTACAACTGGAATATCATGTTTAGCTGCATATTCCATGCAGTCTGTTCTAGATTTCAAATCCCATTCTCTCCAAGGAGCGATGATTTTCATATTCGGAGCTAATGCTTTGATAGCTAACTCAAAACGAACTTGGTCATTACCTTTACCAGTCGCACCATGAGCGATGGCATCAGCGCCTTCTTTCTCAGCAATATCTACAAGGATTTTACCAATCAAAGGTCTAGCGAAGGAAGTACCTAATAAATATTTACCTTCATAAATTGCACCTGCTTTTACTGTAGGCCATACATAATCTTTAACGAATTCCTCTTTAGCATCAACGATGTACGCTTTAGATGCACCAGATTTAATTGCTTTTTTCTCAACTGCATCATAATCTTCTGGTTGACCTAAATCTACGCAAACAGCGATAACTTCAGCGCCATAGTTTTCTTTTAACCAAGGAATGATAACAGATGTGTCCAAACCGCCAGAATATGCGAGTACAACTTTATTTGCTTTGCCCATGATAACACCTCATAAACTAAATTATACTAGGTATGAATTATACCAATTACTATTATTATACTACGAATTCATTATGAATTCCTCATGTCTTATCGACTACAGGTGTTAGTATATCATTGTATATTTATAAATGCAAGTAGAAATTTTATTCATTTTAATTATATATTTCGAAACCGAAAAGACTCTCCTAGAATCCATATCTAATTGAAATCTAATAAGCACACAGCCATTTCACTTTATAGATTCTTTGAAAGTCCACCGTTTTATATTTAATTGTCTAAACCTAAATCTTGTGTATACGCATAATCAGCCTCAGCTTGTGTAATCATGCCTTGGTCTACCATTTGTTCGAGCACCAGCTTTTGGCGAGCCTTCGCCCCTTTATAGTTTGTATAAGGGTCTAAATAGGATGGTGCATTAGGTAAGGCTGCCAGCATAGCACATTGACCTAATGTCAAACGGCTAGGGCTTGTTCCAAAATATCCTTCAGCAGCTTCTTTTATACCATAATAATTATGACCATAATAAACCGTATTCAAATACATCGTCAAAATTTCATCCTTACTATAGTAATGTTCCATCTCAATAGCAAGAATGGCCTCCTCTGCTTTGCGGGTCATAGTTCTTTTAGAAGACAAGAACAAATTTTTTACTAATTGTTGAGTTATCGTGCTGCCCCCCTCAACTGTTTCTCCAGCCACAGCGTTTACATAGAGAGCACGGGATACACCGAGTACATCGATAGCACCATGTTTGTAATAGCGCTTGTCCTCTATAGCGATGAGTGCCCGTTTTGCATTATCTGGAATAACATCCGATTTTACCCATGTATCCTTTGAAACTCGTTGATACAGTGCAATTTCAACCTTTTCTTTAAAGGTAAGCATGCGATATATACGTTCCCAACGGCTTAAGGTATCTTCATTTTTTTCAATCGTCTGTTCTACAGTTGTGTGCGCCTTACTGACACGATTTGTACCTTGATAGCTTTGATACGCATCATATGCGTATATAGCACCCAAGATTATACAGATTATAAGAACCAAACGGCGTAATAGTCGAAATATAAACATACATTCACCCATATCTGTGTCATAACAGATTTCTGATTATATATACTTTCACAAATAAAATGTCTATAATACAACTCATTATATATTGATTGTATTGTATCACAAGTCATCTATTTTATGCATGGTTATATATTGTAATTAATGTATATAATAGCGTATAATGAATAGGATGATAAAACATGCCCAATTGGAGGAGTATTATGAAACAGTGTATGGATTCAGACAATCTACATCGTCGATTGCGAAAAATTTTAGGTCAAGTGCAAGCTATTGATCGAATGATTGAAGAAGACATTCCTTGTGAAGACGTGCTATCCCAAATCAATGCTGCAAAGTCTGCATTGCATAAGGTTGGCCAAGTGGTTCTTGAAGGACATATCAATCACTGTGTACGTGATGGCATTCAACATGGTGATGTAGATAAAACAATAAATGATTTTACACTCGCCGTGGAGCGTTTCGCTAACATGGGAAAATAAAAAGAGGCAATATCCTAAATTCTGGATATTGCCTCTTTCGTTTGTATTAGTCGTGGTTTGTTGTTAAGAACTCACTAAGTGCTGCCAACGCGTCATCTTCATCTGCGCCATCAGCAGTTAATACTACGGATGTACCTTTTGTAGCGCCCAATGTCAATACAGTCAAAATGGATTTAGCATCTGCAGTTTTGCCATTAGCTGCGATTGTCAATTTGGATGCGAATTTAGCAGCCAATTGTGTGAATGCCGTCGCAGGGCGAGCATGTAAACCAGATTCGTTTGTAATTTCTACTGTTACTTCTTTCATGAGTTACCTCTTTCTACTCAGCGTGCTAGCACGCCTTATACCTTTGCTTATTAATATAGGTATTGTATCAATTTATACATATTAAATTCAAGTTTGTTTTTATGAAAGCTACCGATTATGCTAATCCTTTTTCAGCAAGTACCGATTTTGCATAAGCTGTTATTTCTTCTGCTGTATCCATGGACAATGCTTTTTGAGCGAGTTCTTCACATTCTGCCTTTGTAACAGAGCGCAAAATACTTTTAATCAATGGAATAGACGAAGCAGTCATTGAGAATTCATCAAGTCCTAAGCCCAATAAAATCATTGTAGCTACTGGATCGCCAGCTAGCTCACCACACATACCGGTAAATTTACCTTGCTCATGGCTCGCATCGATAACATGTTTGATGAGACGCAATACAGCAGGATGCAATGGTTGGTATAAATTACCAATTGCTTCATTCATACGGTCTACGGCCAATGTATATTGACAAAGGTCATTGGTACCAATGCTAAAGAAGTCAACGTATTTAGCCAAGATTGGGGAAATCACCGCCGCTGCAGGAACCTCAATCATGATACCTACTTTAATATCTGTATTGAAAGCTACACCTTCAGCAATCAATTCTTCTTTACATTCGTCAAGCATCTCGTTGGCTGCTTTCACCTCTTCTACAGAAGTAATCATAGGATACATGATATGAATATCCCCAAAAGCACTAGCACGAAGAAGTGCACGTAATTGAACCTTGAATATGTCGGGGCGATTTAGGGAAATACGAATCGCACGATAGCCGAGGAATGGATTCATTTCCTCTGGTAAATCAAGATATTTCAATTCCTTATCGCCACCAATATCCATGGTGCGGATGATAACAGGATTGCCATGCATCGCCTCAGCTACTTTTTTATATTCCTCGAATTGCACATCTTCTGTAGGCAATTCATCGTTTTCCATATAGAGGAATTCGGTACGATATAAACCAATACCTTGAGCCCCCATCGTCAATGCATGGTCTGCATCCTTAGATTTGCCGATATTGCCAAATAAATCAACATGATGGCCGTCTTTTGTAACAGCTTCTAAATTTGCAGAGTCTTTTAGACGTTTCAATTCCTCTTGGAATAACGCTGCTTCTTTTGTATAGCGGTCCCATTCCTCATCAGATGGTTCCGTAATCACTTCACCATCAGTGCCAAGTACAACAGCACGCACATCGTCAGCAAATCCTTCAATATCACCAACGCCCATAACAGCAGGAATCTCCAAGGTGCGAGCCATGATAGCCGCATGAGATGTAGGGCCACCAGCCGCTGTGACAATCCCTTTTACCACGGATTTATCGAGTGATGCTGTATCAGACGGAGCTAAGTCTTGAGCGACAATGATAACCTCGCCAGAGATATGAGATAAACCACGAGGGTTCATACCGAGCATATTTCGCATCAAGCGGTCACCAATATCTTTGATATCTGCACCGCGTTCACGCATATATAGATCATCCATACCTATAAAAATAGCCGCAAACGTTTCAATGGTTTGTGCTGTAGCAGCTACAACATTCATCTTTGATGATTCTACTAGGGCTTTAATACCATCTGATAAAGACGGGTCTTGAGCGATTTGCATATGTGCTTCAAAAATAGCGGCCTCATCAGCCCCCATATCAACTAATGCTTTTTGTCGAATGGTATCCAATTGCTTGAGTGTAGCCGCCATAGCAGTGGCAAACTTAGCAATCTCGGCCTCTACTTGGTCTTCTGCTACCTCATAATCAGGTATAACTATTTCTTCTTGTATATATTTGTACACATTGCCAACGGCAACACCTCGAGATCCAGAAATCCCTTGAATTCGCATGTGTGATCCTCTTTCTATACTGATAAACTACATTACATTATATTTTAACATTTTTACATGGAACAATAAAGAGAACTACTATTATATAATATATTCTGTGATATAATGTTATATTATATATTTAACCGTAGACTTTCACGAGCATCATAGTGAAAGTCTACTCTATTCTAAGGAAAATGTCGCTAATTAAAATGCGACTGTGAATAGGAGAATTTATGAAATTAACAAAGATGCATGGTCTCGGAAATGATTTTATCCTCTTTTCTGATCCACAGGGAAAAACTAAGGATTACACAGACCTCGCTATTCGCCTATGCGACCGCCGCACCGGTATCGGTGCTGATGGTCTTGCTATCCTAGTTCCATCCGACACATGTGATGTGCGTATGCGTATCATTAACTCTGATGGTAGCGAAGCCGAAATGTGCGGTAATGCCATTCGTTGCTTTGCCAAATATGCCTATGAGCACGGTGAAACTACAAAAGAAACTTTCACCATCGAAACCTTAGCAGGGGTCATGAAACCTACACTGACCATTGATAATGGTGTGGTTACCCAAGTAACTGTAGACATGGGGAACCCATTCTTTAATAGCCACGATATTCCGATTAATGTAGAAATGGACAAAGTTATTGATGTGGACCTCGATGTAAATGGTGAAACAGTCACTGTTAGTTCCGTTCTTCTCGGTGTACCTCATACTGAGGTTTTCATTGACGATATTACTAAAGCACCAGTAACAACACAGGGTCCTATCCTTGAAAAACACGATGCATTTCCGGCCAATACGAATGTAAACTACATCGAGGTGGTCAACGACCATCACATCAAAGTTCGCACTTGGGAGCGCGGTGCTGGTGCTACACTGGCATGCGGTACTGGTTCTTGTGCATCTGCGGTCATGGCTCACGAAAAAGGTCTTACAGGTCGTGAGGTAGATGTAGAATTATATCTTGGTACATTGCATATCAGTTATTTAGAGGATGGCACGGTTCTTATGACAGGTCCGGCTGAGGAAGTATTCGAAACAGAACTTCCTATCGAATAATATGAAGTGGTTACAATTACTATTACAGGCATACCTAAAATATAAACAAGGGCGCACCATGATGCCAAATAATATGGGACTACTGATATCATTAATCGTTTCTATCATCATTATTCTAGCATCTGTCATGTTTAGTGTTCCCATCGGCTACGCATTAATCCTCGTATGGTTGTGCTTCGCTTACGCTCTACATCGACAAGGATATAATCCAAAAGACTTACTCCGCATGTCCTGGACGAGTGCTAAAACCTCAATCGTGGTTATGCAAATCTTTTTGCTCATCGGCTGGCTCATAGCCATGTGGCAAGCATCAGGGATTATTCCCATGATTATTGCGTCTGGTATTGAATTGATTAATCCAAATCTTTTCATAATCTGCGCATTTTTAATTACATCCTGCGTGAGTATGTTACTTGGTACATCGTTCGGAACAGTGGGCACCATCGGTATTGTACTAATTACAATTGCCAAAGCAGGTAATCTGCCTATTGATATTGTAGCAGGTGCCATTATAGCAGGCGCCTATTTAGGAGACAGAAACTCACCTCTATCCTCTAGCGCCTCTCTCGTAGCTGCTCTAACACACACCAAAGTAAATAGCAATATACCAATCATGTTGAAAGATAGCTTGCCTGCTCTCATCATCAGCTGTATATTGTATCTACTCTTATCCCTATGGTTTCCACTAGACTACACTAACAGTTATCTACCGGATACGATTCATTTCGTGTTCAATATCCATTGGACATTATGGATACCAGTTCTTATCATTATTGGTTTGTTACCAACAAAGCTATCTATACGTTGGCCTATTGGTATTAGTGCACTGGCGGCAACCATCCTCGCAGTTATCCATCAAAATTATACAGTAATGGATATGTTACAATTTACCGTATTGGGGTTCCATCTGCCGGATTATAATCCGCTATCGGATATTATCCACGGCGGAGGCCTACAAACGATGTGGATACCAACCCTATCTATATTCATGGCTTGTTCCATTTCCGGCATGCTTGAAGGCGTTGGTTTTTGGAATGATATTCGCAGCCTTTTACAACACGTATCAGGTCGCGCCAAACTCTTTGCGTCGAATGTACTAATTGCATTTATTACAGGCGCCCTTGGTTGTAGTCAAGCAATTGCGGTAATCATGACGCATTCGATTATGCGCACCACCTATGCAAAGGAACGCATTCATGATGAAGATGTCATGCTAGACTTTGAAAACAGTGGCATTCTTATTGCAGCCTTACAACCATGGAATATTGCGGCGCTCGTACCTGTCATTATGATGGATGTCTCGCCCGCAGGTTACGTACCATTTGCGTTCTTCTTATACTTAGTACCACTTATCTATTGGTATCGCTTGCGACGCAAGGAACAACAAATCCATTAATACATTCTATTTATACGAAATATAGAGGAAAACTTATGATTTATACGATTACTTTCAATCCTGCATTGGATTATATCGTTCGCTTAGACCACTTAACCACGGGTACAATCAATCGCACTGAACAAGAATATGTGCTGGGCGGTGGCAAGGGTATTAATGTATCAATCGTACTTAACAATTTAGGTATGAATACAACAGCCCTCGGCTTTATCGCAGGCTTTACGGGGGATGAAATCGTACGTCAACTCAACAATTTTGGTGTACGTGAAAGCTTTATTCGCCTCAAAGAAGGTCTAACACGTATCAATGTTAAAGTAAAAGCATCTGACGAAGAAACTGAAATTAATGGTCGTGGGCCTACTATCTCAGACGATGAACTACAAGCATTATATACACAACTGGACACATTAACAGATCAAGATACATTAATCTTAGCTGGTAGCATCCCATCTAGCCTTCCAAGCGATATGTACGAAATCATTATGGAGCGCTTAGCCCATAAACACATTCGTATCGTTGTAGATGCAACTAAGGATCTATTAACTCGTGTATTGCCATACAAACCATTTTTAATCAAACCAAACAATCACGAATTAAGCGAAATCTTTGGACGTACATTGTCTACAAAAGATGATTTAGTCACTGCAGCTAAAAAATTACAGTCCCAAGGTGCACAACATGTGATCATCTCCATGGCTGGAGACGGTGCTATCTTGGTATCCGCTGATGGTACTGTCTATACAAGTCCTGCGCCTAAAGGAACGCTTATTAACTCCGTTGGTGCCGGCGATTCTATGGTAGCTGGTTTCATGACTGGATACCTCAACACCCAAGATTTACAACAAGCCCTCTATTGGGGTATTGCAACAGGCTCTGCTTCAGCCTTTTCGGAGAATCTAGCCACCAAGGACGAGGTCCTCACCTTGCTTAACACCATTCGTTAATTTTATTATTCATTATATATGTACAGTAAGGAGTACACACATGAAGATTACTGATTTATTAAAGCCCCAATCAATCCTGCTGAATGCATCACCAACTAACAAAGCGGATGCCATTTACACTCTAGGTGATTTAATGGATAAAGGCGGCAACCTATCTGACAAGGCAGAATACTTAGAAGCTGTCTTTGCCCGCGAAGAATCCGGTTCTACTGGCCTTGGCGACGGTATTGCCACACCTCATGCTAAATCCAATGGCGTAAAAGAGGCAGGTTTAGCCGCTATGGTAGTACCAAACGGTGTTGATTTCGATGCCCTTGATGGACAACCATCGCGCTTGTTCTTTATGATTGCAGCTCCAGAAGGCGCAGCTGATACTCATGTAGAGGTATTGAGCAAATTAGCAACTATGGTAATTGATCCGGACTTCAAAAACGCTCTCATCCAAGCTGCTACAGTTGACCGTTTTCTAGAACTTATCACTGCCAAAGAAGAAGGCAACTTTGATCCATCTGTAGAAGGCTATATCAAGACGGAAGATGAAAAAGCACCAAGCATTACCGATGCTATCGAAGCAAAAGCTACAGAGGCTATCGAAAAGGTTGTTCCTAAGGTATCTGTAGATAATCCATATTACGAAATATTAGCTGTTACCGGTTGTCCTACCGGTATTGCACACACATATATGGCAGCTGAATCCTTAGAACGTAAAGCAAAAGAGATGGGGATTTCTCTAAAGGTTGAAAAAAATGGTGCCTCTGGCATTAAAGATGCACTTACAGCTGAAGAAATTGAGCATGCTAAATGCATCATCGTTGCTTCCGATCGCCAAGTAGAAATGGCTCGTTTTGATGGCAAGCCAATGATTCAAACTAAGGTTGCAAACGGTATTAATAAATCAGAAGAATTATTGCGTGAAGCTATGTCCAACACAGCACCAATATATCATATGTCTCAAGCTGACAAAGATAATGCAGCATCTACTGTGGATGCGTCAGACAGCTTTGGTCGCCAAATCTACAAACATTTGATGAATGGTGTATCCCACATGCTTCCATTCGTTATTGGTGGCGGTATCTTAATCGCTTTAGCCTTCTTATTCGATACATTTAATCCAACGAACCCTTCTGGCTTCGGCTCTGGCACACCATTATCTGCATTCCTAATGAAAATCAGCGGTGCATCCTTTGGCTTTATGTTACCAGTTTTAGCAGGCTACATTGCTATGAGTATTGCCGATCGTCCTGGTCTAGTAGCCGGTTTTGTGGGTGGCTTATTAGCTAACCAAGGAGGCTCTGGTTTCCTAGGTGCTTTAATTGCAGGTTTTGCAGCAGGTTATTTAGTATTACTTGTGAAAAAACTCGTTTCTGGCTTACCTCAATCCTTAGAAGGTACTAAACCAGTTCTCTTCTATCCTGTACTTGGTGTATTATTTATCGGTATTGCCATTACATTTATCATTAACCCACCAGTATCTGCCTTAAACGAATGGCTTATGAATTCCTTGCAAACAATGGGTACTACTAGCCGCATATTATTAGGTCTTGTCTTCGGTGCTATGATGTCTGTTGATATGGGTGGCCCTGTCAACAAAGCAGCCTATGTTATCGGTACAGGCGCTCTAGCAACTGGTGAATATGGTATTATGGCCGCTGTTATGGCTGGTGGTATGGTTCCTCCATTGGCGATTGCCCTTTGTACAACATTCTTCCCTAGCCGCTTCACAGAAGCAGAACGTAAATCTGGTATTACAAATTACATCATGGGGCTTTCCTTCATCACAGAAGGTGCTATCCCATTTGCCGCAGCTGATCCTATCCGCGTATTGCCTTCTTGCATCATCGGTGCTGGTACAGCTGGTGCATTATCCATGTTCTTTGAATGTACATTACGTGCACCTCACGGTGGCATCTTCGTAGTACCAACAATCGGCAACCCACTTCTTTACCTTGCATCCATTGCAATCGGTTCCGTTGTAGCTTGCATAATCTTGGCTATTGTAAAACCAAGATTAAATAAATAATATAATACTATATAAATTCTTATTTATATAGTGAAAGCCATAAATATAATAAGAAACTTATAGTAAAACTTCTAAGTCCCTATGTCATAAAAGTACATAGGGACTTTTTCATATATCTCACTATAATTATTAATCATATAGTTTTACTTTAAATTGTTTTATATTTTTGTAAGTATCTAGGAATTATTTTCATCCCCATATTTGCTAGAACTCAATAAGTATACAATTACTTCGATTTATGTTAGACTATATAAAGATAAATAAATTTTAAAATTATAAACTATTTTTTGAAATCTAGTTCGGAGAATTAATTCATGAAATCATCTAGGAAATGTAAAGTTACTGCCGCCTTTTTAGCAGCAGCAGCTTTGGGTGGTGTTGCCTATGCAGCCCCTATCCTCAACATGAATGATTTAGTAGGTTCGAGTACTACCACTGAATCAACGACACAAGCCTCTACAAGTGTAGCGGTACCAGTCGCAAAACCACTGGCTACTCAATCAGCCCTACAAACTACACCATCTGTACCAAAGGTTACGCCACTAATCCCTCGTGTGCGTCCAATTCCAGTACCAGATACAGCAAAAGCTTTATCTGCACAACATATGGCTGTATCACAACCGCAATACGTGGTTAACAAAGAAACAAAAACTGTGATGGAGCCAACTTTGGCAATGCACAGCCTAATCAATGTACAGCGTAAAACTGAACCAGTTGTTGTAGAAAAACAAGTAGATGGTAAACAACAAATACAAACTACACAGGTACAACGCACACCGGTAGTTGTACAAGAACAGTCTACTACGCCATTAGTAGTTGCTAATACAACAACTACTAAATCAGTAGTAGCAAAGCGAAACTTAACAATTCGCGATATTCAACGTGCTGAACGGGAAAGACTAGCACAACTTGCAGCGGAAGAAGCAGCACAAAAAGAAAGTGAAGCAGTTGTAGATCAAGTTGATCATCGCATTGTTGCGGAAAAACAAGCAGAGGCGCAACGCCAAGCGGCTATTCTAGCAGAACAACAACGACAAATGGCAATCCAAGCTGAACAAGCTCGTATTGCTAAAGCTCAACGTCAAGCAGCAGAACAAGAACGCATCGCGGCTGAACAAGCTGAGGCTCAACGCCAAGCGGCTATTCTAGCAGAACAACAACGACAAATGGCAATCCAAGCTGAACAAGCTCGTATTGCTAAAGCTCAACGTCAAGCAGCAG
>NZ_DF967922.1:69079-134939 GCF_001078375.1 Veillonella tobetsuensis
TAGGATTTTACAAATCTAATTTTCTTGGTATTTCTTATATTTTAAAGGGACTGCAACTAGAATGCGGTAAAACCGCATTCTGTTACAGCCCCTTGGTGCTATATCTATGAAGTTAAGATATGAGTTTTAGTTTTATCTAGAAATACAGATGAATAATTTTTTAGAGTAAATTAGTTTCGAAGTCTTCTAGAATAGCCGCTACTGTTTCTGGTGTATTGCGATGGTGTTCCACGATGGATTGTGCAAAGCTTTCATACATTGGTGTACGAATTTCTTCGAGTTCGCGTAAGCGTTCGATACCACCACTAGAGAGAACCCGACCGGATGTAGATAAGTTTTCTATAGGTTGGGTTAATTGGTAGATACGACCATTTTGGCGTAAGTGTGCGTAGTTTTTAGGCACTGTTACACAGCCGCCACCAGTGGAGATAACAAGACCTGTTTGAGTGCCCAGTTTCGCAATCATTTCCGCTTCTTTTTCACGGAATGCTGGTTCCCCTTGTTCTGTAATGTATGTGGAAATGTCTCCAATTTCTTTTTCTAACTCATGATCCACGTCAATGCAGGTACGGCCCATTTCTTCACCGAGCGCTTTACCGACTGTAGTTTTTCCTACGCCAGGCATGCCGATGAGGATAATGTTTTCCTTTTCACGGCGCATATCTCGTAAGATTTGCTCAATTTCCTTTGTGCCAAAGCTTTCACCTTGGAAATGGTTAGCAGCCTCAACGCCTTGAGCCACGAGGAATGGCAAGCCATCACAATGAGGAATCTCCATCATTTCTGCTTGTAACAACAAAATCGTACGGCGTGGATTATAGATGAGGTCTACAACGCCTTCTAGCTTGGAGAATTGCGTAATATCGATGAGGTTAGCTGGATTATGAGGATACATACCGATAGGTGTGCAGTTAATAATAATCTGTGCTGTTTCGTAGTAATTAGGCGCATCACCATAGAATGGTGCCGTCTTACGAGAGAGGTGAATTATGTTCTTAGCTCCTAAGTCTTCAAGAGCTACGTGAACGGTAGCGGAGGAAGCGCCATCGCCAAGGATAATACATTCCTTGCCAGATACATCAATGCCAGCATGTTGTAGAGTAAACACAAAACCATCGTAGTCAGTATTATAGCCGTGCCATTTACCATCTTTGCGAACCATCGTATTCACACAACCGATGCGTTCTGCACGAGGGTCTACTACATCACAAGCTTCAAGGGCATTTACCTTGTAAGGGATAGTGATATTGATACCTTGTAATTCTGGATCAGCGAAGAACTCTTGTAGTTGGCTCGGTTCGCGCTCAAATAATTCGTAATTTGTATTCCCTAGTGCACTGTGAATGCGAGGGGAGAAGCTATGGCCTAACGTACGGCCAAGTAAACCAAATTTCATAGGACCTCCTAGGTCAATATACATAGAATGGCTAATAGGCTGGTACCTATTAGCCATTGGAGTTTTATAACTATATTCATTGTACTATATATGCCCTGATAGGGACTAGTAGGGATGAATATATTAGTTTTCAGGATAATTACCGAGTAAGCGGAACTTATCTTGTGATGTATGAAGCTCTGCTAGAACAGATAATACCTTTGGATCTGCTAAGGATGCTTCTAAATCGAGGTAGAACAAAAACTCAAAGTTATGGCCTACGATAGGGCGAGACTCGAGTTTGGTAAGATTTACGCCGATGTTTGCAAACTTGGTAAGTAATGTACCAAGACCACCTGGAGCATGGCTTGCTGTAGTTACCACAGAGATTTTATTAGCCCCTGGGTACACATGGAAGTCCTTGCTGATGCAGATAAAGCGCGTATAGTTGTTATCGCTATTTTGGATATTGCGCATCAATGGAGACAAATTATACAAGTCTGCACATTGCGGTGCTGCAATAGCTGCTACGCCAGGGTCATCACTAGCCGCTACGAGCTGTGCTGCACGAGCCGTGTTATCGAAGGAGCGCAATTCTACACCATCTAATTTCTCTAGGAAGTGGCTGCATTGGCCCAACGCTTGAGGGTGGGAGATGATAGTGTGAATATCCTCTAGTTTTGTGCCTTTTTTTACGAGTAAATCGTGAGAAATCCATAGGCGAGTACCGCGTACGATATAGCATTTACGATCTTCTAGAAGGTCATACACTTCTTTTACAGAACCATTGGAGCTGTTTTCGATAGGTAATACGCCGAATTGACATTCTCCAGACTCAACAGCGTCGAACACGGCACGGAATCCTGTTACATAGTGAATTTGGCTGAGGGGCAATAATTTATCACATGCCACTTGCGCATTGCTGCCGAATACGCCAGCACAAGCTACGCTGCCACGTTGTGGAGGCAAAGTAGGGGACTGCTCAATGGCTTTTTTCATTTTTACTGTGAACTCATTATCTTGGAATAATTGTTCAGACTGGTACGTACGGCTCAAGCTAAATAATGCTTCGAAGAAACGACGCGCGTATAGGTCGAGGTCTGGGCCTGCATCTCGAGTTACTTTGTCGAGGATATCTCGTTCCCGTTTGGCATCGTAAATAGCCTTGTTCATTTCTTTCTTTGCCGCCGCAACGTCCTTGGAGAGTTCCATGCGCTCTTTGAAGAGGGCGAGCATTTGGTCGTTTATATCGTTAATCTTAACGCGTACTTCATCTAAGTTCATGGTCAATATCTCCTAAGAAATCAAGAATAACGAGGGCTGTTACAGCTTCGATAACAGGTACTGCACGAAGCGCTACACATGGGTCGTGACGACCTTGGATTGTGAGCAATGTGTCCTCTTTTTGTGAAAGTGACACAGAATGTTGTTCTTTATAAATGGATGGTGTTGGCTTGATGCCCACTTGCATAACGAGTGGTAAACCATTGGTAATACCACCTTGAATACCACCGCTATTATTCGTTGTCGTTGTAATCTTGTCGCCGTCCATGGTGAAAGCATCATTCACTTCGGAACCAAGTTGTGTACACATATCAAAGCCACCGCCAAAGGATACGCCTTTAATGGCGGGTACCCCAAAGATTACGCGAGCTAAGCGGTTTTCGATACCATCAAAGTTTGGGTTGCCAAGGCCAATTGGTAGACCTGTAGCAACGACTTCAACGATACCACCTGTAGAGTCCCCATCTTTTTTGAGGTCCATAACAAGGGTTTCTACTTCGCTACGTTTTTGTGGATCAACCATAGCAATTGGCTCTGTAGCGATACTAGCTAATGCTTTCATATCTGGGTGAACCATGTTGATAGGAGCATCTTGAATCGTTCCCACTTGTTTTAAATGGCCGTGAATTTCAATGCCTTTTTCACGTAATAGTTGTAGAGCGATGCCACCAGCTACGCAAAGCGGAGCTGTAAGGCGCGCTGAAAAATGGCCGCCACCGCGCATATCTACCTTATCACCGTAGCGTATACGAGCTGTAAAATCTGCATGAGATGGGCGAGGGATATCGCGTAAGTTGTTATAATCGCTAGAGTGTTGCGATGTGTTGCGGATCATAAATGCCAATGGAGAACCACTGAGCATGCCGTCCACCAAACCTGCTAAAAATTCAGGTGTATCGGCTTCCTTACGCTGTGTTGTTAATTGATTTTGCCCTGGCGCACGGCGCTTTAAAAAGGCTTTTAACTCATCGATATCGATGGTATGTCCACAAGGTAGACCTTCAACAATACCGCCGATAGCGTATCCATGAGAGGCGCCAAAGGTAGATACCTGTATGGTTTTACCGAAATTAGATGCCATTATATTAACTCCTACTATATAGTACTTACGACTATTATTGTTATGTATCTAATCACACCAGATAAGATTAGAAATCTATACCGGTTGTGCATTACCGCCTAGTAAATTCCAGTCCTCAAAGAAGTGTGGATAGGATTTTGTGATAGCTTCGCTATCTTTTAACGTAACAGGGTTTTCACTGATGAGGGCCATCAATGTGCCTGCCATAACGAGGCGGTGGTCATTTACGCAATCGCCATGTCCACCTTTAAGTATACCACTACCGATGATGTATAGGTCATCACCATCTTCACGCACTGTACCGCCTAAGTCTCTTACGAGATTAGCAACAGCTATGAGACGATCGGATTCTTTTAAGCGTAGGCGAGCACCCTTAATAAAGGAACTTTCACCAGAAATAGAGCAGGCGAGGGCTGCCATAACTGGCAACATGTCAGGCATTTGCTCAAGGTCGGCGTGAATTGGTGTGTTACCGCGGCCAGACACGGTAATATTCATGCCGTCCCATGTTACAGTGCATCCTGCAGATTCGATAACTTGCATGATGCGGCGGTCCGCTTGCACAGAATTCTTGTTCATACCAGTAATAGTAATTGGTTTGCCTGTCATAGCGGCAGCGACCATCCAAATCGCTGTATTAGACCAATCGCCTTCGATTTGGTAATTATCACGGCCGATAAAGGATGCACCAAATGGGACTGTGAAAGCCTCGTTGATGTTTGTATCAGGTAACGTATGCTCTACCTCCACGCCAAAATCACGCATAGTTTCCGTCGTTAATGTTACATAATCACTAGATTGTAGTGGGGTAGTAGCCGTGATAGTAGATAGGCCGATTTGAGGGGCTGCCAACAATAATCCAGAGAAGAATTGGCTACTTACATCACCTACCATGGAGAAATTACCGCCTTGGAGACGACCTGTCATAGTAAATGGCGGTTTATCTTGGGAGAATGTTACACCATGCGCTTTCATTTCGCTTAGCATAGGTTCGAGAGGACGATCTGGTAAACGACCTTTGGCATCTACGTCTACATCGTTACAGATGGATGCAGCTACAGGTAATAAGAGACGTAATGTAGTGCCTGATTCGTGAGGTACTACATTGCCCTTTGCTGGGACAGGACCTGGTGTAACTGTGACAACTCTATTTTCATATACTACGTGAGCACCTAAGCCTCGCAAGGATTCCATAGTAGCATCGATGTCTTTAGAGGTACGGCTTAGTAGTATAGTAGATGGAGAATTAGCCAGGGCTGCACAAATTAATGCGCGATGTGCATGAGCCTTTGCGGGGATGGACGCGATAGTCCCCGTAGGGATGGCGTTCGTTACAGAATGCATATAAATCTCCTTATTCTAAATAGGTTGCAAGCTCTTCGTGTGTTACCACCTTGAGTTCGCTGTGGCCATAGCTAGCAGGAACTACAATTTTAATGGTAGCCCCTTCGCTTTTTTTATCGTGTTTAGCAGCTGCTAAAATTTCTTCTTTTGTTATAGTCGTAGTGGTTGGCAAATCGTGTGCTTCGATGAGGACCTTTAATTTGTCTAACGCCTCTGCATCTAATTCTCCATGTTTGACAGCACCTTGCGCCATAAGGACCATGCCAATCGCTACGGCGTAGCCATGGTGGACTTCAAAGTGGCTCGCCTTTTCAATACCATGACCAAAGGTATGACCGAGGTTTAAGAGGGCACGAACACCAGATTCACGTTCGTCTTGCTCTACGATATCCGCCTTTGCTTGAACACAACGAGCGATAACTGCACTAACGCTATCACGATGCTTTATTAATGGCTTATGTTCGAGTTGGGTTAATAACCCTGGTACATCGAGGAAACCATATTTAATAATTTCTCCGCATCCATTTTTCCACTCCATGTCTGGCAAGGTGTTAAGTGTTGTAGGATCACAGAGGACAAGGAGAGGTTGTTTGAAAGCACCCCACAGGTTTTTACCTGCTTCTAGATTGACCGCAGTTTTACCGCCTACAGAGGAGTCTACTGCGGCTAATAGGGATGTAGGAACCTGTACATAGTCGATACCACGTAGGTATGTAGCTGCTGCAAAACCGGCCATATCACCTACTACACCGCCCCCAAGGGCAATGAGCAGGTCTTTACGAGTTAATGATTGAGCTGCCATGTATTCCACTAAATCAATGAGTTGGTGGGCGTTTTTGGAGCTTTCACCAGCAGTAAAGACATAGTCGCATACGCTATAGCCTGCATTAATCATATTAGTTTTTACTAAGTTTAAATAATGCGGGGCCACATTGCTATCGCTGACGATAATAACAGAACAATTTGGTTTTAGTGGTTTAATATAATCGGCAATGCGTTGTAAAGAGCCAGCCTCGATGACAACATCGTAAGGTGTGGATGCGTTAATGTGGATGCGAGTCATAACGATTCCTTTCTTAAAAGAATAAGCTAGTATCTATTATAACGGATACTAGCTTATTTGTGTGATCTTTAAGATTATTTAGTGCATTCAACCAATGCTTGGCGTAATGCGCGAACTTCTTTCATAAGGCTAGTGAATTGGTCTGGTCGTAATGCTTGAGGGCCGTCGCACAATGCTTTGGATGGATCGTTGTGAACTTCGATCATAAGGCCGTCTGCACCACCGCCTACAGATGCAAGAGAAAGTGGACGAACCATGCGGCTCATACCGGCAGCATGGCTAGGGTCCATGATGATTGGCAAGTGAGATAATTCGTGCATCATAGGGATTGCTGTTACATCTAAGGTATTGCGAGTTTTAGTTTCGAATGTGCGGATACCGCGTTCGCATAATACAACTTGTTCATTGCCTTCGGACATGATGTATTCAGCAGCCATCAACCATTCTTCGTATGTGGCAGACAAACCACGTTTTAATAATATAGGTTTATTCATCTTGCCCACTTCTTTTAAAAGCGTGAAATTTTGCATATTACGAGCGCCGATTTGAAGCATATCTACATTATCGAAGTATTGTAGTTGAGAAATATCCATTACTTCAGAAACGATAGGAAGACCTGTTTCTTTCTTAGCAAGTTCTAATAATTCCAAACCTTCTGGGCCCATGCCTTGGAAGGAGTATGGGGAAGTACGAGGTTTGAAAGCACCGCCACGAAGGATAGTAGCACCTGCTTCTTTACAAGCTATAGCTGTTTCGATTACTTGTTCAGGTGTTTCTACGGAGCAAGGACCTGCCATTACTGCGAAGTGACCGCCACCGATCAATGCACCACCTACGTTGATTACAGAATCATCTGGATGGAATTTACGGTTTGCTTTTTTGTATGGTTCTTGGATGCGAGTTACTTTATCTACGAAATCAAGGGATTCGATTTGACGAGCATCAAGAGATGCAGTATCGCCGATAAGACCTAAAATGTTGTAGCGAGTACCTTCTACTGGGTGGATGATGATGCCTTTTGCCTCTAATTCACTGCGTAAACGAGATACCTCTGCTTCTGCTGCGTTTTGTTTTAATGTAATGATCATGATAAATCCTCCTTGTAAACTACAGTGAATAGTAGGGCTCACCATACGGGATAGCAAACAAAAAAGGGCTACCCGTAGTCTAATACGGGTAGCCCTTTTACTATTCTAAGCAACTAATAATGACTAAATCTTAATTAGCGTACCACAAATAGTTCCTTACCCGTACGTTGGATAAAGAACCAATAAAAGTATTGTTTTGTAGCTGAGCTAATTTGGTTAGTCATCTTTGGTTGCTCCTTTCTAAAAATTATGGGTATAGTATAAACCCAAATGATAAAATTATGCAATACCTAAAAATAAATTTCATGGAAGTTTTAAAATATTTTGGCTGTGGGAATTAATAAAATTTAAGATATATGTTGGGATTAAGCGTGTTTTTGATATAATAAACATAAGAAGTTTTTAGTGTTTATAGTATGTTTCGTAATACGCTGGAATCGATTTTTATAAATATACTTATTCTGCGAAAGGGTTACCTATGATTATTCAAATCTTAGATCATATAACTGATGAAATAAAACAAATTCGTATCGATGTGTTTATGAAGGAACAAGGTTTTGAAGACGAGTTCGATGAAATCGATGAAACTGCAAAATTTGTGCTCTTATCTATAGATGGTAAAGCAGCTGGCACGTGTCGATATTTTCCCAGTGATGTAGCTGGCGATGCCCATATTGGCCGTATGGCGGTACGTAAGCTGTATCGTGGACAACATTTGGGATCAAAAATAATGATGGCTGCAGAGAATGCTATTCGCCGTGATGGATTTAAAACTTGTTCCTTATCAGCACAAGTACAGGCAAAACCATTCTATGAACCCCTTGGCTATAAAGCGGAAGGAGATGTATATCTTGATGAAGGCTGTCCACATATTTTGATGAGGAAGATTTTATAAGCCGTTGTATAATAAGAATAAGCAGATAAGTAGCGTTAAATAATTTGATGTGCATATTTTTTGTTATGAGGTGAGCATCTATGAAATTAGCAGAAGCATTACAAGAACGAGCTGATCTAAACAAGAAAATTAGTGATTTGCAAGGTCGTTTAAATCAAAATAGTTTAGTACAAGAAGGGGAAATACCTAATGAAAACCCTAACGTATTGATGCAAGAACTAGAAGCGGCAATTGCAAGACTTCAACAACTCATTAAAGATATTAATCTTACTAACTGTGCAACTATTGTTGAAGGGCGCTCTTTAACGCAAATTATAGCAGAGAAAGAAGGAGCTATTATGCGACTTTCTGCATATCGTGCCTTAGCAGATAGTGCGAGTGCGATTAATTATCGTGCTCGTGGATCGGAAATCAAAATGATAGCAACTGTAAATGTTAGTGAATTACAAAAAACGGCAGATACAATATCTAAGGAGATTCGTACATTAGATAATTTACTACAGTCAACCAATTGGACCGTTGATTTAATAGAGTATTAAGTGTAAGTTGGTAATCAAGATAGGGTGGACATAAAGCCGCGATTGCTTAATTCGCATGAAAATATTCCACATTACATTTATGGGGCAGTGAGGAACTTATTGCGTAGGCCCTTATGGCGTATAAATGTATTGTTACTTTTTATAATGTATTACCATGTGTCAACTGTTTTGATGAGGGTGGCGTTGGGGCATATTAAAAGGAGCATTTCACTAGAGAATGTGAAATGCTCCCTTTTTATATTATTAAATTGCTATAAGAAAACTAATTATTCTTATTCTAAATCATCAAAATCAAAGGCTGCTGCTTTTGTATAGTTTGTAACTTTTGCTTCGAAGAAGTCAGTTTTTGTGCTATTCAAGTTGGAGAAGCTTTCGATCCATTCCATTGGATTGTCCTTGATCTCAGGGTATAGATGAGGCAAGCCGATTGCTTCTAAGCGGATGTTGGCAAGGTATTTGATGTAGCGTTCAATAAGAACGTTGTTAAGGCCGAGGATTTTATCATCAGTGATGTATTGACCCCAAGCGATTTCGTTTTCTGCACCTTGGCGAATCATGTCAGTGATTTTCGCTTCCAGTTCAGGCGTGAACAAGTCAGGGCGTTCACGACGTAACTCGCGGATGATGTTTTGGAACAATACAAGATGAGTTACTTCGTCGCGGTTGATGTATTTGAAAATAGTGGATGTAGCTGTCATTTTACCTTGGCGTGCCAATGTGTAGAAGAAGCTAAAACCAGAGTAGAAGTAAATACCTTCTAAGATATAGTTGGCAATAATTGTGTGGATAAGGTTTGCTTCGCTAGGATCATCACTGAAACGTTGGTATGCATCGGCGATGAATCGATTACGTTCAAGTAATGTTTTATCTGTACGCCATTCATCATAAATTTTGTCACGTGTAATAGGATTTGTTACAGTGTCCAAAATGTAGGAATAACTTTGAGCGTGAATTTCTTCTTGGAATGCTTGGATATTCAATAAAGATGCCACTTCAGATGCTGTAATATAACGGCTCAAGTTAGGCAAGTTTTCAGATTGAATAGAATCAAGGAAGTTCAAGAATGCAATAATTTTGTCGAATGCACGGCGTTCGTAATCTGTTAAGTATGGGAATTGCTTAACGTCTTCGTTCAAGGAAATCTCTTCAGGAATCCAGAAGTTGTTGAGCATTGTGCGGTACATTTGGTTCGCCCAGTCGTACTTGATACGGTTCCATTCGCGAAGGTTTGTGGTGTTGCCACCAATCATAGATTGCGTGCCACGTTCACCGTGTTCGTTGAAAATTAGTTTTTTATCCATAGTGGACTCCTTTATATTATCTGTGAAGATTACTCTGTTTCTATGAAGAGCAGCTAGTGCACTCATCCATTTCAAGGGATTGGTTACGGATGTAGTAGATTGTTTTAATCCCTTGTTTGTATGCCTCAACGTAAAGGTCTAGAATTTCTTTTGCTTTCATTTGAGGTGTGATATACAAGTTGAAAGATTGTGCTTGGTCAATATGACGTTGACGTACGCCACAAGCTTTGATGGACCATTGTTGGTCGATTGTATGCGCTTCTTTGTAGAGCCAGAAAGTTTTATCGTTCAAATCTGGTGCAGTTTTTGGAGTGAAAGAACCTTTCTTTTCTTCGATGAAGAATTTTTTGAAGATAGGGTCGATACCAGCCGTTGTGTTCGCAATGTTGGACGTAGAACCTGTAGGAGCTACGGCCATCAAGTAACCATTGCGGATGCCGTATTTAGCAACGTCTGCAGCCAATTGTTTCCAACGATCGGATGTGTAGCCACGACGCGTGAAGTATTCACCCGTTTCCCATTCGGAACCTTTGAACGCTGGGTATGCACCTTTTTCTTTTGCTAATTCCATGGAAGCTTTGATAGCATAGTACGCGATGTTTTCGAACAATTTGTCCGCTACTTCGATATGTTCATCAGATTCCCATTGGATATCGTGGTTTACGAGGTAGTGATGGTAACCGGACGTACCAAGACCAATAGCGCGGTATTTATCAGACGTCATACGAGACTCTGGTACTGGCGCTTGGTTAATGGAAATAACATTGTCTAGCATGCGAATTTGAAGGGCAATGTTTTCTTCTAACTCTTCGTCAGTAATACGGCCAAGGCTGATGGAATTCAAGTTACATGTAACCATGTCGCCTGTATTTGTTTTTGTAGTGATAGTACCGTCTTCGTTGATAATTTCTTCAGCAAGGTTTGTGAAGCCAACGTTTTGTGCGATTTCGTGGCACAAATTGGATGCGTAAATCATACCAGCATGTTTGTTAGGGTTTGCAGCGTTTACAGTGTCGCGGAAGAAGATGAATGGTGTACCAGTTTCAACAGCAGAGCGCATGATTTTTTTCATCATGTCTAGTGCTGGCACTTCGATGCCGTGTAAGTTCGAATCTTGTTCACATTCAAGGTAACGTTTTGTAAACTCTTTGTTATCGTCTGTGTCGTAGAAGTCCTCTAGAGCATAGCCTTTTACAGCCAAGATTTCATGAGGGTCAAAGAGGGTGAAGTTTTCACGGCCGATCATGCGTTCCATGAAGATGTTTGGAACAGAGATAGCAGGGAAGATATCGTGTGCTTTACGACGGTCGTCACCATTGTTTGTACGAAGCTCTACGAATTCGTAGAAGTCTTTGTGCCAAATATCGAGTGTTACTGTAGCGCCGCCTTTACGTTTGCCTAATTGGTCAACTGCAACAGCTGTATCATTGTACAAGCGAATCCAAGGGATAACACCACCAGAGGAGTTTTTGAAACCGCGGATATCGGAGTTCAATGCACGAACTTTACCAAGGTAGATACCAAGAGCACCACCGTGTTTAGATACGCGGGAGAACTTGCTGTTTACGTCGTAAATGGACCATAAATTATCATCTACACCAGAGATAAAGCAAGAGGACAACTGATGGAATGGTGTACCTGCATTTGCCAATGTAGGTGTAGCTGTTGTCATTTTTAACTGGCTCATCAAATCGTAGAATTTTTTGGCGTATTCTACTTTGTTTTTGCCTTCTACTAATGCCAAGTGCATTGCTATAGCCATAAAGCGTTCTTGTGGCAATTCAAAGATTTCTTTATTAAAGCCTTTTACCAAGTAACGGTCAGCTAATAATTTAAGACCTTCGTAGTTGAAGAGATAGTCTCGTTTAGGTTTAATGTAATCGCCTAACTCTTGCAATTCATCAGCTGTATATTCAGTAGCGAAGAAGTCAGCGTATTTTTTCTCTTCTACAAGCATGTGTACAAGATTTGGGAAGTTGCCATAGCCGAACGCTTTATAGCGACGAGTGATAGCTGCTTCTTTATAGAGGTCGAACAAGAATAGACGAGCTGCTACGAATTGCCAATCTTGGTTCATTTTATTAACTTGGTTGCCAAAACCGTCGTCTTTTTTAGAGATAACCTTTTCGATAGCTGTTTGTACTAAAGTTTTTTGAATTTCTTTAGTTGTCATGCCATCAACGAATTGTAACTTCGCATCCATTTCCAATTCTAGTGGATCACAAGAATCTAACCCCAAACAAGCGAAGGCAATCATACGTTTCGTTTTTTCAACAGACAACGGCTCGAAATGGCCATCCCGCTTCTTGATCATAATCTCCATTATGGTTCCCCTTACATCATAAATTTATCTGAAAATGATATATAAGATTAGCGTGAAGAATATAAAAATTCTTTAAGCTAAATCTAATCAGAAAAACAAGAAAACTACAATATATGGTAGTTTTCTTATTTATTAAATACATTATGTAATGATTATAGCGAAAAAAATCTATATATTCAATATTGACTTTTTTAAATTTATCAATGCGGTTAGATTAAATTTATCGATGTAGTTTGTGATTAATTTTATTATGGATAGATACTATATGATTTATAATAAATATAGCTTTACAATAGGAGGTTAACTATGAAATCTATCGTTATATATTCATCCCTTACGGGAAATACTAAACAAGTGGCAGAGGCTATTACTAGCGTATTGCCAGTAGATACACTTTGCGTATCTATGAAAGAGTTACCACCCGATGTATCATCCTATGATCTTGTATTTGCAGGATTTTGGGTGGATAAAGGGACCGCTAATAAGGAGGCCCGTGATGTACTAGGCACATTGCATAACCCTCACATTGCTCTGTTTGCAACAGCTGGCGTACCACCGCAAATGGCACATGCTAAGGAGAGCTTAATCAATGCAGCAAATTGTTTACCCGATGGCGTAGAGCCTGTAGGAACCTTCATCTGCCAAGGTAAGGTAGATCCTAAGGTTATCGAAATGATGTACAAGATGTTCCCGAAAGGGCATAGCCACGGTCAATCTGCTGATCGCGATGCACGTCACAAACAAGCTGCAGTACACCCAAATGAAGACGATTTTAAAGCAGCCCAAGACTTTGCTAAAGATATCCTTACAAAGCTTGGATAATAATAAGAGCAGTACCCCCTGTGGGGTACTGCTTTTGTCATATTATATATAATGTTGTAATTATTACTATATTGTATTATATGCTTAATTATAAAGTACATTAAATTTAAGTTTACGTGTATCGAATTGGTTTATGAAGTACGACGTAATCAATAGCTTATATCCATTGCCTTCTATAACGACAGGATCGACAGCTGTTTTGTCGACTGTAAGGAATTTATCATAAATATGATGCACCTCTGTCACACCATTTGGTAGAGATACCTCTAAATCAAGGCCTTTGTTGAGGAATTTGAAGGAGATGGAGTCGAAGTTAGCAGATTCCACTTGGTATTCTTTAAGATCTTGTTCGTATACAATTAACTCGATGTTTTCAATGTATTTATCGTAGCCTGCAATCGAAATAACCTTTGGTGCAGTTATAGCATCAAAATTAATATATTCAACTCGTCTGCCGTTTGTTGGGTTGGTATCTGGCAGTTTTAAATCATCTACAGGGACATATGGTGTGCCATAGTCCGTGTAGTTAGGGTCAAAGGTAGCAGCTATTGGTAGGCTTGCATGCCATTCGCCATCGACTTTAGTATAGGTCACAAATTCACGATATGTTGTATAGCCTATGAATGGTGTCAAGAGAACAGTACCTAAGGCAAGAGCCATAACTGTTGTGTGTACAGAAGGTTTTAACCCCTTCACAAGAGAGTATACATTGTGTACTAAGAAGATTAAATTGAATGCACTTACGTAAATCGTATTGAGCCAGAGAACTGGTTCATTGATCACACGTTTACCGATAAGAGCTAAGCATAGTGTAGTTAGCGTAATGAATAAGAAGCATAGGATTTGCTGTGTTCTGCTACTTTCACTAGATCTAAAACTAGCCAAGTAGAATAGGTAGAAAATAGCTACATACGGATAATAGGTGTAGAAGAAACGCGTATCCTCTCGAAGCCCTAACAGAATCAAGACTAAATAGATGTTAGCTAGAATGCCTGTAATAATGGACGCCTTAGGCAAGATGATGCCGAATACAACAGTAAAAAATGAGTTTGGTGCTGGAGGACCTGCGGGATCCTCTTTGTAAGAACATACCATAGATAGACAAATGAACATATTAATGGATGCGAGTACCTTAAAAATGGTTTCTTCAAAGTTGAATGGTTGGTCCACGATGATGAAGAAGAACCATAAACTCATGATGATAACAATGTTATATAGCGTAGACGTAACAAGGGTGATGCCAATCCGTTTGATGCGGTTAATGATTTCACCGATGTAGTGTTCACCAGGCGATGTGAAATACAAGGCAATCATGGAGTACAGCCATAGGTACGATATATTTTCCGTAGCCAGTTCAATACCCCGCACATAGCCGTAGCTTTCGTGAATCATATAAAGGCCAACGCTGATTCCGATACTTACTAAGGTATATAAAATGGAAAACTTTCGGGTTCTTGTTATATAGCTTTGTAATATAACGATAAAGAAATACAGTGAGTATAGTTTAATGTCGATTTCGGCAAACCAATCTTGTTCAATATACAACGGTGTACATGAAAATATGGCAATTAATGCCAGTAATATAGGCGACTGCGTTGCTAGGTCCCGCAGCGATGACCATAAATGTTTAATGGCAAATTTCATAGATGTCTCTCCCTCTATAAATATAAATATCCCCTCTTATTATTAGTATACCTGTTTTCTGGTGAAAGTCCTATGAGGTTTTACATGCCCTTAAATATACATTACAATAATACTAAGAAGTAGTTTTCAGAGAAACGAGGTTGTCACATGGAATTCTCTTATTTTTTACCTGTAAATATTCAGTTCGGTTGGAATAAAGTAGATAGTGTTGCGGACTTTGTTAAACCATATGGAAAAAAAGTCCTTATTGTAACGGGCCGAACTAGTGCTAAGAAGTCTGGTTTATATGATCGGGTGGTAACAAAACTTGATAATGCCCAAATTAATCATGTCTTATTTGATGAGGTAGATGCGAATCCATTGACTACAACGGCTATAAAAGGGTCCGAGTTAGCAAAGGCTAATGGCTGCGAAGCAATTGTTGCTATTGGTGGTGGCTCTATTATGGACTGCGCCAAGGGAATTGCCTTTATGGCCGTGAATGATGGCGATATTAACGACTATATCTTTAATCGTAAAACAAGTGATAACGCGTTACCTCTTATCGTAATTCCTACGACCTGTGGCACAGGATCTGAAGGTAATGGTTTTGGAGTTCTTACCAATCCTGAAACAGGGGATAAAAAATCTTTGCGTTGTAATGCTATTGTGCCTAAGGTTTCCATCGTAGATCCTGCGGTAATGGGCACTATGCCATCTCATGTATTGGCATCTGTTGGATTTGATGCACTATGCCATAATGTTGAGGCCTATACCGCGAAGACCGCACAACCTTTTACTGATGCACTATCGTATTGTGCAGTAACATTATTAGCGCAATACCTTGTACCTTTATATAAACATGTGAAAGCCGTTGCGAACGGCAAACCTATAGTGCTCAACGAAAAACAACTCACAAAAGCTTGGGAATCTGTAACCCTTGCCAGCACCATTGGCGGTATGGTAATCAATACGGCAGGTGTAACCTTGGCCC
Organism: Veillonella tobetsuensis; assembly: GCF_001078375.1. GTDB lineage: Bacteria > Bacillota > Negativicutes > Veillonellales > Veillonellaceae > Veillonella > Veillonella tobetsuensis. The sequence continues at coordinate 84,812 of NZ_DF967922.1, forward strand.
ATGGTATGGAACACCCTGCCAGTGGTCTTAAAGACATTACGCACGGCGTAGGCCTTGCCGTTATCGAACCCGTTGTAGTGGAATACACGTGGAGTGCTAATCCTGATAAATTCGGTGCGTTGGCTCGTATCTTCAACCATGGTGATGGTTCTGAACTAGGTGAAGCATTACGTTCAATTGTTCATGACTTAGACCTTACCACAAACCTTACAGAACTGGGCTTTACGAAAAAAGACATTCCTTGGCTCGTTGATAATGTATACATTGTAGCTACAGGAAATATTGCGAATACAGTGGCTGAAGTGAGCCGTAAAGATATAGAAGTGTTGTATAAGAAAATGTTCTAAGTGTTGTCATAATAGGAGAGAGTTTTGTTCCAAGGATTTTATGGCCTATTAACGGTTATGTTATGCGTGTTGGTTGCAATTGTGGTAGTGCTATTTAATATAGCACCTATTACATATATTGTTTTTAGTATAGCCATATTGTTGAGTGTATTTTTACAATATAGGCGCTTTAAGAAACAATCTATATCTGAACGTACCCATAGCCGATTGGCTTATGCGTTGTTTATTATCATAACCCTTAGTATATATTGGCTCGTAGCTGATTGGTTTCAATATGATCTTAATACAACTGTTGATCAGTTTGAGGATTTTGAGTACAGTACCACTGATTGGAAACGAGGATGGCCTAATAATAGCGAATTACCAGAAGGGCTTAAATCTCCTGAGCAGCTTTCGGAAGGTATTGATAAGGTATCTATGGTACGAACAGATGTTGCTTGGGCTACTGCGTATCCTTATCGTTATGTAGTTTTAGAGGGAGACCCTAAAGTAATTGCTCAATATGAGGCAATAGCAAAACAAAATACAGCCTATACAGCGCAAATTGATGCGGATGGTGTATTACGTGAGTTAGATACTGGGGAGAAAAAGCGTTTTATATCTCACCCTAATAGCTATCGCATTATAGAGAGCGTTGAGGAGGAACCTCTAAATTTACCAAAACGGAGTTTTATAGAGTGGTTACGGTTTGCACCTCGAAAAGAAACGAAAAGAGTGGTGAACGACACCTATAATTCTACTAAAAATCATAGACTATATGTCTTTGTAGACGATGGGAATACTAAAAGACCTCATTTTGTGGAACTTTTGATCAGTAATGATGGGACACGGGCTGTGTTTTATCAATCTAAGTAATTTGAGTAGGTATTGTTGTGGAGATCGTAAATGCAACAGTGTTTAATTTACTTAAAGAAATTGTTTTTTTCTAATCCTTATAGAAAGAGTATATGGTTTTTTATAATTCTTTGGGTATTAACATTTTTCTTCTCAGATTATATCTCGTATTCTGGGGTGTACTATCTGATTTTATTAATCGCCACGATTGTATTATTGCTTGAAAAATGTAGAGTTATTGATAGTGAGAAAACTGTACGTAAAAGATTTTTATCATATTTTTATGTTATCTTTTTTCTGTGTATGCTTCCTACATTAGCTGTTACCTTAGTGTTTTCTGCTGTAGGATTATCCCATTATGATATACAACGGTGGCACTCTACTTGGCCCTCATCTAAGGCGGGGTATATTCCATCTCAATTGCAAGCGCCTAAGTCTTTACCAGAGAGTTTGAAAGTGGTTTCTTCTGCTGAGATAATAGGATTGGGTGGAAATTATAGTTGCTTAGTATTAGATGGTGATGAAGCTACGATTTCAAGGTATGAGGAAACTGTTAGATCTAATGCTTGGTATTCGTTTATAAATGGCAGGGACAAGGATACTACAGTTGAAGTACTTAATTCGTTTACATATCCAAAAGATAAAAATGTATTGGTTAGTGACATAAACAATTATTATGAGATTATCACTATTCAACGACAAAACTGGAAATTATTTCCCTGGTTAATTGATGGCAGGCAGCGTGTTGGTGATGATTCTAATGAAGATTATTATTATAGTACTAGGATATCGGCTGAGAAATATGTAGTATATGTTATTTACCATAACTTTGATCATGACCAGCCAAGAGTGATTTACTTTATGTTTAATCCGGAACGAACGCGAATGATTACTGTAGATATAGATATGTATCATTAGAGTTGGGCAGAGTTTGTATATAAAATTTGGAACAATACTTGAATATATTCTAATATATTCAAGTATTGGAATTGACAGCATTAAAACATATCTTTATAATATGATTTATCAAGAGACTAGGATGTATCTATAATCCCAGCCCTTAGGGCTGGGGTTTCTTTTTATAGTCTCCGTAGTTTAGTTAGTAGAGAGGTGTTTTTATGGCAGATCAAAATAACAAAAATGTTGATGCCTTAGCGCAAGAGATTACCTTGAAAAGTCGTGGTCAAGGTAAATTACGTCAATTTATATTATGGATGGGTGCGCTCATCATCGGCGCTATCTTAGGATGGCAACATATTCCAGTTCTTAATGATTTATTTAATTTCATTGCTGCAGTATTTACGCATTTATTCCAATTCATTGCAATACCTACTGTATCACTAGCGGTTATTACCACATTGTCCATGTTGGGTGCTAAGAAGGATACAGGCCGTATCTTTGGTCATGCTGTCACCTATACATTGTTAACAACAATTTGTGCAGCCGCTGTTGGTCTTGGTTTATTCCTTTGGATTGCGCCAGGTAACTTACCACTTGATGTAATCGGTGCCGGTGCAGCGCAAGTGCCTGAAAAATTAGGTCACGTAACATATTATGACCATTTCTTATCCGTTATTCCTAACAATATCTTGAAACCGTATTTAGAAGGTAACGTATTGTCCGTTATGTTCATTTCTGCTTCCGTTGGTTTAGCCTTTGCTTTCATGCCTCGTACACAGAATCGCGAAGCAGTGTTGAAGGTATTATTCGGACTACAAGAATTACTGTTCACATTGATCAAAGCATTACTCTATGTATTGCCAATTGGTATCCTTGCTTTTGCAGGTCAATTATCTGCTCAAATCGAAGCAGGCGTAATCGTTGGTGCCTTAGGTAAATACACGGCTGTAGTTATTGGTGGTAACTTGATTCAATTCTTTATCGTAATTCCATTGTTCTTGTTATTCCGTGGTTTAAACCCAGTAGACGTATTCCGTAAAATGTCTCCGGCTGTAGCCGTTGCGTTGTTTACTAAATCTTCTGCAGCTACATTGCCTGTAACATTGGCGTCTGCTGAGGATAATTTGAAAGCTCATCCTGCAGTAGCTCGTTTCGTATTACCAATTTGTACAACAATTAATATGAATGGTTGTGCCGCTTTCATCCTTGTAACATCTTTATTCGTAATGCAAAATGCAGGTATGGAATTAACGATTGGTACTATGGTAGCTTGGCTATTTATTGCAGTTCTTGCAGCCATTGGTAATGCTGGTGTTCCAATGGGATGTTACTTCTTAACATTGTCCTTGATGAGTTCCATTGGTGCTCCAATCGGCTTGCTTGGTATTATCTTGCCAATTTATACGATTATCGACATGATTGAAACTGCTGAAAACGTATGGTCTGATGCATCTGTTTGTGCAATGGTTGACCATGATTTACAAGGTACATTAAATGATTCTAGTGGCGATGATATGCCTCAATTCCAAGGTGCTTAAGTTGTACTACGAAATATCATAATATATTTTGATAGGTTATCTCCTAAACCGGAGGTAACCTATTTTTGATTTTCCTATGTAGTAAAGTTTTAGATTTATGTGATTAATACTATTATATTGAAAACGATAGTTGGTATAATTAAGAAAAGGAGGATTGCTATGGACAGAAAACTAATGAAATTTTTAAGTAACCGTGAACCACAAGTAACTACAGATATTGATGTTATAACTGCTGCTGTAGCAGTACCCTTATTAGAAGTTGATGGTGAAGATCATATTGTATTCACTGTGCGTAGCCACCAACTACGAAGACAACCTGGCGAAATTAGTTTTCCCGGTGGGCACTGTGAAAGTACCGATAAGACCGGTGCTGATGCGGCTATTAGAGAGTGCTCGGAAGAACTTGGTATAGCTATTGAACAGATTGAGTTATTAGGTCCTTTAGATTGTTTAGTGTCGGCCATTGGTGTTAAACTACATGCCGTAGTAGTTCGATTACATACATCAGAGTTTAATCCTAATAATGCTGAGGTAGGAGAAATCTTTACAGTACCATTATCGTATTTGCTCAAAATGGAACCTACTGTGGGGCATTTAGATATTGGCACAAAGCCATTGCGAGATTTTCCATTTGACCTTCTGGAAGGATATCAGATTGATTGGAAAATTCGTCAAAATTATTCCGTATATTTTTATCCCTATAAGACATATACGATATGGGGATTAACAGGTAGGGTATTGAAAAATTTCCTAGATTTATATCGTCAAGGTAATACTATATAAAATGAAAGATAACGAAATAACTTCATTTGATAAAGAATTGAATAAATTCCTCCAATCTAAGTGTCTAATACCTGGTGGCCTTGGTTTATGGGAAACCTATTTTCGTAAAATTTGTACGGCTTGGGGCCGTATCGATAGTGAAATTAGACCTCAGCACATCATATTTTCCGCCGATAATGGGTGCAATATGGAAGGTTATGTAGGCTATAACTATGAGGTAACGCAAAAGCAGTCTCGTAATATGTTGCTCGGTCGTTCATCGGCGACGCAATTTTGTAACTTTAATAACATTCCTTATGAGGTTGTTGATGTAGGCATTGCCTCAGATGATGGCATCGGAGTGAATCGCAAGGTCGCAAAGGGGACAAAGAATATATTAAACCACCCTGCTATGACTGAGGATGAATTTAATAGTGCCTTTCAATCTGGCTATGAACGAGTTGAACATTATGTAAAGCAAGGGATAAATCTTTTTTCCTTTGGTGAAATGGGACTTGGTAATACGACGACTTCTGCTTGTGTTTTGTCTACCTTAACTGGAGCTGATCCCACTGAAACTGTAGGTCCTGGTTCTTGGCCTGATAAACCAGATTTGATGAAGCGTAAAATTGATTTTGTGCGCGCTGTATTAGATAAGCATAAGGCTAATATTGTTTCTGAAAGTGAGCCTGACCGAGTTCGTAAAATTGTAGCCCATGTAGGGGGCTTTGATATTGCTGCTATTCTTGGAGCTATGTTAGCTTGTGTTGATTTTAAAAAGCCCTTTATTATTGATGGCTTTATTACAGCTGTAGCAGCAGCTTGTGCGGTACATATGAATGATCGTGTTAAGGATTATGCATTGCCATCTCATAACTCTCGAGAAAAAGGCATAGAGCTAGCTTTAGTTGAGGTAGATATTACACAAGACATGGTTCCTATTCAAGCCCACATGTCGATGGGGGAAGGGACAGGAGCTATCTTAATGGTTCAAATATTGAAAACGACACAGCATATGTTTGTAAACGTTGGGACCTTTGCAGATTTGATGAAATTATAAGGAGAAAGAATGAAAATAAATAAATACTTTGATATACATTTTGAGCGAGCTGATGATGCAACTATCGCTAAAAGGTTAATAGGCGGGGCTAAGATTAAGGGACCTGCTTTGGTTATCCTGATCCTCTCCATGTTTATTGCCTCTATTGGGTTGAATATGAATAGTACGGCAGTTGTTATTGGTGCTATGCTTATATCGCCGTTGATGGGACCTATTTTAGCAATTGGTTTTGGCTTCGCTACGCTTAATTTTACAGTTGTGAAGAGTGGTATTTTAAGATTGTCCTTACAGATTACGATTGCTGTTTTGGCATCTGCTTTATATTTTTATATTTCTCCCGTTCAGGCGGCTACATCTGAACTATTAGCGCGTACAGAACCGAATATTTTTGATGTATTCATTGCTATATTTGGTGGGTTAGCTGGGATTATTGGGCAAACGCGTAAGACCTTAGATAATGTTATACCAGGTGTTGCGATTGCGACTGCACTTATGCCACCACTATGTACGGCAGGATATGGACTGGCTAATGGAAATTGGCAATATTTCTTTGGGGCTAGCTATTTATTCTTTATAAATGCATTCTTCATCTTCTTTGCATCTTTTATTGTTTTAAAGGGTGTATATAGTTTGCCGTTCCATAAACAAGCAGAAGAGGTTAATCGTCGTAACCAGCTAATATTTCTCGTGATTGGTCTTATTATGGCTATACCAAGTATTTATGCAGGCTATGATATGACCATCAAGTATTCTGAGTCAAATCATATGGAGCAGTTTATTAAGAATGATATTAATCAAGAGGGACGTCGACAAGTGATTGATTATTCATTGGATCAAACGAATAAGCTAGTAGACATAGTAGTTATAGGAGCTCCTGTGACTTCAGAGGAGCAAGCCCAGTTGGATGACAAGTTACAGAAAGATGAGTACTTGCAGCCTTATACATTACGATTTGTTAATAGCGTAGATGAGAAAAAATCTACTATGGATAAGACGAACTTGAATAAATCTTCAGAGAATCTTGAAACATATAAAAACTTGAGTAATCTGTACCAGCCGACTTATCAAATAGTAAGTGAAACTATAAATACTATGAAAACGACAGAAGCTGAAGCAAAGGCGTTATTCCCGTTTGTAAGCAAAGTGGAAGGTATGCCTTTGATAGATAATCTAGAAAAGCCTAAAGCGAGTCGCTATATGGTGATTATCCATACCACGTCCACTGTATCTGATGCAGATTCGGAACGAATAAAAGCTTGGTTAGAAGCTAAATTATTAGCACCTGTAACTATTTCTATCGAGCAAACAACGTCAACTCTATAAGTTGATTTTTTGATTTTGATTATATTGTTTATTATATAGAGTGACATTTATAACGGTACTAAGTTTGATTTTAGCTATTAGGTATATTACCTAGTAGTACGGAGAATCGTCTTAGTACCGTTTTTATGTATCTGATAAAAATACCTTTTCAAGACATAACTCTATAGATACGAAAAGGGCGTAACACCAATGGTGTTACGCCTTTTTTAGTAAATCAAGCATCAATAGGTTTAGCATATTTTTTTCTATACGAATGAGGTGTTTCTGTAGTAGCCATTTTAAATATTTTACAGAAGTAGCTAGTTCTATTATACCCCAATGTTTTACTGATCTGGTTGACTGTTAACTGGGAGTAGACTAATAATTTTTTAGCCTCTTGCATGCGTAGCAACGTAATATATTGCATTACTGAAAGGCCTGTATCATCTTTAAAAATCTTAGAGAAGTATGACTCACTTAAATGAATATGATCCGCAATTCTTCTGAGCGATACTCGTTTGCTCAAGTTTTTTTCTATATACAATATAGCTTTTCTAATTTCTGGACGATTAATAGGTTGTTCAGACTCAATGAAGTCAGGTAACTGTTCATATGGTAGTTCTTCTGCCACTAAATCATTGAATGGAAAGTAATGTTCTACTAAGATTCGTAAAACTTTTGTAGCGCTATAAATTTGTTCAGCCGTAAGAGTTGGTAATGCCTGGTATAAGGCGCGAAGCTTAGTATCCTCGTGCCAATCTGTTTGTGTAGGTAAAATTGGTTTAATTGTAGTATCCTCTGTTTTTGTTTGACCGGCCATGATAAATCCTAAAATACCTCCATCCTTCATTACTGGTACAGAAAAGTCTATAAGCCCCATATGACAACGATAAGGACAAGAGGATAGCTCCTTTGTGGCATCTAGTCCACCATACAAGTCACATTGATTGCATCGCTTCGCATAGATTGGGTTACGACGCACAACCTTACAGAAGGGGGAAAAGTTATATTCTTGAGATAATACTTTTCCACGATTATTGACGAATATTGCTGCGATTTTTGTAATATTAGTGAAATCACGCATGACTTCATTGATAAGTTTTGTATCTTCTTTACTGCAAATCATAATCTAACCTCCAATCACAAATGTGTTAAGAGGTCTAGTAAGTTCACCGCTATAATAGAGTAGCTTGTTCTCTATTTAGTGGACAGACTCTAAACCTGAAAAAGAGAAAAGTGATATATCACCTAAAATTCATATACTTATAACTTTGCGTTATTACTGATACATATTCGGCTGTGCATGTATAAGTATAACAGGATTGTAGTATTTTGATAATAGGAAAATCGCATTTTACAAATATACATAAAAATGTTGTATAGCAAAATTTTTATAATAAGAGTAGATAAAACCTTTGTTTAACAATGATTTAGAAAGGATTGAGTCCGATGGATAGTGACTGAATAGCAAAGCATGCTCTATAAAAATATATGGTGTACAGGAAATAGTTGTATATATATGAATAGAAAATGAAGCGATAAAAAGTGAATGGAACAATTATGGCGATATAAAGAAATAATACAATATCCCTGTACCAAGATGCTTTCATTACATGTATGGAGGTTATTATGGCGACAACATGTGGATTAACTGAATTTGTAGGGACTAGTAAAACTGGTGATACTATTGGTCTCGTAATTGCTAACGTAGATCAACAAGTATTAGATGCGATGAAACTAAAGAAAAAATATCGTTCCATCGGTATTTTAGGTGCTCGTACTGGTGCAGGCCCACACATTATGGCTGCTGATGAAGCAGTAAAAGCAACCAATACTGAAATTGTTAGCATTGAATTACCTCGTGATACTAAAGGTGGCGCCGGTCACGGTTCTCTTATCATCTTTGGTGGTGACGATGTATCCGATGTAAAACGCGCTATTGAAGTAGCATTAGCTGAAGTGGAACGCACCTTTGGCGATGTATACGCAAACGATGCTGGTCATCTGGAACTTCAATATACAGCACGCGCTAGTCATGCAGTAAATGCAGCATTTGGCGCTCCTGAAGGTAAAGCCTTTGGCCTTATCGTAGGTGCTCCAGCAGCGATTGGCGTAGTTATGGCCGATGTAGCTGTTAAATCTGCAAACGTTGATGTAATTGGTTATGCATCTCCTTCTGCAGGCACAAGCAATTCTAACGAAGTTATTTTACAGATTTCTGGCGATTCTGGGGCTGTACGACAAGCAGTTATCTCTGCTCGTGAAGTTGGTAAACAATTGCTCGGTACGATGGGTGACGAACCAGTGAACGGAGCCCCTTCCTATATCTAATCTGAAAGGATGGTATGCCCTATGAAATCAAAACGTTTTGAAGTATTAAGTCAACGTCCTGTCAATCAGGATGGTTATGTAAAGGAATGGGTAGAGGAAGGTTTTATAGCCATGGAATCTCCTCAAGATCCAAAGCCTAGCCTCAAAATCGAAGGCGGTCGCATCATGGAACTCGATGGTAAACGCCGCGAAGACTTTGATCTTATTGATACATTTATTGCTAATTACGGTATTGTTCTCGATGGTGCTGAACAAGCAATGGCAAAGGATTCAAAAGAAATTGCCAATATGATGCTTACACCTTCAGTACCTCGTGAAGAAATCGTTAAAATATGTAAATCCATTACACCAGCGAAAATGCTAGAAGTTGTTTCTTGCATGAACGTTGTTGAAATGATGCAATGTATGCAAAAAATGCGCGCTCGTCGTACAATGGCCAACCAAGCCCACGTAACGAACGTAAACGATAACCCAGTACAAATCGCAGCAGATGCTGCTGAAGGTGCACTTCGTGGTTTCGCTGAAGAAGAAACTACAGTAGCTGTTGCTCGTTATGCACCACTTAATGCGATTAGCTTGCTAGTAGGTTCTCAATGCGGTCGACCAGGTGTATTGACTCAATGCTCCTTGGAAGAAGCAACAGAATTAGAACTTGGTATGCGTGGCTTCACAGCATATGCAGAAACAATTTCCGTATATGGTACAGAAGACGTATTTACCGATGGTGATGATACCCCTTGGTCTAAAGGATTCCTCGCATCTGCTTATGCATCTCGTGGTCTTAAAATGCGCTTCACCTCTGGTACAGGTTCTGAAGTACAAATGGGCCAAGCAGAAGGTAAATCTATGTTGTACCTTGAAATCCGTTGCCTATACATCACAAAAGGCGCTGGCGTACAAGGTATCCAAAATGGTTCTGTAAGCTGTATCGGTATTCCAGCAGCCGTACCTTCTGGTATCCGTGCTGTATTAGCAGAAAACCTTGTAGCAGCTATGCTCGACCTTGAATGTGCATCTAGTAATGACCAAACATTCAGTCACTCCGACTTGCGCAGAACAGCTCGTACATTGATGCAATTTGCGCCTGGTACTGACTTTATCTGTTCCGGTTACAGTTCTACACCAAACTACGACAACATGTTTGCTGGTTCCAACTGGGATGCAGAGGACTATGATGACTGGACAGTTATCCAACGTGACCTTAAGGTAAATGGCGGTCTTATCCCTGCTCGCGAAGAAGAAGTAGTAGCAGTTCGTAATAAAGCGGCTCGTGCACTACAAGCTTTGTTCAAAGCATTAGGTTTGCCTCCGATTACAGATCAAGAGGTAGAGGCTGCTACTTATGCGAACGGTTCTAAAGATATGCCTCCTCGCGATAAGGTTGCAGATATTAAAGCTGCACAAGACTTGTTGAATCGCGGTGTGACAGGTGTTGACTTTGTAAAAGGCTTAGCTAAAGAAGGTCATACTGATGTAGCGCAAAGTATCTTGAACCTATTAAAACAAAAAATTTCCGGCGATTACTTACAAACATCGGCCATCTTTGACCGTGATTTCAACGTTATCTCCGCGATTAACAATAGAAATGACTATCAAGGTGTTGGCACAGGTTATCGTGTGGAAGGTGAAGATTGGGAACGCATTAAAGATATTCCAAACGCCATTGATCCACGGGATATATAAGGAGGTGTCATGATGGCTGAAATTAACAGAGATGTATTACGTTCTATTATCCTAGACGTTTTACAAGAAATGGGTGGTGTTCATGAAGCACCACAATTCAAGGCTAGTGCTGGTAAAAGCACAACACCAAGTGCGGCTCCTAGACATGAAGATCCAACTGGTGACGATAGCTGGCTCCAAACTGGTGGCCCTGCACAACCTGGCACAAGCGCAGATGAAGTGGTTATTGCTATTGGCCCCGCCTTTGGACGTAGTCAACGACAAACTATCGTTGGTGTACCGCATCAAGAGGTAATTCGCCAAGTAGTAGCTGGCATTGAAGAAGAAGGATTAAAGGCTCGTGTGATTCGTGTATATCGCTCCTCTGACGTAGCAGCTGTAGCTGTTGAAGGCGATTCTATTTCTGGATCTGGCGTATGTATCGGTATTCAATCTAAAGGTACAACCTTGATTCACCAACGGGACTTACAACCACTTTCAAATTTGGAATTATTCCCTCAAGCACCGTTATTAACAGCTGAAACCTACCGCGCTATCGGTAAAAATGCTGCTAAATATGCGAAGGGCGAATCCCCAACACCAGTACCAACCTTGAACGATCAAATGGCTCGTCCAAAATACCAAGCATTATCTGCATTGCTACACATTAAAGAAACTAAGCATGTAGTAAAAGGTAAGCCGGCTGATGAAGTTCGTGTCACTGTATAAGGAGGTTTACTATGGCTAATGAATTAGAAACCTTAATTCGGCAAATCGTATCTGAATTAGAAGGGGCGAAGGGGAATGCAACACAGTGTTCTGCGCCTCATAAAGCATCTACACCTAATACAACAGTTGTAGATAGCGTGGTTACCATCGAAGATTATCCGATTGCGAAAAAACATCCTGAATGGATTGATCTTGGTCAAGGACGCGACTTGAGTCACATTACAATGGATAACGTAATGGCAGGCCATATTACAATGGATGATTTGAAGATTTCTCCATCCATTTTGAAAGCCCAAGGTCAAATTGCTAAGGCTGGGGGCCGAGATCAAATTGAACTCAACTTCTCTCGTGCTGCAGAAATGACGAAGGTAAGTGATAAACGTTTACTTGAAATGTATAATGCACTTCGTCCATATCGTTCTTCGAAACAAGAACTGTTAGATATTGCTAGCGAACTTGATGGTGTAGGGGCTCCAATTTGTGCAAACTTTGTACGTGAAGCAGCGGAAAACTATGAACGTCGTAAAAAATTAAAAGGTGATAATTAACCTATAGGAGATGTCATTATGAAACGAATTGTTGGCATCGATATTGGAAACTCGACAACAGAAGCGGCCTTGGCCGAGGTGCATAGCAATGGTGAAGTTAAGTTCTTATCCTCCGCTATCGCTAGTACGACAGGCATTAAAGGGACTCGCGAGAATATCGTAGGCCTCATGGATGCCCTCAAGTCGCTAATTAGGTCTGCTAATCTTACACTACGAGATATTGACTTAGTACGTATTAATGAGGCTACACCGGTTATTGGCGATGTGGCCATGGAAACGATTACGGAAACCATCATTACAGAATCTACTATGATAGGGCATAATCCTAAAACACCAGGCGGTTTAGGTCTTGGTGTAGGATATACAGTTCCTATTGAACAGCTTATCGATAAGCCCCAAGGCCAGCCATACATCGTGGTAGCTTCAAAGATTATCGATTTTGAATTGATAGCACAGCTTATCAATGCGTACTGTCAGCGAGGCTATGATATTCGGGCTGCTATCCTTCAAGCCGATGATGGGGTACTCGTTAATAATCGATTGGATCATAAAATTCCTATCGTAGACGAGGTTGCGTATATCGATAAAATTCCAATGGGTATGCTTTCTGCTGTAGAGGTCGTAGAACCAGGGCAGGTAGTGTCACAATTATCTAATCCTTATGGGATTGCCACTGTATTTGAGCTTTCACCAGAGGAAACAAAGAACATTGTACCTATCGCTAGAGCCCTCATCGGGAACCGCTCTGCTGTAGTTATTAAAACACCGGCAGGGGATGTAAAGGAACGGGTTATACCAGCTGGCTCCATCATCGTCATAGGAAAGGATCGAACTGTATCCGTCGATGTATCGGCAGGGGCCGAAAAAATCATGGAAACCCTTGAGTCGATTCATCCTATAGAGGATATTAGTGGTGAAGCAGGTACAAATGTAGGGGGCATGCTTGAAAAGGTTCGCCTTACAATGGCGCAGTTGACGAATAAATCACCTCAAGATGTATTTATCCAAGACTTGCTAGCCGTAGATGTAGCTGTTCCTATCAATGTAAAGGGCGGACTTGCAGGTGAGTTCTCCATGGAACAAGCCGTAGGCATTGCATCCATGGTTAAATCAGATCATCTACAAATGGAAATCATTGCGAAGCAGGTAGAAAAAGAGTTAGGTATACCTGTTGAAATCGGTGGTGAAGAGGCTGAGTCGGCAATCTTAGGCGCATTAACAACGCCAGGGACGGCGAAACCAATGGCTATACTCGATCTAGGCGCAGGCTCTACCGATGCATCTATCATCAACCAAGAAGGAAAGATTAAGGCCATTCATCTCGCTGGAGCGGGAAACATGGTAACAATGCTTATCAACTCCGAACTTGGTTTAGAGGATATGCATATTGCTGAGGCCATTAAGAGAGATCCATTAGCTCAGGTACTTAGCGTATATCACATTCGTCATGAAGATGGAACAGTACAGTTCTTTAATGAACCGCTGTCGGCTACATTGTTTGGCCGCGTTGTTATCGTCACTCCTGATGGACTTGTTCCAATAGAACGAGATATTCCTCTAGAAACGATTAAGCGTGTGCGCCAAACGGCAAAGAAACGGGTGTTTGTAACAAATTCACTGCGAGCGTTAGCATCTGTAAGTCCTACTCATAATGTGCGAGATATACCATTCGTAGTTATCGTAGGTGGATCTGCACTAGATTTTGAAATTCCTCAACTTGTAACCGATGCACTTTCACAATATGCATTAGTAGCAGGTCGAGGCAATATTCGAGGCGTGGAAGGGGCCCGAAATGCTGTTGCAACAGGACTTGTACTCTCCTATGCACAGAAGGGAGGCCTATGATGGATCAAAGTATCATCAGTAAGCCGACCATCTTGCTCTATACTACACCGCATATTGGTGAGGATGTGTTAAAACCTGTTTTATACGGTATTGAAGAAGAGGGCTTGCCCGTGGTGATTGAGACTCATAGTGGGACTCATCTGGAGTTGGCTGTTTTAGCATCTCGAAACTCTGCTTTATCTGTAGGAATAGGCGTAGATGAACAAGCGATTGTGTTGACCTATAAAAACATACCGACTCATCAGTTCATCTATCGACTAACAGGCTATGCTCAATATCCAGATAGCTTGCGCACCTTAGGTGTAAATGCAGCTCGCCTTGTAAAAGGCAATCCTTTCGTTTTTGATGAGCGATTGGAAGTGGCCTTTTAAATACAACAAACTTGAGAGGTGGTGCATATGGCTATTTATACGAAAACTGGTGATGCAGGTACTACGGCCCTCTTTGATGGCACCAGAGTACCTAAGAATTCACTTCGTGTGGACACATATGGAACCTTTGATGAATTAAATGCACAGGTTAGTGTTTGTGAGAAATTAGTGGTCTCACCGGACAATAAACATGTGCTTCACACATTACAACATCAGCTCTTTCGCTTATGTGCGGAGGTAGCAACGCCTCATGTGGAATATCTTAGTGAAAGTAGCAATTTAATTTCACAACAAGATATTAGCGATTTGGAACGTATGATTGATGACTATACGAAGCGATTACCACAGCAACATAGCTTTATATTAAGCGGTAACTATTTATCTGCTGCAGAGCTTCATGTGGCGCGCACTATATGTCGTCGCGGTGAACGACTACTCATTAGTTTAGGTGAAGTAGAACCAATTCGCGATGAGGTTCGAAAATTTATAAATCGATTATCCGATGCTCTTTATATCATGGCTCGCATGGAAGACTATGTGCAATTTGTAGAAACGATTGTAGAGCGCGTAGCAGAACGTGTTAAGAATAGTCCTGCTGAGGTACTGGCGGAAACGAATCAGAGCTTACGACATATGGAGCATACTAATGAAAATGGAGTTAGTTATATGGAAACTAGAACAAAGCTAGAACAGATTATGACGAAACTTTCACAAACAGCTATGGACTATGCTCAGTCCATAGGCGTACCTATCGTTGTATCCATCGTGGATGCAAAGGGGGTATTAATGTATTTCCATCGTATGTCAGATGCATTGCTCATCAGCAATGATATCGCACAGGCAAAGGCCTATACAGCAGTGGCTCTCAAAGCGGCAACTCATGAAGTACATCAAAGTGCACAGCCTGATGGCGATCTATTCAACATTGAATCCATGGTAAATCGTAAGATCTGTACCTTTGGTGGAGGTTACCCAATCATCATCGATGGCGAAATTGTCGGTGGGTTTGGTATTAGCGGTGGTACCGTGGCAGAAGATATGGACATTGCATCTCATGCATTACAATCTTTGTTAACTCAATGAGGTGAAGACAATGGACGTAACGCAAATGTATATTAGTGAGTTTGTTGGTACTGCAGTTTTAATCGCATTTGGTAATAGTACAAATGCATCGATTTTGTTAAAGAAAACCATTGTTAGTATCTTTGGTACTAACTGGTTACACATTATTTTTGGATGGGCGTTTGCCGTAGCCTTTGGTGTTTATGTAGGGTTTACACTTGGTGGGCCTGGTCATTTGAACCCAGCCGTTACTTTTGCCCTTGCTGTGGCAGGCTTGTTTCCTTGGGAGCAAGTAATTCCCATGTCCATAGCTCAAATTGCAGGTGGTTTTACTGGCGCTGCCATTGCTGCATTGTTCTATTATCCACACTTTAAAGTAACCGGTCCTGACGAAGGAAACTGTGTTGGGATTTTTGCAACAGGTCCGGCAATCGATAATAAACCTTGCAATTTGATGTCTGAAATCATAGCTACATTTATGTTTATGTTAGCAATACTTTGTTTAGGTAAAATGGCTGATGGTTTAGCACCAATGGTTATAGGTATTCTTGTGGCATCTATTGGTATGTCCTTTGGTGCAACTACAGGTTATGCTTTAAATCCAGCTCGTGACTTCGGTCCGCGTTTGGCCTATACTATTTTGCCAATTCCTAATAAGGGAACGGCAAATTGGCAGTATGCATGGGTTCCATTCGTTGGGCCTTTGATTGGGGCTAGCTTAGCTGTAGTATTCTTCAAGTTAGTGGCGCCTTAAGAAAAATCTTTACAGAACGACTGGTATATTTACTGTCCAGTGCCACTATATGAAATACACAATTTGTATTAGGAGGAGGTTATATGGCCTTTCAAGAGGTAATTGATGCAAAACAACGCATCATTCAAGAATTTGTACCCGGAAAACAGGTTACTATAGCTCATGTTATTGCTAATCCTAAGCCTGATTTATTTAGAAAAATGGGGCTTGAAGAAAAGGGGCGTAATGCTATTGGGATTCTTACCATAACACCTGGCGAAGGGACCATTATTGCAGCCGATATTGCAAGCAAGTCTGGTGATATCGAAATCGGTTTCATCGACAGATTTTCGGGAGCACTTCTCATAACTGGTGATGTATCTGCTGTTGAATCAGCATTGCGCAGCGTTATCGAAGGATTGCAACGCATATTAGGATTCTTTCCAACGGATTTAACAAGATCCTAATGAAAGGGTAATTATGAGTACCGAACAAAAACAAAAGCGCATCCTTCTCGTAGGGCGCAGTGGATGTGGTAAGACCACATTAGCAGATACGATTACCCATGGCTCTGCCACGTATCATAAGACACAAGCTATAACGCGCGTAGGTAACTTCATTGATACCCCTGGAGAATACATGGAAAATCCTAATTACTATCGAGGCATTATCTTGCATGCCTATGATGCGGACTTGGTGATTTTCATGATTCCTGCAGGTGATACGACAACGATATTCCCGCCAAGTTTTGGGAATTCCCTAAATCGCGAGGTTATAGGTATTGTATCAAAGGTGGATACGGGCAAAGATGTAGAGGCGCCTCGCCGTAATCTTAAACTGGCGGGGGCTACTAAGATTTTTGAAATATCCGTTCACGATCAAGAATCGTTGAACAGTTTATGTGACTACATATACAGTTAGTTGAAAGAAGGTTTTTCCATGGACAGAGGTTTTGAAGAACAACTCAACCAATTTATTTTAAATAAGGCGATTATTCCAAAAAGCTTAGGTCTATGGGAGCGATATTTCAAAAAAATGTGTCTTGCTTGGCAAGAGATTCGGCCTGAGATTCACGTACAACATATTATCTTTTCTGCAGATAACGGAATCTCCGTAGACGGACTAATCGGTTATAACTACGAAATTACTCGTAAACAATCTCAGAATATGATTGATGGTAAAAGCGCAGTTGCTAATTACTGTATCTTTAACCATATTCCTTACGAAGTGGTAGACGTAGGCATTGCGTGTCCTAAAGGAATAGGGATAGACCGAAAAGTTAGTCAAGGTACGAAAAATATTTTACATGGTGCCGCTATGAGCGGTGAAGAATTTGATTTAGCATACCAAGCTGGTTATAACCGCGTTGTGTACTATGCGGAATCGGGAATCAACCTGTTTTCCTTCGGTGAAATGGGCGTTGGTAATACTACCACATCAGCAGCTGTGTTAAGCGGGCTTACAAAATTAGACCCACGAATAACCGTAGGACCTGGATCTGGTCCCGATGACGAAGCGTATATGAATCAAAAACGTGAGTTTGTACGGACTGCATTAGCCCATCATAAGGGGTATCTTAATACACCAAAGGATGTAATTAGTCGCGTTGGTGGATTTGATATAGCCGCAATTACAGGTGCGATGGTAGCCTGTACAGATTTGCATATTCCATTCGTTATCGATGGGTATATTACGGCGGTGGCGATGGCTTGTGCCACTCAAATGAATGGTGAAGCGCCATTGTATGGCATTCCATCTCACTATTCTCGTGAAGTGGGCATGGCCGCAGCACTAGCGTATGCAAATATTCGTCTTGATGAAGTTCCAATCCATGGACAAATGGCATTAGGTGAAGGTACAGGAGCTGTGTTGATGGTACAACTTCTTAAAACCGCACATTTTGCCTTTATGAACATAGGCACTATGGTGGAACTTTTAGAAAAATAAATTTGTGATCTTTGTACTATGTTTTGTAAAAGGAGAGAAAACAGATGACACAAGAAGCATTAGGTATGGTGGAAACTAAGGGTTTAGTAGGCGCTATCGAAGCAGCAGATGCAATGCTTAAAGCAGCTAATGTGGAGCTCGTAGGCAATGAAAAAATTGGCTCTGGTCTCGTTACTGTTATGGTTCGCGGTGATGTAGGTGCTGTAAAAGCTGCCGTAGATGCAGGTGCAGCCGCTGCGGAACGCGTAGGTGTTGTTATCTCTACTCATGTAATTCCAAGACCACATAGAGATGTGGAAGGTATTTTACCAACAAAGGGTGAATAATTATGACCGATACTAAAGGTATGGTAGATGAGATTTTAAGACGCGTATTGATGCGTATTGATGACGCTGGTTTAGGTGATGTTACAACTGGCGTAACAACTACTGCATCTTGTGCATGTGGCTCGTCAGCAGTAATTACGCCTAGTATAAGTCAACTACAAACATCAATCATTACTGAACACGTAGGTAGCACTATAACAGGCGATACAATTGGTCTCGTAATTGCAAATGTAGATAGTCAAGTATTGGAAGCTATGAAGCTCACTAAGTCATATCGATCAATCGGTATCTTAGGTTCACGTACAGGTGCAGGGCCGCAAATCATGGCTGCTGATGAAGCTGTAAAAGCAACGAATACAGAGATTGTTAGCATTGAATTTGCTAGAGATATGAAAGGTGGTGCCGGAGCTGGTTCCCTTATCATATTTGGTGGCGATGATGTATCTGATGTAAGACGTTCAGTGGAAGTAGCATTACGTGAATTAGAACGTACTTTCAGCGAAGTATATATGAATGAGGCAGGTCATGTGGAAGTTCAATATACAGCTCGCGCTGGAGAAGCCTTAGTCACTGCCTTCGGCACTCCAGAAGGTAAAGCTTTTGGTTTGATTGTTGGTGCTCCAGCGGCTATAGGTGTAGTTATGGCAGATACAGCAGTTAAATCAGCTAATGTAGATGTGGTAGGCTATCGTTCACCATCGAGCTCCGCTATGAGTAACGAAGTTATTTTACAAATTTGTGGTGATTCGGGTGCTGTTAAACAAGCTGTAAAAACGGCACGTGATGTAGGACTAGCTTTACTAGAAACTATGGGAGAACGACCTAAGAATAAAGGTAATGCTTATATTATCTAATGGATGAAGTAGGCATGCAATGTAGCTAATGTTATAGGACTGCATGAATCGTACGTGCGAATCATCAAAAGAAATAGACGTCGGGAGGTGGCATGGTGAAAGATTCACTAGGGTTACTAGAAGTAGCTGGTTTGCTGGGGGCTATCACCGCATCAGATGCAATGGTTAAAGCTGCAAATGTACGGCTAATCGGCATAGAAAAGGCGAGAGGCCTTGGCTGGATGACTGTAAAGGTTGCTGGTGATGTAGCCGCTGTTGAAGCAGCTGTCCAAACTGGTGTAGCGCTTACAAAAGGTATGAACCTTTATGTGGCTCATAAAGTAATTCCTCGACCTGCAGAAGGCTTAGTAGAATACTTTAATGATGATTTTACAGATAAGCCAGCTAAGGTATCTGATGATACAAAAGCATCTCAGGAAGCGGTAGTTAATGAACCAGTAAAAGCAGAAGATAATACATCTGAAGAAGAGAAATCTTCATTAGATGAAAAGGTTGCTGAAGTGTTAGATGAAATCGTATCTACGATTATAGAACCAAAAAGTTCTAAGTCGACTGGTACAAAGAAAGTAGCACCGAAGAAAGCTCAAAAAAGAAATAATGTAGTAAATAATAAAGGAGATTATCATGAATAACGCATTAGGCATGGTAGAAACAAAAGGTTTAGTAGGCGCAATTGAAGCGGCAGACGCAATGGTAAAAGCAGCTAACGTTACATTAGAAGGTACTGAAAAAATCGGTTCCGGTCTTGTAACAGTAATGGTTCGCGGTGATGTAGGCGCTGTAAAAGCAGCTGTTGATGCGGGCTGTGCAGCAGCACAAAAAGTAGGTGAAGTAGTATCTACTCATGTAATTCCACGCCCTCATAGTGATGTAGAATTGATCTTACCTAAGAAAGGATAATAGCTTATGGATCGGGAACAGATTCGTGCTATCGTACGAGAAGTGATCGAAGCCATGTTCGAATCGTCCATTCCCGTAGGTGTGAGCAATAGACATGTCCATCTATGTCAGGAGGACTGGGATATATTATTCCCTAACCAGGCTATTACTAAAAAAAGTGACTTAAAACAAACTGGAGAGTTTGCTTCAGAACAAACAGTTACTTTAGTGGGACCCAAGGGAGTTATCCAGAATGTCCGCGTTTTGGGACCGCTCAGAAAACAATCACAAGTGGAGGTATCATTGACCGATGCACGTACATTAGGTGTTAAGCCTCCAATTGTGCTATCTGGTCATTTAGAATCGGCCGTAGAGATTACTCTCTGCACCGAAAATGGTGAAGTCACTAAACCTATTTGCATTGTTGCGAAGCGCCATATTCATATGTCGCCAGAAGATGCAAAAAGGCTTCATGTAATCGATGGCGAGAGTGTGAGCGTAGAATTGCAAACACCTGAGCGCACTACTGTATTCAGTGACGTCATCGTTCGAGCTGTACCTGGTTTTGTTCTAGAGCTCCATATTGATACAGATGAGGCAAATGCTGCCAATGTACAAGGTACAGTGATGGCGAGAATTGTACAGTAAAGTAGGTGATATGATGAAAGGTTTGAAAAAGGCAAATAATACCTTGCAAGAGTTCTCTGATCTTGTAGAGTCTAAACAAGTGAGCTCTCATAATCAAAAGAATTTGCGCGTAGGCATTGACCTTGGTACATCATCTATTGTCTTATCCGTAGTTAATGATAAAGGCAAACCTATATATGGTGCCTTTGAATACAACGAGTCCATCCGTGATGGCCTTGTAGTAGACTATGTAGGCGCTGTTACAATTACGCGAGCTTTAAAGGCTAAGGCAGAAGCAGCTTTGGGCACAGAACTTGTATATGCTGCGGCAGCTGTACCACCTGGGACGATAGGAAAGAATAAAGATGTAGTCGGTCATGTGCTAGAAAGTGCTGGTTTTGAAGTAACTTGTATTCTAGACGAACCTACCGCTGCTGCTAATGTGCTAGGCATCACTGATGGCGCTGTTATCGACGTCGGTGGTGGCACTACGGGTATAAGCATTTTAAAGGATGGCCAAGTTGTATATACCGTAGATGAGCCTACAGGAGGTACCCATATGAACCTCGTGATTAGCGGAGCCTATGGCATCTCTATCTCCGAAGCTGAGGCTTATAAGCGCAATGAAGCTAATAAACGCGATGTATATGCAACGATACGGCCTGTTGTTGAAAAGATGGCAGCTATTTCTAAGCGTGCGTTGCAAGAGGGGGGCTATGAAAAGGGGACTCCTATTGTTGTTGTAGGTGGTGCTTCTAATTTTGAAGAATTCACAAAAACCTTCAGTCAATATATAGGATTGCCTGTGCATAAGCCATTATATCCAGAATTTGTAACACCCTTAGGGATTGCCATAGGAAGTGAGCATTAATATGGATGCATTAGTTAAACTGGTGCTAGAACGCCTAGAAAAGCGCATGACATCCACTGCAACTTTTATGGTCACAGATTGCAATAGCTATGATGAACATATATTATTGCAGAACCAGCTCATTTCTTTCACTGGTATAGATTATGGTCATATACGAGAGCTGATGAGCCATACATTGGTGCCTTGGGTAGCTTGCCTGCACCGTGCATTAGCTTATGACTGTGAGGTGACGATACGCCTAGCAGTTCCTGTAACCTCGTTGATGAATCCATCAGTCATTCTAGATTGGCCTATCAAATTTCTAGATAAATTTGGTCGTCCTATATATGCTAGTCATCAAGCGTGGATAACGGCCTCTTTTGTTAAATCTTGTAAAAGTCAGTCTATTATCGTCGTATATAGGGGACAACGGTTCACCATGGCTGCTCGAGATGAAATCGAGAGCTTAGGTATCACAATAATTGAAGGGAACGAGAAGTATGCAAGTCGGTAAAGTTGTGGGTAGTATCGTATCTACTCAAAAGCATGAATCTCTAAAGGGAATGAAACTGATGATGGTAGATATTCTCGATGGAGAACAAGAGTTGACGGGGCGCATAGAAATCGCCGTCGATACAGTATGTGCTGGTGAAGGTGAATATGTGCTTTTAACTCGAGGTTCATCGGCACGGCATATTTTCGAAAATGATAAAGGCACCGCAGTAGATTGTGCTATTGTGGGTATTATTGATAGTTTTGAAAAATAATTGTATAGGAATTAGCTGGTGCCAGAATTAAACCTAGTTATTGTGTCACATCATGAATGTAACCTTGATTGTGTACACCGTAAGTTGATATGGTCATTGCATCAGCAATGCAACCTATATGGAGGTTCATGATGGAAAACAATACACAGTTGAAAGAAATGATCCGCTCCATGGTTATAGATGTATTACAGGGGCAAAAGCAAGAAAATGCCTCATCAGAATCTATTAAACAAGCACCTAGGGGTCAAGTCGAACCAGGGGTATTTGATACAGTTGATGACGCAATTCAAGCAGCAAAAGCAGCGCAAGCTCGCTTTGAAGATTGTACCTTGGCAACCCGTGAAAAGGTAATTGCAGATATCCGTGCTGCTATGCGACCACGAGTACAAGAGTTGGCTCAAAAAACTGTTGAAGAAACGGGAATGGGCCGTATTGCGGATAAAGTACTAAAATTAAATCTTACACTTGATAAAACACCAGGCGTAGAAGATCTTGTGACAGAGTGTGAAACTGGCGATAATGGTATGACATTATATGAATTATCTGCGTACGGTGTCATTGGTGCCATAACGCCCAGTACGAATCCAGCAGAGACATTGATATGTAACTCTATTGGTATGTTGGCTGCAGGGAATGCTATATTCTTTAGCGTTCATCCTGGTGCCAAACATCTGAGCAGATTACTTGTTAGCGAATTAAACCAAATTATTGCTAAATCGATTGGTATTGAAAACCTTATCGTTACACTTCGTGAGCCATCTATTGAGTCCGCTCAAGAGATGATGCTACATCCAGATGTGAGCTTATTAGTTGTTACTGGTGGGCCTGGTGTAGTAAAACAAGCACTTCAAAGTGGTAAAAAGGTTATCGGTGCTGGTGCTGGTAATCCACCAGCCTTTGTAGATGAAACGGCAGATATTAAAAAGGCCGCTCAAGATATTGTTCTCGGTGCAAGCCTAGATAATAATATTTTATGTATTGCTGAAAAGAGCGTTGTAGCTATGCGCCAAATTGAACCACAGCTGGTTCAAGAAATGGTAAAAGTTGGTTGTGTCCTTATTGAAAACCAACAAGATATTCAACGCTTGCTAGACTTAACAGTTTTACCAAATGGGACACCAAATAAACAGTTCGTCGGTAAAAATGCAAGCGTTATTCTTGATGCGGCACATATTCCGTATAATGGTGACCCTCGCTTAATTATCTTGCGTACACCAAAAGAACACCCATTTGCAGTTATTGAAATGTTAATGCCTATTTTACCTGTTGTGACCGTAGATAGCTTTGACGAAGGTCTCGAAGTATGCTTGATGCTAGAAGCTGGATTACACCACACGGCAACAATGCATTCTTTGAATATGGAACGCCTCAATTGTATGGCTCGCAAGATGAAAACATCTATATTTGTTAAAAATGGTCCATCTTATGCAGGTCTTGGTTTCAGTGGAGAAGGAACAACAACCTTTACGATTGCCACTCCAACTGGGGAATCTACAACATCTGCTCGATGTTTTGCACGTCGTCGTAGATGCTGCTTAACAACGGGCTTTAATATTAGATAGGTGGTGAGCATATGAATAAATGGACCTTTCCGACCCAAATCTATGCAGGGCCAGATTCGTTAAATCGTCTTACAGAATTTAATAATGAGTCTATCCTTATCATATGTGACCCATTTTTAAAAGATTCCTCAAACCTTACGTATGTGATAAGTCTTATGGAAGGTAAAAATAAGATAAGTACTTATACAGAAGTAGTTCCAGATCCTCCGATTACCCATGTAGTAAAAGGTATCCAGTATATGGAAGGTATTAAACCGACTATCATCATTGCAATTGGTGGCGGCTCTTGCATTGATATGAGTAAGGGAATTGCCTATTTTGGACGTAAGTTAAAGCATATGGATATTAAATCCTTTATTGCTATTCCTACTACTAGTGGAACAGGATCAGAGGTAACCTCCTTTGCCGTTCTTACGGATAGTGAAACACAAGTTAAATATCCTCTTCTTGATGATGCAGTACTACCTGATGAAGCTTTATTGACTCCGTTGTTTGTTAAAACATCACCGCCAAATGTTACTGCTTATAGCGGTATGGATGTGCTTGTTCATGCTCTAGAAGCCTATGTAGCTACAGAGGCAAATAATTTTACTGATGCGTTGGCACAGCAAGCAATTGAGCTTGTCTTTGAATACCTACCAAAATGTTATAAGCCAACAGCCACAGACCAAGATCGCATGTCAATGCACGAAGCATCATGCCTTGCAGGACTTTCCTTTAACAAGGCCGGCGTGGGTCTCGTTCATGCCATGGCACATCAGTTGGGTGGGCAATTTCATGTACCTCATGGTCTAGCTAATAGTATGCTCTTACCATATGTGATTGCTTTTAATTGTTCTCATAATCCTGATGTGGCAAAAAAATATGCTCGTTTAGCTGCTAAATTAGGTTTTGTATCTCATAATGCCTCAGAGGAAGATAAATTAGGGTCTCTTTTAAGAGCAATCATTAAGTTACAACGCACTTTAAAATGCCCAATGACACTTACTGATTTTGGTGTGGATAAAGCTACATCTGAGATAAAACTAAATCTTATGACTGATAGAGCGTTGGAGGATATGTGTTATCGATTTAATCCATATCCAGCCAATCATGATGATATTATTGGCTTATATAAGAACGTACTATAATATATCAAGAATTCATATCAATATTTTCTTGGGAAAAAGAGATTTTAATGATATTCATTAAAGTCTCTTTTTATTTTTTTATGGTATATAAAATGTCATTACGCACAAACATTTTTATCGTAAAGTGCTATAATAAAAGTTACGGCACACAATAAATTGTAGCGTGCCGGATTATAAATAATCATATTTTATATACTACATTGGAATACGTTAAAATATAGATTTTATCTATGTTTATTGTATAATGTGTATGTAATATTTACATTTTAGATGTGTAGTTAAAGCTAAATGTTTTAGTATTTAACTTATACTTATGAAGGTATATGGTGCGAGGGTACCAAATCTTCACACTTTCAAGAGAGGTATATATGCAAAAATCCTTACGTATGGGGATCGATGTTGGTTCAACAACAGTCAAGGTCGTTTTGTTGGACCAACAAGATAATTATTTGTATAAAAAATATATCCGACATTACGCTAATATTTTGGATACTGTTTATACATTGCTACAAGAAGCTCAAGTGGGTTATGAAAATGAGAATGTACATGTAGCAATTACAGGCTCTGGCGGTATGGCGATGGCCGATAAGGTACGTATACCTTTTGTTCAAGAAGTAATTGCTGAAACTAAGGCGATTAAAGCGTTATATCCTCAAACTGACGTTATTATCGAGCTCGGTGGGGAAGATGCGAAGGTTACCTATTTGGGGCGTACTGCAGAACATCGTATGAATGGTTCTTGTGCTGGTGGAACAGGGGCCTTTATAGACCAAATGGCAACCTTGTTACAAACAGATGCGTCCGGTCTTAATACATTGGCTATGAATGCGGATACAATGTATCCGATTGCAGCGCGTTGTGGTGTATTTGCTAAAACTGATGTACAAGCCTTGTTAAATCAAGGGGCGTCTCATGAAAATATTGCTAAATCCGTATTTCAAGCTATTGTAAATCAAACGATTGCTGGTCTTGCATGCGGTCATAAAATTGAAGGTAATGTAGCATTCCTCGGTGGTCCTCTGACATTCTTGTCCGAATTGCGTCAATGCTTCTGTGATACATTGACACTTGATGAGGAGCATCGTATCATTCCTGAAAATGGCGAACTCTTTATCGCCTTGGGCGCAGCTTTAATGAATGATGAATGCCGTCAGATTACGGTTGGTGAATTAACAAATGAAATTGGTGCGCTCATCGGTATTCCGATGGAAGCTACTGACCGCGTCGATCCACTATTTAAAAATGAAGACGAGTTAAATGAGTTTAGAAATCGTCATGCGAAGGCCGTGACTCCGAAAGCAGACATTAAGGAGGCCGTAGGTCCTTGTTATCTTGGAATTGATGCGGGTTCTACTACGCTAAAAGTTGTTTTAATTAATGCTAACAATGAAATTATCTTCTCACATTATGGTCCCAATCATGGTAAACCATTAGAAAAATCACAAGAGTTGATTGAACAAATTTATGGTTTGCTACCGAAGGGGGCTTATATTGCGCATTCTGGTGTCACTGGTTATGGGGAAGCCTTTTTGAAGCGAGCCCTGGGTATCGATATTGGTGAAGTAGAAACGATTGCTCATTATCGGGCCGCACAATTCTTCTGTCCAGATGTATCCTTTATTTTGGATATTGGTGGTCAGGATATGAAGTGTACCAAGGTACGTAATGGTTATATTGAAGATATAGTTTTAAATGAAGCTTGCTCCTCAGGTTGTGGTTCATTTATCGATACATTTGCTACATCCTTGCGTTTGCCGATTGAGCAATTTGCCAAGGAAGGTTTATTGGCACCTATGCCAATCGACTTGGGGTCTCGTTGTACCGTATTTATGAACTCTAAGGTAAAACAAGCGCAGAAAGAAGGGGCAACAGTTCCTGATATTGCAGCTGGTTTGGCTTATTCTGTTATAAAAAATGCTTTGTATAAGGTTCTTAAGGTGAAAGACCCTAAAGACCTTGGTGATCACATTGTTGTACAAGGTGGTACATTCTATAATGAAGCGGTACTTCGGGCCTTTGAAAAATTGATGGGCGTTGAAGTGATTCGTCCTGATGTATCCGGTCTGATGGGTGCCTATGGGATGGCTCTACTCGCATCAGAAGCTGCAGAGGAGTTACAAAATCAACACAGTACATTACTAGATATGGCAGGTTTGAAATCCTTACAAGTTTCTACATCTATGCGCAACTGTGGATTATGTTCTAATAATTGTATGCTCACCATCAATGCATTCTCCGATGGTCGTACCTATGTAACGGGTAATCGTTGTGATCGTGGTGCCGGCGATATGATTCAAGAGAAACATAAGCCCGTTCCTAATATGGTAGATGCAAAATTACGCCGTTATTTTGATTATTTCCTCAAGAAAAATATTCCAGAGTTCGAAGGTAAGTTACGTATTGGTATACCGCGCGTCCTCAATATATACGAAGATTTTCCGTTCTGGTTTACATTCTTCCATCAATTAGGCTGTGAAGTGGTGTTGTCCAATTATACGACGAAGGATCAATACAACAAGGCTATTGATACGATTCCATCTGATACAGCTTGTTATCCTGCTAAGGCTGTGCATGGTCATATTCGTGATCTTGCAGAGGCACAGGTTGATTTGATTTGGTACCCATGTATTCAACATGGTCCTAAGGAATTTAGCCGCGATAATAATTACCATTGTCCTATGGTTATCTCCTATCCAGAGTTAATTCGGAACAATATGCAGGATGTTATGGGGGAAACACCATTTTATGCCCCATTCTTGCCATTAGCAGATAAAAAATCTTTAGTGCCTGCGTTAGTGAAAGCCTTAAAAGACTTGCCTTTCAGTAAAGGTGAAATTTCTGATGCTGTAGAGGTTGCGTGGGCAGAGCAGGAAAAATGTAAAGCTGATTATCGAGAGATGACAAAGAAAACGGTGTCTCGTCTTGTAGCAGAGCAAGTTCCTACAATCGTATTGGCGGGGCGACCATATCATTTAGATTCAGGTATTAATCATGGTATTCCTGAACTCATTACATCCCTTGGTATGGCTGTCCTTACTGAAGATGGTGTGGCGCCACTAGGGTATGAAATTAAGCATTTGCGCGTTGTAGATCAATGGTCGTATCACAGTCGTTTGTATCGTGCCGCTGAATTTGTCAGCCGCACAGAGGGGTTCCAAATTGTAGAGTTGAATTCCTTCGGTTGTGGTCTTGACTCAATCGTTGCGGACCAAGTGAAAGATATCTTGTCTGCAAAGCATAAGATTCACACCTTACTAAAAATTGATGAAGGTACAAACTTGGGTGCTGTTACTATTCGTTTGCGCTCGTTGCAATCTGTAATGGAGCGCAGTATGCGTAAGCATCATAATCCGGAAGCACCAGTAGAAACAACTATCGATGATATTCCTTCCTATGATTATGACCGTGTTGTATTCACGGAGGAAATGAGTAAGACTTATAAAATCTTAGTACCTCAAATGTCACCACTTCATTTCCAATTATTGGATCCAGTGCTTAATTCTGAAGGCTACGATTTTGAGATGCTGCCAGCTCCAACGAGAGAAGATATTGAGATAGGTCTAAAATATATCAACAATGATGCTTGTTATCCGGCTATTATCGTCGTTGGTCAATTGATGAGTGCCTTGTTATCTGGTAAGTATGATGTTGATAAAACGGCGGTAATCATTTCTCAAACCGGTGGTGGTTGTCGAGCAACGAACTATATTGGCTATTTGCGTAAAGCCCTTATTGATGCGGGAATGGAACAAGTGCCAATTTTGTCACTTAATGCTAGTGATATGGAGCGTCAACCGGGCTTTAAATTGACAAAATCTTTCTTGCATCGGATGATTCAAGCCGTAGTTTACGGCGATGCATTGATGCAATGTGTATTGGCTACCCGTCCATATGAAATTAATCCAGGATCTGCAGATGCATTGTGTGATTATTGGATAAAAAAATTACGGGAACGCATCACAAAAGCCAATATCTTCCAATATAGCAAATATATTAAGAATATCATTGATGACTTTGATAATTTGCCTGTAGATAAATCAAAACCAAGACCTCGTGTAGGCGTAGTAGGTGAAATTTATGTTAAGTTCCATCCTAGTGCGAATAACAATATCAATGAACTCATAGAAAAAGAGGGGGGCGAGGTTGTAACCTCTGGCTTACTAGATTTCTTCTTGTACTGTGCAATGGATAGCACGTATCGTGCAAAACATTTAGATGGTACCTGGTTATCTGGTTTCTTCGGCTCCTTGGCTCGAGAGGCCTTAGAACTATATCGCTTGCCATATGCAAAGGCAGTGGCAGCGTCAAAGAACTTTGATCCATTACAACGAATGACAAAGGTTGCAAAAGAGGCGGCCCACTTTATTGATCTTGGTAACCAATGCGGTGAAGGTTGGTTTCTTACAGGGGATATGATTGATCTCATTGAAAAAGGTGCAAAACAAGTTGTATGTTTACAACCCTTTGGTTGTTTGCCTAACCATGTAAGTGGTAAAGGTATGGTAAAAACTTTATCGGAAGCATATCCTGATGTACGCATTGCAGCTATTGACTATGATCCGGGTTCAAGTGCAGTAAATCAAGCAAACCGATTGAAGTTGTTGTTAGCGACTATGTTTGAATGATAACTTAATAGTTAATTAAATAATTACCAATATATAGAAAAAAGCGTCCTAGGACGCTTTTTCTATGAAGTTGATATTAATTTTCTTTAATCATTGTATAGAAGCACACTAATGCTAATGCAGCACATGCAACCATAACAATCCCCATAGGAACACCGGTGTGACTGCCACCGATACCTACTAATGGTGATACAAAACTCGCTGAAAACATGCCTGCAAAGCCTAGAATAGCAGAGGCACTACCTGCTTGGTGTCCGTATTTAGCCATTGCCATAGAGAAACCGGCTGAACCGAATACAGATACAGTACAAATCGTAAAGAAAAGAATAATACTAGTTACTATAAAGGACCAATTAAAGTACATCGCACAAAGGAACAGCGTTGAGCCGATAGTTAACTGCCATAAACTAGTGTTTAAGATAGTTTTCATTGTTACAACATTACTTGCTTTTGCACTAAGCACACTAGCGAGGATAATCCCACAACTATTGATACCAAACATATAACTAAACTCTTGTGCAGATAGGTTGAAGATGTTTTGGTATACAAAGGATGAACCAGAAATATAGGCAAAGAAACCTCCAAAAGCAAACAGCTGCACTAGAGATTGTCCTAAGAAACTTTTATCCTTAAGTAGAGTACCATAGTTTTTAAAAGCTATGGTAATGCCACCAGAAATACGCTTTTCTGGTGGAAGGCTTTCAGTAAAGATAAAAGATCCTATAAGCAATACGGCAGAGAATCCCGCAAGGATGATGAAAATAAATCGCCATGTAGAAAATAATAAAAGCTGACCACCTATGAGTGGTGCAATAACAGGAGCCAACCCATTGACGAGCATGAGAAGCGACATAAGACGCATTAATTCCTTACCCGATGCAAAGTCTCGTGAAATCGCCTTAGCAATAACAACACCAATAGAACCTGTTAAACCTTGCAAAAAACGTGCAACTAGTAAAACTTCAATATTAGGTGCAATAGAACAGAGAATGCTAGCGATTACACATAAGATATTGCCAATGATGAGCGGTTTTTTTCGCCCGAATGAGTCGCTAAGTGGACCGCCAATTAATTGACCAATAGCGATACCAAATGTCATAATACCAATTGTCATCTGAATAAGGGATGCATTTGTATTAAGCTCATGAGGCATAATTGGTAAAGCCGGTAAATATAAATCAGTTCCCAGTGGTGTGATAGCTGTTAGAAGCCCAAGAAATACGACAATGAATAAAGAAATTTTCTTTGTAGACTCCATAAAATCTCCTTGATTAAAAATGGGAATAATAAAAGTCTGCGAATCGCACTTCGCAGACTGCATTTAATTGTGTTTTTTTGTAGGTCTATTGTAACATGATTTTAGATGAAGTTCTATAAATTTTTGCATACAAATATGTGTATAATATAACAAAAAAGAACAGCTCATTTCTGAGCTGTTCTTTTGGTTTACCTTATTTGCAATATCTTAGAAGAAGATACTGTGAATTTGGTGGATGAAATGTTGACCGAAGAAGGAAATGCAACCATGCATTACGATGAATACGATGAAGTATTTGAATGCAGTGTTCATGATAACGCTTGCTTCGATTTCATGCTCTAATTTGTGAGCTTCATCAGCGCTGACTTCTTTGTGGTTTTCAAGGTATGCTTTCAAAGCAGGACCTACGGCACCAATGGAAATCGCGATGGATTGTGGAGACAACATTTTACCGATACCAGCTGCACCGGAGTTAACAGCTGCTAACCAGAAGCCAAGGTCTTCCCAGTTTGTAGGATCTAAGCCTTGTGCTGCTGCAATTTGAAGTGGGCCAAACAATACGTTGGAGTTTGTACCAGAACCAGTTAAGAATGCACCCAACGCACCTACGATAGGAGCGAATAGTGGGTACAAGGAACCTGTACCAGCAACCATTGCTTTCGCAATATCTGCAGTCATACCAGAGTATGTCATCAATTTAGCAGTCATAACAACTGTGATGATTGTAAGGTATGTAAATTTCAAGTTTTTAACTGTAGAACCCAATGTACCGAAGATTTCGCCAGCTTTTGCTTTTTGAATGAAACCACCAACAATACCAGCGATGAAAATCATGATACCAGGAGTTGCAATCCAAACGAATGTGTAAGGTTTTGCACCAGGACCTTGGTAAATAGGTACAGATGTTTTAATGGACGCTAGAGGACCATTGATTGCAGGGAACAATTTAGAAGTTAATAACAACAATACGAAGATCAAGATAAATGGCATAGCCGCTACAAGACCTTCACCACCGGAAACTTTAGGAGTTTCGCCAGTTTGTTTAACTGCGTATTCAGGGTCATTAGGAGGCATAACTTTTGCACAGATAATGATAACTGCCATGATTACAATGGATGCAGAAATTACGGATAATTCAGGACCCATTACAGCATTGATTACGGTTTCAGGAACAGCCAATGCTAAACCGGAAAGTAATGTCACAAGGAATACGCCTTTTAACGCTTTAACGCCGCCACCGATAATCATAACAACGAAGAATGGAGCGATAAGGTTAAGTAAGAATAATTGAACAGAAATAAATGTACCTAAGTGGCTTGGATCAAGGCTTGTCAAGGATGCCAATGTAGTAGTTGGGATACCAATGGAGCCAAATGTTGTTGGTACGGAGTTTGCAACGAGACATGCAATGATAGATTTAAGTGGGTCAAAACCTACGGCAACCATCATAGCTGCAGGGATTGCAACGGCAGTACCGAAACCAGCCATACCTTCCATGAAGGCACCAAAGCCCCATGCAAGTAACAATGCAAGCACACGAGTATCAGATGTTACAGAAGAAAGCATTGTTTTAATAGTTTCCATTGCTTTCGTATATACTACCAAGTTATAAACGAAGATAGCAGCTGTAATAACTAATAGGATTGGCCAAATTGCCAATGCGGCACCTTCAAGGGCACCAGTGACCATAATAAATGGGTCAGAGGAGAATGCTGTAATAGCGATAATGAAAGAACCAATTGCAGCAACACTTGTTGCTTGCCATGCTGGTAATTTCAAGATGGATAACGCTACGATCAACCAAATGATTGGAGATAGCGCTAATAGAACGGTGAGAGCACTCATTTCTAAGTTCATCCTTTCATAAAATAAAATATTTATATGCTTAACAGGACGATGTAGCATTAATCAATTTAATTGATAAGTAAATCGCTATTATATTAAGTTGTAAAATTTCAGTAATAAAAATAAGTTACAATAGAATAAAAGATGTACTTATCATAAAAATTGATATTTATCTCAAAAAATTCAACCTCATTTCGGTGAGGTTGAAAATATAAGAGAGGGGACATAAACAGTGTTTATGTCCCCTTCTATACTAACTACAAGTCCTTGTTAGGGCCGTCACTAAGTTCAGGTATTAGTAGTTACCTTTGAACATTGTAGCAGGTGCTTCTGGTACATAATCGCCGAAGTAGGATTTGAAGTCAAGGCCTAATTCGTTGCAAAGGTCTTGAACTTCAAGCATTGTACCGTTAAGTACAGGGATACCTTCAGCTTTAACTTTTTCAACGGATTCGTGTTCTTTTTCACCATGAGTGTAGATACGTTCTTGACCTGCAGCTTTAGGAGCTTCACGTAATTCTTGTAAGAATTGAGAGAAGTGTTTTTTGATTTCAGCAGGATCGCCGAAGAATTCAGGGTTGATAGCCATGAAGCCGTGGCAGATATTGGATTTACCGCCAACCATACATTTGTTGGAAGTACCACCTTGGGAAAGGATGGAGGAGAACAATTCAGCAATCATGCCGTTACCATAACCTTTGTGGCCGCCAAGAACTTCTGTAGCACCACCTAAAGGAAGGATACCGCCGCCTTCATGACGGGAAATGTTGCCCAATACTTCAGCTGCGTCAGTGGAAGGAACGCCGTCTTTGTTAACAGCCCAGCCATCTGGAGTAGCTTTGCCCATTTTGTTGTACATTTCAAGTTTACCACGAGTTACTACTGTAGTGGAGCAATCGAAGAAGAAGTCAACAGGATCAGCTGGTACAGTCCAAGCGATAGGGTTGGAACCAAGCATAGCTTTACGAGCATATACAGGAACCATGATTGCTTCGGAGTTTGTACAAGAGAAACCGATTAAGCCTTGGTCGGATGCCATTTTAGCATAGTAACCAGCGATACCATAGTGATTAGAGTTACGTACGGATACGATACCAACACCAGATTTTTTAGCTTTTTCGATAGCTTTTTCGATAGCCATGTGGCCTAAGATTTGACCCATGCCGTCATGACCGTCGATAACTGCGGAGATTGGAGTTTCTTTTACGATTTCAGGTTTTGCGTCGATTTTGATCAAGCCGTTAGTGATACCTTTGTGGTAACGAACCATACGTTGCATACCATGGCTTTGAATACCGAATAAGTCGGAAGTCAAAAGTACGTCTTGGATGATGTCCGCTTCTTTTTCGGAGAAACCGAATTTTTGGAAAGCATCCATGCTCAATTTTTTCAATGTTTCATAAGGGAAAAGAACAGTGTTTTTTGCGTCTGCCATTGTTAAAACCTCTTTTCAGAAAATATGTACCTGATATAGTTACTCCACTCTGTAACAATTATGAACATTACATGATTGTCCGGTGAGTTCTATATCCTCTCAAATGACAATGTCAGTATAGCATACAATATTCAGATATTGAATAGTTTTACATAACTAAATACATTACATAATTTGCATAGCGTTCGTGAAATTTATCACAGGTTTTAGTATAAAATGCTGAAATAACAGAGTATACCTTGAAATAATTGATTATGACTTTTAGTAATTAATACATTCCTATACGTAAAAAATAGGTGTTTTGGATAAGGGTTATCTATTTGTATTGTAGGGGCTAAACTATAAATAAATAGCAGAAAGTATTGATATTTATTGTACATCTATCGAGTATATATTGATAAAATTTATAACTGATTGTATTTATTTTGATGAGTTAATTGGTGGCGTGCATTGATATACAATGTATGCAGTACAAAAGTATCCATATGATGTTGATAGTCGTTAATTTTGTTACAGATATAGAGCTATTTTTGTGATACTATAAATATACAGATGATAATATATACATATGACGAAAATGTAGTGATAAGTGAGGTACTTATATGCGTGAATATACTAATATATGTCCATACGATTGTCCTGATGCGTGTGGTCTTGTTGTTACGGTAGATAATAATAAAGTAATAAAGGTTCGAGGACATAAAGAACATGCTTTTACAAGAGGTACCTTGTGCCCTAAGATGGTACATTATGAGCAAATTATTCATTCTCCTAAACGGTTGACCACTCCATTAAGGCGTGTTGGTAAAAAAGGTATTGGTATTAATCAGTTCGAACGGATTTCATGGGATGATGCGTTACATACTATTGTAAATAACTTTAAACATACTATTGATACATTTGGTAGTGAAAGTATATTACGGTATTCCTATGCTGGAACGATGGGGGCCGTAAATAGTCCGGCAGGTGATTATTTTTTTCGCCGTATAGGTGCAACTAATCAAGATAGAGGAATTTGCTCTCCTGCTAAGCAAGCTGCTTTTAAGTCTGTTTATGGCGATACCATTGCCATTAAACCACAAGAAGCGCAATATAGTGATTTGATTATATTATGGAGTATTAATGCAATTGCTACGGATTTACATTTTCTACACGATGTCAATGTAGCTAAACAAAGAGGGGCCACTGTATGGGTTATTGATACACATAAAACGTATACCTATGACCAAGCTACGCATCATGTATATGTAAAACCTGGATCTGATGGGGCCTTAGCTCTTGGGTTGATGCATATCATACATCGTGATGATCTTGCAGATATAGATTTTATTCAACGCTATGTACAAGGTTATGAAGAACTTGTAAGAGATGTGTTACCTACCTTTACACCAGACTATGTATCTTCTATTTGTGGTGTGCCGGCTGAAGTAATAGAAGAGTTGGCACATGCTTATGCAAAGGCGAAAGCCCCATTTATTCGCCTTGGTAGTGGCGTATCCCGTTATGGTAATGGCTCCATGAGTTGTCGTTGTATCAACGCATTGCCAGCTGTTATAGGCGCATGGCAACATTTAGGTGGCGGGTTGCTGTCGAGCGCTAGTAGTAGTCAATACTTAAATAAATCATTTATGCAACAACCACAAGTCGTAACACCAGCTAAGCGTTTGATGCCTATGATTTTACTGGGAGACTTGTTGACGAACCCTAAGGCGCTCCTTGAGCATGGCTTAGAAGATACTAGCGGAGGCGTGCCGGTTCATAGTTTATATGTATTTTCTTCTAATCCAGCTATTACTGCACCAAACCAAAATTTTGTTAGGCAGGGGCTCATGAGAGACGATTTGTTCACCGTTGTACATGAACGCTTTTTTACAGACACCTGTGCTTATGCAGATATCATATTGCCTTCTACTAGCTCGGTAGAGTCAGACGATATATTTAATTCTTATGGTCACTATACCATTGGGGCTAACTATCATGCTATACCTCCAGTGGGAGAATCGCGTTCTAATTGGCAGGTTATTTC
Source organism: Veillonella tobetsuensis (assembly GCF_001078375.1). Classification (GTDB taxonomy): domain Bacteria; phylum Bacillota; class Negativicutes; order Veillonellales; family Veillonellaceae; genus Veillonella; species Veillonella tobetsuensis. The sequence goes on from NZ_DF967922.1 coordinate 120,967, forward strand.
TGAACTAGCTCGTCGCATGGGATTGGATGATCCGTTTTTTAAGATGACAGAATTGGAATTGATCGAACAGATGGTTCGCAGTTCATCTAAACTTTCACAAGAGGAACAAGACAGAATTTTACAAGGTGATTTGGTGGAGGTTGAGCTACCGGAGAACTATAAACTGGATTTTAAAACTCCGTCTGGGAAAATAGAAATTTTAAATCCTCAAGAAAATATTCCCTTGATTACCTATAGAGAACCTTATGGTGATGGTGAACCGTTTTGGTTAATTGTAGGCAATGATATTCGCATATTAGATTCAAGTTTCTGTGAAATGGAATTTGATGATTCTGAGTTAATGAAATTGCGTATGAATCCAGATGACGCTAGATTATATAATATCAATGATGGCGATGTTGTAGAAATCTATAATATTCGTGGTACCGTACGTATTAAAGTATATTTGGATGCTATGGTACAAAGGGGTACTTTGGTAACCCTTGGCGTATGGTGGCAATCTCAATCTAGTGATGATGCGGTAGGCATTAATGCCCTTACTGCATCTCGTCCTACAGATGCGGGCTGGGGAAGTACATTTTATGATGTGCAAGTGAATATTCGTAAAATTTAATCATTATTCGTGTAATTTTATTTAGTTGTTGAAGTAAAGGCCCCATATCATATATAATATAATCTATTACTATAGTGTATTATGAAGGGAGATAACCTTATGGATGGAAAAGAAAATCTATCACTGCGCGCCTATTTAGCGATAGGCATGATGTTATTTGCCCTATTCTTTGGTGCGGGAAATCTTATTTTCCCGGCCGCATTAGGCCAACAAGCAGGCTCTAATGTAGGATGGGCATTGGCTGGTTTTGTATTAACTGGCGTGGGGCTACCATTGTTGGGCGTTATGGCTATGGGCTATTCTGGCTGTAAAGATGTAGAAGAATTAGCTGGTCGTGTTCACCCTGTTTATGGTCTTATTTATACTGTGGCATTATATTTGAGTATTGGACCAATGTTCGCTATACCTAGAACGGGTACTGTTGCTTATGAGATTGCAATCAAACCGTTTACAGAAGGCATGGCTATGGACATGCAACCGCTAGCATTGGCTATATTCTTTGGTATTTCTTTGTGGCTATCTATTAGCCCACAAAAGCTTGTAAATCGTATTGGTAATATTTTAACACCTGCATTATTACTCGTTATTTTATTGCTTATCGTTAAATCCTTTATTACGCCACTTGGTTCTTACATGGAGCCGCAAGCAGCTTATGCAACAACTGGTACAGCTGTGTTACAAGGCTTCCTAGATGGTTATAATACGATGGATGCATTGGCGTCAGTAGTATTCGCTATTCTTGTGGTAGACTTTGTACGTCTTACAGGTGCTACATCTCGCGATATCATTACGAAAACAGTTGTGGAAGTAGGTGCTATTGCGGTAGCATTGCTCGGTATTGTGTACGTATTCATTGCTAACATTGGTGCTACAAGCGTAGAACGATTTGGTTTGTTCGAGACAGGTGCTCCGGTGTTAACTGCTAGTGCGGACTTTTTGTTTGGTGCTACAGGTCAAGTTATTTTGGCAGTCATTGTATTGTTAGCTTGCTTGAGTACAAGTATTGGTCTTATTACATCTTGTAGTACATATTTCCATAAACTATATAGCAAAATCAGTTATAAAGCATTTGTTGTTTTATTCTCTGTAGCTGCATTTGCATTAGGTCTATTTGGCTTAAAAACAATTATCAGTGCAGCTATTCCTGTATTAATGCTCTTGTATCCATTGACTATCGTTATTATATTCTTAGCCTTAGGTGATGGTCTTTTCGGTGGTCGCCGATGCGTATATGCATGGACTATGGCTTTAACTATGATCTCTGCATTGATGAGCGGTCTTGAAACTGCAGGCTGGGCGCCAGATGCTTTACAAGCGTTGTTTAGCGAATATATTCCATTCCAAGGTATTGGTATGGGTTGGGTAAGCTTTGCGGTACTTGGTTTTATCATCGGTCTTATCCATAAAGGACTTGCGTCTGATACAACTAAATAATACTAATGGTGAAAGCCATTTAGGATAGTATAAGGAAAACGACTTTTACTTTCTTGCTTCCCTGACTATTAAGTCTAGTCAAAGTTGCAGTGAAGGTAAGAGTCGTTTTTTATGAGTTTTATTTTAGTATATATAATAACTTTTATTATATGATTGTGGTAAAGCTAATAAAATATAATTGCTTTTATGAGAAGGACTTTTTATAATAAAAGTAATGTTTTTAGTAACGGAGTAAAGGCGTTTATGAGTGAAGTTGTGAAGGGTGGTTTATACCGCCATTTTAAAGGAATGTATTATTACGTATTAGATGTAGCTACCCATTCTGAAACCGGTGAAAAGTTAGTGGTCTATCAAAAGTTATATGATAGTCGAGATCTTTATGTGCGCCCTTTAGAAATGTTTTGTAGTGACGTAGATAAAGTGAAATACCCAGATGTGAAACAAGAAAAACGGTTTCAATTGATGTCTGGACGAGATGAATAGTGTTTGTAATATAGTTTGGATGTGAAGCTGTTATAGCTGATAGATAGGAGGGCCTGTGGAACGAAAGTTTTTCTTTTTCGATATTGATAACACATTAGCGGTGTGGCCAGAAGGAAAAATCCCAGAGAGTGCTCAATATTGTATAGATGAATTGCAACGTCGAGGCCATTTAGTATCCCTTGCAACAGGTCGTATTCAAGTGGATGCGATGCGTTTTGCTGAGCAAGCGGGGATTAGAAATGTAGTTGCCGACGGAGGGCATAGTATTACCATTGATGGCAAACTAGTGTCTATGATTGGTATGAATCGTGATATGTGTATTCAATACCTTGAATATTTAGAGTCTAAGCATATACCATGGGCTGTAACAGATCGTAACAAATTGGGACGTATTACGCCTTATAAGGAAATATTGGACTGGCATCCAGGATGGGATGTATTTAAAACTATAGTAGAACCTGAATTTGACTTTCACAGTGTGGACGATTTCTATAAAATCTATGTATTCTTCAAAGATGGTGAAGAAGAGGAAAAAGATATTGAACACATGACGCATAAACTCATTCGTTATGGTGATGGTTGTGTATTATATGAGCCTATGGAAAAAGCATTAGGCATTAAAAATATGATAAGCCATTTTGATGTGAATTCAAATCAGGTTGTCGTGTTTGGTGATGGCTATAATGACTTGTCTATGTTTAGACCGGAATGGTTAAATATTGCTATGGGGAATGCTCGGGATGAACTGAAATTAGAGGCTGATTATATTACTACTGATTGCGATAAAGATGGTATTTATAATGCATGTAAGCACTTTAAATGGATTGATTAAAGGATGATATCCTATTTAAATTCTATGAGGAAAATGGTAAATTTAATATTTATTTAAACCAAAATTTCTTTGAAACATGATATACTAAAAAAGAGCCGCTCACGGGTTGAGCGGCTTTTCTATGTAAAATTTATGAAACCTACTGAGTGGGTTTTGACTCATATATGTTAGTAAAAATATAGTACAATTAATATTTCAGTTACTTAGTACAAATCTGTGGGGGAATTATGAACTGGAAACGTTTAGCGCTATGTGCAATGTTGGGGATTTCTATGCTTGCTACAACGGCGTGTGGAACAAATAGTGGTGAACAACCACAAGGCAATACGGTAAAGGCAGAAACTGTGGCAATGCCTAACTTTACAAATTCACCAATTGCTGATCAATATGCCATATTCAATACAAATTATGGTCAATTCAAGGTTCGTTTGTTGGGGTCCAAATCTCCGATTACTGTGAAAAATTTTGAATACCTTGTAAAAAAAGGTTTCTATAATGGGGTTACATTCCATCGCGTTATTGAAGGCTTTATGATTCAAGGCGGAGATCCAGATGGTACAGGTGCTGGTGGTCCTGGTTATACGATCCCTGATGAGTTTGCCAATGACTTGCATTTTAATAAAATGGGGGTTCTTGCCATGGCAAACCGCGGTCCTAATACAGGTGGGTCTCAATTCTTTATCACATTAGGCCCTACATCTTGGCTTGATAATAAACACACTATATTTGGTACCGTAGTACAAGGTATGGATGTAGTTGAAAAAATTGGCAAAGTAAAGACTGGAAAAAATGATAAACCAATCGAACCGGTTGTTATTAATTCTATTTCTATAGAAGCAATTACGGATGATGCAAGTAAATAAAATGGATCATGAACGATATTTTACGTATATCCTGAGATGTGCTGATGAAAGTTTATATTGTGGGTGGACTACAAATCTTGAAAAGCGAGTGGATGCTCATAATGGTCTTGTTACTGGTGGTGCTAAGTATACGAAAGGTCGTCGGCCTGTAACCTTGGTTTACTATGAAAGCTTTCGCCAAAAACAAGAAGCACAATCTAGAGAATATGCTATAAAACGTCTAAATAAGGCTCAGAAATTACGCCTTATTGCGTCTGCTACTATGGATACATTGGAGAATATAAATCTCACAGAATAGGTGCACAAAACATTCAAAACAAGCTGCTTTTGTGCTATAATATATTGATATGTTATGACCATGGAGGAGAACGACATGAAACGGGTTTTAGTATCCGTAAAAAGTGTACAACGAGACATAGATGGACAGGATACCGTGGTGGAATTGATTTCTCCCGGTACTTCGCAAGAAAAGAATGGAATTCAATATATTCGTTACGAGGAATCTAGTGTAACAGGTCTTGAAGGTGTTAAAACAACAATCAAGATTTATGAGGATTCTATTGTGCTCTTGCGTACTGGTGCCGTTAATATGAGACACCAATATATTCGTGGGGAAGAACGCGAGTCAACCTATGAAACGCCACTAGGGGATCTTCACATGGCCGTAAAGACACATGAATTAACAGTAGATTTTCACGATGGAACAGGCCGTGTCCATTTAGGATACGATATTTCCATTGAAGGTGAATGGCAATTTTATAATCAGTTAGAAATAGACGTGCGGGAGGATACAGAGCATGGAAATGAAGGAAATCCTGAAATCGGGGATTGAACAGGCATTACAAGATACGATTAACAGCGGTGGTTTACCAGCTGGGGAATATCCAGAAATCGTTCTCGAAGTGCCACCTCAAAAAGAATTCGGTGATTTTTCTACAAATATCGCTATGCAATCCGCTCGTGTAGCTCGTCAAAACCCTCGTGCTATTGCAGAGGCTTTGATTAGCCATATGAATTTTGATTGGCTCGAACGTGCTGAGGTTGCTGGTGCTGGTTTCATCAACTTCTTCTTGAAATCTGATATGGTATACGATACGTTGAAAGCCATTTTGAATGCTGGCGAAGAGTATGGTGTGCAACCATTGCGCGCGCGCGATACCATTCAAGTTGAATATGTAAGTGCGAATCCAACAGGCCCGTTGCATGTAGGTCATGGCCGTGGTGCTGCTTACGGTAGTGCTCTTGTAAATTTGTTGCGGGCAGCGGGTTACAATGTACAATCTGAGTATTACATCAATGATGCGGGGAACCAAATCGACAATATGGCTATCTCCATTGAGTACCGCTTCCAAGAGTTGCAAGGTGCGACATTAGTGTTCCCACCTAAGCGCAACGAAGATGGTTCCATGCCTGAATTCGATATTCCAGAAGGGGCTCTCGTGTTCCCTGAAAATGGCTACCGTGGTCCTGACATTATCGAGACTGCAAAAGCTATTGCAGAACGAGAAGGCTTCGATACATTAAATGCTATGAACGAAGCAGATCGTATTGCATTGTTCAAAGAGGAAGGTCTTAAAGAAAAACTAGCTCGACTAGAAGAAACATTGAGAAACTTCCGTGTTACTTTCGATCATTGGTTCTCTGAACGTACTGTTCATGAAGCTGATGAAATTCATCACTCCGTAGAGGCGTTAAAGGCTCTTGGCAAAGTGTATGAAAAAGACGGTGCATTGTGGTTGAAATCTACTGACTATGGCGATGATAAAGACCGCGTAGTTATTCGCGATAATGGAGTTCCTACTTATTTAGCTGCGGATATCGCATATCACCGCAATAAATATGACCGTGGCTTCAAAGAAATGATTGATATTTGGGGCGCTGACCATCATGGCTATGTATGTCGTGTAAAAGCTGCTATGGCTGCTTTCGGTTATGATCCAGACCAATTAACGGTATTATTATTACAAATGGTAGCATTGTTCCGCGATGGGGAACTTGTTAAATTGTCTAAACGTAGCGGCGATAGTGTTACATTAGATGAATTGATTGAAGAAGTTGGCGTGGATGCATCTCGTTACTTCTTCTTGATGCGTTCTCTAGATAGCCAACTTGATTTCGATATTAACTTGGCTAAATCTCGTAGCAATGATAACCCAGTGTATTATATCCAATATGCTCATGCTCGTATTCATAGTATTTACAACCAAGTGCGTGAAGCAGGCATTGCATTTGGTGATTATAATCAAACTGATTTCACAACTCTTACAAGTGAAATGGAATTAGAATTAATTAAGAAATTAGCTGAATATCCAGAAGAGGTAGTTCAAGCTGCCGAACATCGTGCCCCTCATCGTATTGCTCGTTACTTATACGATTTGGCAAGCATGTTCCACTCCTTCTACCGTCAAGGTCGTATCATTGGCGTAGATCCAGCATTGCAACAAGCTCGTCTTGGTTTAATTACAGCGATTGCCCTCGTACTTCGTCAAGGTTTGGGCATTTTAGGTATTTCCGCTCCGGAAAAAATGTAATAGGTGGGAGGCATCATGGCAACTAAGTATATTTTCGTAACTGGCGGCGTTGTTTCTTCTCTTGGGAAAGGGATTACAGCAGCATCCTTGGGGCGTTTGCTCAAAAACCGCGGTTTCAATGTAACGATTCAAAAATTTGACCCATACATTAATATCGACCCTGGTACGATGAGCCCTTACCAACATGGCGAGGTTTTTGTAACGGATGACGGTGCTGAAACTGACCTTGATTTGGGCCACTATGAACGCTTTATCGATATTAATCTTAGCAAACGCTCTAATATTACAGCTGGTAAAGTATATTGGTCTGTAATTAATAAAGAGCGTAAAGGTGATTACTTGGGCAGTACTGTTCAAGTTATCCCACACGTTACTAATGAAATTAAACAAAATGTATATCGTGTTGGTAAAGAAAATAATGCAGATGTGGTTATTACTGAAATCGGTGGTACCGTTGGTGATATTGAAAGCTTGCCATTCATGGAAGCTATCCGCCAAGTGAAAAAAGATGTAGGTCGTAATGACGTGCTTTATATTCACGTTACATTAGTGCCATACATCAATGCAGCAGGCGAATTGAAAACAAAACCAACACAACACAGCGTAAAAGAATTGCGCAGCATCGGTATTCAACCAGATATCTTGGTATGCCGTAGCGAAAAACACATTTCTGACGAAATGAAAGAAAAACTTGCTTTATTCTGCGACGTAGAACCAGAAGCAGTTATTGAAAACCAAACTTGCAGCTCCATTTATGAAGTGCCATTGATGATGCAAGACCAAGGTCTTGATGATATCGTTATTAAAAAGCTAGGTCTTGAAGAACGTCCTTGTGACATGACTGCATGGAAAGAAATGGTTCATAAAATCTTGAATCCTAGTAAAGATATTACAGTTGCCCTTGTTGGTAAATATGTAGCATTGCATGATGCGTATCTTTCTGTAGCAGAAGCATTGAGTCATGCTGGTATTGAAACTGATACTAAAGTTAACCTTCGTTGGATTGACTCTGAAGAACTTGATGATCTTTCTGTAGATCCTAAAGAGGTATACGAAGGTATTGATGGGATTGTAGTTCCTGGTGGCTTTGGCTCTCGAGGTGTAGAAGGTAAAATTCGTACTATCCAATATGCTCGTGAAAATAATATCCCATTCTTAGGCTTGTGCCTTGGTATGCAATCTGCAGTAATGGAATTTGCTCGCAACGTATGCGGTATGGAAGGTGCAACTTCTAGCGAATTTGACGAAAATGCAAAATACAAAGTAATCGATTTGATGAGTGATCAAGTTGATATAGATAAAAAAGGTGGTACAATGCGCCTTGGCATCTATCCTTGTAAACTAGAAGCTGGTACAAAAGCTCGTGAAGTATATGGTGAAGATCTTGTATACGAACGTCATCGTCATCGTTACGAATTTAACAATGAATATCGTCAACAATTGAGCGATGCAGGACTTGTTATCTCCGGTACATCTCCAGATGGTCGTCTTGTTGAAAGTATCGAAGTTAAAAACCATCCATTCTTCGTGGGTACACAAGCGCATCCAGAATTAAAATCTCGTCCGAATAATGCACATCCATTATTCCGTGGTTTTGTAGATGCGATTTTAGAACTAAAAAAATAGATAAAAAATGGGTTCTATTTTATCTATTATAGGTTTATTTATATTAGCTGTACTCAAACTAGAGCAGTTCGTATATGGTAAATCGGGGAAACAACAATCTACAACTGGCCATATGGCACGGCGTGGGCTCGCTAATTTAGCGGGATTAATCGCGTTTGATCATTCTACTGTGAATAGTAAGTCTGTTGTGGTACGTAAAAAGAAGGAAGATACTCAGAAATGAGTATCTTCCTTCTTTTTTTTCTGTATCGAAAAAACTTGCAAAAATATATCGATATATTTAAAAATAACACTTGCTATTTTAAATGATTAGTGTTATTATATAGACAAAGATAGATATAGATTTGATGTAAGTATATCAAAAGCATATAATAATCGTTAATAAAGAAAATACAAGGAGGACACAATGTCTATTATTGGTAAAAAACTTCCTGAATTTACACTTGATGCTTTCAAAAAACCTGAATTGGTAAAGGTAAGCACTGCAGACGTTTTGGGTAAATGGTCTGTATTCGTATTCTATCCGGCAGACTTTACATTTGTTTGCCCTACAGAATTAGAAGACGTACAAAACTCCTATGCTGAATTAAAAGAATTGGGTTGCGAAGTTTACTCTGTATCCTGCGATTCCGAATTTGTTCATAAAGCATGGTCTGATGCTTCTCCAAGCATTAACAAAATCGAGTACTACATGTTAGCTGATAAAAAACATGAATTGGCTGATTTCTTCGATGTATTCCAAGAAGAATCTGCTATGGCTTACCGTGGTACATTCGTAGTAGATCCTGAAGGTATCGTACGTACTGCTGAAATCCATGATATGGGTATTGGCCGTTCCGCTGAAGAACTTGTTCGTAAAGTACAAGCTGCTCAATTCGTAGCTAAACATGGTGACCAAGTGTGCCCTGCACGTTGGAAACCAGGTAAAGATACATTAAAACCAGGTCTTGACCTAGTAGGTAAAATCTAATATTTAGATTTACTAAACATCTCCTCAAATGACAAACTATGGGCACGGATCGTATCTCCAACGATACCGGTAAGCCCCATTACATGGTGAAATACTCTCCAATTCACCGATGTAAACCTCATATAACAAACTACAAACTATACGCAAAAAGACCAGCCTTTGGGCTGGTCTTTTTGTCGTTAATAGTGCACAGTAAATATGACATCTTATAATATTTCATAAAGCCCTTTAACTAAGTAGGAAATAAGGTCTTGCATTTTTACATTTTGTATTCTATAATAATATTAATTCCTAGTAATGTACAAGGTTTTATGTGAAAAGCATAGGACGTGTATTGTTAATACGTTCAAGAGACGTTAGCTTTTACAAAGAAAGGCAAGATACATGAGAATTTCTACAAAAGGGAGATATGCATTGATGGTTCTCATCGACTTAGCAGAACAAGGTCTTGAAAAACCTGTTTCATTGCGTTCTGTAGCAGAGAGACAAGGCATATCTGAAAAATATTTAGAAGGTATTGTAGCTCGTTTAGGTACAGCTAAATTAGTAGATAGTATTCGCGGTAAGTACGGTGGATATAGATTATCTAAGAAACCTAGTGAATATACAATTATTGAAATTTTGATGGCTACCGAAGAATCGATGGCGATTATATCTTCATTAGATGAAGGTGTATCTACAGATGATGTCATCAATGAACGTACTGTTGGTTTTTGGGCTGGGTTGCAGAACTATATTCATGATTATCTTGCAGGCGTTACATTGCAAGATGTGATTGATGGTACGTATGCAAAGCTAGATACAAAATATGACAATTGGGATGGTTCTATTTAAATAATTTAGTTAAATTTATTTCATATTATGCATAATATCCATATAAGGAGTGTTGATTATGTCTAAAATTGCAAAATCTTTCGTTGAATTAATTGGTAAAACACCATTGTTAGCAGCTACTCGTTTTGGTGAAAGTGTAGGTGCTGAGGCTAATATTCTTACTAAACTTGAATATTTTAATCCAGGCGGTTCTGTAAAAGATCGTATTGCAGCTGCAATCATTCAATCTGCTATAGCTTCTGGTGAATTGCAACCTGGTGGTACGATTGTAGAGGCTACATCTGGTAATACAGGTATTGGTTTATCTGCAGTAGGCGCTGCACTTGGTTACAAGGTTGTCATCGTAATGCCGGAAACAATGTCTATTGAACGTCGTAAATTGATGCTTGGCTATGGTGCTCAACTCGTATTAACTGATGGCGCTCTCGGCATGAAGGGTGCTATTGCGAAAGCAAAAGAAATCGTCACAGCTACAGCTGGTGCGGTAGAGGCTGGACAATTTGTAAATCAAGCAAATCCAGCTATTCACTATAAAACAACTGGCCCTGAAATCTGGGGTGATACTGATGGTGCAGTAGATATCTTTGTTGCCGGTGTTGGTACTGGTGGTACATTAACTGGTACAGGTCGTTATTTAAAAGAACAAAATCCAGATGTAAAGGTTGTTGCTGTAGAACCAAAAGATTCTGCTGTATTATCCAATGGTAAACCAGGCCCTCATAAAATCCAAGGCTTAGGTGCAGGTTTTATTCCTGAAACATTGGATACTAATATCTATGATGAAGTCATTTCAGTTGCTAATGATGATGCATTTAAAACATCTCAAGAATTTGGTCATACACAAGGTATTCTTGTTGGTATTTCCTCTGGTGCTGCTTTATGGGCTGCTGCTGAATTGGCAAAACGTCCTGAAAATAAAGGTAAGAACATCGTTGTTATCCTTCCTGATACAGGGGAACGCTACTTGTCCACTGCTTTATTCCCAGAAGAATAATTAAATACACTAGTATAAAATATATGAGGCGTCCTATGAGGGCGCCTCTTGTATTATTCAAGAGGTAAAAAAGGAACTGCCGCAGCAGTTCCTTTTGGTGTTATGGTATGTATTCAATTATGATTATCTACCGTATTTAACGATAGTATCCATCCAGTTAAACAGATCTTCTAGATCATAGTCACCAGAATGGTCTACATTAAATGGTGTAGACATGTCTACTTTATAGCCTAAATTTTGAGCACGTGTGCCTACAATCAATGGAATTGCAATCGATGTATTACTATCGGCAGTACCGTAACGGATACGATAGAATTGTGCATTTGTCGCTGCTGGAGAACCAAGATAGTTCATGGGATTCATCATAGTAACGACCTTAGCATTTTCTACATATACATCTTGATTTGATGTTGTATCCTGTAATGCCGCAGTGATTGTAAAGTGGTTATTATCTGTCGTGCTTGTGCCAAACAGACTATTTTCACCAGAGTCGTTTGCACGAGAGTCGAATGCACCAGGTGCTTTGGAACGGCTTACAAATTGATTATATACATCCCAGTTGATATCTTTGATGGCACCTGTTTTATTATCCCGTACTAAATATGTATGTCTAGATAAATCAGTACCTTGCGCTTGTGCTTTATTAGCTGCATCGATGATGAAAGTTTTCACATAGGACTTAAATGTACCATTACCATTCTTATCTAGTTTTAAGATACGTCCCATAGAGTCATGTAATTGTAAATTGTTTACATAATCAGGGAAACGTTCCTTAAGTAAATTAGAGTAAGCAAGATCGTCAGCATTCAAGTTTACACGTTGCATTGTGCGTTTTGGTGGAACAGCGGTACCACCTACATTAGCTTGTGGCAATTCTCCTTGTCCCATAGATACTTTATTGAAGGATGTAATACCACTATAACTCCATTCGTACGCCATATCTGCGGCATCAAGATTTGTGATAGGAGCATATGCAGAAACTGCATACACATTGGTTGGTGCTGTAGCAGCACCTAATGCTTGTAAATATGGTTGGAAGTCAGAGCTATTACCAGTAGCACCTTGTAATAAGGATAGAGCACCACCAGCACTTGTACCATTTGTAATTATACGATTTGCATTACCTGGAATAGCCGCATTATTGGCGTGTAAGTATGCTGTTGCAGCTTGTAAGTCAACGATAACTGCCGGTGCTTTACCTATAAAGTTGCCATCAGAGGCTTTGTTTGTACGGCCTCGAGTCGCAGGAGAGGCTACTACATAACCTCGAGATAATGCGTAAAGAACACTATTAGGTTTACCATTTTCTACTTTTGGTGCCATAGCTTGACTTGGCATATAACCGCCCACTGCATTTGGCATGAAGATAGGTGCTGTTTGTGTATTGTAACCATTAACTGTACCGTTGTTGAAGTATTCTTCTGGTACATAAATATTCATGTATTGTTGATCGATGTCGATTGGATTAGCCACATAAGGGATATATTCAAAAGCACGATACTTAATTTCCTTGTTATCTATAGTAGAAGACCTGGATTCGTAATTTTTTACGTCGAAGTCAAGGCTAATCTTTGCAGATGTATCTGCTTGTAAAGGAGGCTCCATTGGTTGAGATAAAATATTTTTTTCATCCATTGCACTAGATCCTTTCGTGGATGCTTGATTACGAGCATCTACATAAGATTGTGGTAACTTAGGCTCCTGTGCTTGCTTAGCTTCATCCTCGGCCTTTGCTTTTGCTTCAGCAGCTTCTTTTGCCTGAGCAGCAGCTTCTGCCTCAGCTTTGGCTTTAGCCTCCGCTTCAGCTTGTGCCTGAGCAGCGGCTTCTGCCTCGGCCTTAGCTTTAGCCTCCGCTTCTGCTTGTGCCTTAGCAGCGGCTTCTGCCTCGGCCTTAGCTTTAGCCTCCGCTTCAGCTTGTGCCTTAGCAGCGGCTTCTGCCTCAGCTTTAGCTTTAGCTTTAGCTTCTGCTTCTGCTTGTGCCTTAGCAGCGGCTTCTGCCTCAGCTTTGGCTTTAGCCTCCGCTTCTGCTTGTGCCTTAGCAGCGGCTTCTGCCTCGGCCTTAGCTTTAGCCTCCGCTTCTGCTTGTGCCTTAGCAGCAGCTTCTGCCTCGGCCTTAGCTTTAGCCTCCGCTTCTGCTTTAGCTCTAGCAGCAGCTTCTGATCTAGCTTTCGCAGCAGCTTCTTCAGCTTCTAGTCGAGCTCTTTCGGCATCTGCTTCGGCTTGCTCTGCAGCAATACGCTCTTGTTCCGCTTTAATAGCCGCTTGGCGTTGAGCCTCAGCTTGTTCAGCCGCAATGCGCTCTTGCTCCGCACGAATAGCGGCCTGACGTTCTTGTTCTGCTTTAATAGCCGCTTGGCGTTGAACCTCAGCTTCTTCAGCCGCGATGCGTTCTTGCTCCGCACGAATAGCGGCCTGACGTTCTTGTTCAGCCTTAATAGCCGCTTGGCGTTGAGCCTCAGCTTGTTCAGCCGCGATGCGTTCTTGCTCCGCACGAATAGCGGCCTGACGTTCTTGTTCGGCTTTAATAGCCGCTTGGCGTTGAGCCTCAGCTTGTTCAGCTGCGATGCGCTCTTGCTCTGCACGAATAGCGGCCTGACGTTCTTGTTCAGCCTTAATAGCCGCTTGGCGTTGAGCCTCAGCTTGTTCAGCCGCGATGCGTTCTTGCTCCGCACGAATAGCGGCCTGACGTTCTTGTTCAGCCTTAATAGCCGATTGGCGTTGAGCCTCAGCTTGTTCAGCTGCGATACGTTCTTGCTCCGCACGAATAGCGGCCTGACGTTCTTGTTCTGCTTT
>NZ_BBXI01000001.1 GCF_001078375.1 Veillonella tobetsuensis
TGACGGATCGACATGCGCTCCCACGCGCGGCCGGTAGCATTCGCCTTATAGGCGAAAAGAAGAACCACCGGCTAAGCCGGTGGGTAGCTTTTTTTGTATAAAAGTATGAAATATAAATGAATAGTTTATTTTTTTTGTTAAGGTTTATTTAATTATCGTTGTTATACTAAAAGTACATTTAATCGATGAATATAATGCATATGGAAACGTGGACACATATGCATCATGTATCGAGGTAACACTATTGTATGTGTGTAGTTAGTATAAGAGGTGGTTTTATGAAAAAACAATTCGCCGCAATCTTTGCAGCAACAGCAGTATTGGGTGTAACTACAGCTTTCGCAGCTAACCCATTCTCTGATGTAACTCCTGACTCTTGGGCATATCAAGCTGTATCCCAATTGGCAGCAGCTGGTATCGTTAACGGTTATCCAGATGGCACTTTCAAAGGCCAAAACGATATCACTCGTTACGAAATGGCTCAAATGGTAGCTAAAGCTATGGCTAACCAAGACCGTGCTAACGCTGAACAACAAGCTATGATTAACCGTTTGGCTGACGAATTCTCCAACGAATTGAATAACTTGGGCGTTCGTGTAGCTCGTTTGGAAGATCGCGTTGGTAATGTAAAAGTTACTGGTGATGCTCGTCTTCGTTATCAAAAGTTTACAAATAACCAGGTTAATTTTGATGGTCGTGCACGTTTACAATTCAATGCAAAAGTAAATGATCGCACTGATGCAGTTGTTCGTTTGACTACTGACAATTTTGAATTTGGTAATGCTACTAACGAAAACCAATTTAAATTCGACCGTGCGTATGTTAACCACAAATTCGGTGAACGCGTATCCGTTAAAGCTGGTCGTTTTGGCCAAATGTTAGGTGCTGGTTTAGCATTTGATGGTACATTTGATGGTATTCAATTCAATGCTGGTAATGAAAAAGTTAAATTCCAAGCAGCTTATGGCTATATGATGTCTGGAGACTTCCAAAATATGGCTACAAATTTAAATCCAGAACTTGTTGTATTAAACTTGAATGGTAAAGTTGGTAAACACCTTGATGTAGGTGGTTTCTATACTCGTGTTAACGGTGAAGATTTACAAGTATATAAAGTTGTAAAAGGATTATATGGTTTCAATGCTAATGTTAACGTTAATAAAGTTTGGATTGGTGGTGAATGGTTGAAAGCTTCTAAAATCACAGAATCTACAGCTTGGACGGCAGGCGTTGGTTACAGCAATTACGACATTACAAAACAAGGTACTTGGGGTGTAAAAGCTCAATACTTTAACATGAAAAATAATGCTCTAATCTTTGATTCTACTTGGGATCAACCTTACGTTGGGACAGGTTTTAAAGGTTGGTTAGCAACAGCTAATTATGCATTACAAAATAATGTTGGCTTAACTGCTTATTATGGCTTTGATTGGAAAAGTCAGGATGGTGCTAAAGAAGACGATTTATACCGCGTAGACCTTAATTACCAATTTTAATCTATAAGATTACATAATTTAATAAAGCAAATAGAGATGGCGAGACATAGGCTTCGCCATCTTTTTATATGAAAATAGTACATATGAATACATGATGAAATATAAATGAAATATTTATGCTCTTATTAAGGATTATTTAATTCTTACTGTTATACTGAAAATACATTTTACTAATGCGTGAAATGCATATGAGAATATAGAGATATAAGTAATATGTATTTAGGCACTAGTACAGTTGTGTGTGTTATATAGTAGTAAGAGGTTTAATTATGAAAAGACAATTCTCTGTAATGTTTGCGGTCGCTGCCGTGTTGGGTGTAACGACTGCCTTCGGCGCTAATCCATTTTCAGATGTAACGCCAGATTCTTGGGCCTATCAATCTGTATCTCAATTGGCGAGTGCTGGCATCATCAATGGCTATCCAGATGGGACTTTCAAAGGTCAAAAAGAGATTACTCGTTTTGAAATGGCTCAAATGATTGCCAAAGCGATGGCTAATCAAGACCGCGCTAATGCAGAACAACAAGCGATGATTAATCGTTTAGCAGAGGAATTCTCCGACGAATTGCATAACTTGGGTGTTCGTGTAGGTCGTTTAGAGGAACGGGTGGGCAATGTTAAAATAACTGGCGATATGAGATTCCGCTATATTAAGAGTGTAAACGACATTATACCATCTCCAACTATTGGGCATGGAGGCGTTCAAAGTAGATACAGATTTGATTCTCGTGCCCGCATTCTCTTTAATGGCAAGGTAAATGATCGCACAGATGCTGTTGTTCGTTTAACAACTGGTAATTTCGAGCTAGGTGAAACATATAATTCACATTCAATGTTAGGTTTTGGTGAGGATACTACTACTGTAAAATTTGATCGCGCTTATGTAAATCATAAATTTGGTAAACATGTATCTGTGAAAGCCGGCCGTTTTGGTCAAATGTTGGGTAATGGTTTATCCTTTGATGGCGAATTTGATGGCCTTCAATTCAATGCAGGCAATGAAAAAGTTCAACTCCAAGCAGCGTATGGCTATATGGTGTCTGGTGAATTTAGATATATGGTGACAGATATAAATCCAGAACTCGTTGTATTAAACTTGAATGGTAAAGTTGGTAAACACCTTGATCTAGGTGGTTTCTACACTCGTTTTAACGGTGAAGATTATGAAATCAATGAACCTGTTAAAGGATTATATGGTTTCAATGCTAATGTAAATGTCAATAAAGTATGGGTTGGCGGTGAATGGTTGAAAGCCTCTAATATTGAAGAATCTACAGCTTGGACGGCAGGTGTTGGTTATGGTAACTACGACATTGCAAAACAAGGTACTTGGGGGGTAAAAGTTCAACATTTTAATATGAAAAATAATGCTTTGATTATTGATACTACTTGGAATCAACCGTATGGGGCTGGTTTTAAAGGTTGGATGGCAACACTTGATTATGCATTGAAAAACAGAGTTGGAGTATCCGCTTATTATGGTTTCGATTGGAAATATCAAGATTGTGGTTGTGAGCCTAATTTCTATCGTGTAGATCTTAATTACGAGTTCTAATTTGTTATAGTAATATAGCATAAGAAATAAACAAAGATGGCGAAACTCGAGTTTTGCCATCTTTTTTATATATAGACATAATGATGTATATTATTGTAAAAAGTGAAAATAATATGAAAATTTTACAATATTCTTAATGATTATTTATTTCTCATTGCTATACTATAAAAGAATACTGTAGTTGTATACTTTTCATATATGGAAACGAGGATACATATATGATTGATTCAACTATATTTGTGAATATATAGTCTTTTAGAGAGGTATTTTTATGAAATCACAATTTGCTCCTATGTTGGCAGCAGCAGCTGTGTTAGGTGTAACGACTGCCTTCGGTGCTAATCCATTCTCCGATGTAACGCCAGATTCTTGGGCATACCAAGCTGTATCCCAATTGGCAGCGTCTGGTATAGTTAATGGTTATCCAGATGGGACTTTCAAAGGCCAAAAAGAGATTACTCGTTTTGAAATGGCTCAAATGGTTGCAAAGGCGGTGGCTAATCAAGATCGTGCTAATGCAGAACAACAAGCGATGATTAATCGTTTGGCAGACGAATTCTCTAACGAATTGAATAATTTGGGCGTTCGCGTAGGTCGTTTAGAGGACCGCGTTGGCAATGTAAAGGTGACTGGTGATGTGCGACTTCGATATCTTGGCACTAAAGCAATGGGACCAGATTTTATAAGAAGCGACGGGGAATATAGTGAGAAGACACGTTTTGATGCTCGTGCTCGCATTCAATTTAATGCGAAGGTAAATGACCGCACTGATGCGGTTGTACGTGTTGCATCTGATAATTTTGAATTAGGCGCTGCCTATAATCCGAGTGGAGAGTCTATTGGCCTACTTACTGTTGACCGCGTCTATGTAAATCATAAATTTGGCGAACGTGTATCTGTAAAAGCGGGTCGTTTTGATCAAATGATTGGTAATGGTTTGATCCATGATGATAAATTTGATGGGGTTCAACTAAATATTGGCAATGATAAATTCCAATTTCAAGGCGCACATGGGTATCTACTTACAGGGCTTTATGTAAACGTTCCGGCAGAGTATAATCATACGATTTCTTATGCTAGTGTTAAAGGTCAGTTAAATAAACATATCAATGTAGGCGGTTTCTTTACGCGCTTTAACACACAAAAGGTTTTAGATCATAGCCTAAAAAATGTGTATGGTTTTAGCACAGATATGAAATTTAACAAGCTTTGGATTGGTGCGGAAACTGTGAAAGATACGCATGCAAAACATGCATATGCTTGGACGGCTGGTATCGGTTATGGCGATTATGACATTGCTAAACAAGGTACTTGGGACGTAAAGGCTCAATACTTTAACTTTGGTTCGCATATGGGGGCTATCTCCTCTAAATGGAATATTGCTTATGATTCAACACAGTCAGATAATACAGGTCATATCGAGTTCCATGGCTATAAAGGTTGGCTCACAACTGTGAACTATGCATTACAAGATAACTTAGGTTTAAGTGCTTATGCGGGCTTTAAAGGTCGTAATAACCCTGAACAATATGCTAGATATCGTAAATTATCTAACTACTATCGTGTTGAGTTAAATTACCAATTCTAATAATTGTGTGTATAGATTATTCTAGTAAGAATTGAGAGGTTTTAGTATGAAACGACAATTTGCTGTTATATTAGCTTCAACGGCTGTACTAGGTATAACGACTGCCTTCGCAGCAAATCCATTTTCCGACGTAACGCCAGATTCTTGGGCGTATCAAGCCGTATCTCAATTGGCGAGTGCGGGCATTATTAATGGCTATCCAGATGGGACTTTCAAAGGCCAAAAGGATATTACCCGTTTTGAAATGGCTCAAATGATTGCAAAGGCGATGGCTAATCAAGATCGCGCTAATGCAGAACAACAAGCGATGATTAATCGTTTGGCAGACGAATTCTCTAACGAATTGAATAATTTGGGCGTTCGCGTAGGTCGTTTAGAGGACCGCGTTGGCAATGTGAAAGTAACAGGGGATGTACGATTCTTAGTACGTCATTCATCTAAGAAAAATGGTCGTTTAGTCAGTGCAGGTGGTCAATACTATAAACCAACTAAATATGATGTGCGTGGTCGTCTGCAATTTAATGCGAAGGTGAACAATCGCACAGATGTTGTTGCGCGTATTCAATCCTATTCTATGGAATTAGGCGATGCCTTTTCCGACTATGAAACTGAGACTAGACTCGATAGGCTTTATGTGAATCATAAATTTGGTGAACACACATCTGTAAAAGCAGGTCGTTTCAATCAAACAATAGGTAATGGTCTCTTGTATGATGATGCCTTTGATGGTATTCAATTGACCACTGGTAACGATAAGATTCAATTGCAAGTAGCTCATGGTTATGCATCTGCCATAGACAATGAAACTCGTTTTTTACCAGAAAAGGATTTATATAATTATGTAGGTTTAAAAGGGAAATTAAATAAGCATATTGATTTGGGCGGTTTCTATTCTCGCCATAGAAGATTTACAGAGGATTATTATCATTCCTATGGTAACTTGTATGGTGTAAGTACGGATATGAACTTTAATAAAGTTTGGATTGGCGGTGAATTGGTGAAAGCCGTTAATACTGATCATAGTAATGCTTGGACAGCTGGTATTGGTTATGGTCGTTATGACCAAGCTAAAAAAGGTAGCTGGGATGTAAAGGCTCAATACTTTAGCTTTGGTGAAAACTTGGGTGCTTATGGTTCTAAATGGAAATTCCCATATGATGCGAACAACATTCATTATGATATTACTGCAACAACTCCGACTACGAACAGTATATTCCGTGGCTTTAAAGGCTGGTTAGCTACTGTTGATTATGCATTGCAAGACAATGTGGGCATCAGTGCATACTATGGTTTTAAAAATAAAACTAATAGAATCGATGGTTCACTTAATGAATACTTAGCAAACTACTACCGCGTAGAGTTAAATTACCAATTCTAATTCAATAGATTGGCACAACTTAATAAAATGCAAACAGATGGCGAAATAAGATGATAAAATGTATATTTCGTCATCTTTTTTGTTATATTTGCGGTTTTTTAACAGGTGTTGAGGTTACCTTTACAATCCTATGAAAATCCAATGAACTTTTATCTGAAATATAAAATATTTGTTATAGTATGTTATACTTATGTTATATTCTGTAATGGGACGGTTATCACTTATAAGGGGATAGGGAAAATCAGTCTGGTAGCGCCGATTTGCAGATGTGTATAGTTCTTTTTATGGTGAGAGAGGTATAGTTATGAAAAAACAATTTGCCGCTATCTTTGCAGCAACAGCTGTGTTGGGTGTAACAACTGCGTTTGCAGCGAACCCATTTTCCGATGTAACCCCTGATTCTTGGGCCTACCAAGCCGTGTCTCAATTGGCTAGCACTGGCATCATCACTGGCTATCCAGATGGGACTTTCAGAGGCCAAAACGGTATTACTCGTTTCCAAGTAGCGCAAATGGTTGCAAAAGCACTCGTAAACCAAGACCGCGCTAATGCGGAACAACAAGCTCTAATCAACCGCTTGGCTGATGAATTCTCTAATGAATTAAATAACTTGGGCGTTCGCGTAGCTCGTTTAGAGGACCGCGTAGGTAATGTGAAAGTAACAGGCGATATGCGTCTTCGTTATCTTGGTGCTCAACAAAGAGATGGCCATTACGTAAATGCTGTAGGCGATTATAACAGAGGCTCTAAATTCGACGCTCGTGCTCGTTTACAATTCAATGCAAAGGTAAATGATCGCACAGATGCTGTTGTTCGTGTAACAACTGGCAACTTTGAATTCGGTGACGCGACTAATTCCGCAGATGTAACATTCGACCGCGCTTATGTAAATCATAAATTTGGTGAACGAGTATCTGTAAAAGCAGGTCGTTTCGATCAAATGCTTGGAAACGGTTTGATTTACGATGACACATTCGACGGCGTTCAATTCAATGCAGGCAACGACAAGGTTCAATTCCAAGCAGCCTACGGCTATGCAGTGGCAGGAGCTTTTGAGGGCTTAACTAAAAAATCCAACAAAACTTTCACCTATGCAGGCGTTAAAGGTCAACTTAATAAACATGTAAACCTTGGTGGTTTCTATGCCCGTAGAAATGCACACAAATCCGGCAATGATGCCCTCAAAAACATGTATGGCTTCAGCACAGACATGAACTTTGATAAAGTTTGGGTTGGTGGCGAATGGGTGAAAGCTGCTGGCGTTTCTCACGGTTCTGCATGGACTGCTGGCCTTGGCTATGGCAACTACGACCAAGCAAAACGCGGTTCTTGGGACGTAAAAGCACAATACTTCAACTTCGGCCAAAACTTAGGCGCTGCATCCTCCACATGGGACATTGCATACGATACAACTAATACCGCATGGATGGCTACACCAGCTGGTACAATTAGTGCAATGAACTATCAAGGCTTCAAAGGCTGGTTGTTAACTGCTAACTACGCATTACAAAACAATCTTGGCATGACTGCATACTACGGTTTCAACAACAAAACTAATAAAGCTACTGGCGATAACGAAAAACTTTCCAACTACTACCGCCTAGACCTTAACTACCAATTCTAATATGATGATTGGTATCGTTCATAACTAACACAATCCCCTTGATGAGTATCTCGGTACTTATCAAGGGGATTTTAAATTAGAACAGGCCTGTTCTAATTTATGAAACATTATATATGTATTGAGTTCATTTGAATTTGACGATATATATAATTATCTTTATAATATAAGAAGATAGTCGGACGAGTAGATCCGTCAGGCTCATCTCAGTAATTCAAATGCATGATGAAATGGCCTTTCAGTTACCTAGCTATCCTAGGATAACGAAGGGCTATTTGTCTTTTCCAAGACAAATAAGAGCCACAAGTGCACCAAAGGCAATAACAACAGTCATCACCTCTAGAATTATCATGATTAACTCATAATCACTCATAGAGCACCCCTCCCTCCATTAACGAAGAGAGGCCCAACCTCGCTGACTATCTTAAACTAATTATAATGCGAACATATGAGTTGAGCAATAAGCATCTATAAATACAGATATACGAATTAAAGGAAAATAAGGATTTTACATTAGAATAGGCGTGTACTAATTAGTAAGATGAGCCTGATATGGTCTCTCCAGAATTAGAACAGGCCTGTTCTAATTTTTAGGAGATATGTTAAGAGGTCCCTCCAATACTACAGGCGTGTTCTAATTTTCAGATGAGATATTAATAGAACAAGGCCTTACCTCTAGAATTAATATATCTCCTCATGATATATTACAGATAAGTAGTATTCTTACGTTCATATGTATAAGGAGACACTCTATGTTTAGCTTTCAAAGTGAGTTATTATTACGTTTACAGCAACAATTTGTATCTGAACATGAGGCTGAATTCAAATCTATTGAGGCTTTGATAGAAGCATTTATGACTCAATATAATCGTGGTGATTTTAATGATACGATAGAAATGAAATTATGTGATTTATACGAGGCTGCAGAAGAGGCTGATACGACTGAGGAATCAAAGAAATTGTACAATAAGATTCTTGCGTTATGCCCTGACGAAGTAGATGCTAAACGGGAACTTATAGCCCTTGAGTTACATCCAAGTTTTCAACTTCATCAGCTGCAACAACTAGTAGAATCGTTAGAAAAACCTAAGAGAATAGATTGGAATGTGCTAGAGGCCCGTCCTTATATGCGATGCCTCATCGACATGGGGATGATATATTTAGAATACAATATGTATAATGATGCGATTGCATGCTTTACTCCTGTCTTTCACGGGGACAAGCAAGACCATTCAGGATTCCTTGTGTACATGATGGTTACTTGTTGTGGCGCTGCCAATTGGGATCGTGGTCGCAAGGTGTATCAGCGCTATCTCGCATGTTGTGATGATATACAAAATGCATTTAATCAGGCTCCGGATATCATGTTACCGATGCATATGCTGTATATTTTATTGGCTTTACAGTGTGGTGAAAGCAAGGTTGCCCATGATGTATTAGCAGACCTTGTTGATGAATATGAAGATATTGAGTGGTTATTACAAGATGCAACACGGTGGAACGATTTTGTAGAAGACCACTTAGAGACCATTATGTATATGGTACATCAAATGATTAACATAGATTTTGACCCACGGGAATTGATAAGTTTATATACTGCTATCTCATTTTTACCGACTCAATTGGTGATTTTTGAAAGTCCATTATGGCAGATTTTATATGATGCGTATGAACGTGTTACCGGTCGAACTGTTGCGAATCGGTATTCTAATGATAGTTATATAGGAAAACGCGAGTCCGCTCATATGAGTCCCGTAGAGGTTGCTAAAGGCGGGGCTGTGCGTAGCAATCCGGTATATGATAATATACGGTTTGGTGCACAGATTACACTTTCACAAGCTGGCCTATACACAGTAGCTGATTTTAAAACAATTACTAAACAAGAAGTGTTGATGCTACCGGGTATTGGTAAAAAGACTGTGGAACAACTAGAGCATAATGGTGTTATATTTAAAGCCTAAAATGTGACTTGATTTCAATAGCTATCCTAGGATAACGAAGGGCTATTTGTCTTTTCCATAACTAAAACAATCCCCTTGATGAGTATCTCGATACTCTTATCAAGGGGATTTTAAATTAGAACACGCCTGTTCTGATTTTTAGGAGAGGTATTAAAGGGTCCAGGCAATACTACAGGCCTGTACTAATTTTATTTCTCTCATATTTACAAACGACAAATTGTAAATTATAATTTAAGATAATTTACAGTTTATTTATACTATGAGAGTGAGAGGATTTTTATGAGACATGTAAGTAAAGCAAAGCTATCGTTAGCTGTGGCACTGGCGATTGCTGGATTTGTAATGCCTAATATGGTGGTAGATGCGGCTTATACCGCTCCGTATACTGATAATACAGATTTTGTAGCTAACAGTGATGATATGATACGTGTATTCCCAGAATACGATAAAAATATATCTTCTATAGTAGCGAATGGTGGTATGGTTATTATTGAAGATGGATATTCTAATATTGGCTATGGTCATAGTGCATTTGCTACCAGTAAAAATGGTGGAGACATTAAATTGAAAAAAGGTGTATATAATTCTGGTAGAGTGAGTACACCTGTTGCCCTTGCTCAAGGGGGTACAATTAATATAGGTGTTCATGATCATCACGGCGAATTTACGGGTGATAAAATATTCGTTGAAGGCGATGTTATAGTTAAAAATGATCCAAATTATAGCTCAACCATTAATATCGGTATAGATGGTGAGGAATCCAATTGGTCTGGGCTAGCTTTCAATTTAGCTGATGAAAATAGGCGAAACTATAATCATATCAATGTGTTCCTTGGTGAAAGAGGGGATTGGGAGCTATTATATCAAGGTGGCCTTGATGGTACTAACCTTGATAGTAGTACTATGCCTAGCCGTGTACATCGACTCGTTGGTTCTACGAATCGCAATTTTCAAAATATGGTAGAACAAAATGAGCATAATAAACTCTATATTGATAAACTCGAAGGCCATGTGAATTTTATTTATGATCCTAATGATGAATATGCAGATACCGAGGATCCAGAATATACACCGCCAACCACAACATATAATGGTTTAACGGCCGATTCCTTCTGGGGTGGTGACATTCATATAACAAGTGCAGCCCCTAATGCTGGCGCTCATCTATACACTAGCCGCAAAGGATTAGACTTGTCTACTGAGGATAATGTAAACAAGGTTTTAGATAATCTTGCACATAAGGTGTATTACCATAACTATGTGACTGGTGAAAGAAACCTTGAAGGCACAGTAGCCATTGCTTCTGAAGGTGCTGAATCTGGCCGTTTTAAGGTATTAACATCTGGTTATGCTAAAGAAGGTGCTATTACATGGCAAGCGGATCAAAATGGCCAAGGTAAATATGTGTACGGTAATACAACAGTAACACCTGCACCACAACCAACACCGGCGCCACAACCGGTACCAACGCCAACACCAGCACCACAACCGGTACCAACGCCAACACCAGCACCACAACCGGCGCCAACACCGCAACCAGTACCAACGCCAACACCAGCACCGCAACCGGCGCCACAACCAACACCAGCACCGCAACCGGCACCGGCCCAATCAACGGCATATGATACTCCGCATATGCGTGGTGCTCGTTCTGCGATTATGAGCAACATCAACGGCTGGCGCACATTAACAAATACTTATCGTCCTCGTGCATTGCAACAAGGCGCAACAACAGGTATTTGGGCCCATATCGGTGGCGGTCAATATAGCTATGATGCACAAGGTATTGATACGGACACAACCTATACACGCATTCAAGGTGGTTACGACGCTAAAACTGGTAGCGGTTGGACCGTAGGCGGTCAAGTGTCTTACCTTCGTGGCCATGATGATTATGTGTTCAATGGCTCTGGCAAAGAAAAGGCCTTTGCTGTTGGCGTCTATGGTTTGAAAGAACTCGGCCGAGATCAATACATTCAACTTGAATCCCAAGTTGGTCGTGTAACGAATACTTTCACAGCTCGTAATGAAATTGGTGAAAGCCTATCTGGCGAAACGAAGGCTAATGCATACACTATCGGCGCTCGCTATGGTAAAACTGTGAGATTACAAAATGGTGTATACATCGAACCGCAAGCACAATTGAGCTATACTCACTTTGGTGGAGATAGCTTTAATGCAGGCACCATGCATGTAGACCAAGCTGGCGTAAGCAGCACTGCTGGCGGTCTTGGCCTTGAAATTGGTAAGACCTTTGGCTCAGGGAGTATCTATACTCGTGTCGGCGTTAACCATGCCTTCTCTGGCTCGGTAAAAACTACATACACAAGTGGTTCTACTGTGAAATCCACAGAACAAGACCTTAAAGGGACATGGACTGACCTTGCATTCGGTGGCCGTTATGGTATCAACGCTAACAACAGTATCTACGCTGATATTAGCAAAGGTCTATCTGGCGACTATAAAGCAGGATGGTCTGTGAACGCTGGATTTACGCATAAATTCTAAGATATATTTACCTAAAGCAATCTGAGAATATAGTCGATATATAAAATAGCCCCCGAGTACTAATAGCTGTATATATTAGTACTCGGGGGCTTTCATAATGAAAGGCCATTTCATTATGTTTATAATTCTTGAGACACCATATCAACTTCATCCTAGTAATTACTACAGGTCTCTACTAATTCTTAGAAGAGGTATCAAGGGGCTTGTCCCATAGATAGTCATAAATTAATCATTTTGTTGGTATAACGTATATTGTATAAATAGTAATTTAAATTATTTTGAGAGAGTTTATGAGGTTTGAGAACATGAGAGAGCGACAGAGTAATATAGAACTTCTGCGGATTATTGCCATGATTGGCATCGTGATGCATCATTTTTGTGTGCATGGTAGTTTTACCTTTACCCCTGATATAACCGTTAACAAAATATTCCTTCAATTTTTCTCCCTTTTTGGCAAAGCGGGTGTGGCCGCCTTTGTCATCATAACGGGATACTTTATGATTAATGCAAAATTTAAACTGCATAAGTTTGCAAAACTAGTAGGCCAGATTTGGTTTTATAGTTTAGCTATGCTTGGGGTTGCTCTTGTTTTAGGTTTAGATACGGTGACATCAACAAATATCATCAAATCATTATTACCCATTGGTGCTATGAGTTGGTTCGGGCAGAACTTTTTAGTCCTCTATTTGTTAACGCCATTTATCAACCCTATCATACACCGTTTACAGCAGAATTACTTAAGACTGCTTTTATTAATCGGCCTGGTTATTTGGTTCTTAACACCGACCATACTGAATCTATTTCCTCAATTACCACATACGACCTTTGGTTTTAAACATATATTTTCATTTGTCTATTTTTACGCCATCGGTGCTTATATTAGGTTATATGGTGAAAGCATCACCCAAAAGACAGGTGTTATAGTAACTTCCATTGGTTTGGCAGGCTCCACACTAGGGATTATTCTAGTTGATATATTGGCGATGATAAATCCTATATATGTAACACAAACCCTTTATTTTTCGCTGAAGGACTACGGTGTATTCCTGCTCGCTATAGGATTAGGTGCATTTATTCTTTTCTTGAAATCGAACATAGCTTATCGCTCTTGGATTAATACAGTAGCGGCAACGACCTTTGGTATTTACCTAATACATGACAATGGCTTATTTGCTCGTTATATGTGGGACCATATTTTTTATACCTATCAGTATTATGATTCTTTACTATTACCTATATATGCGGTATGTGTAGTAGCAATCGTCTTTGTGGTTGGTATGAGTATAGATTATTTGCGAATTCAATTTCTTGAGAAACCTCTGATGCAACACATTACACCCATACTTGAGCAAGGGCAAGAATGGGTGCAAAGGCATCTAGACTAATCTTGCATTTTTTATACACCATTGATATAATTTTGTAAACTGATGTTCAAAATTCGCTATTTTTGAACATCAAAATAAGAAAATGTGGTATGAAGTACAAAATTGCATTATTTTGAACATCATAGATTATATAGTATAGAGGCAGATAGGAGGGATAGCATGAAATTTGAACCAATGTATAAGATATATTACAGAAAAGGTGAAGATGAATGGAAACGTATACTGGATAATAGACGTTATTCTGAGAGTTCTATTGTTTTACCGATAGCTATTCATGAATATAACCGCCGTCATACTTATACAGCTTTTTTCATGTATCATCCTGAATTAGTGAATTTGCTTCTATCTATCGAACAGAAAAAACATGAATTTGTTAATTTGGCACAACGTGTGCCTCTAGTTATGTTATGGCATGTTATGAATGGCTTTTTATCTAGTGAAATTAAGGCGAGTAATGATATCGAAGGTGTACGCAGTAGTCGGCGTGAAATACAAGATGCCATACATAATATAGATAATAAGAAGTTACGTTTTTCTAGTATTATCACAAAATATAAAACCATTTTAGAGCAGCCTAGGCGTTTTATATATACCAGTAGTTCAGATATTAGGCGATTATATGATGATATTATACGTGATGAGATTTCAAAGAAGAATCAACCTGATGGAGCGATTTTTAGAAAAGATTCTGTAGATATCGTAAATCATCAAGATAAGATAATTCATCGTGGTACATTGCCTGAATCTAGTATTATTCAAGAAATAGATCAAGCTTTAATGATTCTTAATAATGATGATATACAATTACCTATACGTGTTGCGATATTTCATTATTACTTTGGCTACATTCATCCATTTTATGATGGTAATGGCCGTACAAATCGATTTATATCTACAGCTTACTTAGCAAAACATTTTCATCCTCTGATTGCATTACGCTTATCTGCTGTTATTAAAAATAATAAAAAACAATATTATGATGCTTTTAAAATGACAACAGCTGAAATTAACGGTGGGGATATAACGAATTTTGTTATGGAGTTTATATCTATTATTGAGAAAACAATTGATGATGCGATTGCTCTATTAGACAAGCGTATAAAACGTTTAGAAGATGAGCGTATAAAACTGAAAGCATTTTTTGAAAGTCATCAGATCACTGATCAAGTATTACAAAATATATACTTTTTGTTATTAGAGGCTCGTTTATTTTCCTTAGGGGCGGGTATTAGTAAAGCTGAGATTCTAAAAGCTTGTAATAAGAGTAGAGGCACAATTCATAATAGGTTTAAACAAATTCCGAATAAATACCTCGATACGGTAAAACAAGGACGTACTGAGTCTTATATGCTTAAGACGAGTATATTGGATTAGTTTTTATATATGATAAAGTGATATTTCATATTGACCTATTAAAATATGGTATAATAAGTTGTTAAATCGTATACAATCATTTTATACATATGAGGAGGCCTCATGTTACAACGTATGTGTGCAGTTATATTGTTTGTAGTAGCGCTGCTTATATCTGTTATACCTAATGCCGATGCACGTCAAGATATATATGCTTTCACCTATAATGGTAATAATTGGTACGTGGATCGTGATTCCATTGATCGCAGTAAACCGGACGGCTTGCTTCATTTTACGGTGTATACCATGATTGGTTTGCGCTATGATGTGGCGAGCGGTAGCGAATATTATAATGCTGATGTATATTATTATGATCAAAAATTATCTACCGAAGGTGGTCAATTACTATATCGTAACCCTGGAATCTTGGCGGCAGCACGGGTGGCACGTCAACAACCGGATGCGCCTAAACAAGCGCCAAAGGCAGTACCGCAAATAGCGCAAACAGCGCCTCCAGCTACAGTAGTAAAGGCCTTGTCTACGCCGCAAGAGGTGGCTGTACCAAAAAATGGCCCAGTACAAGTTAATACACAGGTGCCAATTACGTTCCCTGTGAAAAAGGTGGCGGCCAAAACGGTGATGACGAATCATAAAACACCGCATCAAGGACAAACTGATCCCCAAGATACTACAGATACAGAGAATCATCAGTAGGTAAAATAAAATCAACTGCAAGTCAAATAGAATTAATTGCAGGTTAAATAGAATCAACTGCAAGTTAGTTGTATGCCAATTGAGAATAGCTTGATTGGATATACAGCTAGCTTGCAGTTTTTTTATAGTTAGAAGGTTGTCGTTCTCAAATTGTATGCATTATTTTTGGCTAGTATACAAAATTTGCAAGTCAGCATTTTAATGAGGCATTAATGAACTATATAGTATATAATAGATTAGAAATATCTGAGAGTTAGGATGGACGATTCTATAACTGGGAGGGGATAGGATCATACTACATCTATATTGAAATTGAGCTTGCAACAGAAAGAGAGAGCGATGAAGCAGTTCGTTAAAAGGTTTATATGTGGTGTATTGCTAGTAACAACGGTGTGTGCTGTGGCCGGATGTTACAAAGATGAAGCAAAGACTGTAGCGGAAGAACGTACACCTACAAGTTTTAGGGCTATAGCTGCAACCAATGCATCGGTCGAGGATAAGGCAGATTTAATGGTGAAAAATATGTCTCGCGAGGACAAAATCGGCCAATTGATTCTCATGGGCCTCGACGGTACCACATTAGATGAGCCTCAAAAAGAAATGATGCGCAAATACCGTGTAGGCGGTATTTTATTAGATAATAATAATATGGAATCCAAGGAACAACTACGGACTTTCACAAAAGGGATTCGAGATAATGCAAATATTGCGAGCCTAGCGCCTCCGTTCATCGCGATTCATCGGGAACGGATGCCTTATCGCCCTAATGTGATGATTCCTTGGGTGGAACCTAACATTATCTCTAAAAAGGGCCTTGATGCGGTGGGTAGCCTCGCGACGCGTACCTCCATTGAGATGCGCGACCTTGGATTTAATCTAAATTTAGGGCCCATGGTAAATACACATTCCTTCTATTCCTATACACAGGATCTCGACCGGGCCGCACAGATTGGCGAATTGATTACGAAGCGATATGCGGCGAATCAAGTGTTCACGGCGTACCAATTTTTCCCAGGTGGGGCCGATTTTACGGTGCCTGGCATGCGAGTCGATGTATCGAAGGACGCACTGATGGACGATGATACGCGCGTTTTTGTGCAGCTGATCCAATCTACGGCACAGGAGCGACCTATGATTATGGTGAATTCTGTGAAAGTCACCTCTATGGATGCAAAAAATCCCGTTAGTTTGTCTAAACCGATTATCACCGATTGGCTGCGCGGTGAATTGGGCTTTACTGGCGTAGTTTTATCCGATGATATCGAAGTCGGTGCGGCCATTACCGGCATCGCCGTAGGTGATTATGCGGTACGTACCATCAAGGCTGGTGGCGATATGGTAGCCGTGTGTAAACACTCGAATCATATCAAGGAAATTCATACCGCCTTAACACAAGCCGTAGAAGATGGCACTATTACAGAAGCAGAACTCAATGCTGCGGTGCGGCGTATCATGATTATGAAATTTACCAACAATCAATAAAACTCTTTTCTCTTTTGGATATGTATCCCCTTTACTGCTTGTTCAGTGAAAGGGGGACATATCATTTGAGGAGAGAGTTTTTTTATGTGTAAATGATGAATTTATTATATATTTGTTAAAATACATAAAATATATTTTATAGATTATTTAGATTATGATATAATAGGTTCCTAAGGACTGAATTTAAGGGAGGTGAGATCTTATATGAAGTGTGTAAACCATGAGGCGGTAATTGATTCTATCATGGAACAATACGAGAAGGCCTGTATGGATATGAGTGTTGTATACGGGCCTTATAGCGTAGGAAAAACCTATATTGCAAAGGAACTGCAAAACCGATTAACATCGAATCATGTGATTTACTTGCTAGGGCGACTAGCGAACGAATCCGTTCATATTCGATCCATTGAGAGAGGATTGGATATGCCATCTGGGTCATTTCGCACCCTAGAGGAGGCTTTGCGTAGAGTATTTCAAATGAGCGTTGATAAACATATGATGTTTATTATTGACGATTACCCGGCTCTAGTAGATACGGCACCACAGGTGCCTATCCTATTACGGGAATTGATGGAAACCTATCGGGACTATGGCAAGATGTTTGTACTCCTCATGGGAACCCATGTGGACGAATTAAAAGGGCGAATCTTGGGCGAATCTAGCTTGATTGCCCCATATATTCATAGTCACTTTAAGGTAGAACCTTTCACCCTTGATGATGTGAGAGCATTAGGGTGGAACTATACCGATGAAGATCTTGCGAAACTATACCATGTAACAGGAGGTATGCCAGGCAATCTAGTGCATATCGACCCTACTGCATCCGTAGATGATAATATTGTGCGTCTATTCTTTAGACCAGAAGGCGCCCTATATATGGAACCGCAACGACTACTCATGCGTTATATTCGTAACGCTGGGGCAGCCAATGCCATTTTATATGCACTAGTACAGCTAGATAAACCATTCTATACAGAGTTGTGCCATGCTAGCGAACTGAAAAGTGGTACCTTTGCGACCCGTATGGCCGACTTGTTAGACATGGCCATTATAGGCCGTCTCCAAGGGGGCAGCCGAGGTCCATTGCGCTATTCGGACTATCACTTTGTGAATACCATGTTCCAATTTTGGTTTGAATACGTATTCCCTTACATGGAGGACATTCATTGTGGGGATGGGCAGCATGTCTACGATACCATGGTGAAACCAGTATTCGCTAAGAATCTATCATTGGTGTACTAACTAAGTCTGGATTATCCTGTTGAAAGCTGTATATTAGCGCTAACAAAGATCATATAATCTGCGAAACAAGTAAATTCATATAATTGGCGTACTTCATTGAAAATGCGTTGAAATTTTATACAAATACATATTCGAAAACAAAAATTCCGCTGTAAATCTATGCATTTTTAGCGGAATTTCTTATTTGTCTAAATACTCACTTGGGTGTATATTTCAATTGAGCCTAGGCAGAAAGGAACGAATATGAATATGAAACATGTGGTATGTCCCCAAAAGGTATTACAAGCGGTGACAGACCTTAGTTTAGTACGCGTCTGCCAAGAACACCGCGTATCTGTGCTCAGCACAGAACGGGCGGTGTGGCCCATCGAGGAACTCACCATCGATGCAGCACAAGTCGAACTATGCCGTCGCTATCGGCCACTCATTATCAGCTATGCGAACCGATATAGCACCGAAGCACTGACGGACGATGTTGAATCATTTCTGTGGATCATCTTTATCGAAGCCATTTACAGCTTTCATACATCAGGTAAGGTACCCTTTTCAGGGTATGTGAAAGCCGCCATTCGCTACGGTTATCTGAACTTTTACAAGCGGTCCGTTCAGCAATGGAAATGGGAATTGACCTTGCCGCCCTGCACGGGTGACGATGTATCTGAGCTGGCGATGGACCAATTTCCCGATGATGTAGATATCGAGCGAGACATCGTTGGCACCTCCAATGAGGACGAATTGCGCACTCGTCTGTGGACTGCATTTCAAAAACTACCGGTAGAACAACAAGAATTATTGTATGCCTTATATAAGGATGGTAAAAGCTGTGTCTCTATTGGTTGTGAATCGCACCAGTCGAGGCAGGCTGTGCAACAACGCCATCAAAAGGCCATCGACCAATTGCGATATTACATGATGGTGGCAGACAACAAAGAATCGGATATCCAAGATATGCAAAATATGCATAGTTATAAGTGACTTTAAAAAATCTAAAATATTTTTTAATTTATATATTTACAGCTTGTAATTATAGGTATACAATTAACTCATAAGTGCTGCTAAAGCACATTTATATAACACGTGTTATTTATACAATTTTACAAGAGGAATTCCTTAGTTTTATTACTCATTAATCTTAAGAAAGGTTATAATGATGCATAATACAGCGTATCAAACGGTAAGTAATAAAGAATCAATTTCTTGTAATCCAAATGCGATATATGGCGATGTAGCTCACCATATATGTTGCTTAATTCCAGTTTACATAGATGGTGGTGACTGCACTGCATGTTACTATGTAGATGGTCGGCGTGATATCATTCACAAATCCATTAAAACGGTATTGCGAGAGATAGCACGACACGAGGGTGTTCTAGCAAACGGCATTCAATCAACAAGACGGTCAAAGCCCATGTATACGGATCCACGAACGTTAGGTCCTAACATGACATTTGCTTGTCTTAAAGCACGGAAACCAATTGCGCGCGATGTGGTGTATGGTTTATTCAATGTTATCATTCCATTTCAATACCACATTGAGCCAGGACCAGAACCACATACAACGTATATCATCATAGGAGACTTTGATCCTATACTCGTATTTCATTCCCCTGACCACGTGCAACGTAAATTGCGTGACGCTTTGTTAGAACATCTAGACTATACAAAACGGATACTCGCGAAACTGAGTACCTGTGGCAATCCCTACGTAGTGGCTGAAATTTATGGCGCATCGAGAACGCTAGCGGGAGTATAGCAACACATTGTTAGAGAGTATGGGAGGGTCGTAAAATGAATTACGCAACAAAATTAGGTATCGTAGCAATGGTTAGTATGCTCGGTATATCTTCAAATGGCTTGGTGCAAGCCGCCGATACACCTATCGTTTCAACTGGTGGTGCAGCCTATAATATCGGCATACCAGGAAATTCTAACTTTACTAATTCGGACAATGTATCCCTTGGTGGACAAGCGGGTACTAGTAATGGCAATCCATATCAAAACCCTAACGATCCTAATGCAAAGGGCAATAATATCGCCATTGGCCGGATATCGTTGAATGGATCCAGTGGTGGTGCCAATGTTGCACTAGGTTCAAAGACCTTTTTAAATGGTAAGGGCGATTATAATTTCCTCGGTAATTTTGCCGCTGGATTTAATTCGACTATATCCAATACGATTGCCATCGGCTCCTTCGCTGGTTCTGGTGCGACTGGTAATAAAAACGTATGGCTTGGCACAGGCCAAGCTGGTGGCAGTAAAGGTAACAATACGGTGTTGATTGGGTCTAATTCAACAGTGGATGGCAACTTTAACTATGGCATAGGTCATAATGCAGAGTTAAAGGGTGAAAGCAATGCTGTTGTTGGTGCCTATAATCATGTGACGGCTAATAATACCTATGTCTTAGGTGATCACGTAGATACGACTTTGAATAATGCAGTTGTGCTTGGTAGTAATTCCACTGCTGAAAGTAGTGATGTGGTGAGCACCCCAAGTTACACCTATGCAGGTGGTACCGTTAACTTTGCTGGTACAACACCAGTATCTACAGTCTCTGTAGGTGCTACAGGTCAAGAACGTACCATCACTCATGTGGCAGCTGGCCGTGTTAGTGCAGATTCTACGGATGCCATCAATGGTTCCCAACTATACGGTGCAAACCAACAAATCGATAATCTATACAATACAATTAGCAATATTGGAAAAGAAGCTAATAAAGGCGATGCTCGTGCTGCGGCACTAGCTGCATTACATCCAATGCAATTTGATCCAGATAATCGAGTACAAGTAATGGGTGGTATCGGACACTATAAAGATGCGAATGCTCTTGCCCTAGGTGTTGGTTATTATCCAAAGGAAAACTTGCTCCTTACTGCAGGTGCTACCGTTAATAACCATATCATGGCAAACCTTGGCGTATCCTATAAATTTGGTGAAAGCAAAATGGTGCAAAAAATCTCTCCTGCTTCCTATAATGCTCTCGAACAACGGGTTGATACATTAGAGGCTCAAAATAAGAAATTACAAGAAACAGTAGATATGCTGGTAGAAAAATTAAATAATAGATAATATTGAGATGCTTAAATAGCTGTATAGTGTAAACAGATTTTTCATAAAAACCTCAATACATAAGCGGATAGTTAATCCTTTGTGATTAGCTATCCGCTTTTTGGTTTATTTAATAATCCTGTAAATATATTAAATTTTATCGTATAATTCTAATTTTTTGCACTTAATTATAAATAAACTGTTTACAAATATTTAAAATGTGTTAATATATTCATGTAATCATCATGAAGAAATGATGAGTTTTGAGAGTGGACTTATTGTTTTGTTATATAGGGGATAGAAGAACATGAACAATCGTAAACGCATTTTAACACTATTGATCAATGGTGTATTGTTATCTAGCTTATGTGTGGCTAGTGCAGCTGATACAACAACTGGGGCTGGTAATGGTATTGCCTACGGTACAGGTAGTACTGCAAATAACACCTTAGATGTTGCCTTGGGTAATAAAGCTAATGTAGAAAATTACGTTGGTCAAAATGGTAGCATCGCTATCGGGGCAAATTCTCATGTAGAAAACATGGCAGGTGGTGCAGAAGCAGCTGTAGGTATGGGTCAAACATCATATTCTGGCAACTGGTTCTCTTCGGCTCGTGTACCTGCAGATCCATCTAAAGTAGTAGGTTCTATTGCGATTGGTAATAACACATATGCTCGTACAGGTAGTACTATGATTGGTTCTCATAATTATCGTGGAGCCATTGGTGATACGACGATAGATACAGATAATAATGGTACGCGTGGTGCAAATTTAAATGTATATGCAACAACTGTTGGTGCGAATAGCTTTAGTAATGGGGCTTTCACCACTAATACTGGTACTTACAATATCATTAGTTCCTCTTACACAGGAGGTCGTTTCTCAACACCTACTCAAAACTTCGGTGCTACCGTAAATGGTGCTTTCAACAGCATTGAATCTACAACAAGTAGCTCTACAGCCGGCGTAGGAACAGCTATTACTGGTGTTGCAAACCGTGTGGCTAATTCCAACGGCGCTCTTGTATATGGAGCGGGTAATGAAATTACTAATTCTACTGCTTCTTTCACCACTCCAGGAGAGGGTGCTACCTCTGCCAAGGATTTTGCAGATAAATTAAGAAATGCCGTAACATCCTCTAATGGTGCTGGAGCTACAATGGCGTTTGGTGGCGGTAACAAAGCAGACTATACACTACGTACATCTATGATTGGTGTAAACAACACTGTAACCGGCGTACGTGGTAACCAAAGTAAAGATAATTTGGCTATCGGTGTGGGTAATACAGGTACTAAGGTACAGCATATGACTGTTATCGGTTCTAAAAATACAGTATCCGATGCAACTAATATCCTTGTTCTCGGTGATAATCGTACTGTAACGAGTGCAAACAACACAGTTATCTTAGGCTCTAGCGATAATGGCACAACAACGACTGTAAACGATGCAGTGGCTGTAGGTCACAATACAGAAGTAACCGTAGTAGGTGGTGCTGCTATTGGTAGTGGCTCTAAAGCAATTGTTGCAGCTGGTGCAGTAGGTTATGATGTCCTCACCAATGCGCCATCCACCGAAACATCTTCTACTTGGGTGTCTACAGCATCTGCTGTATCCGTTGGTGATGTAGATAATAATGTAACACGTCAAATTACATCTGTTGCTGCTGGTACAAATGATACTGATGCGGTAAATGTGGCTCAACTTAAATTGTTGCGTAACAATGTAGGCGGCGATATTACGAATATCCAAAACAATATTATAAATATTAATGGCAATATAGCTCGCTTGGACAAACGCGTAAATCGTGGTGTTGCTGGTGCAGCGGCATTGGCGGCCCTTCATCCGCTCGACTTTGATCCAGATGCTAAATGGGACTTTGCTGCAGGCTATGGTCATTACCACAATGGTAATGCTGCTGCACTTGGTGCATTCTATCGACCTAACGAGGATGTGCAATTGAGCGTAGGTTCTACATTGGGTAATGGGGAAACTGTTGTGAATGCCGGCCTTTCTGTGAAAGTGGGTGCTCATAGCAATGTATCTCGTTCTCGCGTAGCCATCGGTAAAGAAGTGTTAGAACTTAAGAAAACAGTAGCTCTTCAAAATGCACAAATCCAAAAATTAACAGCCCTCTTAAATGATGTAGCAGGTACTCGCATGAAAGCAGACCACACTACATTATTCCCAGATGTGGCTAGCAACCACTGGGCATACGAAGCAGTAAGTGATCTATCTCGCCGTGGCTTGGTAGAAGGATACCCAGATGGCACATTCGGTGGCGATCGCTTATTAACACGCTACGAATTTGCTCAAATCGTATATCGTGCCCTTCAAAATGGCGTACAAGTGGATGAACAACTGGTAACAGAATTCAGCCCTGAAATGGCATTGTTCCGCGTTGATACAGTAGCAAGAAACAACCAAGGTCAACCGACAATTGAACGTGTTAGAGTGAATAAAAAATAGTTGATTTTATACAGCATATATAATCGTATTTATATATGGCTCATAGCAAAATAATATAAGACCCGTAAACAATAGCGGCTAGTACATCGCATATGATGTGCTAGCCGCTATTTGTCGTATAAATAAATTTAGTATAAAAAAGTAAGTCACATTCATATAAATTCATAATATTTTCATAAAACGATGTCGAAAATATTGAAAATATGAATGTAATATGATATTTTTATTCATGTATGCATAAAAGTAGACTATTATTGTCTAGTTTTGTAAATGAATGAGTTATCAGTAATAAATGATATATATATATTAGTATGAGGAGATACGTGGACTGTGAATAAGATTTTTAAAGTGATTTGGTCAAAATCAAAACAATGTTATGTTGTTGTATCGGAAGTGGCGAAGAATACAACAGGGAAAAAGAAGATTGTGGTGGCTAGTATTCTAGCAGGGCTAGCGATGTCAACAATGGGGACTCATGTAATGGCTGTATCCACAATTCCTTTTACTGATAAACCGTCATCAGCACTTGCCAATGGTTCGGTTAAACCAGCGACAACCAATGGTGTCGCTATAGGTAATGCAGCCTATAGCGATTCTAATCAATCCATTGCAATTGGCTTTAGAAGTCTTGCATCAGGTACCTTCTTAGGTGGTTCTATTAAGCCATCTGTTGCAGTGGGGGCTGGGGCACATGCTGAAGGCAATAATACGGTGGCTATCGGTACTGTTGCAGAGAATAGAGCTTCCTATGGTGTTGCATTGGGGAATGAAAGTAAAGTAACATCCGGATCGGACTATGGGATTGCTATTGGTTATCAAACGCAAGTATCAAATGTTCATGGTATGGCAATAGGTGAAAAGGCTAGTGCATCAGGGTTAATTGGTATGGCCCTTGGTGCGAATGCAAAAGCTACAGGGGCCTATTCTTATGCTGGAGGTTTTAACTCCGAATCTGGTGGCGAGGCGGCTATTGCGGTTGGTAAATCTGCTAGTGCTAGTGGTGAGTCTGCTGTAGCAGTAGGTAATGGTACCGTTGCTACTGCTGGTGATGCTGTAGCTATTGGTACGTCATCTCAAGCTACTGGTGGAGACGCTATCGCATTAGGGAAAAGTGCGAATGCTAGCAATGGTGATTCCATTGCCATTGGTCAAGATACAGTATCTAACAATATTAATTCTGTAGCACTCGGCAAGACTTCTAAAGCTACTGGCGCCTCTGCAACTGCACTAGGGCCACAAGCAAAGGCAACTGGTTCTACTGCGGTGGCAATTGGTCTCAATTCAGAGGCTAATCAAAGTGCTACGGTTGCTGTTGGTTATAATTCTGCTGCGAGTGGTGAAAATGCTGCCGCTTATGGTAACACAGCAAAGGCAGTCGGAAAGAACTCATTAGCACTAGGTGCAAATACACAAGCGACTGTAGAAGGTGGCGTAGCATTGGGTGCTGGATCCATAGCGAATATAGTAGCTGGTGCTGGCTATAATCCTAATACGGGACGAACAAATACATTTACTGGCTTATCTGGTAATGCGTTAACAAGCACTTGGGCCGCTGTTTCTATTGGCGATGGTACCAATACACGTCAATTAACAGGCCTTGCAGCTGGTACTAACAATACTGATGCGGTCAACGTAGCACAACTTAAGAGCATGAACCTTGCTTTCACAGCCGACGGCAGCACAAAGGGTGACGTTAATTTGACAAATAGTGCATTAAACGTAGTCGGTGATAGTACCTATATTACGACAAAGGGCAATAATCAAACGCTCACCA
This sequence comes from Veillonella tobetsuensis, assembly GCF_001078375.1. GTDB lineage: Bacteria > Bacillota > Negativicutes > Veillonellales > Veillonellaceae > Veillonella > Veillonella tobetsuensis. Next base: position 25,574 of record NZ_BBXI01000001.1, read on the forward strand.
TTTCTGGTAAAAAGCAAACTATTACCGTTACGAATGGTACGGCTAGTGCTAGCGCAGGTATGGCGGACGCCAATAATGTAGCGCAAGCGATTAACCAAGCAAATGCGGATCAAACCATTAGCTATAAAGCCAATGGTGGTACGGCTAATACGGCTAAAGTATCGGATGGTCTTAATTTCACCAATGGTACAAGTACAGTTTCTACGGTAGGTAGTAATGGTCAAGTATCCTTTGATTTGAATACGACAACGAAACAATCGATTACGGATTCGTCAACTGCTGTCAATCGTACTATTGCCCTTGGTGGAACTACAGGATCCACGACGGCTAAAAAATTGGCTTCTGGGGATGTTAAATTTAATATTAAGGGCCAAACTGGCACTAATGCGTTGATTACGACATCTGCTAGTGGCGATGATGTAACAATTGCACCAACGAATAAATTGACTGATGCTGTAACGGCTGCTGAAAATGCAGCGAATAAGGACTTGTCTAACTTATCTACGGCTGGTAACACGAAAATCCAAAACTTGGCAAAAACAGCAGCTGCTTGGAATGTATCGACTAATGGCAGTGGTACAACTGCCGTATCCGGTGGCGACACAGTCAACTTTGTTAATGGCGATAACATTGCTGTAACTAATACGGGTCGTACTATTACAATCGGTACGGCTAAGAATGTATCCTTTGATAAAATCACTGTAGGTGGTATATCCATCGACAAAACTGCAGGTATCAATGCAGGTAATAAAGAAATTAAAGGTCTTGCTGCTGGTACAACTGCCACATCTGCAGTGAATAAACAACAAATGGAAGATGCTGTAAAAGCAGCTACCGATGCAACTACAGCCTTGGGGAATAATACGATTGCTCTTGGCGGTGATGCTGGTTCTACCACAGCGAAGAAACTTAGCACAAATGCTATTACATTCAACATTAAAGGAGATACAGGCACTAATGCCTTAATCACCACAGCAGCTACAGGGGATAATGTGTCCATTACACCAACTGCTAAATTGACCAATGCCGTGGCGGCCGCTGAAAATGCAGCAGATAAAAATTTATCCAATATTTCTACGAGTGGTAAAACTGTTATTAAAGATTTAGCCAAAGGAGCCGCTCAAGATGCTGTGAAAGTAGCCGGTACGGGCCTTGCTACGGTATCTGACAATACAGCAGGTGGTGTAAAAACATATACGGTTGATGTGAATACCGGTAATTTGGTGGTAGCTGCTAACGGTCAAGTCGGTGCTGCTGGTACAACAGGTGCATCTGGTGTGGCCGGTTCTAATGGCGTAGCTACAACACAAAACGTAGCGACTGCTATTAACGATGCTGTGACTAAAGCAAAAGCAAGCACAACACAAGCCTTAGCCGATGCAGAACATAAATTTGCTGGCGATACAGGTACTACATCCGTTCGTAAACACGGTGAAGTATTATCCATTAAAGGCGGTGTAACAAATACTGCTAGTTTGACAACAGGTAACATCGGTGTCGTATCTGATGGTGCAGGCACATTAAATGTACAACTTGCAAAAGTATTGAGCGGTTTAACATCTGCTACATTTACTGCCGCTGGTGGCAATACTACTGTTATTAATAGTGATGGTGTAACCATTACCCCAAGTGCAGCTGGTGCCTCTGCTATCTCTATGACAACAGCTGGTATCAATGCGGGCAATAAGGAAATTAAAGGTGTTGCTACGGGTACTACTGCTGATGCGGCAGTTAATAAGGCTCAAATGGATGCGGCCATTACGGCTGCAGCTGGTGGATCCTTATCAACCGAAAAAGTAGTAGCTAAAACATTATCCGGCGATACTAACTTAGCCACTGTAACAGGTCAAACGGGTACTGCTAAGGGTGAAACGTATGAAGTAGCCGTATCTGAAAATGCTGTTAAGAACGTAGCTAAAGCAGCCGCACAAGACGCTGTAACAGTAACAGGTACAGGCCTTGCTACGTTATCTGACAATACAGCTGGTGGTGTGAAAACATATACGGTTAATGTAGAAGAAGGTAAACTTGTTCTTGATGATACAACAGGTAAAATCGGTGCTAACGGTGCTACACAAGGTACTACAGCTGGTAAAAATGGTGTAGCTACAACACAAAACGTAGCGACTGCTATTAATGATGCTGTTACAAAAGCAAATGCCAATAATGCACAAGCATTAGCTGATGCAAAACACAATTTTGCTGGCGATGATGCTACCGTTATTAGCCGTAAACATGGCGAACAACTAAACATTAAAGGTGGTGCAAGTACAACAGCAACTGATCTTACATCTGGTAATATCGCAGTCGTAGGTGACACAACATCTGGCACATTAAATATCAAGATGGCAAAAGCCTTAACAGGTTTAACATCTGCTACATATACAGATGGATCTGGCAATACACAAACCGTAACAGGTGGTTCCTCTACGATTTCTGATGCAGCTGGTAATTCTACTGTTGTATCTAAAGGTGGGGTCACAACTACTGATGCAGCAGGTAACATAACTACAACAGCACCTACAGGTGTGACGGTAACTCCTGCTGGTACAGGCACAACACCAATTTCTGTAACTACTAGTGGTATTAGTGCCGGTAACAAAGAAATTAAGAATGTTGCTAATGGTACTACCGATGATGCTGCGGTTAACAAGAAACAAATGGATGACGCTGTAAAAGCCGCTACCGATGCAACTACAGCTTTAGGTAACAATACAATTGCTCTTGGTAGTGATGCTGGTTCTACAACAGCGAAGAAACTTAGCACAAATGCTATTACGTTCAACATTAAAGGCGATACAGGTGCTAATGCGTTGATCACTACATCTGCTACCGGCGATAATGTAACGATTGCGCCAACCGCAAAATTGACAGCGGCTGTGACAGCGGCAGAAAAATCTGCTGATAAGGATTTGTCCAATATTTCATCTGCTGGCAAAACAGTGATTAAAGACTTGGCAGCTACATCTGCTCAAGATGCTGTTAATGTAACAGGTACAGGCCTTGCTACAGTATCCGACAATACAACTGGTGGTGTAAAAACATACACTGTAAATGTAGACGAAGGTAAACTTGTCCTCGATGATACAACAGGTCAAATCGGTGCTAATGGTGCTACACAAGGCACGACAGCTGGTAAAAATGGCGTAGCCACAACACAAAATGTAGCGACTGCTATCAATGATGCTGTAACTAAGGCAAAAGCAAGCACAACACAAGCCTTAGCTGATGCAGAGCATAAATTTGATGGTGATACAGGTACAACATCTGTACGTAAACACGGTGAAGTATTATCTATTAAAGGTGGCGTCATAACGCCAGCTGATCTAGCAACAGGTAACATTGGTGTTGTGTCCGATGGGGCCGGCACATTGAACATTCGCCTTGCTAAAGCATTAAGTGGTTTAACATCTGCATCCTTCACTACTACTGGTGGCAATACTACTGTTATTAATGGTGATGGTGTAACCATTACACCAAGTGGTACTGGTACTTCTGCTATCTCTATGACAACAGCTGGTATCAATGCTGGTGGTACAGAAATCAAGAATATTGCCGATGGTACAGCAGCTACATCCGCCGTTAGCAAAGGCCAAATGGAAACAGCCATTGCTAATGCACAAACAGCAGCTACATCTACTGAAAAGGTAGTCGCTAAAACATTATCTGGTGATACCAATTTGGCTACTGTAACAGGTCAAACAGGTACAGCTAAAGGTGAAACCTATGAAGTAGCCGTATCTGAAAATGCTGTTAAGAACGTAGCTAAAGCAGCCGCACAAGATGCTGTAACTGTAACAGGTACAGGCCTTGCTACAGTATCTGACAATACAACTGGCGGTGTGAAAACATATACTGTAAATGTAGACGAAGGTAAACTTGTTCTTGATGATACAACCGGTAAAATCGGTGCTAATGGTGCTACACAAGGTACTATAGTTGGTAAAAATGGTGTAGCTACAACACAAAACGTAGCGACTGCTATTAACGATGCTGTGACTAAAGCAAATGCCAATAATGCACAAGCTTTAGCTGATGCAAAACACAATTTTGCTGGCGATGACGCTACCGTAATTAGCCGTAAACATGGTGAACAACTTAACATCAAAGGCGGTGCATCCACAACTGCTACAGACCTTACATCTGGTAATATCGCAGTCGTAGGTGATACAACATCTGGTACATTAAATATCAAGATAGCAAAAGCCTTAACAGGTTTAACATCTGCCACATTTACAGATAGATCCGGCAATACACAAACAGTAACAGGTGGTTCCTCTACCATTACAGATGGTGCAGGTAACACAACTGCTATGACTAAAGGTGGTCTATCCACTACTGACGGTACGCACGCAACGACAGTAGCACCGACTGGTGTCACTGCAACCGATGGTACCAACACTGTTAAGTTAAATGGTTCTGGTATCGATGCTGGTAATACACAAATTAAGAATGTTGCCAAAGCTACTACAGATGATGCTGCGGTTAATAAGAAACAAATGGATGACGCTGTAAAAGCCGCTACCGATGCAACTACAGCTTTAGGTAACAATACAATTGCTCTTGGTAGTGATGCTGGTTCTACAACAGCGAAGAAACTTAGCACAAATGCTATTACATTCAACATTAAAGGTGATACAGGTGCTAATGCTTTAATCACTACATCTGCTACCGGTGATGATGTAACTATTGCGCCAACTGCTAAATTGATAGCGGCTGTGACAGCTGCAGAAAAATCTGCTGATAAAGATTTGTCCAATATTACATCTGCTGGTGAAACAGTAATTAAAAACTTGGCAGTAACATCTGCACAAGATGCTGTTAAGGTAACAGGTACAGGTCTTGCTACAGTATCTGATAATACAACTGGCGGTGTAAAAACATATACTGTTAATGTAGAAGAAGGTAAACTTGTCCTCGATGATACAACCGGCCAAATCGGTGCTAATGGTGCTACACAAGGTACTACAGCTGGTAAAAATGGCGTAGCTACAACACAAAACGTAGCGACTGCTATTAACGATGCTGTAACTAAGGCAAAAGCAAGCACAACACAAGCCTTAGCCGATGCAGAACATAAATTTGATGGTGATACAGGTACAACATCTGTACGTAAACACGGTGAAGTATTATCCATTAAAGGTGGCGTAACAACGCCAGCTGATTTAGCAACCGGCAACATCGGTGTCGTATCCGATGGGGCAGGCACATTAAACATTCGTCTTGCGAAGGTATTGAGCGGCTTAACATCTGCCACATTTACAGATGGATCCGGCAATACACAAACTGTAACAGGTGGTTCCTCTACTATTACAGATGGTGCAGGTCACACAACTGCTATGACTAAAGCGGGTCTATCTACCACTGACGGTACGAATACAACGACAGTAGCACCGACTGGTGTCACTGCAACCGATGGTACCAACACTGTTAAGTTAAATGGTTCTGGTATCGATGCTGGTAATACACAAATTAAGAATGTTAGCAAAGCTACTACAGATGATGCTGCGGTTAACAAGAAACAAATGGATGACGCTGTAAAAGCCGCTACCGATGCAACTACAGCTTTAGGTAACAATACAATTGCTCTTGGTAGTGATGCTGGTTCTACAACAGCGAAGAAACTTAGCACAAATGCTATTACATTCAATATTAAAGGTGATACAGGTGCTAACGCCTTGATCACTACATCTGCTACCGGTGATGATGTAACTGTTGCACCAACTGCTAAATTGACAGCGGCTGTGACAGCTGCAGAAAAATCTGCTGATAAGGATTTGTCTAATATTTCATCTGCTGGCAAAACAGTGATCAAAGACTTGGCAGTAACATCTGCACAAGATGCTGTTAATGTAACAGGTACAGGCCTTGCTACAGTATCTAACAATACAGCAGGTGGTGTAAAAATATACACTGTAGATGTGAAGGCTGGTAATTTAGTAGTAGATGGCAATGGACAAGCGGGTGCTGCTGGTGCAACAGGCGCAGGTGGTGCCGTAGGTACTGATGGCGTAGCTACAACCCAAAACGTAGCAACTGCTATTAACGATGCGATTACTAAATCCAATGCGAATACTGCTCAAGCATTAGCTGATGCAGAGCATAAATTTGATGGTGATACAGGTACCACATCTGTACGTAAACATGGCGAAGTATTATCCATCAAAGGTGGCGTAACCAATCCTGCTGATTTAGTAGCAGGTAATATCGGTGTTGTATCCGATGGGGCCGGCACATTGAACATTCGCCTTGCTAAGGTATTGAGCGGTTTAACATCTGCTACGTTCACAGATGCATCCGGTAATACACAAACGCTAACAGGTGCGTCCTCTATCATTTCTGATGGTGCAGGTAATACAACCACTATGACTAAAGGTGGTCTATCTACCACTGACGGTACGAATACAACGACAGTAGCACCGACTGGTGTCACTGCAACCGATGGTACTAACACTGTTAAGTTGAATGGTTCTGGTATCGATGCTGGTAATACACAAATTAAGAATGTTGGCAAAGCCACTACCGACGATGCTGCGGTTAATAAGAAACAAATGGATGATGCTGTAAAAGCAGCTTCCGATGCTACAACAGCTTTGGGTAATAATACAATTACCCTTGGTGGCAATACTGGTTCTACTAATGCACAAAAATTGAATACATTTGGTGGTATTCAATTTAATATTAATGGTGAAAGCGGTGCCAATGCGTTGATTACAACAACTGCATCGGGTAATACCGTATCTATCGCATCTACTGCGAAATTGAGTAATGCTGTAGCGGCTGCTGAAAATGCAGCTAATAAAGATTTATCCAATCTTAGTGCGAATGGTGAATCCCGTATCAAAGACTTGGCAAAATCTGCTGCATCCTGGAATGTTCAAACCAATGGTGGTGCTACAACAGCCGTGTCCGGTGGGGATAATGTTAACTTCGTGGATGGTAAGAATATTACAATTACCAACACTGGCAGAGAGATTACTGTTGCCACTAAAGATGATGTAACCTTTAACAAGGTCATTGTTGGTGGTATGACCCTCGATAACAATGGTATGGATGCCGGTAACAAGGAAATTAAAAATGTGGCTGCTGGTACAACAGCAAATTCTGCAGTAAATAAACAACAATTAGACAATGCGATTTCTGGTGTAAGCAATATTAACTATACAACCAGCAGTACTACTGATCGCGCTGGTAGCACACCAGTACGTTCCGTTGCCTTGTCAACAGGATTTGATTTTAAAGGCGATGGCAACATTCAAGTTACTCAAGATGCAGTCAACAATGGTGTTATTCATTATGCGCTGAACTCTAACTTGTCTGGTATCACGTCCATTACCGGTGCTGGTAATGGAGCGCCAATGATGACTTTCAACAGTCAAAATGGCAATACCCCAGCCAATGTGTCCATTAATTCTAATTTGGATATGGGCGGCCATCGTATTACCGGTGTAGGTCCTGCGGAAAAACCAACCGATGCGGTAAATAAACAACAAGTGGATCAAGCCCTTCGTGGACTTACGGGTATGGCAGACAATGCAGCAAGACAATATGCTAGTAAGGCTGGCGCCAATGCAGCCGCTTTAGCAGCATTGAAGCCAATTCAATATGATCCATTAGAGCCAACACAAATTATGGCCGGCGTGGGTAATTACAAATCACAAACTGCTGTGGCACTCGGTATGGCGCATTATACCAACGAAAATACCATGTTTAACATCGGCATATCTCTCGATAGCCATGATAATATGGTTAACGCTGGTATAACCCATAAATTTGGATATAGTCCTGAAAAGAAAGCTATCCCTGATCGCTACAAGGGGGGACCGATTAGCTCCATCTATGTAATGCAAGATGAAATGCAAGCTTTATTGGCAAAAGACCAAGAAAAGGATGCTATTATCTCTAAACAAGCTGATGAGATTGATGTACTTCGCAAACAAAATGACGATATGCAACGTAAAATCGATATGATTCTTGCTAAATTACAATAATAGTATGATATAAGATACTATATAGAATTTAAGATGATGTAATACATAAAACAAAATTTTACTGAAGCTACCACAGTAGTAAATAGTATTAAAATAGCATATGGACATTCATTGATACTAGCTAGATATGTAATGAAAAATAGCAGTTACCAACCCCCTTTAAGGGCTAGTAGCTGCTATTTTTATATGCCGAATAGGCTAATTATTTTCTAAAAAATCCCAATCCTTCAATATGTAGTAATTTTTGTTCTAAATATTCTTCGCTCGGTACGATGAATGTAGTTCCGTCACTATTGGTATGTTCTACCTTTAAGTTGGAGTCCATAATAGCTATCATTGCTTCTTTAGTAGTTGGTTTTTCAAGCAATCTCATGACGAATAAGAGGCCATGGTCTACAGTTTGATCGATTTGATTATACATATTGCCTACGGTCATATATTGTTGGCCCCCACCTTCGGTGAGTGTTTCTATGTATTTAATAAACCGTTCTGGAATATATGTTTCATTTTCTATAAACGGCAATTGCTCGTATCTTTCACCAAGAACGTAAACCTGTCCCACGATAGCCAATAGGAACAATCGTTTATATATAGCATCCATATCGATTTCGATATGAGGATGATGCTCTTTCACATAATTCACTACATCCTGTACATTGAATGGTTTTCTAAGGTCCATCAATTCCTTAATAGAAATAAATACGGGATTTGTCCATTCTGGTGGCGCTCCATTAAATTCATTGATGGCTGTATAGAAATAGAGCTTATTTAATGTGTCTATCGTAACGGTTTCGTTGCGAATGATTCTGTCCGCATTTCTCGGTTTAGTGAGTAAAGCCATGCGGAACTGTGTATCGTAGACATAGTCGTAATACTGTTCCTTATCTACATGATTTCCTTGGGATAAAGCGTTGATGTTTTCTACCACCGCATCGTCAAGCCACGTAATAAAGGAACGTTGTAACGACTCGTCACCAACATAGGTGCAACCTAAACGTTCGGCCCGTTCCACAAACTGTGATACATACACAGGGTCATTGAAGGTTTCTAGATATTCGTGCCCTACATAATAGTCATTTGACTCGATTACACGATTGATATTGTTGATTTTGTAATCAGATTGTACACGAGATCGCTCGTCCATCTTCATCGTTTCAGCGATGAGCTTTAACACATTCTTTGTATATACAGTGCGATCCTTTAAGGAATCATGAGGTACATGCTTTTCCGAATAGAGCATGATGTCGCGCAGCTGTTCCAGACGTTTCCAACCAGGATACGTATTATAGGATATATAGGCGATACCGCGGTCAGATAGATTACGATTACAAATGGAGAGGATTTTATCCTTTACCACATCTGGTACCCAAGACCAAATGCCATGCACCAAAATGTAATCAAAGGTACCAAAATTGTCATCGATATCCATAATATTCTTTTCTAGCAATGTCACATTCGTAAGCCCCATCGAATGAATGAGCTCATTACCATGCTGTACCTGTACCGATGAAAGGTCGATGCCTGTGAAAGTCGCCTCTGGATAATACAACGCTTGGGGAATAATATTCCCACCGCAAGATGAACCTAGCTCTAACACGCGAGCCCCTTTAAGAGGTGCTGGGTTAAGTCCATATATTTTGCCCTTCGCTAGGAGCGAGTTAATATTCGTATTTGGAAAGGCTTTAGAGACATAGAGAAAATTATCATATGAATCTTTTAACTCATCAATCCCCGCTTGCGCCTCGGCTATATCATGAGCTGGTGGTGCAATATGTTGTGCTACAGTCGGCTCAGTTGTTTGTGTATCTAATTCGGTATTTTTATTTTTCATATGAAAGTCCCCTTAGTACTAACCTCTTTATTTACTTAGTATACTACAAAGACATTTTTTACGCATAGGTAGAAAAGGGATTATATACTTTTGTTACATAGAGTGTAACACCTTTAACTGTTTATGGTAATATATTGGCAATAGACAGTAAATAGACAGTGAGTAGACAGTAAACAGTATTATGAATTAAAAGTTTAGATTATATAGTAATTGTATATAGTTATGAATAGGAACAGCAGACAGTCGATGTAATGTATCGATAGTCTGCTGTTTTTATGTACCAATAATTCCCTGTGTATTTTCCCGAAATAAACAGTTTTATGAAATTTAAAAAATGAAATAATGGCGATATAACAAAGTAAATTGAAAATTAGAAAACATGGATAATATATGAATTTTTATTATATCGATATTTGTGAAAGTCATTAAAACGATAAATGGATAATTTATAAGTAAAACTGATACATTCATCGAAAAAACTAGTACTATATCGAAAATTATAAAAAGAGCAATTATAAAGAACAAAAAAATACTCATAAAATGTATGTTTTTTATGTAAAAATATAAAATTAATATAAATGAAATTAAAATATTGAAAATAAGTGAGTGAAAAATGAAGAAAGCTATTTACAAAAAGCCTTTTTTCTGCTATCTTATATATGACGCAAGATGAGTAAAAAATGAAACGCTGTAAAATCGATAGTTTCGGACAGCGTTTAATGTATATATACTGACTCATCGAATTGTAAGAAATCATTTTGATTGTAATTGTGTCTAACTAAGAAAGGGGTTCATAGTTTCTATGAATAAGATTTTTAAAGTTGTTTGGAGCAAAACAAAAGAATGCTACGTAGTAGTATCTGAAGTTGCGAAAAACAATGGTGGTAAGAAAAAAGTGTTAGCTAGCGTATTGGCTGGTTTGGCTATGGTAGGCGTTGCTGCACAAATGGGTACACCTGTACAAGCGGGTGCAGAGTATAAGAATAGTGCGGTTAATATTCAACCAGATAATATTCCTGCATCTCAAAAAAATAGTGTAGGTAAGAACTCTACGGTCGTTGGTTACGCTAATACAACTAATAACGAAGAGGGTACAGTTGCATATGGTGGCTATAATACCGCAACTGGCAATTCTTCAACTGCTTTAGGTAGTAGTAATACAGCAACTGGTGGTTCCGCTACCGCGATTGGTAGTAATACTGTAGCTAGTGGAGCCGCTTCTGTCGCTCTTGGTAATTTATCTCAAGCAACTAATAAGGGTGCTATTGCAATTGGTACTCGTACTAACTATGAGACAACTAATACAACTACTGGTGCTGGTTATGGTTTGACTGCTGGTGAATACTCTACTACTGTTGGTGGTTGGAGTAGAGCGACTGGTCAACATTCGAGTGCTTTTGGTTATAACAATAAAGTAACTGGCGATCATTCTACTGCTGTTGGTACAGGTAATACTATTGATGGTACACAAGTAGCTGGTGCCGTAGCTGTTGGTAACCAAAATAAAGCATCTGGTGATCGTGCTATTGCCATTGGTGAAACTAATACATCTAAAGTAGAAGATACGATCACAATGGGTACTAGTAATACTGCTAGTACTGGTGGTGGCATTGCGATTGGTAAAAATAATTTAGCTGACTCTACTAATAAAGGTACACAAACAGGTGGTGGTCGTGGGAACGAAAATTCCCAAATCGCAATCGGTCGTGATAATGAAGCAACACATATTGATACAGTAGCCGTTGGTCGTGAAGTAAAATCTACCGGTACAGGAGCTGTTGGTTTAGGTTCTCGTATCAATGCAACTGGTGACTATGCAGTTGCTATCGGGAATTCCTCAGCAGGTGGTACCGTTGAAGCAGCTGATTATTCTGTAGCCGTTGGTTTCAAAGCAAAAGCTACGGGTAGTCGCTCCATCGCTCAAGGTGGTGCAGCAACTGCAGCAGCTGAACGATCTATTGCTATGGGTTTAAAATCTAATGTAACTGCTCAAAAAGCTAATTCTACATATTCCTATTCTGGTACAGGTGGAGCTATAGTTGGCGGTGTTAATACATCTACAAAAACAATTCATAGTACAGCTGGTACAGATGGTGCTAATGATATTTACGGGTCTGGTGATGAAATCGCTATTGGTTCTAGTGCATCTGTAAGTGATGAATCCAATGCAGCAGTAGTAATTGGTAAAGGTGCGAAAACAGAAGGCAATGCACATTACTCTGTAGTTGTTGGTAAAGACTCCTATGCTAATGCTTCCGATGGCGTTGTAGTAGGTCAAGGTTCCTATGTAAAAGCTCGTGAAAGTATTGCCATCGGTCAGACTGCTAACGTATCTGGTACTGGTAATGTTCGTTCCCAAGCTATTGGTTTTGGTGCAACAGTTTCTGGTACAACTGCGTATGACGCATTAGCAATTGGTTCTGGTGCTCAAGTTACTGATGTAACATCTGGTGTAGCACTCGGTTCTGGCTCTGAAGTAAGTCGTAAAACAAGTGACACTAAAAGTATCGGTCTTAATACTAAATACGTAGATGGTACAAAAGTCCGTAATCGTTCATATGAAGCGACGGTTACTGCAGCAGGCGATAAATGGGATGATGGTGCTCAACTTGGTGCCGTTTCCGTTGGTAATGACAATCAAAAACGTCAAATCATCAACGTAGCAGCTGGTAACCAAGATACTGATGCTGTTAACGTAGCGCAATTGAAAAACGTTGGCGTTCGTGTTGGTGCTGATACAAATACAGCTACAATCGGCACAAACAAAGTTGCCGCAGATTTCCTTGCATACAATGGTCAATTAAACATTAAAGGCGATAATAACCGTGTTACAACTGTATCCGAAAACGATGCAAACGGTAAAGATGCTAACGTAAATGTTAAATTTGATTACAATGGCTTGGTGAAAGCTAAAGCTGGTTCTTCCGTAACTGTAAATCAAAAAACTGAAGGCGGTAAAACTGTATTCGAAATTGATGCAGCAGCAGGCGGTGCAACTTCCACTGAAAGCGTAGTTAAAAAGGCCGCTGCAACAAACGATACAAACATTGCTGACATTTCTGTAGCCGATAATAAAAATACTGGTGATGTAGGTGCTAAATACGAAGTATCCGTATCCCGTAATGCCGTTAAAGACGCAGCTCGTGAAGCTGTAACAGTAAATAATGGTGGTACTACAAAAGCTGATGGTTCTTATACAGCTGATTCAAACAATCCTATCTCTGTAACACCAACTAAAGATGATACTAACCACAACACATCTTATGCTGTGACATTCGATGGTAATAAAGCAGCTAAACAAATTCCGTTGACATACAAAGCTAATGGCAATGGTGCTAAAACTGTTACATTAGAAAAAGGTTTAGACTTTACAAATGGTACAAATACAACAGCAGAAATCGGTAATGATGGTGTTGTTAAGTACAATTTGAACAAAGACGTTGATTTGTCTAATACTGGTTCCTTAAAGGTTGGTGGTACTACAGTTAATAATGGTGGTATTACAATTAAGGCTCCTACAACTCCTGGTACAACTACAACTGATGTTAAATTGACTAATACTGGCTTAGATAATGGCGGTAATACAATTACTAATGTTGCTGAAGGTCAAAATAATACTGATGCAGTTAACGTAAAACAATTAAAAGCAAATCGTACCGAAGTAAAAGCTGGTGACAATGTAGTTGTAACTTCAGCTGCGGATGCAACAGATAATCACACTATTTACACTGTAAACGCTGTAACTCCAGCAGTTTACACAACTCCAGACGGTGAAAAATTAACGAAAGATAAAGACGGTAAATTCCATAAAGTTGGTGAAACAGCTGAATATACTGGCGATATCATTACATCCTTTGAAAACCCTAAAGCAGCAGCTGGCCAAACAACAAAAGATGGCGGCATGATCGTTAACAATGTTGGTTCTGCTATTAAAAATCAAACTGGTGCAACATACCTAGACAAATTGAAAGCAGCAGCTGATAATAACTCTAATGTTAAAAATGCAGTAGTAAACGTATCTGACCTTAAAAATACATCTGATGCTTTAATTGACAAAGGTTTACGTTTTGATGCTAACGAAGGTGGCGAACAAACTAATAAACTTGGTTCTAAAGTAACAGTTCAAGGTACTGGTGCTTTATCTACTGGTAAAGCATATGCTGATGAATACAACACAGCTAATATCAGAACTAATATTGAACAAGGAACTGATGGCAACACTACAATTAATGTTGGTTTAGCTAAAGCATTGAAAGGTATCAACTCCATCTCTAATGGCAGTTCTTCTATCACTATTAGTGATGTTCCAGCTGGTGCAACTACTCCTGCTGTAACTATCTCTGGCGGCAACTTGTCCATGGGTAATGGCACAGCTAACAATAAGATTGTGAACTTGGCGCCTGGCACAGATGGCACTGACGCAGTTAACTTGAACCAATTGAAAGGTATGCGTACAGTTGTAACATCCACAGATAAATCTGTAACGGTTACATCTAATGAAAATTCTACAACAGGTCAAGTAACATATGATTTGAAAGTAGCAACTACTGGTACAGTATCTAAATCTACTTGGGATCTTAAATCTGGTGTAGCATCTGCTACAGAAGGTACTCACTCTGGTGATACGACTCAAACGATTGCTGATACTAAATCTGTAACAATGCAAGCTGGTAAAAACTTAACAGTTAAACAAACTAATGACGGTAATGGTAATACATCTGTTGCATATTCCTTAGATAAAGATTTAACTAACTTAGATAAAGTTGTTGTTAATGGTAAAGATGGTATTGCTGGTAAAGATGGCGTAACTATCGTTGGTCCTCAAGGTGCTACTGGTGCCCCTGGCATTCCTGGTACAAATGGTATCGATGGTAAAGTTGGTATCTCTGGTAAAGATGGAAAAGATGCTGTTTCTATCGCTGGTAAAGATGGCGTTGGTACAATCGGCTTAACAGGTCCTCAAGGCCCTGCTGGTACAAACGGCAAATCTGTAGACATTTCTACTGAAAATGGCAAACAAACTCTTGTTAAACCAGAAGCAAACAATGGTAATCAATCTCAACGTATTGTTTACATACCAAAAGATGCTAATGGCAACCCATTGAAAGATGCTGATGGTAACGATATTAAACGTGAAGTAGCAACTATGGATGATGGCTTGAAATTTGCTGGTGATGATGGTCAAACAAATGCTAATAAAGTAATTGCTAAACAACTTAACCAACAAGTAGATATCATTGGTGGTGCTACCGGTACATTGACTGATAATAACATCGGTGTTAATAACGATGGCGGCAAATTGAAAGTTCAATTGGCTAAAGATGTTGATTTGACTAATGCTGGTTCCTTAACTGTTGGTGGTACTAAAGTTAATAACGATGGCATTACAATTAAGGCTCCTACACCTGCGGCTGGTACAACACCTACTACTACAGATGTTAAGTTGACAAATACTGGCTTAGATAATGGTGGTAACAAAATTACTAATGTTGCTGAAGGTACGAATAATACTGATGCAGTTAACGTAAAACAATTGAAAGAAAACCGTACAGAAGTAAAAGCTGGTGACAATGTAGTTGTAACTTCAGCTGCGGATGCAACAGATAATCACACTATTTACACTGTAAACGCTGTAACTCCAGCAGTTTACACAACTCCAGACGGTGAAAAATTAACGAAAGATAAAGATGGTAAATTCCATAAAGTTGGCGAAACAGCTGAATATACTGGCGATATCATCACATCTTTTGAAAACCCTAAAGCAGCAGCTGGTCAAACAACAAAAGATGGCGGCATGATCGTTAACAATGTTGGTTCTGCTATTAAAAACCAAACTCCAACAATGCCTGCAGGTCAAACTGCTACATACTTGGATAAATTGAAAGCAGCAGCTGATGCTGGTTCTAATGTTAAGAATGCAGCGGTTAATGTATCTGACCTTCATAACACTGCTGAAGCATTGAAAGCTTCTGAATTGCACATTGCTCCAACTGCTGGTGGTAAGGATGCAGATAAAGGTGGCGTAGGAGTAACTCCAAGCGCAACAGCTACTGCAGCTGGCGCAGCTACACAAGCATATAAGTATAATACAAACACTAAACAAGTTGAGTTAACATTCAATGATGGTAATGGTAAAGCCGTAACTGGTCCTAAAGCAGTTATCGACTTGTCCGATTTGGCTAACCAAATTACAAGCGGTTATACTTTCAGTGCAAATGCAACCGCAAATGGTGGTACAGTAGCAAATGATACTGCAACTCCTGCAGTAGCAACAGCTGTTGAAAACGGTGGCACAATTAACTATGCAGCAGGCAAAAACTTGACTGTAAAACAAGAGATTGATGCTACTAACAAAACTCATACATATACATACAGCTTAGACAAAGATCTTACTAACTTGGACAAAGTTGTTGTTAATGGTAAAGATGGTATTGCTGGTAAAGATGGCGTAACTATCGTTGGTCCTCAAGGTGCTACTGGTGCCCCTGGCATTCCTGGTACAAATGGTATCGATGGTAAAGTTGGTATCTCTGGTAAAGATGGAAAAGATGCTGTTTCTATCGCTGGTAAAGATGGCGTTGGTACAATCGGCTTAACAGGTCCTCAAGGCCCTGCTGGTACAAACGGCAAATCTGTAGACATTTCTACTGAAAATGGCAAACAAACTCTTGTTAAACCAGAAGCAAACAATGGTAATCAATCTCAACGTATTGTTTACATACCAAAAGATGCTAATGGCAACCCATTGAAAGATGCTGATGGTAACGATATTAAACGTGAAGTAGCAACTATGGATGATGGCTTGAAATTTGCTGGTGATGATGGTCAAACAAATGCTAATAAAGTAATTGCTAAACAACTTAACCAACAAGTAGATATCATTGGTGGTGCTACCGGTACATTAACTGATAACAACATCGGTGTTAATAACGATGGCGGCAAATTGAAAGTTCAATTGGCTAAAGATGTTGATTTGACTAATGCTGGTTCCTTAACTGTTGGTGGTACTAAAGTTAATAACGATGGCATTACAATTAAGGCTCCTACAACTCCTGGTACAACTACAACTGATGTTAAATTGACTAATACTGGCCTTGATAATGGCGGTAACAAAATTACTAATGTTGCTGAAGGTACGAATAATACTGATGCAGTTAACGTTAAACAATTGAAACAAAATCGTACAGAAGTTAAAGCTGGTGACAATGTAGTTGTAACTTCTGATGTGGATGCAACGGATAACCATACTGTTTATACTGTAAATGCTGTAACTCCAGCAGTTTACACAACTCCAGATGGTGAAAAATTAACGAAAGATAAAGACGGTAAATTCCATAAAGTTGGTGAAACAGCTGAATATACTGGCGATATCATCACATCTTTCGAAAACCCTAAAGCAGCAGCTGGTCAAACAACAAAAGATGGCGGCATGATCGTTAACAATGTTGGTTCTGCTATTAAAAATCAAACTCCAACAATGCCTGCAGGTCAAACTGCTACATACTTGGATAAATTGAAAGCAGCAGCTGATGACAATTCTAATGTTAAGAATGCAGCGGTTAATGTATCTGATCTTCATAACACTGCTGAAGCATTGAAAGCTTCTGAATTGCATATTGCTCCAACAGTTGGTGGTAAAGACGCTGATAAAGGTGGCGTAGCATCTGGAAATACTAACCCAGGCGCAGCAGCTCAAGCATACAAATACAATGCAACAACTAAACAAGTTGAATTGACATTCAATGACGGTAATGGTAAAGCTGTAGCTGGTCCTAAAGCAGTTATTGACTTCTCCGACTTGAATACTGGTGGTACAACTGCATCCTCTTGGAATGTTAAGTCTTCTGCTAATACTACAGATGGTGGTGCTGTTGCTGATAACCATAATGCAAACGCTCAAAATATTGCAGATGGTAAAGGTGTAGAATTCCAGTCTGGCAAAAACTTAGTAGTAAAACAAACTAATGATACTACTAATGGTAATGCTACTGTAGAATTCTCCTTATCCGATAACATCACAGCTGGTAAAGATGGTGCTAATGGTAAAGATGGTTCTGTTGGTGCCACTGGTAAAGACGGCTCTTCCGTAGTTCTTAACGGTAAAGATGGTTCTATCGGCATGACTGGTCCTAAAGGCCAAGATGGTAAAGATGGTATCAATGGCCGTGATGGTGCTAACATCTCCATGACATCTGCTAAAGGTGAACAAGTTCTTATCAACCGTGATCCAGCTCATAGTGCTGATACTGACAAAGCAGAACGTATCGTATATGTTCCAAAAGATGCTAGTGGCAACCCTATTCAAGATGCTAATGGCAAGAACATTGTACGTGAAGTAGCAACTATGGACGATGGCTTGAAATTCGGTGGCGATATGGGTACTGTAAACTCTGTAAAACTCAACAAACAAGTTGACGTTAAAGGTGGTATTACAGATACAAATAAATTAGCTACTGGTAACAACATTGGTGTTACATCTGGCATTGACCCAACTACTAATAATGCAACATTGAATGTTCAATTAGCTAAAGACCTTACAGGTTTGAATAGTGTTGAACTTGGTGGTAATACAATTAAGACTGATGGTGATCACATTACTATCACTTCTCCAGACACTACTCCTGGTGCAACACCTGGTGCAACAAAGACTAATAAAGTAGCTAACCTTGCTGATGAAAAACATATCACTCAAGGCAACTATACAGTTGGCGATAAAACTATCGATACTAATGCAGCTGATGATGAAGTAACATTAACCTACACTGATGGTAATGGTGATCTTGTTAAAGATCCAGCTAACAATCCTATTATGACTAAGATCAAAGGCGTAGCTAATTCTGATCTTTCTAACATCACTGAGACTGGTAAGAAAAATATCACTAAACTTGGTTCTATCGTAAAAGCAGGCGATAACGTAACTGTTACATCTACATCTGATACTAAGACTGGTCAAACAACTTACACTGTAAACGCTGTAATTCCAGCGGTTTACACTAAAGCTGATGGTACTAAAGTAGTTAAACGTCCAGATGGTACTTTCACAACTAACCTTGATGGTTCAGCTGGTAACGATGTACCTGCAAGCGATGTAATCGTATCCTTCCAAGATGCAGCTGGTAACAGAACTGGTGGTAACTCCATTGTTAATAACGTTGGTTCTGCAATCGATAAACCTGGTACAGCTACTGGTAATACATTCTTAACTAAGCTTGATAATGCAGCTACTAACACTCCGTTTGCAGCGGTTAACGTAAGAGATCTTAAGACTACTGCTGATGCGTTGAAAGCAAATGAACTTCACATTGCACCTACATCTGGTGGTACTGATACTGATAAAGGTGGCGTAGTAAAAACTGCTGGCTCCACTGATATGGTATACAAATACGACGCAGCTAGTAAGACTATTACATTGACTTACAACGATGGTAATGGTAAAGCTGTAACTGGCCCTAAAGCAGTTCTTGATTTCACTGACTTGAACATTCCAGCAGGTGGCAATAACTTTGGTTTCAAAGCTAATGCAACTGCTAATGGTGGTACAGTAGCAAATGATGCTACAACTCCTGCAGCGGCAACAGCTGTTGAAAATGGTGGTACTGTTAACTTTGCAGCAGGCAAAAACTTGACTGTAAAACAAGATATTGATGCTACTAACAAAACTCAAACTTATACATTTAGCTTAGACAAAGATCTTACTAACTTAGACAAAGTTGTTGTAAATGGTAAAGATGGTATTGCTGGTAAAGATGGCGTAACTATCGTTGGTCCTCAAGGTGCTACTGGTGCCCCTGGCATTCCTGGTACAAATGGTATCGATGGTAAAGTTGGTATCTCTGGTAAAGACGGTAAAGATGCTGTTTCTATCGCTGGTAAAGATGGCGTTGGTACAATCGGTTTGACAGGTCCTCAAGGCCCTGCTGGTACAAACGGCAAATCTGTAGATATTTCTACTGAAAATGGTAAACAAACTCTTGTGAAACCAGAAGCAAATAATGGTAATCAATCTCAACGTATTGTTTACGTACCAAAAGATGCTAATGGCAACCCATTGAAAGATGCTGATGGCAACGATATTAAACGTGAAGTAGCAACTATGGATGATGGCTTGCGTTTCACTGGTAACAATATTTCTAAAGAAAATAAACAAGAAATGAATTCTCTTGTGAAGGTTCAAGGTGAAGGCGTTACTGAAAATACAGCTGGTAAATTAGAAGCTAATGGTCAAGAGTTCAAATCTGCAGCCGGTAACATCGCAGTTGAAGCGGATGGTCGAAATACTCTAACTGTTAAGATGAACAAAGATCTTAACCTCACTAAAGATGGCTCTGTAACAATGGGTGATACTGTTGTAAATAACGATGGCATTACTATTAAAGCTCCTACAACTCCTGGTACAACTACAACTGATGTTAAGTTGACTAACCAAGGTCTTGATAATGGTGGTAACAAAATTACTAATGTTGCAGCTGGCACAGCTAATACTGATGCAGTAAACGTAAAACAATTGAAAGATAATGTTACAACTGTTACATCCTCTGATAGCTCCATCAAAGTAGTTGATAAAAACGACCCTACATCTGCAACTTATGATGCAACTAAAGGTCACCAATATGACATCACTGTCAATAACCAAGGTGTTGTAAATAATGCACAAACTCCTGTTGTATATACTAAGGAAGATGGCACTAAAGTTTACAAACAACCAGATGGTACTTTCACTACAAATATTGATGGTAGTGGTACAGTAGTTCCTGCAAACCAAGTGATTGCATCTATGAACAGTGCTGGTAACTCTTCTACAGATCCTACTAAGTTACAAAACGTTGGTTCCTCCATCGCTGATAAAACTGGTACTACATTCTTAGATAAGATTAATACAGCAGCAGGTGATCCTAATGCTAAGTATGGTGCAGTTAATGTAACTGACCTCAAATCTACATCTGATGCTCTTATTGACAAAGGCCTTGTATTCGATGCAAATAACGGAGATCCTAAGACTAACAAACTTGGTTCTAAAGTAACTATTGCTGGTACAGGCGCTCTCGGTACTACCGAAAACTTTGCAGATAAATACAACACTGATAATATCAGAACTAACATCGAGCAAGATGGAGCTGGCAATACAACTGTTAAGATTGGTCTTAATAAAAACCTTAAAGGTTTAGAATCTGTTAGCGTTCCTGGTAAAGATGGCGTTGATGGTCAAGACGGTGTATCCATTACTGGTAAAGATGGTGCGAATGGTGTTGACGGTAAAGTTTCTATCGGTAAAGACGGCAAAGATGCTGTATCTATCTCCGGTAAAGACGGTATCGGTCACATTGGTTTAACTGGCCCTGCTGGTAAAGATGGTAAAAATGCAACGGCTGATATTACTGTTAAAGAAGGCCAACCTGGTTTAAATGGTACTGATGGTATTACTCGTATCGTATACAAAGATAAAGATGGTAACGATCATGAAGTAGCAACTCACGATGATGGCGTAAAATACGCTGGTGATGACGCTCAAGGTACAGATAAAACTAAAGTTATCTCCAAAAAATTGAACCAAACTATCGATATCGTTGGTGGTGCAGATAAAACTAAATTGACTGACAATAACATCGGCGTGAATAACGATGGTGGTAAATTGAAAGTTCAATTAGCTAATGAATTAGCTGGCATCAATAAGATCTCCAACGGTGGTTCTTCCATTACGTTTAACAGCAATCCTGGTGGTGCAACTAATACTCCTGCAGTACAAATCTCTGGTGGCGACCTTAACATGGGTGGTAACAAAATTACTAATCTTAAGAAAGGTTCAGATGTATCTGATGCTGCAACAGTAGGTCAATTGACTAAGGTTAAATCCTCTAATAACTCTGTAGGTATTACTGAATCTACAGATGCTAATGGTGCTAAAGTTTACGACTTGTCTGTAACTGGTGTTCCTGGTGCAGATCCTCGAGTTGATAAACTTGGTGAAGAAATCGGTCGTGTAGGTGCTCAAGGCGCAGCTCTTGCAGCGTTGAAACCTATCCAATACGATCCATTAGAACCAACTCAAATCATGGCTGGTTATGGTAACTACCGTGGTAACTCTGCCGTGGCTCTTGGCGTAGCTCATTACAAAAATGAATCTACATTAATCCATGGTGGCGTATCCTGGGCTGGCGGTTCTAGCCATATGATGGCGAACGCTGGTGTAACTTGGAAAGTTGGTAACCGTGATAGCGAAGCTGCAGTAGCAGATCGTTACCGCAAAGGTCCTATCAGCTCTACATATGCAATGCAACAAGAAATGGCAGCTATGAAAGCTCAAAATGCCGGATTAAAAGGCGAAGTATCTGATTTGAAAGCAGAAAATGAACAAATGAAAGCTCAAATTGCTGCAATGATGGCAAAATTAGGTTTATAATTTGAAACGTTAAACTTTCACAGATGCTGGGATGAGGGTTCTCATCAATGAGAATCCTCGAATCCCCTTTAATTCGACTAAGAAAAGAGGAATAGATATGAAAAAATCTACAATGCTTGCTTTCACAGCAGCAGTATTAATGAGTGCTGCATCCCTTACTGGTCACGCAGCTAGTGCACCTACATATGATGACGTATTAATCGTTAAAAACCCTGTTATGACGCCACAACTTGGTTCTGTTGTACTCGTTCCTGTAGCGAGTCCACAAACTGTGGCTGCTGTTCATGATTATGTGAAAGCTTGGCAAAATGCGGAAATCAACATCGCAAAAGCTAAGGTAAAACGCGATAATCATGAACAATTAACTAAAGCGGACGTAAAATGGTTACATTCTTATGACAAACATAATTATGCTGACTATTTCCGTACACATTCTATCGGTCGTGTGCATGGTCAAGAAGTATTCATGAACTGGAACGGTGAAAACCGCAACAAAAATGAATATGAATACTTTGATATGCCGAAATATAATGAACAAGATGGTTTTACTAATAGCTACGGTTATAATGTACTTCGTAGCATGGTAGACCAAATTAACGCAGTTATCCAAGAGCAAAAGAAAATCGGTGGTCCTATGACTGACGAAGAATCTCAAGCTTTGGAAGATGCAATTTTGGATATCATGGCTCATGAACAAGAACATGTAAATAACGATGAACTTCGTCATTACATGAACGACACAATCTGGTTTGCTTCAAAACAAACGGTGAAAAACAAAGCGAGTGAAGAACCTACTGTGGGCGATGACCATGAAGTAGATCTTCGTGCAGCGATGGCAAAACCACCTGTTGAACAACCAGAATCACGTAAAGTTAATTTACGTGATGCTATTAGTCGATAAGACTAGTAGAACAATTACAATCGTATATGGCCCTCATAGCAACTCTTACTTTCCCCCCCTTTCTTTATGGGGGCCTATAAAAAGACGCTCACACTACGGTGTGGGCGTTTTTTTGTGCATATGATTTTTTCATCTTTTATAGCAAATCGATTGTTATCTTTATAATAGAAACATATATTAATAGATATATATTAATTAATATTAAAAATGAGCAGTATATTTGTTTAATATAAGAAGTCTTGCTATTGCCATTAAACCCTTGTATTTACTATATTATTACTAATTGTAAGTTTATTGAATTTATAGTTAAAAGAAGCCCACATGTAGTCGTAAAAGTGACTATCTTTGTACTATTTAACATATTTATAAACTAAAAAGAACCGACGAATATATGAAAAGTAAGTGAAGAAATTAATCTAAAATAAGGTATAAACGCTGTTATAATGCACTTTTATAGAAATGAGTTGATTTTTACACATATATATAAATTTCAGTTTATTTTCATCTAAAATATAAAATTTCATTAAATAATTAAGTCTAAAAGTATTTACAATTAGTTAATAAATTGATATTATTAGGTTATCCTATATGAAGTGTGAGTGAATGAGAGAAATTCCACCCTTCATGAAGTGAACTAAAGTGTAAAAGTTACATTTTTCATGTACTTATGAGAAAGGGGTTCAAAGGTTTTATGAATAAGGTCTTTAAAGTCGTTTATAGCAAATCTAAAGGCTGCTACGTTGTAGTACCTGAAACTGCGAAAAATAATAACGGCAAAAAGAAAGTCCTAGCTAGCGTATTGGCTGGTTTAGCTGTAGCTGGCGTTGTTGGCGGTATTGCTCCTCAACAAGCAATGGCTGGAGTAGATACTGGCAATAGCCATGTTAATATCTGGGCAGATACAAATCCAAAGGGCAATGGTCAAAACTATAATGTTGGTCAAAACTCTATCGTTGTAGGTTATCAAAATACTACTGATAACGTAGCTGGCCATGATGGTAAAGTAGCAATTGGTGCTAAAAATACATCCACAAATAACGCTTCTACAGCTGTAGGTAATGAAAATAAAGCTACAGGTGGTGCGGCAACAGCCGTTGGTGCTGGTAATACTGCTTCTGGTAAAGCTTCTGTTGCTCTTGGTAATGTAAATAATGCCGATGCTAAGGCTGCTATTGCTATTGGTACCTACAATAATGTTAATTACACCAAAGGCTCTTGGCAAACAACACCTAAACAAGCAGGTGAATATTCTACTGTAGTAGGTAATTACTCCAGTGCAACTGGTACAAGTGCATCCGCTATGGGTGTATATACTAATGCTACTGGTGCAGGTTCCTTTGCTGCTGGTTACAACAATAATGCAAAGGGTCAAAACTCAGTTGCTATTGGTTCTGAAAATACATCCCACGTGGCAGACACTGTAACTTTGGGTCAATTTAATAATGCAAAAACAATGGGTGGTATCTCCATTGGTAAAAATAACTTGACTGATTCTTCTAATGATGGTCGAAATGCTGCAAATACTAAAGATGAAAACTCTCAAATCGCTATCGGTCGTGACAACGTTGCAACTCACCTAGATACGATTGCTATCGGTCGTGAAACAACTGCATCTGGTTCTGGCTCTACTGTAGTCGGTGCTCGTGCAGAGGCTTCTGGTGACAATTCTATTGCTATCGGTCAAAGTGGTAAAGGTTCTCCTAAAGTAATTGCATCTGGTGTAAACTCCATTGCTATCGGTATGCAATCTCAAGCTACTGGGGAAGCTGCCATCGCTGAAGGTGCTGGCTCTCGTGCTGGTGGTAAATATGGCGTCGCATTAGGTCGTAAAACTAAAGCGAATGCAGAAGCTGCTACTGCATTAGGTAATGCAGCAGAGGCTAACATTGCCAATGGTGTAGCACTAGGCTCTAGCTCTGTTACAACAACAGATAAAGGTGTTAAAGGTTACAATCCTTCAGATGACCATACACGTCATTACACAAACTTAGCTAACAATGTTCGCACAGCTACTACTGCTGCTGTATCCATCGGTAATGGTAGTACATTGACTCGTCAATTGACAGGCCTTGCTGCAGGTACAGCAGATACTGATGCTGTTAACGTAGCTCAATTGAAAAACGTTGGTGTTGCTGTAACTGGTAACACTGGTTCTAGTGATTTCTTGGCTGACGGTGGTAAATTAAACGTTATCGGCGAAGGTCGTGTATCTACTGTAGCGGCTCATGATGGTGCAAAAGATTCCAAAATCACTGTTGGCTTTGATGACAAAGGCATGGTGAAAGCTGGTAAAAACGTTAAGGTTGATGAAGTAACTGTAAACGGTAGAACTACTTACACTATTCATGCTGCTGACGCTGCTGCTAAATACGATTTCTTAACAAATGCAAAAGCTAATGGCGGTAAATTAGATGGCACTGCAACACCTACTAAGGTTGAAAGTGGTACTACGGTTAGCTATGCAGCTGGTAAAAACTTAACAGTTAAACAAGATATCAACCAATCTGCTGGTGAACAAACCTATACATATTCCTTGAACAAGGATTTAAAAGAAATTACATCTATCACTAACAATGGTGGTCCGACATTAAACTTTGGTGATAACAATATTAGTGTTACTGGTGGTAATTTAGATCTTGGTGATCAAAATATCACTCACCTTCATTCCGGTGGGGATACAGTTGATAATGCTGCAAATATTGGCGATGTTATCCGTATTTCCAAAGCTAATGATTTACATATTGCACCTACAGCAGGCACTAACAACAATGTGACTGAATACACTGTAGACGCTAATAAAAAGGTTACATTGACTTACCAAGATGGTAATGGCAAAACTGTTAACGGTCCTAAAGCAGTTATCGACTTGAGCGGTTTGAAAACTGGCGACATGAGCTCCTTCAACGTGAAATCTTCTGCTACAGAAGGTAAAGTGGCACAAGGTTCCGCTGGTATTCAAGAAATTCGTGATGGCAAAACTGTGGAAATGCAAGCCGGCAAAAACATGACCATTAAACAAACTAATAAAAATGGTAATGCCGCTGTTGAATTTGCATTGAACAAAGACATCGATTTGACTCCAGATGGGTCTATCAAAATCGGTGATACTAACATCACTGACAATGGTTTGACTATCAACGGTGGTCCTTCCATTACTAAAACTGGTATCAATGCTGGTGATTTGAAGATTACTAATGTGAAAGCTGGCATAAACGATAACGATGCAGTTAATGTTAGCCAATTGAAACAAGTTCGTGCTGACGAACGTCACATCAAACCTGGTGAATACGCAGTTGATAATAACGGCAAAGTAACGATGACATACCTTGACGGTAACAACAAAGATGTTGCTAACGAAACGGCTGTTATCACAGGTATTGCTAAACAAGATCTTTCCAATATCAATAAGGGTGGCGAAACAGTTATCCAAAATCTTGCTAAAAAATCCATCGATATGGAAAACGGTAAGAATACAAAGGTTAGCAACCGTGAAATCAATGGCGTTAAAACTTTCAAAGTAGACGTTGAAGGTGATTTAAACGACATTACATCCATCACAAACAAAGCTGGCGATGGCAAGGTTGTATTCGGTGGTAACCAAACTGTTAACGTAACAGGTGACCACAACATTAACTTGAATGCTAAAGTTGGTGACATCACTGGTTTAACTAATGTAACTTTGGATGCTCCTGACTTCGCTAAAAAAGGTCGCGCCGCTACTGAAGAACAATTGAAGATCGTTAACAACGGTTTCAATAATACAGTTGGTTTAACTGGTAACACAGGTGCTACTGAATTACAAAAATTGAACAAACAAGGCGGCTTGAGCTTTGGTGTAGTTGGTGCTAACAATGGCCAATACATTACAACAACTGCTGCTGGTAGCAATGTAGTAGCAGATTTGTCTGCTGACGCTAAAAACAAATTGAACAGCACTGTTGTAGTAGAAGGTAAAAATGCTGCGAGAGTAACAAGCAATGTAATTCAAAATGCAGATGGCAGCACAAAAACTGTATATACTGTAGATGTTAACAACGTAAAACCTACTGCAGCTTCTACTGAAAAAGTACAAGCTAAAGCAGACGTAGCTGGTTCTAGCGACAAAAATATCGCTAAAGTTGCACCTAAAGCTGGTGAAAACTTCGGTGATGCTGGCGCAACATACGAAGTAAACGTATCCCGTAACGACGTAAAAGACGCAGCTCGTGAAGCAATTACTGTAAATACTAGCAATACAACTAACAACTCTATCACTGTTACACCTGTACAAGATGAAACAAACCATAACACAACTTACACAGTAACATTCGATGGTAACAAAGCAGCTACTCAAATTCCTTTGACATACAAAGCGAATGGCCAAAATGCTCAAACAGTTACATTGGATAAAGGTTTGAACTTCACAAACGGCAGAAACACAACAGCTTCTGTAGATGCTGAAGGCGTTGTTAAATACGATCTTAACAACAACATCGATTTAACACCAAATGGTTCCTTAAAAATCGGTGATACAATTGTTAACAATGGTGGCTTGACTATCTCTGGTGGTCCATCCATCACTAAGACTGGCATCAACGCTGGTAACTTGAACATTACAAATGTGAAAGCTGGCGTAAATAACACTGATGCGGTTAACGTACAACAATTGAAAGATGCTCGTACATTAGTAACTTCTAACGATAATTCTGTAACAATTAACAAGACAGAATCTGGTAACCAAATTACTTATGACTTGCATGTAGCCCCAGGCGCTGCACAATCCGTATGGAATGTGAAGTCCACTGGCAACACAACTGCTGATTCCGAAACAGCTGCAAAAACTATCACTGATGGTAAAACAGTTGAAATGGTAGCAGGCAAAAACTTAACTGTTAAACAAACTAGCAACAATGACGGCGCTAAAGTTGAATACGCTTTATCTGGTAACTTGACTAACATCAACACGATTAAAAATGAAGGTCCTGCAACTTTCACAATTGGCGGTAACGAATTCAAATTCGAAGGCGGCAATGTGAACATGGGCGACAACAACATCACTAATCTTAAATCTGGTGGCGATGTAATCAACAACGCAGCTAACATTGGTGACGTAAATCGTATTTCCAAAGCTAACGATAAACATATCAAGCCGGGTGAATATGGTGTAGATAACAATGGCAAAGTAACCATGACATATGTTGATGGTAACAATAAAGAAATTTCTAACGAAACTGCTGTTATCACAGGCATTGCTAAATCTGATTTGTCGAATATCACCAAGGGTGGCGAAACTGTCATTCAAAATATTGCTAAAAAATCCATTGATATGGAAGACGGCAAGAATACAAAAGCTAGCAACCGTGATGTAAATGGCGTTAAAACTTTCAAAGTAGACGTTGAAGGTGATTTGACAGACGTTACATCCATCACTAACAAAACTGGTGACGGTAAAGTATCCTTTGTTGGTAACCAAACTGTTAACGTAGCAGGCGACCACAACATCGCTCTTAATGCTAAAGCTGGCGATATCACTGGTTTGACTAATGTAACATTGAATTCCGCTGATTTCGCTACTAAAGGCCGTGCAGCAACTGAAGAGCAATTGAAGATTGTTAACAACGGCTTCAATAATACAGTTGGCTTGACTGGTAACACAGGCGCTACTGATCTTCAAAAATTAAATCAAGCTGGTGGTTTGAGCTTTGGCGTAATTGGTGCTAACAATGGCCAATACATCAAAACAACGGCAGCAGGTAGCAACGTAGCTGTTGATTTGTCCGATGATGCAAAAGCTAAGTTGAATAACACTGTAGAAGTTCGTGGTAAAAATGCTGCGAAGGTTACTTCTGTAACAGAAAATACAGCTGATGGTGGCAAGAAAACAATCTACACTGTAGATGTTGATAATGTAAAACCAACTGCAGCTTCTACTGAAAAAGTTCAAGCAAAAGCAGACGTAGCTGGTTCTAGCGACAAAAATATCGCTAAAGTTACTCCTCAAGCAGGCGACCAATTTGGTGATGCTGGCGCAACTTATGAAGTAAACGTATCTCGTAACGACGTAAAAGACGCAGCTCGTGAAGCGGTAACTGTAAATACTACAAATACAACTAACAACCCTATTACTGTGACACCTGTTCAAGATGAAACAAACCACAACACAACTTACCAAGTAACATTCGATGGTAACAAAGCAGCTACTCAAATTCCTTTGACATACAAAGCGAATGGCCAAAATGCTCAAACAGTTACATTGGATAAAGGTTTGAACTTCACAAACGGTTCCAACACAACAGCTTCCGTAGCTGCTGATGGCGTGGTTAAATACGATCTTAACAACAATATCGATTTGACTCCGAATGGTTCCTTGAAAATTGGTGACACTATCGTTAACAATGGTGGCTTGACTATCTCTGGTGGTCCTTCCATCACTAAGACTGGCATCAACGCTGGTAACTTGAACATTACAAATGTGAAAGCTGGCGTAAATAACACTGATGCGGTTAACGTACAACAATTGAAAGATGCTCGTACATTAGTAACTTCTAACGATAATTCTGTAACAATCAACAAGACAGAATCTGGTAACCAAATTACTTATGACTTGCACGTAGCCCCAGGTGCTGCACAATCCGTATGGAATGTGAAATCCTCTGGTAATACAACTGCTGATTCCGAAGCAACTGCAAAAACTATTACTGATGGTAAAACAGTTGAAATGGTAGCAGGCAAAAACTTAACTGTTAAACAAACTAGCAACAATGACGGTGCTAAAGTTGAATACGCTTTATCTGATGACATCAAAGTTGGTAACGACGGTAAAGATGGTAAACCAGGTAAAGATGGTTCTATCGGCGTAAACGGTAAAGATGGTTCCTCTGTTGTGATTAACGGTAAAGACGGCTCCATCGGTTTAAATGGTAAAGACGGTAAAGATGGTCTTACTATGAAAGCTGAAAATGGCCAACCTGGCGTAAACGGTAAAGATGGCATCACTCGTATCGTATACGAAGATAAAACAAATACTAAACACGAAGTGGCTACTTTGGATGACGGTTTAAAATTCACTGGTAATAACACTGACACAGTGAACAACCATAAATTGAACAGCCTTGTAAAAGTTCAAGGTGAAGGCGTAGATAAAACAACTTCTGCTACTTTCAAGAGCGCTACTGGTAACATCAACGTAAAAGCTGATGGTACTGATACTCTAGAAGTTCAATTGAACAAAGATTTGAAAAACATCACTACGATTAAGAATGATGGTCCTGCAACATTGACAATTGGCGGCAATGAATTCAAATTCAGCGGCGGCAATGTGAATATGGGCGACAACAACATCACAAACCTTAAATCTGGTGGCGATGTAATCAACAACGCTGCTAACATTGGCGACGTAAAACGTATCTCCAAAGCTAACGATTTACATATTGCACCTACTACATCTGATCGTGCTGGTGAAACAACTGCAACATATGCATATAACACTGCAGATAAATCCGTTACTTTGAAATACAACGATGGCAACGGCACTACACAAACTGGTACAATCGCGAAAATCGACTTGTCCGGTTTGGCTGATCAAATTAAAGACGGCTACTCCTTCTCTACAGATGCAAAAGGCAACGTAGTTGGTAACCATGCTGTAACAGCTGTAGGCAATGGCAAAACTGTATCCTACGCAGCAGGCGATAATTTGACAATTGCTCAACATATCGATAATGCAACTGGTGAACAAACTTATACATATGCATTGTCTAATGACATCAAAGTTGGTAACGATGGCAAAGATGGCAAACCAGGTGTTGACGGTAAAATCGGTGTAAACGGTAAAGACGGCTCCTCTGTTGTCATCAACGGTAAAGACGGTTCTATCGGCCTTAATGGTAAGGACGGCAAAGATGGTCTTACTATGAAAGCAAAAGACGGTCAACCTGGTGTAAACGGTAAAGATGGTATCACTCGTATCGTATACGAAGATAACAGCAAGCATACACACGAAGTGGCTACTTTGGATGACGGCATGAAATATGCTGGCGACGATGCACAAGGCGCAGATAAATCCAAAGTTATCGCTAAGAAATTGAACGAAACTATGGACGTTGTTGGTGGTGCAGATAAATCCAAATTGACTGACAACAACATCGGCGTGAACAACGTAGATGGCAAGTTGAAAGTTCAATTGTCCAAAGAAGTTAACTTGACTCCGTCTGGTTCCTTAACAATTGGCGATACTGTAGTTAATAACAATGGCTTGACTATCTCTGGTGGTCCTTCCATCACTAAGACTGGTATCAACGCTGGTAATAAAACAATTGTTAACGTAGATGCTGGTGTAAACGACACTGATGCAGTTAACGTACAACAATTGAAAAAAGCTAAAACAGAAGTTAAAGCTGGTAATAACGTAACTGTAGACACAACTTATGGTAATGACGGTCATACAATTTACACTGTTAATGCGAACGACGTAGCTCTTGGCGATGCAGTATTGAAATACTCCGCTAACGGCACTAATACGCAATCCGTTAAATTGTCTCAAGGCTTGAACTTCGTTGACGGTAACTACACATCTGCTTCTGTTGATGTAAATGGTCAAGTTAAATACGACGTAACAATCGGTAAGGTGAAAGACGGCGTTGACGGTAAACCAGGCGTAGATGGTAAAGATGGTATCGCAACAGTTAAAACTGTAGTTGATACAATCAACAACTCCGGCTGGAAAGGTGATGTTACTGGTAACACAGTGAATAACCACACTGCAACAATCGTTAAACCTGGCACAACTGTAAACTTCGGTGCAGGTAAAAACTTAACTGTAGAACAAATCGTTAATGCTGTAACTGGCGATCATACATACAACTATGCATTGTCCGATGATATTAAAGTTGGTCATGACGGCAAAGATGGTAAACCAGGTGTTGACGGTAAGATCGGCGTAAACGGTAAAGATGGTTCCTCCGTTGTCATCAATGGTAAAGACGGCTCCATCGGCCTCAATGGTAAAGACGGTAAAGATGGTCTTACTATGAAAGCCAAAGATGGCCAACCAGGTGTAAACGGTAAAGATGGTATCACTCGTATCGTATACGAAGATAACAACAAGAATACACACGAAGTGGCTACATTGGACGACGGCATGAAATATGCTGGCGACGATGCTCAAGGCACAGATAAATCCAAGGTTATCGCTAAGAAATTGAACCAAACAATGGATATCGTCGGTGGTGCAAACAGTACTAAATTGACTGACAACAACATCGGCGTGAACAACGTAGATGGTAAATTGAAAGTTCAATTGGCTCAAAACATCGACTTGACTCCAGCAGGTTCCTTAACTATCGGTGGTACTAGCATTACTGATAATGGTTTGGTAATCAATCAAGGTCCATCCATTACTAAAGGCGGTATCAATGCTGGTAATCAATTTATCACTAATGTAAAAGCTGGTGTGAACAACACTGATGCAGTTAACGTTGCTCAATTGAAATCTGCTAAAACAGAGGTTGAAGAAGGGGACAACGTAAAAGTAACATCCCGTACAGGTGCTGATGGCCAAACTATCTACAAAGTAAGTGCAAAAGCAGTTAACCTTGGCGATGCAGAATTGAAATACTCTGCAAACGGTACAAACACTCAATCCGTGAAATTGTCTCAAGGCTTGAACTTCGTTGACGGCAACTACACAACAGCTTCCGTTGATGCAAATGGTCAAGTTAAATACGATGTAACAATCGGTAAAGTGAAAGACGGCGTTGATGGCAAACCAGGCGTAGATGGTAAAGATGGTATTGCAACAGTTAAAACTGTAGTAGATACAATCAACAACTCTGGCTGGAAAGCTAATGCTACAGGTAATGTAGTAGGTAACTCCACAGCAACTATCGTAAAACCTGGCAACACAGTAAATTACGGTGCAGGCAAAAACTTGAACGTAAAACAAACTGTGAACGGCGATGAACAAACTTACGAATTCGCATTAGATAAAGATTTGAAAGAGCTTAACAGCGTTCAAACTAAGAATATCTACTTAGGTAGCCCAACATCTCATACAACTATTACATACAACAATGATAATAGCCGTATCGAGTACACAACTAAGGAAGGCGACAAAAAACAAGTTGCTAACTTAGATGATATCTGGACTATCCAAGCAAATGGTACTGACGTTAAACCTGTAGGTGGCAAAGTTAATGTTGTAGGCGGCGATCACATCAAAGTTTCCACAGATGCAGCTGGTAAAATGACTATCAGTGCTGACGGCCTTGGCACTATGAACGGCTTTAACGTGAAATCTACTGGCAATACAACTAGCGATTCCGATAAAACAGCTAAAAACATCACTGATGGTAAAACTGTAGAATTCTCTGGCGGTAAAAACCTAACTGTTAAACAAACTAACACTGCTGACGGTGCAAAAGTAGAATTCGCATTAAACAATAACATCGACTTAACTCCAAACGGCTCCGTAACAATTGGTGATACAGTAGTTAACAACGATGGTTTGACTATCACTGGTGGTCCTACTATCACTAAGAACAATGTTGATATGGGTGGACAACAAATTCACAACGTGAAATCTGGTGGCGATGTAGATTCCAATGGCGCTAACATTGGCGACATCAAACGTATCTCCAAAGCTAACGATACTCGTATCAAAGATGGTAACTATGAAGTTAGCCAAAATGGTACTGTTGAAATGACTTATGTTGATGGTGCTGGTAAACAAGTGGTAGATGCTAACGGTAACCCTGTGAAAGCAACTATCTCTGGTATCGCTCGTCAAGACTTGTCTAACATTACTAACGAAGGCAAAAAAGTTATTACTGGCTTAAGCAGCATCGTTAAAGGTGGTAACAACGTAACTGTTGATACTTCTGTTGACAACACAACTGGTCAAAAAACATACACTGTAAACGCTGATCTATCTGGTGCGAAAGTGAATGCATCCGTTGGTGCTGATGGCTCTGGCGTAGCTAAAGGCCTCAAAAACCCTGTAAAAGTAGAAAAAGGTACTCAATACATCGCTGGCGACAACATGGTTGTTGAACGTAAACCAGTTGAAGGTGACGATAAGATTGATAACTCCATCACTTACAGCTTAGCTCATGACTTGACTGAAATCACATCCATTAGCAATGGTGGTGCAACACTTAGAATCAACTCCAACCCTGGTAGTGTTCCTGGTGATCGTGCTCCTGTAACCCCTGCATTTGAAGTACATGGTGGTAATTTGAGTTTAGAAAACAATAGAATTGTAAATCTTGCTCCTGGTATTGCTGGTACTGATGGTGTTAACGTTGACCAATTGAAAGGTTCCCGTACTACATTAACTTCCGAAGACAACTCTGTAACATTAAACAGAACAGACAATGGTCAAGGCGGTTACAACTATGACCTTTCCGTTAAAGGTGTTAACGACCCTCGTGTAAATATCTTGAATGAAGAAATTGGTCTTGTAGGTGCACAAGGTGCCGCATTATCTGCATTGAAACCTATGCAATATGATCCAATGGAACCAACTCAAATCATGGCTGGTTATGGTAACTACCGTGGTAACTCCGCATTGGCATTGGGCGTAGCTCATTACAAAAACGAGTCCACAATGTTCCATGGTGGCATTTCCTGGGCTGGCGGCTCTAGCCATATGATGGCTAACGCTGGTGTAACTTGGAAAATTGGCAACCGTGATAGCGAAGGTGCAGTAGCTGATCGCTACCGCAAAGGACCTATCAGTTCCACATACGCAATGCAAACTGAAGTGGCTTCTATGAAAGCTCAAAATGCCGGATTAAAAGGCGAAGTATCTGATTTGAAAGCTGAAAATGAACAAATTAAAGCTCAAAACGCTGGCTTACAAAACGAAGTAGACCAATTGAAAGCTCAAATGGCTGCTATGATGGCTAGATTAGGTATGTAATAAGATACAAAGGTCGAAGGGTTCCGTAAGGAATCCTTCCGCCATCGCTTATATTCGACAATGAAAAGAGGAATAGATATGAAAAAATCTACAATGCTTGCTTTCACAGCAGCTGCAATTATGAGCGTTGCATCCGTTACTGGTTATGCTGCGGGCGCTCCAACATATGATGATAATTTAATCTTGAAAAACCCTATCATGACTCCGTCTGTAGGTTCTGTAGTTCTTGTACCTGTGGCTAGTCCGCAAACAGTACAAGCATTACATACATATGTGGATGTATGGAGAAATGCAGAAGTTAATTACACACAAGCTAAAGTTAAGCATGATAATCATGAAAAATTGACTAAAGCTGAAACTAAATGGTTACATTCCAAAGATAAACACAATTATGCGGATTACTTCCGTACACATTCTTTGGGTCGTGTCCATGGCTTTGAAGTCGCATTCAATTGGAATGGTGAAAACCGTAACAAAAATGAATACGAATTCTTTGATATGCCAAAATATAATGAAAAAAGTGGTTTCGTAAATAGCTACGGTTTCAACGTATTGCGTGGTATGGTAGACCAAATCAACGCTGTTATTCAAAGACAAAAAGAAATCGGTGGTCCTATGACTGCTGAAGAAGCTAGTGCTTTGGAAGACGCTATTTTGGATATCATGGCGCAAGACCAAGAACATGTAAACAATGAAGACCTTCGTCACATGATGAATGAAACAATTTGGTACGCAGCTAAAGAAACTGTTAAAAACAAAGCAAGTGAAGAACCTACTAAAGAAGAAGAAGCTAAAGTAGATCTTCGCAAAGCGATTAATGAGCCAATGGAACCTTCCGCGCCTCATACTATTGATTTGCGCAAAGCAATTCAGCAGTAATATCGCAATCGTATATCTTTATACATATGAAACAATATATGGCCCCTCATATGGTGATATAGGGGCCGTATATCCCCTAGAACCCCTAACTAGGGCATAAATAATCCTTATACAAATAACGCCACCTTCTGGTGGCGTTATTTGTTTTATATAGACTATGTAATATATATAATTAGTGCGAATCACTGAAATAGTATATATTGTATTTATAGACTATAGAATGAGATTAAATGATAGCTTATTGTACTACATATAGTAGATTGAAAATAATTAGATACATTATACGGAAAACATGTAAAAAGTTTCAATTATTTTAAAATTAAGGGTTGCACTGATTCTTTGTTTGTACTATAATAACCATACAGTCGTTGAAGCGACTGTTTCTTAATGAGGAAACAGTAGATAACATCTAGGTTTTCCATTAATTGATTTTAGGATTTTTATGTAATCCCCTCAAACGATGGTGATTACAAAATTCTAAAAAAGATTATAAAAAGGTGTTGACATGAACATGACAACATGTTATTATAATCTAGTCGCCAGTTGACGAAACACATCTTAAGAAAGTGCTTCGAAACTAGATAATATCTGGTCTGACTGGTACAGATCTTTGAAAACTGAACAATGATAGGTAATCAATCATATGATTGAACATATGCCAGAGTGCGGGTTTTGACAAAGTCAAAACCAATCATAATTCAAAGTTACTTAAATGTAACGACAACAAAACAAATGAGCTATTCAAATAGCTTCAAGATATCTTGGAGAGTTTGATCCTGGCTCAGGACGAACGCTGGCGGCGTGCTTAACACATGCAAGTCGAAC
>NZ_BBXI01000002.1 GCF_001078375.1 Veillonella tobetsuensis
ACTTAACTAAAAACATTAAGCAGACATGTGCAACAAATATATATAACTTCTATGTGGTTTTCAGAGTACAAACTCTGACAGATTCAGTGGCGATGGCTATGAGGATCCACCTGTTCCCATCTCGAACACAGTAGTTAAGCTCATAAACGCCGAAAGTACTTGGCTGGAGACGGCCTGGGAGGATAGGAAGCCGCTGATTAACGAAAAGAAAAAGGTCTACCTAAAGGTAGGCCTTTTTCTTTTTGCTAGTCTTCGACTAGCTAAGCCTACTAGAGCCGTCTCCGGCCAAGGTTGTACAAGTATTATCTATGGATAGTAATCTATAGGACGGCGTGGGAAACCTAGGGCAATAGGGCGTAAAGGAGCGCAGCGACGCATACGTCCATTGCATCAGGTTCGACGAAGCCCTACCATTAGATCCGTGCATTAAAAGACTATTTTAAATACGATCATGGGCGAGTGTGATAGGAAGCCGCGGCTAGTGGTAGGAGGCAAATCATATCCATCCAGTAACGCGGTGCGAAGCACCAATGTTACTGAACCGTACAACTGTTGAGCTTCTTCAAATACTTGTAATTAACCGATACCGCGGTGCGCAGCACCTATGGTATCGCATCGTAAACTAGTTGAGTAACTTTAAATTTATGTAAATTAACTATAGCTAATCAATTTCGCGGCACACGTCACCAATGGTATTATGGAACCGTAAATTAGTTGAGTAGCTCGAAACTTATGTAAATTACTATTCTAATATCCCACTCTTGACATATCGAAAAAAATAGATATAATAGTGTTAAGATATATGAGTAACTATTCATATATAATACAACTATTATGAATCCTGTTCGATTAAGAGGTGATAGAATGAATCCTGTAAGAACAATTGAAAGAATTATTAAAGCTCCTGATATTCATTGGGTAGGCACTGGATTTAGAGTACGTCAGTACTTCCCTGATGGCGATGAGTCACCTATGCTTGATCGTATGTCTCCATTTTTATTACTTGACTATAACGAGCCATATTATTTCGAGGCCAGTCCTTTTGATACAGGTGACACTCCACATCCCCATAAAGGCTTTGAAACGGTAACATTTTCTTTTTCCGGCTCCATTGAACATAAAGATGCAGCTGGTAATAGTGGTGTTATTCATTCTGGTGATGTGCAATGGATGACTGCAGCTAGTGGTGTTTTGCACAAAGAATTTCATGAAAAAGAATATGCAAAGCGGGGACGTTTGTTCCATGCTTTACAATTATGGATAAATCTACCTGAACGTCATAAAAACGATACACCTGCATATCAATATATACCTGCTACCACAATGGGGCGGTATCAATCTCTTGATGAAACAATCGATGCCATCGTTTACACCGGTGCTTTCAGACATATAACAGGTCCTGCTAAATCCCATACACCGATGAATATTTACAAATTAAAACTTCAACCTAATTCATGGATCTCTATTTCTGAGAATATGACTTGGAATACAGGCTTTCTTGTGATTAATGGTACAGGTAGTGCCAATGGTGAAAGCATAGAATCTGGAGACTTTGTACTTTTCAACAATGATGGAGAGCGCTTTGAGGTAGAGTCTGGTGATGAAGGTCTTGAAATCTTCGTTCTCGCTGGAGAACCACTCAATGAACCCGTGGTAAAACAAGGGCCATATGTTATGACAAATAAAACAGAGCTTCTCCTCGCTTATGGGGAATACATAAACGGTAAATTTGGCCGCGAAGAAGCTATTATGTAATATAACACCCTGATGTATAATGGCGTACATCAGGGTGTTTCTTGTAAGTAATGTATCCTGAGACACATTGTTTTATATTGATTATGGTATAATTATTGCGTACAATGTTTTGACAGGAGGTTTTATGTCTAAAAAAATTGCGGTCCTCGTGAATGAGGATACAATGCAGCGCTGTTCTTGTGGCGGTTGTTTGAAAGCATTTATGAATAAAGCGGATTCCTTTGAGCGTTATGCAGATGAGGATATTGAGTTGGTAGGTTTCACCCATAGTGGTGGCGATCTAGCCAAGAAAATTGAGTCTTTCAAGAAAAAAGGTGTTACTACGGTACATCTTTCTACATGTACGCGTGGTAAGAATGAAAATTATGAAAGCATAGCCCAACAATGTGCAGAGGCTGGCTTTGATGTGGTTGGTTACACGCATGGTTCTGAAGTATCAAAAGAAGGTAAAGTTGCAATAGAATTGAATGCTAAAAATTAATTGCTTCTACTTCGATTGAGAGAGAATGAGAGGATACAATATGAATAAGAAATTTAAATCTACTATGTTAGCCGCTGTTATGGGGCTTTCACTAACGACAGCTACTGTTGTACCTGCAACAGTGGAGGCTGCAGGGGCCGTAGAAACATTGGCAGGTGGCGCTTTAGCTTTTGCGTATGTATCGACTGCGGTTAATAAAATGGATAATTCTGCGGAAGGGCAGGCTGAAAGTTTAGCTCGTGCTAAGTCTCAAACGGGGTATTTAGAGGATAGTGCGGCGCAAGCACGTGTTGAACGTATCATGAAAACCTTGGTGGCAACGCCTAGCGTAAAGCGTTCTTATGTGGTGTATGCAAACCCTAGTGACGAGTTTAATGCTTTTGCTACAATTGGTCGTGTTATGTCTGTCAATCAAGGGGCCTTAGAGCTTTTGGATGACGATGAATTAGCATACGTTATGGCCCATGAAATTGCGCATGGTGAGCACAAGGACATCGTTAATGGCCTTAAGAAACAAGTAAGTCTATCTACGGCTGTAAGCCTTGCTGGTAGTGGTGATGTAGGTATTTTATCTAATATTGCTGGCAATTACATGGCGAACCAAGTATTTACGATGAGCCAAGAGAAAAAAGCGGATGAATTGGGTTTTCAAATTCTCAGTGAATCCCCGTATAACGTAGGTGGTGCGGCTGCTTCTATGGCAGTTCTTCGCAACAAATATGGCGATTTGTATCGTGAAGGTTTGAATCAAGTATTTACCCCTAATAATCATCCTAAGACGAGCAGTCGTGTGAAGGACAATATTGATCGCATGTATACCTATTCCGGTAATCACGTAAACGTCGATAATGGAGCTGTGTTTGTAAATGATGTGAATATCTATAGCCCTGCCAATAGCGGTCGTTATACAGGTGAAGAACGGGCTTATTTCATGGCTGGTAAATTGGCTCGCTTGTATCATAATGGTCAAATTCAGCCGGGCAGTGCTTCTTACACAGGTCCTACTGTAACCGTAGCAGGTCAATCTATCGTGACCACACCGAATGCGGATGTGGCGCTCATGGTGGCGACAAATTTAAATAACTCGTTTGTGAAAGCCGCAGGCCCAGCGAAAGGGAAACAGGCAGCAAAACCAAGTAAGAAAAAATCTAGTAAAAAATAATTCGTATTTTTACTAAAGAATAATTTGTACTTTTATTAAATAATAATTTGTACTTTTACTAAGAAAATCGTATAAGTCGTAAGTGATATACGGAGAGAGACTACTTATGTTTAAAAAATGGGTTCTGTTACCTTATGTAGTGCTTGGAATTTGTCTTGCTATCGGCCTACTTATTGGGATGGCCCCAGATTTACTAGGTGATGTCATACCTAGGCATGGCGTGATAGGCCGTATGTTAGCCTCTGCTAATCAGCGGAAAATAGAGGATAGCCAACATACTGTGATGGTGGTACCCGATTACGTGCGCCGTGTTGTCACATTGGGGGCAGGGACTGTTGACTTGGTTAGTGTGGCCGGCGAACCTTATATTGTGGCCACCGATGGATCTCCTTATAGCTCTGGTGCTGTTATAAACGGCCGTGTGCAGCCTACAGTGGAATCTATACAATCTTATGAACCGGATGTAGTAGTGGCACCGGACACGACGCCGCCAGGCTTAGTGGCATCGTTGCGTGCTGCAGGTATTCCCGTGTTTATTTACACCATGAAAGATAGCCTGAAGGATATAAGCCTTAATACGAAGCAAGTGGCTAAGCTATTTAATAGTACAAGTGCAGAATCTTCGATTAATAGTTCTGTTATGAATGTCAAAAAACAGGTGGAGCCTCATAAAAATGATGTGAAACCGGTGATTGTATTATATAATCCGACGCATGGTTTGTATCGTTCAGGTGTACTTCGGGATATGATTGAAATGATTCATGGCATCGATGGTGCAGGAAACTTGAAAATCATAGAGCGTGGTAAGGATCCTAATGTTCTATCTGATGTTTGGGACTATCGGGCGAGCAGCCCTACTTTCAACATGCAAGAAAACATGGGGACAAAAGTTGATTTAATTCGCATCAATCCAGATGTTATTTTTGTACCAACGCGATATATTGATAAATTGCCTGACTATAAAGAAGATCTTAATGCGGTTATTAAGGATCCTGAGTTACAAAATGTGACGGCCATTAAAAAGGGGCATGTATATCCTATTCATGAAATGCATATAATGAGTTATTCGTCATGGATGTACTTTGGGATGCAACAAATGTCGAAATGGCTATATGGCGATTGGTCGTATGATAATTTTGTAAAATACCAAAGCGTGCCGGCGAATTAACGATATAAGTCATATGCCGCCGTTGATAGTTTATAGTGCATACATCATAACGGTGAGTAGAGCATTACAAAGAGTACATCATATCATTTTGAAAGCATAGGAGGAGAGCTTGTGCAACTACGACGTTTAATGATTTTTTTAACCATTTGTATTGTGGGCCTAGTGATAGCAGCACTTGGTATGTACCATTCTTGGCAGGATTTTAAGAGTGGTGGTATTTGGGGACTATTGACCTCAAAAGGTCATTACTCCATGGTGGATGGTACGAGTGAGACCGTCATGCTAGACCATAAGGCGGAGCGTATCGTTGCAGTAGGACCTAATGCTGCGGATTTGGTGAGTGAACTAGCCGGTGATTCCGTCGTGGCTAGCACAGAGGCGCCGTACCAAGTTACCAATACTGTTAAGCAACGGGTGGCACCTAATGTAAATGCCATTGCTGCATTAAAACCAGATATTGTTATCATTGAAGATGCGAATGAATCGACAGAACTAGTTCGGCCTTTGCGGGATAAGGGCATCAAGGTAGCCTTGCTTAGAGCGCCTGAGACTGTGAAAGACGTAGAAGACCAAACTCGAAATGTAGGGCGATTACTAGGTAGAAAAGATAAGGCTGAAAGCCTCATCGGTACAATGATGAACTACATTCGCGATACAGAATCACTTCGCTTTGCGCGTCGTGATGAACCGAAGAAGACCGTTGCTGTGTATAACCAAAATGGTTTGTATGGCAAATCAAAGATCTTAGTTGCCGATATGCTTAACTATGTAGTGGTAGACAATGCAGCCATTAAATCGGGTGTAAGATTAACTGACTATGGCACAAAGGCGGACCTCATCAAGGCGGATCCTGATGTTATTATCGTGCCGATGGATACACGGGCACCCGACTATAATCGAGATGCAGTTTATGCAAGCTATTATAATGATCCAGCGCTAGCAAATCTCAAGGCCATAAAGAATAAAAAGATTGCCATCGTATCTAATGAATCAATGCTAGCTAAGACCTACCATGTAGGTCGAGGCATCTATAGCATGGCTCAAGTGGTGTACGAGCGTTAAATGGGTGCGAATGTAAAATTGATATGAGCGTTACATTGGTACGTGCGTTATATTATGTAATGAGGACGAGTGATTCATCCTCTGTAAGCCTTGTTATATTTATGGAGATGAGTATAATCATGCTTGGTTTCATAAAGCTATAAAAAATATTCATAACTCAAAATGAAGAGAATAAATATGTATTTAGGCGCACTCCGATAACAATATATAATAAGCTTTGATAATACTGATAAATACTGGAAAAGCAGTCTGTAGGAATAAGTTCTATAGACTGCTTTTTTACATATTCACAAGGTTAATGAATGTAATTTTTTTGGAGTATAATTATTGTTTTTCTTGAATAGAAATATGTCTATATAGAATGGAAAAAATCGTTATATATACAATAAAATACATTCAATATAAATACCCATACAGGGTATAGGTTTATTGTATTAGCTATGGCTTTATGGAATAATAAACTAATTGAAGATTAATCGTAATTTATCGATTAATGATTAACTTATTGGTGTGTAACACTTGTTAGCGTATAAGTTATTACTGTAAATCTTAAAATGCATGGAGGTTATTATGGAGTATGCAATTCATCTTTTTAACGCCGGTGGCGTAGTCATGTATCCGCTAGTTTTATTTATGTTGGCAGCATGTACGATTTTATTTGAGCGAATTCGTATGTATCGTCGCATTGACAGTGAAATTCAACAATTGTCGTCTAGCATTGAAGCAGGTCGTAATGCGAATGATTGGATTGCATTAGAACAAGCGATTAAGAATAATGATGATGCACTTAGTCAATTTGTAACACCAATTGTAGATTCCGTATATAATTTTGAAGGCTTGGAAAACCGTCTTCATGATGTAGTTGGTTTCATGGATGAAAGACTAAAACGCGGCTTACACTGGCTTAGCATGATGGTTACAATGGCTCCTTTACTTGGCCTATTGGGTACAGTAGTGGGTATGATTCGTTCTTTTGCTGCCGTTGGTGGCGATATCGGGGCGCCTACAGTTATTACTGGTGGTGTATCTGAAGCATTGATTGCCACTGCTACAGGGCTTTCAGTAGCCATCGTAGCATTAGCCATCCACAGCTGGTGCACAGATAAGGTTAACTATGATATTGCAAAATTGGAGCAACGCTTAGGTTCTATTTTGGATTTATATATTAGGAGTCAACGATGAAACGTAGTTCAGTAGGGATACAAAAAGAACCTACCATCATGATTATACCTATGATAGATATCGTTTTTTTCTTGCTCGTATTTTTCATGATGAGTACGTTGTATATGAATACTGAGGAACAAATTCCTCTTAACTTACCAAAGGCATCTGCATCGACAGCAAAAACGATTGAGCCTATTACTATTTCTTTAACAGCTACCCATAAGATGTATCTGAATGAACGTGAAATCTCACCAGATCAATTGGGTGCTGAAATTCAAGGCATCGTTACGAAAGAGCCACAACAAGCTTTTATCGTCCGTGCATCTGAAGATATTGCGTATAAGGATGTTATTAGCATTTTGGATAATCTAAAGATGAGTGGTGCTCGATTTGTCAGCGTAGCGACAGAACGGAAGTGATTATATGGTGAGTAAACGATATGGCATTCCTTTTATAGCTGCATTGGTGGTCAATTTAGCATACTGGGGTGTTGTAGGCGATTGGTTCGGCCATTTAAAACCACCAGAAACGCCAAAGAAAGATTTGGTCATCAATCTTGACATGGTGCAACCAGAACCTCCTGAGCAGGAGAAGAAACAGCAAGAGAAAATTGTCTCTGATGATAAAGAAAATGCTGCGGGCGGTAAGTCGGGTAGTGTATTGCCTGATTTATCTGGTAAACCGACACCTGGTTTAAAAGACCTTAACCCCTACTTAGGCGGCAATGAAACAGCTAGTGTAAACCTAAAAGGGAATACGGATAACCCGTTAGGCATACCTGGTAGCGGTGATGTTAAGGGTCCAGGCGGTGGCCCTATTGGTAATGGTGGTACTGGTGAAGAAGGCGAGGGCACAAAAAGTGGAAACCCTGGCACTAGTGAAATAGAAGGTTCAGGCTATTTTGATGCTTCTGGGTATATTGCTAGTTTAGAGGCTAATAAAGTGATGCCACAACAGGCTGTACGTCGAGGTATTACAGGTGCAGTTCATCTTATGGTTCATTTTGATGGCGAAGGTAATTTTGTAGATGCTGAAATTACACAAAGTAGTGGCTCTAGTATCCTTGATAATGCAGCATATTCACTT
This sequence comes from Veillonella tobetsuensis, assembly GCF_001078375.1. GTDB lineage: Bacteria > Bacillota > Negativicutes > Veillonellales > Veillonellaceae > Veillonella > Veillonella tobetsuensis. Next base: position 7,879 of record NZ_BBXI01000002.1, read on the forward strand.
GCGGCTAGTTCCGGTGGTGCGGTAAATACAACAGGGGAACCTAAATCAGAACCTGTTATTATAACCTATAACCTAGAATAAGTAAGAGAGATAAGTGTATATAAGTCTAACAAGTATTAGCTTTCAAAAAGTGTGTGTGAATTAATCATGTGTTTATAATCTATGGAAATTAGAGGTATCCGTAGTTTATATAGTTATACGTGTGTATGGAGGGAATATGAAACGTAGACATCTTTTATCTACAGCGATTGCTGTCACATTAGCGTTAGGTACGTATCAAGCGAATGCGTATGATGAGAATTTTAAGGGGTATGAAGTTCATAATGTTATTGTTACAGCAGATTCTGCAAAGGACGAGTATGGTAATACCATTACAGAGCAATCCTATTATCGTACAGGCGGTGATGTGAAAGTCATCACTCGTGAAGAAATTGAAAAACGTCATTACCGTGATGTAACAGAAGCGATTAAACGCGTACCAGGCGTTACATTCCAAAACCCAGGCTACCGTGGTGGCGAGTATGGTTACCAATTCTACAATAATGGTGTGTCCATCAATGGCGATTCCCGCGTTGTAGTACTTGTCGATGGTCGTCGTGTAGACAATATTACATCTGGCCGTTTGGGTGATAGCTCTGAAAGAGGGTCTAAGTCTACAGGCGTTAATATTGATGAAGTAACGAATATGGATGCCATTGATAAAATTGAGGTTATCAAAGGCCCTGGTGCTTCTCAATATGGATCCGATGCGACAGGCGGTGTTATTAATATCATTACACGCCGTGGTAAAGGCAATTTCAATGGCTCTGTTGATTTAGCAACAGGTAGCTGGAATAAGCACAGCTACAACTTAACAGTTCAAGGGACAGCTGGTAAAAATGCTTCTACTGGTTATTTTGTGACAGCTACGCGCAATATGTCTCAAGACACAAAATATAAAGACGGTGATACTGGTGAAGTAGCTACGCTTACTGGTTCTAAGTGGAAAGAAGAAGGCTTTAATGCTCGAATTGACCATGATTTTAATAAGAAGCAAAATTTGCAGTTCTCCGTAAACTATAAAAAAGGTTATGATGGATATCCTATTTCTACACCAAGCCGTAAATATTGGAACCAAGAAGATTGGCGTCGCATTATCTTTAATGCTGCTGTAGGTCAAGTTGATGCAAATCATCAATTAATAGCAGGTGCCCCTAAGCTATATGGAGACTCTAAAAATCCTGGATATCATAATCTATATGCTCTAGATGGTAATTATGGCTCCTATAGTAAGTTTAAAAACTTAGAGACAGATTTGAAATATACCTTTGATCGCCAAGGTCAATTGGAAAGCTTTGTAAGATTGTATCGCTTAGATCATCGTTATGAAGGCCGCGATAAATACGCTTGGACGCGAGGTACACCAGCTGCTGCACGTGCAGCTTATGAAGCTGCATTCCCAACGGGGACAACGGTTGAGCAATTTAATGCTTGGGTAGATGCTAATTTAGCTCCATTCCCAGATAATAAAGATGCACTCCGTCAATGGATTGCTGATACTGGTGGTATGGCTGGTAGCCCAACAAGCTGGTACAAAGAAACTAAGAATGGCATAGAGGTTCAATGGACACGTCAATTAGATAAACACGATATCATTGCTAACATCGATTATAGCCGTTCTCAATTTAACACTAAGTCTTTGCGTAATGGGGTTCTAAAATCTTATGATGTTCGTCGTAATACATTGTATGCATATTTGCAAGATAAGATTTACATTGGTAATAATGTAGAATTAACCCCAGCATTGCGCTATGTAAATTATGGTAGCTATCAAGGTTCTGGCAGTGGTACTTCCCAAGGTAAAGGTAGTATTAGCTCCTTAACACCTAGCTTACATGGTCAAATTAAATTTAATAAAAACACAAGCATGTATGCAGGTTGGACTCATATCATGAGACCATTAAAACAAGGTGATTACACATCTGTGGATGGTGTATTTAATACTCCATTGCAAGATGAAAAAGGCGATGCTTTCACATTCGGCGTACAACATAATTTTGGTAAAAATAATAACACTACAGTAGCTGTTCACTACGATTACACGCGTATGAGCAATGCCATTGCCACATTGCCAATCTTAAACAATGCAACAGGTGATTTTGAAGAAACAGCAGTTAATGCGAAAGAAAATAAACAATCTTTCAATATTACTGTAGACCACAAATTAAACAAACATATTACGATGAGTGCGTCCTATTCTCACATGAAGGACAAATGGCTATCTAAAGGTGGTTGGGTGCTTGATCCAAACTGGGGCTATAACAATAGTGATGATATCAACGTGGCTATCAATAGTTTGCGTCCGCAAAACCATTATTCCTTAAATGTGTCCTACGATAATAAAAAACTCTATTCTGGTTTATTGTTTAACTGGTACACAGGCAACAGTGATTATGCGTTCACTCATAGACAATTCCTCATCGTTGACTGGAATCTAAATTACAATGTTACGAAGGATTTAACTGCGTATATCGTAGTTAATAACGTACTTAACCGCGCTTATGAAACTAGTTATAGTGCTTATAATGGTCGTGGTAGTGCGGCTATGCCAGCGCGTTCCTTTATGATTGGGGCGAAATATAAATTCTAATGATTAGATTTAGCGTATTAATACTATGTCTATTATTGTGCGTAGGCTGTGGACCTCAGCAGGTAACTGTTGAGCGGGGGCAGTCTACGCCTCCTCATATCGAATTGCAGTCGCCTGTGACGATACAGTCTTATGTACGTCGTGGTGAACCTTTTGAAAGCACCTATACTGCGGTACCTGAGCGTGTTGTGGCTATGTGGCAAAATTCCATAGAAACTATCATTGCCCTTGGCGAAGGGGATCGTATTGTAGCCGGTATGGGGATTCCAAATCGCAAGTATGTGCGTCCAGAATATCGCGAAGCGTATGATAAAATTCCGTACAAGGATATGCAATATTTTAACTTGGAATCTGTATTGATGATGAAACCAGATTTGCTCGTAGGCTGGCGCTCAACCTTTACGAATAAAGGGTTGCGTCCTCCTTCATTTTGGCAGCCTCGCCAAGCTAATGTGTATATCGCCGAGTCCTCGTTAGGGGCACAGTCGGCACTAACTATGGATATGGAATACAAGTATATACGTGATTTGGGTCGTATCTTTCATCGTGATATAGAAGCAGAGCGTATTATCAGTGAAATGCAACAATCCGTCAATTTTACAGTGACACAAACAGCGCATGAAAAGTCGCCAAAAGCATTGTTTATCGAGGTGCAAGGCAAGCATTTTAGACTGTATGGGCATAAGACCTTGGCCGGTAATATAGGGGATTCTTTGCATGCAAATGTAATCGATACGGAAACGCCAACGATTAGTATGGAGGATGTGATTGAACAAAATCCAGACGTTATATTCTTAATCGTCTCTGACGGAGAGTATAGTCAAGCGGATGTAATCATGAACTATGTGTTAACGCAGCCAGGTTTACAAGGTGTTAATGCATTGCGCAATAATAGAGTTCATTTCTTGCCATTGCTTGCAGTGTATAGTCCGGGTATTCGCTTATCTGATGGAATCGATATTGTATCGCATGGGTTGTACCCTAACCTCTATCCAGAAGGGGTACCAGATTTAATTCATTAATAAAGGAGCAGTATGCTAAAACGTATTGGATATACTGCTGGCGGATTTGTCCTCATAGGGGTGCTAGCAGTAGCCATTCTATGGGGACTTTCTGTTGGTACAGTACAGTTTTCACTTTCTCAAATTTTTAATATTGTAATGGATCAATTTTCAAGTCCATTAGCTATTGATGATCCTCTGAATGGCCCAGAACAGACCATTATATGGCTACTTAGAATGCCTCGCTTGTTGATGGCTGCCATTATCGGAGCAGGCCTAGCCGTATCTGGGGTTATCATGCAAGCTATTGTCAAGAACCCCCTAGCGGATCCTTATATTTTGGGGATTTCCTCAGGTGCATCCCTCGGTGCTACGGTAGCCATTTTATTTGGTATAGGCGTGATGTTTGGGGAAAACTTCGTGGGCGTTATGGCCTTTATCGGGGCCATGGCGATTTCCTTCGGCGTCTTATTTATCTCCAACTTAGGAGGCCGTCCAAATTCGGTTAAATTGATTTTAGGTGGTCTTGCATTAAGTGCCGTTTGTAGTTCCTTTTCTAGTTTTGTAGTGTACTTAGCAGACGACAAGGAAGGCATCCAAACCATTACGTATTGGTTGATGGGTAGCTTTGCCGGTGCTAAATGGGATATGTTGCCTTTTATTGCCGTTGTTGTCCTCGTAAGTATTGTCTTTTTCTGGTCTCAAAGCAGAATTCTCAACATGATGCTTCTCGGTGATGAGGTGGCCATTACATTAGGTCGTGATTTACATACTTATCGCCAAGTGTATTTGATTATCAGCTCTCTCATCATTGGCTTTGTAGTATACGCGGCAGGGATGATAGGCTTTGTAGGTCTTTTGATTCCTCACCTCGTGCGCATGACCATCGGGACGAATCATTGGACGTTGATTCCGTTCAGTGCCTTAGGAGGCAGTATTTTCCTCGTTATCGCTGATGGCCTTTGTCGCTGCATCATTCCTCATGCAGAGTTACCAATCGGTATTCTCATTTCTCTCATCGGTGCACCAACCTTTGTGTATATGTTAGTGCGTAAGAATTATGGATTTGGAGGGGAATAATGAATATTCAAACAAATAATATCCAAGTCGCCTTTGGCTCAAAAGCTATTCTTCACGACATTTCACTAGATATACGAGACAAGGAGTTTGTGGGGATTATAGGCCCTAATGGCAGTGGTAAAAGTACATTTTTAAAGTGTTTATACCGCGTGTTACAACCTAATGGTGGCAAGATTTTCTTTGACGGCACAGAACTGAGTGATTTGAGTCATCGTGATACGGCCTTAAAAATGGCCGTTGTGGCACAACATAGTACGGTCAATTTTGATTTCTCTGTTCTTGAGATGGTCCTCATGGGCCGTTCCCCTTATAAGGGCTTGCTCGACCGAGATCAAATTGACGACTATGAAATCGCCCGCCATGCGTTGGCCCAAGTAGGTCTTAGTGATTTTGAAAGCCGAAATTTTAATACATTGTCGGGTGGTGAGCAACAGCGTGTCATCTTGGCAAGAGCACTGGCGCAACGCACAGAGTGCCTTGTTCTCGATGAACCCACAAATCATCTAGATATTAAGTATCAGCTTGAATTGATGACGATTGTCAAACGATTAGATGCGACAGTTGTGTCTGCCATTCATGATTTAAATTTAGCAGCTATTTATTGTGACCGCATTATTGCATTAAAAGATGGTCATATTGTATGTAGTGGCACACCTCAAGACGTTTTGTCGTCAGACACTATACGCCATATTTACGGTGTATCTGCCATGGTTCAGACCTTACCGGATGGACGATTGAACATTATATATAATATGGAATAACATACATATAGGGGGTATGGGTTATTGCATGCCTCCTATATGTATGTAACAATTAAAAGGACTTGCAGTTATATAGTTAGTTGTTAGATAGAGGTATAGGATGATGAAAAAAGTTAATAAACGTGTGTATATAGCTACATTGATGACATTGCTTAGTATAGCCGTTAATGGTTATGCAGCGAATGTAACAACGAATAACAATGAAGAAGATATTACCATCAATGTAACCGCCAATCGCACAGCCCTTCTAGATTTGGACACACCTGTAGCGATGAATGTAATTACACCTGAGGAGTTAAAAAATACTGGTGCTACCACTGCTTTTGATGCGGTGGCGACCGTACCAGGGGTAACAATAAATTCTTATGGTGCTGGCGGTGCCGATTTTGGTGGCATGGATAGCCGTACGAATATTCGAGGCCTTGACCGTGGTGCCCTTGTTCTTGTAAATGGCGTGCCTATGAACCTCAATGGCAAAGGTGGACTCGGCTCTATTCCTACGAGTGCCATAAAACGTATCGAAGTAGTGAAAGGAGCTGCTTCTACATTGTATGGTGCAGAGGCATTAGGTGGCGTTATTAACGTTATTACTAAGACTCCATCTACAGAGGATGGCTCTGCTACAGTTGCTGTAGGTAATCGTGGGTCTAAACGTTTTGATATGTCATACGGTACAGATAAATTCATCGTTGGTATCGATAGAAAATACTGGGGCACACAGGATCCATCCACACCGATTCGCTACGACTATGCAGGTACTAAACACTACGATTACTATAGTACTCGCAACAAGGGCAATTCATTGGGGTTCTTTATGAGTGGTAAGCTTTCAGATAAGGTAACATTGAATTTTAATCGTGCTGAAAGTAAATCGTCCTTTGGTCTAATCAGTACGGAAACAAATCCGGTCAATCAAGCAAGACATTCTACGACGTATCATTATAAGGATGATCGCAATAATGCTTCCTTAATTTATAAGGACAAGGGTACTACAGGAACCTTGTTTTATAATGACCGTACGATGCGTGGTACGAGCCGGGTGCACAATACGTCCCAAGCTAAGGCAACTGAAACAAGCTATCGCTCACGTCAATATGGATTTGATGTACAGCATGAATGGGATTTTAGAGATGGTAAGGACTATTTAATCGCAGGTGTTACAGGTAAACAAGAAATCTATCATGCAACGGCTGTTCCTGTGTACGTTCATCCTAAACGCAATAGTTATGCTGTGTATGGTAGTTATTCTTATGAAATTAACCCTAAATGGACATCTATTGTAGGTTTGCGTTACACCATAATCGATGACCCAATTAGGGATCAACATGTGTTGACGCCACAATTCCAATTGTTGCACTCTATCAATAAACAATCCTCCATGTATGTGAACATAGGGAAAGCTTTTACAATGCCTAGTTTGAGCGATACATTCCGTAGCGTTAGCCGTCGTTATACAGCGGTAAGCAGCAAAAATCTCAAACCAGAAGAGGGTTGGAACTATGAAATTGGGTACAAGCGGATTAACAAAAAGGATGATTGGAAGGTTGATGTGTTCTATATGGATTTCAAAAACTTCTTCCAATGGCAACCGGATACAAATGGTCGACCTTTGGTGCGAGTAAATGGCGGGAAATTCCGCAACGTGGGCATCGAAGCCGAATATGGTAGACGTTTATCCGACCGCCTCAAATGGAACGTGAGCGGATCTTACTCTAATCCAAGACAAAAGGAAATGAATGAAAATTACTGGAAACAAGCGGTCCCTAAATTGCAATTCACTACAGGCATTCGCTATGAAAGCCCAACGTGGGAAGCTGGCACATCCTTTAGCTTTGTTACAAAACGGTTGCGCAATCGAGATGGTGGCTTAAACCCTAATATTGCCCTTTGGAACGCTTATGTGGGCTATCATTTCAATAAGGATGCAACACTTCGTCTAGATGCACGCAATTTGTTAGACCGTCACAACGTTATCACCAATGGGGATTATGAATACTGGGGTGACCCATTCACATATGAATTGAGTTATACACAAAAGTTCTAATATTTATTTGTAGAGGTTTATATAAAATCCAGTACTGATAGGGGGTATGGGTTTTGTGCGGTTTCTTTAAATGTGTAATAATACAAATATGTACTTTTTATGAATAATTCGTGTGTGTTATGAGGGGTTTGTTATGAATAAACAAATGAAACGACGTACGTCTCTACTTATTTGTATGGCTTTGATGGGTTTAACTGTGAATGCTTATGCAGCAGATGTAACTGCTACATCATCTGACACAGAAACACATGTTATCAATGTTACTGCAAATCGTATGGCGCTTATGGATTTAGATACGCCAGCAGCGATGGATGTCATCACTGAGCAAGATATCATGAATAGTGGTGCTAAAAATGCTTTTGATGCGGTTAATATGGTGCCAGGTATTACGTCCTTCTCCTATGGTGCATCGGGGCTCGAATACGGTGCTATGGATAGCCGTGTGAATATCCGTGGCCTCGAACGGGGGTCTTTGATTCTCGTAAATGGCGTTCCCATGAACCTTAATGGTAAGGGTGGTCTTAGCTCTATTCCGACGGACTCTATTGCTCGTATTGAAGTATTGAAGGGGGCTGCATCTGCTCTCTATGGTTCTGATGCAATGAGTGGCGTTGTAAATGTTATCACTAAGACACCTAATAAAGAAGGCGGTTCTGCTACCGTTGCAGTTGGTAATAGAGGCAGTCACTCCTATCGCGTAAATTATGGTACGCCTCGTTTCTTGATTGGTGTAGAACGGGGCTTCTTTGGTGAACAAGATCCTTCCACACCAGTTCGTACAGACTCAGTCGTTCGCCCTCGTGGCTATGAGTATTATACGGCTCGTGAAAAAGGTAATTCCTTGGGCCTATTTATGAGTGGTAAGGTGAACGACAAGGTGACATTCAACTTTAGCCGCTTTGAAGGTAAATCTGCTTATGCACAGGTGAGTACTGAAAGTAACGTAACAAACCGCAATCGTCACTCTACTACATATGCCTATGATGATACGAAAAATAATGCATCCTTGATTTTCAAGGATGATAATACAACAGCAACTCTTTTCTACAATGATAGAGATTTGAAGGGTAAAAACCGGAAACATAATCTTTCATCCTACACATCTAATGATAGTAACTATATTGCTCGCCAATATGGTTTTGATGTGCAACACGAATGGGATTTCCGAGGTGGAAAGGACTATTTAATTGCAGGTGTGCTCGGTAAGAGAGAAACGTACCGCACTACATCAGGTCCCGTCTATGCAAGTCCTCATCGTCATAGCCTTGCTCTATACGGTAGCTATTCCTATCAAATCAATCCAAAATGGACTACTGTTCTAGGCCTACGTTATACGGATATCAAGGATCCTGTGAAGAATCAACAAGTGTTGACGCCACAATTCCAGTTAAATCATACAATCAATAAGGAATCATCCCTGTATATGAACGTAGGTAAGGCTTTCACCATGCCTAACCTCAGCGATACATTTAAAACTGTAAATCGACAATATCAATCGGTTAGCGGTCGTAATTTAAAGCCTGAAGAAGGTTGGAATTATGAATTGGGCTATAAGCATATTACAAAGAAGGATAGTTGGAAGGTTGCCGCATTCTATATGGATTTCAAAAATTTCTTCTCTTGGAAACCAGATAGCAATGGTAAAATGACGATTCGCGTTAATGGTGGCCGTTTTAGAAATGTTGGCGTTGAGGCGCAATATGGCCGTAAATTAACAGATCGCTTGAAAGTAACTGTGGGTGCAGCGTATATGAATCCTAAACAACGGGAAATCGATAAGACCTACTGGGAACAAGCAAATCCTAAGTTGCAATTTACAGGGGGCATTCATTACAACAGCCCAACATGGACTGCTGGTTCAAGCCTTAATTTTGTAACGAAACGCTTGAAAAACCGCGATGGCGGCATCAATCCTAACCTCGTGGCTTGGAATGCCTATGTAGGCTATCAATTCAATGAACATTCATCCTTGCGAATCGATGCACGGAACTTGCTCAATCGTCACAATGTTATCTCCAATGGTGATTGGGAATACTGGGATGAGCCATTTAACTACAAGGTTAGCTACACATATAAATTCTAGAGTAATAGATTGGCTTTAAATTAGGATAATTATTTAGACTAATCATTTACAGTCGGTTATAACTATACAAGGAGTATCATCATGAATAAGAACATCAGGTTTCTCATATGTTTGATGATACTCTTTTGTGTATGTATAACAGGTTGTGGACCACTTGTGTCCTATAATGAGAGTTCCCATACGCCTCATACGCGGTATGTTGACAGTTACGATGGGGTTCGTGTAGCAGTACCTGAAAATCCAAAGCGCATTTTAGCATTGTCCTCTGCATTTGATACGATTTTATTAGGTCTTGTAGAACCAGACCGCTTGGTTGGTATCAATAAATTGTCCACCTATGAGGATTACTCTTTAGAAGCGAAACGGGCCAAGCAGGTTAAGCCTGTTATGAGTTCCTATCCTCTAGAGAAGATAATTGCTTTGAAACCAGATCTTGTTATAGCCCCAGATTATACATCTGCTGATGTTATTTCTGGCTTGCGCCATATGGGCATTGCAACAGTTGTTGTATCATCGGACTCTACAGTAGAAGGGGTTATTAAAAATATAAAGGATGTTGCGTATATCGTAGGAGAAGAGGAAAAGGGGCAGTTTTACGATCAAAAGATACATCGTGAGTTAGATGAAATGAAACGTCTAGGCGCATCCATACCTCTAGAGCAGCGCAAGACAGTTCTTTTTGTATCCTCTATGGATGGTTACACGGGAACGGGCAGTCTCTTTGATGATATGTGTAAATACATGAGTATTTATAATGCACCTAATAAGATTGGCTTACCGCCACGGATACCCTTTGGGGAGGAACGGGTGTTAGTTATGAATCCAGATTTTATCTTTATTCCGTCCTATAAGGGGATGGATAAGGGGTTAGCAGATAGATATTTAGCAAATCCAGCCTTTCAAAATCTGCCAGCTATAAAAGAACATCGCGTTAAGCCTTTACCGGCAGCATACTTATATACTATGAATCAGCATATCGGCGAAGCGATGCTTGCTATTATGCATACTGTGTATCCTCAGTTAGAAAGGAGTTCTCATGAGTAAACAGAAAAAACGAATCATGGCGATAACTCTGATTGGGGTATTACTATGTGTTGTAAGCCTCTTGGCACTACATGTAGGAACGATTATGATTCCTATTGGCGGGGGCATTCAAAGCATTTTAAATGGTATGGGTATACCAGTGAACTTTACAGAGCCTATTACGGCTGAACAAGAGGCGGTACTATGGTTTATCCGCATGCCACGCCTTATCATTGGCCTTCTCGTAGGTGGTGCCTTGGCACTCGCTGGTGCGGTTATGCAAGGCGTTTTCTCGAACCCCTTAGCAGACCCTGGTATCATGGGCGTATCTGCAGGGGCATCCCTAGGTGCCGTTATCGCTATTGCACTGGGTGTAACATCTCTCGGCATGTTTTACATGCCCGCCTTTGCCTTTGTAGGGGCCTTTGTATCTGTTGGGATTACTATTCTTTTGACCTTGCGCAATAACAAGTTAGACACGACAACCTTATTGCTAGCAGGTGTAGCCGTTAGTATGCTCCTCGGTGCTTTTACATCGGGCATTTTGACGATGATTAACGAATACCGGTTGCGTGAATTCCTATTCTGGATGGTCGGTGGCCTTGATTTCCGTCGTTGGGATCATGTGGCACTAGCTGTAGGGCCTATCGTGACGGGCAGCGTTATTCTGATGCTGCTCGGGCGGCATCTGAACGTACTCGTTCTTGGTGATACCGAGGCTCGTGCCTTAGGTTTGCCTGTTATGGTGTACCGTATGTTATTCCTATTCCTTGCGTCCGTAGTTACCGCTACTGCCGTATGTGTTAGCGGTTCCATTGGTTTCGTAGGACTCGTGGTACCTCATATTGTGCGTTTATTAGTGGGGCCGGATCATCGAATTCTACTGCCGATGGCCGGTGTTGGGGGTGCATTATTCCTCGTATTCTGTGATACCTTAGGTCGCATCATAGCACAACCAGTTGAGATTCGCGTAGGTATCATGACGGCTCTCTTAGGGGCACCATACTTTTTATATTTGCTTCACCGCTTGCGCAGTAAAGGAGGGGCCTAATGAAATTAGATGTTCAATCACTATCCGTTACATTAGGGGAAAACCACATTCTAAAGGATGCGTCCTTCTCTATTGATAGCGGTGAATTTGTCGGCATTATCGGCCCTAATGGTTCTGGTAAAACGACGTTGTTAAAAACCTTGCGTGGACTCTATCCTATTTCTGGAGGCCAGGTTTTGTGGGATGGTAAAAGCATCGCCTCTTTGAGCGACAAGGAAATTGCTCATCATGTGGCATACATGCAACAATCCGTTAATGTATCCTTTGATTATGAAGCCATCGATATCGTGATGACAGCCCGTTATCCGTATCTGAAATGGTGGCAACAAGAGGGACCAGAGGATAAAGCAATCGTAGAAAAGGCCATGAAAGAAGTGGGCGTGTACCATCTGCGTAATCGGTCTGTACAATTCCTCAGTGGCGGCGAGCGTCAACGGGTGTTTCTGGCAAAGGCCTTGGCACAACAAACAGAGGTACTCTTACTAGATGAACCGACGGCGGCGCTTGATTTGGTGTACGCTGATGATATCTTTCACGAAGGTCGTAGATTATGTGACGAAGGCAAAACGATTCTAATCGTCGTCCATGATTTAGAATTGGCTGCCAAATATTGTACTAAGCTCGTCTTGGTTAGTGATGGTCATATAGTCGATGTAGGAACGCCTCGTGAAGTGCTGACTGCAGAGAATCTACGAAACGCATTCCATCTATCGGCAGCGGTCTACGATGATCCATACTTTAAACAACAACGTATCTTTGTATTTCCAAAAGGGACTACGGATATCAAAGCGTATAAACAGACTAATGCTAGTACTGACATGTCTATCGATCCAGACCTGCAATAAGTATCTTGGGTTAGATAGTTAGTTATTTTTATATATTACTAATTTTATTTTTGGCTACATCCTTGTATTGCGATTCCGAATGAGGTCAGACTTATGTTATATCCATTTACTGCTATTGTTGGTCAAGATGAAATGAAGTTGGCCCTGTTACTCAATGCCATAAATCCATCTATCGGTGGTGTGTTAATCGAGGGGGAAAAGGGCACTGCTAAATCTACGGCGGTTCGTGCTTTGGCGAACCTATTACCCCCTATGGAGACAGGGGCTACGGCCATGACCGTTGTGGAACTTCCTATTAATGCTACAGAGGACCGTGTTGTAGGGTCTATCAATTTAGAAAAAGCACTACAGGACGGTGTGAAAGCTTTTGAGCCAGGCATTTTGCACGCAGCACATCAAAACATTCTCTATGTAGATGAGGTTAATCTATTAGATGACCATATTGTAGATATTTTACTTGACGTAGCAGCTATGGGTGTCAATACGGTAGAGCGTGAAGGGGTGAGCCACTCTCATCCATCCCGCTTTATCCTCGTAGGAACAATGAATCCCGAAGAGGGCGACCTTAGACCTCAGCTGCTAGATCGTTTCGGTTTATCCGTCATGGTCTATGGTGAGCATGATCCAGCACAACGGATGGAGGTTATCAAGCGCCGTCTTGCCTTTGGCGACGACCCGGTAAGTTTCGTAGCGTCTTATGCGGAATCGGAACAAGCATTACACGAACGCTTATTACAAGCTCGTGAATTATTGCCAAGCATCATTCCCACCGATGAGATATTGTTGAAAATTGCAAGCATTAGTATTGGTGTTGGCGTTGATGGTCATCGTCCAGATATTACGATGATGCACACCGCTCGTGCACACGCAGCCTTTCACGGTCGCCATCAAATCACAGAGAGCGACCTCAAGATAGCAGCACGATTAGCATTGAAGCACCGTTTACGTCGTTTACCATTTGAGGAGCAAGGTCATGATGAAGACCGCATTGATACAGTGGTAACGGCTGTGCTTGAGGGCTAGCTATGGAAACATCTGTACGAGAGGCCCTCAAAATAGGCCTTGTAAACAATCAGATTCATACTCTCGTTATTTCTGGTGGTACTGGTGTGGGTAAAAGTTATGTCCTTCGCCAGTGCCTCGAGGCGTGGCATATTCCCTATCGTTTGATACCCATTTATGTAGAAAATTCACAATTACAAGAGACTATCGATTTTGAAGCGTCCCTAGAGCAGGGCCAGATGATTATGTCCGCAGGTCTTTTAGATGACACTAGTACTCGATGTTGGGTTGTCGATGATGGGCACGTTCTGGTACCTGAGGTTCGTCATGCCTTATTAGTAGAGGCGAAGCGACGTCAAATACTGCTCATCATGACTATCAATCATGAAGATAGAACACTAGATGATGCGGAGTGGGAACTCGTCGATGTGCATGTATCTATGGCTGCATCTACACTAGAGTCTCGAGTTGCTATTTTGCAACAAAATCGAGAAGAAATCCTATGTGGTGAAGCATCTATAGCAGGGGATAATCAATCAGACTTGGACGATGCCTTATGTGAGGAGAAAACTAGCTCAATAGATGTTATTTCAGCTGAGGATATGTTATCTCTCATAGCTACTAAACGAGTTCAGAATATTGCTGTTTCGGATGCTATGCTTTCACTAGCCATATCCTATGCACTACAAGCACGCACTGTAGGGCATGGTGCAGAATACGTATTGCTGCAAGTTATGAAATCTCTTGCAGTTCTTGATGGCAGCTCGTACTGCAAGCCAATCCATGCAGACCGAGCCGCTTTATATGTTTTGCCCCATCGTATGAAGCGAGATGAAGCATCAGAATCTCAATCATCACAAGGGGATAATGGAAGTAGTACAAACGACCAAAATCAGTTGCAGAAGAATACTGAAATAGTAGAGGACTCTGATGTAGATAACTCGAGTAATTCGGGTGGAGAAGATTCTAATGGTGATGAATCCAATCCCAATGAATCAGATAATTCCAATAATGATATAAGTGGTAACGAAGATGGAGCGTCTAATCAAGACGTATCCGGCAACGCTAATCAAGAAGAAACGAGCGACACTAATGACGCTAACCCTAAGGAACCTGATAGTTCTGATTCAAGAAGCACTGATGCTGATGTATCTAACGGGCTATCTTCTGTATCTTTGCCTGATACTGTTGCCCGTATAGCTAACCAGATGTTTCATTGGAAATTACAGTCTTATAAGACTGTAGACCGTCAGTATCGCAAGGGCTCAGGTCGTCGTCTCATGACCAAAACAAAGGATACGAGAGGGCGCATGATTCGAGCCTATCAAGATGAACATGCTCTTGAGGACTTGGCCTTAGTCGATACATTGCGAGCGGCAGCACCCTACCAACGGTTGCGATCTGCTGTTAAGGTGGAACAAGAAATACAATCTACGCAGTCTCTGCCATTAGAACAGCAAGAATCTAAGGGATTATCTATAGTGATAAAACCACAGGACTATCGCCGTAAAGCTCGAGAAAAACGTATTGGTGCATACCAGCTCTTTGTGGTGGATGCGAGCGGTTCTATGGCGGCACGTCATCGCATGGAGGCCACGAAATCCGCTATTTTGAGCCTCTTGCGTGATTCCTATATTCACCGTGACTCAGTAGGGCTCATTGCTTTTCGCAAGGAATCGGCAGAGGTGTTATTGCCGTTCACCCGTAGCGTAGAGCGCGCAGAGCGACTATTAGCCTCTATGCCTACAGGTGGTAAAACGCCATTAGTTTATGGTTTACGCATGGCCTATACCATGTGCGATAGATTGTTGCGTGCCCATCGGGCAGAACGCATTCAGATTATATGTATCACCGATGGACGTGCTACGTCGGGGGACTTAGAGGATCCCGTAGCAGAGGCCAAACAATGGGCTCGTATTCTTGGGACCTTGCCTGTAGACTGTATCGTTATTGATACGGAAACGGGCTTTATCAAGCTAGGCCTTACTAAGGAATTATGTAAATTAATGAATGGCAGTTATTACGCCATGGATACTATTACGGCGGATGATATTTTACGAGTATCGCGGAGGTAGATCATGAGTCGTCTCATGTATATTTCTAATTTAGGAAAACAAATCCAATATATAGAACAGGCTGTTGCCACCTATCCTGAATTAATACAGGGTGAGGTGGACATCTGTAATATGAAAAAACAGCCCCTTTGGGATGAGGATTTTGAAAGCCGCCTACGTGCTGCAGATGTCGTTCTCGTAACGAATATGGGGGTTGGCTTAGATTCGCCATTTTTAGAGCGTCTAGAGCGTTGGCTGTATGCACATCATCCTAAGTATTGGATTGATGTGGTAGAGCCTAAGAAAACAGATATTCTCTATCGCAATATAGACGAAAATCAACGGAGATTTCTTGAAAGCTATCGCCGCACCAGTGGCGTCATGAACTATGTGCGCCTTATTAACGGTGCTTTCAGTACAAAACCAATCTCCGAATGGGAGGAACCTGACCACATTCCGTGGCAAGCCATCATGGGCCGCGATGGAAATATCTACGAAACCTATGATGAGTTTATGGATGCCGAAGGACATCGGGATTGGCCGTCTATCGCGGTGTATTTCTATCGCGACGAATGGATTATGGGGGATATTGAGTATCAACAGGCCTTATTCGAAGAAATTTATAAACATCAGTACAATCCGATTATCTTTTATGGGCAGTATGGCTCGAATCCTCGTGTAGGCATTCCTAATATGAAACTGTCCATGAATCATCTCTTTGGTAAGGATGTATTCCCCTTTGATGTGCTCATAAATACTTGTAAATTCTCCTATCAGTCCTTAGGGGCGCAAACTTTGGAGGAATTAAAGTTACAGGATGTGCCTATCATTCAGGGCTATACCATATACATGGATGAGAAAACCTGGGCTGCAAATCCGCAAGGCGTGACGCCTTTGGACGTGAATTTATCTATATCACAACCTGAGCTCGATGGCGTCATTCAAGGTGGCGTCGTGGCGTGTCAAACCTTTGATGAGCGTGGTCACTATGTGTATCTACCTGTAAAAGAACGCATTGCTGCTATTGTAGAGCGGGCCATTAAATGGTCTAAATTACGACATATTCCAGTATCGGAGCGAAAGGTAGCTATTATCCTGCATAACTATCCGCCTAAAAATTCCAATATTGGGTCCGCTGCAGGACTTGATACGCCTGAATCGGTACGACGACTATTACAGGTCATGCAAGACGAAGGCTATACCGTAGATACTGTGCCAGAAACGAGTGCAGAGTTGATGGATATAGTCACATCTCATATGACGAATGACAGGTCTATGCTCACTGATGAGCTCTTAGCTTCTGCAGAAGGGCGTTTGAGTAGTGATGATTACAAAGCGTATTTTGAAACGCTGCCAGCAGACACGCAAAAGTCTATGATCGAGTCTTGGGGTGCGGCGCCTGGAGATGTATTCGTCTACGATGATGAGGTTATTATCCCGGGTTTCTCCAATGGCAATCTATGGATTACAGTGCAGCCACCTCGTGGTTTTGGGGAAAATGTATCTGCTATTTATCATGCCCCCTGTTTGCCACCGCCACATCAATACTTGGCGTTCTACCATTGGGTTCGGAACGTCTTCGAAGCGGATGCAGTCATTCATGTAGGTACTCATGGTTCCTTAGAATGGCTCCCAGGTAAGGGAGCAGGTCTCAGTGCTAGTTGCTATCCTGAAATTGGTATATCCTCGTTACCTAATATTTACCCGTACTGGACGACTATTATTGGTGAAGGTATCCAGGCTAAGCGGCGTAGCTCCGCTTGTTTAGTAGGGCATCTGTCGCCACCGATGACGACGGCTGGTCTATATGATGAGTTTGAAGAACTAGAAGCCTTACTCGATGAGCATAGTCATTTTGAGCAAGAGCATCCTGAGAGTGTATCGGATATAGAGAACGTGATTCGAGAGAAAGCCATGGCGTGTCATCTCATCGATGAAGAACAAGGCGCTGCAATGGAGATGGACGATCTTATTACAGCTGTCCATGAAAAGTTAAGCGACCTAAAGCATATGCAGATGAGAAATGGCTTGCACATTTTAGGGCAGGGACCTGAAGGTGTGGAGCTAGAGGAATTTATTACCGCCATTGTACGGACGCCACAAGGGGATATTGCATCGGGTCTTGAAATCTTAGCCGAAGAATTAGGTTATGATTGGTCCTATATAGAGCAACATGCAGGTGACGTAAATGACGAGGGGATTCGTTACAGTCACATCATTGATCAAATTTGGAGCGAACTGCGTGCGTTTGTAAGGTATGTGGTGAATACACCAGATTATACAGTGCCAGAACGGCTAGCGCCTTTGGCCGCAGTCATTGTGCGCGAGTATATACCTAAATTAGGGCAAACAAAGAATGAGATTACATCCATTTCGCAGGGCTTACAGGGAAAATATGTTGAACCCGGCCCTGGTGGGGCTCCTTCCAGCGGTCAAGTTGATGTATTGCCTACGGGGCGTAACTTCTATGGCCTCGATGAACGGGCACTACCCACAAAGATTGCTTATCAGCTAGGGATAGACTTGGCAGACCAAGTCATTGCTGACTATATCTTAAACGAGCAACGGTATCCTGAAACGGTAGGCATCATTCTCTGGGCTAGTAGCAACTCTAGAAGTCACGGCCAGTGTTTAGGTGAGTTTCTCTACATGTTGGGCGTTCGCCCTAAATGGCAGTCCAATGGTCGCATTTCAGGCCTAGAGGTGATTCCTTTAGAAGAATTACAACGACCTCGTATTGACGTAATGGGTCGCATCAGTGGCCTCATTCGAGATATGATGCCTACTGCCATTAGTTGGCTTGATAAGGCCGTGGAAATGGTGTCAGAACTAGATGAGTCCCCAGATGATAACTATGTGAAAAAGCATATTCACGATGATGTAGATTGGCTCGTGGAGCAAGGTGAGGATCCTTTGTTGGCTACTAAAAAGGCGCGACTCCGTATCTTCGGTGACCCGCCACAGGCCTATGGCACCGGTGTAGGCGCCATGATAGAAGGCAAAAACTGGCAGTCCGTAGAAGATATTGCTCAAGTGTATAGCAAGTGGAGTAGCTTTCACATACACAAGGATATTCCTCAGGATATGAGGCTATTTCAGCGTCGATTAACGACCATGGATGTGACCATTAAAAATGAAGATAATCGAGAAACGCATATTTTGAGTGCTGACGATTATTATAGCTATCATGGTGGTCTCATTGCGGCGGTGCGAACTGCAAAGGGCAGTGCGCCTCGCGCCTATGTGGGGGATAGTACCGACCGTAGTCGCGTTGTGATGCGGTCATTGTCGGATGAGCTGCGCCGCGTTGTGCAAGGGGAAACGCAGAACCCTAAATTTATCGAAGCCATGATGAATCATGGTTACAAAGGTGCATCGGATATGTCCAATGTGGTATCCCATAGCTTTGGCTGGGATGCGACGAGCGATATCGTACCCGACTGGGTCTATGAAGGTTATGCTAACAAGTATGCCTTAGATACAACGGTGCAAGACTGGATGCGTGATGTAAATCCGTGGGCCTTGCAGCGCATTGCGGAAATTTTGTTAGAAGCCGCTCAACGTGGCTACTGGGATGCATCTCCAACGATGCTAGAGGATTTGCAGTCCTTATATATTTCCATAGAAGGTGTTATAGAAGGTCGTTAGTATGAAACAAAGAATACCTATTATATGTACCATAGTAATGATGGTACTTCTGCTGTTCGGCTGTGGTCCTAAACAGATGGGAACTACGGGCGCCACACATCAGGTGACGGATGGTACAGGCACTGTTGTTACGGTGCCGACTGAACCTAAGCGCATCGTTCCTGTCGCTGCTAGCACAGAGGATATAGTCCTATCCTTGGTTGATCCAAGCCGCGTAGCCGCTGTTGGTACGGTACCTAATAATGTACCCGACGCGTCGGCTAAGGTAGAGAAACATGTGAAAGCATCTGCTGAGTCCATGCTCTCTGTACAGCCAGATTTAGTATTAGTACCTAATTGGATGTCTCCCGATGCGATTGGGGAAATGCGCAATATGCAGATTCCTGTTTATGTATATAAAACGCCTACTACGGTAAAAGAAGCAAAAGCTACTATTCATGAGATTGCCGGGCTATTACATGCATCTGATGAATCCATGATAGCCAGCATGGATGCAGATTTGAAAACTGTAGAAGAATTGACCAATAAGCATAGTGGAGAACGTCCTTTGGTGGCGTTTTATTCCCAATTTGGTTTAACAGGCGGCAAGGGTTCAACCTTCGATGATATGTGTAACTACTTGAAGGTAAACAATGCGGCCGCTCAAATAGGGTTAGGCCCTTTTGATAATGGGACGAGAGAGGATTTAATAAAATCTAACCCTGATATTATTTTTATTCCTTCTGTGGCCTATACATCAGATGGCACTACGCCAGCAACGGCAGAACAGCTTTACTCTGATCCTGCTTTGCAGGGCGTTAAGGCCATCGCCAATCGTCGTGTGTATCTTGTAGATTCCTCGCAGGTCATGAGTTATTCTCAATTTATGACCCGTGCAATGGTATCTATGGCACAAAATATTTATAGTATGTAATTTATAGTTTGATGTGTGTGGAGGTTTTTATGAAAGTATCAAAGAAACAACGTTTATCTCTATATGTGGGATTAGCTCTTGTATTTGGTAGCACAATTAGTGCACCTAGCGTATTAGCTGCTGATGCACAAGATTCTCATACCATTGTCGTTACTGCAACGCGCAGTGAACAACAACTTTCACAAGTACCAGCTAGTGTATCCGTATTGACTGGTGACGATGTGCGTGAACGTCATGCCACAAACATGAACGAAGCAATGCGTGTCGTTCCTGGTGTTGACGTTAATACGTATGGCGGCGGCGTAGGGTATACGAACTCTAATGCATTCCGCATTAATGGTTCTGAACAGGTATTGTATTTAGTAGACGGCATCAATATGGGGGCCGCTGGTGTGAATCCGCCAATGACGATTTTGAAAGATATGTCTAGCATTGACCGCATCGAAGTACAACGCGGTGCCGGGTCTACATTGTACGGTTCTGGTGCTATCGGTGGTGTTGTGAACGTAATCACTGCAAAACCTGAGGAAGGTGTTCAAACTAAACTTCGCATGATGGGCGGCAGCAATGATTTAGAACAATACGCTCTCTTGAACGAAGGTAGCAAAAAGGATTGGTACTGGCGTGTAGGTTACCAAAAGGATATCATCGGTTCCTATAAAGATGGTCATGGCAAACGCATTCCGCAACATGGCAATAGCCATACTGGTTCCTTCATGGTAGGCAACAAAATCAATGACAAAAATGATGTGAAGGTATTCTATGATACCTATCGCGGCGATGTGATGTATTCTGACCATATGGGGCGCCTTAATCACATTCGTTACGGTACAGAAGCAAGTGATTCCTTCCGTGCTGTTTGGAATAATAACATCAATAAACGTTGGAGCCATCAATTGTACGTATTAGATAATCATTATAAAACTAAATATGATGGTTATTTAACAGATATTAAGACTCGTGCGTTTGGTGACCAAGTGACGTATAAAGCAAAAGATCATACCGTAGTTGGCGGTATTGATTGGCGCCAAGATAAGGTGCTTAATATGGGTGGTGTAAAACTTACGAACACATCTTACTTCGTACAAGATGAGTGGAAGGTTGCTCCAAAATGGACTGTCATACCAGGTGTTCGCGTTGACCATCATTCTGCATTTGGTACACATACATCTCCATCCATTAGCGTTGGCTACGATGTGAATGCTAAAACGAATGTATATGCAGCGTACAAAGAATACTTCTTGGCTCCTACACCATATCAACTCTTTGATGGCACAAATGGTAACCGCAATTTGAAACCTGAAACTGGTCATGAATGGAGCGTAGGTGTTCATCATAAATTCGGTAAAACTTGGAACAGCAATCTCAGCTTCTTTAGTCGCAGCACAAAAGATAAAATTGGTTGGGTAATGACAAACCCTGCAGCGTTCTCAGGTGAATACCATAATTTTGATACAGAAAAGGCGCATGGTATCAATGCAGATGTACGCAAACAATTAACGAAACATGTATCTGCCCGACTCGGTTATACGTATACTCATATTGATGCTACACCAACTCGCAAAGCAAATCGTGATGGCTATATTCCTAAACATGCGGTTAATGCAGGTCTCGATTACAACGATGTTAAATGGGATGCTCATTTAGATATTCGCGGTGTCATCGACCGTCCAGGTCCTGCGGCTAACATCTTCCCTCGTACAACATATTGGATTACTGATATTAGTGCTAACTATCGCGTGCGTGAAAATGTGACTGTATTTGGTCGCATCAATAACCTATTTGATACATACTATGCAGAACAATCTAGCGTTCGTTGGGGCCACGCTGGTGATTGGTGGCCAGGTCAAGGTCGCAACTTCCGCTTTGGTGTAGAGGTTACAATCTAAGAATTGTATAAAAAATAAGAAAATTGATAAGACTATTAGTTAATATGATAAAACTATAGATTTTCTATAGTAAAACCTCTATAATAGGATGTATCTATATATATCCATGTATATGTATCATTTTTAGTAAGAGGAGTTGGATTCTGTATGGAACTACCGGTTTTATCCCCGTATATGATGGCTCGCAAGCCGTCCGGGATCCGCATGGGGCAAATTAAATTTTTGGAACGAAAGGACCCACCTGTTTTGGTAAATGGTTCAATTGGCAATGTTATGCGTCCTATGCATCCCGCCATGCAGCGCCGACTATTTACATTAGGAAGTACTAATAGTCCTTTCAGTACAGGCATCGTGCCATATGTGCCTACGACGGGAACCGATGAATGTCGCGAAGCATTTTTGCATATTTTGCGCAGTCAAGGCTTTGATACAACGGGCCTTAATGTACTCGTTACAGATGGTGCGTCCATGGCGATGGAAATCATCATGCTCGGTGTTTGTGGCGGTGCAGGGGAAGAGGAACGTCCTCTCTTGATGTTCAACCCTTCCTACACGAACTACGATGCTGTAGGTCAACGTATTGGCCGTAAAACAGTGGCTGTAGAACGTAGCCTTAATGAAAATGGCGAGTTCGAATTGCCATCCATTGAAACCGTGGAAAAACGCATTATGGAAACAAAACCAGGTGCACTCTTGATTATCCCTTACGATAATCCGACGGGTCAGTTATTCAGCAAGGAAACCTTGATTGAATATGCAACATTGTGTGTAAAACACAATTTATGGATTATTTCCGACGAAGCATATCGTGAATTGGCATATCAAAAAGGTAAGGAAACATCTAGTATTTGGACCTTGACCAACAAGGATGTGCCTGGCATCGAAGGTCGTCGTATTAGCCTTGAAACGGCTTCGAAGGTGTGGAATGCTTGTGGTCTGCGCATTGGTGCTATCATTACGGATAATGCATTGTGCTATGAAAAATCCGTTGCTGAATATACAGCCAATCTTAGTGCTAATACGCTTGGTCAATATATCTTTGGTGCTTTGGCTCATGAAAGTCATGCTGATCTTCATAACTGGTATGAACAACAACGTGATTACTACCGCCAAATGATCTTTGAACTTCACAAAGGCTTTAAAGATGAAGAACCTGAGTTCATTATTTCCAATCCAGAAGCGTCCATCTATTTCGTTATCGATGTGCGCAATGTGGCAAAACCTGGCTTTGATGGCGTAGAATTTGCTGCCTGGTGTGCAGAACATGGCCGCGTAACCTTGGACGATGGCAATGACTATACATTGCTCATGGCTCCGCTTAACGGTTTCTATAGCGGCTTAAATGGCGACAATAACCCTGGTAAAACACAACTTCGCGTATCTTTCTGCGAAAACCCAGAATTATTAAAACTAGCGCCAAAATTGCTATCTAAACTATTTAGAGCATACGAAGCGCAACGATAAAATAAAGGAGCTATATTGCTGAGGTTAGCCTCTAGCACTATAGCTCCTTTTTGATCCCTATAAAGCAATGATAGGGAGTTGTGTTTAGGTATTATCTTTTTCATAGTCTAGTCCCTTAGTAGATATTCCTATGCTTTGTTGTTGATTTAGCATAGAACTATCCTCTGTTGATGGATAGGATGTATCGTCTAAGGTTACTGTTTCCAATAATTTGTCGATATTATCGGCTTGGATGGATACTTCTTTGTTGTACCAGTCGCCAAACTCGCGGATAACTTTTTCATTGCGTCTGTAGTAGGTGTATTGGTCAATTTTGCGCGATTCCACAAGGTCTGCACGTTCTAGCATAGTCATAAATGTGGATACAGACGATTGCGATACACCACAGCGCTTTTGAATACTTTTAACGCTGACGCTGTTTGAAAAGTCGATAAGAGTATTAGTGTGTACTTGAACACCGAATTCTTGCTCGGGGTGCTTCAACCACAATATAATATCTAACCGATGGGGATTTGATAATGCCTTTAGAATTCTTTGCGGATCCATATGGCCTCCTTTTTTAGGTACATACTAAATATTGAGTGCCTTACTTTGACCGTGGTCTTGCATTATGCGGTCGTATTATACGTGTCTTGCTCCGTATATATATACTTTCTTAATATTATCATACGCCAATTTTTGTGTGAAAGCTAGAAAAATTTATAATTTTTTTTGAGGGCGGCTGTAGGGGGATTCTAAAAGCCTCCACCGGCCAGGTCTGTTCCTTCGGAACAGGGCCAAAGTCGTTTATAGAATCCCCCTACAGCCTTTCTAAAAACTTTATGTGGGAAAGGGGAAGGGCTACGCAGGCCCTTTTTAATTTTCTTATAAAATTTTCATGTACATGTGGTATGTTAAAAAGGTATTTTCAATCTGTATCGTGAATATATAATATATAAACTTATGTAAGTTAGGCTTTCATAAAAAGGAGCTGAGTATATGGCAATAGATCGAAATGAAACATTTGATGTCATCGTCGTTGGTGCAGGGCCGGCAGGTGCTGCAGCGGCGTTGCGGTTGGCGGAGCAGCGTGTAAAGGTGTTGCTCATCGAGCGTGGTATGGCGCCAGGTGCAAAGAATATGATGGGTGGTCGTATTTATACGCATTCGTTAGAGAAATTGGTGCCTGATTTTAGGGACCGTGCGCCTCTTGAAAGAAAGGTGACGAAGGAACGTATTTCCATCGGTGCTGGCAATGAGATGACAACCATTGAATATAGTTGCCAAGATGTGAAAGAAAATGAAGAGTCCTATGTTGTGTTGCGCGCTAAATTTGATAAATGGCTCGCTGAAGAGGCTGAGAAAAAAGGGGCTTTGCTCGTTTCCAATGTACAGGTAACGGAGCTTATCACGGAAGGTGAAGGCAAGAATCGACGCGTTGTCGGTGTTCGTTGTCACGATGATGAGGTGTATGCTAAGCTTGTTATCATCGCAGAAGGTGCTAATACAGTGCTCTTAGAAGAGGCTGGTTTAACTGGCCCGACCGATCCTAAGACGATGGCAGTCGGTGTAAAAGAGGTGTATAAACTTAAAAAAGAGGACCTCGAAAATCGCCTTATGTTATCTGGTGACGAAGGAATGGCTTGGCTCACCTTGGGGGACATGACAGATGGTCTCCTTGGTGGTGGCTTTATTTATACCAATAAAGCTAGTCTATCTGTAGGTATGGTTGTAGGTCTTGAAGACATCGGTTCTGCGGGCAAATCCGTAGACGAAATGCTAGAGGCTTTCACTAGTCATCCTAGAATTGCACCGCTCTTGAAAAATGGTCAATTAAAGGAGCACAGTGCACATCTCGTGCCTGAAGGTGGCTATAAAGCGATGCCGAAATTGGGCGGTAATGGTTACATCATCGTGGGCGATGCGGCGCGTATGTGTATGAATCTCGGTTATACAATTCGTGGCATGGACCTTGCCATTGAGTCCGGTATATGCGCGGCGGATGCAGTTAATGTGGCGTTGCGCGATGAAAATATGGACCGTGTACCAAAATTATATGAAAAACAAATCAAGGCGTCTTGGTTGCGTCATGATTTAAAATTGTATAAACATGTACCGAAATTCTTGGGCACAAATCCTCGTATTTTCAATGAATACCCAACATTTGTTAACAATTTGATGCGCGACGTATTCACTGTAAACGGTGATGGTGCAGTTCCAATGATGAAAAAAATTATGCGCCGTGTCGGAGATATTGGCCTATTTACCTTGATTCGTGATGCTTGGAAAGGGGTGCGTTCCCTATGAAATTAGAAGAGCGTTTGGGCGCCAATAAATACTATGTAGACGAAACGTGTCCTCACATCATTATTGATGGTGAAAGCGTAAGCCGAGAAGAGGCGATGAAACTCGTTAATGGTTGTCCCGCAGGACTATATACATTACAAGAAGATGGCAAGCTAGCCTTTGATTTTGCGGGCTGCCTCGAATGTGGCACATGTCGCGTATTATGTGGACACAGTGTTGTTAAGACTTGGAAATATCCTCGTAACGCCAAGGGCGTAGAGTTTAGACAGGGGTGAGTGCATGGAATTATTAGTCTGTATAAAACAAGTTCCGGATACATCGGAAATCAAGCTAGATCCGGAAACAAATAATCTCATCCGCACAGGCCTGCCTAGCATTGTAAACCCTGACGATATGCATGCGTTAGAGGCGGCTCTTGCGGTGAAAGACCAATATGAAGGTAGTCGTGTAACCGTTCTATCCATGGGCCCTCCACAGGCTGAGGCAGCTCTTCGTGAGTGTTTATCCCTCGGTGCCGATGATGCAGTACTCGTGACAGACCGCGCGTTCGGTGGTGCCGATACATTGGCTACTAGCTATACCATTGCGTCTGCTATCCGTCATATTCAACGGACTATGAACCGTCAATTCCAAATTATCTTCTGCGGTAAGCAGGCTATCGATGGCGATACGGCACAAGTAGGCCCTCAAATTGCAGAGGAACTCGGTATGGCACAAGCTACCTATGCCTGTGAACTATCCGTTGATCAAGCTGCACAAAAAGCAGTTGTGAAACGGCAACATGAAAATGGCTATGAAATCGTAGAGGTTCCGTTGCCATTGCTTGTAACAGCTACAGCTGAACTCAATGAACCACGTCAACCAGGTCTTTGGAGCTCTATTTATGCAAAACGTTATACCATCTCTCATATTACATTGCGTGATATGCCTCATATTGATGAAAGCCGCATTGGCCTTACAGGCTCTCCTACGCGTGTGCGTAAGGTGTACCAACCACCACTTCGTGGCAAGGTAGAAATGCTTTCATCTATCGATGAAGGCGCAAAAAAGGTGCTTGAATTGGCATACCACATCAAGCCTGAAAAATTCGCCCATCTCTTGGTGCCTAATGATGTACCTGTTGTAGATTCTACAGAGGATGAAGGGGTTGATGTAAAAGACCCTGTGCAACGTGCTGCATCTGTTGAAAGCGTAGTGCCTAGCGAAGCAAAGGTAGAAGAGATAAAACCAAATACATTTGCCGCAGAGGCTGCTAAAAGTGCTGATGTTTCCAAAGGAGGTGACCGATAATGGCCGTTACTAATTTTGATGAATATAGAGATGTCTATGTAGTAGCGGATACCATCGATGACGTTGTGCATCCCGTTACGTACGAATTGATCGGTCAGGCTCGCCGCATTGCTAAGGAATTGGGCCAGCTCGTTCAAGTTATGCTCCTTGGTGAGAATGTGCAAACCGAAGCAGAGGAACTGGTAGCACATGGCGCCGATATTGTTCACGTTTTTGAAAGTCCCCTCTTGAAATACTATACAACGGATGGCTACACTAAGGTGTTAACCGACTTCTTTGAAGACCATAAACCTAATATCCTATTGATTGGTGCAACCAATAATGGTCGAGACTTAGCACCGCGCATGTCTGGTCGCATGCAAAATGGCGTTGTAGCAGATTGCACTATCCTAACGGTAGATACAGAAGAAGGCCTAGTTGAATGGACTCGTCCTGCTTTGGGCGGCAATATCTTAGCGGAAATTATTTCGCCAAACCATCGTCCACAAATGGGCTCTGTTCGTCCTAATGTATTTAAGAAACCTGAGCGCATTGCGGACAGTTGGGGCCGTATCCAACTTGAACAATTTGACCTCAAGCCCGAAGACATTCGCACCAAACGGCTAGACTTTATTCCATTCAGCAAGTCTGGTTATAATATCCAAGAAGCGGATATCATCGTAGCTGGCGGTCGTGGTATGGGTTCAAAGGAAAACTTTGATAAACTCTACGAACTCGCCGATGCTATCGGCGGCGTTGTAGGCGCTACACGTCCACTCGTTGAAAAAGGCTGGATTGAATTGCCATATCAAGTAGGTCAAACCGGTAAAACCGTAAGCCCTAAACTATACTTGGCATTTGGTATCTCTGGCGCAATCCAACACGTAAGCGGTATCTCTGGTGCCGATACAATCGTGGCCATTAACAACGATCCGAAGGCGGAAATATTCCAACACGCGAACTATGGGATTGTTGGGGATTGCATGGAAGTTCTCAACGATATGTTGGCGCATCTGAAATAAAACTATATAAATGATTACAAAGGATTACCGTCCCGAAAGGCTCCATAGTGACCTAAGTCGCTTCCGGAACGGTAATCCTTTTTCATCTCTATACGATTTCCTTTCAGATGCGTCAATATGTCATTTGGGGAAGGGCGGAATGGGAGGTGTAGCGCCCAAGGCGGCTTCGGATAGGTATCTCTATTTATTTTCTAGCTGTAGTAGGGCTCAATTATTACCTGCATCAACTTATGTATACACTGTTTTTATAGATTATAGGGGGTAGGGTAGCGTTTTTTTATTTTCATAATGGTATAATGAACTTGATAGAATAAAACGGATTGATGATGAGGAGGCTTTTATGGCTCGTAATGTTTTTGTCACTGGTGCAACGTCTGGTATTGGTCTTTGTATTGCTGAGGCTTATGCAAAGCATGGCGATAATGTATTGATTTCTGGTCGTCGTGTTGAGTTATTGGGCGAGGTACAGGCTCGTTTATCTAAGGAGCATGGCGTGCGTGTTGCGACTTTAGTTCTTGATGTGCGTAGTCGCGAGGATGTTGAAAGCAAGGTTCCTGCTGCTATCGAAGCTTTTGGTGGCATTGATGTACTTGTAAATAATGCAGGTCTGGCACAGGGACTCGATCCATTCCAAGATAGTACCGTAGAAGATGCAGTCACAATGATTAATACGAATGTATTAGGACTTCTTTATGTAACAAAGGCAGTACTTCCTTTCATGATTGATAAAAATGAAGGTCATATCGTAAATATGGGCTCTACAGCTGGGATTTATGCATACCCAGGTGGTGCCGTTTACTGTGCAACAAAGGCGGCTGTTAAGATGCTAGCTGATGGTATTCGCATGGATACTATTGCTACAGATATTAAGGTTACTACCATTCAACCAGGCATCGTAGAAACTCCATTCAGCGAAGTACGATTCCACGGTGATGCGGAACGAGCTAAATCTGTGTACACTGGTATTGAGGCTGTTCAACCAGAGGATGTGGCCGATGTTGTACTATATGTAACAAACCAACCTAAACGCTTGCAAATCTCTGATGTAACCATCATGGCGAACCAACAAGCGGCAGGCTTTATGGTACATAAGAAATAACAGGCTAAATACCTAGCTTATTAAATGATATAGGTAGCATTTATTACTTGAAATCCTATATCATTTAGGATATACTTATTAAGCGTATTTTGATAAATATAATTTTACAAAATGTATTTTGTGGAGTATATTATTATGACCTCAATACTAAAGAAATCTTTGTTGATGGCGTTAGCTTGCGTCTGTATAGGTACTTATGGAGTTGTTGAGGCTCAAGGTACTACGGATGCACAAACTAAAGTTTCTGGACCCTTAGAAATGTTTGTTGAAGCAGCTGTTCCTGGCGTTGTTATGCCAAGTCCTGTACATGTGTTTACCACTGTAGACGCAGCGTCTGAATATATAGGGTTTAGACCTCAGATGCCAAAGCTATTGCCTGTAGGATTTAATATTCAATCTGTCATTACTATTGAGAAAGATATTTTACAAGTTGTGTACGTGTATGAACCCGGTATAGATTCGTACGTAAATAAAGCCGGTGGTGCTCTTATTTTTTATCGTACATCTACTAAATTAAAAGGTGATATCAGCGATGACCATAAGATTCATAAGGTTATAGAAACTGAAAGTGTAGATGGTACAAAGGTTACTTTCAAAGGTGGTAAGAAAATGGTCTATCTTGCATCGTGGATGAAAGATGGACAAAATCACTCTTTAGAATTTCAGCGTCCCGTTACACGAGATATGGCGAAGGCTATTATCCATAATATTGTTGAGGAAAAATCACATACAAAATAAATGTGTTTTTAATAATTTTTATGTTACGCGAAGGGAGATTATACCCATGGTAAAAAAATTTGTATTAATGGCAATTGCATGTGCTTGTGTAGGTTCTTACACTGTTGCTGGTGCGCAAGGCACTTTTGATGTAAAACCAGATCCAGCTAAACCTAGGGTAGCAGAACAGGCAGCGCCTATAGTTAGTATGCCAAGCCCATTTCATGAGTTTGCTACTGTGGCTGAGGCTGCAAAATACATGAACATTACACCTCAAATGCCTAAAGTATTGCCTGTAGGCTATAATATTGAGTCTGTAAGTACAATCAATAAAGATGTTTTGCAAGTTGTGTATGTTTACCAAGCTGGTGAAGATGCAACGCGAAACCAAGCGGCAGGTAAGCGTATCATTTATCGCGTAGGTACTACAAAAGGTGATATCAGTGGTAATCATAAGGATTATCGCGTTACAGCTACAGAAAAGGTAAACGGTACAAAGGTTACTTTCAAAGGTGGCGAAAAAATGGTATACCTCGCTGGTTGGACAAAAGATGGTCAAAACCATGCGATGTACTTTGAACGCCCTGTAAATCGCGACATGGCAAAAGCGATTATTGCTAACACTGTAGCACCTACAGCACATACAAAATAATATAACAGTCCAGCCTAGTGGGATAGGCATGCGAGCTGTGGTGAAGCACTCGCATGGACACTGTAAGGGTTATATAAGAAGCGGCTCCTCATATGAGGGGCCGTTTTTGTTGGTATGCAAAACTTTCATAATGATAACGATTCTAAATACCCGTATGGGTATATCTATCTAAGTATTACATTGATAGAATATAAATATAGCTATTTTGTGATAAAGAAGGCAGGTGATGTATTGTATCGATTAATACTACAGCGTTTGGCGAGTATTGTAGGTATTTTATTGGTAGTTACTATCGGTACATTTGTATTGATAAAATTATCTCCTATCGACCCCGTGTCGATGAAGTTTAATCTCGTAGGGGCTACACCAGATCCAGTTGTAGTTGCACAGATACGAGAGCAGTTAGGGCTCAATGACCCTTGGTGGCAACAATACCTACGTTGGTTAGGTCAAATTGTACAAGGGGACTTTGGTGAGTCTATTCTGTATGCTTTACCAGTAGCGACCATTCTTGGTGGCGCCTTGCCTAATACCTTGGGGCTAGTATCCTTAGCTCTTGTTATGGGGATAGTGGTGACCATACCGCTCGGTATGTTATCTGCAAAGTATCAAGACTCATGGATTGATCATGGAGTTCGTCTCGTTACATTCCTAGCATTAGCAATCCCTGGGTTCTGGGTCGGTTTATTATTACTGTACTTATTCGGTGTTAAATTACAGCTAGTGTCGGTAACGAATACCAATGGCTTTTCTGCCTATGTATTGCCCGCGGTAACCCTTGCTTTATGGATATGTGGCCTCTATATTCGTCGATTGCGCAATGCTATTTTAGAAGTGTCGCGACAGCCCTTTGTACAGGGGGCGCGAGCATTAGGATTGCCAGAATGGATGGTCTACACCCGTTACATATTCCCTCATGTGGGACTTATGTTGTTGCCTATGATGGGGGTAACTATGGGCGCTATGCTAGGTGGCTCTGCCGTTATTGAAACGGTATTCTCCATAAAAGGTATTGGTTACATGATGGTACAAGGCATTATGGCTCGCGATTATATATTGATGCAAGGTTATATCATCTGGATTACCTTGGTGTTCATCGTAATTAATATCATCATTGATGTATTGAGTGTTTGGCTGAATCCGAAGCGAAGAGCCGCCATAAAAGGAGGCTCTTATGAATAGACAAAAGCCCTATACTTTATACGTTATGTTGGTATTAGCAGCTCTGTGGATCGCATTTTTCTTATGCGCTCCCTATATAGCACCCTTTGATCCTGAAACGACGAGTATCGCGGACCGCTTACAAGACATTAGTAGTACCCATCTATTAGGTACGGACCAACTCGGTCGTGATGTGTGGTCTCGTATTCTGTACGGTGGTAAAGCCTCTTTAGGGATTGCTTTCACCATCATTGGCATTAGTGGGGCCATCGGTATCGCTATTGGTGGATTAGCAGGATTTTCTACGCCTCGTATTGACCGCTGGCTATCTCGTTTGATTGATTTGGTACTAGGGTTCCCGAACATGGTGATTGCCATTGCTTTCATCGGTATTATGGGACCTAGCATAACGAATGTAATCATTTCCTTGTGCATTACGAAATGGGCGGAATATGCCCGTATCACTAGAGGCCTCGTACAGATTGAACGCCACGCGGAGTATATTACCTTTGCTCGTATGTCAGGTGCTTCAAATCTACGAATTCTGTGGCGCTATATTCTGCCGAATGTATTGCCACCGTTGGTGATCGTTATTATTCAACATTTAGGGGACGCCATCATTTTGGTAGCCAGTTTTTCGCTCATCGGCATCGGTGTACAACCACCGGATCCGGAGTGGGGCGCGATCCTGTTGAGTTCCCGAGATTTTCTACAAACGGCGCCGTGGCTGCTAATTTACCCGGGGCTCGCTATTTTTATTACTGTTGTTTTATTTAACTATATTGGTGATGCGTTGCGCGATGCCCTCGATGTATCTCGTTAACCGTGCTGTGTATAGATTTTTTATGGTGAAAGCCTCGACGAGGCAATGTATTTTAAAGGAGATATTATGAAACGTTGGTTATTAGCATGTTTGTCCATGCTATGCATGGTAGCTCTCTTAGTTGGTTGTGGCAATGATACTGCTAAAGACGACAAACAAGGGAAGCATATGAATGTTGGTTTGTATTGGTTTGGTGAAACATTAGACCCAACTCACGAATGGGATGCGTGGACATTGACGCGTATCGGCGCTGGTGAAACATTGGCAACGGTAACACCAGATATGAAATTTACTCCACAATTAGCAGACTCCTGGGAAAATGTGGACCCTACAACATGGAAATTCCACATCCGTGAAAATGTTAAATTCCACAATGGCACTCCAATGACGCCACAAAAGGTAAAAGAGTCCATCGAGTACACAATGAAACAAAGTGCTCGTTCTGCAAAAGCTGTTAAGATTGAATCTATCGCAGTAGATGGTCAAAACTTGATTATTAAAACAACAGAACCTAATGGTTCCTTGTTATCTAGCTTGACTGAACCAGCTTTCGTTATCATGGACACTGCAGATCTTAAAGACGTAGCATCTAAACCAGTTCTTACAGGTCCTTACAAAATCACTTCTTTCAAGAAAGGTGAAACAATTGAACTTGCAGCCTTCGCAGATTACTGGGGCGGCAAACCAGGTCTTGATTCTGTAACTGTAAAAGATATCGAAGACAACAATAAACGCGCGATGGCGTTGCAATCTAAAGACGTAGACGTAATTCAAAAAGTGGACTCTGCTAACCGTAGCTTGTTCAAAGACGGTTTCAATATTCAAGACGTTGCTGGCGTTCGTGTGTTTATGTTGAAAGCAAACAATACAGAAGCATCTCCATTACATGATAAAGCTGTGCGTTCCGCTATTGCTCATATCATTAACTATGATTCCATGGCTAAAATCATTGGTAATGGCTCTACACCAGGGGCGGCACCATTCCCTCCATCTGCCAACTTAGGCTATGATGCGATTGCTAATAAACCGATGACAGATGTAGCAAAAGCTGACCAAATCTTGACTCAAGCTGGTTACGCTAAGAATGCAAACGGCATGTATGCAAAAGATGGCAAAGAATTAGCGATTACTATTGCTATTTGGGGTAAAGACACAAGCTTATACGAAGAAATTCAACAAGAATTGAAACAAGCGGGAATCAATGTAACACTAAAAAAACTACAAAGTCCTGATGAAGTAGATACACTTGGTACAGATGGTTTCGATTTAGTAGAGCGCAATGTAGTGACTATGTCTACAAACGATCCTTACTGGTTCCTCAGCTTATTCTACAAATCCGGTGCAAAAGCAAACGTTGGTGGCTACTCTAACCCTCAAGTAGATGCGTTAATCGACCAATTGTCAGTAACATTTGATCAAAACGAACGCTCTAATATTGCAAAACAAGCACAACAAATCTTAGTTGATGACGTAGCAGATATCTATTTGTTGTATCCAAGTGCAACAGTTGTATCCACTACAAAAGTTAAAAATGTACCAGTACATCCAATCGATTACTACTTATTAACAAAGGATTCTACTATTGAATAAATCTGATTGTATCGTATTTGATAAGGTTACAATTTCATATGGTGCGGAAGAGGCGGTGCGTAATGTATCCTTCTCCGTACCTAATGGCGAGGTCTTTGCCATTGTTGGTGAAAGTGGCTCTGGTAAATCTACCTTGGTTCGTGCCGCCTTCGGCATGTTAAAACAAGCTAGCATTAGCGGTCAAATTTTGTTAAACGGCACCGATGTTTCCACTTTAAGTGATGGCGATTGGCGACAACTACGGGGCACAAAGATTTCCATGATTTTTCAAAATCCCAGCGCCTATCTAAACCCAAATCGAACTGTGGAAAATCACTTCAAAGATTTATTCCGTGCCCATGGTGAAAGCTACGATGTAAGCCTCGTTATAGATATGCTTAATCTCGTTCACTTAACTGACGGAGAGCGTATCTTGCAGTCCTATCCATTCCAATTGAGCGGTGGCATGCAGCAGCGATTGGCAATAGCTTTGAGCCTCATCTTGAAGCCGAGCATCGTATTTGCCGATGAACCGACTAGTGCTCTGGATATGCTCGTGCAAGCCTCTGTGCTAGACCTTTTAAAAGAGGTAACACAGGCTCTTGGAGCAACAGTTATTATCGTAACCCATAATATCAAGGCGGCCGCACGCATTGCTAATAGCATTGGCGTTATGAATAAGGGACAACTCGTTGAAGTAGGCTCTACCGAAGAGGTTATGGCATGCCCAAAAGATGAGTATACTCGTATTTTGTTAGATTCCGTAATGAAAGTGGTGTAGTATGATTCAACTTGAGAATATCTGTAAACAATATATAAACCACAATCATACGGTCCACGCCGTTGATAACGTATCCTTTTCCGTGGCTCCCAATGAACGTGTAGGTATTGCTGGTGGTAGTGGTTCCGGTAAAAGTACGCTGCTTAGGCTGATTGCCTTATTGGAAAAGCCTACCTCTGGTAATCTGTGGCTCTTTGGTAAAGACGTAACATCCATTCAAAACTATACAGACATATACCGATCCATGCAGATGATGTTCCAAAATCCCTTGGCGGTGATTCCACCGAGGATGAACTTAGAAGCATTTCTCTTAGAGCCGTATATCAACTATGGGCTCATGGATATAGCCGCTGCAAAGGAAGATATCCGCCAATGGATTCAACATGTTGACCTACCTGAAACGATCGTTAACAAATACCCTCATGAGGTCAGCGGCGGTCAACTACAACGTGTTGTATTAGCACGAATTATGCTGATGAACCCAAAGCTAGTACTCTTTGATGAACCTACATCAGCCCTTGATGCGGTGAACCAAAAACTAGTGCTAGACCTCTTACAAAAACTACATAGGGAACAACCCTTCGGCTATGTGTTCGTCAGCCATGACATCGGACTCTTACAAGCCGTAACAGACCGAATCATCGTTATGAAAGATGGGCAAATCGTAGAAACCATCGAATCAAAACGACTTAAAGAAGCGGTACACCCATATACAAAAGCACTTGTGGAAGCAAGTTTATAAAGAAAAGCCCCTGTTTGGATATGCTATTTTTACTGGAGAACCAGTAAAGGTAGTACATATCAATCAGACAGGGGCTTTTTTGTATGGAAAAGTGGTTATCTACAATGTGTAGATAACCACTCAATAGGTAATATTCTGTTTATAGTATTATACAATTTCTGCTTTCAAATCGATAATATTTTTAGCTGCTACGCAACCAGGGCAGTCGCAGAATTCTGCGCCTTCTGCTTTGATGTCTTTAGCGTGTTGTAATAGGTTGGCGGCGCCTTCTTCGCCAAGGATTTGTGTAGCAAGTTCAGAGCCTGCAAAGCCGATTGTTTCATCGATAAGTGCAATGTTTTGTTCTGCTACGGATACGAGTTGTTTGGTAAGTTCTTCTTGTTTAGGTGTACCTTCTGCATTAATCCAAGATTGAGCGAATTCCTTTACTGTTTCATTGCTTGTAGGTGCATCTAATAAAGCTTGTACGAGTTGTGTTAATTGTGTATGTGTCATGATTATTTCCTCCATATAATTACTAACTATAGTTTTGGAATAGTGCATTTAGTATCATATGAGCACCCATTCCTTTTGTTGAGTTCATTATAACACCTACAATAATTTTGAATAGTAGAATGATTTGCGATAGATACTATCAAATAAGATAGATTTATGATGATAACTGGTTTAAATTTTTTGGGGAATAGAAAAGAGGAATGCTTTCACATTCCTCTTAAGCTTAGTTAGAATAAATCTGAGTGGCTACCCGTACGAGTTAAAGATAATACTATCTACTGCTAAGCACTAATCTCAACATAACTGATTACTCCGATCCTAAATCCTCAATCATTTCTTTTACATTAGCATATGATTTTGCTTTTATTTTTCCTGCTAATATATCTTTCGTTTCTTGAATAGCAGCTTCTGTTTCTGGATTATAACGAGGTTGTTTAGGTTGAAATGGAAATCCGCCTTCCATTAGTGATGTGTGGAGAAAAATATTAATCGCATCAGTTACGGATATGCCAAAGCTAGCATATAGTGCTTCTAATTGTGCTTTTACAGCTGGCTCGATACGCAAACTGATAGAGGCCGTTTTAGCCATAGTATCACCTCCTGTTACTTATATTGTAATGCAAATGCTATATAATTGCAATCTTATAAGTGCGAATTGCAAGCATAATACATATCTTTTTCTGGACGAAAAATATTTCTGAATATAAGAATATTAGCTTTTTAGGTGATATAATTAACTTACTATATATAGTTTGTTTGCAGGGGATTGTATCATGAAAAAGGTTGTATGTGTGTTAGCTACGTTAGCTTTTATAGGTTCCATCAATGTTGTGTCCGCAGATGATTTGATGAGATTCCGTCTTAATGGTAATTCTATTTATGATCAGCCTTATGGTGATCGAAATGAGTTCCCATGTCCCGATGGACTTGGTAGTTGTACTATAACTGATAGCGACTATAAAGGTATTCGTAAAGGTCAATCACTAGAGGTGTTTGATACTGTATTTGAGGCTAAGCAACATTTGAACTTTAAACCGCAGTTGTCAAGTGGTTTAGAGGGATTACGTTCCGTACATGTATCCATTGTGGATCACGATGTATTACAAGTTGTGTATGCCTATCA
The DNA here is from genome assembly GCF_001078375.1 of Veillonella tobetsuensis. GTDB lineage: Bacteria > Bacillota > Negativicutes > Veillonellales > Veillonellaceae > Veillonella > Veillonella tobetsuensis. The sequence continues at coordinate 45,105 of NZ_BBXI01000002.1, forward strand.
TGAGCTTTTAAAAGGAACATATTTTGACCGTGTAGACGATATGCCAAAGTATATTAAGTATCGTGTATCGACTCTATCTGGTAATATCGCAGGTGATTATAAGGATTATTTACCTCAGAAAACCGATGTTATCAATGGTATGACGGTAACCTATCGAATGGTGGATGACGCCGTTTACTTAGCATCTTGGGAATATAAGGGGCAGAACCATGTGTTTTTATTTAATGAGCCTATTTCTGTTGAGCGGGCAAGAGAAATGATTAACAGTGTAGGTACTAATTAAGTTTATTACTGTACTATCTTTTTAAGCCTGATTAGCTTATAATATACATATAAAGAGAGCCCATTAACGTGATTAGGGCGTTAGGCTCATCTAAAACTGAACAAAATTATGATGACGCCTAGCGTGTTAGAGGACTGCACTCCTCTATATGTTAGGCGTTTATTGTTGTACTACTTAACTAGTGCAATGATAGTGACTACTGATAACAGAACTATGATAATTACATAGGTAACTTCATGTTTTGTCATAGTCTCATATGAACGAAAAATAGCAGGGTGGTAGCCCTGCTATTTTTATTGAAAAACTATTTTAAGTGTAGTATATTCTAGATAGGCAATTGATAGTTGTGCAATTAACTACAAAATTCCCCGGAGCGGCAACTCCGAGGGATTTTTTACATTATATATGTAAATAAAGTTATTCATAGTGACAATATTTTACTTTTTATGGTAAAATATCGATAGAGCAAAGTGTTGATTAAATGCACTAAAGAAGCCCTTGCAAAGGATGCCGGTCCTAGCAAGGGCTTTTTTGTCAGATCGTGGTGACAAACCAAGGTTAGTTACCAATAATCGATAGTAGCCAATCTAACCATTTGCAAATATAATAACTTATTACATTTGCCATGATAGCTACAAGAATCGTTGAGAGCGTGTTGATTTAAATGCACCTCCTTTCCGTTACCTGATTTGGAAAGGAATTGGTAACACCTATAGTATAGCAAAATACTCTTTACACAAATAGCGATATACAGTCCTCTTTGTTGTGATTTATATTAAAAATAATGGAGCTTATATGAACGCAGATAATTATAAGATTTCAATGTTGCCATATATAGAAAATGCTAGCAATGAGATAATGGAAAAGTACAATATAAAAGCGCAATATGAAACGGAACCGCCTCATGGAGATGCTATATATTCTATTTCTATAAAGGGGAAAGTATTGCCGTTTTGGATTTATGGTAGGGATGTTACTTTCATAGGTAATAGCATGGTTATGGTCGAGTCTGTAAGATGCAAAACTTGGGATCCCATAGAAACCATCATTATTGATTTAGAGAATGAAGTGTACGCGGGTTTAAAGGAATGGTATACAGATATTTCATTTATTAATGGTCTAATAGAGCTATCTAATCAAGTGGTAAAAATGGATAAACGAATTTTATATAATTTTGAGAATTTAGAGTGGATAAGCTTTTAAGATTGATTGCGTAGAGGGTACATTGACTATACTATAGTGAAGCGTTATTCTATATATGACAAGGGATGTCAATATGTGACATAGTCTCATATGAACGAAAAATAGCAGGGCGGCCACCCTGCTATTTTTATTGTGCTAGTTAGTAAGAAGAACGCTAGATGCATAATATTCATTTTATTTTAATTGACATAACTCTATAGAATACAGTACAATACCCTTATATCTTAAATACAAGCTATGAATGGGTATAAAGGTTTACAGATCCTACTTTCAGAGAGTTGCCGGTTGGTGCGAGGCAATAGAGGTTGTACGCTGACACTCTCCCGTGAGCTTTGGTGGCGAATGCAGCAGTAGTCATCGACGGTGGTTCCGTTATACCCGCAACGAGTCCCAATTAGGGTGGTACCGTGTTATGAATATAACGCCCCTTTGAGCAACGACAGTTGTTCTGAGGGGCTTTTTTTTATGAAAGTTTAGTCAACCATACTACGTGACCGAATTAAAGTGGTGCTCTGACGCTCCAGCTAGCTTAACGGTCCTCGGCCTAGGGCCTCGACCTACTAAAGTCGCTTGCGAGCACGCACTTTAGTTCTAGGTTTATACTTTACTTTAAGTTAGGAGTTTACTAAACTTTTACAATAGATAGATATAATACAGCGTTATGTTTTATTAGTATAGAAAAGGTGAAGATTATGGATCAAAATCGCGTATATTTCTTCGATACAACCCTTCGTGATGGGGAACAAACACCAGGTGTGTCTTTACAAACTCCTGAAAAAATTGAAATTGCGAAAGGCCTAGTACGCCTCGGCATCGATGTAATCGAGGCTGGTTTCCCAGCAGCATCCCCTGGAGATTTTGAAGCAGTACAAACGATTGCACGCGAAGTGAAAGGCGCAACAATTTGTGCGTTGGCACGTGCTAATGAAAAGGACGTACAAAAAGCGATTGATGCATTGAAAGATGCGGAACGTAGCCGTTTGCATGTATTCATTGCTATTTCTGAACTTCATATGGAATATAAATTAAAAATGACTCGCCAAGAGGTATTGGATAAGGTTAAATCCGTATTGGCATATGCAAAAGGTAAGGTTGATGAAATCGAGTTCTCTGGTGAAGATGCGGCACGCTCTGATTTAGATTTCGCATGCCAAGTATTTGGTGTTGCCATTGCTGGTGGTGCAACAATTATTAATGTACCAGATACAGTAGGTTACATGAACCCTAATGAGTTCGGTGATAAAATCCGCTACATTAAAGAACATACACCAGGTATTGAAAATGCAATTATCTCTGTTCACTGCCATGACGACTTAGGTCTTGCCAATGCGAATACGTTAGCTGCTATTAAAGCAGGTGCACGCCAAGTAGAAGGCACAATTAATGGACTAGGCGAACGGGCTGGTAACGTAGCGATTGAAGAAGTTGTAATGGCTCTTAAAACACGCCATGATTACTTCGGCGGCCTTCAAGTGAACATCGATACAAAACAATTTACGAAAGTATCTAAACTTGTGAGTCGTTTAACAGGTGTTGTAGTTCCTCCAAATAAACCAATCGTTGGCTCTAATGCCTTTGCTCATGAGTCTGGTATTCACCAACATGGTATGATGAGCAACCCTGAAACGTATGAAATCATGACTCCTGAGTCCGTAGGGGCTGAAAAAACAGACCTCGTATTGGGTAAACACTCTGGCCGTCATGCCTTTGCTGATCATTTGGCAAAACTTGGTTTCCAATCTTTCACAGAAGAGAAAATCAATGACCTCTTCGCTAAATTCAAAGAATTGGCAGACCGTAAAAAACAAGTATACGACGATGACATCGTCGCTCTTGTAGTAGATAACTTACATCACAAAAAAGCATTCGAGCTTGTGGCTCAATATTACAAATTGGGTGAAAAAGGTTATGCTTATGCTGACGTTCGCCTCATGACACCAGAAGGTGAAAAAGCCGATGCTGCCGTAGGTGATGGTCCAGTAGACGCATCTCTTAAAGCGGTTGAACGTGTGGTTGGCTTGCCAATTAGCTTAAAAGATTACCAAATCCGCGCCATCACAGCAGGTAAAGATGCCCTTGGGGAAGCAACCCTTAAGGTAGAATATAACGGTCGCTTGTACCATGGTCGTGGTATTAGCACCGATATCGTTAAATCAAGTGTGAACGCATATATTAATGCAGTTAACTCAGTATTCCTAGCTATGGAGCTAGAACAACAGGAGGAAGAATAATATGGGTATGACCATTACTGAAAAGAATATGGCTCGCCACGCGGGTCTTGATGTGGTAAAACCAGGCCAAATCATCGAATGTCATTTGGACGCTGTTTTGATGAACGACATCACATTCCCACCGGCGCGTAAAGAGTTCTTAAAGATCGGCAAACCTGTATTTGACCGTCATAAAATCTACTTGGTGCCTGACCATTTCACACCAAACAAAGATATTCAATCCGCTACACAAGCGAAAGTCATGCGCGATTTCGTACGTGAACATGGCATTACAAACTACTTTGAAGTCGGTAGAATGGGTATCGAGCACGTTATTTTGCCAGAAAAAGGCCTTATCGGTCCTGGGGAAATGATGATCGGTGCTGACTCCCACACTTGTACATATGGTGCGGTAAATGCATTCTCCACAGGCGTAGGCTCCACTGATGCGGGCGTTGCTATGGCAGAAGGTAAAACTTGGTTCAAAGTGCCTGAGACAATCAAGGTTGAGCTTATCGGTAAACCTAACAAATGGGTAACTGGTAAAGACGTAATTCTTGATTTAATCGGCCAAATCGGCGTAGACGGCGCTCGTTACATGGCTCTTGAATTCGCTGGCGACGGCGTACAACACATGACTATGGCTGACCGTCTTACCATCTGTAACATGGCTATCGAAGCGGGCGGTAAATGTGGTGTATTCCCATATGATGAAATTACTGAAGAATACATCAAAGGCCGCGTAAATCGTCCTGTAGAACCAATCGCTCCAGATGCTGATGCAGTATATGCTCAAACAATTACCATTGACTTGTCCAAATTGCAACCAGTAGTAGCATTCCCTCATTTGCCATCCAACACACATTACATCAACGAAATCGACAAAGATATTAAAATCGACCAAGTTATCATCGGTTCCTGTACAAATGGCCGTTACGAAGACTTGGTGGCAGCTGCTGAAATCTTCAAAGGTCGCAAGGTGGCTCCGTTTGTTCGTTGTATCGTAATTCCTGGTTCCCAAGATGTATATGACCAAGCGTTGAAAGATGGTTTACTAGATATCTTCATTCAATCTGACTGTGCTGTGTCCACGCCAACATGTGGTCCTTGCCTAGGTGGTTACATGGGTATCATGGCTGAAGGGGAACGCACAGTTTCCACAACAAACCGTAACTTCCGTGGTCGTATGGGTCACGTTGATTCTGAAGTATATTTGGCAAGCCCTTACGTGGCGGCAGCAAGTGCTGTATTAGGCCGCATTGCAGGCCCTGAGGAGGTTTAATATGGATTTTGAAAGCAAAAAAATCTGGCGCTACGGCGACGATGTAGATACAGACGTAATCATTCCGGCTCGTTACTTGGCGATTGCTGACTGGAACGAATTGGCTGAACATGCGATGGAAGATATTGATACTACATTCGCGCCAAATGTGAAAGCTGGCGAAATCATGGTAGCTGGCAAAAACTTTGGTTGTGGTTCCTCCCGTGAACATGCACCAGGCGTTATCAAAGCGAAAGGCGTGCCTGTTATCGTAGCACACTCCTTTGCACGTATCTTCTTCCGCAATGCTATCAACATCGGTTTGCCAGTAGTGGAAATCGGCGAACAAGTTGATCGTATCGACGCTGGTGATGCAATCGGCGTAGACTTGTCTAAAGGTATCGTGTACAACTTGACTAAAAACGAACAATACCAAGGGACTGAGTTGCCACAATTCATTCAAGACATTGCGGCAGCTGGTGGTCTTGTGAACTTTGCGAAACATCGCAAGTAATACTACGTTGCCGAGCCTCGGTGATGCGCTGCCGCTCCACTAGCTTAACGGTCTTCGGAGGCGAGCCAAACACCCGTCTCAACCTCCACCGGCCGGGTCTGACTCCGGCCTGCGGCCTTCGCAGGGCCAAAGTCGGTTTCGACGGGCATTCGGCTCTTAGCAATTTGTCGGTGAGGTTTGAGTCAAATTGTAATCTTCTGTTCTGATGGTGGGTGTGTTTTTCGGTCTTGCGGAGTTCCGCAATGTATTGATGATGTAGAGTCAAGGTGAAGTCCTCAAGCGACTTTAGTAGGTCGAGCCCTTTGGGCGAAGGCCGTTAAGCTAGCTGGAGTTTTAGGGCTTTACATTGCCTCGGATGAATGTAGTATATGAGGAAATAAGAATGAGCGAAAAAAATATCGTATTGATTCCTGGTGATGGTATCGGTACTGAGATTATTGCTGCAGCGAAGGCTGTGTGCGATGTGGCTTTTGAGAAAGCCGGTGTAAAGGTTAATTGGATCGATAAAAAAGCGGGCGGTGCGTCTATTGATGCATACGGTGTGCCTTTGACTGAGGATACGATTGAGGCTTGTAAAGCTGCTGATGCTGTTTTGCTTGGTGCTGTAGGCGGTCCTAAATGGGATAATGTAGATCCTGCTATCCGTCCTGAAAAAGCAATCCTTGGTCTTCGTAAGGAGCTTGGTTTGTTCTGTAATTTGCGTCCTGTAAAAATCTATCCATCTTTGCAAGAGTATTCACCACTTAAAAAGGAACTCGTACAAGATGTAGATTTCGTTATCGTTCGTGAATTGACTGGCGGTATTTACTTCGGTGAACGCGAAGAGGCACAAGGAGAAGGCGCTAACGAGTTTGCTTGGGATAAAGAAACATACAGCCGTTACGAAGTAGAGCGCATCATGGACATTGCTATGGAAACAGCTCGCAAACGTAACAAAAAGGTTGTATCCGTAGATAAAGCAAATGTATTGGCGTCTTCTCGTTTGTGGCGTAAAATCGCTCAAGAGAAAGCGGCAGCTAATCCAGATATCGCAACAGATTACTTCTACGTAGATAATACAGCGATGCAACTCGTTGTAAATCCTGCACAGTTTGACGTTATCGTTACAACAAACTTGTTCGGCGATATCTTGTCTGACGAAGGCGCTGTTATCTCTGGTTCCATCGGGCTTTTACCATCAGCATCTATGGGTACTGGCACAGCATTGTACGAGCCAATCCACGGTTCCGCACCAGACATTATGGGCCAAAACTTGGCGAACCCATTGGGTACAATCTTGTCCGCAGCTATGATGTGCCGTCACTCTCTTGATTTACCTCAAGTGGCTGATGCTATTGAAAAAGCTGTTGAACAAGTGCTCGTTGATGGTTACCGCACAGGCGATATCTACCGCGAAGGCTTAAAACGCGTAGGTACCACAGAAATGGCGCAAGCTGTTATTGAACGTCTATAATCGTAGGGAACAAGGTTTTGAAAGCTCATCAAGTGAGCGAAATTATTTCAAAATCTTATCATATGCTTTATAATATAGAAATATTGTATATATATGCCATTATATAAGAGAGGGCTAGTCCCTCTCTTTTTTGCGGGAGGAGTTATGTTATCTTATTTTTTACTTGCCTTATCTATAGGGCTTGAGCTGTTTGCTACGACCATGTTGAAAGCCTCTGATGGCTTTACGCGGCCGTTACAGACCATTGCTTGTGTGCTTGGCTATGTAGGATCTTTCTATACATTGACGCATGTACTGAAATATATTCCACTCAGTGTTACCTATGCTACCTGGTCTGGCGTAGGCCTCGTGGTGACAGCACTCATTTCTGTCTTTATCTTTAGTGAGGGCTATAATATGTACACTATTTTGGGGATAGGTCTTATTGTAGTTGGTGTTGTCATCCTTAACTTGTGGGGGAACGTAGGTCACTAATCTATAAGACTGTTAATGTGGCCATTAATTAGATTGGTCTTATATCATAATTACCATAATCATATTGTTAGATGAGAGAAGAGCTAATAAGGAGGGCTTTATGAATTCTTCCATGTATCGAAACTTAACCATTACTGCTTTGTTGATGGCATTAGCCATCATGATTCCTATTATGATGCCGTTGAAAGTTGTCATACCGCCGGCATCGTATACACTAGCGAGTCACGTGCCTATATTCCTGGCCATGTTCTTGTCTCGTAAGATGGCGGCTTGTGTTGTAATAGGTTCTACACTAGGTTTCTTTGTGGCAGGGTTCCCTCTTGTTATCGTTATGCGCGCTGCCTCTCATATCATCTTTGCTTTGATGGGGGCATACTACATTAAACACCATCCAACTGTGTTAACGGGGGCTCTATCCTTCGCTGCTTTCAACCTTGTCTGTGCTATCGTTCACGCCATTGGAGAAGTACTAGCCTGCCTCTTGTTCTACACTACAACTACGATGCCAAATATCGATCTCATCTACGTTGTATTTGTTCTCGTAGGTGGCGGTACTATAATCCATAGCATTGTTGATGGTTATATTTCTTTATATATCTATAAAGCGATTCCTGGCTTGAAACCGAATACACATGTAGAATGATGCAGACTGTAAGGACGCAATACTTGAATAATACTAAAGTTGCATAATGCTAAATCCGTATCTGCAGATACAGACGGTTTCTTGTGATTTCGATATAATAGAAATATAGTTAATGACCGATTGATGTTATGTCATTTGATATAACATTTGGGCCATAGATTTGGTTGTAATGGTGAAAGTTACTTATATTCTTTGTTTTATATAAAACGATATAGGAATGAGGTAAGTTCCTCAACTTTCACAGAATTGGAGGTTATTATGAGAAAGCACATTAAGAATAACGTATCTTGGGTTGGTAAAATTGACTGGGAATTACAAGAGTTCCACGGTTCTGATTATAGTATTAACAATGGGTCTAGCCAAAATGCGTATTTGATTGAAGAGGAAAAGACAGTCCTCATTGATACTGTGTGGAAGCCTCATTCCTCCGAGTTTATCGATAATTTGGAGTCTGAAATTGATTTGAACAAGATTGATTTCATCGTATGTAACCATGGCGAAGTAGATCATAGCGGTTCCTTGCCGGCGTTAATGGAAAAAATCCCTAATACGCCGATATACTGTACGGAAAATGCCGTTAAATCCTTGGTTGGTCAGTATCACCATCCAGAATGGAATTTTAAAATAGTTAAAACAGGTGATTCCGTAGATATTGGTAATGGTAAATCTTTGGTATTCGTAGAAATGCGTATGCTGCACTGGCCTGATTCTATGGCGACTTATATGGCTGGTGACAATATTTTGTTCTCCAACGACGCCTTTGGTCAACATTTTGCAGTAGAAGAGCTATGGGCCGATAAGGCAGATCAATGTCGTTTATGGGCAGAGGCGATGAAATATTACGCTAATATTTTGAATCCATTCTCTCCATTGGTAAAAGCTAAGGTTGAAGAAATTCAAAAGCTCAACTTGCCAATTGATATTATCGCTACTAGCCATGGTGCAATTTGGCGTGAAAATCCAATGCAAATCGTAGAAAAATACTACGAATGGTCTCAAGCCTATCAAGAAGATCAAATCACAGTTGTATACGATACAATGTGGGATGGTACAAAGAAATTGGCTCATAAGATTGCTGAAGAGATTGCAAAACAATCTCCAGATACACGGGTTAAAATCTTTAACATCAGTAAAACTAATAAAAATGACATCATGACAGAGGTCTTCAAATCTAAAGCTATCGCTGTAGGCTCTCCAACCGTAGGCAATAGCGTGTTATCTGCTGTAGCGGGGTGGCTCGACTTCTTACGTGAGTTGAAGTTTAAAAATAAAAAAGCTGCTGTATTTGGAACCTATGGCTGGTCTGGTGAATCCACGAAAGTACTACGCGAAGACTTAACTAAATATGGCTTTACTGTAGTAGAACCAGAAATTAAATGTAACTGGAATCCAGAAGCCTCTGATTTAGATAAAGCTGAAGAACTTGTAAAAGCTTTACTAGCATAATATATTAAGCATAAGGTAGGGCATTAAAAAAGGTGTACCAACACAAATCAACGTGTGTTGGTACACCTTTTTTTATTTAGTTGCTGTTAAAGCACTATCATCAAATGTGATATTGCCTAATATTACATGGTCTCTTAAATTATTAAGGCCACGTTTACCATATTGATGGTATTTTACTTTTAACTCTTGATTCATGGCGAATTGTAGTTGTTTTAGCACATTGTTTGTAATATCTTGAGAGGTCTCTTTTTTAAATCGAATACCATTAAATAATAATGTACTATCTTTTTCAATAAAATGTACATTGCCTAAACCTTTACCCACAATTAGTTGATCTTTATCCTTGTTGAGTTGCGCTGTTGCACTAGTTAAATCAGCTTTTTGTTTAGTTAGTACAAAGTTGATATCAAAGGTAACGTTTTTGGATTTATTTTCGTTACGAATGAAAGATGGAAGGTAACCAGCAGGTGTAGGATAATCTTTAGATGGTTTATATGTATAGGCATCTTCCGTGATGAGATAAGAGTCACCATTTTCTTGGACGGATAATCGGTACATGGTCTTATCACCATCGTAACCAATCCAAGTGCCTTCAAAGTTATTTTTACCACAGCCGGATGTAATTACTAACGCGACAAGTGCAATCATAAGTAGGCTGAGCTTTAATATATTTTTCATTACAGAACCTCCTTATTGCACATTATCTAAGATAGAATCATCAAAGGTAAAATCGAATTGAATTGTTGGTTGATTCATTCGATTTTTCATATACTCTTTATTTTTCTCAATACTTGCAGATTTTAACGTCTCTTGCATTTCAGGTAAATATTTTTGAATTGAATTATCGTCTGATTTTTTACGGAATACAATGTTTTCTATAAGTAGAGTGTTATCCTTTTCATTATATAAGATGGACATGGTTGTATTGTCTTTACTAAGATTAATACGATTATTCGTTACATTACCAATTATACTGTATATTGCACCGTTATTCTTTTGTAGTAAGTAATCCTCGTGAACAGTAGCAGTTTCACCTGTTTTGCTAAGTATTTGTGCATCTATAAGGCCACTGCTAGATCCATCCATAAGCGCTTTATATTTATAGGTAGTCATAGAAACAATTGCTTGTTTATCTAAACTTTCAATAGTTAATTCGGCTACACCATTATTTTTATCATAGGCAATCCAAGTACCTTCAAACTTGCTAGCATCATTACCAGTACTACCACATGCTGTGATTAGCATCATCGTGAAAGCCAGCAGTAACCCAATCAGAATGTTTCGTTTCATACTAGACTCATTATGCTGCGTCGCCATAATATTTACGACGTAAGTAGAACATGTAACCAACACCGCCTACAATAGCAATACCGATGACGATTGCACCGTAGAACAACCAGCTGTGACCTGGTTTGAACGTAAAGTGAATATTGCTATCCTCTGGGAATGTTACTGTATTATCTTTGATAGAACCATTTTGTACGCTTTCAGGTACAATTGTACCTTCTACAGTAATCTTAGTTTGACCTGCAGAGCGACCTAAATCGACGATATAGGAGCCATCATCTGTTTTTTGTAATGCCGGTTCTTTAGATTTGCCTTTCAATTGTGTTGTAACGGCATCACGCATTTGTTCGAGCTCAGTAGCATTATCAAATTTTGTTTCAATTTTCCATACTGGCTTAGATCCAACATCTGCATCTGCAACAGTTTCCATTTTTCCCTCGGCATTAGGTGCTTTTAATGTATATTTTTGTACATTGTTTTTAGTTAATGCATCGGTAATAACTTTCTTCTCTAATGGACCTGATTGGGAGTTAACAGTTGCATCCCAAGTGCCGCTACCATCACTGTTAATCATGATATCTGAATTGATAGTGGCACAACCAGATAACACTAACATACATAAACTAAGAATCATAAGTCCTAATCGTCTCATAATACTCCTCACTTTCAAATTACAAAATTTAAACTATCTATAAAATGCTAGTTGTGATATATTGTACATTAATTAGATAAACGTAGGCAATACATGTAGTTGAAAGGAATGATGAAATGTTAATGAAGTTTAAACAGTTTGGCGTTGTAAAATGTACACTGAGTATTGTAATAGTGATTGGAATACTTGTGTGCGCTGGATATGGACTCTATCATAAGATGACTTATAAATCTACGCCAGAATATTCATTGAAATTGATATACGATGCTATCCAAAATGGTGATGAAGAAACTTTTAAAAAGATGGTTGATATTGAGGCTATAGGTCATAGACGTTATGATAAGACAATCGCCTTTTATGAGAAACTGGTCGCTGAAGGAAAAGAAAAAAAGATACTATTTCCCTATGACGGTAAAATGCTTAATCTGGGAGAACATAGATTTGCTATGGCAAAACGAATTTTTTCTAATGATATACATACAATTTTTACTAGTGGGGATACGGAGAGTATAAAACATGGTTCTGCTTCTAATACTAGATTTATAGATCATATTGTCATGTTACGTGAGACTAATCGCTTTAAACTCGTTTCTGTAGAATCTCATATGATGAGCCCAGAACAAGTTAGTATGGTAGTAATTGGACAAGATATGACTGATAATAATCTGAAAAGTCTATCTCTGGAAATGAAAAGAATATCAGATGATGAATGGAAGATAGTCTGGTACGACTTTGACTCTTTTGGATTCCCTGATATGGAACGTGATTATAATTAGTATTTAACTTTGAAATAAAACACCCCGTATACCGTGATAAATGGTATACGGGGTGTTTTGTTATGTAGTAGCTTCTAGTTAGTATATGTATCAAACACAAAATCTATAATTGTTCGAATGGTTTCATTAGCCCCTATAATCTTGATTTGTTTATATGATTTGAGACCTAGAATTTTAATTGGATCTGCCAATAAAGCGGTTAAGAAGCTGTGTGTAGCTGTTATAGCGTGAGAGAAATCGAGGATTACGGTTTCTCCTTTTTTTATGGCTGGAATGATTTTTCGTTCTCTAAGATTAATAGCTTCTAATTTGACTTCACACCGTTCTCCGCAATAGTTATACATATCAATGTACAATTCTGGAGCACGGACGATGTTATTTCGTTTAGCTACAGTTTCCGTAGCGTGTTTTCTGAAATCCTCTAGGTGTTTATGAAGATCATATGTTTTTAATCTATCAAAACCAATGGTCATGTATATAAATGTGCCAGGCCAAGCGTTTTCTAGTGTTGTGTAGGTTACATCTAGTGGAGAAATATGTGCGACACCATCGCCTGATACGATGTACATATCTGCTTCTAATGTTTTGCCAAGATTACTAGATAAGTAAAGGCCCATGCCTGCATTGTTTTGCTGTTTATAAGGTCCTACGTTGACGCCAAATGTACCAGAAATTTCAGGCTCTAGTGCCATAGCGATGGCATCTGTATTGTTTGTGAAAGGTGCATAGGTTTGCTCTAAATGTGTTTTAATACCTACACCAAGATCAGCAAGAATAAATGATAATTGGTTTTTATCTCGATACCAGTTAAATTGTAATAATGATGGAATCTGAGGATTAAAACCGTGTTCTAATGCATTATATGTTAGTTCGGATATGATATAACGAACTGCATCCTCATATCCTCTAATTAAATCTGTAGGTAAATCTAAGGCGTAATCACGAATCGTATTTAGCATTTTCGTAATATTATGATCTTTGTATTTGATGGCGAATATGGGCTTGTTGTAGACGTAATGAAAATTGTCTTGTGTGTTGTCTAGAACGTTAAAACAACCCTTGCCATCAATATTTTTCCACATATTATAAAATTGAGTATTTTTTGTATATCTCAAATTTACATATACATGGTTTCTTTTTAGATACCATATATATTGAATTAGTAGAATTAAAGATTGATAATCCGCCATTTTACATTGTCTTGCATCAATTGTTATTGAGTTACCTTCGTGATTCCACCTAAATAATTTAAGAATATTATCAAAGTCGATAATCCCCTTGTGTTTAAATGATAATGTATTTGGTATTGTTACGATTAGAAGTTTTTCTTTTGTCATACCTGTTGTGTTCATGCTCTCTCTCCTTTACGTTGACATAGGTACATGTTGTTGATATACTTTGTTTGAAGATAACGTCCTAGAGACATTAAAGAGCGGAATGTTCGTCTCTCGGTTGTCTCAGTTGACCCCATACTGTGTATGGGGTTTTCTTATACTTATATTATAGAACTAATGTTTGTAAAAACAAGAGAAATATCACTGTTATGATTAATTGATACACCAATGCGATTATTCGAAGTTTTTTGCGTATTTATCATACTGTTCCGAAGTAGTTTCATTCTTCTGTATGTCTAGTTATTTTCTCGTCTTGAATTGGATGTATTAATTTTATACAATAACAGTAATATTAATTTATAGGAATTTAGCGCATTTAGGAGAGATAGATGGTTGGTCAGAACTGGTGGAGTCGCATAGGTTTAGTTATGTGCATCGTGGCGAGTGTAGTCAGTGTAAGTGGCTGTGAGTTCAATATGGATAATTTAAAGAATAACAGTCAGGTGAAAGCCACTCAAAGCGATAGTGAGAAGGAAATCTGGCGTGTTTTTAGATTTTATTTGGCTGCTACGAATGAGTTTAATTTTGATAGTGTGAAATATAGTCATCAACATGTAGAAACGGTGCAGCAAGCACGGCAAAATGTACCGTTAGCTGAGTTTAAGGTGCGAGATTACGAACGCCTTGAGCAAGAACTCATTGCTGCACGGGAAGCAGTGCATTCACATAGTGACTTGGAAGCGGCTACAGATGCTTTATTACCAGTGTTGCACGAAGTTGTGGTGGCTGTAAAAGAGCTAGACACTTATTATAAAGAAAAGCGCTATGAATCAGATAATTATGCATTTGCCCAGACGCAATTGGAGAAACTTTCAACATTAATAGATGCATTTAGACCGAAATATGATGCGGTAGATAACCTGGTTAATACCTATCATAAGCAGGAGGGAGAACGTCTTGTTAAGGTAATGCGCAACAATGGACAAGCTAATGGAGCTAATATGGTGGAAATGATGCTTATTTATAGCGATATAGTAGATCATATTGTAGAACGTAAATCCGATAGCGATTTCCAGTGGTTGAAAGAACAGAAAAATGTAGCTGATGGAATTGGTGCAAAGATTACTGCCGCCGAAGCACAGAACCGTTTAGATCAACAGAAACATCTTGATAAAGCAATTGAGGATTTTATTGCTGATCCTCGTATTGAAACGGAGGATGCCGTTGTTGAGCAATATAATGAACTGGTAAGTAGACCGATGAATTTTAAATTATTAGATTCTGTGCAGAATCCATATGTGCCTGAAAAATTATAATGTGAAATGGTATATGTTAAAAATGATATAAATTTTACGTAGAATATATTTGACAACATAGGCCAAAGGGCCCTATAATTATCTATTATATGAATATTGCGTTGAAAAAGACGGCACGTCTCAGACGGATTTAGTAGAGACCAAACTCATGGGCTGAAAGGTTTGGAAATCTAGAGATTTGCGGATCACTTTGGAGCAAGCGGCAACGCCGCCGGTGAACACCGTTATATGTCTAAGTGGCTTTCATAGTTATGTGATGAGTTGCGTCCTATAAGTTACCATCATGCAGGCGCATGGTGTGACGATTGCAGAATATGCGGTGGCGTTAGCTTTCACAGAAGGTCAGTAGGGTGGTACCACGGATATTACGTCCGTCCCTTCGGGGGCGGGCGATTTTTTTATGTAAAAGGAGCACATCATGGATTACGGTAAGACGTTACATTTGCCTGAAACAGAATTCCCAATGCGCGGCAATTTGCCTAAGCGCGAACCAGAAATCTTAAAATTCTGGGAAGACAACAAAATTTACGAAAAACGTTTGGAATTGCGAAAAGACGCAAAACCTTTCATCTTGCATGATGGCCCTCCATACGCAAATGGTAAATTGCACATCGGTCATGCCCTCAACAAAACGTTGAAGGACATCATCATGAAATACAAAACAATGACTGGTCACTATACTCGCTACATCCCTGGTTGGGATACGCACGGTTTGCCAATCGAGCATGCGGTTATTAAAAATACTGGTCTTAACCGTCATGAAATGGCGCCTCTTGATTTGCGCAATAAATGTAAGGAATATGCATTAGAATGCGTAGAAACTCAAAAACAAGACTTCATTCGCTTTGGTGTACTAGGCGAATGGGAACGCCCTTATTTGACATTGCGCCCTGAGTTCGAAGTAAAACAACTTGGTATCTTCGGCGAAATGGCAAAACGCGGTCATATCTATAAAGGTCTTAAAACTGTATACTGGTGTACTCACTGCGAAACTGCATTGGCAGAGGCAGAAATCGAATACGCTGAGAAAAAATCTTTCTCCATCTACGTAAAATTCCCTTACGTATCCGAGAAAAAGGTAACATTGCCAGCTGGCGTAGATCCAAAACAAGCATTTGCTGTTATCTGGACAACTACTCCTTGGACAATGCCTGCCAACGTAGCAATCTCCGTTAACCCTGAGCTTGAATATGGCTGGGTAAAAGTAGGCGAAGAATACTACTTGATGGCGACTGAACTTGTTGAAGCAGCTATGAAAGATATCGGCATTGAAGAATACGAAATTATAAATCGCTTCTCTGGTGCAGACTTAGAATTGGCAGATTTTAAACATCCATTCGTAGAACGTAAATCTACTGTATTATGTGGCGATCACGTAACTCTTGATGCTGGTACTGGTTGCGTTCATACAGCGCCTGCACACGGTGAAGACGACTTTAACATCGTTCAACGTTACAATAAAGAAGGTAAAGCTGAGCTTCCTATCGTATCCCTTGTTAACGAAACTGGTAACTACACTAAACAAGTAGACGACAATCGTTATGGCGATACTGAGTTCCCATTGGCTGGCGTAGAAATTCACGATGCAGAGGTGCCTGTTATCAAAATCTTGGCGCACAACAATGCATTGCTTAGTAAATCTAGCTTGCGCCACCAATACGCGCACTGCTGGCGTTGTAAAAACCCTGTTATCTACCGTGCTACAGAACAATGGTTCTCCTCTGTAGATGGATATCGTCAACAAGCACTTGATGCAATCGACAATCAAGTACAATGGATTCCTAAATGGGGCCATGACCGCATCTTTAACATGGTTCGCGACCGCGGTGACTGGGTAATTTCTCGTCAACGTATTTGGGGCGTGCCAATTCCTATTTACTATTGTGAAAGCTGTGGCGAGCACATCATCAATGACGACACTATGTCTGCATTACTTGAAAAAGTAGCTGTAGAAGGTTCCGACGCATGGTGGGCACACAGTGCTAAAGAATTGTTACCAGAAGGCTTCAAATGTCCTCATTGCGGTCATGATGAGTTCAAAAAAGAAACTGACATCATGGACGTATGGTTTGACTCTGGTTCCTCTTGGGCTGGCGTACTTGAAGTTAACGATCTTGAAGTACCATGTGCTATGTACCTTGAAGGTTCCGACCAACATCGCGGTTGGTTCAACTCTTCCTTGTTAACTGCAGTGGCAACAACAGGTAAAGCACCTTACAACTCCGTATTGACTCACGGCTTCGTTGTGGACGGTGAAGGTCGCAAAATGTCTAAATCTGTAGGTAATACAGTAGCACCTAGCGACATCATCGACGTATACGGCGCTGACGTTATGCGTTTGTGGGTATCCTCTGCGGATTACCAAGCAGACGTACGTTTGTCTAAAGACATCGTAAAACAATTATCCGAAGTATACCGTAAGATCCGTAATACATTCCGGTTCTTGCTTGGTAACTTGGATGACTTTAATCCAAATACTGATAAAGTGGCTTATGCAGATATGTCTGAATTCGATAAATGGGCATTGTTGCGCTTAGAAGAAGTACGTCAAAAAGTTTCTGATGCATACGAAAACTATGAATTCCACATGTTGTACCATGCAATTCATAACTTCTGTACAGTAGACTTGAGCTCCATCTACCTTGATGTAATGAAAGATACTATGTACGCTGAAAGCAAAAATAACGTAGCTCGTCGTTCTGCTCAAACAGCGATGTATGAAATCTTAAAAACATTAGTAGCAATGGTATCTCCAGTACTTTCTTTCACAGCAGAAGAAGTTTGGAAATACATGCCTAAAGAAGACGGCATGCCTGAATCCGTTATGCTTCAAGATTGGCCACAAGGTCATCCTGAACACTTCGACCAAGAATTGGCTGATAAATGGAACCAATTGTTAGACTTGCGTACATCTGTACAAAAAGCATTGGAACTTGCTCGTCAAGACAAAACAATCGGTCACCCACTAGATGCATCTGTTACAGTATACGCTGAAGGCGCTGCATTCGACGCATTGAACGCCCTTGGTGAAGAAGGCTTGGCTAAACTCGTTATCGTATCTGAAGCTCACATCGTAAACGGCGCTGCTCCAGCAGAGGCTGTTAAAGACGAAGAAACAGGCGTGGCTACAGTAGTTGCTGCATCTGAACTTGAAAAATGTGAACGCTGCTGGATCCATCGCGATACAGTAGGTCAAGATAGCGAACACCCTACACTTTGCCACCGTTGTGCAGAGGTAGTAAAAGCACTATAATTCCACAATCGATTTAAATACAGTTGTCAGAATATCCCCTTCAGAAGGCTCCATCGGCCGGGTCTGTTCCTTCGGAACAGGGCCAAAAGTCGCCTTCTAAAGGGGATATTTTTCTGTATTTCAGTCAATCTGTGGGATTATAGCACTAGGAAAGGAGAGACAGTCGCTTCTCGAAGGGGATATTTTTATTGGCGTTTAAACTGTATTCGCTATCAGAGTGCTTTTCTGGTGTTTTTGTTATGTGATACAATGATGGAAATATTGGCTGCTAGTAAAGGGAGGGAATATCATGCAATTTCTGTTAATGCATAGGGATGTACCTGTCTTACAGTTTGCTATTTTCGATGATAGAAATTGGGCTCGTATTATTGATGTATTGAATGCGGCTCATGTACCTGTTAATATGCTTGTGCAACCTCATAACAGGGAGCATGCTTTAAATGAATTTATTGACCATCGATTTATTCCGCAAAGTCGTTCTAATTATGATGTTATTAAGGCGTTGTATAAGGCAAACGATGCATTTGAATTGTCTTTGCGATCGTATATGGTGAGTATTTCTGACCATTATTGGGTGAAACCTTGCGATAGTTCTGTGACTTGGTCTGACGTCAATTTTTATGATAATCCAATTCCCGATGATCAAGTGTTGATAGGGGCTATTGATACATTACATCAATATGATCCGTGGCGTCGGACGCCGAATACATCGAATAATGGGACATTGCGTCAGATTTGGTTGCACCGCGGAGATGAGATTTTGCTTTCAAAAGCAGGCGAATTGACCTTTAAACAAGAGCTTTTTAATGAGGCCGTTGTTAGCGATATATTAGCCTATTTTGATGTGCCTTATATCACGTACTATTTGGATTATATGTCTGATGAAGCAGAGAATGTATCGGTCTGCAACTGTTTTACGAATCGTAATGTAGAATACATTCCTGCATGGCAATTGACGGCTAACACGAAACCTAACGATGTGAGTGAGTACGCGCATTACGTGAATCAGTTGCATTCATTTGGTCTTACTGATGTGACGAGTCAGTTAGAGCAAATGATTGTGCTTGATGCGCTCATTGCTAATGAGGATCGTCATTGGGGCAATTTTGGTGCTCTTCGTGATAGTGAAAGTCTAGAATTTATCGGTCTTGCACCTATTTTTGATAACGGAAACTCCTTGGGGTATAAAGCGGCATCTGTTGTGCGAAACCGTAATGCTGATGCGTCCGTAGCCTTTAACAAGACTCATACACTGGAATTGAAACATGTGTCCTCTGCTGTGAAAGTAGATTGGGATGGCATTATCAATCACTGTATGGAGATTGTAGAACATAGATATAATCAACTAGTAGAACCGGAGTTCGGTATAGATCGTGCACATATGATTGGTCAATTCATACAAGAACGAGCAAAAAAATTAAAAACTTTTTAGATTTATGAATTCATTGTGTGCTATCATTCTCCTAAAAGATGTGGTGTTAATTGTCGATATGACATTTTCCTCATGAAATTTTTATGTGTAAAAATTTTCACATTTCATATTAAAGTTAATATACTCGTTTATGATATTTATAGTTAGTTTAGTAAATGAGTGTATGAGAACATGAGAAGGAGGAATATACCATGGTAGCAGCAATTATCAAAGCCATTTTGGCAGCTCTTACTGGTTTAGCAAATGCACTTTTGCCTTTATTCAAATAAGATAAAGTCCCTAAAACCCTCATAAAACCTCAAAGCTTGAGCATGTATGCTTAGCTTTGAGGTTTTTTTCTTTATATACTGTATCCCTCATAATTGCGAAAATGATATGTAATAGTAAGGTTTAAATGATGTTTATTGTTGATTTAAATGTGGTTGCCTTCATTGACTACATCTAAAAATGTGCATATAATGAAATGTGAATTGAAAATGAAGCGCATGTTCACAATAAATAATGAGGGAGACGATACAATGAAAGATTATTTTGCATTGAAAGCTATGGTCTTGGGGGCCATAGCCTGTGCTATTAGTGCTACTGGTATTGCGGCTGATGTGGAGGGGCATAATGTACTCCCTCCAACTAATAAACAACAACTAGATATCCGTGATATCGCCAGACATGAAGCGGTACTTTCAGATTGGATGGACCACACAGATATTAAGGTTGGCACACAGTCTAAAGTGGGTACACAAGTGTCTATAGAAACATTGCAACCCTTAACTCATTATGATGAAAACTCTAAGTCCGTACTTTTTGTACAAGGTGGTATTGATAAAGGTGGTCAAGAGCATAAGGTTAATTATTTTGATGGAAGTGGTGGAGTTTGGTATCCATACGACCCAGTTACAAATACTGTGGAAACAAAAAGTAAACCAGAACGACATGATGAGACAAAATCTTTAGGTACTGTGGGGAATATTGGTTTAGGGTATCGTCAGCTCAGTAAACATGAACATGCTTATGTAGGTATTAATGTATTTGCAGATCGCGCTTTTTCCGAGAATGCTAATCGAGTTAGTGGAGGCTTAGAATATGTGGCCGGATTTAACGAAGTTCGTGCCAATGTATATAGAGGTTTAGGAAATATAAAATCTCAATCTTATATTGTGGGCGTACCTGAATCGCATCTACCATTTCCATTGAATGGTGGGACTGCTAATTACACGGTATATAAGTCTCAAAAAGTATTATCTGGTTATGATATAAGTTATGCTCGTACCTTTAAGAATGCTCGCTGGGCTCGTGTGCACATTGGGGCTTATCACTGGAATGGTCTCGGCATTTCTTCCTATAGTGGAGGGACCTCTCCGATTTCTGATCTTGGGAATAGTTCTGGTTGGCAAGTGGGCACTACATTACAAGTGACCCCGCATGTATCCTTAGATTTAGGCTATACATCGGATAATAAGTATGCTAGTGGTGCTTATGGATTTATTAAGTATACATTGGGGACATCTAAATTTGCTTGGCATGGTGGTAAACATAGTGATGATACTATTACGAATGCTCGCGCTAGAATGTTAGACAAGGTAAAACGCAGCCCTATGATGATTGGCCGTGGTTATGAAGAGTATTGGGTGGTAGTGCCTTGGGATAATTTATAAAATTGATGATAATTTATAAAACTAAAAGGAGAGAAGTTTCGTAATGAAATATAAGTTAGTATTAACATCTATGGTTATGGGGGCCATAGTGTGTAGCACAAGTGCTGTAGTGGGAGCGGCCAATGTGGCGCCACAAGTGAGCGATACAGCAAAGCATGAGGCAGTACAATCTACATGGAAAGATCGTACTGATATAAAATTAGGAATCCAGTTTAGTCGTTCTTCTTCCTTCCATGAAGGGCTTTTCCCTGATGGAGTTAATAATAACTTTGTTCGCACAAAATCTGATTATAAAAACCTATCTAAGGTATATGTTGAAACATTACAACCAGTTACTCATTACAATGAACATAGTAAGAGTGTTGTATTTGTACAAGGTCAAATCGGTCATGGTGGAGAGAAAATCAAAACTGAAGGAGTACGAGGCTACATAATTCCAGAGTTTGTTACAACTTCGTATGGTATACGCTCTATGAAGCTCATAAATAGTGATACTGTTGGTTCCGAAACACTTGGTACTACCGGAAGCCTCGGTGTAGGCTATCGTCGCCTTAGCGAGAATGAAAATGCTTTTGTTGGGGTAAATGCGTTTGTAGATCGTGCATTTACTACAGATAGTACTCGTTTAAGTATTGGTCTTGAATATGTTGCTGGATATAATACTTTCTATGCCAATGCATATAAAGGTATAGGTGGCGACCAAAATATTACTTTTAGTGCCATCCCTTTTCCAAAACGATTATATCCAAATGGATATCCCTCCACATATCCAGATGATACTATCCGGGAAGAAACCGCTTATAACTATACTCAGGACAAGGCTCTAAGTGGTTACGATATTGGCTATGTAAGAACCTTTAAGAATGCTCGTTGGGTGAATGCATATATTAATGCTTTTGATTGGCGTAGTGGTGTTTCGGATCATAGACAAGCATATTACACCGGTGGACAGACTGTACCGAAGTTTGGAACCGCAGGGCATACACATTATAGGGGTGTTAAGCTTGGTACAGAGTTACAATTGACACCGCATATTAATGTCGATGCAGGGTATAACATGGGTAATCATACGGCTAAGGGGGCATATTTTACGGTGAAATATACTTTGGGCAAATCTAAATATGCTTACTTTGGTGGAAAACATAGTCAAGATATGGTAATAACTCCAGCAAGAGCTCAAATGTTAGATAAGGTTCGTCGTAATGATATTGTTGTTGAACATCTAGATGATACAGAATATGACTACATGGCACCTTCACAACATCTATAATATGGTTAAAACAAGAAGAACCCCTGCTTTAATTATGTAATAGAATTAGGGGTTCTTTATTAATTAATATAGTCAGAGTGATTAGAATTATTAAAATAATACTATAAGAGGAAGGCGATACAGTGAAAGGCGGTTTAATATTGAAAGCTATGGTCTTGGCGACCATAGCCTGTGCTATTAGTGCTACTGGTATTGCGGCTGATGTGGAGGGGCATAATGCACTCCCTCCAACTAATAAACAACAACTAGACATCCGTGATATCGCTAGACATGAAGCGGTACTTTCAGATTGGATGGACCGTACAGATATTAAGGTAGGTACACAATCTAAAGTTGGTAATCAAGTGGCTGTAGAAACATTACAACCCTTAACCCATTATGATGAGAACTCCAAGTCCGTATTGTTTGTACAAGGCGGTATTGGCAGAGGTGGTCAAGAATATTCTGCTAGTTACTATCATGGATATCATGAGATTTGGTATCCTTATAATCCTGCAACGGGTAAAGGTGATCAACGGTATATGGCAGAGAAGTATGAAAATACGAAATCATTAGGTACTGTAGCGAATGCGGGCTTAGGATATCGCCATCTTAGTAAGAATGAGCATGCCTATGTTGGTGTTAATGCTTTTGTTGATCGCGCCTTTTCCGAAAATGCGAATCGTGTGAGCGGAGGCCTAGAATATGTATCAGGTCTTAACGAAGTCCGTGCTAATGTATATAGAGGTTTAGGGAGTGTAAAATCGCAATCTGATATGATACATTTACCGCCATCGTACTTCACATTTGATTTGGATGGGGGCCCTGCTTACTATATGCCACATGAGTCTCAAAAGGTATTATCTGAATATGATGTAAGTTATGCTCGTACATTTAAAAATGCTCGTTGGGCCCGTGTACATGCGACGGTATATCATTGGAATGGTCTTAGTGTGCCTAATCATAGCAATGCATTATTGAAAACGCTTGAAATTGGCAACAGTCATGGATGGAAAGTAGGAACTACATTACAAGTAACGCCTCATGTATCGCTAGATGTAGGCTATACATCGGATAGCAAAGATACTAGTGGTGCCTATGGATTTGTTAAATATACATTGGGTACCTCTAAGTTTGCTTGGCATGGTGGTAAACATAGTGATGATGCTATTACAAATGCTCGCGCTAGAATGTTAGATAAGGTAGATCGTAGTCCGTTAATAATAGGCCATACATATGAAGAAGATTGGTATGTAAGACCTAATGATCACTTATAAAATTGATGATAATTTATAAAACTAAAAGGAGAGAAGTTTCGTGATGAAATATAAGTTAGTATTAACATCTATGGTTATGGGGGCCATAGTGAGTAGCACAAGTGCCGTAGTGGGAGCGGCCAATGTGGCGCCACAAGTGAGCGATACAGCAAAGCATGAGGCAGTGCAATCTAATTGGATGGATCGCACGGATATTGCTGTAGGTGTACAGACCGGAGGTCAGTCCAAATTAGATAAAGGACATTTTTTAACGGATGACCAAAATTCAATCTATAATAAGCAGTCTGACTATGGTAATTTAACGAAAGCCTATATAGAAACATTGCAGCCTATTTCTCATTATGATGAGAACAGTAAAAGTGTTCTATTTGTACAGGGGCGCATTGGTCGGGGTGGTGAGAAAATAGCTTCGAAAGAGATGCGTGGTTATCTTCTTCCTGAATTAATAATTAATCGGAATGGGCAATCTAGTTACACTAAAATAAATACGGATGAAAAATCATCAGAAACATTAGGGATTATTGGTACTGTTGGTATTGGATATCGACGTCTTAGCCGCAATGAACATGCCTTTGTAGGTGCTAATGCATTCGTTGATCGAGCTTTCACAGGCAATTACAATCGTATTAGTGGCGGCGTAGAGTATGTAAATGGGCTTAACGAAGTATATGCCAATGTGTATAAGGGGATTGGTAATAAGGACGTTGTAAGAGGAGGTGGTGGTAATCCATATCCTAAACGTTTGTATCCTAATGGTTATCCAGATTCATTCCCATATGGTGTTATTCCGTCAGAGAATTATTATACCTATAAAGGCGGTAGAGCACTGGGTGGCTATGAAATCGGTTTTGCTAGATCCTTTAAGAATGCTCGTTGGGCTCGTGCCTATGTAAATGGATATCGCTGGAAGGGGCAAGGTTTTGGCCATGAACAAAATTATAATTGGGGACGTCCAGGCCATTGGTCCGTTCCATGGTTTTCAGTGAGGGATGCAAATCACTATAAGGGCATTAAAATCGGTGCTGAATTACAGTTAACGCCACATATATCCTTAGATATTGGGTATAACAATGCAAACAATATGTCGAAAGGCATGTATGGTACTGTGAAATATACATTAGGTACATCTAAATTTGCTTTCTGGGGTGGTAGACATAGTGATAATAGAATTACTACTGCTCGCTCTAAAATGTTAGATAAGGTACGTCGTCAAGATATGATTGTAGAATCCTTTGATGATATTGAATACGATTATTTAGCACCTATCGATCATTTATAATATGGAGAAAATGTTAGTTTTATCATTGTTATGAGAGGGGACTATATATAATGTCAGGTAAATTATTATTGAAAGCTATGGTCTTTGGTGCCATAGCATTTACTAGTACTGCTGTAGGATTTGCAGCAAATATCCAAGATACTAATAGTATGGATTCTGTACAGCAAACTGTAGTAACAGATGAGGCTAAACGTGATGCTGTTCGTTCCACTTGGAAGGACCGTACTGATGTGGTAGTAGGGATTGGTCAAAAAACATCTGAAGGGACTAATAGCGAAGTTTTAAACGATTTCGTATATGGTCGCATACCTGTTACTACTACCGATAGATCTAAATCTACTGAATTAAAGAAACTGTATGTAGAAACATTACATCCTATTACTCAGTATGATGAAAATGCCAAGCGTGTAGTCTTTGTACAAGGGCGTATTGGCTATGGCGGCGAAAGAATTGTATCTGATAAATTAGAAAATTATCTAGTTCCTATAATGCCTGCAGGGGTTTTCATGCGCTATGACCATGATAAGAAAAAACGAGAAGCACTAGGTGTAATGGCTAATGTAGGTGTCGGATATCGTCGTCTCAGTGAACATGAAAATGCTTACGTAGGCGTTAATCTATTCTATGACCATGCATTTAAAGATGATAATAAGCGTATTAGCGGTGGTGTAGAATATGTGGTAGGTCATAACGAACTTCATGCCAATATCTATCAAAACGTAGGGTCTAATAATAGAAAATATAAAGGTATACGCAGCCGCTCTATCACTTGGTATGATCCTGATGGTTTATATCCATACGGCAGAGACAATGATACCTCTGTATATAATTATGCTAAAATCGATTATGAAAATCATTATAAAACAACGGAAAATGTGTCTGCCAGTGGTTTTGATATCGGATATGCACGAACATTTAAAAATGCTCGTTGGGCGCGTGTATATGCCGACTATTATAACTGGCGTGGTAGATCTGAAGTAAGGGTCGGCTATGATAAGCTAAGGAAACGAGAGGCCATTAGAGGTGTTAAGATTGGTGCAGAACTGCATATTACACCACATCTTACTCTTGATGCAGGATACCAAACTGCGTCTCATTCTTTAAGCGGTCCTTATGCAACCTTAAAATACACCATCGGTACATCTAAATTTGCTTGGCTTGGCGGCAAACATAGTGAAAGTGCTATTACACCAGCTCGCTCTAAGATGCTTGATAAAGTACGTCGCAGTGACTTAGTTGTACATGATGTAATTCAAGAACGTTATGACTATGGTGTTACAGATGTTGGTTTATAAATCTTAATCAAATAAATTGTTCGTGAGCTAGTAAACATGGTGATGCTACAATAAATATGTGAGAGAAGGGTAAAATTTACATGTATTTTAATACTAAGTTTAATATACGACTGCTACTTTGTGTAGCAGCTTGTACGATGTGTTGGACTATTGCTTTCGCAGATAGTACTGATACAAATACTGCTGTGAAAGTGAATTCTAGCAGTTATCAAGATTGGGCTGATCGAACTGATATTTCAGCGAAGTTTCAAACTAATCATAAGCCGCAATATAGCATAGAGACATTACAACCTATTAGACATTATGATAACAACTCTAAGAGTGTAGTGTTTGTACAAGGCAAAGTTACTTCCCATGGAGGCATAAGTCATACAGCTGATGGCTATGCGAATCATGTCACACGCGGTGCAGGCGGTATTATATATGAAATAGACTTTAATCAATCGACACAGTCCATTGGCACGACGGGAAGTCTAGGGCTTGGTTATCGACGATTAAGCAAAGGGGAACATAGCTACGTAGGTATCAATGCCTTCTATGATTATGCTTTCAAAGAACATTATAAGCGTGCTAGTTTAGGTGTAGAATATGTAACTGGTGAAAATGAATTGTATGCTAATTTCTATAAATCACTAGGGAATGGTACGTCATCCTATCGTATATTTAAGCGCGATGAAATGATTCCAGCACCTTATAATACGCCAGATGTTGATGTTTCTGTTGGTGAAAGTCATGAAAAACGTGTTGCCTCTGGATATGATATCGGATACGCACGAACCTTTAAAAATGCTCGTTATATACGAGCCTATATCGACCGTTATCACTGGAATCGGATGAATGGAGAGATTAGAGACATAGAATGGTCTAACCCTGATATATATAACTATAATATTGGATTCCGTGTAAATGGGGCCTATAAAAATGGTATTAAAACCGGTATCAATGTAAATGTGACACCTCACATTTCGGTAGGCATGGGCTATGATAAACCATTTGGTCACTCCGGAGAGTTTTATGTACAAACATTGTATACCCTTGGTAAATCTAAGTTCGCTCTCTTTGGCGGAAAGCATAGCGATAGTAGCATGACTACTGCTCGCTCTAAAATGCTCGATAAGGTTGAACGTCAAGACATGCAAGCCCTCAATCTAAATGGAGATTTCCGCGTTCATTATCCTCATGATTCTCTAGACTAAAAGTAGCTTATTTCAAAGTTATAACAAAGGAGCTAGTACGCTGTGTACTAGCTCCTTTTTGTATCTTTGTTTACTATTGTAAATCCTTAGGCACGCTGAGCGGTTTCCAATTATCTAACTCTGGAATGTCTAATGTATTGATAGTTCGTTGTATCCAGTAATTCAAGGACACTTCATTGCCAAAGTATTGTTCGAATAGGTAGGTGTTGCCAGGAATATCTTCTTGGTTTCCCTGTTCATCAACCGTGTGGCGCACCGATTCTTTTAAATACAGTTGAACTCTAAATGGATTTGATTGATTGCCTTTAAAAATGAAATAGGATGGACCGATGAAATCGTGGGTGCGAATATTGACTTGTTCGTACTTATTGTTTTTTAGCCCCTCTAGGGATGCTTGTATCATCGCATTGGCGTCATCATATTCTTCTAGTAGGAACGGCTCTTGGTCTACGTCGAGTACATAGTGCCAGGTCGGCTTTTCCTCATCCGTTTCCACCGTCCACGAATCTGAAAGATTTGGTAAGCGGTAGCTTTCATAAAGATTATGCCACAAACTGCGGGCATCCTCAGCACTGAGTAGTGATTTATACACCACCTCATATCCCTCCGTTGGATCGTACCCATACAAACGCACCTGATAGGTGTCGCGCGGCATGCGTTTCGACTCTAGCTTATAGATGTTGCGTAGCTTATCTGGAACGGATAGGAAATGATTGTAAAAGCTTAGTGCCACCGTATCTTGCATCGTGAGGGCCTTATCGATGGTGTCCCAATCGTACAAAGTTGTGTCCCACAGGAAACCATTCATATCTATAGATAATCGAGCCGCCTTATGAGGCCAAGTCGTTGGAGCCGAACGAACCGTCGTAGTAGATTCAGTAATACCATCCTTGTATTGCCAATGACCATTTATCTGCTCAAAGGCTATTAGACGTTCAGCCGCTTCATCATCTACAGGAATATCCTTAATTTCCTCATCCCGGTTTGCAATATGAGACAAGATATACTGATGAGAGCTTTCATAATATTGAACAGCTGTACCAAGGTCAGGCGTGCCTGTTACATATCCTTTTTCATAGGCATAGCCTAGGGCCACTCGTGTTAAAGCGCGGGTGATATCGTAAAATAGAACTCGATCCTCCTCTTCTAAGGCCCGATTTTCCTCCTCTAAGACGCGCATCAAGGACTGCACCGCAAATTTGGTGTTCTTGGTCACGCCTATGCCGTGAATGCGCATATAGCTAATATACGGCAATGCAAATAAGAATCTATCCTTAGTAGCCGCCATATGTGTCAAATCGGCAATGAGACCCCAGTCGAGGGGGAGCTGTCCAATGTGAAAGATATAGCTAAATGCAGCCTGTAACGCGGCATAGCCTGCATCGTTAAAATTTTTTGTTGCTGCCTGTTGGTACAATTCCGTACCCTTAACTGGATCATAGGGAATCGTAGCACGGAGCATAGGCTGTTTATAAAAATGGTAATAATAATCTGCAAGTTCTGCGATACACTCCGGCTGGCCTAGATCTGCGCCCTTTGTAAACCATGTGAAAGCCTCTGTAAACTCGCCTTTTTCGTGATGGTCGAGGCCCGTGTAGAGCATCATCGTTGGATTACCTAATTCTGCTGCGCTACGGGCAACACGGCGTGCGTTTTCATAATCGCCTTCATCGATGTAGATATTGCGCAAGTTCCCTTGGAACATGGCAAGTCCTTGCTCAAGAGCTTTCTTAAACCAGAGTTTTGCATATTCTCGTGATTTTGCTTGTAATGTTTCTTCATCTGCTGTACCACGCAAGGTAGCAATACCTTCGCGTAAACTCTTGCTTTGCAGGACTCGTTGTAACCGTTGACCAAAGGAGGCTTTATCAGGGGCCAATAGTTGCTTTGCTGGCGTAATGGTGTGATAATCGCCCCAGAAGAATACATTGCCTATAATATATTGGCAGTACGCATCGTCTTTTTTTGCGTAGTCACAAACAATACGAAATGCATCGTCAAAGGATAGTTGCATATCTCGCCTCACTGTAGGTGTAATGGAACCGGCTATGCGGAGAGCTTGCAAGGTGCCGATTGGACTATGACGGCGAATACTATCGTGAAGACATTGATAGGTGCGCATATTATCCTCTGGGAATCCAGATTCGGCCCAAGTAAAGCGAGGCCCTGCATAGACCCGTGCCAATAAAGCATAGGCATCGCCTAATTCACGCTCCTCAGGAGAAAAGGAATTTCTATATACCTCCTCAGACGTAGACTCGCCAGTACTACCTTGAACAGTAGTAGCATTACGCAACTCATATTGAGAGGGCTTTGTGATACTCGATTGATTATTCACAATCGACTCTAAAAGGCGGAGACCCTCTTGTGCCGTTTGCTGATTATATGACATAAAAATCATGTGGAAGACCTTTTGTAGGCGGTCTGTGAAGTATTGAGCCATAGGCCCTCCTTTCGTTTTTATACAATACACTACTATTATATACCGCGGTAGGAAATGGTAGAAGAGGAAAAGAACCGATGGGCCCAAAAATCCTCCACCGGCCGGGTCTGATTCGCCCTACGGGCTCGCAGGGCCAAAGTCGGATTTTTGGGCCCATCGGTTCTATCTCTCGGTCCATAGCTGACACGCGGAATATAATAGTAGTGAAATTGATAAAACCCGTTATTGCCAACCCAGCCGCTAAACAGCGAAAGGAGGGCCTATGGTCTCCGCGTAGTGCAGTACTCTCTTATCTGTATAACAAAAAAATACTTTTTTAGGCAGAAGTAGAATCTATATAAAAAAAGACACCCTCTCTGAAAACGACTTCGGATTCTTCTCTCCCGTATTAGAGACTAAAAATAATTCTTAGTGATATAGTAGATAGGCATGAAAAAGACACCTAGCAAAAACCGACTTTTGGCCCTTCCCGAAGGGAAGACCCGGCCAACGGAGGATTTTTGCTGGGTGTCTTTTGATTAGCGTTCTAAGTGTTCGCTAAGAATTATTTTTTGTTATAGTCACCAAACCATTTATCGTAAATTTTTTGGTATGTGCCGTCTTCTTTAAGTTCTTTAAGAGCTTTGTTAACAGCGTCTTGCAATTCTTTGTTGCCTTTTTTCACACCCAAAACTGTGCCTGGGGCTTTAGTAGGTTCGCCTACGAGTTTAAGGTCTTTGTCAGCACCTTGTTTTAGGTAGTACATAGCAACTGCGTTATCGATGATAGCTGCATCGATAGTGCCAGCTTTTAGTTCCATAAAGATATTGGCATTGGAGTCCATTTCTTTTACTGTTGTGTTAGGAATAGCTTTTGCCATGTCTACAGGAACAGTACCGATTTGAACGCCTACAGTTTTGCCAGCAAGTTCATCCATGTTATGGATTGTGGAGTTGTCTTTACGAACAACTGTGATGAAACCGCCTTGGTCAAAGTATACATCGGAGAAGTCCAATGCTTTTTCACGTTCTGGTGTTGCGTTGATACCGGCTGCGATCATATCGATATCGCCAGATTGAACTGCTGGAATTAAAGCGTCGAAGCCCATGGATTTGAATTCCATTTTTAGGCCCAATTTTTTAGCGATTGCTTCGGACAAATCAACGTCGAAACCAACGTATTTATCGCCATCAGTGAATTCAAATGGTGGGAATGTAGTTTCAGAACCTACACGCAACACACCAGCCTCTTGTGTCATTTTGCTTTTTTCACTGCCACAACCAGCCAATAGACCCATAGCAGCAACAGCTACAAGAGCGATGGCTGTCAATTTTTTGAAATTAAACATAGTATCCTCCTAGACCATATTACAAACATGTACATTTATACATCTGTTTATATTGTACGGAATTTTGAATCAATAGGCAATAACATTGTATAATTAAGAGTAAATGAATTAAAAAATAGAGGAGGGCCTATGTCTCTTACCAAATTATTTACTACTGCTTGTGAAAGCTTCGCCCAAGAAGCTTTCACCATTAACTATACATTGGCGAAGAATCCAGAACTGTCTAGTCATGAATTTAAGTCTGTTAAGACAATCGGTGCTGTCCTTGAAAAACACGGTATTCCTGTGACCTATGAGTTCTGTCACTTGCCGACTGCCTTTAAGGCGTCTGTTGTGAAAGTAGATAATCCTAAGGGCCGTTTAGCTATATTATGCGAATACGATGCGTTGCCAGATGTGGGACATGCGTGCGGCCATTGTGCTAGTGGGTCTATGAGTGTACTAGCGGCTCTTGCATTGCATAAGATGCAGCAAGACGGCGTAGCTTTCAACATGGATATCGACATCATTGGAACCCCTGATGAGGAAGCGATGGGCTGCAAGGTGGATATGTGCAACGCTGGCGTGTTCAAGAATTACGATTTTGCCATTATGGTGCATCTTGACGGCGAAGAAACGCGGCCGAATTTACAATTTTTGGCCCTTGATTGTTTCCGTGCTACATTCCACGGTAAACCGGCCCATGCAGCAGGCGAGCCGTGGAATGGCATCAATGCGGTAAACGGCGTGCAACTCGCTATTCATGCCATGGATATGCTGCGCCAACAAGTGCGACCAGAGTCGCGCATCGGCACGTGGATTATTAATGGTGGTACCGCATCTAATGTCATTCCTGCGACTGGCGAATTAGAGGTTACCGTGCGTCATACAGAACGTGACTATTTGAACGGTTTATCTGAACAGATTAAAAAAATCTTTGAAGGTGCTGCCATTTGTACTGGTACAACAGTAGATGTTGAGTTTTACGGAAACCCTTATGACGATATGAACCAAAACCATCGTGGCACACACCTCATCGAAGAGGTGATGACCGATATGGGCCTTGATTTTGAACCAGGTCCAGCGGATATTGGGGGCAGTTCCGATATCGGTAATGTCAGCTATCAATGTGCCGCATTCCATCCTAAATTGCGATTGGCTGGCCCAGATAAGGTGTGCCACGCCAAAGAATTTGCGGATGCTATGCTAGAACCAACCATTGAGCAAACCATTGTAGATGGCGCCAATATCATTGGGGGCACATTGTTGCGATTAGTAGAAAATCCAACTGTCTTAGAAGAAATTGTGGCTGAGTTTAATGCAACTAAATAATTCTCATCTACATATAATATTACTAAATAGTTTCTAGCTGATGAGAATAGCGCTAAATAAAATGTTTCCTGTATCTATCTGGGGAACTGTAATATCGCAGATAGAATTCGTTGCCTCTTTCAGAATTACTGATAATAGATGATAAGAGAATATTGCCATTTATAAAACTACGATTTTGGGTAAAATAAGTGCCCACCTCAATATCGTGGTGGTAGAGTGCCCAAACCACGTTATTTCCAGCGATGACAGGAATGTATTTAAACTCAAGAAATTCAAATAAACTAGCTATGGTGATGCCGTCTGGTACGGTAAATTCTTCGCGATGATGACTCATATCATCGGCCGCACAAACGGCATCTCGATCGATAATTATATGCATATGATTTCACATCCTTTGAAATAGTCATTCTATAATCTTATGTGATTATCTACATTGTACATCAAGTAAAATTTATATTGTATTAAAGGAGGTTTTATGTCCTCATCTGAACCATTAGACATTAAAAATTATATAGGTCTTACTGGTGATACGCCCATTCGATTCATCGCGTCCGACGTGGATGGCACTTTAGTAAACGACGCGAAATCCGTAGATTCAGAGGTGGTCAATGCGGTTCGTGCCGCTCGTGAAAGCGGTATCCGCGTGGCCATCGCATCGGGCCGTGCATGGCATGAGATGGACGATGTCATCGAGGCCATGCCGTGCTTGCGATACTTTGTGTGCACCAATGGCGCCTATGTCATGGATAAAGAAGAACAAAAGGAACTCGTTCACATTTCCTTTGATAAAACACGTGCCGTAGATTTAGTACGAAAACTAATGACCTATGGTGTGTTTGTAGAGGCTTATGTGAAAGCCGAGATTTTCGGTCAATACCCTGTTGTTGGTAATGAGACAGCGCAAGCAGAACATTTCTTTAGACCGAATATTAGACCATTTATCTTGAAAACGCGCACGATGGTGCCTGATTTATTGACACATTTAGAATCCTTGCCAGAAGGACCGGAGAAAATTCAAATCTTTTACGGCGATGAACGTATACGCGAACGCATCCTAGCTGATTTGCGGGATGAGTTCCAAGGTGCAGCTATAGATGGCAAAGGGCGCGAACGCTTTTATGATGTTCTTGAATCGAGTGAAGACAATTTAGAATTTGTGTTACCTCATACGACAAAAGGCACAGCCGTAGAGGCCTTGGCAAACCATTGGGGCTATACGCCTGACGGGGTGATGACCATCGGCGACAGCGAAAATGATCTATCCATGATTCGATTTGCCAGCGCCAGCGTGGCTATGGGAAATGCACGAGATAATGTGAAAGCTGCCGCCCGTTATGAAACGACAGATAATAATCACTATGGCGTAGCTCGTGCAATATATTCGGCTATTGCATATAATCGTGAATTGGAAAATAAATAGAAATACTAAGTGGCTAATAGAAATACTAATCTATTAAGGGACATACTAGTCTACTAATAGAAATAGTAAGCGGATAATGGATAGATACTATATCTTATGATTGATAGAGAGGTGATGTTATATGGGAAATCTAAAATTTGATATAGACGATACCTGCGTAAAATGTGGGGCTTGTGCTGAAGATTGTCCTGTTCAATGCATCACAGAAGGAACTACAAAATTTATCATTGGTAAAGGGTGTATTAGTTGCGGCGATTGCTACTCTATTTGTCCCGTTGGGGCTGTGCAGATGCATAAGCTACTCAAAGATACTACAGGCCTGAAGTAATCTAAAACCCGAACGTTAAAAAGTAATGTATAACTTTCATACGGAATATATGGAGTCCATATACTTCGTATGGTATAATGAAATGTAATGAAATTTAGCGTTTTGCTTGTTAAAACGCACCCCCAGTACAGGAATGTATGGATATTATAAATTGGTGAATATACTTTCACAAATAGATGCATACGGAGGAACTATGGAAAACAAGGAATTTGTTATTGTTGTCGATTTCGGCGGTCAATATAATCAGTTGATTGCACGCCGTGTTCGTGAAAATCATGTATACTGCGAAGTATATCCATACAACAAAGCATTGGAAAAAATTAAGGAATTGAAGCCGCAAGGTATCATCTTCACTGGTGGCCCTAACAGCGTGTACGAAGAGAATTCCCCTAAAATTGAAAAGGAAATCTTTGAACTTGGCATTCCAGTTCTTGGCATGTGCTATGGTATGCAATTTATGGCGCATACATTGGGTGGCGAAGTTAAATCTGCGGACAACCGTGAGTTTGGTAAAACACCTACTAAAGTGGACGCTACATCTCCATTGTTCAAAGGCTTGGACGAAGACCAAGTTGTGTGGATGTCCCACGTTGACTATGTAGCAAAAGTTCCTGAAGGGTTCGAAATCGTTGCGCATACAAAAGACTGCCCTGTTGCATCTATGCAAAACAAAGAGCGTAAATTATACGCTATGCAATATCATGCAGAAGTATTGCACACTGAACATGGTAAAGAAATGCTTCACAACTTCTTGTATGAAGTATGTGGTTTCACAGGCACATGGACAATGGCAAACTATGCAAAAACTGCTATTGAAGAAATCCGTAACACTGTAGGCGATGGCAAAGTATTGTTGGCATTGTCTGGCGGTGTAGATAGCTCCGTTGCGGCAGCTCTTATTTCTAAAGCTGTTGGCGACCAATTGACTTGTATCTTTGTTGACCATGGTTTAATGCGTAAAAACGAAGGCGATGAAGTTGAAGCAGCTTTCAAAGATTCCGGCATGCATTTCATTCGTGTAGATGCTGAAAAACGTTTCTTAGATAAATTGGCTGGTCTTGAAGATCCAGAAGCGAAACGTAAAGCTATCGGCGAAGAATTTATCCGCGTATTCGAAGACGAAGGTCGTAAAATCGGCTCCGTTGACTTCTTAGCGCAAGGTACAATCTACCCTGACGTTATTGAGTCCGGTACTGGCGAAGCAGAAGTTATCAAATCTCATCACAACGTAGGCGGCTTGCCTGCAGTTGTAGACTTCAAAGGCCTTATCGAACCATTGCGTAACCTCTTCAAAGACGAAGTGCGTGAACTTGGTTCTGAATTAGGTTTGGCTGATTACCTCGTATGGCGTCAACCATTCCCAGGTCCTGGTCTTGCTATTCGCGTAATGGGCGAAATCACGAAAGACAAACTCGACATCTTGCGTGATGCGGACTACATCTTCCGTGACGAAATTGCAAAAGCTGGCCTTGATCGCAGCATCAACCAATACTTTGCAGTATTAACATCTACACGTACCGTAGGCGTTATGGGTGACTTCCGTACATACGATTACACATTGGCATTGCGTGGCGTAACAACAACAGACTTCATGACTGCTGACTGGGCACGCATCCCTTACGACGTATTGGATACAATCTCCCGTCGTATCGTAAACGAAGTACAACACATCAACCGTATCGTGTACGACATTACATCTAAACCACCTGCAACCATTGAGTGGGAATAATAAGTAAATATTGATTTATAAATTCATTAATTGTACTTTTTGAGTAATACCAAATTCAACTGAAAGGTAAAAGAATAGGTTTGGAAGGGAGTTAGTTATTGAATTTTAAGTGTGTATAAAAGCCTCCCGTCGTTGATATGTACCCCCTTTACTGGACAACCAGTAAAGGGGGTATTTTCATGAGATATAGTTATGAATTTAAAAGGAATACAATTGAAGAGTACATCAACTATTATAATAAGAAAAGGATTCAGACAAAACAAAATGGATGCCCCTGTAAATTTCAGGGAAACATCCATGTATTTGGGTTAGGAAATAATATATATCCAAGGAAATAGGTGTATATCATATTAATATGAGTACGTTTTTGTCATTTTTTTTGATCATTAACTAAAGCTATAATATTCATTGCAGGCAATACAATAGGGTTCATTCCAGGTTGCGTAGTGATAATGGAAACATAACTTCTGATATAAGGAAACATAATGGCTAATGTATTTTTTTCTAACATATCATTTTTTTTCTGTTCAGTTGAAAAAATAGCTCTACCTGTAACATCAACAAATACTATTTCCTCATCATCAGAAATAGTAACTTTAAGTATAACTTCAAAAAAATTCTTTTTAAGCTCATTTATTTTACGATTTACTTGAACGCCTAATGATATATTATCAAGATTTTTATTTTTTTTTCGAAAAATACCTTCTATAATTTCTATTTTTTCTAATACAAGAGGACTTGTATATTTAGATTTTATATTCATATATTGCTCCTAACACGCAATACCATAATCTTCACATAAATAATAGGTAAGATTTTTTTCCTTAGTAGTAAGACTATTATCTAGATAATCAAAATAAGCCTGATGTAATTCAAAAGCACATTTTATATCATTTTCAGTAATCTCATGAGTATCCGTTCCAACCTTAATCATGGGGCTAGTAGCAGTATTACTTAACTCAACATTATATTTTTTACATAGAGAAAGAAATAATTCTTTATCAAACATCATATCACCTCTTCCTTTTCATTATAAATCAATACAGTTGATTTAATACAGTCTTTCTTTGAAACACAAATTTGTTTCTCCCGAAAATTCATTCCGATTAAATTTAAAAATTGTTTTTGGAAATCTCTTTCATCAGGAGTTCTTATTTCAGTATATCCTGCAAAGGGCTTATTAAAAGTTCTTATAATAACAGATATACCATTTTGAATTTTATAGTAATCAAAAAAAACTGCTCGAAATTTATTCTGTTCGAAAATGGGCATTTCCCCTGGGCAATATGCTTTTATCTCATTATAAGTCCTTTGAGTTTCAGTTATAAAGGCATCTAATTGTTCATTATCATCAAGATTTAATACCTCTTCGTCTAATGCTTCAATTTCTGCTTCAAAAATTATTCCTCCACAATGATCATTATGTGAAGAAGCTATATTAGCCCACCATAAGGCCTGTTCATATTTATCAAAAAAGTATATACCTTGACCTAACCAATGATCTAATCTATGATTAGTTTTATCTGGATCTAAGCCTTCACTCTCTATACTCTCACGATGCTTTAGACATGTGCCATGGTATCCTGTCTCATTCATCAGATAATATCCCTCAATATCTTCATATTAATAAGCAGTCCATTTACTAACAATCAACTAATGTTACTCCATATTATAAAAAATCACAATATAAAACAATAGATTAAGACTATGTTGATAACTATTATTCTTCTTCAAATTTTATCATAAAGCTTATTAAAAAACTATCTTGAAATCTCCAAAGATATTATTTTCTAATTTATATAACATATTGATAACAATATTATAATTAAAGTCTCCTATGCTTTTGATATGTATCCCCTTTACTGGAAAACTAGTAAAGGGGATACTTTCATGAGATCTTGTGTAAAATGTAAATAACTACAAATACATGACACGAAGGTCTCCAATATGAGCTATATACATCTTACCATAAAAAAACGAAGTCAAATAGAAATTTTAAGAAAAAAAGGTACTCTGTTCGTAGAATTGCTAGTTTAATCTGTGCCCGCCATATTCTACTGTAGCAAGAGAATTAAATTGCGGTGAAGGCGAATATTCTGTGATTAAAGCACAGCAGTTAGCAACTGCTAAGTCTGCTAATAAAGGAAGACTAATAAAGTTAACACCTCAATTAGCGACTTTGATTGAATTTAGATTACAACAAACTTGGTCTCCAGAAGAAGTGGTTGGTGCTGAATTAGTTGGAGTACTAAGCTTTAAGACAATACATTCCTGGATTTATCGTGGATTTCTTGCTGTAACGAAAAAAGTACTTCGATGGAAAGGGAAAAAGCCCAGTACATAAGAAAATCGTGGATGATTCAATTCTAAAAGAACCATTAAAGAAAGGCCTCAAGAAGTTGAAGACAAGGAGGTTTTCTAGATACAATGGTTTCTTCCAGCGGTCAAAGAAAGGCTGTTTAGCTACATTTATTGAATGTAAAACTCGATTCTATGGGACAATAAAAATGGATGACCAAACTAAGGATTCTATGTTTCTAGCTGTTAGAACTCTGTACAATATATTAACAAGTAAATTACTTAAACCCTTTACGGTGGACCGTGGTAAAGAATTTGCGTGCTATGAAAAGGTTGAAACCGAGTTCGGAATACCAATGTGTTTTGCCGATGCATATGCAGCATGGCAACGTGGTTCTAATGGAAAAAGTAATGAGTTACTCCCAGAATTTTTCCTTAAGAAAATCGATTTAGCTAAAGTAACAGTAGATAAACTAAAAGAAGCACTAATATTGATTAATAATCGACCTAGGAAATGTTTTGGGTTTAAAACACCATTTGACATATTAAAACACGAGATTAGAAAATTGATTTAATTTTTATCGTATAATTTATTGCAACTCAAGATATATAATATATCTTATATAAAATATTCATTTTTCAAAACATATTACACTTTAGAATTTACAGCAAATCATAGTAGGATATAATTAGATTATATAATTTATGATAGATTTTAATACTATTAAGCAGCTAAAATTATTAGAAAAGAGATTAGAATAAAAAAGGTTTTTTTCATTATTAGTGGGGATTATAGTTGTATATATGGGGTGAGAGAATTGAAAAATATAAACTTTATCCAAAGTGCCATAATGCAATTAGAGGGGGGAGCTTTTCAAAAACTATTTGATGCATATTTGTATAAAAAATATAAATTTAAAAATATTCAAACCCTAGGTGTTCAAACGGGAACTAATAAAACGACAAAAGGGACACCGGACGCTTATGTTTTGACTGATGAAGGCAATTATATTTTGATAAACTATGGAACCATCAGATCCCAGTCAGCAGCTAAAATAAAGGCGGATATTTTATCATGTTTTGAACAGTCAAAACTTTCTCTTAATAAGGAGAAAATACAAAAAATTATTTGTGGACATTGTTCTACAAATATTCATATAGAACAGTTTGATGATATTATAGATTCTATAGAAGGTGTTGAAGTAGAACTTATTGGAATTGATACACTTTCACATGATTTAGCATTATTGTATCCACATATTGCGAAAGATGAACTTAATATTGCAATAGATACAAATCAATTTTTTGATATAGATGATTTTGTTAAAGCGTATGATGCAAATGGTATAAATGCTCCTATTGATTGTCATTTTTTTCACCGAGAATCAGAGTTTACCGAGTTGTGTAGTAGTATACATAATAATAAAGTAACTATATTGACAGGACCATCTGGAATTGGAAAGACTAGATTAGCTGTAGAGGCATGTAAAGAAGAAGATAATGTAACTACAAAAGTTTTTTGTGTAAAAAGTAATGGGAACTTATTATATGAGGATATTAAATATTACATTTCTGATCCAGGTAGATATTTGATTTTTCTAGATGATGCAAATATGGTTGCAAGTCTAGATAATGTTATAAACACTATTTTAACATTATCACCTGATTTTGATATTAGGATTCTTATTTCAGTAAGAGATTATGCTAAGGATAGAGTTATAAAAGTAGTATCTAAGTATACAACTCCTAATATAATTGAAATTGGACCGTTTAAGGATGATGAGATAAAGAATATTTTGAAATCAAATTTAGGAATAATAAATTTAGATTATCTTAACAAGATTTCACAAATTTCGAATGGAAATATAAGACTAGCTTTTCTTGCGGGTATGAAATCTATAGAGGATGGATTTCAATCAATACGTAATGCTGAAGATATTTTTAGAAATTACTATGGAAGAATTATTGATGAAGCGAAGCTAACAAGAGAAGATATTCTTATGTTATTTTTTATTGCCATATCTGGGCCAGTGAAAAATAATGAAAACCAACTTTATAATAATTTGAAACAATTTTATGGTCAGAAAATTGATGAAATTCTTATAGTTGAACACTTATATTCATTAGAATTAGTGGATTGGTTCAAAAATAAGATAATAAAAATTTCAGATCAGAGTTTTGGAAACTATATACTGTACTATGTGTTGTTTGAGAAAAAATGGGTAAGTGTGGACGCTCTTATTTCCATTGGCTTTCCTAGCTTTAAAAATAAAATTGTATATGCTTTAAATACATTAATAGAAATATTTAATTCCGAAGAGTGTATAAAATATATTAAAGATTCAATAAATGCTGTTTGGGATAGTGTACCTGAGAGTCAGAATTTAGATTATCTTGAGTCTTTTTATCTGATTAATCCTGACAAAGCCTTATCTATAATCAAGAGTCATATTGAGCAAGAAGCATACGTAGATTTTGATTTACATAATTTTGATGTTAATTTTCCAAAAAAACATAATAGTTCTAGTACCAATATAATAGAAATATTAGGTGGATTTAAGTTTACACAGAATTATGAAGATGCAATTGATCTTTTGATGCGGTATTTTGATCGAAGGCCTGATTTGACAATGGATTTTTATTCCGTGTTTAGTGAGCGACTCTTATATGATACACATTCATATAAAGATAATTATAATCATGAGATGCGTCTTTTAGATAAGTTGTGGTGTTATACAGAAAATGGAGAAAATTATAATAATAGCATATTATATTTAAATATTGCGGAATATGCGCTAAAAACAGAAATATCTTTTAGCGAAGCGATTAGAAATAGTAAATCGATAAACTATGTTAGGATGCAACTTGGGTATACAGACGCAATAGCTAGTATACGAACTAACATATGGAAGAATTTAGCTACCTTGCGGAATCGGGAAGAGTATCAGAGTACTATTAATAACATTCTTTTAGGAATATTTTTTTATGATTTAAAAGATGAAGAATTGAAACAATATTTACAATCAGATTTTAATACGATTTATGACTTTGTAATTAATAAAAATTCTCCAGATTTTTTTGATGCAAAAATTGTTGCTAGATATAAAGAGTTAGCGGAACAAATAGGAATAAAATTAGATTTCCGCTACATGATAAGTGAACAAAATCTAGAGTTCAGGATATATAAGATGTTGAGACAGAAGCATTTAAGTGGTAGAACAATAGATGAGGATGAGCGCTTACATAAAGAATCTATTTCAAAAGAAATCAAAGAATATGATTTAAATGATTTTCAAGAGTTATTTAGAGCATGTAGTTTTTTAGAGCAAACAGTCCATGATAATGAGAAATGGTCTTTAAGTATGGGACTAGACTGTGTTTTTAAAGCTTTAGAGAAAGATTGTGTATTATATTTAAAGGTTTTAGAGCTATATATTCATGCAAAAACACCATTTAAGTTAAATGGATATTCTCAAATTAAATATATGCTCGAGCATATTGGATATGAACAAACGTATGACTTTATAAATAATAATGTGTTTGATAAAAAGGATTACTGGTTGTTATTAATTTGGGAATGTATACCGGAAGAAAATATAGATAATAAAATAGTTGAAGATTTTAAACTATATATGTTAAATAGCTTTAAGAAAAAGCAGCCTATAATACCAACAACTCAGGTTTTAATACGTTATAGTGAACGAGATAATGAGCTTAAAGAAAAAACAATTAAGACAATTGCATCTAATCCAGAATTTTCGGCAAGATTTTTAGATTATGTATATATAAATGATAATGAGGATGTTATTAAATTTTTTGCAAATGATATTAACTCATTAGTACTAATTTATATAAGTGCTCTAGCATTTCCTAGGCATATTGATTATAGCGGTCATCTTTTCGCAAAGATATTTGAGCAACAACCTACTATTTGGAATAAATACATAGATTGGATTAAGATTAAAGATGATATGGCTAGAGATAGTAATGCAAATAAAATCTTTGAATTTATTTGGTCTGTTGATAAGTGGAGAGAATATGTGGAGTATGCATTTAAAGTTCTTGTAGATAATGACAAGTTATTTTATATCAAAACTTCAGTGAAGTTTCTATTTGCAAAGACAACTGACGAAACCATATTTGAAAGAAAAAAAACATGGTTGATTGAAAAATTACGCGAAAATATTGTAGATATTAGAAAATGTAAAAAATATATTGGTATAGTTGTAAACTTTCTTCCAGACTGGAAATTGGTATATATTGTTGAGTTTTTGAAATTTAACAAGAACCTAGAAGAGTTTAAGCAAATCTCTTTATTTTCTTCATTATGCACATATTCGGGAAGTGAAATTCCACTAGTTATAGAGAAAATAAATTTTCTTAAATCATTAAAGTCTAATCTTAAGGGTC
This sequence comes from Veillonella tobetsuensis, assembly GCF_001078375.1. Taxonomy (GTDB): domain Bacteria; phylum Bacillota; class Negativicutes; order Veillonellales; family Veillonellaceae; genus Veillonella; species Veillonella tobetsuensis. Next base: position 87,856 of record NZ_BBXI01000002.1, read on the forward strand.
TCGATTACATTGATCATAGAAAATATATCGAAGATTATTGTATGAGGCTTGAGGAGTACAAAGAAAAAGTAGAATTAGAAGAATATCTTGAAAATGCTGATTATTCTTAATAAGTCATGTGGATTTTATAGGAAGGAATAAAAAATGAGATATGTTGCATATTTGGATATATTGGGTTTCAAGGAAACGCTTAAAAACCTAGAACATGATGATGCGATAAAATATATAAAAGATTTTGCTTCTCTTGTGTATAATAAGTTTTCAAAGGTAGAGTCAGATCGAAATATTAAAGGCTATATATTTAGTGATTCAATAATTCTGTATACAAATGATACCAAAGATGGATCTTTATCAGCCTTAATAAATTTAATTAGAGATATATGTAGAGATGAATTTGAAGTTAATAAAGTTCTACTTCGTGGTGGGCTTGCTCGAGGAGCTTTTGATAAAGTTCCAGCAAGTGAGCTTAAAGCTTTAGAAAAAGGATTAATAGTCGGAACGGCCTTTGTTGATGCTTATAGACTTGAAAGTTCAGCAAAGGTTATAGGGATAATGCTTTCTGACTATGTTAAAAATGATATGTCTCGATGTACCATGTATTCAAATATCAATAACTTGCTTAATTATATCGATATAGATTTTTTGTTTAAGAATAATAATCTTAGAGATTTTATTAAATTGGCATTTAATTCTGATTGGCGACCTCATTACTATAATACATTGTATTTTGTTATTAAGAATGAGCATAATAGTAATAAGGTGGAAAAATTATTTTCTGAAATTAAGAAGATATTAGAGGAATTAGATAGTAATCGAAATCTAGTTAGAACTTTTTGGGAGAAAGGTTTTAGTGAAAATGTTGAAGAAGATTTTCAATTGATATTACAAAAATATATTTAAAATTGTTATAGACTCTAGATAGAAGTATAATGGGTTATAGAAAAATATATCTATTAACTATAGGCTTTCTAAGCTCTTAAAAAGTCTACTGACAAAGAGTAGAAGATTATAGGGGGAATTTACTCTATAATCGGATTACTTTTCAGGTGATATGGTATATGTAGTTGATGAGGCCTAATATGAGCGATTTAGATTTTACTATTTGCTGTACAGTTATTTTCTTCAGCAAGAAGAGGGGAACTCCACCGAATTTGGATAATGGAAAGTATTGCCCTCATCTTGTTATAAAGGGCTCTGAACAGCGGTTAGGTGTAAACTTTATTGATGGTGAGGATGTTACCTTTGATAAACAAATAGTAGCTAATGCGTTACCACTTTATGAAACTGTAGATTATTCTGCTCTACAAGCAGGTACTGAGTTCTTTATCATGGAAGGCGGAAATATTGTTGGTGAAGGGATTGTAAAAGAAATCTTTCAACATAAATCGTATGGGAGTAAATAACTATGGGTTATAAAAATGTATGTATCAACTGCAGGCTCTCCTTGTCGGAGGGCACAAACTACGAGCTGTTTAATACCAATAAAACTTGTCCCACATGTAAAAGTAAGATGTACTTTGTGAACGAGAAGTTCAAAGCTCCTAAAAAATCTAATAATAAAGAATGGAAGATTATCGAGTATTTGTTGTTGAGCGGCTATGACTTCCGAAATCCTTATTGTGGACATGAGCAATGTATTTATTTTGAGTTCCCTAAGAACCTGCAAGAGGCAGAGGCGTTTATTCGTGAGATGCGAAAGTTAAAGTAATCATTTGAAGGAGCTTTTATGGCGATTACGTATACTGAAGAAAAAAATTTTACCCCTCAGCAAGTAGCAGATTTATTTCTATCTGTTCGTTGGGTAGTAGGCAAGTATCCTGACCGATTACATAAGGCTCTTATGAATTCATCTCGTGTGATTTCTGCATGGGATGGTGACCGTTTAGTTGGTCTTATTCGTGTCATGGATGATAGCGAGCTGGTGTGCTTCATCAATTATGTGCTAGTTCATCCTGAGTATCATGGCCGCGGTATTGCTGGTCATTTACTAGAAATGGTGAAAGAGGCTTACAAGTCTTACTTGTACATTAATGTTATGATTGGTGAAAGCAAGAATGCACCATTTTACGAGAAGCATGGGTTTAAGATAAAAGAGAATTCCTTGCCAATGCAATATCGGAATGTGCCTAAGTATACGAAAAGCTGATTGGTGGGATAATCCGTATAGAAAGTAACTGGTCAAATTGTTAATAAACGGCTACACGTTCATAGAGTTACGTGTAGCCTTTGTTGTGTAAACGGTATATACTAAAACCAATATGTAGACACGATGGAGAAGGATATGGATATGTTAATACGAAAAGCGACAACCGTTGATTTAGATTTGGTGACACATATAGAAGCAACTTGTTTTCCTCCTGCTGAGGCGGCGCCTCGTGAGGCTTTTAAGGAGCGATTAGCGCATTATGCAGGTCAGTTTTTAATTGCCTTTGACGGCGATACACCTATCGGTTTTATCGATGGTTTTGTAACGGATGACGAAGTCTTGACGGATGAGATGTTTGCTGATGCATCTATGCACAATCCTGATGGGGCATGGCAGATGATATTTGGTCTAAATACAATGCCAGCGTATCGCAATCGCGGTGTAGGGGGGCAGTTGATTGAGGCTTTCATAGAATTGGCCAAAGCAGAGAATCGAAAAGGCGTTATTTTAACATGTAAGGAAGAAAAGATTCATTATTACGCCAAGTTTGGCTTTGTAAATGAAGGGGAGTCTGTATCTGATCACGGCGGTGCTAAGTGGTATCAGATGCGTGTTGTGTTCTAGCCATATAATTAAATATAAAAGAAGAAGCTGAAATCTTGCAGATTAGCATTGATTTCAGCTTCTTTTTGTTGGGAAAATATTAAGTTTCTACAATTAAATTAATTTTAGACTATACGGATTTGCCTATTATTGTGTATACCAAAATCCATATGGTTAATTAAATAATTTCTTTAACCTGCGCCACGCCTTTATCGGTCAGCATATAGTACCCATTTGTTACGTACAACAAGCCTTGTTTCTTAAGATGTGTTGCGGCTTGGTGTGTATAGTCTGGTTTCCAGTTCAAGTGTTCGTGAATGGTGCCGATACCGTTTTCAATGGCCGCCACAGGTGTATTCATATGGGTATAGATGTGACAGAGCATCATCGTTTCTCGATAGTGACGACGTAAGTGACGTTGGCGACGATAGGTTGCAATATAGCCTGTCTTTGGCGTGCCAATAACGGCAATCAATAATGCGAGACCGATCGTTGTTGCGATAGTACCTGCAATGGATACGTCTAGGGTGAAAGCGACTTCTGTACCGATAACAGCACAGATAATGCCGATGATGATACTGCTAGTGAGCATGGCTTTCACAGAGTCCGTCCATAAATAAGCGATAACTGCGGGTCCAATCATGAGGCCGATAACGAGGATGGCGCCTACCGCTTGGAATGAAGCCACCACGGTGAGAGATACCATGGTCATGAGCACGTAGTGGATGAGGGCAGGCATGAAGCCGAAGAGCCCTGCTAATAGTGGATCGAAGGTAGATAGTTGCAATTCCTTGTAGAAGAGCATAACTAATACGAGGTTGATGACCGCTACCCCCAGGGAAATCCATAGTGAAACAGGACCTAGGTCGGTACCATTTAGAATCCATCTGTCGAACGGGGCAAACGCGATTTCCCCTAGAAGTGCCGTATCTACGTCAAGGTGTGCGTTGCCGCTGTAGAGACTGACGAGGATGATGGCAATAGAGAATAGAAGGGGGAAGATGATACCAATGGACGCGTCTTCGTTGACGAGGCCCGTGTTATGAAGCATCTCTGTAAGCCACACCGTTCCTACGCCGACTACGGTTGCCCCTACTAAAAGCAAGGGAGAGTTTAAGTCTTCCGTTACAAAGAAAGCGAGTACGATGCCGAGAAATACGGTATGCGTAATGGCGTCAGCCATCATGGACATGCGGCGCAGCACGAGGAATACACCAGGGATAGCGCACGAGATGGATACTGCGATGGCGATGAGTAAAATCTCTGTATGTACTGTCATGGGGCACCTCTTTTCCGGAATTGCCACAAGATGCCTCTATTAGGTGCAAATATGAGGCTCAATAGTACGATAACCGATAGAATGACGATGATCGCAGGTCCTGTAGGCAGTTTTTGTACTGTTGTACTCCAAAGGGTACCACCGATAGCAGATACCATGCCGAAACATCCTGCTAGTATACACATGGTACCTAGCTTGTTCGTCCACTGACGGGCCCCTACGGCCGGTGCAATGAGTAGGGAACTAATCAAGATAGCACCTACTGATTGAATGCCGATGATGATGGTCATGATCAATAGTGAACGATATAAAATGAGTGTAAAGGTGACGGGAATTTGCAAAGTTTTAGCGTATTCTACGTCAAAGGAAATGAGCTTTAGCTCTTTCCAAAATAAGGCTGTTAAAACGATAATGATGAGCGCTGCCGCCGATGTAATGTACACATCGCGAGCTAATATAGTGGCGGCCTGTCCAAATATAAATTTTGAAAGCCCCGCCTGACCTGCATTGTTTAGACTTTGAAGGTAGGTGAGTAGAACCATACCAAGACCAAAGAAAGCAGATAGTATAGTAGCTAGAGCACCATCGAATTTGATTTTACTATTTTCTACGGTGATGGTTATGAGCCACGCTGCGGCAATTGAGGAGAGGGCAGCACCGGTGATGAGCACCTCGATATCCTTTATGCCTGTCAGCAAGAACGCGATGACTACACCAGGCAGTGCCGCGTGGGAGAGGCCGTCACCGATGAGGCTTTCCTTGCGCAGTACTGCGAAGGTGCCTGCAATACCACTGGCAAGGCCCAAAAGAGCTGTGCCGAGCAATACCATCTGTGTCGTATAGGATTGGAGTATGGTCATACAATCCTCCCCTTGCCGTAGGTGCGCTCGATGGCTTCTTCGGTAAAGGTTTCTGCCACAGGACCATAGGCAACAGTTTGCTTATTGACCATCGTTACCCAGTCGAAATATTGAGGCACTGTATTTAAATCGTGATGTACGACGATCACCGTTTTGCCGCGCGCTTTCATTTCTTGTAAAAGAGAGATAATGGCGTGCTCCGTCGTTTTGTCGACGCCCTTGAAAGGCTCGTCCATGAGATAAATATCTGCCTCTTGTACGAGGGCTCTCGCGAGGAATACACGCTGTTGTTGGCCCCCTGAAAGTTGACGAATTTGTCTGTTTACATAGTCGCTCATGCCCATTTTTTCAATCATGGAGAGGGCGAGTTCCTTATCCTTTTTACTTGGTCGTTTGAACCAACCTAGATGACCATAGCGGCCCATGAGTACAACGTCTAATACGGTAGTAGGAAAGTCCCAGTCTACGCTACCGCTTTGAGGGACATAGGCGATTTTCTTGTAATCCTTTTTGTCCATCGCAAGGTGGTGGTCGATATAAAACTTAACACTACCAGAGATAACTGTTAATAGGCCTAACATGGCCTTTAATAATGTAGATTTGCCGGCCCCATTAGGGCCGACGATAGCCGCTAAGGAACCGATGGGCACCTTCATATCTACGTCCCATAATACGGGTTTTGTCGTATAGGCTACGGTCATATCTTCAACTTCAACGGCCCATTCCATGGAAACCTCCTTTTATCAATAAGTGCTACTAGCTGATATTGCTAGTAGCACTTGTACTTACAATAACAAAGTAAATTTAAAACTATCTAAGTCCTAAGTCCGAACTGTAACCAGACCTGTAAATTTACATTGTCGTATTTAATTAAGTTAATCAAATCATTGTTTATTTAAGTGCTTTAGCGATGGTATCGATATTGGCTTTTACCATACCGATATATGTGCCGCCTTCAGTGCCTTCAGAACCGAGGGAGTCGGAGTATAATTCGCCACCGATAGCAACGTTCCAGCCTTTAGCCTTAGCTGCTTCTTGAACGGCTTCAATTGTTTTGTGCGGTACAGAAGATTCTACGAAGATTGCTTTAATTTTGTGATCTACGATGAATTGAACAAGTTCATTTACATCTTGTGTGCCTGCTTCTGTAGCAGTACTAACACCTTGTAAACCTTTTACTTCAAAGCCATACGCGCGAGCAAAGTATTGGAAGGCATCGTGTGCTGTTACGAGAACGCGAGATTCTTTAGGAATTGATTCTGCTTGTGCTTTAACGTATGCATCTGTTTCATCTAATTTAGTGAGGTACGCATCATAGCGTTTTTTGAAATCCTCTTTGTGAGCTGGATCTGCTTTTGAAAGACCTTCATATACAGCCTTGGCTGCTAGTTTCCAGTTAGCTACATCGAACCAAATATGAGGATCTTTAGTTTTCACGCCATCTTCTTCGTCAAAGTCGAGTAGAGTAGCTGGATCAATGGCGTCAGATACGCGGATAGTAGCTTTATTTTGTTTTGTTAAATTGTCGAAAATAGAACCCATTTTACCTTCTAAGTGAACACCGTTGTACACTACAACATCTGCCTTAGACATAGTTGTTACATCGCCGGCGCTCGCTTGGTAGAGGTGAGGGTCTACGCCAGGCCCCATAAGACCTTGGACGGACACATGGTCACCGCCGATTTCTTTTACTAAATCGGTCAGCATCGTCGTAGTGGCGACGACGTTTAGTTTTTTAGAACCCTCTTGGGCCGTATCTTTGCCACAACCCACAAGTGCAAATATCATAATAACTAAAGAAAAAGCGAGTAATAGAGATTGTTTAATCTTCATAATAATCCTCCTATGATGTACATTCGTAATTTGGCTTTACCAGTATAGAAAAAAGCCGCTACTCATATAGCGGCTAAGGGAATATGGATGACTTTCTGCTAGATTACGGTCGTTTAATGCAGAAGAGCTTGTAGATGGTTTGGCCCTATGAGGGCTACAATACCAAGAACCATCATGACTTTCATTTGAATACGTTTTCTCCGTCTCATGATGAACCTCCTTATTATAATTTTTTGCCACATCAGTGAGATATGTTAATTCCGTTCATTTAAGTTATACTCAATATAACATAAATGAGAAAAATTATCAATAAAAAATATTCTTTAAATATTCATCTTTATTTAGTATTATATATAAAAAGATTAAAGCTACTAAGGAGGCTTATTATGAATAAACTTTTACGCTATACTGTTACAGCTGCACTTGTTGCATCGTTCAGCATGTTAGGCGATTATACAGCTGATGCAGCAAAATTTATAGAAGCACCAAGAGAGGTGACTATTGTTAAACCTGTAATGCCAACGATTCCTCCAAATATCGTAGTGGCAAAGGATATGCGCGTTCGCTTTTTGATTAATAAAAAAGGGAAGGTAGAGAATGTCTTTGTAGAACAATCCTCTGGCTATGCACCAGTTGATGAGGCTGTGAAAGCGGCTATTAAACAATGGGAGTTCACACCTGCTATTGGGGTGGATCAAAAAGCCCATGCCTCTATCATTGGTATGACTATTACCTTGCCAAAGGAAAATGCTCCTGTGAAGTCGGGTAATGGCACGTTGACTGTGAATAAAACGCAAACTGAGCAAACAGATAATAGTAAAAAAGCCAATTAAAGCAATTGAGAGTGAATAAGGAGAATGATGATGAGTAGTATATTGCGGCGTGTCGCATTAATGGCCCTAATCATGTCCACAACTGTGACCGTTTCTATGGCGGCACCGTATGAAGCACCTAAAGCTGTGTCTACTCCATCTTTGGATACTAGCGTATTACAGGGTTATTCTGGTGATGTTAATAGTGTAGGTGTGAGCTTTACTATTAATACGGATGGATCTGTATCTTCTGTACAATTACTAAACTCTACAGGTAATGATGGCGTAGATGCTGCTGTCTTAGAAACCGTTTTAAAATGGAAGTTTACTCCTGCTACAGATAGCAATGGCAATCCTGTAGCATCTTCTAAAACTGAATATATTGATTTTAGAAATTAATAGAAGGCACTCATACATTGTATGGGTGTCTTTTTATGTGCTGGTGAAAGTACTTACGGGTTTAATTATATTGGGGGAAAGTATTTTGTGAGTCAATTATCTTGGGAAATGTATCCACAGCAACTGAAAATTACTTTCAAAATGAATATAATAAATGTATATTTAATATAGTAATAATATATTGTATATACTAATAGTCTTTGACCCGTGGAGGTATAAGCGTATGAATCCATTACAGCAAAAGCTAGACATTAATAACGAACGGTACAGAATTATTGTATCTATTAAAGAGGATTATTTAGACGGTAAATTATCCTTGGAAGAGGGTAACCGTATTTTAAAAGAAAAGTTAGGCACTTGTACGCCTGACGAATTTGCTTATGCAGAGCAAAGTTTGAAAGGTATCTATAAGGATGAAGAAATACTAGACAAGATGGATGATTTGTTGAATTTATTTGACGGTGTATTAGTACGTGCCGAAAATGAGTACCCAGAGAATCATCCATTGTGGGCTTATTTAGAAGAAATTAATGCGGTTGAAAAGGTAGCTCTTGAAGCGGATGAATTGTTAAAACAAGATAAGTTTATTAAAAATCCTTGGCTTGGTGTTTTTGATTCCTTAGCAGAATGGCGTATCCATCTATCTCGTAAGCAAAATCAATTATATCCAATGTTAGAAAATCATGGGTTTGATCGTCCAACGCGGATTATGTGGACCTTTGATGATGGCGTTCGCGATTCTATCTCTTCATCCTACGCATTGCTTCGTGAAGATAAATATGAGGAGTTTTTAGCATCTGTTCCAGAAACACTGGCAAAGTTACGTGATTTGAACTCTAAGGAGTTAGAAGTTTTATTGCCAACATCCTTTAAACTATTAAGCGATGAAGAGTTTGTGCGCATGAGCAAAAATGACCATGAAATCGGTTATGCTATTATTAACGCACCAGGTTTATATGTCGTGCCAGGTATTAACGATTCCGCAGCCTCATTAAATGGAAATACTGCTGGTCATAATAGTGCAGTATCTAATGAGTTTCTAAATGATTTAGCAGGCTTATTATCTAAGTATGTAGGTCCTGTAGGTGGAGCACCAGTTGGTAAGGATACAGTCCTCGATGTGGCGACAGGCAAGTTGACCTTAGAGCAAATCAATTTGCTGTTCCGTCATCTTCCAGTAGACTTGTCTTATGTTGATGAAAATGAACTCGTTAAGTTTTACAGTGATACGCCACATCGTATATTCCCTCGCAGTGCCAATGTTATTGGTCGTGAAGTGAAGAATTGTCATCCTGCTAAGTCTGTTCATGTTGTAGAAGAAATCGTAGAGAAATTTCGTTCTGGTGAGCAAAACCAAGCTGAATTCTGGATCAATAAACCGGGATTGTTTATCTATGTTATCTACACGGCCGTGCGCGATGAAAATGGTAAATTCCGCGGTGTCTTAGAAATGATGCAAGATTGTACTCATATTCGTGAACTTGAAGGCTCTCGTACCTTGTTGACTTGGGATAAGACTGATTTTGTAGGAAATACAGATAATAATGGTAATGATAAATCCCTAGCTCAAGAGGCCGCAGAAGAGGTCGATGAAGAACCACTTACTACCGATGCAGATGGGAGATTCCATATCGATGCGAAGACAACATTATCTAATCTCATTAAACAAAGCCCGGATATCGTAGATTATTTGATTTCTTTAAATCCTAAATTCGAGAAATTAAAAACGCCTATGGTAAAAGTTATGGCTAAGGTGGCTACCATCAAGATGATTGCGGAGCGCGGTGATTTTGATGTAGATGATTTGATTGGTAAAATCGACGCATTTATTAATAAAAATAAAAAGTAACTCTCCTAGATAAATAAGAGGCGAGGTCGCGTGACCTTGCCTCATTTAATTTTGTTATTAGTCTAGTAATATAGGGTTTCCTTTGTTATTGTCGATGATACTTGAATAGACTTAGAGGGCTTACAATAGTTATCAATTTTTGTTATTACAAAATATGTTGCACTAATTCAAAATAAACATACAATAATTTACTTTTATTCATCTCTTTTGTGTATACAAATTTGGTTGAAAAAGGTAAAATAGAAAATAATGAAAGTGTTTGCAAAAATCATATTTTCATAAATTAATATACTTTTACAAGAGAAATTACTAAGATATTTAAAGGTGAGGATCTAGATACTATGTCGACAAGACGCGTTTGGAAGCAAAGTGAAATTAAAACAAACCCATTATTTTCTAAGATGCGCAGTACTATTGAAACTGCATTTTATGGAAACAATGTAACGCCTATTACATCTGTGGCACAAGCGTACCAATTTGCCACTGAAGAACCAGGTGTTATCGTCCTCGATATGCCTGTATATAAACCATGCGAGCAAGGTTTGCCAGCTGATGCAAAGGTACTAGTTACAAACGATGGTAAAACTACAGGTCGTTATGCAAAAGCTCGTCGCATTATTGGCGATGAAGGCATTGACGAAGTGGAACTTGCTAATATTGCACGTGATGCAGTCTATGATAGCCGTGGTAAAGAATGGATTTCTGCTGAAACTATCGTAGGTCTTGATAAAAAGTTCACAGCTCGTGCGCATTTGATGATTCCAAAAGACCATGCATCCATTTTGTATTCTTGGATTATGAACTTTAAGTTCTTTGATGCCGCTGTAAAAGAATTCTACAATGATAGTGTAGAAATTCCAGAAGGCGATATTTATATCTATTCTGATCCTGACTATGTGGTGCCAGGTCATCCAGGTGGGCTTGCTATTTTTGACCCAGCTCATAACTGCGCTATGATTCTTGGTATGCGCTACTTTGGGGAACATAAAAAAGGTACCCTTACATTGGCATGGTCCTTGGCAAATCGTTTCGACTATGTAGCATGCCACGGCGGTATGAAACGTTATAATCTTGAAAATGGTAAAAGCTACACTATCGGTGTATTTGGCTTGTCCGGTTCTGGTAAATCTACATTAACTCATGAAAAACATGATGGTCGTTATGATATTTCTATCTTGCATGACGATGCATATATCATCAATACTAATGACTTGAGTTCTATTGCTCTTGAACCTACATATTTCGACAAAATGCAAGACTATCCTGTGGAACATCCTGCTAATGAATTCTTGTTGACTCTACAAAATGTTGGCGTAACTATGGATGAGGATGGCCGTAAGGTTGTGTTGGCAGAAGATGTGCGTAATAATAATGGTCGCGCTATTAAATCTCAATTTTGGACAGATAATCGTGTAAACTACGTAGATCAACCAGTTAATGCCATTGTATGGCTTATGAAAGATAAAACTTTGCCACCAATCCTTAAAGTCGATGACCCTGTTTTGGCATCTACCATGGGTGCTACACTTGCGACACGTCGTTCGACAGCGGAAAAACTCGATGCTCACGTTGATCCAAATGCACTTGTTATCGAACCATATGCAAATCCATTCCGTACCTATCCATTGGTTCGTGATTATGAAAGCTACAAAAAATTGTTCTCTGAATGTGGCGTAGAATGTTACATCATGAACACAGGGTTCTTCTTGGAAAATAAAATTCCTAAAGAAGTGACTCTTGATTTGTTGGAACGCTTGGTAGAAGGCACATTGGACTTCAAACCATTTTATAAATATGAAAACCTTTCCTATGTAGAGGTTCCTGGTTTTGAACCACCATTCCAAGTGCGTGAATACCATCACCAATTGCACAAAGCTTTTGAGTTCCGCTATGACTATGTGGAAAATCTCAGAGACGGTAAAAATGAATTACCAGATGAAGTACTTGATGTACTAAAAACTTTAATGTAATACCTAAATACGGTGGCGGATAAAAAATCCTCCTCAAGCCGACACGCTACTGCGCTACGCGGAGCCCGAAGTCGTTTGAGGAGGATTTTTTTATCCTTACTCATTTAATAAATACATTAAAGTTTTTAGCACATTTGCGTTAGAGAAGCTACTGCGCTAAAGCGGAGCCCGAAGTTTTTTCCAGAGGGGCTATTTCTTTTCTGTATCTGTTTACATTAAGGTTTTTAGTGCATCGGTGTAGGGGGAGCTACTGGGCTAAAGCGGAGCCCAAAGTCATTTGTGACGGGCTGTTTTTACTTTATCCTTTATGCTTATACATTAAAGTTTTTAGCACATTTGTGTTAGAGAAGCTACTGCACTACGCGGAGCCCAACGCAGGGTGTGAGCTAACAGAGAAGCGCAGCGGCATATGGGGAGATTTATACTCTTTGTTACCTTAATTCCCAATAAAAACAGGAGTTAAAAAACAGAAGTTTGTGAAAATAAAATGAGCGAAATAATTGATGGAATATCGATATAATCTGATGCTATTTGGATATAAAAATTGAAAATATTATAAATTTTAATTGACAAATGTCCTTCGAGAAAATATACTTAAAGCAGTTTAAAACATATTTTGGAGATAGGATTTAAAGTCCGTCATTATGGTGGAATTAACCTGAAATAAATGTAGAATATGTTTTCTTATTATTGTCAGCTGGCCTACGTAGGCCCCTAGGAGGTTTATTATGAGTAAAGATGTGGAAAACAAAAATACCCATGACCATAGCCATGGTGAACATCATCATTGCCATTGTGGCGGTCATCATCACAATCATGACCACAATTATGATCACGAACATCATCACGACCACGATCATAATCATGATTATGATCATGAACACAATCATGACCATGGTCACGATCATAGCCATGAAAAGGCGCTGCCTACAGATAAATGGGTGCCACACACTCATGAACCAGGCGTGCCTCATGAACATGGCGTAAATGATTATCTTAAGGCTGTTGCTGAGTATCGTAAAACATGGCCTACTAAGCAAGATGTTATCGAGCAAACTCCTGACCCTGCCGTGCGTGAGATGATTCTTCGTATGGAACAAATCGGTTGCGACACTGTATTTGACCGTTTCGATAAACAACAACCTCAATGTGCGTTCGGTATTGCAGGCGTATGTTGTCGTATTTGTTTCATGGGTCCATGTAAAATTACGCCTAAGAGCCCTCGTGGTGTCTGCGGTGCCGATGCGGATCTTATCGTAGCTCGTAACATGACACGTGCTGCTGCTGGTGGTTTGACTCAACATGGTGCGCATGCTCGTGAAATTTTGATTTCTTTGAAAGCTGCCGCTAATGATCAATTGGATATTCCAATTTTGGGCGAAGAAAAAATCCGTACTGTATGTAAGGCTTTCAACATCCCTGAAGAAGGTCGTTCTTTGAAAGAAGTAGCTAATGATTTAGCAGACGTTCTATTAGAAGATTTGAGTCGTGCATTGCCTGGCGAATATAAAACAATTACAGCAATGGCTCCTGCTGAACGTCGCGAAGTTTGGAAAAACTTGGATATTTTGCCTATTTCCGCGTACAATGAAGCATTTGATGCATACCATCGTACTTGCGTAGGTACAGATGGCGATTGGGAAAGCAACATGAAACAATTCTTGCGTTGTGGTCTTGCTTTCACATTTACTGGCGTAGTAGCGGCAGATATCGCTACAGATGCATTGTTCGGACAAGGCGGTCGCCGTACATCCAAAGTTAACATTGGTGCCTTGAAAAAAGGTTATGTAAATATCGCTGTTCATGGTCACTTGCCAACATTAGTATCTCAAATTTGTACAATTGGTGCCTCTGAAGAGTATTTAGAAAAAGCGAAAGCTATCGGTGCCAAAGGCATCCAATTCTACGGTATTTGCTGCTCTGGTTTGTCCAGCATGTACCGTTATGAAAATGTTATTCCATTGTGTAATGCTATCGGTGCGGAACTTGTACTTGGTACTGGCGCACTCGATTGCTGGGTAGCTGACGTTCAAGACGTTTACCCTGCTATTATGGACGTAGCACGTTGCTTCAACACAAAGGTTATCACTACATCTGATGCAGCGCGTTTACCAGGTGCAGAACACATTGGTTACGATCACCATCATACTAACTTGTCTGAAACAAAAGCATTGGCTCGCAAAATCTTGGATCGCGCTCTTGAAGCTCATGAATTGCGTAAAGGCATGCCTGTATTCATTCCGCCATACGAAATCACTGCAGAGGTTGGTTTCTCTCCAGAATCCACTGTTAAACATTATGGTTCCTTCAAACCATTGGCAGAGGCTTTAAAATCTGGTAAAGTTCGTGGTATCGTTAACGTAGTAGGTTGTTCCAACCCTCGCGTTATCTACGAAAAAGCAACTGTAGATATCGTTGATACACTTATCAAAAATGGCTGTATCATCTTAACAAATGGTTGTGCGTCCTTCCCATTAATGAAACTTGGTTACTGTAATACAGATGCTATTAAGAAATGTAGCCCTGCATTACAAGAGTTCTTGGGCGATGATCAACCACCAGTATGGCATGTTGGCGAATGTGTAGATAATGCACGTTCCTCTGGTATCTTCGGTGGTATTGCGGCTGAACTTGGTCTTAACTTGCCACAATTGCCATTCGCTATGTCTAGCCCTGAATGGTCTAACGAAAAAGGTATCGATGCATCCCTTGGCTTCCGCTTGATGGGTATCAACTCTTACCATTGCGTTGAGCCACCTACACAAGGCTCTGATGCTGTTACAAAATGGCTTAAAGAAGACACTAAAGACATCTTAGGCTCTGTTATGTATGTAAATACAGATCCTGCTAAAGTTGCTGAAAAAATCTTGGCAGATATTGATGCTAAACGTGCTGCTTTAGGTTGGGCAGAAGTAAAATAATATAATATAAACAAAAGACCCTCTCCATAATCCTCCACCGCCCAGATCTGTTCCTTCGGAACAGGGGCAAAGTCGGATTCTGAAGAGGGTCTTTTTTGTATAAGGAGAAAAGACAGAGCAAAGTCGGACGTACTGAGAGGGTTATTTCATTAGAGGTAAACTCTAAATTAGTAAATCTAAATGATGAGTTTTATTTTTTACGTTTTAGCCTAATTAACTAATAATTATTTATGAAAGAATAAAAGCGTCAGGTAGGCCTGACGCTTCATTGTAATTTCCATCTTAAGTTTATTCAAATAAACTTAAGAAACGCCTAACGTAATAAGTACTGGTAATACTTACACGTTAGGCACATCTTATTTCCCAAATTTTTAGATGAGCCTAACGCTTGCACACGTCAATGACTCTCTTTATGTTTATAGTATACCTCAATAACAACATAAAAACAACATAGGTATATAGTAACTTATAGTACAATAGTTTCTCCATCCTCAGGGACTGCTACATGGCTTTCGATATTGGTGCCTTTGATAAACTTGTGCACATCCTTACGGCTTGTTGCAGTATGATTAACTGTATCCATGTGAACCGCAATGATTTTAGCCTCTGGTTTGCGTACCACCATGCGGCCAATATCTTTTGTACCCATAATAATACTATCTTCAAAGCCCAAAACTTGAGCATATCCTGTATTCATAATAATAACATTAGGGTCGAAGCGAAGAAGGGCCTTCTCTACATCGCTTGTCCATACTGTATCGCCTACAAGGTACACAGTAGGTTCGCCTTCTGCTTCAAAAATAACGCCCATTGCATCGCCTGCTAATGGTGCGAGAACTGGATTTGCATACATTTCTACAGTGCCGTGTGAGCCCCCTGTTTTTCTTAATGTGATACCATTAAACTCAAGACTTTCAAAAAGGATACGTACATCATTAAAGCCTTGGGAGATAATAAGTTCTTTGTCCGCTGTATTTTGCACAAAAATAGGAAGTGACTTTGGAATAGATTTAATTGCCGTGTCATCCCAATGATCGAGATGTGTGTGTGTAACTACTACTGCAGTTACATTGCTTAATAGATTGTCCATTGGTACAGGTAAATCAACCATAGGCATTCTTTGTTGATAGTTAAATGTTCCTTCAAAGCCAGGATAAGTATCTTTTGGTGCTAAGAATGGATCAATAAGAAATGTTGTGTTTTTTATTGTTAATTTTCCTGTAGCATTTCTAATGTGAGTATATTGTGTCATAGGTATCTCCTTAATTGTATTTTGAAAATCTAATTAAATAGATTACTGTTTGTAATCCCTAGAATTAGTGTACCTTGTTTTGTTATACTAGTCTCAACAATAATTGACACTATGTTTGTTAATAGACACATTGTATAAATGTGTCTATGTAGGAGGTTATATGATAACTCGAAAAGAAATGACACGAATGTTGTTAAAAGAAGGGTTGCTTAGTTGTTTAGAAAACCATTCTTTTGAGTCTTTAACCGTAACATTGTTGTGTAAAGCATCAGGTATAACTCGCTCTACTTTTTATTTACACTATAGCAATATCATGGAAATTGTTGATGATTTAGTAGATGATGCAATCGCTTATTCGAGACCAGGAATGGTAGATAATAATAATTTACAAACTATAGCTCAAACCTTATCGGCTGCTTCTGATTCAGTGTCATTGAGAGAATCATACGATTCTATTTTTGATAGATTGCCTTTATGTCAGCGTATTATACGACATAAAAAGTATTTACCTTTATTTTTAGATGACCAAATTTCAGAATATGTATTGCAACGAATTATACGGAGTGAAAAAGATCGGCAAGGGCTTGTTATGGCAGAAGCACTTGGGACTTCATTTGACGTGGGTGTATCCGTTTTTGTATTTTTAGTGCACGGACTATATGCTGTTAATAAACAATATAAGTGGTCCCAAAGCGATGAATGGTTAGAAGCGCAGAAAGTTATCTTTGAACTCGTTTACCGTGGGTTACATAGAAAATAAGCATATAAGGCTCACATACTTCCTTGGCGCATCTTAGGCAATACATGCTCACCTAGAAATTAGTACAGGCCTGTACTAATTTCTAGAAGCGGTATATGGATGAGGTTAAGTCCCTAGGCCGCAGACCGTTCTGTCTATTTAGAACGTATAAATTCATGGACAACCGTAATTGCTGTAATAGAAAATATAATTCACCATGTAGATAATCTAATTCACATCTAATTTCTAATGAAATAACCCCCTCAGAGAGTCCGACTTTGCTAGGCCAAGGCCTAGCCGCAGGCCGTTAAGGCGGTGGAGGACGACTGAGGGGGTATTTCATTACCCAAATTAAGGGTGAATTATATTTTCTTTAATGATGTAAATTATATTTTCTATACAGCTATAAGGTAGAACATGAATTTATACGTTCATGTTTGCCCCTTTTCTCACATAGAACCAGAAGCACACCGCTACAGTTACAAGGTTGAATGCAAGTAATACGGCGAAGGCTGGGTGAATGTTGCCGAATGTGGAGTATACGAAACCGAAGATTTTAGGTGTAATGAATGCACCGTATGCAGCTACGGCAGCTACGAAGCCTGTGATTAAAGAGGATAACAACGGATTACCAAATACGTGAGGAATCATACGGAATGTGGCACCTGTTGCGAAACCACAGCATACGAATGTTAATACGGACATAGCAAAGAAGAATGGGAAGTTGTGCATATCAACGCCCACTGCGATAAGCGCTGTTGTAGCACATAGG
The DNA here is from genome assembly GCF_001078375.1 of Veillonella tobetsuensis. Classification (GTDB taxonomy): domain Bacteria; phylum Bacillota; class Negativicutes; order Veillonellales; family Veillonellaceae; genus Veillonella; species Veillonella tobetsuensis. The sequence continues at coordinate 105,291 of NZ_BBXI01000002.1, forward strand.
CCGATAAGGCTAACAAAAGTAACCTTTGTACCGCTATTAATTTTATCTGCTAACCAACCGCCTACAGGGCGAAGGGCACCTGCTACAAGGGGGCCTACGAATGCAATGGATGCAAATGGAACTTCAGGGAATTCTTTACCTACTAAGAGGCCTAGTGCTGCTGCATAACCAGAGAAAGCACCGAAAGAACAAGTGTAAAGTAATGTAAGAGCCCATGTGTGTTTGTTGCCAAAGATTTGTACAAGATTTTTAGGATTTGGTTTGTCTAGAGGCAAGTTGTCCATGAATCGAGTCATCAATGCAAGGATAACAACGAGTGGTACAATCCACATGAAAGCTGCATTGGCAAGGTATACTGCATTACCTTTGATGATAGCAGGTGTTACACCAAAGACATTGCCTAATGTAGCAGAACCCATAGCGAATGGTGCTAAGAAGTAAATTACAGAAATACCAAGGTTACCAATACCGCCATTGATACCAAGGGCTGTACCTTTTTCGGATTTAGGGAAGAAGTTGCCAATGTAGGCCATGGATGACGAGAAGTTAGCGCCCGCTAAACCGATAAGGGCGGTTAAAATCATGAATGTAGTGTACGAAGTAGTTGTATCCTGTACAGCAAAGCCGAGCCATACAACAGGGACCAACAAAATGATGGTGGAAATGAATGTCCAGTTTTTACCACCCATAAGTGCGGGCATATAAGTGTACACAAAGCGTAATGTAGCACCTACGAGGCCTGGGAAGGCAGCAAGTGTAAATAATTGGTCGGTTGTAAAATGGAATCCCGCACTATTTAATTGGGCTGCGATGGTGGACCATAGATACCATACACAAAAGGATAAAGTTAGGGCAATAGTGGATATTACCAAGTTTTGTTTGGCGATTTTTTTACCAAACTTTTCCCAAAACTCGGGATTTTCTGGTTGCCAGTTCGCAACAATCTCTTTGCGACTCGCACCTACTTGAGGCATTTTCAGTTCTGACATGAGAGCTCTCCTTTAAGTAAAACACATGTGATAAAAGGGGAAGATCTTTTTACACAAACTATACGGCACATTTTCATAAAAAATTTTCATGTGAATCATACAAAAAAAGTAGTATTATAAAAATAGAGAATGTGCCTAAAATCACAACATTATTATATAAAACAAAATATAATAATGTTGTGATGAAAAACACACTTATATAAGAATTAATCGGTTATAATGTTGGTAATATACGTAAGTATATAGTATATGTGCCTTTTGCCCATGTGTTTTGTGAAAGCAACTTTCAAAAAGGACATGGTCAAATGACACTAAAGGATGCACGGTGATAGTATGGAACAGGAGTTAATAAACCAGTTACTTGCATTGCCAGGTGAAACAATTCATCTTGAAAAAGGAGAATTTCTGTTTCACGAAGGTGATATAGCAGATCATTTTTTTATTGTTCGTAAAGGTAGACTTAGTATTAAGAAATTTGAGGCTAGTGGTCATATTTTTGCTCATCGTTTGGTGGGACCTAATAATGTGCTTGGCGAAATTCCTTTATATGAGACAAATACTCGGACTTACGTGTTTAATGCGATTGCACGTGAAAAATGCTCGGTATATTCGATTCGTTATGATGTGTTAGAACCAGCCATTGCAAAGGACCATTCCTTGGCTATTGCGATGATGAAAATCTATACACTTCACATGCGGCGACAACAGGCCAAGTATAGAGACTTGTTGTTGTATGGCAAAAAAGGTGCATTCTATTCGACTTTATTGCGTTTGGCTAATAGCTACGGTATAAAACGCGATGACGGTATCTATATCGACATTGCTTTAACAAACCAAGAATTAGCTGAATTTGCTGCCACATCTCGGGAAAGTTTAAACCGCATGCTTAGTGAGTTACGAAAATTAGGCTATGTAGCCTATGATAAACACCATCTGGTAATCTGTGACTTCGATGCATTAATCGGATTACTCGATTTGGATACGGAAACGATAGATCCTAATATCAGTAATATCGAATAATTGTGGATAATCGCCCTTGCTGTTGGCATTGCTAACGCAAGGGCTTTTTTGTAGTTTTGAAGGAGGACATGAGATGAGCTTGTTGTCTCAAAAGTTTAAGTTTCTTCGCAAGAAGAACGTATCTCCAAGCGGTCATCAAATAACTGAAGATGGCGGCCGCGAGTGGGAAAATTTTTATCGTGACCGTTGGTCTTACGATAAAGTTGTCCGCACAACGCATGGCGTAAACTGTACTGGTTCTTGTAGCTGGAATATCTACGTTAAGAATGGTGTTGTTGCGTGGGAAAATCAGGCTACTGATTACCCTGAAACACCAGATGATATGCCGGATTACGAACCACGTGGGTGCCCTCGTGGTGCCACATTCTCTTGGTATCTCTATAGCCCATTGCGCGTAAAATATCCATATGTACGCGGCGAATTGGCTGAGCTTTGGAGAGAAGCTAAAAAGCATGCTAAGAACCCAATCGAAGCTTGGAAATCTATCGTAGAAGATCCTGAAAAAGCGAAGAAATACAAATCTGCCCGTGGTATGGGTGGCTTTGTGCGCTCCACATGGGATGAAGCGACAGAAATCACTGCAGCATCTTTACTATATACAGCAAAAACATACGGCCCTGACCGCAACGCGGGCTTCTCTGTAATTCCAGCGATGTCCATGTTGTCCTATGCAGCAGGTGCTCGTTTCCTTAACTTAATGGGTGGTTCACCATTGTCCTTCTATGACTGGTATGCCGATTTGCCACCTTCTAGCCCTCAAGTTTGGGGTGAACAAACTGATACTCCTGAATCTGGTGACTGGTATAATGCTGGTTACATCATGACTTGGGGTTCCAACGTACCGTTGACTCGTACGCCTGATGCTCACTTCTTAACAGAGGTTCGTTACAAAGGTACCAAAGTAGTATCCGTATCTCCTGACTATGCGGAATCTACAACTTCTTCTGATGCTTGGCTTAATGTGAAAGCCGGCACTGATGCGGCTCTTGCTATGGCGATGGGTCACGTAATCTTAAAAGAATACTACATCGATAAAGAAACTCCATACTTCAAAGAGTATGCTAAAGAGTTTACTGATATGCCATTCCTTGTACGCGTTGAAGACATCAACGGCGCAGTACAACCAGGCCGTTTCTTAAATGCTAAGGATTTAGGTAGCAAAGAAGACGGTGCTGATTTCCAAACTGTATTGATTGATGAAACAACAAATGAAATCGTTGTTCCAAATGGTACAATGGGCGACCGTCACACAAATCCACAAAAATGGAACTTACGCCTTGAAAACCGCAATACAGGGGCTAAAATTGACCCTCGCTTATCCGTATTTGATCAACGGGAAGATGTGACTATCGTTAAATTGCCATACTTTGGTGACGAAGAGCACGAAGGCGTTATCGAACGTGCTATTCCAACGATTACAGTACAAACTGTTGATGGTCCTGTAAAAGTAACTACAGTATATGACCTTATTCTTGCTAACTATGGTATAGACCGTGGTATCGGTGGTGAAGTGGCTAAAGCTTACACTGATGACACTCCTTACACACCTACATGGCAAGAAAAAATTACAGGCGTAAAAGCAGATATTGCTATTGCCACAGCTCGTGAATTTGCAGATAATGCAGAAAAAACTAAAGGTCGTTCCATGATTATCATGGGCGGTGGTATCAATCACTGGTACCATGCGGATATCATTTACCGTACAATCTTGAACCTTATCATGTTCTGCGGTACAGAAGGTGTTAACGGTGGTGGCTGGGCTCACTACGTAGGTCAAGAAAAACTTCGTCCTGTTGAAGGCTGGGGCGGTATCATGACAGCTAACGACTGGAGTAAAGCTCCTCGTTTGCAAAATGGTACATCTTGGTTCTACTTTGCTACAGAACAATACCGTTCTGATTGCATCGACTTGGCAGACCGCGTATCTAAATTAGCTAAGCCTCGTTATCGTCACCCTGGCGATTACAATGTTTTAGCGGCTCGTTTAGGTTGGTTGCCATCGTATCCTACTTTCAATAAAGGTAGCCAAGAGTTGGTTAACGATGCTCGTGCAGCTGGTGCTGGTACAGAAGCAGAAATTAATCAATATGTGGCACAAGCATTGAAAAATAAAGAATTACAATTCTGCGTAGAAGATCCTGCGGCTAAAGAAAACCATCCACGCAACTTATTCGTATGGCGTGCGAACCTTATCGGTTCCTCTTCTAAAGGCCATGAATACTTCTTGAAACATTTATTAGGTACTAAAAATGCGGTATTAGAAGATGACGATGCACCTACACGTCCAGAAGAAATCAAATGGCGTGAAGCTGATGGGGCCGGCAAACTTGACCTCTTAATCGATATCGACTTCCGTATGGCTTCTACAGGCTTGTATTCTGATATCGTATTCCCTGCAGCTACATGGTATGAAAAAGAAGACTTGTCTTCTACAGACATGCATCCATATGTTCACGTATTCCAAGCAGCTGTTGATTGTGCATGGGAAACTAAATCTGACTGGGATACATTCCGTACCCTTGCAGAAACAGTGTCTCGCATAGCAAAAGAGTCTGGCTTCACAGAATACGAAGATATCGTAGCATTGCCTCTTGGTCATGACAGCCCAGGTGAAGTGGCTCAACCAGAAGGTAAGGTTCTCGACTGGAGCAAAGGCGAATGTGAGCCAATTCCAGGTAAAACAATGCCTAACCTCGTACATGTAAAACGCGATTATAGTCAAATCTTCGAAAAGTTCATCGCTTTGGGACCTAATATTGAAAATAAAATGGGTGCTCATGGCTTGGCGTGGGATGTATCCGATGAATACCAAACATTGTATGCACAAAATGGTATTATCGATAATCCAGAATTTATTTCTCATGGCCGTCCAAGCATTTACGAATGTAAGGAAGCTTGTAATGTTGTATTAACATTATCTTCTTGTACAAATGGTAAATTGGCTGTTCGCTCTTGGAAAGCGATGGAAGAAAAAACAGGTCTTTCTGGTCTTGAAAAGAATGCAAAAGGCCGCGAACAAGAAAAGATTACCTTCGATGATATGGTTCGCCAACCGCGCTTTATCATTAGCTCTGTAACAAGTACTGGTAAGAACGATAAAAACCGTCGTTATTCTCCATTCACAACATCTACAGAGGATAAAGTACCATTCCGTACCGTAACAGGTCGTCAATCCTTCTATTGTGATCATGAAATGATGCGCGATTACGGTGAAGCTATGGCGTTGTACAAACCTGTATTATCTTATAAACCAGTACAAGGTGACTACAAACAAGAAGGTATTCCAGAAATTACATTGAAATACTTAACACCACATAATAAGTGGTCTACACATAGTATGTACTTCGATAGCCAACAAATGTTGACATTGTTCCGTGGTGGCCAAACTATTTGGCTCAATGAAGATGATGCAGCAGAAATCGGCGTTAAAGATAATGACTGGGTAGAAGCTTTCAACAAAAATGGTGTTGTAGCAGCTCGTGCAGTTGTATCTCCACGTATTCCTCGTGGCATTTCCTATATGCATCACTCTCAAGATCGTCACATCAACGTTCCTGGTACGCAAGTTAAGAAAGACCGTCGCGGTGGTACACATAATGCACCAACTCATATTCACTTGAAACCGACACACATGATTGGCGGTTATGGTCAATTGAGCTATGGATTTAACTATTATGGCCCAACTGGCAACCAACGTGATATGACAATTGTGGCTCGTAAATTGAAGGAGGTGGATTGGCTTGAAGATTAAAGCTCAAGTATCCATGGTCCTAAATTTGGATAAGTGCTTAGGCTGTCATACATGCTCTATCACTTGTAAAAATACATGGACGAACCGCGAAGGCGCGGAATATATGTACTTTAATAACGTGGAAACTCGCCCAGGCGTAGGCTATCCACGTAATTGGGAAGACCAAGAAAAATGGAAGGGTGGCTGGACACTAGATAATTCTGGTAATTTAGCTCTTTCTACAGGTTCTAAAACCAATCGTTTAATGAAATTATTCTTCCATCCTGAACAACCAGAATTGAAGGATTATTTCGAACCTTGGACATACGACTATGAAACATTGATTCATGGTGGTCGTAAAAATAACCAACCAGTAGCTCGCCCTCGTTCCCTTGTAACGAAACAAAAAATGGAAGTGACTTGGGGCCCTAACTGGGATGATGACTTGGCTGGCGGTCAACATGCTCGCTCTGATGTGAACTTGACTAAGATGGGCCAAGATATCGTATTTGACTACGAAGAAGTATTCATGCGTTACTTACCACGTCTTTGCAACCACTGCTTGAACCCTGCGTGCGTAGCTGCATGTCCATCTGGCGCGATCTACAAACGCGACGAAGATGGTGTGGTTCTCGTATCTCAAGATGTATGCCGCGGTTGGAGACATTGCGTTCCATCTTGTCCATACAAAAAAATCTTTTATAACTGGGAAACTAATAAAGCTGAAAAATGCGTATTCTGTTACCCACGCTTGGAAAATGGCTTGCCTCAAATCTGTGCTGAAACTTGTGTAGGTCGTATGCGCTATGTTGGCGTTGTATTCTACGACATGGACAAAGTAGAAGCTATGGCAGCTACAAAAAATGAACAAGATATTTACGAAAATACATTAGATTTGATTTTGGACCCTCATGATCCAGAGGTTATTAAAGCGGCTCGTGCTGAAGGCATCTCTGAAGCATGGATTAAAGCAGCTCAAAAATCTCCTGTATACAAACTTGTAAAAGAGTGGGGCGTGGCATTGCCATTGCATCCTGAGTATCGTACATTGCCAATGGTTTGGTATGTGCCACCACTCAGCCCAATCTTGCAACGCGTAACATCTGATGTATACTTGCCAGATGCACATGAAATGCGCGTACCTGTACAATACCTTGCTAACTTGTTTACAGCAGGTAATACAGAAATTTTAGCTCGTACATTGCAACGTGTTCTCGACATGCGTGAATACATGCGCCGTCGTGAAACAGGTGACGGTCCTATCGATCACAATGTAGATTTAACAGAAGATCAAATGTACGGTATGTACAAATTGTTGGCATTGTCCAAATATAATGATCGCTTTGTTGTCCCATCTGATGTGAAAGTATCTCGCGAAGGTCGCCTAGAAATGCAACAAAATCGCGGCTTTGCTTGCCCAACAGGGGGATGTCAATAATGAAGGATGCTCAGAAAATCGCTCTTATTGCGTCATTTCTTCTACGCTATCCTGATGAACAATGGTATAACGAATTACCTGAATGGAGAGAGGACGCCCAATCCGTTGGGCATCCTCAACTTCGCCAAGGTTTATTAGAATTCTTCGACTATGTAGAGGAATTCGATAAAAAAGAATTCGAAGACCAATTTGTTCGTACCTTTGATTTTAGTCAAAATACAACGATGTATTTGTCGACTTATGAATTGCAAGGTACTGGGGAACAAGCAGAAGAACTCGTTAAATTTAAAGCGTTCTTCCTAGAAAACGACTATGATTTGCCAAAAGAAATGCCAGACTATATTCCAGCACTTCTTGAATTATGTGCCGTTATCGATGATGAAAAAGCAAAAGAAATTTACGACTATTGTAAACCAAAATTGGAATACATTAGAGAACGCTTCATTGAGGCTAAATTGCCTTATGCATTCTTGTTTGATATTATCTTGTCTGTTGCAAATGGATTGGAGGACGGTGCACGATGAATCTATTCCTTTGGGGCGCTTTGCCTTACATCGCTTTCACCTTCTTAATCGTAGGTACTTTGGTTCGTTTCTTCTACTTTGAAAGAAACTGGACCACAAAATCGAGTGAATTTTTAGAGAAAAAACAATTGCGCATTGCCAATCCATTGTTCCACTTTGGCTTGCTTTGCGTTATCGGTGGTCACGTAGTAGGTGTGTTAATCCCTAAAACTTGGACTGCTGCAATCGGTATTAATGACCATATGTACCATGAAGGTGCGTTATACATGGGTGCTGTAGCGGGTATCATCTTCATCGTAGGCTTCTTGCTTTTGATGAAACGTCGCTTTACTGTGCCTGCTATGAAAGTTAATACATCTGGCCTTGATAAATGGTTATACTTGTTCTTAACATTAGCCATTTTCAGTGGTATGGCTGGAACATTGCTTAATGCATCTGGTTTCTTTGATTACCGCGTATCCATCGGTCCTTGGTTCCGCAGCCTATTAGCGTTTATGCCGGATCCATCCTTGATGGAAGGTGTACCATTTATGTTTAAATTCCACATGTTCGCGTGGATGGCAGTGGCAATCATCTTCCCATTCAGCCGTTTAGTACACTGCTTGAGTGCGCCACTTAACTATTTAACACGTCCGTTTATCGTATATCGTAAACGAGATCAAAAATAATTAGGATGTTGATTGATTTGTATGCTCTTCTATAATATGACAAATTAATCTGAGCCCCTTATACGAATAAAGATTAAATTTATTCGTATAAGGGGCTTTTTATTTAGAACTATTCTTATTATTATTCTTATAATTAATAGTATTTATCTAATATAAGTAATCTACATATAGGCTTACAAATGATAAACTATATTAAGTAGAAATCATATTTATAAGTATTTTTATTTGAGAGGTTTTAAGATGAATCAAGTTGAAACGAAACAACACAAGAGCATTTACCATATCTTTATATGGATTGCAGTATTTTCCTTAATTATGATTGGTTTATTAGAGTGGGGTTACATCGCAGGCGGGCGTGCTTTTGGTAACTACAAAGTGTATACTGGTCTTGTGCCATGGTGTGTATGGATTGTTATGACCTATTTGGCAACTCGTCCTAAGTGGTTTACAAGCCGTTATAATTTAGGTGATATGTATAAGGTACATCGTGCATTAGGTATAGCAACTGTGGCTGTTATTGCATTCCATTTGTATCTCTATTTCGGTAAAGCTGCTAAATCTATCCTCGGTTGGTGGGGTGGCTATGTAGCCCTCACTTCTTTTGGTATTGCTACAATTTCTGGTCTTGCATTCTTAACACCAAAGTTGAGAAAGGTAACGGCATCTGGTCGAACAACAGGTATTTGGCTTCACCGCTTAAATCTTGTAGCATTAGTTGCTGCAGATATTCATATCCATGGCTTTACACGAATTTCCAAAATGGTACCATTTCTTCAAGTGTTTGATATCATTACATATGGTCTTGTGATTTATTGCATCTACTTGATGTTTAAAAAGAAATAATATATAAGAATTCTATCCCTCTGGATTATGCAGAGGGAATTTTCTTTTTAATAGATTAGATACGTTATTATGAAAGTTTATCAATTGTGATATTGGTATACATATTCACTTTACTGAAATAGTTAAAGTTGGTATTATCTTAATAATGATATGAGAAAAAATATGCCCATCATTTACTCGTTCTTTTTTCATTCTCTATAGTTGATATGTGAGGTTTATTATGGCAGAAGTTGTGAAAAAACAGTATAAGAGTAAGTACCATATTTTAATTTGGATTGCCGGATTATCTTTGCTTTTGATGGGCTTAATTGAGTATGGTTATTTTGCTATTGGTAGAGCCTTTGGGGTTTGGAAGATTCATTTAGGATTGATTCCCTATGCAGCCTGGCTAGTATTGACCTATATTGCGACAAAACCAAAATGGTTTATGGATCGGTATAATCCAGCAGAAATGTATGATGTTCATCGCATTGTTGGTGTTGTTAGTGTGGTGCTTGTATGTGCTCACTGGTATGTATATTTCCTTAAAGCATATAATCTTACCTTTGCATTCTGGACGGGTTATATTTCAACTGCGGCAATGCTTATAGCTTTAGTATTTGGTGTATTACAATTGTCTTCATGGCTAGGAGATAGAGCTAAATCTGTTTCTCACAAAAAGGCACTATGGATTCATCGTTTAAATTTAGTGGCCATCGTGGCAGCCAACCTTCATGTCCATGGTTTTGGACGAATCTCTAAAATGGTTCCGTTTATGACGGTGCTTGATGTATTAACTTATGGTCTAGTTATGTATTACATCTATTGGATGCTCAAACAAAAATAGGCTAAAATCTTTCGTTAATATAGTAAAATTGTACTTACAAATATGACTATAAAAAGATCATTTCTATCCAATATAATTGGAAGAGATGGTCTTTTTTTGCTATTTAAGATACAATATGAATATGAGTATATATTCTATAGTTATGTGTAAATATATACCTTCGTTATGTGTAAATATATACCATCGTCAAAGAGAAAAAGAGGGTTATATGGATTTTTCATGGAAACGCTTAATCTATTTGATGTGTGCCATACAGATTGGTGCGGGTATTACGATTATAGGTGTATTATCCTTTATACCTTTATATCTTGTGGAGCTTGGTTTAACAAATCAAGGAGAAGCCGCTATGTGGGCAGGACTCGTATCAGGGGTAACACCTTGTATGGTTGCTTTAAGTGCTCCTTTTTGGTCGCGAAAGGCCAATGAGCTAGGCCCTCGGAAGGTAATGATGTTTATTTTTATAACATTAATGCTTGCCGTTGGAGCCTGTAGCTTTGCACAGACGCCAACTCAATTACTTGTATTGCGCACATTACAAGGTTTAGTGGGAGGGTTTGTACCCATTGGGCTTGGTATAATCGTGTTAGTCACCCCTGAGGATAAAGTTCCTTGGGCAATGGGACTTTATCAGGCCTCCATGGTGATGGGGCTAGTTTTTGGACCTCTTATGGGCGGGATAACGGCTGACTTATTAGGTTATCGTGCTCCATTTTTATTGTTTTCTGCCTTATCTGGTTTATGCCTTTTAGGGGTTTACAAATGTATGCCAAATTTACAGCATACTCATAAGGTAGATGCTAGTGAGTCACAGTGGTCCTTGATCAAGTCGTTCATGTCTATTCCCACTGTTCGTTTATTGGTATTTATTTTATTCTTATGTAATTTCGGTATTACAGGAATTGGTCCCATTTTGCCGCTATATATTAAACATTATATGAGTGTAAATGATGATTTTGTAGCGACCATAGTAGGAATTATCATATTTGGGGCCGGAGTATTTAGTGCTCTAGCGTCTATATCAATAGGTAAATTGTCTAGATTTATGCCTATGCCACGTATATTATGCGTATCTACTTGTGGTGTAGGAGGATTTTTCATACTTCAATACTTAATGCCTGATGTGTGGGGGTTAGGAGTATCACGTGCTCTTGCAGGTTTCTTTATGGGGTTTATTACGCCCATTGCAAATACCCTTATTTCAAAGGCTGTGCCTATAGAGCGGCGAAGTATTGTTTTTGGTGCTGTATCAAGTGTAGTCATGATGGGCAATGTGTTGGGGCCTGTCATTAGCGGTATGATTGCACGTACTATCAGTTACGGTGCTGTATTCTGGAGTACGGCCGCCATATTCTTTATAGCGGCTCTTGGTGTATATTGGTATTTGATTTATAAACCAGTGTTGAAATATAATCGTAAGTAGATATTAATGTGTATAGTATTAAGCGTAGAATTAGAGAGTTACCGTTTAATACAAAGTTGAGAGAGAAGAGTCATGTTATTAAAACAATTAGAATACTTTATTTCTGTTGTGGAGCACAATAGCTTTACACAGGCTGCCTATGAGCACTATGTGTCACAATCGGCTATTTCACAACAAATTAAATCCTTAGAGTCAAGTTTGGGGATTCCCCTGATGGTACGTGAAAAGCGTAGCTTTTACCTGACTCCGGCTGGTGAATATTTATATCGTAACGGCAAGCACATGCTATTACGTATACAAAATTTACAAGAGGAGACGGCCCGTATTGGTAAGGATAGCCGTAAGTATTTACGCATAGGCTATTTAAATCGCTACAGTGGTATTGCATTGCAGCAGGCGTTAATGCGTACAACTAAGCGATATCGAGATTTAGATGTGCGTATGTACAGCGGTAGTCATTCTGAGCTTAATCAAATGCTCAAAGATAATTTGGTGGATATTATTTTTATAGACTATTGGCAAACAACGGAAAAAGCTAATAGTATAAGTTATGCCATTAGTACGGCTACTGTTGTAGCGGAAACACCTAAAGGGTATACTTTGGAAGGTGCTATAGAGCTAAAAGAACTAGCAGACTTACCGTTAATTCTTGTATGTCATGAAGATCAACGTTTTGATGAAGAGGAACATTACCGCAAGTCCCTTGGTTTTGGTGGTTCCTTTGTGCAAGTTAAAAATCTTGAAGAGGCACGTTTTCTCGTTTCTGCTGGTCAAGGGATATTATTAGTCGATCGGTTTAAATATTTGGTAGATACAATACCAGGTATCGAGCGAAAATGCGTATTGAATCATGGAAAACCTATCGAACAAGACTATTATTTCCAAGTCCCATTACATAACTCCAATACCTATGCAGAGGCCTTTAAAGACTTATTTCTTCAAGTACTCGACGAGTTTTAACTTAGAATATATAACAAAAACAGGTATTTCTTGAAATCATCCATGTTACTGTTCGTAACGTGGTATTAGAGATTTCGCGAAATACCTGTTTTTATGTGTTTATGAAAGTAGCATCATAATGCCTTCATAGACGAGTTTTAGGCCATAAATAATCAATACTAAACCGCACACTCTATTAATCCATACGAGATGAGATATTTTAATTTTCTTAGCTAATATATACATCGTGCCTGCCAAGGTACCAAACCAGATTGGCGTCATAGCTAGGAAACCGAAGAAGAAATGATATATCCCTTCCACAGGAATATTAGCACGAAAGGCACCGAGCATCATAGAAGCATCAATAACGGCTTGAGGATTACCCCACGTAACCAGTAAGGCCATTAGTAAAATGTCCTTGATTGGTATATTTGTATCTACCTTTTTGAGAGCTGGTTCGGTATTAAATGTTCTATAGCCGATATAGGTTACGAGCAATCCGCCGGCGATGAGAATGATGAGATTGAAAGTGGGCCATGTTTCTAGTAGAGTTCCGATGCCATAAAATGCAGCTGCACTCAATGTCATATCAAAGAGACCAATAATGGTAATCGTCAATATAATGCGAGGCAATGGCTGTACGAGAGCCGTATTAATGATAAATAAATTCTGCATTCCAATAGGTGCAAACGTAGCGAGCCCAACTAATAAACCTTGTAAGAAGTACATACATAATCCCCCTTTCTTTATGGATACAAAAGCTAGGCAAAATTAATATATGCTGAATAAAAGAATAGACCCCTATTGAGTGTATATATACACTTAATAGAAATCTATTCCGTATCAGATTATCCTTTATTCTATTTTACCATAAACCAATGACATATTGCATCCCTAGACTAACGAGAGCAATCGCAATCCAGCATGCAGCACCTAAAGCGAGGGCGCTACCACCAGATTTGATGAGTTTAACTAGATTTGTGTTAAGTCCAATAGCAACCATGGCCATAGTGATGAAATACTTAGAAATAGTTTTAAAGATATCCAAGAAATGAATGTCTACATTTGCGTAGGATAAAACTGTTGTAATAAGAGAACAAATGACAAAGTAGAGTACAAATTTTGGAAAGATGGCCGCAATATTAACAGGCTCCGCATTTTCACTCGCCTTTGCTGCTTGTTTTGCCTTGTATACTTGATAGCTAGCGAGACCTAAACAAATAGGGATAATGGCTAATGTACGTGTCAATTTCACGATAGTAGCATATTCGAGAACTTGAGTGCCTGTTCCTTTCATACTATCCCAAACAGCTGCAGTCGCTGTAACAGAGGATGTGTCATTTACGGCTGTGCCAGCGAATAGACCAAATCCCATATTAGATAAACCGATGGCATCGCCAAGTGGTGGGAACACGAAGGCAGCTACTACATTGAAAAAGAATACAACGGAAATTGCTTGTGCAATATCTTGATCACTAGCTTTCACAACAGGCGCTGCGGCCGCAATAGCACTACCACCACAGATGGAGGAACCGACGCCAATTAACACGGCTGTATTAGAATCAATATGTGTCGCTTTGAATATAATGAAAGCAATGATGAGGGATGTGGCAATTGTAGAGATGATAACTGGTAAGGAAACCCAGCCTACATGCAATACTTGCGTAATATTAAGACCGAAACCGAGTAAGATAACTGCCCATTGTAGAATTTTTTTCGATGTAAATCCGATGCCGGCACCCGTTTTTTCACGTTTCCAAGATGTGAATAAAGAACCAATAATAATGCCTAGAATAATAGCAAAAATTGGGCTGCCAATGAAATGAAATTGCTGTCCTAATAGCCAACATGGAATGGCGAGGACTGCGCAGAGCACAATGCCTGGTAATATTTTTGCGTTGATACCCATTATAAAACCTCCTAACTGTACCTGTGGCACATACATCACTGTGGTATCGCGCAGGATGCATAAATAATTTCTTATTTAATAGTATCACAATACAAGCATTTAAGCGAGAATATAAGCATGTTTTGTTTTTTCGATGAATATAGATTAAAATACTATACCGTATGTTAGTGTAATGGTCTGCATTGAAATGAATATATCAAAAAAATATCTTGTATACATGAGATATTCTATTGTATCTAATGGTGAAAGTTTATATAATCAAGAGCGGAGTAATTATACTTAATAAACGATATTTTCAAGTATAATTATAGATACTGATTCGAATAATAAAGTTTTAATAATAAAATTCGAATATTAGGCGTATATTGCGAGGTGCATTATGATTAATCTTGATGAAATATTAGAAAAGAATAAAGCCTATGTGGCAAAGCATCCTGAACTTGCAGACAAGGGGTTAACTAGCCATCCTACAAAGAAACTTGCTATTGTTACATGTATGGATACGCGCTTGGTAGGAATGCTTGAAGATGCACTCGGTTTTGAACGTGGTGAAATTATCACGATTAAAACAGCAGGCAATAGTGTGACACAACCCATTGATAATATTGTACAAAGTTTGCTCGTTGCTACCTACGGTATGGAAATTGAAGATGTGCTCATTATCGGCCATGAAAACTGTGGTATGATCGATTTTTCTGCTACACAATTTATGGAGTCTATGAAGGAAAAAGGCATTAGTGAAGATGCCATTCGCATGATTGAACCAGGTCTCATCGACTGGATGGATCGATTCCACATTTCTGAAGAAAACGTACGTTATACAGTACAATTCCTACGTCATCATCCATTGTTCCCTAAGGGGATGGGGTTCTATGGGGGGATGATGGATCCTGATACAGGGGAATTCCGCTATATTGAGGTATAAATTGTTTACTCGATGGGGCCCAATTTGAACTCTACATTTAGGTTAACAAGAGCCACTCACACCCTCTCGCTCCACCGGCCGGGTCTGTTTCTACGAAACAGGGCCAAAGTCGCTGCGAGGGTATGAGTGGCTCTTGCTATAACTGAAGATTGAAACTGGTCCCATCGAGTCTTCGTATAACCACAACATAGCGGAATTCCTCTGTAAGTAATGAGAGAAAAAGTAGGCCGGGTCTGACTACGGTCTGCGGTTTCCAGGGCCATAAGTAGGGTGTGAGACCGAAGAGGAGCGCAGCGACGCATGCGGTCCACACATCACTTAGTCCTGAACGTAAGATTTCGCGTAGCGAAATCCACAGTGAGGGTAAAGAGCTGTGGAAAGGGACCCTCTATTTCTATTTACTTTGCGTGTAAACTAGTCTCATCGGGTTATGCATACTCGCTCAATATAGCGAAGTTCTCCTGCATGGTGTTAGGAAAGAAAAAAGATTGTTAACCTTATGAATTTTGATATAGTTGACTGTTCCAGTTGTAAGTTTTATACTGTAATTGAATTGTTAACTAATATCTAATATATAGTTGCTAATAGATCGATGATTGTAGTTTGAATGAGGTGTTTGTATGAAACAGTTAGGTGTGTCCATCATCGGTACGGATACGGATGTAGGTAAGACGTTTGTCACTGGTTTGCTTGGTGCGTTGGCAATGGCTGATGGGTTCGATGTGGGCATGGTTAAGCCTGTATCGTCTAGTGCGGTGCCTTTTCCTCAATTTGTGACGATGGATGAGGATGAGATGTGCGTTGGCCTTGAAAGTAAGGATGCGACGTATTTAATGCAGTCTGTAGGTATTCCTGAATCCCGTCGTCATGAGGTAAATCCAATTGCGCTTGCTGGTGATTATTCGCCTCGCTTGGCTGCTGAATTAGCAGGCGTAGAAATAGATTATCCAGAGGTGGTGGCTCATGTAAAAAAAGTAGTCGCTCAGCATGATATTACCTTTGTAGAAGGTGCTGGCGGTATTACAACTCCACTTACGGCTGATATTACTTTCACAAATCTTATGAAAGATATCGCTTATCCAGCGATACTTGTTGCGGATGGTAGACTCGGCTCTATTAATCGCGTTGTTCTTACCTATGAGTATGCTAAATTACATAATATTGATGTGAAAGGTATCATTGTTAACGATACAACGGTGGTAGATCCATTCTTATTGAAAACAAATATAGAGGATATGGAGCGTTATACAGGTGTGCCTGTGCTCGGTGTAGTGCCGCCATATCAAGGTCCAAATCAAGAGCATATTAAGCTTGGGTGGGGGCGTTCTTTCTTACATACAGCTAAGATTTGGCATGCTGTATGGGGCATTTAGTGAAAACTCCCTTGTAGAAAAGATGGTATTAATAGGAAATATAGTATTAATAGAAATACGATATTAAGTAGATAGTATAGATGTAAAAATCTTAAGTATGAGGTGTTATGATGGCAGAGAAACAACTTTCACAAATCGCACAATGGGACCATGAATTTGTATGGCATCCGTTTACACAAATGCAAGATTGGCTAGCTCAAGAACCAGTAGTTATCGAACGTGGAGAAGGAGTTTATTTAGTTGATGATAAGGGGAAAAAATATTATGACGGTGTATCCTCCTTGTGGGTGAATATTCATGGTCATAATCACCCTGTTCTTAATCAAGCGTTGAAAGACCAAATTGATAAAATTGCGCATAGCACATTGCTCGGCTTGGTAAGCCCTCCATCGGCTCAATTATGTAAAGAATTAGTAGAGATTGCACCAGAAGGTTTGGAAAAGGTATTCTTATCCGATGATGGCAGTACGGCTATCGAAGTAGCAATCAAGATGGCCTACCAATATCGTCAACAAGTGGGACAAACTAAAAAAACTAAGTTTATCGCGCTCAATGCGGGCTATCATGGGGATACATTAGGTACTGTATCCGTCGGTGGCATTCAATTGTTCCATCAAGTATTCCATAATTTATTGTTCAAACCACTAACATTGTCAAGTCCTGGCGTATATCGCGATGTAGCTGATCGCGATAAAGCCTTCGAAGAGTCCTTGGCAGAATTGGAACGCATCCTCAATGAAGAAGGGGATGAAATTACAGCTCTCGTTATGGAGCCATTAGTACAAGCAGCTGCGGGCATGCTCGTAATGCCTCATGGCTATTTAAAACGGGTTCGCGAGTTAACCGCGAAACATGATGTATTCCTCATCGTTGATGAAGTGGCCACAGGCTTTGGACGTACAGGCAAATTCTTTGCGTGTGAACATGAAGGTGTATCTCCTGACTTTATGACCTTGTCGAAAGGTATCACCGGTGGGTACATGCCACTTGCGGCTACATTGACAACAAAACGCGTGTTTGATGCATTCCTTGGCACCTTTGAAGAAAAGAAGACCTTCTATCATGGCCATTCCTATACAGGTAATGCATTGGCTTGTGCCGTTGCATTAGCTTCGTTGAAAGTATTCCGTGATGAAAAGGTAATTGAAGGGTTGCCTGCGAAGATTGAAGCTTTCACAAAGGCCTTGAAGCCAATTGAATTATTAAAACATGTAAAAGAAGTGCGTCAACGCGGACTTATCGTTGGTATTGAGCTTGAAAAAGACGTGGCTACTCATGAAGCGTATCGCCCTAATGATGCGGTAGGGGCCAAAGTCGCCGTTCTTGCTCGTGAACAAGGTCTTATTTGTCGCCCTATCGGTGATGTAGTTATTCTCATGCCACCATTAGCATCTACAGTGGAGCAATTGGAAGATATGGTTCGCATCGTAGGTGAAAGTATTCAACGTGCCACAGAAGAAGAGGGTTTGCTTGATGATATGCGCCCTATTATTCTTTAATGTCCAACCTCTATTTCATGAAAGATTTAAACTATAGTATATACATTATCAAAATTCGATGATTATTTTGCATATCTATGATACTATATAGGTATAAATGTAAAAAGGAGGTCATCGTATGGACATTTATGTAATTATGCAAGTCATTATTCTATTCGGTGCTATTTTCCTTGGCGTTCGCCTCGGTGGAATGGGCATCGGCTATGCCGGTGGTCTTGGCGTTGTATTGCTGAGTCTTGGTATGGGCATGTTCCCAGGGCAGATTCCTTGGGATGTTATTCTTATCATTATGTCGGCTATCGCAGCGATTTGTGCGTTGCAATTGGCAGGCGGTTTAGATTATTTGGTTCGCATTGCAGAAAATATTTTGCGTAAGAACCCTAAACACATCAACTACTTAGCTCCAACAGTTACGTATTTTCTAACAATTTTGGCAGGTACTGGTCATACAGCATTCTCTATGATTCCCGTAATTGTGGAGGTAGCAAAAAGTGAAAACATCAAGCCATCCGTGCCATTATCCATCGCCGTTGTAGCGAGCCAAATCGGTATTACAGCTAGCCCTGTATCCGCAGCCGTTGTGGCCATGAGTGGTTTCTTAGAACCATTTGGTGTAAGCTATCCAACATTATTAGCAATCTGTATCTCTACAACATTTGTGGCAGTTTTACTGACTGCATTCATTATGTCTAATTTCTTAAACAATGATTTGTCCTCTGATCCTGTTTACCAAGAACGTTTGGCAGCAGGTCACGTGGCTCCACCTCGTGAAAAGAGCAGTGATTTCCAATTGAAACCAGGTGCAAAAACATCTGTTTTAATTTTCTTAATTGGTATTATCTGTATCGTATTTTATGCAACAGCAATCTCTAAAAATATCGGTCTTATTAAACCGGTTATCTTTGGTCGAAATGATGCCATCATCGGCTTTATGATGATCATTGCGGCGGCAATTACATTCTTCTGTAAAATTGATACAGCGCAACTTGTTAATACAAGTACATTCAAATCTGGTTTATCTGCCTGTGTCTGTGTACTTGGCGTAGCATGGTTGGGCGATACCTTTGTAAAAGGTCATATTCCTGAAATTAAAGCTCTTGCTTCTAGCATGGTAACAGCATATCCGTTCTTATTAGCGGTAGCATTCTTCTTTGCTAGTACATTATTGTATAGCCAAGCGGCAACAACGCAAGCTTTGGTACCAGCTGTAATCTTAGCGTTAGGCATTACACCAGAAAATACAGGTTCTGTGTATATCATTATCGCATCCTTCGCAGCCGTATCCGCGCTCTTCGTACTGCCAACATACCCAACATTGTTAGGGGCTGTACAAATGGATGATACTGGTTCCACACGAATTGGTAATCTCGTATTCAACCATCCGTTCTTTATTCCTGGTGTACTTGCCATTGCTATTGCAGTAGCACTTGGCTTTGTTGTAGCTCCATTAATGCTATAATTAGTGAAAGTATAAAACAAGATATTTTGTAGGTTCTCAGGGCGTAGCTTATGTAAAGCTGCGCCCTGTTTCGTACAATGGATAGATGATATGAAAAATGCTATAATGTGTTTAAGAGAGGGATCCTTATAGTGTATAAGTGAGAAGTATATAGGAGCCTATTATGTATACGATTTATATTAAGCTCGACATGAATCGTATCCCCCAGGATACATTTGATACGTTGAGAGAGAAGCATCACATATGGTATAAAACATATTTTAATGCAGGAAAATTTTTAATGATTGGCACTTGCCCTGATGTCTCAGGTGAAAGCCTTATTATCGCTCATGGAACACGAGAGGAGTTAGAAGAGGCTGTACAATTTGATTCATATTATGCCGATCAATTGGCAACCTATGAAATTCGTGAGTACAAAGTCGATTTGTTCAATGAAGCGATTAAAAACTATATAGACTAAATAACAAAATATCCTATATAAGGGGCTGTAACAGAATGCGGTTTTACCGCATTTTAGTTACAGCCCCTTTTTTGCGTTATTATAATGTTTTTCATTATACTTAGTGTTTCTGAGAATTAAAAACTAGAAGGTTTTTGTAATGTTAAATTTTCTATGAATTACACAAACTAATGCAGCTGGTTTTACAACAGTTACTAAAAAGAAAAGTTTAGTAAAACGTGAAAGCACTAATGTGGTGGATGATGTAACTACTACATCTGTAACTAAAAGTGAAGCTCCAAAAGATAAGAATATGTTGACTACCAAATCTCTCGAGATGAAAGATATCCAAAACGAAGCCGAGTATACATATAGCAATAATGGTATCGGCTATAACTACCATGGTAGTAAAAAGAAACTCGAAGAGATGAAGACCAACGATAAAAAAGGATATGATAAGATTTGTAACAGTATTGGTCTAGTTCCAAACTTAGGTGTAGGTTCTAAAGGTAAAGCAAGCTCGACTACTCAATCTGCAATCTCAGATGGTATACTAACAGTAGATGGTAAAGAAATTGATACTAAGACGATTAATACCAATACAGAGAATACGTTACATCAATTAGATAAGATATTTGATAAAAAGAAAATCGAAGAACGTCAGGAGCTAGCACGTTTATTTGCTAAGAATGCTTATGAGTAACTACATAACTGGCAACCTACCACAAAAGATGGAAAGATAGCTAAAGCTTTTGCTCATGGTGTGATTGGCGAGTGGTCTGCACGTATGACAGGTAATGCACCAGGTAGTGGTTTTAAAGCTACAATGACCAATGAATTGCTCATAGAAAAGATTAAGCAAATAGCAGATAATGATCCTGCATTAGCACAATGGTTGAGTGCTGCAGTAGGTGGTGTAGTTAATAAAGTGAGCGGAGACCTTGTAAGTGCTGCAGCTGCATCTTATGCAACAAAGTGGAATTCCTATTCGTTTGAAGATGTACCATATTCGAATTACTATTTGAGTACAATATCAGCAAGCTGTTAATGAAGCTATAAGAAGAACAGTAGAATCGGGTATTAGGAATCAAAAGGTGGAATTAGTGTGGCAAAAAAAGAAAATGATAAAGCAGCTTTATCAATGCGAACTGGAATATTGCAGCTATATAAATGGCATTTATATAATCATTTAGATTATTAATGAGGAATTTATATGAAAAAAGGTTTGATTTTATTATTTATTACTATGGTAATTGCTAGTATTACTATATATCAGCGTTATTATTGTGAGGAATTCCATAATAATATAGTTATTACTGCACAGTCTCATGAACTTGTAGACACTTCAATTGATGAATCAATTTCTAACCGAATTTTAGCAGTATATCCCACTAAATCTTACTATTATTATTTAGGCTATGATGGAATTGGTCGATATGATATCAAAAATCATATTTTAGATGTTTTAGAGTTCGAGATTTATGGAGATGAAATTGGACCTTTTAAAACCTATCATCCAAAATCTAAGATGGTTGTTAATAAGAAGAATACACTATATGATTTTTCAAAAGAAGATTTAGATAATTTTGAAAAAATGTTAATGGACTCTGAGCATAATGCACAATACTTTAATAAAAGGTGGTACCGTTCCGGTTATGAAGCTACTTTTTTGGATTTAGATAATCATCTTATTATTACGAATGATGTGAGAGGTGTAAAAAATACACCTACAAAAATTTTAATATTTAATGTGAGTGGCTTTATTATTATTGATAAAGAAACTAATGATATACGAGTTTATTTTGATGAAAGTATTGCGGGTAAAAAATCTAGAGACTCAGCTGTTTCAATCTTAAAACATGTTTATGGAGAACATCTGATAATTCTAAATAGTATAGATCAAATTGGAGAAGATGAGAAAATTGTTTTATTACAATTAAGAGATCAATACATTAGTAAAAAATAATTTGTGCGTAGTTAGAATTATTGGGCTCTAATAGAAGGCGGTTGTACAGTATTCTGCTTGTAGCCTCTTTAAAATATAAGAAATACCAAGAAATAATAGCGATGACCACCAGGAAAGCTATGTGTTAACAAAGATTAAAGCAGCTGAATTGGTACAACTTAAAGTAAAGCGAGATACTACTATTATTGGTTCTACCGTATCTGGTAAAAAGGTAGAAGTAGACACAGGCCGTGATTTACATATTCAAAGCTTACAAGATGTAGATAACTTTAAAGAATATAGTAAATCTGCGGGATTCTCCGTTTCTTCTAAACCTAACTTCAAGGATCTAACTGGTAGTATTAGTGCTAGTGTAGGACGCATTGATAGCAAATGGAATGGTTATAATAAAATGTTAAGTAGAATTATAATTTTTGGTTTAATTACTTGTTGAATAATAATTGAAATTAGGATTACTTGGATGAATATGAATAGAAGTTGTTTTAAATTGAGCAGATTACCAGCTGTTGTTAAAATTTATGTTGGTTTTGTCTTATTTGTATCCATACTAATAGGACTTATTAATTTTCATGCGTATATTAATAGGCCGGAGCAGATGCAAAGTCTTCAATTATATGAACAAAAGTTAGAAACTATATCCTCAAAAAAAGTAAATGAGAAGTATTATGCATCTGGCAGAGCATCTCAAAATAATAATCTTGAAATTACATATGACTCTGTTACAATTGACGATGTTAAAGAGATACTTTCAAAACAAAATATAGGTTGGAACGAGATAAGCAAAAATCGTATAGTTGGACACGATTATGATACTAATGTTTATATCGAACTATTTAAAGAACGAGGTTCTAATAAAGTGATTTTAATATTACAAAAAAGAAACTAGAATTTTCTTACGATAATAAATGATTTGTATTACTTATTGATGTTTATACTAGTCATATGTATTTAGTATTGGGAAATTTTTATATTAGATATAGTTTCTGTGTATGCTAAGAAAATATCGTTAATGAAAAGGGCCCCAATTCAATTATTGGTGCCCGTTCGAGTTATTCATTATAATTTTGTTTCCATAGCATTAGAAGACATTCTTTAGTCTGTAGTTGATTGCGATGAGTGGACCCAGGGTAGTACTCTTGTTAGCGACAGTACTGTACGTATTACAGCTCGTGATTTACATATGCAAAGAGGTCGGCCAACCCCAGTAGGTAGTTTATTCAATTATGCATCGATGAAATATGAAAGCTCTAATATTGATAAATATGGGCCTGAGAGAGCAATGGCTAGAGTGAGTGGAGATTTATTTTATGATTTTTAATGCCACAACATATATTACAATTTGTATATTTATCATATATTTATTCTATGTTTTTAATGTTCATTCATTTCGATTAAATAGTATAGACTTAAAAAAAGTATAGAACTTAAGATTTGTCAGTTAATAAAAGGAGTGGCTGTATTAGGCGGTACTATAACCCCTCGGGGTTATACCTTATGGGGTAGAAGAGTGTTTGTTATAATTTTTCTTGTGGCTATATTGGGTGATATTTATTATAAAAATAAAGCTGTTAAAGAAGTTAGTGATTTGTCAATTCATGATAAAGAGCATTTATGTAGCTCTGCTAAAATGCTTTATATTTACTCTATACCTTTTGTATTGGTATGTCTGTTTATGATCTTTGCTATGGATCTTTAATGGTTTATATTTATGTAAAAATATGTATATTTATCTGAATGCAAAAGAAGGGGCTGTTTTGTTACAGTCCCTTTTAGAGGGGAATAGAGTGAATGGTATCAAATAATTTACTTGGTTTGTTTGCATTTTTGGCAAATGCCTGCAATCTCTAAATGATGTTCCGTCACAGTAAATCCTGCATCTGTTAGTTCTTGTGGCATTTCTACAACGGGACATGTATGGAGTGGCACCATGTCACCACACTTAGTACATACTGCGTAATGACGATGTGTATGAGGAGTAATCTCATAGTATGCCATATCACTACCCATGATAGTGGTTCGTGTAATAATTCCCTTTGTTTCTAACATTTCTAAGGTTCGATATATAGTAGACATCCATGTTGTGCCATCACTGATTGTTTCCGCAATATCTAGGGCCGTAATAGGTTTTGTTGCATCAGTTAATACAGACCAAATAGCTTCGCGCTGTTTGGTCTTTTTTATGCCTTCAGGCCAATTTGTAAGTATCATAATATCCTCTTATTTGCTAAATTGTAATCGACGTATAACCGTCTTTATATTCTTGATTACAAGCACTACCAATAGAATAAATACTGATGTAAGTGAAACAAATCCACCTGGTGCTACATTGAGATAATAAGAGCCAAAGAGGCCTATAATCATAGCTAGTAAACTAAATCCAATGGAACACAGTAATGTCGTTCTAAACCCTTTTTCTAGCTGTAAAGCCGATGCGACAGGCAAGGCAATCATGGCACTTAATACAAGGACGCCCACGATTTTAATAGAAATGGAGACCGCTGCCGCCATTAAGATAGCAAAGATATAGTTGATTAAATCTACCTTTACGCCTGCTACTCGGGCCGCTTCTTCGTCGTATGCTATATAGAGTAAGGAGTTATATAGTAGATACAACGTGAGTACCGATAATATGGTAAGCATAGCAATACTGATCATATCCGCTGTATTAACGGTGAGAATGCTACCAAAGAAGAATACGTTGGCATTAGCTTTCAACTTGCCAGAACTGATGAGAGTAATGGCTGTACCAATACTGAGGGATAGGATTATGGTGAGAATCAAATCGAGGTGATGAGAAAAATATTTCCGCAAGAATTCAATGAGCGCACCACAGATAGCTGTAAATATGAAAGCCCCTACAATAGGGTTTGTATTAGTTAACAAACCTAATGTAATCCCTGCAAGGGACGCATGACTCATGGTGTCCCCAATCATACTGGAACGGCGAAGTACCATGAAAATACCGATACATGGGCAGAGTAGGGAGATGCAAATGGCTACAAAGAAGGCGTTTTGCATGAAATCATAACTAAACATGACGCACCTCCTCAATCGTAGTATCATCGGCCTGAGCCTGAGCCTGAGCCTGAGCCTGAGCCTGAGCCTGATTCTGATTCTGATTCTGAGCTGTTACATCTGTAAAACAGGAGCAGTTTTCATGATCTATGGGGTTATGTCCCGTGTTGTGCATGATTTCGCTTGCATATTGTTCAGGAGAACAGAGGTGACCTTGGCCGTTGGCAATATGATAGATATTGGTTGAATTAGCGAGTGCCATCTCTAGATTATGCTCAACAGAGATTATCGTAATATGATGCTTTTGGTTTAAATCCCGAAGAAGCGCATAAATACCTTCTTGGCTTTTACGATCAATACCCGTAGATGGTTCATCGAGGATGATGAGGTCAGGTTTGCCGATAAGGGCACGGGCGATAGATACACGTTGTGCTTGTCCGCCAGATAATTTACTGATGAGGCGGTCCTTAAATTCCGTCATATTAGTGAGTGATAATACACGATTGACTTCATTTTTATCTTTGATTTTTAAAAGCTTGCGGTATGAATCGAGGATTTCTTTTACTGTAATAGGAAATCCTGCATGAGAAAAATCATTTTTCTGTGATACATAGCGAATATTCTTTGTATCTCGTGTGATGGTTCCTTTCACAGGGGTTAGAAAACCTAGTATGAGACGCAAGAGCGTACTTTTACCAGAACCATTATCGCCTACAATGGAAATATAGTCGCCACTGTGAACCTCTAAATTAAGGTCCTTTAGCACATAGGGCGGTTGATTATGGTAGGAAAAATATAAATGTTGAATTGATAACATAAAAACCACTTTTCTAATTGACAAAATTTTCAGTACGTTTATACTATAATTATATTACAAATGCAATTGAGTCGCAACTGCAATTAAGGAATGGTATATATTCTATAATAGCATATGTACTCAAGGTTTTAGAAAAGGAGGCCTACTATGGTCAAAAAACTGGTTTTGTTAGTAGTTGGTGTATTGATGGCTGCTCTATTTGCAGGCTGTGGTAATGACGCACCGAAGGAACAAGCAAGTAAAAAGATCCAAGTGGTAACAAGTTTTAATGCGATGGCTGAATTCACAAAGGCTATTGGCGGAGATAAGGTTGAGGTATCTACCATTATTCCAGATGGTGTTGAGCCACATGATTTCGAGTTGAAACCTGAAAATATGAAACAATTGGCAACAGCTCAAGTATTTGTTTACAATGGTTTTGGTATGGAGCCTTGGGCACAACAAGCAATCGATGCTGCTAAAAATGATAAGCTCGTAACTGTTGTAGCAACTGAAGGTGTTGAGGCGATTAAAAACACTGACCCTGAAGAAATTAAAGAACATGGTGCCGAAGATCCTCATGCATGGTTATCTTTGAAAAATGCTAAAATTGAAGTGAAAAATATCAAAGAGGCTCTTGTAAAAGTAGATCCTAAAAACAAAGATTACTATGAAAAGAACTATACTGAATACGTAGCAAAATTAGATGCTATGATTAAAAAGTACGAATCGGAATTTGCAAAAGCACCTCATAAAAACTTTGTGACAGGCCACGCAGCCTTTGCATACCTATGCCGTGATTTTGGTTTAGAACAAAATAGCGTAGAAGATGTATTTGCTGAAGGTGAACCAAATGCAGCACAATTAGCAGAGCTTATCGAGTATGCTAAAGAAAATCACGTCACTACAATCTTTGCTGAAGAAATGGCTAGTCCAGAAGTATCCAAAACATTAGCTCAAGAGGTAGGTGCTAAGGTAGAAACTATTTACACTATCGAAAGCAACGAAGATGACAAAACATATCTTCAAAGAATGGATGAAAACTTGACTAAGATTTTAGCAAGCTTACAATAATTAGATAGTATACAAATTTAAATAATTCTTAACAAAAATATATAAAAAATCGAAAGCAAGGTATAGAGTATGCCTTGCTTTTGTGTTATAATAAATGAGCAGTTCATGAAGGACTGCTTTGTTTAGGTCCGACACATAGGTCCTAACAAATGTGTTGAAGTATTAGTATGTATTAAAAGAGGACATATGATTGAATTTTTAGATCGATTAGCAGGTCCCATAGATACAGACAGCGTACGTATATATCGCCGTCGTACTAGTGTTGTCTAATTAATCGTAATGATAGTTCTAGCCATCATATGCTATCAGTTTACTGTAATTGGAGATACGGTCTATGCGGATTCCATGCGAAACTTCATTATGAATCCCACCATATTTACAAGACTTGAGCACCTTAGCTTGCTTAATGTTGTTGAAATTAATGGGCTGTTAGAACAATTGAATAATAAGACGCCTCTTTGGGATATGAGTCATTGGCTACTATTGATTGTGAAAGCGCTATTTATGGCAGTCCTCATTAGTCTCTATGCTCTGTGGCGCTCACGCCATTGCTATACCATGACCGTTCTGACCGGCGTATTTCATTGTATTGCATATGCACAACTGGTAATTGGTATCTATATGTTCAGCTTAGGGGTTCTTATTAGCTTTGCTAAGGCTCCTATAGTGCTAGTGTTATTGCTCGGCGTATTTCTAAGTATTATCTGTGTATTACTGACGATGTCATTGCTTACCGTAGTAGGACGTGTAAGTGGAGCTACTATTTCGGGCAATACCTTTGAAGGTTTACTCGTTATTACTGGCGCATATCTCATATGGGTTTGCATTAAATTTATAGGCTTATTATTATTCTA
Organism: Veillonella tobetsuensis; assembly: GCF_001078375.1. GTDB lineage: Bacteria > Bacillota > Negativicutes > Veillonellales > Veillonellaceae > Veillonella > Veillonella tobetsuensis. The sequence continues at coordinate 132,997 of NZ_BBXI01000002.1, forward strand.
ACAAGGCATACCCCTGTAAAGGGGAGGTGCCTTGTTGCTTATGCATCATAAAAAAGAGCAACTACGAATTATATATCGTAGTTGCTTTTTTCGTATGCATCAAATAGAAATCCTACATTATCTTCGTCGTATTCAATTTGCTCTGACCACCGTCGAATCTGCTCTGGTAGATTCCCAAATTCTCTTGCAGCTAGACTAATAAAGAGGGTCGCATCAAAGGCGTATTGTACAAGGGCATCCAATGAATATTCTGCAAGCATATCGATTTGTCGATATAAAATATATTGGTACACCTTGTTAAAAATGGCTTTATCACGATTAGTAGTTTGTAAGAGGTCAGTTGTATTATTAACAGTTGTATTAGCAAGGGTTGCTTTCAAATGACCTAATTGCTGTGTCCATTCTATATCAATGGGTTCAGTTTTTGCATATAAATCAATTAGCTCCTGGCAATATGATATTGATTGATTCATCTCTAACTGACAAAGTTCAGGGTCAATATCCAATGCTAGCAGTTCAAATATATTCTCTAATAGGGGACGTTCATCTGCTCCAAACTCGCCCTCATCATCCTCTATGGTAAATTGCACTTGATCGCCTTTGGAGGATAGCAACTTTTCTACGGATTCTTCACAGGAGAGCCCTACACCACAAAGCTCTAGATCTTCTATGTATTTATAGAAACGAGGATGCATGTGGCATGTTTCGCATAAACCTTCTTCACCGAGCTCTAACACCACACGACATAGACCATCCTCTTGTAAAAGAGGACAGGTCGGTTGTTCGTCGCTAAATATAAAATGGGCCCCTTCATCATCGATGGTAATAAAATTGCGAAGGTCTTTCCCTAATTGTGTAGGTAATGCGTTGTATTTAGCCGCAGTATCTTTGTCAATATCGATGGTCCATTTTTGGCAGCATGTGTGACGGCAATTATTTGCTTTACATTGAAATGTGTGATAAAAGGTTGGATATAAGGAAATCATAGTACTCACTTGTATGTATTGATTAGATAGTATATAGATATATAAATTGTATCATAAGTGCCGCTGTGTGTGATTATTTTATTCGTGAAACACCGTTTATTGTGTATAATAGAGATATATGGAATATTTACTAAACTATTTATGTAGGAGGATATTATGAAATCTTTGTTAGTAAAAGGTAGTATTGCGTTGGCATTAGCAGCGGCATTTGGGGTAAACGCACCTGCTGTAAATGCGGCTGATATTGTACCTGTAGAACCAACAGTAGAGGCTGTTGATGCTAATCATGCAGGGATTGCGGGTGCTAATCTTTTGCTTAATGCCTTTATTGAAAGACATCCAAAAGCAGCGATTACAGAAATTGCATTTGATGGCGAAGATAGTCAAATCAAATATGAAGTAGAGGGCTTCGATACAACTGGTAGATATGAGTTGAAATATAATTTCAGTACAGATCAAATGAGCGAAACAAAAGACGGGGACTACAAAGTTGCTTTAGAACGCAAAGCCTTTGACCCTACTCGTATTTTGCCGCCACAAGCTATCGTTAACTTTGCCTTTGCTCAAGCACAAGGTCAAGCGACAAGCCTTAATAGCTGGTCTGTAAAAAATGAAAAAGGCCGATTCGTATATGATGTAGACTTTGGTGCAGCTAATCATCAAGAAATCGAAGTCATTATTGATGCTTTCACAGGTGAATTACTTTCTGTTAAAGGCGTTAAATAGTTGCATTTATTTTGATGCAATGATATAAATTTAATTATGAATCCAATGCCACAAGATTTTGGCCTTGTGGCATTTTTATGTTTGTTTGAGAGAGGTGTATGCTATGCAGTTTAAAGAAGAGTGGAGAGCGTTTCTAAGCAATATAAAAAGTATAAAGGAGAATAGGCGGATAACGAACTTCCCGTATGCGTTTGCGATTATCAATATCCATATTATTTATACGTGGACCATGCTTATCTTATTAGCATCTGTTTTAGGCGGTCGCGTAACTATGACTGTGGACAAGGGGATAACCATGTCGGCTACATCGCCTTTTCTTATCAGTGGCCCTACATTCTTTTGGTGTGCAGCTATATTAGTGTTTATAACGAATCTATTGGTTGCGGTACTCATTAAAAGACGATATAACGATGTAAATCGCACGTGGGCGCCTGCTCTAGGAACCTTTGCCTTTATCGTTGTTATTATAACAAACCTTGTACTTTGCATTACATTCCTCAAGCCTATTCTTATAGGAGCTCATCTGTCCCTTGATGATACATTTATGTTCATGTTTAGAGGTAGTGCGATAATGCATTTGGTTTGTTTAGCATCCTGTTTACTCCGTAAAAATAAGGCCCGTAATACGTATGGATTACCTGATGGAGGCCAAGTGATAGGGAATTATGAATTGTCCTATGAAACAATTATGCCTATTGCTAAGGAAGGTGAAAGCTGGACTGATTCACTGGGGATTGGCAAGGGGTTAGAGTCCTATAAATATATGTTTTTTGATGGCGTTATAGACTATAAAAGCCGCACTAAGCGCCATGAAATTTTCTGGGGAAACGTTCTATTTTGGTTGATTTATATTATTGTTGCTGTAATCTTACAAAAGGTATTACCCTTTGCCGTATCTTCGTATTTTGTAAATGAATTTATGAATAATTTTTACGGTGGCCTTATGGGCGTATGGTGGTTAGCGGCTAATATTGCTGCTTGTTATCGGCGATTACATGATGCGGGGCGCAGTGCTTTCTGGATTCTTGGGTTTTTAATTCCTTTTGTTAATGTATATAGCTATTATTTGGTTAACTGGAAGCCCTCTTTAAAAACGGTAAATCCTGTTTCACATGAAGAATAGTCAGTACTATAAAGAATAATTATTACTGCAAGGAATAATTGAATAGGCCTATTGGCTGTACGAAAACATATCGCTCCTATTTCTTGGGAGCGATATGTTTGTTTTTGTGAAATTTTCTAAAAATTTGCTCATGAATTATGGACTACTATATTTATTTTGACATGTATTCTTTGAATTTATAAAGAGTACTCATAATATGGGCATTGTAGTACATATAGTCATTAATATGAAATGATTATTCATGAATATAAACTCTTATATTATATGGTGATATAGCTAAATTTTCACATATATTTCATGCCGGATAATAGTAAATCTTAATAATTTAATTTATATCTCATATGAGATAGGTAAGATGAATTCAGTTAGTGAATAACTACTATACCATTACACGGAGCTAGCGCTATCCCATCGGCGCTAATGAATGCATAACATCTCCCATATGCATTCACCAGGGCCCTCTGGTTGGACAGACTTACGTTGACTCTCTCCTATGTTATCTGTCGCCTTTGGGCCTCCTTATGAAGGGCTTCCCTCCCTTTTCATAAATATTATCTTTTCCACACACACATGTGCATGGTATAGGAGAATAAAAGCATCACCAAGATATTGGTGGTGCTTTTATTCTTGAAAGAGGCTGATTTCGTAAATCCGAATATCAGCCTCTTAGTCGTTTATATATATTGTCGTGGTACTCGATCGGAGAACCCACAGAAGATTTCATAAGGAATAGTGGACGCAAGCGCTGCAATTTCAAGAGCTGAGATACTTTCATGACCTTGAGAACCTAATAATACAACCTTGTCGCCTGGTTTTACTGTAATTGTATCTGGCACTGCCACCATGAATTGGTCCATACAGATACGGCCTACTACAGGGCAACGGGTACCTTGGATGAGGACGGTACCACGATTGGATAGGCTGCGAGGATAACCATCAGCATAGCCAACAGGAATCGTTGCAATGGTCATTGGCTCAGGAGTCACATAGGTAGAACCGTAGCCAATGCCTTCACCGGCATCTAGATGTTGTACATGTACCACTTCGCTATGGAAAGAGAGTACCGGTTTAAGACCTAGACGATTTGGCACGTCCAGAGATGGCATGATGCCGTATTGGATAATACCAGGTCTAGCATCTGTAAATAAGCTATCTTTGACAGACAATAATCCTGCACTATTGGCGAGGGAAAAACGATAATCCTCATTTGGACGGAATGCTCGGATTTCATCTACCATTTTATGGAATTTTTGCGCTTGTCCATGTGCGTGGCTTTGATCTGCCGCATCAGCATTACTCATATGTGAAAAGAATCCATCCACTGCAAGATTAGGGTAGGATTCAACCCGTTTGATAAATTCTACTGCGTATTCTGGGGTAATGCCAATACGATGCATGCCCGTATCAACGGCCACTGCAACGCGAATAATCATATCGTGATTATCGGCCACCTTGTTGAGGGCTTCTAAATCAGTAGATTCACAAACAGCCGGAATAGAGTTCGTATCGGCGACGAGCTCAAAGGATTGAGGTCTAGTAAGGCCTAATAGATAAATAGGTACCATAATGCCTGCATTGCGAAGCGGTACTGATTCCTCTGGAATGGCAACGGCTAATGATTCATACCCTTCCTCGACAGCGATACGCCCCATCATAACGCTGCCGTGACCATATCCATTAGCCTTGATTACGGCCGTGGATGTGCTCCACTCAGGGAGGCTATCTTTTATTTTTCGTAGGTTCTCTCGAACCAAACTTGTATCTATCGTTAAATATGTTGGTCTCATGATATTCATTACTCCTAATTTACATTACTTTTATTGTATAACTTTTGTGGAATTAAACAATAGTTTTTGTGAAAGTTTATGCTAAAATTTCATTTATACTTATTATCTAGATGTTATTAGTCATAATTAGTATAGGATGATATTGAATATGACGTATAATTCACAGCTTTTGGTAGTATAATTAGTATATGAGATGCTTTCACAAATCATAGAAACATAGAGGAGGATATTATGAACGAACGAGTTGTAGTGGTAAATGCAGGCAAGATGAATTATGATCATTTACTAGATTTTTCTGTTTTATCAAATGATGTACAGGTCTATGACGATAGTACTAATGCAGAGCTTATTGAACGTATTCAAGGGGCTCGTGTGGTGGTAACAAAAGAATTGCCTGTAGGGGCAGATTTACTCTCACAATTCCCTGACTCAGTAAAACTCATCGTAGAAGCGGGTACTGGATATAATAATATCGACCTTGATGCGGCGCGTGCAAAGGGGATTACGGTGTGTAATATCCCTGCATATAGCACAGAACGTGTAGCACATACAGCGATTATGATGATCCTCAATTTCGCGTCTACTATGCAACAACAAATCGATATGCTCGCTAAAGGTGATCGCAGTAATTTTACAAAACATCTACAAGTGAGCCACACAGAAGTGAATAGTAAAACCTTAGGTGTTGTTGGCGCTGGTCATATCGGTATGGAAGTTATCAAGGTAGCAAAAGCACTCGGTATGAATATTTTGGTTCATACGCGCACACCAAAGGCTGATGGAGATGGCATTCGTTATGTAAGTCTTGATGAATTACTAGAACATAGTGATTATATTACCTTACATTGCCCATTGAATGAGCAAACTAAACATATGATTAATAAGGATACAATCGCTAAGATGAAATCATCGGCAATCATCATTAATACTGGTCGTGGTGCACTCATTAATGAAGCAGACCTTTGTGAAGCATTAGCGGCTAAACGCATTGCAGGTGCAGGCCTTGATGTACAAGAGGTAGAACCTCCCGCAGAGGATAGCCCTCTATATACACTCGATAATGTTATTATCACACCTCATATGGGATGGAAAGGTCTTGAAACACGCCAACGCTTGGTAGGCATCATTCGAGATAATGTACAAGCCTTTTTTAAGGGTGAACTAATTAATGTTGTATCTTGATAGAATTTAAATAATTATATAATAGGTTCTATAACGGCATGGAAGTAATTGTCTAATTTTGTAGGCGATTCTTTCATGCTGTTTTTTACCCACCATAACACCATTTCGACAAAACTACCTGAAATATGATTGATGATAAAGTCATCCGGTAGATTTGTATTTGCTATACGGTCTTGATTGATGAAATATCCTTGCACCAACTCATTTAGATGATCTCTAAAATAGCGCAAAAAGATTTCGTTATTATCACTAGCTAGTAGTTCGAGGATTTTATTTTCATTTTGCTGTAAATGTTGTAATAAATGACCAAATACTGAGACTGGGTAAATACTTTGTTGATAAAGCCCATGAGCATGAGGTAAATGATTAATACTATCTTTTATATGTAAAAATAAGTCTTCGCAGAGGGCTTCTAGTAAAGCCTCTTTTGTGTCGAAATGAGCATAAAATGTGGTGCGGCCAATATCTGCGGCACTAATGATTTCTTGAACGGTGATTTTGTCATACGCCTTTTTAGATAATAATTCGTTAAAAGCTATAAATATGGCTTTGCGCGTTCTTTTCTGTCTACGATCCATATTAACTCCTGTCATACTTTTAGTACAAAACATCATATATGTTCCGTAATGAACATATATGATGTTTTATATATTGTATTAAAACCATAGGTTGATACAATTAAAGGGAACAAAGTGTTCGCTATCGTAATTATTGTACTGTAAGTATAGTCATAATTCAATTCATATTGATAGTGAAAGTTTTATAAGGGAGATTGCTGTATGGTACATCGAATACATGATATATTATCTGGTTTATATATGACGATTTTAGCGGGGCTATTTTTACTGCTTGATGGGATTCCGCATTTGATAGAGGAGTTTGGTGGACAGAGTCCGTTTCAAAATATATTCCCTTTTGAGCCTTCTTGGGTTACCGTTATTATTTGTGGTTTTCCTCTTGTGTATTTATCTATTCGAAGGATCGTATATAATAAGGGAATTAGTAAAATCTCATCAGCTCTGTTGATTTCCATGGCTATGTTTGCAGCCGTTGCCATCGGAGATATATTTGCGGCTGGTGAGGTAGCGTTTATTATGGCTTTAGGCGCTCTCCTTGAAGAGTCAACTACCGAGCGAGCAAAAAAGGGGTTAAAAAAGTTAATTTCTTTAGCACCTGTTAAGGGTCGTAAAATACAAGATAACAAAGAAATAATGATTTCCGTAGAGTCTATACAAAGTGGTGATTACTTGCGAATCCTTCCGGGCGAAACAATACCTGTAGATGGGCGAATCATTAACGGTGAAACAACGGTAGATCAATCCATTATGACAGGTGAGTCTATACCTGTTGATAAAACAATTGATGATGATGTATTTGGTGGAACTATTAACTGTTTTGGTGCCATAGATATTATAGCTACTAAAGTGGGCGAAGATAGTTCTATTAAAAAAATGATTCAGCTTATTAGAAATGCGGAACAGAAACAGGCTCCGATTCAGCGTATAGCTGATACTGTTGCTAGTCGATTGGTTCCTATTGCATTGATGATTGCATGTATAGGCTATCTAGTAACTGGAAATATCATCGTCGGTGTTACTGTGTTGGTAGTATTTTGTCCTTGTGCATTGGTGCTTGCTACACCTACTGCGGTTATGGCCGCTATTGGTCAAGCTACTAAACATGGCGTTATTATTAAATCTGGTGAAATTCTTGAAACTATGGGAAAAGTGGATACCATGGCATTTGATAAAACCGGCACATTAACACGTGGTCAGTTATCGGTTCAATCTATTTTGGTCGTTGATACAGATTATAGTGAGGTCGATATTCTTCAATTAGCTGCATCTGCGGAGGCTAAGAGCGAGCATCCTATTGGCAAGGCTATCGTTTCTCATGCCATACATCAAGATTTAGAAATACTTGCTACTACTTCGTTTACAATGTCCGTAGGAAGAGGCATTATTGCCGTAATAAACGGTGTTACATTATATTGTGGTCATGAACGTTTTCTTGAGGAACATAATATTATTGTTGATGAAAGGGTTCAACAAAACGTTAATACATATCGAAGTGAAGGAAAGGTATCTATCATTATTGCCGATAAAGATCATATTATAGGTATTATTGCTTTATCTGATACTATGCGACGAGATACGGCAGATATGTTGTCTGCAGTCTCTAGCCTAGCTATGAAAACAGTACTTCTTACGGGGGATAGTAAAGAAACAGCTACATATATTGGCAAAAAAGCAGGTATTTCTGAAATACATGCGGAGCTTTTACCTGGCGAAAAAGTGAGTATTATTGAAGAGTTGCAAGGAAAACACCACAAGGTTTGTATGGTTGGTGATGGAATTAATGATGCACCAGCTATGAAGACTGCTGATGTGAGTATTGCAATGGGGAGTATCGGTAGTGATATTGCCATAGAAACAGCTGATATTGCATTGATGAGTGAAGATCTTAACAAAATTCCATATATTAAGCGACTATCAGATGCTACGATTAGAACTATTAAATTTAGTATTGCTTTATCAATGGCCATTAACTGTATCGCTATTATTCTCTCATTACTTGAGGTTTTGACACCTACTACTGGTGCGTTAGTTCATAATGTGGGGTCCTGTTTGGTTGTCCTCATTGCAGCCCGTTTGTATGATAGAAAGTTTATTTAAACACAATAAGAGCCGTCCCCGGTTGTGTGGGGGCGGCTCTATTGTTTAGGGCTATCATAGATCAAGTCTTGGTATATATATGTATATATATCAAGGGAGGTAGTTATCCTCAAACTTGATTATGATTAATTTGAGTTTTGATGGGACTCCACCAATGGCGTCTATAGGCCTTGATGCCTTCCACAACAGTTCTAGTTGCTTGTGCTGCTACAGCTTTTGTGGCAGCTGGTATACCCTCTAGGCGATAGGTAATTCCTAACTCCTTATATTTAGCAGTACCCATAACGTGATATGGTAAGCAATCAACGGCTTGTAAGTTTTTCAGTGATCCTAGGAAAAAGCCTAGACGATAGTGATGATCTGTATTATCTGTAATCGTTGGGACTACTACGTGACGAACCCAAATCGGAACTTCCACGTCTGCCGTTAATCGAGCAAACCCGAGAATGGGCTCTAACGGTTTGCCTGTTAGCCACAGATGTTTGGCAGGATCGATTTCTTTAATGTCTAGGATGACGAGACTAGTAACGCTCAGTAACTTACGGTATGCCACCTCTTGGTGGGGATCAAAACAAATTCCACTTGTATCTAAACAGGTATGGACGTTTCTTTCACGGAAATATGTGAAAAGCTCAGTTACAAAATCGATTTGCATCAGAGCTTCCCCACCTGTGACGGTGATACCACCATTAGTATAAAATTGGCGGTTACGTTCGTACTGGTCCCACAATTCTTCAACAGTCATGAGCTTAGCTTCGACGCTAGTTTCATTCCACGTATCAGGATTGTGGCAATAAGCACAACGCATGGGGCATCCTTGTAGAAATACCACCATGCGCATGCCTGGACCATCAACCGTACCCATCGTTTCAACCGAATGAATACGTCCAGTCATAGAAAACCTCGATTAGATTTGTTGATGGAATGTACGAGAAATAACTTCGTCCTGTTGTTGTTTTGTCAATTTGCTGAAATGTACTGCATAACCAGATACACGAACAGTCAATTGAGGGTACAATTCAGGATGTTTTTGAGCGTCTAACAATGTTTCGCGAGTGAACACGTTAACGTTCAAATGGTGACCACCTTTTTGGGAGTAGCCATCCAATAATTCTACCAAGTTATCAACTTGTTGTTGGTTGCTCATGGGTATTCCTCCTTTCAACCAAAATACGAGTATTGATGCCGGTGAAAGCATACAATACGATGGAAGATTATTTTTCTTCCTCTATAGTAACATTTGGTTCGCTGCATGCGAAGTTTGTATTGCAGTTAGGCAATTGAGAAGGGTCTAACTCAATATCAAAATCGCCTACGGCTACAAATGTTTCACCAGATTTACCTAATGCGTCTGGAACGATGGAGAAGGTATTGGAAATACCGTCAGAGCAATCGCGCCATGGCATTTTTGCAACGGAAGACAACGAAGCTACAGCACCGTGAGAATCACGACCATGCATAGGGTTTGCGCCAGGAGCGAAAGCTTCACCAGCTTTACGGCCATCTGGAGTAGAACCTGTTGCAGTACCGTATACTACGTTAGAAGTAATTGTTAACAAGCTCATAGTAGGAACGGATTGACGGTATGTAGGATGTTTACGCACTTTGTTCATGAATGTGGAAACAACCATAGAAGCCAAGCTATCTACACGATCGTCATCGTTACCATATTTAGGGAATTCACCTTCGATTTCGAAATCAACAGCGATGCCGTTTTCGTCGCGAATAGGTTTTACCTTAGCGTATTTAATGGCAGACAAGGAGTCAGCTACTACGGATAAACCAGCGATACCAGTTGCAAACCAACGAGTTACCTTGCGGTCATGTAATGCCATTTCTAATTTTTCATACGCGTATTTGTCGTGCATGTAGTGAATGATGTTCAATGCGTTTACATATACGCCAGCCAACCATTCCATCATGTCGTCAAATCGTTCCCATACTTCGTCGAATTCTAAGTACTCAGACGTGATAGGGCGGTATTTAGGACCAATTTGTTTCTTAAGTTTTTCGTCAACGCCGCCATTGATTGCGTAAAGCAAGCATTTGGCTAGGTTAGAACGAGCGCCGAAGAATTGCATTTCCTTACCAATACGCATTGGGGATACGCAACATGCGATAGCATAGTCATCGCCAGAGTTAGGACGCATCAATTCGTCATTTTCGTATTGGATGGAAGATGTTTCGATGGATAATTTCGCACAGAAACGACGGAAGCCGATAGGCATGCGAGGAGACCACAATACAGTGAGGTTTGGTTCTGGAGCAGGACCAAGGTTAGTCAATGTATGTAAGTAACGGAAGGACATTTTGGAAACCAATGTACGACCGTCAGTACCCATACCACCGATAGATTCAGTAGTCCATACAGGATCGCCTGTGAACAAGTTGTTGTATTCGTGGATACGTGCGAAGCGAACCATGCGCAATTTCATGATGAAATGATCTACGAACTCTTGGATTTGTTCCTCTGTGTATGTACCGTTGCGAAGGTCACGTTCAGCATAGATGTCTAGGAATGTAGAGTTACGGCCGATGGACATAGCAGCACCGTTTTGCTCTTTAATAGCGCCAAGGTAGCCGAAGTAAATCCATTGCATAGCTTCGCGAACGTCTTTTGCTGGCTCGGAGATATCGTAACCATAGGACGCAGCCATTTCTTTTAATTCCTTCAAGGAACGGATTTGATCTTTAATTTCTTCGCGGTCGCGGATTACGTCTTCAAGCATATCACCCATAGTGATGTTGAATTCTTGGTTTTTCTCTTCGATTAGATAGTCGATACCATATAATGCGATACGACGGTAGTCACCGATGATACGACCACGGCTATACGCATCTGGCAAACCAGTTACGATATGTGCGGTACGAGCGGCACGCATTTCTGGTGTATATACATCGAATACGCCATCGTTGTGAGTTTTACGATGCTTTTTGAAGAAGTCCTCTGTTTGAGGGTCCATTTTAAAGCCATATTCTTCGATAGCGGATTTTGCTGTACGAAGGCCGCCATAAGGGAACATAGCGCGTTTGAGTGGTTTATCAGTTTGTAAACCAACGATTGTTTCAAGGTCTTTGTCGATATATCCTGGCGCATGCGCAGTGATGTGTGTAGCCACGGAAGTATCGGCATCAAGCATGCCACCTTTTTCGCGTTCTTCTTCGTATAGTTTCATTACCTTGTCCCACAATTTTGTAGTACGTTCTGTAGGACCAACTAGGAAGGAGTCGTCCCCTTCATAGGGAACATAGTTTCTTTGGATAAAGTCGCGTACGTCAATCGCTTTATCCCACACACCTGTGTTAAAATCTTTCCATGCAGTATGTTGCATTTTGCACCTCCATAAATGGATATAACTATAGATTTTGATACATCTAGTGTACAATGTTTATCTAAAACTCACAATATATAAATGATATGAATTTTCAATACATACTATGCAAATTTCGTAACTATAGATGTTATTTATATTGAGGGGTATATAAAATAGATGTGGAAAAACCAGTATCTATAGTGATAGATATGTAATTGTTAACCCTGTATAATAAAGTGTTGTGCTCGCTGATATTATTTTGAAATAATGAAAATATATTTCAGTAATATTGGGTTCGTCGATAAGATGATTTCAGGGGTGTAACATTTTATTCTCTAAGAGGGTATAATTGAACTATATTGAATGATAAAAAGGGGGCATAGTGTTATGTCGAATCAGGTGAAAGCCGTCTTAGGGGCGTTAGCGACCATAGCTGTTTGGGCAACCGCATTTCCATGTAGCAAAATAGCATTGCAACACGTGGATTCTTTAACTCTCTCTGTGGCTCGTGTTGTAGGTGGAGCTATGTTGATGCTTATAATCGGCGTTGCTAGAGGATTACATATTCCTACGAGCTGGCGCGAGTGGGGCTTATATATAGTACTTGGCATGACAGGGAATTTTGTATATCAAGTCGTATTTAATCAAGGGCTTATGACCATTCCTGCAGCTACATCGAGCATTATCATGGCACTAACGCCTATGACAACGGCACTGATGGCTTTGGTAGTATATAAAGATTATATGAGACCCATTGGATGGGTGTTTACGATTACCGCATTTCTAGGAGTGGCCATCATTATTCTTTGGAATGGATCTATTAATATACCAGTCGGGGCATTTTGGACCTTGCTGGGTATGGTGCTTTTTGCGATATATAACATCGTCAATCGCGGATTGAGTTTAAAAGGACATGATCCAATTACCGTAGCGACTTGGTCTATGTTTACCGGCGCTATTATGTCCCTGCCCTTTGTATCGCAATCCGTTGCCAATATTGCTGCTGCACCTGCAAGTACATGGGCAGCTATTATGTATTTGGCCTTCTTCTCCAGCGCATTGGGCTTTGTATTCTGGAGCTATGCATTAGAACATGCGGAACGTGTATCTGATGTGACGAATTTTATGTATCTCTCCCCAGTAGTAGCAGCCATAGGTGCTGCGATACTCGTAGGAGAAATACCAGATATGGGACTATATATTGGGGCGCCTATTATATTAGGTTCCTTGTATATGTTTAATAAATGTCGATAACAATTAAATATATAATCTCGGATATAGCGCGTTGCTAGAATTTAAATCCCCTGATAAGTGGAAAACTTATTAGGGGATTTTCTTATTGACAGTTTTTTTTAAGTGTAGTATTCTTAACCTACAGTTAAAACATACTTTCAAGATATGATTTAAAATAAAGTTAATTCCCTTGCATTTAATGGGAATAAATAAGGGGTGATAGTGTGATCTCTATACATAATTTAACCAAAGAGTTTAATTATAATAAGCAAAAGGTTACAGCTTTAGAGAATGTAACTTTCACAATTGAAAAAGGAGATATCTTTGGCATTATTGGTTTTAGTGGTGCTGGAAAATCAACATTATTACGGATGATTAATGCTCTTGAAATGCCTACAACAGGTTATGTCGAAATTGATGGCGTTAATATTAATAGCCTCAGCTTTAATGAGCTAAGAAAAATCCGTAAACGTATTGGCATGGTTTTTCAGCAGTTTAACCTGCTGAATGCTAAATCTGTATATGATAATGTAGCAATTCCTCTTGTTTTAAATGGTGTTCCCAAGAAAACGATAGATAAGAAGGTTAAGTCCCTCTTAGCGTTTGTTGACTTATCGGATAAGGCTAATGCCTACCCAGATGAGTTATCTGGTGGACAGAAACAGCGCGTCGGTATTGCTCGTGCACTTGCAACAGATCCATCTATTCTATTATGTGATGAAGCGACAAGTGCACTTGATCCAGATACAACTGAATCTATACTTCAGCTCTTAGAACGGGTGAATCGCGAATTAGGTATAACGATTGTCATCGTTACACATGAAATCGATGTAATTCAAAAAATCTGTAACCGTGTAGCCGTTATGGAAAAAGGTCATCTTATAGAAGAAGGCTCTGTATTGCAAGTGTTTAGCAAACCTAAGCATAATACAACAAAACGATTTGTAAGAACCGTGATTCCAGATGAAATTCCTACAACAGTAAAACATACATTGGCTTGTGAAAAGCGAGAGTATACGATTTTGAAGATGCATTTTCTCGGTAGTAATACAACGGATAATGTGCTTCATCATATTAATAAGACCTATGATCTAGAGACTAGTGTGCTATTTGCTACCGTAACTGAGTTAGAACATACGGTATTGGGCGTGTTCATAGTTCAATTCATAGGTAATGACCTGGAAGTGGGTAAGGTGAAAGAATACCTTTTGTCACAAGCTGTTGATTGGGAGGAGGTAGAAATATAATGGACTTCTTTTCACAGGAATTAGGTGTTTCTGGGGCACAGTTATTGCTATCAGCAGAACAGACCTTGTTTATGGTGTTTGTCTCACTATTTCTCGGCACAATACTGGGCCTCATTATGGCTGTTACATTAGTCGTAACAAGCCCAAATGGAATTATTAGAAATAATATTATTTACACTATCACAAATACAATTGTTAATACGGTACGGTCAGTACCATTTATTATCTTGATGGTATTTATATTGCCCTTAACAAAAATGATTGTCGGTACACGCGTGGGTACTACTGCGGCTATAGTTCCACTAGTTATCTTTATTGCACCATACCTTGCACGCCTTTTTGAAAATTCTATTTTAGAGGTTAGTAAAGGCATTATCGAAGCCGCGCAATCAATGGGGGCTTCTCATTTTGAGGTTATTTGGCATTTTATATTACCTGAAGCCAAAGGTTCTTTAATTTTGTCTGTTACGACAGGGACTATAGGACTCATCGGTGCTACGGCTATGGCTGGTGCTATTGGTGCAGGTGGTGTTGGCGATTTGGCACTTACCTATGGGTATGAGCGGTTAAACTTCCCACTTATGCTGTTTACTGTTGTTATTCTTATCGTTTTTGTACAAATTATTCAGACCATTGGTAACTATTTTGCGCGACGAGCTCGTCGTTCTTAATTTGTAAAACAATTTTAAATATATTGATTGTGAAAGTATAGGAGGATATACCATGAAATTTAAGAAACTTCTTGCCCTTGGTGCGGCATTAGTATTTAGCGTAGCTTTCATCGCAGGCTGTGGTTCCAATAACAGTGATAATGGAGCAAAGAAAGAATTAACCTATAGTAAGTCGCAAGGACCTTACTCTGAATTATTCGAAAAAGGTGTTAAACCAATTTTGGAGAAACAAGGCTATACCTTCAAAGGTGTAGATATGTCTGACTTGGTACAAGCAGACCAAGTGTTGAGTGATGGTGAAGTAGATTTCAATGTTGAACAACATACAGCATATATGAAAAACTTCAACGAAAAACAAAATGGCCATCTTGTAGCCTTAACTCCAATTCCAACAGTGCCAGCAGGAATTTTTAGCGGTTCTAAAACATCTTTAGATCAAGTGGCAGATGGGGACACAATTGCAGTACCTAATGATGCATCCAACATGGCTCGTGCTTATGCGTTATTGCAAAAAATCGGTTGGATTAAACTTGATCCAAATAAAGATTTAGCGACAGTAACACAAGCAGATATTATTGAAAATCCTAAACATCTTAAATTTACAGAAATGAAATCCCTTACAATTCCTTCTGTGCGTACTGATTTCGATTATATTGTTATTACTGGTGCTATCATTTATAATGCAAAAATTAATCCTAAAACGGCTCTTGCAAACGAAGATGTATTGCCACAATGGTTATTGCAAGTTGTAGTTAATGAAAAAAATAAAGATGCACAATGGGCGAAAGACCTTGTGGCAGCATACCACTCTCAAGAATTCAAAGACTATATGGAAAAAAATAATAACGGCCTATGGTTCGTACCAAAAGGTGAATAATCAATAGAGATACATATTAAATATGTGTGTAAATAATAGAACCACTGATAAGTTGTAGCTTATGAGTGGTTCTTTTTTCCTATAATTCTATTGTATGGTAATACAAAAAATAAACCAACTAACAGTCAATAACGTCCAATCAAGCGGACAAATGAGTGTTAATCAGTTTATGATTAACAATAGTATACTAAACGAAAAAGATTTAGACAAGCTTCGAAAACAATATAATTATCAGTACTATCAAGCTGCTTGTCATGGCTCGTCTTCCTGCCACATAGTTTTCGTATAGTTCTTTATAGTGACCACCGCGCTCTATAAGTTCTTGGTGTGTCCCTTGTTCCACAATGGTGCCATTTTCAACTACTAGTAGGAAGTCTGCATTTTTGATTGTAGACAAGCGATGGGCAATAACGATACTTGTACGTCCTTTGAGGAGTGTGTTCATCGCTTTTTGAACCTCTACTTCGGTACGTGTGTCGACGTTAGCCGTTGCCTCGTCTAGGATGAGAATACTAGGGTCTGCCAAGAAGGCGCGAGCGATGGTAATCAATTGGCGTTGACCTTGAGATAGGTCATCACCACCTTGTTTGAGCACTGTATCATAACCATTTGGCAAGGTACGGATAAAGTAATCTGCCATGGCCAGCTTTGCTACATATTCGATTTCCTGACGAGTAGCATTTGGCTTACCGTAGCCGATGTTATCAGCAATAGTGCCTGTGAAAATCCATGCATCTTGCAATACCATGCCTACCGTATTATGTAAGCTTTCACGAGATACATCACGAATGTCGACTCCATCAATGGTGATGCGGCCATTCATAATATCATAGAAGCGCATGATGAGGTTTACCAGTGTGGATTTACCAGCACCTGTAGGGCCTACGATGGCCACCATGGAACCGCCAGGAATATGGATATTGATATCTTTCATAAACACATTGGACGGCGTATAGCCAAAATCAACATGTTCAAAGTCGATAGTGCCTGTATGCGTTATAGGATTCGAGGTATTACCCATTATAGAGGAATCAGAGCCAATCGTATCTGTGTTAATAGGGGATTTACTATTAGATAACACAAGTTTTCCATTATCGATTTCAGATGGTGTATCTATGACCTCATAAATACGGCCTAAAGCGGCGGCAGTTTCTTGAAATTTTGTCATAATGTAGGAACTACGAGAGAGTGGATCCGATACTTGACCTACATAGAGGAAGAAGGCCTGGATATCACCGATAGAAATAGCACCACGCAACACCATGAGGCCCCCTTGAATAGCGACGAGGCAATAGGTGAATTGATTTAGAAATTTAACAAGAGGTTCTACGAGCTGACTGGTAAAAGCAGCGCTTCGCATACTTTTAAATAGATTTTCGTTCAGCACCTGTACTTGATTCGTTGTAGTATCTTCCAGGCCAAAGGTTTGAATGATTGGCTTTCCTACAACGATTTCTTCAATGCCACTATTGAAAGCGCCTAAGGCATTCTGATTTCTAAGGTACACGCGGCGCGCTCGTTTAGATAGCCACGTTAAACATACGATGCCGACTAGTATAATACCGATAATGGAGGCCCCTAATATGGGGCTAATCCAAAGCATCATAGCAGTAGCACCAATAATGCCGATAATGGCGGATACGAGGCCTGGTACACCTTCACCGATTGTTTCTGCTACAGCATCTAAATCAGACGTAAGGCGGCTTAGTAAATCGCCCCGCTGGTGATCGTGAAAGTACTCGATCGGCAATGAGTATAAATGAGTACTCATGCGTGTACGTAAAGAGAGTACTGTTTTTGAACCGATAGAAGCCATCATGTATTCCCCAAAGTAGGTGAATAAAGCATGCCCACTATAGATGGCAATGAGCCAGAGGATGATTGTATCAATAGAGGCAAAGATAGTATTGATATCTTGATTTGTTTGTAATCCACTAACAATAGCATCTACCACTTTACCAAGTAACACTGGAGCGGAGACCTCAAATATAGCCGCAGTAATAAGTGCTAAGATGAGGAGAGCGAGCCAGCTCCATTGGCTTTTAGATTCGACTAGGAAACGACGTAATGGGCTCATGCTGTCACCTCCTGAGATGCTAAAATTTGTTGATATACAGTTGAGGTAGTTGCTAGCTCATTATGTGTGCCATATCCTGCAATTTGACCTCTGTTGATGATTAGAATATGGTCTGCTTTTTTTGCAGCACTTACCTTTTGCTCCACAGAAATGAGGGCTGGCCGATTGTCCTTTTGTAATTCCTCATGTAGTGCTGTACGAACAGCACGCTCGGTAGTGCCGTCTAGGGCGGAAAAGCTATCGTCGAATATGAATAAATCAGGTTTACGCACTAAGGCTCTAGCCATAGCAAGGCGTTGCCGTTGACCACCTGATAGATTGGTACCACCTTGGGAAACCATATACTGGTAACCACCGTCGAGACGATTGATAAACTCATCTGCCTTAGACAAGTGGCATGCATTTTCTACATCTTCTACTGACAGTACTTGGTTTGATGCGGCTCCATATCGAACGTTCATATCGATAGTTCCGGTAAACAAATAAGCCTTTTGTGGTACATAGCCAATATGAGCTCGCAAGTCATCTACATTCCACTTATAGATGGATTTACCTTTAAAGAGAATATCTCCAGATTCAATAGCGAAGAGGCGAGGGATAAGATTAGTGATTGTACTTTTACCAGATCCAATATCACCCATGATCGCTAACGTCTCGCCATGATGTACCTTAAAGGAGATATTTTCCAGCGCAGGGGACTCAGCATTATCGTAACGGAAGGTAACGTTGCGGAATTCCAAAAGTGGTGTAGTATCGTTTGCCGTTGCCGTTGCCGTTGCCGTTGCCGTTGCGATTGCGGTTGTCATTGCCGTAGCCGTAGAGTTTTGGTAGCTTCCTTGATTAGTAGAATACTTAGTAGATTGAGAAATTGAATTTGTCATACTACTAACATATGGTTCAGGGAATGTATCGGTATTTTCGTGTTCTAATAACTCACGAATACGAGCGTAACACACGATAGCTTCCGGGATGTCGATAATTACGAATATGGCCATGAGCATGCTCAATAGGATGAGGTTTGCATATTCGATAACGGCCATGATATCACCAACTTGTAGGGAGCCCATACTGACATTGTAGCCGCCGAACCAGAGAATAGCTACGGTACTCATATTAAATAGAATGAGTATCGTCGGTAAACCGATGGCAAAGGTTTGGTGCAGTTTTTTGTTCAGTTGTGCGGATTCTGTAAAAATAACAAATTCCTTGTCGTTTTCGTAGGTTCTCCTGTTGAAAGCTCTGATAACAGGCATACCTACGATATGATCTCGGACCAGATCAGTAATATCATCTAGCTTTAATTGTATAGCTTTGATAATTGGCAAGGCGCGACTTTCAATAAAGATAATGGTAAGTATCATGCAAGCCATAACAGCAAGGATGACGAGACCTAGTTGCCAGCTCTTATAGAAGGTAAGTCCTAGACCGACGCAAATCATGAGTGGCATAGGGAGGATCATATTTAAACCTTCCCCGAGAAAAGATTGAATTTTTTCTACGTCCCTGCTTGTGCGCATCAATATGGTGCCGGTACCAAAGTGCGTAAAGTCGCGGAGTGAAAAGTATTGTAGTGCTTTCACTAGATCGTCACGCAATACCTTGCCTACAGATGCTGAAATATGAGCACTCATAGCAACGCCTAGAATAGCGGATAGGACGGTTAGTAATGCTACAATAAGCATGTTCATGCTAGAGTTGGTAATCATCTCTAGGTCGCCTTTAAGGACACCATCATTGATGATGGTTGCCGTTAATGTTGGTATATATAATGTGCCTGCTACAGTGAGTAACGAAAGGACCGATACGATGATGATAGGAAACCATAAAGGTTTTATATAGTGTATGAATGGTTTCATTTAAATCCTTTCAGTAAAATTAGCTGAATTAACAATTTTAGATATATATTATATTGCATAAAATTAAAATTATCTAGTAGGATGAAATTTATTACTAAAAGTTTATTAGCAATTAATAAGTATTATGATTAAGTTTATATCATCTTATTAAAATTTTTGATATACTAAATAGGCATTTTATTTGCAATTTTTGTTTTGAAGTAGTAAGGAGAGTTTCTAATGAAGTTGAATTGGAAATTATTCGCACCGCTTGTAGTAGCTATTATTGTATGGCTCATCGGTGCTCCTGAAGGTCTTAGCGCAAATTCTTGGATTTATGTAAGTATTTTCGCTGGCCTCGTGGTAGGGTTGATTTTAGAACCAATCCCACCAGCTTTTATCGGTATCATTGCAGTTACTGTATCTATGTTGTTTAAGGTTGGTCCTGCCCCTGTGGTAGATAAAGCAACCGGTGTCGCTAAGGCGATTACTGATGCGCAAGCTATCAGCTGGGGCCTTAGTGGTTTCTCTAATGCCATCGTATGGTTGATCTTTGCCGCTTTCATGATTGGTATTGGTTATGAAAACTCTGGCCTTGGCCGCCGTATTGCCTTGTTCCTCGTAGCAAAGCTTGGTAAGTCTTCCTTAGGTCTTGGTTATGCCATTGCTATTACGGACCTTGTGTTGGCTCCATTTATTCCAAGTAATGCGGCTCGTTCTGGTGGTACGATTTATCCAATCGTATCTAGTATTTGTCCAATGTTTGACTCCTATCCAGATAAGAATCCTCGTAAAATTGGTTCCTATTTGAACTGGGTAGCGTTGGCAACTACATGTGTGTCTAGCTCTATCTTCTTGACTGGTGCAGCGCCAAACCCATTGGCTCTAGAATTGTCTGCTAAAGCTGGTATCGTAGCGGCGAACTGGGGGACATGGTTCCTCGCATTCTTGCCAGTAGGCCTTATCTTGTTCATCATCACTCCATTGTTGACATATGTATTCTGCAAACCAGAGGTAAAAGGTTCCCCTGAAATTGCAGAATGGGCAAAGGATGAGTATAAGAAACTAGGCTCCATGACACGCAGTGAAATCTTCATGGCCTTAATTTCTGTATTGGCTCTTGTGTTGTGGATTGGTGCCTCTACATTCAAAGTAAACCCTACAACAACAGCTTTGATTGTTATTATTTTGATGATTTTCACTAAGATTATGACATGGCAAGACTTCCTTGCTAACAAACCAGCATGGAATGTTTTGACTTGGTTTGCTACACTCGTACCTATGGCTTCTGGCCTTAAAAATGTAGGCTTCTTAGACTGGCTTGCTAAATCTGCTGGTGGTTCTTTGGTTTCTTTGGATCCTACAATGGCAGTTCTTGGTTTGTTATTAGCATTCTGCTTGCTTCGTTACTTCTTTGCTTCTGGTACTGCTTATGTAACAGCTATGGTAGGCTTGTTTGCTACTCTAATTCTTCAAATTCCTGGTGTTGATCCAGCTCAAGTTATGTTAATTCTGTTAGTACCAATGGGTATTATGGGGATCCTTACACCATATGGTACTGGTCACAGCCCAATTTGGTTTGCTAGTGGCTATAACAAAGGTCCTGAATTCTGGAAATTAGGCGCTATCTTTGGAATTATCTACCTCGCTATCTTTATCGTGGTGGGGATTCCATGGATTCAGTTCGTAATGCCACTTTTAGGATAAAGTGCTCCGCCGCATTGTATCTCCTTGCGCTCCATTCGCTGCAAGTCGCTTAGTAGATACAATGCGGCTTCTTTTTATCCTGAAATGGCAAAATTTGATTAAACTCGATAAATCTCGACAAATCTAAAAAAATAAATATAATAGTGATGTAATAGTAAAATTCTTATCTAGATTTCTGGTGGAGGTGTTTATTATTATGTCTACAAAGTCTATTACGGGCACAGGCCTATTGTTGGCCGTAGCCTTATTGGCGCAAAGTTTACGCCTCATTTTCCCATTTATTCCTAATCAGGTGAGTATGTTCCTCATCGGTTCTATTACGTCCGCTACCTTTGTACTTGCCACATGGCGTTATGGTTGGAAAAATGGTCTCGTTATCGCTTGGATTGCTCCCGTAGTGGCACATTTACAGGGCATGTTGCCATTGCCACCGTTTATTTTGATTACGGGCCTTGGCACGACAGCCTATGTATTCGTAGCGCACTGGTTACAACATAAACCGAAGGTATTGCTTATTATCGTGGCGGCCTTGGTAAAAGCAGGTGTTCTCTTTGGTGGTTATTCTTTGTTCTTTTCACTATTCCAATTCCCACCAAAGATTGTAAACACAATGCTATTTGTATCTAGCTGGCCACAATTGGTGACATCGTCTTTAGGGATTCTTTTAGCTCTTCTCGTAACAAAACGGGTTAGATAAGGCACGATGATATTCTTTGTCATATATGCTAAAAAGGTGTTATCATATCCTGCGTAAATCAATTACAGTTTGTACTGTTTTGATATAGGATGTGATAACACCTTTTATGTATTGAATCGTTATTATTTTTTCTTCATAGATTTAAGAATAAAACCGCCTACAGATGCAGTAATGCCGAAACCTAATAGGGCCATACCGATAGTATGCATTAGAATGCTAGTTTGATTATTTTTGGAAATTTCTTGCGCTGCTTGCATCGCATTAGTAGCTTTTTTCATAACCTCTACATTATTTGCAGATGGATCTGGAATGATGAATAAGATTACAATGGCAATCACTAAACACACAATGCCAGCATATAACAAGTATTTTCCTCTTTGATTCATTTGTTCCATAATGTTCTCTCCTTGTATAGTACGAACCAAAATAAGTTTATTTATAGTTATTATATATTGTATTCACACAATTGTAAATTCACCACATCTGACCATAGAAATTATAGAGTTTACTATATACATAATTCGTGATTATAAAAGATGGTGCCATTCATTGTGATGGCACCATCTTTTATTTTGTATTGAGATATATACAGTTTTGTTTAATAAGTTGAGTGGATAAATAAGTAGTCGAATAGGAATTAGATTATAGATATGTATAAATCTTCATAATTCTTCATGAAGAGCGTTAAAAATATATTCTATAGAAAATAATCAGGTTAAAAAGTTTATAAAAACAGGAATAGTTTGAGTAGTAAAATACGCATAATATAAGATGATTTATAGTGCTAGTAATCTTTTATGTAAAATTTAATAATAAAGATAACATGAAGAATGCTGGATTTCTTTCATTTTATATACATGAAGAAATGATGAAAATACTGGTTGTGGTAAGGTGAGAAAATCGAATGTAGTGGTGGCCTAACATGGTGTTGCTTGTGAATGTTTATATTTTTTGATACACTCTTTTGCAACAAAACAATATAAAATATCTTTAAATTGTATTTTGAGGGGTATGATTGAAAGATAATGCATGTTTTTGTATTGTAAGTTGGTTTTATTTAAAAGAGGATGTTAAAATGAGAGAAAATAAGCGTTCCCAAAAATTTGCCATTGCTGCGTTGGCAGCTCTTGCGGCCCTTGGTATGAGTGTGGTACCAGCGAGTGCGGCTGCACCTGTTCAAGCTGGTACTAATAATACACTTACTGGTACCTTTGATTCTGTTGCTTTTGGTATGGATAATACTGTTTCCGCTGCAGACCATACATTCCGTGATCGTGTTAATGATAATGAACCAGACACTGCAACTCGTGTAAATAATACTTACGCGTCTGGTTCAGTAGCTATTGGTACTGGTAACACTGCAAGTGGTGATTCCGCTCTTGTTATTGGTAATAAGTCTAAAGCAACATTAAATGATGCTACTGCTATTGGTCATAGTGCTGAAGCAACTCGTGTTGGTACAGTTGCTATTGGTGCTCGTGCAATTGCTGGTGAATTTGTAGCAAATCCAAACGTTATCACTGATCCACAGGTAACTGCTTTGTATACACCTCGTCAAGATGGTGCAGACCGTGCCGTAGCTGTAGGTTATGAAACTCGTGCTGTAGGTTATAAATCTAATGCAATCGGTTCTAGTGCTTGGGCTTTAGATAACCACTCCACAGCAATTGGTTCCTCTGCAAAAGCTATAAAAGATCATTCTCAAGCATATGGTGCAGGTGCAGAAGCAACTGCAGTACGTGCGAATGCATTTGGTTCTGACTCTATGGCAAAGGCAGAATTCTCCATGGCTATGGGTGATCATGCGGAAGCAACACATACTAACTCCGTTGCTTTAGGTCACGAAGCTGTTACAAGTGCTGCAACAGCTGAAACTAGTGCAACTGTAGCAGGCCATACATATACTGGCTTTGCTGGTGTAGGTTCTGCTGCTAATGGTTCCGTATCTTTTGCTAAAGACAGCAATAGTGCACGTCAACTTAAAAATGTAGCGGCAGGTCAAATCTCTGCTACATCTACAGATGCTGTAAACGGTAGCCAATTGTACTCCGTAGCCAATGAATTACAAACTCAAATTAATAACTCCACACCTGGTGCAATTAATAATAATATTACTAACTTGACTAACCGTGTAGGCAATGTGGAACAACGTGTTAATAAAGTAGGTGCAGGTTCTGCTGCATTAGCTGCATTACATCCACTAGATTTCAACCCAGATGACAAATGGACTATAGCAGCTGGTTATGGTCATTACCATAATGCAAATGCTGGTGCATTAGGTGCTTACTACCGTCCAAACGAAGATACAATGTTCTCCGTTGGTGGTACAATCGGTACTGGTGAGACTCAATTAAATGCAGGCGTATCCATCCGTCTTGGTAAACGCTCTCCTGAATCTCGTTCCCGCGTAGCTATGGGTCGTGAAATTGCTGAATTAAACGCACGTCTTCAAGATATTGAAAACAAATATAATAACTTGTTACAAATCTTGAATCCACATGCAATCGATCCTAGCAAAACAGCTGAATTCCCAGATGTTCCTCGCAACCATTGGGCTTACCAATACATTAGCCAATTGGCTGGTAATGGTATCCTTGTTGGCTATCCTGATGGCACATTCAAAGGCGATGCGACTATGTCTCGTTATGAATTCGCAACTATGTTGTATCGTGCACTTCAAAATGGTGCTCCTATCGATGACAACATGCGTCGTGCAATGGATGAATTCGGTCCTGAATTACAAAACATCCGTCTTAACCACTTCCGCATCGATCGCATTGCTGGTGCTGACAATAATCGTCATAAAACTGAACGTGTTCGCGTTAACAACGAACCAGAAAACCAACGTGACGTATACGGGTCCCGTATTTACCAATAATTCTTTTATAATATAACTTCCCCTCGAGCTTGTGAAAGCTCTGAAAGCAGGATGTATCTTCTTGATACATCCTGTTTTTATTTTATATAAAACTTCATCTAATATTTATGTAAAAATATTGCATTTTGATACATGCAGGTGTATAATAATTTTCATCGACAAATAAATATACATAATTTATGAATAAAAATATAAATATGAGGGCAAGACAATGAAAGAATTTAGACAATTAACAGTAGCAGATACAGCAGAATATTATAAGGTTTTAATCGACGGTTATGCAGCTATCAAAGACTTTCCAATTACCTTTGATGCTATAGACTTTACGGAAGAAGAGTCAAAAGAGTGGATAGAAAATTATCCTGTATATGGCTTGTATATCGATGGGCAATTAGTAAGTTCCATTACATTTTGTATGCCTTGGGTTAAATATTCTACACCTGATAAATATCCACATATTGCACATTTTGTAACAGCGCCAGCTTTCAAAGGTAAAGGCTATGCGCGGGAAACACTAGGGTATGCAGAGGAACTATTGAAGAGTCAATTTAAGACTCATTCAGTTACGCTTGGTACTGCTAAAGAACATCCGTGGTTGCCTAAGATGTATGAGTCATTTGGTTTCAAAGCATATGATCAAGTTCATTTTAGAGGGAAACAACACACTACAGTATTGTTTAAAAAAGATTTGTTATAGTAACCGTATAGGCTTCTACGAGTATCTATAGGATACCTTAATATTACAACTATACCTTGCATATAAATTTAATTGATATATCAATCTATTTGGTTGAGTATTAAATAGGTTTAATGTGCAAGGTTTTCTTTTTTATTGCTTATGCAGGAGTTTGGCTATCAGATATCTAATATATACTATGTAGTGTATCTATGTGTCAGAAGCAGATCATAGATATTTTTTGAAAGGATGTGACACTATGTTAGTTTTGTCTGGTATTTTGGTGATGGTTATCGGTTTGATGCTTCGCTTTAATGCCTTGTTAGTTGTTGTTGCAGCAGGTTTTGCAACGGGTCTTGCAGCTGGCCTTAGCATAAATGATATCGTTGGTGCTATCGGTGAGGCTTTTATTAAAAATCGTTATATGTCATTATTTATTTTGATTTTGCCTGTAATTGGTATTATGGAACGTCATGGTTTGCGTGAACGAGCAGAAATTTTAATTGGTAAGATTCATGCCGCTACAGCAGGTCGCATTTTCATGATTTACCTATTTGTCCGTCAAGTGACAGTGGCATTAGGGATTAGTATGTCAGGTGTTGTAGCCATGGTTCGGCCACTCATTGCACCAATGAGTGAGGCCGCAGTAGCACAAGGTCGTCCTATCTCTCAACGTACACTTGATAAAATTCGTGGTGTAGCAGCGTCCTCTGATAACATAGGCAATTTCTTTGGTCAAAATTTATTTTTGGCTGCCGGTGGATTACTTTTAATTAAAGGCGTTATGGAGCAACTTGGTTATACTGTAGAACTTACCGATATGGTGCTTTATGGACTGCCAACAGCAATCTGTGCGTATGTAGTTAGCGTCATTCGTTTCTTTATCTTTGACAAAACAATTCAAGGCTATATGGCACAGGACGAAGCAGATATGAAAGCTGGTAAACTGGTACCTAATGAGCTAAATATTCTAGTAACACCAGAAGAACTAGAGAAGGAGGGGAAATAAAATGATGGAACTATTAAATCAAATGAAACCCTTAGATTATGTATACCTTCTCGTAGGGATTATTTTATTCATATTCTCGATTCTATCTTTTCTTGATAAAGAGCACAAACATCGTATTGGTACAGGATTATTCTGGCTTATATACAGTGTATCTTTTATTTTTGGATCCTACTTGTCTAAAGAAATCAATGGCTGGCTCGTAATGGTTATGGCCGGTATTGTTTTAATTAAACAACTGGGTAAAGGTGCTTACTTTGAATCCCCTATCGACTTTAAGAAACTTGAAGCGTTACGCATTGGTAATGTAATTTTCATTCCAGCGTTAATGGTAGGTATCATTACTTTTATTATTGGTTTCTTTACTAAACTCGGTGCTCTTGTAGGTCTTGCTATTGCAGCGATTTTCGCAATGCTCGCAGCCCTTTATATTACAAGAGCCAATGTTAAACAAGGTTTCCATGAAGGCCGTCGTCTTATCGATGCCATCGGTTGGACTGCTATTTTGTCCCAATTGTTAGCCGCTCTTGGCTATTTATTCAACCTTGCAGGGGTAGGCAAGATTATTTCTAGTGCTGTTGCAAGCGTTGTGCCTGCGGATAATGTATTCCTTATCGTTGTAGCCTATTGTATCGGTATGGCATTATTTACAATGATTATGGGTAATGCCTTTGCAGCATTTGCGATGATCACAAGTGCTATCGGCGTTCCTATGCTTGTAGTTGCTCATGGCGCTAACCCTGCTATCATTGGACCTATTGCGATGCTTGCTGGTTATTGTGGCACTTTGATGACACCTATGGCTGCGAACTTTAACATCGTTCCTGTAGCGCTTCTTGAAATGAAAGATGCGTACGGCGTTATTAAAGCACAAATTCCTGTTGCTGTAGTTATGCTTGTATTGAACATTTTATTAATGTACTATTTCCTTTAATCCATAAGTGTACACAACATCATTGTATGTTGTTATGAGGTACTAGAATGAAAACAATTTTAATTACAGGTTTTGATCCTTTTGGTGGTGAAAGTGTTAATCCTGCGTGGGAAGCAGTAAAAACAATGGAAGGCTATACAGATGGGGACTACAAGGTGATCACTCAAATGGTGCCAACCGTACGTTATAAATCTGTAGAAACTGCTATAGCAGCAGCTGAACAATGCAATCCTGATTTTATTCTCTGTGTAGGTCAAGCAGGTGGGCGCCCAGATATTACCATTGAACGGGTAGCCATTAACTGTGATGATTTCCGTATTCCGGACAATGCTGGCAACCAACCAGTTGATGAACCTGTTGTGGCCCATGGTCCAAGTGCATACTTTGCTACACTTCCTATCAAGGATATGGTGAATGCGTTGCACCAAGCAGGCGTTCCGGCAAAGGTGTCCAACACAGCGGGTACATTTGTATGTAATCACATTATGTATGGCGTATTGCACTATGCAGCTCAAAAGGGCGGTATCAAGGTGGGCTTTATGCACATTCCGTACTTGCCAGCACAAGTAGTGAATAAGCCAGATCAACCGAGTATGGCCGTTGAAACAGTACGTGCTACACTAGAAACAATCGTTCACGTATTGGCTCATGGTGAAAGCTACGAAGCACAAAACATTACATACACAACTCCACATGAATAAGGTGTTGTAGTTTGTTATATACTAAGAGGCTGTCAAATGACAGCCTCTTTTGCTATGTATGTAATTATTATTGTTTTGGTATATGAGGGTGAGTGAAATTAATATATTTTCCATCCAGTAGGTCTATAAAATAAGCCGCCCTTTGTTGGATATAGGATTCTAATAGATCTAATTTTTTATCTGTTAATATGTCAGATGGAAGGCGATTAAATGTAAAATCCAGTAATGGGGTTAACATAGATCGATGTGAGCCATGAAGATATAATTTTGCTAGTGTATCAAAGGAGAGACCCCAGAAACTTATATCTTTTATAGCGTTTAAATCTGAGTATTCATCGTCAGTTATATTGTAGAATAATGAATTGCCATGATCGAATAAAGGTGCAGGCCCCAGAATACGATTGCTTTTATTATCTATGAGAACACCAAAATTATTGAGGTGTCTATCAGTATTATGTATGAGCGCATCAAACACCATCATATCGGAAAATGGCATAATACCGTATAGGCTAGCTATATCGCATTGTTTATCATACAACATGAGTTCATCCCGAGATATCGCTTCATCTAAGAGCCCAGATATAGGCATATATCCAATCTGTTCTGACGTGAATAGAGGACACGCACTAACTAGTTGGTCATGGAATGTAGTGAGTTTATATTCCACATGTGCTAATCCCATAGCGGCCGCAATCTGGCTAGCATATACTTCACTGAGTGCCTCAAGTCCACCATTAGCGTAGCGAGGGGTTGACCCTTTGTATAAATAGATGACGTCATTTTCGCGATGCCAACACTTACGGAGCATACCATTCGTAGTGTACTCTGGTGTTGTAACAATTCCTTTTATGTGACTATCTTCGCCGGTGAAAGCAATACCTGCCACAATTTCGCTAAATGGATTGTTGTATAAATTAACATCTGACCATGAAACTGAAGAACTCATTGGTTTTACCCAGAACGTATCATTTAAGGATAGGCCGTAGGTTACATCTAAATACCGATAGGGATTTTCTGTGTCGGAAATAGCGTCTAATAAACTCTCGACGAATGTACGGTTATTTGGTACCTTACGCTGTAATAGCCAGTTTTTTAACCCTTTTACAGTAGGTTGCATATTCAATGGCAATGCCACATTATCTATGATTGTTAAATCGGTAATATTCATGTGAACTAATGTGGTTAAGTTGACAATCTCTTCATGCCTCTCGATGCGAAACTGCAACACAGGAACATCCTTGTTGAGTAATATATAGTCCATGAAAACCCTCCTTTCCTTTGTATTTTATATATGCTCATTATAGCATAAGAAAAAACTTTCTATGGATATAGTTGAAACTCAGCTTATCTGAGTTTATTAGCTTTTAGATTGGATGCTATAATAAACAATATAAAGTTGTTTATGGAGAGTAATGATAATGTATGAAATTGTAAATGAATCTAATTTAACAATAGCATTTGATATGGATACAGAGTTATCTCAATTTGGTGTGTTTGGCATATATATTAAACGGGGTTATAATATCTGTGCTGGGTACATTGACCCTAGTGACTGGTCAGGGATTCGTATTGGTTATAAAGAATTAGTTGACTTGTATGAAAACTGCAAAGGAGAAGCAACCTTTACATATATTCTGACGGGAGAAGGGGATACGCTAAAATTCTCGTTAGACCAAAAGGGTGTTTTGACAATGGATGTTAATATCTGTACCACTTGGAATTACAAATGTAATATGACGATTGAAAGTTTAGATCAAACGTATTTACCAAAATTCATTACATTTTTCAAGGAATTTTTAGAACGAGAGCCAAAATAAAAAGAGTCGCATCATTTGATGCGACTCTTTTTCTGTACCCAGTTTCTATATACAATTATTTTGTAACAACTTTAAGATCTACAGGAATTTTAGCTTCTACAGCTTCGCCTTTGATAACTTTTTGAGCTGTATCGATAGCGAGTTTACCCATTTGGTCTGGTTGTTGAGCAATTGTTGCAGCCAATGTGCCGTCTTTAACAGCTTTGTCTGCGTCAGCAGTACCGTCAAAGCCTACGATGAAGATTGTTTTGCCTGCGGATTTAGCTGCTTGGATAGCGCCCAATGCCATTTCGTCGTTATGAGCGAAGATAGCTTGTACGTCTGGGTTAGCTTGTAAGATATTTGTTGCTACGTTCAAACCTTTTGTGCGGTCGAAGTCAGCACTTTGTTTTGCTACTACTGTTAAGTCTTTGTCAGCTACGTTATGGAAACCTTGGCCGCGTTCACGAGTTGCGGAAGCACCAGGGATACCTTCGATTTCAGCTACTTTCGCAGCTTTGCCTACTTTATCAGCGATAAGTTGAGCTGCCATTTCGCCGCCTTTTACGTTATCGGAAGCGATGTGAGCTACTACTTTGCCTTTATCAGCAGAACGGTCAACAGTGATTACAGGAATGTTTTTAGCGTTTGCTGCTTCTACAGAAGTAGAGATAGCTGCAGAGTCTACAGGGTTGATGATCAATACGGAAACGCCACTTTCAAGCAAGTCGGAAATATCGTTTGCTTGTTTTGCAGGATCGTTTTGAGCATCAACGATTTTAACTTTAAGACCAAGCGCTTTAGCTTGAGCCTCAACGCCTTCCTTCATAGTTACGAAGAATGGGTTGTTCAATGTGGAAACAGAGAAGCCGATAGTGCCGGATTTTTTGTCGCCGCCGTTATCAGCGCTTTTACCACAGCCTGCTACAAGACCGATAACCATAACGGCCATCGCCAACAGTAACAATAGTTTTTTCATAGGAACCTCCTAGGCTTTCTTACGGTCTGCAAGAACAGCCAGTAAAATAACAATACCTTTTACAACTTGTTGATAGAAACTGGAAACGTCGAGAATATTTAACCCATTGTTGAGGGTACCGATAATTAGGGCACCAATTAATGTGCCAACGATATGACCACGACCACCAGCAAGGCTTGTACCGCCAAGAACTACTGCTGCGATAGCGTCAAGTTCGTAGCCTGCACCTGCTGTAGGTTGTGCAGAGTTAAGACGAGATGTAATGATTGCACCAGCGATACCACAGAGCATACCAGTCAAGGCATACACGAAGATTTTAACGCGGTCAATCTTGATACCAGCAATGTAACTTACCTTTTCGCTACCACCTACGGCGTATGTTTTACGGCCTAAGGATGTGCGGCTCAATACGAACCAGAGGATGATGAAAGCAAGGAACATTGTGATGGCTGGAACTGGAAGGCCTGCAATATCCCCTTGGCCAAAGCCGTGGAATAGAGGATCTTGAGTAAGACCGGAGATTGGGTTACCGTCTGTGAATACCAAAGTGGCACCACGGTAGATTGTCATGGTCGCCAAGGTAGCGATAAATGGAGCTACGCGGCCATAAGTAATAACGAGACCGTTAATACCGCCCAATACAAGACCAGCACCGGCAGCTAGCACGATAGCCAATACAGGGTCAGTACCTGTTACGATGAGGTTGGCCATCACTGCACTAGAGAGGGCAAGGATGGAACCAACGGATAAGTCGATACCGCCTGTTAAGATGACGAAGGTCATACCAAAGGCGATGATTGCATTGATGGATACTTGGCGTAATAAGTTACGCAAGTTAGAGAATTCAAGGAAACTGTCGTTCATGACAGAGATAATGATAAATAATAGGATGAGGCCGATGAGGGGGCCTAATTTTTTTACATATTGTAGAGCTTTGCTGTCCATTATTGTCCTCCTGTGGCTAATGTCATAATCGATTCTGGTGTTGCATCGCAGCGGTCCAAGATACCTGCTACGCGACCTTCATGAATGACCATAACGCGGTCGCTCATGCCTAGCACTTCAGGTAACTCAGAGGACACCATGATAATGGACACACCATCGTTCGTTAATTCGTTCATTAAATCATAAATATCACGTTTCGCACCGATATC
This sequence comes from Veillonella tobetsuensis, assembly GCF_001078375.1. GTDB lineage: Bacteria > Bacillota > Negativicutes > Veillonellales > Veillonellaceae > Veillonella > Veillonella tobetsuensis. Next base: position 165,258 of record NZ_BBXI01000002.1, read on the forward strand.
GATACCGCGCGTCGGTTCGTCCATGATGATAATGGATGGCTTTTTACCAACCCATTTTGCGATAACCACCTTTTGTTGGTTACCACCGGATAGGGACGATGCCGGTTCGTGAATAGATTGTGTTTTAACGCCTAGCTTTTTAGACAATTCGTCAGCAAAGGAATTGAGCTTGCCCTTATCCAGCACATGAGATGGACAAATGTCGCCAAGGTTCGGCAATGTAATATTGGAACCGATGGAGAAATCGAGGATCAAGCCTTCGCTCTTTCTATTTTCTGTGATGAAAGCAATGCCAGCTTTGATGGCATCTTCTGGTTTTTTACAGTTGAGAACGGAGCCGTTAACTGTTACGGTACCGCCATTATGTTTATCTACGCCGAAGATGGCGCGCATGATTTCTGTACGGCCAGCGCCCATGAGACCTGCTACGCCGAGGATTTCGCCTTTGCGCAAGGAGAAGGAAATGTCGTTATCGAACCCTTCTGGTTTGAGGTTATCTACGCTCATCACAACTTCGCCAGGTGTTGTAGTACGAGCAGGGTAGAACTCATCGATAGAACGACCTACCATGTGGCGTACCACTTCATCTACAGAAATCTCTGCAGTTGGTTTTGTAATGATGGTGTGACCATCACGCATAACCGTGATGGTATCGCATTCGCTAAATACCTCTTCCATACGGTGAGAGATATATACGATAGCTACGCCGCGGGCTTTCATTTTGCGCATCATGTTAAACAATGTCGCCGTTTCACGCTCGGTGAGGGCTGCTGTCGGCTCGTCCATGATGACAACCTTGGCATCTAACATCAAGATACGAAGGATTTCCGTCATCTGTTGGTGACCGACGGAGCAAAGGCCTGCTTCCATTGTGAGCGGCAATTCGATTCCTAGTTCGCGGCATGTATTTTTTGCCTCAGAGAGCATCGCTTTTTTATCGAGCATACCGAATTTATTGCGCTTCGGTCTCATTAAATATAGATTTTCTAACAATGTTAGATTTGGCCAAATGTTGAGCTCTTGGTGGATGAAAGCTACACCGTTTAGCTCGGCCTCTCTCGGGTTCGGGAAGGTGCGCTCTACGCCGTCGATGGTGATTGTACCAGCATCTGCCTTGTGAATACCCGTAAGGATATTCATGAGGGTGGACTTGCCGGCGCCGTTTTCGCCCATCAAGGCGTGAACCTCGCCCTCCTTGAGGGTAATACTTACATCGCGTAGTACTTGGTTCGTACCAAATGCCTTTGCAATGCCTGACATAACAATTTCCATAACTACTCCTATATGATTGGTGAAAGTATCTCTTAATCTATTGCTCTAGGGACGATCGCTAAAAATACAATCGGCGCGCAAGATAATGTTGGCATACGGAGATGCTTCACCAGTTCTAATAATGCATTTGCATTGCTTTGTTGCTTCTTTGAAAGCTTCATGGCTCGTTTCAATCCATTCGTATTGATTGGATGGAAAGGTAGACTCCAAGAAGTCATACGCTTTAGGATTATGTTCCTTAATTTCTTTTGCCACATGAATCGCTTCGGATTTCATATGCTTAGCGATGATGGATACCACTTGCTCAAAGCTTGGTACACCAAAATCTAAGGCTAAGTCAATCTTTTGAATCCCTTCAGGTACTGGTAATCCGCAGTCGGAGATACAAATTGTATCTGTGTGACCTAAATCAGCAAATACCTTAGCGATATGGCTATTTAAAATGCCGTGTCGTTGCATGATAAACTCCTTTTTATCAATCAATAAATGAGGCTTTTTAGCCTCATTTATTGATTTGTTAAATTTACTATATAGAGGGCGAACGTATTCGTTGGTTGGCAAACTTTTGTTAGAACTGAATAGGACTTTCAAAGCGACTTTGGCCCTGCGGAGGCCGTAGGCCGAAGTCAGATTTGGCCGGTGGAGCTTTTAAAGTCCTATTCAGTTCGTTAATGCTTAGCCAAGAATGCGTCGACCTCATCCTTGGTAGGCATGCCACCTTGGGCGCCCAAACGTTGGATGGAGAGGGCCGCAGCTGCGTTACCGTAGTGCAATGCGTTGGCTAAGCTTTTACCATTGACGATAGCTGTTGCAAAGGCACCGTTGAAGGTATCGCCTGCGCCTGTTGTATCTACTGGTTCTACCTTGAAACCAGATACGGTGTGGATTTCGCCGTTGTCAGCATAGCCCACGCCTTTACTGCCAAGAGTAACGATGATTTTGTTTTCGTTTGCTAACAATGTTTCCTCTGTAGATTGGTTAGGGTAGAGCGCAGATAACTCATGCTCATTTGGCGTGATATAGGTTGCTAATTCTAACCATTCAGGATTGAGGTCCGCCGCTGGAGCCGGATTTAAGAGGACCTTTACATTAGCATTGTGACAACGACGAACGATATATTCGATAGTTGGAATAGGAATCTCGTTTTGTACCATTACAAGATCTGCTTGTTCGATACCAGACCAAGCATTATCGACGACAGATTGGTCCACCTTAGCATTAGCACCTGCAATAACAATAATACTGTTATCGCCTTCAGCTAACGTGATATGAGCAGTACCTGTTGTCGTATCTGGGACAGTGACGATATAGTCCGTATTGATATGATTTTTTTTGAGGTTATCCAAAATCATTTGTCCATATGCATCTCGACCGATGCAGCCTACCATAGTAACCTCTGCACCGAGACGAGCAGCAGCAACCGCTTGGTTGGCACCTTTGCCGCCGTGAGCGATGTGCAATTCGTTGCCCATAATGGTTTCGCCTGCAGTAGGGCGTTTGTCCGCAAGGACCACAATATCCATGTTGCAACTACCAATAACAACAATGCGATTCATATTAACTCCTTATATACCTATTAGTGTATCTTAATCTTATATTAGTATAGCGTAAATAACGCGGTTTATCTACATAAATAAGGATAAATTATGGGAATTAAAAAACGGTATACACTTTCTGGACATGAAAATGTATACCGAATGTATTTTATAGTTTTATAAACCGTTAAGGATATTAATGTAATCTTGTCGTTGATCCACTATAGAGAGTAAGTAAATAGTTTTAGTTTCTTCTACAACTGTATAGAATATAATGATTTTATTTAAAATTAGCATACGAAAATCATTGTCTTTAAGATTTCTGATTTTAGGGGTAGTACCCATATATGGATGTAATTGAAGATTTAAAATAGCTGTTTGAATATTTTCTTTAACTTGTAGTGCCGTCTCTTTAGAGAATTGCATAGCCACATAGAGTATCTGCTGATGTAACTCTTTATTGAATTTTTCTGTATGAATACTGGTGTAAGTTTTTATGGTCATTATCTTACTCCATTTGTTCTAACATTTTATCGATGCTATTAAAGGCTTCTTCTACAGTAGTGGTTCGACCATGAATAATATCATTTTGTCCTTCAATTAGTGATGATAGTAATTCGATTTTTGCTTTTAACATATTATATGTGTTATATCCTAAGCTGACAGTATCACCGCGACCATTTACGGTAATTATGGCTGCCTCATCTTTTAGTTGTAAGGTCTTAGATATTTCAGGATACTTATTTCGTAAATCTGATGATGGACGAATTGTTTCACGTAAGATGCCCATATTTATCTCCTTATAATTTACAAGATTTCTATTCCTAATTTACATACTGTAATTATATCATTTAAACGATATAATTACAGTATGTTTTTATATTGAAGTATCAAAGTTAGTACCTCGATATAAAAATAAAAGACTATCTTTCTATTTGGGATAAGAAAAGAAAGATAGTCTTTGCATCCTATAAAAACGATGGTTTATCGTAGTGTGTACCTGGTTCACCAACACCAATGCTAGCACGGCTGAATGGTGTTTCGTCCTCAGCGTGTAAGATATCGTAGATGGCTTTTACCACAGCTTCACGTGTGACCTGTGCGTCGTTGAAGGGTTCACCTTCAGGGATGAATTCGTAATTTGTGTTTTCCATATCATTATAGAGCCAAGGGAGACGCAAAATAGTGTAGTTCAAGTTGGATTCACGCAATACATTGCGTGCTTGGCGTTCGCCTTGTACGTAGCTGATTGGTAGTCTGTCAAAGGTCCATTTTTCTAATTCTTTTGGGAACTCACCGGCAAGGCCTACGATAGATAAGCCGAGAATACGGCGTACATTTTGGCGAGAAAGGGCTTTCACAATGGCAGCCATATCACTACCAGTTTCCATTGCACTGAGGAATACGATCTCTGAATTTTTTACTGCTTCCTCTAATTTTTTAGGGTTCTGAAAGGAGCCTTCAATAACGGTTATGCGATTATGTTCCAAAATTTCTGGATGAATACGGGAGCTCAATTGACGACCATATAAAGTAATGTGCATATCTGTATATGTTAATAACGTCGCCGTTAAGCGTTGTGCGATTTGGCCCGCAGCGCCTAAGATTGTAATGTATTTATACATATAGACCTCCTATGTCCGAGCGTAAGTAATAGATTGCATTATATCACAACTATGTGACGAAAAAGTGAGAATGGTATGTATAGTGAGGTTACAATTTATTCGTTTATATAATGCTGTAAAATTTATTGTTGAATTTACATGATAATTTATCTACAATAATAATAAGACATTTGAAAAATGAGTGTTATATTACTAAAGCTTCTTGGAGGTGATAATATGCCGAATATAAAACCTATTTCAGATTTACGCAATTATTCAGAAGTGTTACGTGATGTTGCTATAGATAGTCCCGTATTCTTAACTAAAAATGGTAGAGGACGATATGCAATTATGGATATTCAAGATTATGAACGTGTGATGGCTACGATAAAACTTATGGGCGCTTTAGAGGCAGGTCGTAAATCTGGTGAAGAACAAGGATGGATTTCATCAGAGCAACTAAAGTGTGAATTGGGGATTTAATTATGGATAATCAAATTAGCTATGCACCAAAAGCCCGAGAAGATTTACTTCAAATAAAATCTTTTATAGAAGAAGAAACCGGTGATATTGAGTTAGCTAGGAAAACTGTTTCGGATATAGTGACTACGAATGATTCGTTGCGTGTTTTTCCAGAAATGGGACAGCAATTATTGATTAATCTAGGGAGTAAAATTGAATACAGATATTTACTTTGTCATAATTATTTAAGTTTTTACCGTTATTTTGACCAGACTATCTATATTGACAGAATATTAAACAGTAGACGTGATTATCTTAGAATATTATTAGATGAAGTCCATTAGTTCTTAAAAGCACTATCGTTAATAGATGGTGCTTTTTGTTATGGTTTTGATATAACACAAAATGATTTTAATAGTAACATGAAGATGCATGGATATTCTTTATGATTGAGATAAATTATGATTTAATGATATAAAAGCTAGATTTTATTTAATCTTAATTCGTAATTGAAAGAGAGAAGATATTCATTACAAAATTAATTGGAGGAAATTAATATGAAGTTTCTAGATCATTTGAATGATGCTGTAAAAGACGTAAAAGAATTAGCAAAATCTAAGGCTAGTGTTGTAAAAGACTTAACTGCTGACGCTGCACAAGAAGTAAAAGTATTGGCTAAAGAAAAAGCAAAAGATGTGAAGGCTAAATCCGCTGATGCGGCGCAAGACATCAAAGTGCTTGTAAAAGAGAAAGCAGAAGATGTTAAAGCTAAATCTGCTGATGCGGCGCAAGATATTAAAGTGCTAGTAAAAGAAAAAGCTGGAGATGTTAAGGCCAAATCTGCTGATGCAGCACATGAAGTAAATGAATTGGTAAAGGCTAAGTCTGCTGTTGTAGCAAAAGATCTTGAAGTTACCCTCAAGGAGAAGGCAGAAGAGTTAAAACAAAAGGCTAAAGAAGTAAAAGATATAACTGCTGATGCGGCTAAAGATATTACAGAAACTGTTAAAGAAAAATCCGCAGGGGCAGCCAAAGAAATTAGAGAAAAAGTTGCTGAAACAACAGAAGGTAAAGAAAAGGCTGAAGTTTCGAGTGAAGCAGTAGCAACAGAGAGTGGAGAAAAGACTGAATAGAATTTTAGATTGAATAAATCTAATCTAATCTACATTTATATATACGTATTGACTTATACTGTTTTAACTTGTAATATTATTGTACATAGAAAAATCATATATGGTTTCAAGCGGCGGCATCGTTTATTCGGTGTCGCTTTATTTTTTTAGGCGCCCTTAGGAGACTTTTTTGTGTATTGAAATCTATAAAAGTGCTATAGAGCGTTTGCCTGTAATGGTATAATACACATAACAACTAGTATTACTTGAGGTGGCATATGGATAAACAGCAATTAGCAAATAAAATTTGGGAATCAGCCAACAAATTACGCTCTAAAATCGAGGCGAATGAGTATAAAGATTATATATTAGGATTCATGTTTTATAAGTTTTTGTCTCAAAAAGAGGAAGAGTTACTACGTATACAGTATCAAATAGCAAAAGCTGAATACAAATCTGTTTTAGTAGAATCAAATGTAGAATTACGTGATGCTATTCGAAATGATTTGTACTACTTTATACCATATAATCATTTATTTTCTACATGGATTCAGGATGGAAACCAGCTTGATGTAGGTAGAGTGCAAGATGCATTAAATTCTTTTGAACGCTTATTGAATGATCAATATAACCGAATATATAAAGGTATCTTTGATACATTGCAATTAGGTTTAACTAAGTTAGGCGATAACTCTGGTGCTCAATCCAAAGCTATTCAACAATTAATCTCATTGATTGATGAAATACCAATGGATGGCTCTCAGGATTATGATGTCTTGGGATTTGTATATGAATATTTGATTTCGAATTTTGCTGCCAATGCAGGTAAAAAAGCGGGTGAATTCTATACGCCTCATGAAGTTTCTGTTTTGATGTCAGAAATTGTAGCTCATCATTTACAAGGTAGAAATGAAATTTCAATTTATGACCCTACAAGTGGATCAGGTTCCTTGTTGATTAATATTGGTAAAAGTATTGAGAAATATAGAAAAGACAAAAATAGTATTAAATACTATGCTCAAGAGCTAAAAGAGGCAACGTATAATTTGACGAGAATGAACCTTATTATGCGCAATATTCAACCATCTAATATTATGGTTAGAAATGCAGATACATTAGAAGATGATTGGCCTTATTTTGATGAAGCGGACCCTCAACAAACGTATAATCCATTATACCTAGATGCAGTCGTATCTAACCCCCCATATTCTCAACACTGGGAGCCAAAAGGAAAAGAAAATGACCCTAGATACAGTCGATTTGGGTTAGCGCCTGCTACAAAAGCCGATTATGCTTTTTTACTCCATGATTTATATCATTTAAGACCAAATGGTATTATGACAATCGTATTGCCACATGGTGTATTGTTCCGTGGGGATAGTGAAGGAGAAATTCGTAAGGCTCTTATTGATAATAATCATATTGATGCCATTATTGGTTTGCCAGCGAATATTTTCTTTGGTACAAGCATCCCAACAATCATAATGGTATTACGTCAGAAGAGAGAGAATCAGGATGTACTTGTTATTGATGCTTCAGAATATTTTGTGAAAGCCAATAAAAATAACAAGTTACAATCATCAGATATTCGCCGCATTGTAGATGCTTATTGTAAAAGAGAAACGCTTCCTGGATATTGTACAGTTGTATCTCGCGATGAGATTATAGGTAATGATTACAATTTAAATATTCCTCGCTATGTGGACACATCTAAAAATGATGAAATATATGATATATATGGTATTGTTCATGGTGGTATTCCATATAGTGAGATAGAAAAATTATCCCCGTATTGGAGTGTATTTGAAGGGCTTGATAAAGAAATCTTTAAACAAGGGCAAGATGGATACTATTCATTGGTAGAGGGGGATGTTGCTAAGATTGTATATGATTATCCTGCTGTAAATAAATTTACAGACTCCTTGGGATCAAAGATTAATCAGTATATAGAATATGTCTCACAGTCAGTTATTGATGATTTTAAAGTTGGAATGGATGAAACTGTTTGGCACATATTGTCAGCTGAGTTATTTGAACAATTTTCTAATATACCATTAATCGATACCTATGATATCTATCAAATTATGAGTGATAATTGGTCTAAAATTACATTAGATATCGATAAAATGGGACATAATGGTAAAGCCTTGGTTGCTTCTGTAGAACCAAATATGGTAATGAAAAAGAAAAATAATAAACAAGTAGAGGTTCAAGAGGGGTGGAAAGGGGCTATTGTTCCTTTTGGATTAGTGCAAGAATTATATTTGCAGAATGAACTTTCAAATCTAACACATATAGAGAATGAACTTGAAGCGATTAAAGAGCGAATCGCTGAACTTGCTGAAGCTGTACCAATGGACTATCAAGATATGGAATTCCTGAATGATGATAGAACTGGGTTCGTGAAGACGCCATTAAACGCAGCCGTTAAGGTTTATAAGGATGAACCAGAATTATATCCATTGTTAAAGGCCGTTAAAGATTTATATGCTGAAGAAACAAAACTGAAAAAATGTCAGAAGGTGGCTGTTGCTGAGTTAGCAGATGCGACAAAATATTGTATAGAAAATCTTACTGATGAACAAATCGATGCATTGCTATATCAACATTGGATTGTGCCAGCAATAAATGAACTAAAAGCGTATTCCACAAAGACTGTTAATGATTTTATTCAATGTTTAAGTGCTTTGGCCAATAAATATGGAACTTCACTACAAATAATAGATAATGACATTAGAGTCGTAGAGCAAGAGTTGATTACATCATTACGTGAGTTAGAAGCTAATGACGATATGGGGATATCCTCCTTATTAGAATTGTTAGGAGCAAAATGATGAATACTAATAAAAAAACTCCTAAATTACGATTTAAAGGCTTTACTGATGATTGGGAACAGCGTAAGTTGGGTAGTATTGGTTCAACATATACCGGATTATCAGGTAAAACGAAAGAAGATTTTGGGCATGGTGAGGCACAATATATTACATATTTAAATGTATTTCAAAATACAGTTTCTGATGTAGCTATGACTGATAAGGTAGAAATAGATACAACACAAAATGAGGTTAAATATGGAGATGTATTATTTACTACCTCATCCGAAACACCAGAAGAAGTTGGCATGTCCTCGGTATGGCTTGGACATACGCCTAATATTTATTTAAATAGCTTTTGTTTTGGTTTTAGACCTAATCAAAAAATTAATCCATATTTTTTAGGATATTCATTACGTGCGCCATATATGCGAGACAAGATCAAAATACTTGCTCAAGGTATATCACGGTATAATATTTCAAAAAATAAAGTTATGGAACTTGAGATAAGTTTGCCAAATAATGAGGAACAAAGCTTGTTAGGAAACTTCTTAAGGAATATTGATTTGGGTATTACCCTTCATCAGCGTAAGCTTGAAAAACTTAAATTAGCTAAAAAAGCGTTATTGCAAAAATTATTCCCTAAAAATGGAAGTCAATTTCCTGAAATTAGATTTAAAGATTTTACTGATGCTTGGGAACAGCGTAAGTTATCAGATATATCTACGAAAGTTACAACCAAAAATGTAGATGTCCATTATACAGAAACATTAACTAATTCTGCTGAACAAGGCATTATTAGCCAGGTTGACTTCTTTGATAAAGAAATTTCAAATAAGGATAATATTAATGGATATTATATAGTTGAGAACAATGACTTTATTTATAATCCGAGAATCTCGACATTAGCACCTGTAGGTCCAATCAATCGCAATAAGTTGAATCGCACTGGTATAATGTCTCCTTTATATACTGTTTTTAGAGCATCTAAAGTAGATTTAGGTTTTTTAGAATGGTATTTTCAATCAAACCATTGGCATCGTTATATGAAACTAAATGGTGATAGTGGTGCTAGAGCTGATCGTATAGCAATAAAAGATTCTACATTCTTTGAAATGCCAATAAAAACTCCAGTTAATATAAAAGAACAAGTATTTATTGGAGAGACATTAGAAAAGTTTAATCAATATATTACCCTTCATCAGCGTAAGTTGGATCATCTTATATCAATAAAAAAAGGTTTACTCCAACAGTTATTTGTGTAGATGTAATAGATTAGGTGAAATATGATTTTTACAAAAGAAGCTGATTTTGAATCAGCCCTTATTCAGCAATTATCTAATCATGGATGGGAAGCAGAGTGTATTGAATATCCTACAGAAGAGGCACTAGTAAAGAATTGGGCGGATATTATTTACAAAAATAACTGCTCCCCTGATAAACTGGATAAATACCCGTTGACGGATAGTGAGATGAATCAAATCTTAATGCAAATTAAGATGTTGAAAAGTCCTGCCATGATAAATGATTGGATAAATGGCAAAGTTGTTACTATTAAACGTGATAATTCAGATGATACGATGCATTTGGGGAAAAATGTATCACTTAAAATTTTTGATCGCAATGAAATTGCTTCTGGCCAAAGTGTTTATCAAATAGCGCGTCAACCTCAATTTAAAGGACTTAATGATGTTTCTAGAGATAGACGTGGAGACGTTATGTTGCTAATTAATGGAATGCCTGTTATTCATATTGAATTGAAACGTTCGGGCGTTCCGGTTGATTTCGCAATTAATCAAATTGATTTATATAATCGTCGAGGTATGTTCTCAGGGTTATTTTCCTTAATACAAATTTTTGTAGCTATGACCCCAGAAGAAACGGTATACTTTGCTAATCCTGGAACTGGAGAGGCCTTAAAATCGGAATTTCAATTTCATTGGGCTGATGTAAACAATGAAATTATAGGCGATTGGACTCATATTGCAGGAACATTATTAGCAATCCCTTTGGCGCATGAATTATTAGGGTTTTATACAATTCCAGATAGTTCTGATGGTATTCTTAAAGTGATGCGTAGCTATCAATATTATGCAGCAAGTCGTATTGCAGATATAGTTAGTAAAGCTGATTGGGGATATACTAGTCCTTTAGGTGGGTATATTTGGCATACAACAGGATCTGGTAAAACCATGACATCGTTTAAAACAGCGCAGATTATTGCGAGTGTAGGCGATGCTGATAAAATCGTGTTTCTTGTGGATCGTGTTGAATTAGGAACACAGTCTTTGCAGGCGTACCAAGGGTTTGCCGACTCTGCCACATCTGTGGAAGGTACAGAAAGTGGTACTATATTACTGGAAAAACTAGATAGCATTGAACCAAAGGATATGATTATTGTTTCTTCTATTCAAAAGATGAATCAATTATCTAAAGATGATACACGCGATGACATGTTAAACCGTGTTAAGGGAAAACGGTTGGTTTTTATTTTTGATGAATGTCATCGTAATACCTTTGGCGATATGTTGCGAGCGATTAAGGACACATTCCCTCATGCCTTATTATTTGGTTTTACAGGTACGCCAATTTTTAAAGATAATGCAAAGAAAACATTAGCGACTGCCGATTTATTTGGTGATGAATTGCATCGGTATAGCATTTCTGATGGTATTCGAGATAAAAATGTGTTAGGTTTTGATATTACATCAGTGCCAACATATACTGATGACGATTTACGTAATGCCGTTGCATTACGTGAGGTTGGTGCAAATACTATTAGTGATGTTATGGAATCTCCAGAAAAACGAGAAAGGTATTACCATTTTATACATGATGTACCTATGGTTCGAGATTATGACCGTGGATATACAAGAGGTATTGAAGATTATATAGAAAATGGGCATTATGATAATGATCCCCATCGTATAGCCGTAATTAAAGATATTCATAATAAATGGTTAGTACAAAGCTATAAAGGATTATTCCACGGCATTTTAGCAACCCATAGTATATCTGAAGCCATCTCTTATTATCGATTGTTTAGACGTTATGCATCTAATTTAAAAGTGGTCGCCCTATTTGATCCTACCGTAGATGGTGAAATGGACCCTGCAACAGCGGTTATTAAAGATGAGGCGTTGGAAGAAATCTTAGCGGATTATAATAGATATTTTAATCAAAAATTTACAGTATCAAATTATGCCTCATTTAAACGAGACGTCTGTACTAGACTTGCACATAAATTACAATATCGTTCTAATGATGTAGAGAATGATACAGATCAATATATTGATATTGTAATTGTCGTTAAACAATTACTGACAGGCTTTGATTCAAAATATGTAAATACACTATATGTTGACAAAATTATGGCTTATGAAGAGATAGTACAAGCTTTCTCTCGTACAAACCGTCTATATGGTCCAGAAAAACCATTTGGTAGTATTAGATACTATCGCAAGATACATACTATGTCTCGTAATATTCAAGATGCTTTCAGATTATATTCTGGAGCGGTGCCCGAAGGATTGTATGCAGATAAAAAAGATCAGAATATTCGCAAAATGAATGTTATAGTCGAGGATATTTCAGATTTATTTATAGCAGAAGACATAGAATACTATTCAAAACTACCAGATAACATAGCGAGTCGGCATAAATTTGGACGCTTATTCTATCAATTACGTATATTAATGGAAGCTATTCGGCTACAGATGTTTACGTGGCAAAAGAATATTGATGAAAAACTAGGACTAAATTTAGATGAGGAAACGTATAATACATTAGCAGCTCGATATGGAGAGTTGTTTAGTTCTAGTACATCGGATGGTAAAACTAATCCATTGATTCCTTTTGATTTAACTGCCAAAGCTCATAAGCAGGAGTCGATTCGTATTGATGCTGACTATATGAATAAAAACTTTGAAAAGTATATCAGAGCATATAATATTGATGACTCTGATAAGACATTAATTGATCAGTTAAGAATGATGCTTCATAAAAGTTTTGCTCAACTGTCTCAAGAGGAACAACGTGCTGCTAGACAAATATTAGTTGATATAGAACATAAGCGGTTAGTATTTGACGAGAATAAGACATTGACTGATTATATCAATGATTATATAAATGTCGATTGGAATGCTAAGATACAGCATTGTATTAACTTGTTGGGGGTCGATGAAGCTAAGTTGAGGGCTTTGTTAAATGCTCATGTTAATGAAGCTAACATTGATGAATATGGACGATTTAATGAATTGATTTCCACTGTAGACATCGAGCGAGCTAAACAAAATTTAGGAATTGTAGATCAACCTCATTGGAAATGTATTATTAAAATTAAAAATATACTTAGAGAGTTTGTTATTTATAATAAGCTTGATGGTTATAAATCGTAAATTTGCTTTTCCGTATATTATAAAAATAGCAGGATTACCCCCTGCTATTTTTTATTATGTTCTAAACTTTCACAATACCCATATAAATGTTAAAATAGACAGTATATATTCTATTGAAGAAAAGAGGGTATTATGGAACGAATAAAGGATCTCGTGTACACTCATGATCAGGGTGGACAGTTTAGATGGGTAACGGTGAGCACCTTAATGCTCGCGTTAGGTACAATTTTGCACTTGGTGAGTCCTAGTTTTGCAGGAATTACGCCAAACTGGATGATTGCAGCGTATTGCGTAGCGATTTTGCTGACAAAGCCAAGCATCTCCCAAACATTGGGCATTGGTTTAGTAGCGGCCTTGATTGAGGTGTTGACATCAAAATCTGGTTTCCCATATGGTAACTTGATTTCAGAACCTGCTGGTGCATTGATGGTAACGCTTATTGCTCGCACTATGGCTACTATGAAAATTAGCAAAATTGGTTCTTTCGAAATCACGCCAATCGTAACAGCTTTTTTAAGTACTGTTGTATCTGGTGGTATTTTTATTACTCTTTTGTGGCAAATTGCAGGCTTGCCTAACAATGTATATCTCTTTGTGATTTGGCCAGCCGTACTCGCCGTAGCTGCTGTTAATGCGGCCATTACACCGATTTTATACATTCCAGCTCAAAAGATGTTTGCTAAACGCGGTATGTTGCCTACCGGTAATGCAGAATCTAGTAATCATAGTCATTTGGTGATCAATCCTGAACGAGAAGCGAAGATTTCCATTGAGCATATGAACTATTACCATCCTAAGGCGACTACGCCTACATTAAAGAACATCAACCTTGATGTACATGATGGAGATTTCTTAGTTATTACTGGTCCTGCCGGTTGTGGTAAAAGTACACTTTGCATGGCCATGGTTGGGGCGGTGCCTAAATTCTACGGCGGTCGCTTGGAAGGCATGGTCTTTGTAGATGGCAAAGCTACTACTCAAATGGATATTCCAGATTTAGCAAACCATATTGGCGTCGTTCTTGCTGATTACGATACGCAACTCGTAACGATGACTGTTCGTGAAGAAGTGGCCTTTGCTATGGAAAACCGCGGTTATGACCGTGATGTTATTGAGGCTCGTTGTGCAGAGGTGTTTAAGCAAGTTGGCATTGAGGGTTTAGAAGACCGTAAGATTACGAGCTTGTCCGGTGGTCAACGTCAACGTTTGGCAATTGCCTCTGTATTAGCTACTAATCCATCTGTTCTCGTTCTTGATGAACCGACTAGCTCTCTCGACCCAGAGGGGACAGCTGAATTATACCGCCTCGTTGGTGATTTGAACCGCAATCACGGTATTACCGTTGTGGTTATCGACCATGATTTACACGCTGTATTGCCATATGCGAATCGCATGGCCCTTATGGTAGACGGTGAAGTCGTATGCGATAGCGATGTGGCGACTACGTTGGGCTATATGTATGATCATAATATTTATGTGGATGCATTGCCATCTGTGTTTACTACGTATATGGAGCTTGAAAAAGCAGGGTACCACAGTGATGCTCCTTGGCTCAGCATCGAGTCCGCTATTGAGGGCCTTCATCAAATCGAGATGGCTAAGGCTATTGAACGTTCTCGTTATGATGAGCCGAACCATACAATTGCTTATGGTGAAAGCATAACTCAAGATACTAATAATGTAGGTGAAAGTACAGGAGGTGGCGCACATGCTTAAGGTAGAAAACTTGCGATTTGGCTATGTGCCTACCGTAGATATTTTTAGAGATGTAAACTTTACCATTCATGAAGGCGAGTTTATTGCTATTGGTGGTAAGAATGGTTGTGGTAAAACTACTATTACACGCTTGTTAGTAGGCCTTGAAAAGGCTGCTGAAGGTCGTATCCGTTATAATGGCAAGGACATTACATCTATGCCAGCGTCTAAACGTGGTCAATTCATTGGCTATGTATTCCAACAGCCAGATCGACAAATGTTTAGACCTACTGTAGCTACAGAGGTGGCGTTTGGTCCTGAATCCTTGGGCCGCACAAAAGCAGAGGTTGAACGCATTGTAGATGAGGCGTTAGAGCGTTGTGGTATTAGTCATTTGCGTGAAGAATATCCACCGACATTGCGCCGTGGTGAAAAGCAGCGCGTTGCTATTGCGTCTGCATTGGCGATGCAATCTAGAATTCTTATCTTAGATGAACCGACTAGTGGTCAAGATGGTAAGGAAACGAAAGAATTACTAGCATTGCTTCGTCAATTAAACAGCGAAGGCTTAACAATTCTTTTGATTACACATGATATGGAAATCATGGCAGCTGAATGTTCTCGTGCTATTATCATGGGCCATCGTACGGTCGCCTTTGATGGTACACCAGAAACTTTATTTTCAAAATCTACCGATGAATTATATGACTTAGGTCTTACAAAACCGCCGAGCGTGGAACTTTCACAAGCGGTACCGGGACTAGGCTATTGCAAATCGATGGATGAATTACGGACGCGCCTTATTGCGCAGTTAGCAGAGTAGGAGGGAATCATGGAACGATTAGTACCATTAACAAAAATTTTGATGTCCCTCGCTGTATCTGTGTGGGCTATCTTGCTACGCGACTGGATGTCATTGATGGCGTTAGTTGTAGTAGAACTAGTAGCACTCTTGCTAACAGGTTTGTTGTGGAAACAATATAAGGCCGTATTTGCATTGACTGTGTTCGCCGTATTCTTAGGCGTAGTTCAATATTTAGGCAGTGGCGATATCGTATCTGCAGCAGTAGCAGGCCTTCGTATGTTAGCGATGACCCTCGTATTTATCGCTTTGTTGGCCACTACAAAATTACAAGATTTAACGGCAGCCCTCGTAACGCAATGCAAAATTCCTTATGAATATGCATTTATGTTTACCGCAGCACTTCGCTTTGTACCGGATTTCATTGGTGAAAGCAAGGCTGTTCAAGAGGCACAATCTTGTCGTGGGCTTTCCCTTGAAGGTAATATCTTTAAACGGATGAAGTCTTATGCCTCTGTTATCCAGCCGTTGCTTTTAAAATCCTTAGGCCGCTCTGAAACGATGGCATTGTCCTTGGAACTTAGAGGCTTTGGCAGCAAAAACCATAGCTTTGCTGCATCTGTAGGTCTTAAATTATTGGACTACTTGGTTATAGTAGCATTAGTGATAGTTACGCTTATTTTGTTTGGCGTATTATAGAGAGATATAATTGACTATCTTTTATTGCTAGTTAGTGTTATATATTTATGATATACTACGGATAGGTAGTAAAGCGTACGAAATTACCTACAATATAACAAAAAAAAGGACGAGTTGCAGCTCGTCCTTTTTCTTGCTTATTTTTTGTCTTATTCTGTAACCAATAGTTGTCGGTAGTTACAACTGAGGTTGCTTTCATAAACTGTTTTAGAGGAATACGTATGAGTGAATTAGTCATTCAATCAATCACAAAAAATGATATATCTGCTTGTTTAGCCATATATAATTACGAGGTCATACATGGTGTAGCCACCTTAGACCTCGAACTACGCACATTAGAAGAGTGGCATGAATGGTATAATGCTCACAGCGATGAGCATCATCCTATCATTGTAGGCACCATTGATGATGTAGTGGTAGGCTATGCATCGCTTTCACCATATCGATTAAAAGATGCTTTTAAAAGTACTGTAGAATTATCCATATATATTCACCAAGATTACTGTGGTCAAGGTGTGGCAACACAGTTGATGGAACATATTTTAGAGATGGCCAAAGCAGATACGATGATTCATAATGTAGTATCTGTTATTACTGCAGGCAATGAGGGGAGCACGAAATTACACAATCGATTTGGCTTTACCTATTGTGGGCTTACCCCTGAAGTGGGTTTTAAACATGGTAAATATCAGGATACCGAAACTTACGCATTATTGGTATAATAATAGATATTAAATCATTCATATGTCCGTGGGGTTGCGGATTATATGTTCCACATAGATAGGGGTTAGGTAGTTATGATAAATATGAAAGCAGAACGGCAGTTCATAGGCAATAGTACGTATCGTAGCCGATTGGTAGATGGTCATTTTCATACTGAATTATGTCCACATGGTAGCGGTGATAGAACGGCATTGATGATTGAAAAAGCCATTGAATTGCGCATCGAAAAGGTGTGTTTAACAGAGCATGCTCCGTTACCAAAGGCCTTTGAGGCTGAGTATGGCGGTGATAAGATTGCCTATGATACGGCGTCTCTTAAACTCAATCAGGTGGATTCTTATCTTGAATTGGGGCGAGAATTACAACGTGCCTATGGCACACATATCGATATTTCATTAGGTTTTGAGGTAGATTATATTCCTGGCTTTGAAAGTGATATCCAAGACTTTCTTGATCGCTATGGTCCATTAACAGATGATAATATACTGTCTGTTCACTTTATGGATGGTGTAGGTGGAAAATACTACTGTGTTGATTATAATACAGATGAATTTGCAAAGGGCTTTGCCCCTTGGATGTTTAACCAAAGTGAACTGTACTATAAATACTTTAGTATCATTCGCCAAGCGGTACGTGCTGATTTAGGTACCTATACGCCTAAGCGGATTGGTCATTTTGATCTGATCAAGAAATACCAACATCACTTTGGCTTTGCCCATCATTTGGATAAGCGAAATGCACAACTCGTGAGCGATATATTACATATTATGCGCGTTCAAGGTCGTGAGTTAGACTATAATATGAGCGGGTTCTTTAAACCGGACTGCGGTGAAATGTATCCAAGTCGCTTTATCCAAGGCATGGCCGCTATTATTGGGGTTCCCTTTGTATTGGGCTCCGATGCACATAGTGTGGCGGATGTAGCAAAGGTTTGGGATTAGATATAATACTCCTCTATTGACAATTCTATAGAGGAGTATTATTATAGTTTTATGCTTTAGCGTGATAAAGTGATAAAACCCAAAAGAGTCTATATATTTAAAATAGTAATATTAGGATAGTTAATAGAAAGGATGATCCTTATGGTACAAAAACAGTTGCCTACAGGTTTTCGGGATGATATAGGGACTGTAGCGGAGCGCAAGGATGATGTGAGTCAATATTTGCTCGGTCTTTGTCGCAATCGTCAATACACAAAAATCTCTACACCTCTTGTAGAATATAAAGATGTGTTCAATGGTTATACATTAGGCAGTGGTCAACATATGTACGAATTCTTTGGTAGTTCTGATGCATCTGTGGTCATCCGTCCCGATTTGACTATGCCTATCGGTCGCTTCCTAGCTACAACGAATATTGAATTGCCTCGTAAGTTCTACTATCTTGGTGATGTGTTGATGAAAAATAAACAGCACCGCGGTGATATCAACCAAGTTACACAAGGTGGTATCGAAATGGTAGGGTACGAAGGTATTGAGGCCGAACTCGAATGTTTTAATATCATCAAAGAGGTAAACGAGTCCCAGCTAAATAATACATTGTTGTTAGAGATTGGTGATGCTCGTTTTTCTCGCGCCATTACAGATGCACTAGGATTGACTGATGGTGAAAGAACAGATTTGCTAGATGCATTATTCACAAAATATTTGCCACGATATAATGAATTGATCAGCGAATTTAAAAATAATGCGCTCTATCCATTCCTTACGATTTGGCCGCGTTTATTCGGTACTGTAAATGACATCAAAAATGAGCTCACTCAAGTCATCTTGCCGGCTGGGGCACAACGTATTTTAGATAGTCTTATGGATTTAGCCGGTCAAATCGAGGCTACAGGACAACAGGTTCGCATTGATGTTTCTACAGAGCCGCTTCAATCCTACTATACAGGCCTTACCTTCAGAGGTTATGTAGATGGCGTATCTCAATATATCGTCAGCGGTGGTCGCTATGATGGTTTACTATCTGGCTTTGATGGAACGCCAATGCCGTCTGTGGGGATGGCTTTCAACATTGATGTCCTTACAGAGGTTCTTGTACAAGGTGAAAGCAATACAAAGGACAATGGCAAATTGCGTATTGCCTTGACGAAGGGCCGTGTGGAAAAGGATTTCATTCCTCTCTTGGAATCGTGTGGTGTAGATTGTGAGCCGCTACGCAACAAAGCTCGTAAGTTGATTATTCCATTAGGTGATAGCATCGAGGTTATTCTTGCGAAAGGTCCTGATGTAACGACCTATTTGAATAATGGTGTTGTTGATTTAGGCATCGTCGGTAGTGATGTACTAGATGAACAAGATAATACATCTTATGAAATGTTGGATTTGAAAACGGGGCAATGTCAATTTATATTGGCCTCCTTAGAGGGCTATGACCCTAAGGAAGGTAGACGTCATCGGATTGGTACTAAATATCCAACCGTTACAAAGCAATATTTTGGTTCTCAAGACGTAGAAATCATCAAAATTGAAGGCTCCGTTGAATTGGCGCCCCTCGTAGGCCTTGCTGATGCCATCGTAGATATTACAGAAACAGGCACAACCCTTCGAGAAAATAATCTTAAAATTTATGATTGGCTCCAACCAATCTCTACGCGGTTAGTGGCGAATCCATTGGCATTAAAACAAAAGAGAAATACGATTTTTGCTTTAATTGACCAATTACAAGCGGCTATCGATAAGAAATAAATGTACTGTATCGATAAGAAATATATATACTATATCGAGAAAGAAATAGAAATATACTCTATCGTGATATGATGAGAAACGTTTACAATATAAGTATAGACATACATAGTTTGAAATGAGGACATACGATGAAAATTTACAAAGAATCTCTTGATGCAATGCTTGGCATTGTCCGTCAATATACACAACAAACAACAGATATGGAAATCGAGCGCCGTGTATACGATATCATTGAAAATGTACGCACCAATGGAGATGCTGCGCTACGTGAGTATTCTGAACAATTTGATGGTGTAAAGCTAGATAATTTCAAGGTGGATCAATCCATTATTGATGAGGCATGGGATAATTTGCCAGAAGATTTAAAACACGCTTTATTGGTAGCAAAGAAAAATATTACTGAATTCCACAGCCGTGAAATAGAACAAGGCTTTGTAGATATGGATACACCGGGCATTACACGTGGTCAAAAGGTAACGCCATTGGCACGTGTGGGCCTCTATGTTCCGGGCGGTACAGCAGCATATCCATCTACGATTATGATGACTGCGTTGCCGGCAAAAATCGCAGGGGTTAAGGAAATCGTTATGGTAACACCTCCTCAAAAGGATGGCATTAACCCTGCTGTATTAGGCGCTGCAAAACTTGCTGGTGTTGATGCGGTATACCAAGTGGGTGGTGCTCAAGGTGTAGCAGCTCTTGCATATGGTACGAAACAAATTCCTAAGGTAGATAAAATCGTAGGCCCTGGCAATATTTATGTAGCTACTGCAAAACGCCAAGTATTTGGTCAAGTAGATATCGACATGATTGCAGGTCCTAGTGAAATCGGCATCATCGCGGATGATAGTGCCAACCCTGTTCACTTAGCCGCGGATTTATTGTCCCAAGCAGAACATGATCCACGAGCTCGTGCCATTATGGTTACAAATAGTGAAAAACTAGCACAACTCGTATCTGATGAGGTGGAACGTCAACTTTCACAATTACCTCGTGAAAGCATTGCTCGTCCAGCTATCGAAAACAATAGCTATATTGCTGTTATGGATAGCGTAGAAGCTATGTTTGCCGTGATGAACGAAGTGGCGCCAGAACATTTGGAAATTCAATTACCGGACCCTATGGAATATATGAGTATGGTAGAAAATGCCGGTTCCGTATTCCTTGGCAGATATGCCTCTGAACCATTGGGCGACTATGTAGGCGGTACAAATCACGTATTACCTACGAGTGGTACTGCAAAATTCTCGTCCCCACTTGGTGTGTACGATTTCGTAAAACGCATTTCTTTTACCCAATTCAGTCGTGAACGTTTGCAAGAGGTGGCGAAGGATATTACTACCTTGGCACGTACAGAAGGCCTTGAAGCACATGCTCGTGCTATCGAGGTGCGTTTCGAAGATTAGTTGTGTGGATGGAGTAAACCTTTATAGGTGCTCTTAGGTAATAAAGAGGATAGTATGATGAGAACAAATCGGTCTGCTACGGTAACTCGTAAGACGGGCGAAACAGATATTACAATTACACTTACTTTAGATGGCAATCAAGAGATTCAGGTTGATACAGGCATCGGTTTCCTTGACCATATGCTCCATTTGTTGGCAAAGCATGGCCGTTTTGGTCTTGCTGTAAAAGCCGTAGGCGATACGTACGTGGATGCGCATCATACGGTAGAGGATATTGCATTGACCTTAGGGCAAGCATTGACACAGGCTCTAGGTGATAAGGCGGGTATCGAGCGTTATGGCGACGCATGGGTGCCTATGGATGAAGCGTTGACACAGGTTGTTATCGACCTTAGTGGCCGTCCATACCTCGTGTTTAATGGCGAGTTTACGACTCCTGTATTGGGTGGTAATTTTGAAACAGAATTGGTAGAGGATTTCTTCCAAGCCTTGGCTGTGAGTGGTGCCATGAACTTACATGTGCGCAACGAATATGGTCGCAATACGCATCATATTATTGAAAGCATGTTTAAGGCTACGGGCCGTGCGTTACGTAAGGCGGTTACCATTAATCCAGATATTCAAGGTGTTAACTCTACAAAGGGCATGATTTAATAGGAGCCTTGTAGATTGTGAAAACAAAGCCTTATGATTGTTGCAAGGTTCGTAAATAAAGGAGATTCTATGATTTTTCCAGCTATAGATTTACAAGATGGTCGCAGCGTTCGCCTTTACAAAGGTGACTTTGCGAAGGAAACCATCATCAATCCAGATCCAGTAGACCAAGCATCACAATACGAATCTGCTGGTGTTGGCGCTTTGCATCTCGTCGACTTAGATGGGGCAAAGGCGGGAAAACCAGTCAATGTAGATATCGTCAAAAATGTACGTGCTGCATTTACAGGAATTCTAGAAATAGGTGGCGGTATTCGCGATAAAGCGGCCGTAGACTTATATTTAGAAATGGGCGTAAACCGTGTAATCCTCGGTTCCGTAGCCCTTAAAAATCCAGAGCTGACAAAAGAGGTTATTGCTGAATATGGTGCAGAGCGCATCGTTATCGGCGTAGATGGTAAGAATGGTAAGGTTGCCGCTGAAGGTTGGCTCGACCAATCTGATGTGCCTATGACCGCGCTTATCGGTGCAATGGTGGCCGCAGGAGCGAAGTATTTTATCGTTACCGATGTGGATCGAGATGGTACCATGCAAGGGGCTAATGAAGCATTGCTTGGTTCTTTGCAAGACCAATTTCCAACCGCTCGCATCGTTGCCTCAGGCGGTGTCCGCCATTTAGAAGATATTAAGAACCTTGAAAAATGCGGTGTTGTAGACAGCATCGTAGGCAAAGCATTATACGAAGGTACTATTACATTGGAGGAAATTGCTGCATTTAATAAGGAGAATCCATCATGTTAGCAAAACGGATTATTCCTTGTTTGGATGTAGATAATGGGCGCGTTAAAAAGGGTGTCAACTTTGTAAACCTCGTCGATGTAGGTAGTCCTGTAGATATTTCTGCTACCTATGAGGAACAGGGGGCCGATGAGCTCGTATTCCTAGATATTACGGCAACCGTAGACAGACGCACGACGATGCGTGATGTGGTGACAGATATTTCAAAACACGTATTCATGCCTCTCACCGTAGGTGGTGGTATTAAAACCGTAGATGATATGAGCGCATTGCTGAAAGCAGGTGCCGACAAGGTGTCTCTTAATTCAGCCGCTTTAGCACGACCAGAACTCATCAGTGAAGGTGCTCAAAAGTTTGGTAATCAATGCATGGTTGTTGCTATTGATGTAAAGACGGATCCAGAGACTGGTACATGGTATGTGTACACCCATGGAGGGCGCAATCGTAGTGATTGGGAAGCCCTAGCGTGGGCTAAAGAAGCGGTGAGCCGTGGCGCTGGTGAGCTATTGGTGACAAGCATGGATAAGGATGGCACCAAATCTGGCTTTGACATCAAATTATACAAGGCCTTGGAAGAGGTCGTAGATGTACCGATTATCGCCTCCGGTGGAGCTGGTACGGTACAGCATTTTATCGATGTTTTTACCGAGACCGGCGTTACGGGTGCATTAGCAGCATCTATATTCCATTTTGGTGAAATCAGTATTCCCGACTTGAAATCACAACTTAAAGCAGCCGGTATTGCTGTTAGATAGATTAGGAGATTGTAGTATACATGAAACCAGATTTTAATAAGGGTGGTGGCTTGCTGCCAACCGTTGTGCAAGATAGTATAACTAAAGAAGTACTTATGGTGGCGTGGATGAACGAAGAGAGCTTTCACAAAACGTTAGAAACCAAGGAAACTTGGTTCTGGTCCCGTTCTCGTCAGGAGTTATGGCACAAGGGCGGTACTAGCGGCAATGTACAACATGTTGTAGATATGAAGCTCGACTGTGATGGAGATACATTGCTTGTACTCGTTAAAGCAGAAGGTCCAGCGTGTCATACGGGGGCTGTGAGCTGCTTTTTCAATGATGTAGAAGCCTAGGCATATAAAAGAAGCGATATATTTGTTATATGATGTGAAGTGGCGCAAAGGCGTTAGCTTTCACAAAGGAGAATAGATATGGCCCATGAACAAACATTAGAGGAATTATACGCCATCATTAAAGGGCGTAAAGAAACGCCGAAAGAAGGATCCTATACGAATTATTTATTCGATAAAGGGCTCGACAAAATCTTGAAAAAGGTGGGCGAAGAAGCGACAGAGGTTGTCATCGCTGCAAAAAATGAAGACACTCAAGAGCTGGTGTACGAAACGGCGGATGTATTGTATCATTTGCTCGTATTATTGGTGGAAAAGGGCGTTCCTTATGAAGCGATTTTAGAAGAGTTGGCAAGCCGCGAGGGCGTGGTGAGTAAAACCGCGGAGCGCAAAGCGATTACAGATTTGTAAGGAGTATAGTATGAAGAAGATTATTGGCCAATTAAAGCCCTATGTGCCTGAGGAGCCTGCAGAGTCTGTAAAGGCACGCCTAGGCGTAGATCGTCTTGTGCGATTGTCTGCCAATGAGAATCCTTATGGTACATCGCCAAAGGTGCGTGAGGCAGTGCTTGATTATGTAGTTAACAATGATGCTAACTTATATCCAGATGGTAATGCATCAGCTTTGCGGGCTAAATTGGCAAACTATTGGAATGTAGAGGAAAATCAACTGGTTATCGGCGTCGGCCTTGATGAGGTGATTTCCATGGTAAATAAAACCTTTATCAACACAGGCGACTCCATTGTTATCAGTGTGCCCGCTTTTTCTGAGTACGGCCTTAATGGTCTTGTGGAAGGTGCTGTAATTCGCGAAGTACCTTGTATCGAAGCAACCGGTCAGTATGATTTCGGTGCTATGCGTAAGGCCGTAGATGATACAACACGCATCGTATGGATTTGTAATCCTAATAATCCAACAGGTACCTATGAATCTGTTGAAGATATTCGTAAATTCATAGGTACATTGCCAGATAATGTGTTAGTTATCATCGACGAAGCATACATAGATTTTGTAACCTCTGTTGAGGTGCCTACCGCACGAGTGTTGCTTGATGAATTTCCTAATGTATGTATCATGCGCACCTTCTCTAAGGCTTATGGTCTTGCGAACTACCGCGTAGGCTATATGATGAGTAGCGCTGAATTAGCGAATTATATTCAAACAATCCGATTGCCATATAATTTGAATACCTTGTCCCAAGTGGCTGCAGAGGCGGCGTTTGAGGACCAAGAATTCTTGCGCGCTACGGTTAGAAAAAATGCGGTAGAACGCGATTTATGGGAACAGACCTTAGATGAGGTAAAAGCGACTTACTATAAGAGTGGTGCTAACTTTATCTTTATGTCCGTACCCAATGCGGAGGTTCTCGCTGATGAGTGGCTAGCTAAGGGCTATCAAGTGCGACGTGGACAACGAGAAAATTGGCTTCGTGTAACATTGCCACCTGCAGACGATGGTGCTATTATGCGCTCTCTTTTGAAAGACTATATGGCACGCCAATAATATAGATCGATTATATAGCGATGTATATTATGATTTTTATAGGCGTAAAAGAAAGGATATCACTATGATTGCCATAATTGATTATGATGCTGGTAATACGTTTAATGTACAAAAAGCATTACAACATATCGGACTTGATGCGGTGTTGACTGCTGACCGTGACACCATATTAGCGGCTGATGGTGTGATTCTACCTGGTGTGGGCGCCTATGCATCGGCTATTTCCGTCCTTCGTGAACGAGGTCTTATCGAGGTCATTCACGAGGTGGTAGACCGTAATATACCTTTACTTGGCATTTGCCTCGGCATGCAGCTCTTGTTTGATGAATCTGAGGAATACGGTCCAACCCCGGGATTAGGTATTATTCCAGGTACTGTGAAAGCTATTCCCAGTAATTTAGGCCTACGCGTTCCTCATATGGGGTGGAATCAAAATACATTATGTCGTAAAGACAGCGTTTTTTCTGATGTGGCTGATAAATATACATACTTTGTGCACTCTTATTATGTGGACACCGATTCTCAATATATTACAACAACAGCCGATTATGGCATTCAAGTGCCCGGTATTGTAGAGAAGGGCAATGTGTATGGCATGCAGTTTCATCCTGAAAAAAGCGGTAATGTAGGGCTTGATTTGTTGCGTACGTTTGGAAATATCATATTAAAAAAAATAAAATAGTCTTCGATATATGCTTTTAACGAATAATGAGTATCTAGAATGAGAAAGTGTAAATTGACATATCCTTGTTTAGTTATACAATAAGATTGTAAGTACTCATCAATTTATAAGCTACAGTGGCATTGGAGACCTAGCTTTATTAGAAATATTTATTCGGCACCTCCGATGTCATGTACATTGGAGGTGTCTTTATGGTTATGAATGGTATTTACTTTGTTATAGCCTCCGCGTGTATTCTGATTTTAGCATACCGCTTTTATGGGGCTTTCATAGCTGCGAAGGTATTGACGTTGGACCAGTATCGTCCTACACCGGCTATGACACACAATGATGGTCACGATTATGTGCCAACAAACAAATGGGTTACCTTTGGTCATCACTTTGCTGCTATTGCTGGCGCAGGGCCATTGGTAGGTCCAGTTATCGCCGCACAGTTTGGTTATTTACCTGGCGCATTATGGATTCTAATTGGTTCCGTAGTAGCAGGTGCTGTGCACGATATGGTTATTCTATTTGCATCAGTTCGGTATGATGGTAAATCCATCGCGGATATTGCCCGTGAAGAAATCAGTAAACTCGCTGGCTTTGGTGCTATGCTTGCTACCTTGTTCCTATTAGTTATCACCCTCGCTGGTATGGCCGTAGTAGTAGCTAACGCATTGCATAACTCTCCTTGGGGGTTCTTCTCCGTATTCGCTACCATTCCAATTGCTATTTTTATTGGTATTTATTTGAAATGGTTGCGCCCTGGTAAAATCCAAGAGGCTACAATCATCGGTGTAGCATTAATCTTTGCCGCTATTATTTATGGTCCAAACGTAGCAGCTAGTGAATATGCACACTGGTTCACCTATGATTTGCAAACCATTGAAATTATGCTTGCCGTGTATGGTTTCTTTGCTGCAGCATTACCAGTATGGTTATTGCTTGCTCCTCGTGACTATTTGTCTACATACCTTAAAATCGGTACAATCGGCGCCTTGGCGCTTGGCATTATCGTTGTAATGCCTGAAATCCAAATGCCAGCTGTTACTCCATATATCTGGGGTGGCGGTCCTGTATTGAAAGGGTCTGTATTCCCTTACATCTTCATTACGATTGCATGTGGTGCTTTATCTGGTTTCCATACAGTAATTGCTACAGGTACAACACCTAAAATGCTTACTAATGAAAGAGAAATCTTGCCTATCGGTTATGGTGCGATGTTAACAGAAGGCTTCATCGCTATGATGGCGTTGATCGCAGCGACTGCATTGCATCCAGATGATTACTTTGCTATTAACTCCACAGTTGAATCCTTCAAGGCATTAGGACTTCAAGTTCATGAATTGCCAGCATTGTCCGCAATGGTTGGGGAAGACTTGATGCACCGTCCTGGTGGCGCCGTATCCCTTGCAGTAGGTATGGCTCATATCTTCTCTAGATTGCCTAACATGGATCACTTGATGGGTTACTGGTATCACTTCTGTATTATGTTCGAAGCATTGTTCATCATGACTTTGATTGATGCTGGTACTCGCGTAGGTCGTTACTTACTTCAAGAATTATTAGGTCATTTCCATCCTAAATTCAACGACCAACATTGGGTTCCTGGTGTATATGGTTGTGCAGCTTTGATTTGTATCTTGTGGGGCTACTTAGTTCTACAAGGTAACATCGGTATTATCTGGCCTCTATTCGGCGTATCTAACCAATTATTAGGTACTATGACATTGGCTGTAAGTACTACTGTTATCATGCGACTTGGCCGTAAACGCTATGCGTGGGTTACAGGTGTTCCATGTATCCTAATGGCTATCGTTGCTATCGCTGCAGACTATGAAAATGTATTCTTCAGCTACATTCCTGCTGGTAAATGGATTCTAGTAGCATTTAGTGCTGCTATGTTCCTCATGATTCTTATCGTATTAATCGAAGCTATACGCAGCTGGATTCGCTTGTCTAATATTCCTCAAGACTATCGCAGTCAAGCAGAAATTGAGGCTGAAAGCCTTGTAAAATACGGTAAAGGCGTAAAAGCATAAATCTGATTTGCTATACTAAACGAAAGCGCACTCACATTGGTGGGTGCGTTTTTTGTTTGTAAATCTATAGTATGATTGGTTTTGTAAAATTTAATGCTATAATAAACGTATGACTAGACGAATTCGCTCGTATTGGAGCAAATATATACAACTATATAAGCGAGGTATATTAGGCATCATTACGTTTATTGGCATTACAGTAATCATTATATCTATATTAGCCACTGTTGCTAGTCGCGGTATGGGGGTCATTTTTAATGAGGTAATAGCACGTCAGACGATGATGAAAGGGTCCGTTACTGTTGCTAGTTTAACTGCAACCCCATGGGGGACTATATCCTTTGAAGATTTACAGTGGAACGATGAAGAGGGGCATCAGTTGATGTCTGTTCCATCAGGTAAGATACGCGTTAATATGTGGGATGTGATTACCCGTAATTTTAAAGCGTCTGCTATTCGCGGTATAGAATTAAATGATGCGGTTATTGTAGTAGATTTGGATGATGATAATCGAGTTGATTTTGTGCCAGCATCCCCTGATGTTAATAAGCCTTTAACTGAGGTAGCTCAATGGCCTAAAGCACCTAAGAAAACGACGTTAGAACGTCAAGAGGAACTTGGCAAAAAGGTGCGTAACTTTAACTGGAACGGTCAACATATCGATGCCATTGTTAAGCTTTCAAACTGCCAATTGGAAATATTCCAAAAGAATCGACATTATGTGATGAACGATGTTAATGCGCGGTTTGATATTGATACAAAGAGTGCCATTCGCGTAGACATGAAAACAGGCAAATTCGGTGGTACAGCCATTGGCGATGGTCTTACCTTAGAAGGGCGTATTGATTTAAAGGACGTGCTAAAGGATCGTATGCCTACGCTAAATATGAATCTAAACATATATGGCGTAGATCCTGCATCACTTGGTTTTGGTGATAGTATTCACGATAAGATGACCTTGCTTACACGAGTAAATGATGATTTTAACAGACCATTTGCCTCTGGTCGGGTTACGATGCCGATTCTTAAAATTCCAGCGTTAACCTTTGAAAATGTAGTAGGCGATGTGATGTACCAAGATGGCATCTTGAAATTTCAAGATGTGTACGCCAATGTATTTGGAGGCAAACTAAAAGCAGAAGGTATATATAATCTAGATACTCGTGCCTATGAGTTGACGGGTGTAGCCACAGATGTAGATAGTAGTATCGCCTTGAAAATACCGGACTTTGCCGTTCCTGTCTCGGCCAATCTTAATTTTTCTAGCAAGGGTCAGCCAAAGGATATGGTCGTATGGGGCGATTTTACATCTGGTGCAGGCCGGTATATTTTAATCCCTATACAGTCGATTACAGGGCGCTTTCACAATCAAGGACGACATTTATCCTTTGCAGATGTAAAGGTACATACGTCGATATCTACAATTTCTACGAATGCATTACATATTGATAATGGGGAATTAACACTGGGGCCGTTGAATATTACATCCAATGGGGGAAGTAATTTTGCCATTTACGATGAGGATGCCTTTGATGAATTAGGTAATACAATGAATCGCATCAAAAATGATATGACTCAAGTCGGTCAAAATATGAAACGTGTTACAGACAATACGAAATCGATACATCAAGTAGAGTTAAGACCGCCGAGTGATACAAAAGACGTCTTGAATGATGCAAAGGAATCGATTAATGGCATATCAGACAGTTTAAAAGTCATTAAGATACGATGAAGTTTAAAATTTTTCATACGCTATTTAGCTCTTTGCTTTCCTTGCTACAAAACTTGTTCAACGTCTTCTTTAAATAAAATATGATTAACGGAACGGCGACTATTAATATGAAACCGCCGTTTTACATATGCTAAAGCCCTTCGGTAGCGTCCGAAGGGCTTTGTTAGTTGTAGTATTATTTTGTGTTTTTGTCAGTTGTTTGTGTACGTTTAACCTTGATAAGAGGTTCGTCCTTTGTAGTAGTCTTTGTATTAGATTCTACTTTTGTAGTCACCTTGTCAGATGGTGGCAAGAATGTATTAATTCCGTTTGTATGCACTACATCTGTATTTGTTGTAGATTGAAGTTGCATGCGTTGTGGAGCAATAAAGATTTCATCCTTCGTGATTTTTACATCATTTAATAATAATTTGAAGACATTAGGGCTAACGAATAATTGACCATCTATCATGCGTGGTGTAGGTAGCATAGATTCGGATGTATCAAGGTTGATAATTTGCAACTTGCCTTTTCTCACGATTTGCGCTTGATCTGGCTGGATAGCTAGTGTGGCAATGCTCATATCTACCAATGCCGTTTTTGTTGGTGTGTCCCACGCCACCTTATAGCCTAATGCTTCTGATACTTGTCGTAATGCTACGAGCGGTTGGCCGTTTACATAGGCTACGTTTTGATGGTCCTTCACCGGTTCTAATACCTTGCCATCCACGTTAATATGATGTTGTGTCGTTACGGACGCAGGTTTCTCTAGATTTTGAGCTGGCGCAGGTGTTTCCATGCCGATTGCTGCATGTGCTGGCTGTGCCATGCCTACTGTGAAAGCTAGCGCACCTAGAGCGATGCTAGATAAAATAAGCTGTTTTAATTTCATAAGGGACCTCCATAAGGTGTTATATCGTTTTGAATGTATTAATATTACTAAATGTATATGAATATTTTATTATAAATTTTAATTTGATGCAATTAATAATACAACTATATAAGTTGTTAATTTATTTTGCATAAACCATAAATTTAATAATAGTTTGCGCTTTACAAAAAAACTTTAATTATGCTGTTCTGTTGATAGAAAAAATTATGATTTAATCATGATTGGTAAAATTACTATTGAGGATAATAGTGCAGACTCTGTCAAGGATAATATTAAAGCTGTTGGTGGAACGATTTCAGGTAAAATAGTCAATTTAGTAGCTTCTAATGATGTATTTTTACAAGCAGCAATGAATACAAGTGAAAAACTTGAAAATGCTAAGAGTAAAGGTTGGTCTGTTGGGGCTAATATTAGTGTTGCTGGCGGCGGTATACTAGATTTTGAGGCAAGTGCTAATGCTGTAAAAGAAAAGCGTAATATGAGCTCAAGCAATGGAAAAATGAAAAGTAATTATGTAATTATTACTGATCAAGCTGCTATTTCAAATGGTACAATAGAAGTACGAGACTCTGATTTTAATATTCAAACACTGTCCCGAGATACAAAAGAGAGTTTAAATAAGCTTGATGAAATCTTCGATAAAAAGAAAATTGAAGAACGTCAAGAATTATCTAAATTATTAGCAAAAGAGAAACCTGATGTAGCTCAAATCTTAAGTGCACTACTAGGTGCTGCAGGAGCTAAAGCTGATGCTTATTATGATACTGAGAAGAGAAAGGGAAAAATTAAGTTTGGTCTTGCAGGGGGCTATTATGGAGGAGCTCTTGGTGTAGTTATTGAAGAAAATGAAGATCAGAAAAAGAATCGTAAGAATTAATAGGAGCATTTAAAATGTTTTTAAAGATTTATAATTATTTTGTGAGAGGCGTTGTACTTTTCTTTCTTATAATTATCCCTTTTACTATTGTTACAAATCCTGAAATGATTGAGGATGAAGTCGATTTTTATTTTTTTGTTACTGTATATATTGTAATCCTTTTGATCTACGTGGTATGGACCTATATTTATAACTATTTAAGTCGTAAAAGGAGTTAGTATTTGTGCATATTCATTTGCCCTTAGTTTGCGTAGTTATCTTTTACTCGGCAATTGTTCTCTATTGGATTATATATAGGATACTTTTAAGAAAAAAACTTTCACCATTACTAGTATCTTTAATTGCTAATTCTAATTATGGTTTTATGAAAGTTATCTCTTGGGCAATAATTATTACATACCCCTTCATGCTATTTAGCATGTTTTATTTCTTAGATTACATAGCCGTGCCAATTGTTATGGCTTGGTTTTTACAACCTGTTTTAATTGCAGCTACATTATTTAGACAACCGCTACATTGTCGCTATTATGAATGGGCTAGAAAAAAACAAATGTATGTAGTGTGGATTGTATTCTTTTATTTATTAGCGGTTCTAGGTTTATTGAAATTCTATGATTTTTTGTAGCGTTTAAGTTGTAAAGAGAAAAGCATATTTCTATTATTTATAGTCAAGAGAGAAATAGTCATGTCTGTTAATAATAAAAATTTTTTTAAAGCTATATATATGTTTATTGTTCTTTTTATATTGGATGCAGCTCTTGTATATTCGCTACTTCAGTCAGGAGATGGGCCGTATCGTAAGATAGATGCTATAGCCTGTTTTGGGGCTATTAATGCGATATTTATATATGTAAATATTGAGGAGATAAAAGTCATTTATAGATATATAAAGGAAGACCGCTTTGTGGAAGGTATAAAAAAGGCTGTACGTTTATTGAAATATAGTAAAACTAGTTATTTTGCCCGTATATCAAGTATAATTATAGGCATTTGTTTTATTGGTTGGGGCATACAAGTTGAAAGTGGTATATTGATAAAACTAATCGCATTTACTATTGGTGGTATTAATCTTTGGAGAGCAATATAGTTATTATTTTAGAGAATCTTAATCTATTAATTACGTATATAGAAACGTAAGTATAATGAGGTTGAACCTCTTATGATATAATTAAGTATTATATGAATTATTTAATATATCTAATTATAGAATGTATAGAAAGAGGTTCCTTATGGCATCCGGCAGATCTGAAAAAGAGTTACAAGGGGTAACGATGTTAGGTCACAAGACCGATTACCCTACTGATTATGCACCACAGGTGTTAGAGGCGTTTGATAACAAACACCCAGACAATGATTATTTTGTAAAATTTAACTGCCCTGAGTTCACAAGCTTGTGCCCTATGACAGGTCAACCAGACTTTGCGACAATCTACATTTCTTACGTACCAGATAAGAAAATGGTGGAGTCCAAATCTTTGAAATTATATCTATTTAGTTTCCGCAATCACGGGGACTTTCACGAGGACTGCATTAATATCATCATGAAGGATTTGATTAAGTTGATGAATCCTAAGTACATCGAAGTGTGGGGCAAGTTTACACCGCGTGGTGGTTTATCTATTGATCCATATGCAAACTACGGCAAGCCTGGTACAGACTGGGAAAAGACAGCGAAAGAGCGCCTTCATTTCCACGATATGCAGCCTGAACGCGTAGCGTACCGTTAAGATGAATTACGAATTTATAGCGGTCATCTCGGCATTCATATTTTGCTTTGTATTTGGCCTGTTGTTGTCATTACATCCAGCAGCGCTCGTCGTTGGTAGTCATAGTTCACTACATACATACAGCCGATGGACACGGTGGAGCGCTTACATAGCGTTGATACTATTAGTATTGCGTATCGACATGGCTGTTACAGACTGTATGGTGCCATCTAGTTGGCTATTTAGTGAATGGTTTCAACTTGTCACTATTGGTATATTTGCTCTTGTCCTATTACAAACATTAGGATTGGTAGATATTACACATGGGGAACGTTATATTCAGTTCTATTTTTTGCAAATGGAGCAAGGGCATAGTTCAAACTCTTGGATAGAACGATATTTACGCAAGTATCATGGTCAAGTGGCAGGGGCTTTGGTAAATTATGGTTATGTTCTATGGATGACATGGCGTTCTATGTGGCCTGCCATCTTGGTGCTATTGTGGTATAAAT
This sequence comes from Veillonella tobetsuensis, assembly GCF_001078375.1. Taxonomy (GTDB): domain Bacteria; phylum Bacillota; class Negativicutes; order Veillonellales; family Veillonellaceae; genus Veillonella; species Veillonella tobetsuensis. Next base: position 198,912 of record NZ_BBXI01000002.1, read on the forward strand.
TATGGGCCGTTGAGGTAAATGGCTTGCTTTCACCAATTATATCTAGAAAAGAGCATATGCCAGATGTGGTTTCTTATTTGATATTAAATCCACATATTGTAACGTATACCTTGGCTGGTTTCTTATGGGGGTATATTGTATTATCTGAACGAAAGAACATCATCTTATATGGCAATAGTAGGGCTTTCCAGTTTGTGCTCTCTAGGCTTGTAGTTATCGTGGGAAGTCTTTTATGGATAGGAATCGCCGTTGCTATTATGACGGTGCCTATTACGTGGGATTCGGTGATTAACACGCTTAGTAAGATACGATAAACTCAGTTATTTCCTATAAACTGCGGACTTTAAAGACCCTCAAAATTCTTGACAGATATATTCCTAGGTGTTACAGTAGGAATATATCTATAGAGTGTACAAATGATTATACCCGGTGTATAGTTTGGTGATAGATGAAACCGTGACTTACGCCCTTGGGAGTATCCAAGGGCGTTTTCTTTTTAATGCCTAAGAGAGATAGGCTAGGTAAGTAGATATGGAGTAGTTATAATGCAAGGTTTGCGTGAATTATGGGGGAAAATTCAATATAATATTCAACGTGTAATGGATTCTGACCCAGCCGCATCAAATGTATGGATGGTTTTATGGACCTATCCTCATATTACAGCTTTGTTTTGGCATTTCTTTGCACATCGTCTCTATAAAGCGGGATGGCCTACATTGGCACGCCGTATAGCACTTCATTCTCGTCATGTAACAGGCATTGAAATTCATCCAGGAGCTACCATTGGTCGAGGCTTATTTATTGACCATGGTATGGGTGTTGTTATAGGTGAAACGGCTATTGTAGGGGATAATGTAACATTATTTCATCAAGTAACTTTAGGTGGTATGTCCTCTAAAAAGGTGAAACGCCATCCAACTATAGAAGATGAAGTGCTTATCGGTACAGGTACGAAAATTTTAGGGGATATTACGATTGGGGCACGCACCAAAATTGGATGTAATCTTGTTATTAAACACGATATTCCTAAAGATATGGTCATCTTTGAAACGGATCCTGAAAATATGTATGTGCGCAAACCTCGGAGAAGTGCGAACAATGGGGCGTCTACTGACAGTCCTTATCCAGAAAACTACATAGAGTACTATATATAAATAGACTGGCTTAGACCTCTTGCTGTTAGATGCATATCTGATGGTAAGAGGTTTTTTGTTTCATAAAAGTATTATTGAAATAATCGATAAAGTTATTGACAAGGAAAATCATTATTGGTATTATAATCTTGTAATCAATATTGATTACAAATTACAAAAATAAATAACAAACATAAAAGCCGACTAGATTTATCCTGATGTTAGGATAAATAGTAATTGAGAATTAAATGAAAAAGGAGTAATTATTATGAAAAACGTACAACAAGTAAATCAATATTTAGCAGATCTTTCCGTATGGAATGTAAAATTACACAATCTTCATTTCAACGTAACTGGTCCACAATTCAAATCTATCCATGAATACTTGGAATCCATTTATGATGAAGCGTTTGAATACTTTGATGCCGTAGCTGAACATGTAAAGATGCAAGGTGAATTCCCATTGGTAAACTCTGCTGAATATGCTAAATTAGCAAAAATTGGTGAGCTAGGTCAAGAAGATGTTCCTCAACATAAAGTTATTGAAATTTTACTTCACGACTTCAAATATATGAAGGATCAAGCTGCTGCTATTCGTAAGGCCGCTGGTGAAGAAGATAACTTCTTGCTTTCCAACATGATGGAAGACCACATTGCATATTATGTAAAACAAATTTGGTTCATCGAATCTATGTTGAAATAATTCAATTGACAATGCCTTATTGGGTATGATATGATTACCCAGTAAAGCATGGAGGATTACTCAAGAGGCTGAAGAGGACGGTTTGCTAAATCGTTAGGGCGGGTTACCGTCGCTAGGGTTCGAATCCCTAATCCTCCGCCATGCTGAGCCCTCACATCGTCTGATGTGAGGGCTTTTTTTATAGTAAGAAAAGGGATAGAGTTGACGTATTCATATCTGATTGATTATAATAGATTGTATAAAATTTAATTTAAGGAGACTCTTATGAATACAATATATACACATCGCTTAACAATGATTCGCCGTGCTTTAAGTGTTGGTGCATTATGTTTAGTCGCAACTTTAGGTACAGTTCATGCTAATAGTGTGGAAATCCCTAGTGCACGACCTGTAGTAGATGGTATTAGCTTTGATACAGATGATGTTAAAGTTTCTTCATCTTCACATCGTGTAAGTCAAGATGTGATAACCCCAAATGATTGGACGTATACAGCGCTGCAAACACTTATAAAACATGGGGCCATTACAGATACACATGGCTTTGTTTTTGATGGCAGTACTAGTTATACAAAAGATGAGTTGATGCCTCTTATTGATGAAGTGGTAGAAAAGCGGGAGCAAATGAACGAAAATGACCGTCAATTTGCATTGCGCATCTATCAGGAGAATATGCGTGAGGTAATGGATTACCGCATTGCACGGGATAAGAAAATTACAGAAGAACGACGCCAAAAATTAGAGGAAAAAAGAGCTAGAAAATCTGACAAGACAAAAGTATCAGCGGCCCAACAAGAGGCTCTTGATAAAGCTAATGATGAGGTAGCAAAACCTGAAGAGCGCGCGTTAACAGATGAGCAAATCAAAGAAAAAATGAAGAAATTTAAGATTGATGACTCCCGCGTTAAAGTAAAGAATGATGTGCGTATTCGCTATACTGGATCAAAGGATAATAAGTCTAAATCAGATGCTCGTATGCAAACGGAGATAACATTTAAGTTATAAGTCTATAACTCTATAACTCTAGAGTTTGTTTAAGCCATTGCTACTGGTAGATGTTACCAGTAGCAATGGCATTTTTGTATCTACTTATAAAAGCCCTGATATAGTATATTCTTAGGAATAAAATATGATACAATAAAAGATAGAATTTAATTTGCTGGTATAGCAGTTTATATATGTATTTTAGGAGGCTTTCATGGCAACAGAAAAAGAAACTCATATTTTAAATGCCCCATTACAATCTGATTATAACGAGGTTGTTCGCGATATCGGTGAGGAGTTATTGGCTCGCCTTAATATTGAACCAGATGGCACGATTATCGACATGTTCCAAACAGGTTCTCTCGATCCTTGGCAATTATTTGTGTTCTTCTCTGCGTTGGAACATGCATTAATGGAGTTTAGAACGGATAAACGCAAGAAAACAGTTATCGTTCACGCACAACCTGAGGCTCTCATTGGTACAGGTGCAGTTGTGACACCCGTATCTACCATGTTAGAGCATATTTTGATGGCTCGTGTCAGCGATATGAGTGAAGGCCGTTTGGAAACAGGATTGCTTACTGTTTCTGGTGAAAGCATCGATTACGAAGGGGTTAACCTCAAAGGTCGCCACGTGGTTATCGTGTGTGATGTTCATGACAATGAATCTCCATACTTAGCAGAATGTATTAAATTATGTAAAGAAATGAAGGCTACACATGTTGTGGCAGTTCCTCTTATGTTGTGGAATCCTGATTTAATCGATAACCTAACAGAGGAAACTCTTAAGGCGGAATTATCCCATGAAAATCGTCCTCTCTCCTAGTAAGACAAAAACGATTTCCCCTGTTGTAACGGTCAAGGTTCCATTAGAGGCTGAATTTCAACCAAAAATTACGAAAAAGATTCTAACACATGTGCAGTCTCTTGATGTGGTAGCTCTTGGCAAGGCTCTCAAGCTCAAGGCTGATAAGGCGCAGGACCTCTATGACTTCTATCTAGACTTTGAGGCGCAGCCAGTAGGTCGTGCTTGTGAAAGCTACGATGGCATTGCCTTTAAATATTTAGACTGGGCAGGGCTATCTAATGAGGCTAGGGCGTTTGGTGAACATCATCTCGCTATCATGTCTGCGTTATATGGCGTTGTAGAGCCTACGATGGGCATCAGAGACTATCGATTAGATATGGTCGATAAGGTAGGGATTAATTTATATGAAACTTGGCGTGAAGCGGTAGATGCATACTTTCACAAGGAAGATTGGATCCTAAACCTAGCATCTAAAGAATACGCCAAAATGGTAAACCATCCTAAGGTGGTAACCGTTGAATTTTGGGAATTACGAGGCGATACATTTAAACAGATGAGTACGTCCTCCAAAATGAGTCGTGGTATGATGGCACACGCATGTTTGACGAACCACGTGAAGCATGTGCGAGATTTACCACGCGAAATTAATGGATTTATCTGCGTTACTGATATTGAATCCATTACGATACCAAGCGAATCGATGACGGTTCGTTACGAAAGGAAGTGATTGTTTGCAAGTGCAAGACATTCTCGGAAAAGACCTTGTCGGCGATGAATGGCTGACTGAGGAAGAATTGCGATTTCTCATATCTGTAACTGATGAAGACGAGTTGCAGTTAATATATAAAAAGGCTTACGAAGTGAAGGCGAAATATGTAAAGCCTGTAGCGTATTATCGGGGTCTCATCGAGTTTTCGAACCGATGCATTAAGAATTGTAATTACTGCGGTATCCGTCGTGAAAATGACAAGACGGAACGCTTTGATATGAATCGTGAAGATATCATCAAGATGGCACAGTGGGCGTATGACCATGAATATGGTTCTATTACGCTACAATCTGGTGAACGCAGTGATGATATATTTGTCGATTATGTGGTAGATCTCATTCGCGATATTAAGGCCATCGGCGATGGTTCTCTAGGCATTACGATGTGCGTAGGGGAACAAAGCGAAGAGGCGTACCGCCGCATGCGTGAAGCCGGTGCGAGCCGTTACTTATTGCGCATTGAAACAACAAATAAAGAGCTATACTACAAGATTCATCCTCAAGATGAATTGCATTCCTTTGAAACGCGCGTAGAATGTTTACGTCGTTTGCGCCGCGTAGGCTTCCAAGTAGGTACGGGCGTTATGATCGGCCTGCCTGGTCAAACGGAGGAAGATTTAGTGAACGATATTTTGTTCTATCGCGACATGGATATCGACATGATCGGTATGGGTCCTTATGTAGTGCATCACGACACGCCATTAGGCCAAGAGGCTCTAGCTATGGGCATCGATGACAAAGAAGGTAAGCTCCGCCGCGTTCAACTAGGCCTTAAGATGATTGCGTTGACTCGTTTATTCTTGAAAGACGTAAACATTGCGGCTACCACAGCGTTGCAAGCGCTCGATAAACTAGGCCGTGAAAAAGGTTTAGCCGCTGGAGCGAATATCTTGATGCCTATCATTACGATTCCAGAACACCGTGCAAAATATTTGCTATACGATAATAAACCTTGCGTAGATGACAATGCAGAACAATGTAAAGACTGCTTAACACGTCGCGTTATGTCCATCGGTGACACTGTAGGTTGGAAACAAAATGGGGATTCTAAACATTACGGTAAACGGACAGGATCCTTTTAGTTGTATAATAGTCCTCTTTTTTCGATAAAAGTTTTTTTCGGAAAAAGAGGATTTTTATATTCTAGCGTCGAAACAATATAGCAAGAACACCAAATAGTTTCTTATAAGGAGGCGATTCCGATGAAAGAATATAGTAGTGATCAGATTCGTAACGTAGCTGTAGTGTCCCATGATGGGGCAGGGAAAACTGCTCTTGTTGAATCTTTATTATTAACCTCTGGTGCTGTTGACTTTGTAGGTAAAGGCCAAGATAACAAACATATTATGGACTTTGAACCTGAAGAAATTAAACGTAATGTAACAATCCAGTTGGGCATGGCACCATGTGAGTGGCATGACCACAAGGTTAATTTTATTGACACTCCTGGCTACAATGAATTCCATGGTGAAGTTCGTGCTGCATTGCGTGCTTGTGATGGCATGCTTATGGTATTGTCTGCTACAACTGGTGTTGAAACAGATACAGTACGTGCTTGGGATTATGCTGTTGAGTTGCAAATGCCACGTATGGCATTTATTAACAAAATGGACGTTGATGGCGCCGATTTCTTTGGCACTATTGAACGTATGCGTGAACTATTTGGCAAGGCAATTATGCCACTTCAAATTCCAATTGGCGAAGGTGCCAATTTTGAAGGTGTTATAGACGTAGCTAAAATGACTGCGTTTACTTATAAGGACGGCCAACCAACAGAAATCGCTGTACCAGCTCACCTTATCGAAAAGGCTCAAGAAATACGGGAAATGACCGTAGAGGCCGCGGCTGAAGGTAGCGATGAATTGTTGGAAAAATATTTAGAAGGCGAAGAGCTTTCATTAGAAGAAATTCGTCAAGGTCTACGCGAAGGGATGATTAGTGGCCGTGTGTGCCCAATCATGTGTGGTAGTGCCACATCTCGGATTGGCTTAGATCAAGTATTGGACCGAATGATTCGGTATATGCCAGATGCTGCTAAAAAGGTTATGACTGCTGTTGAAGCAGGGTCCGATGAACCAGTTGTGGTACATGTAGATAAACCATTAACAGCATTTGTGTTTAAAACATTGCTTGACCCATTCGCAGGCAAACAAAGTTTTGTACGTATCTTCTCTGGTGAACTTAAGGAAGGCGATAAGCTTTTCAATGTAAATCAAGGTGCCGAAGAAAAATGGAGTAAGATGGTTACCCTTATTGGGAAGCAACAAATTCCAGTATCTGCTGCTAAAGCTGGCGATATCGTAGTGATACCGAAATTAGCTAATGCAAAAACAGGCGATACTTTGACAACTCCTGATTTTAAAGTGAAGTACGACCCAATTCGTTTCCCTCAACCTTTGTATACTGTGGCTTTAGAACCAACGAAAAAAGGTGAGGAGGAAAAATTAGCGGGTGCTGTTTTAAAAGTAGCTGAAGAAGATCCAACTTGTGTAGTTGTGAAAAATCCAGAAGCACGTCAATTACAAATTGACTGCATGGGTGAGGTGCATTTAGAACACATTCTCAACAAGATTGACCGTAAATACGGCGTACAAGCTAAACTTGTAAAACCATATATTCCATATCGTGAAACTATTAAGGGTTCTGCAGAAACAGAATCAAAATATAAAAAGCAAAGTGGCGGTCATGGTCAATATGGTCATGTTAAAATTCAAGTTGACCCATTGTTTGATGGTCAAGAGTTTGCCTTTGTAGATAAGATTTTTGGTGGTGCTGTACCAAAACAATATATACCAGCAGTGGAAAAGGGTGCCAAAGAAACCCTAGATAAAGGCTTAATTGCGGGATATCCTATGATTGGCGTGCAAGTGACACTCTTGGATGGATCTTACCATACTGTAGACTCCTCAGAGTTAGCATTTAAAGTAGCTACGTCACAGGCTATCAAGGATGTAATTCCTAAGGCGAAACCAGTCCTATTAGAACCAATCTATGAAGTTAACGTGTTTGCACCAGATGCTTTCATGGGTGACATTATGGGTGATCTAAATAGCCGTCGAGGTCGCGTATTAGGCATGGAACAAAGTGAAAGAACAGGTATATCTGTTGTTAAAGCACAAGTACCATTGGCAGAAATGTCAGACTATGTAACTGTATTGCGTTCCATGACGCAAGGACAAGGCGTATTTAATCGTCAGTTCTACAGTTATGAAGAGGTTCCTCACAAACAAGCAGATGAAATAATTGCTGCTTTCCAGGAACAAGATTAATGTAAAAACTGTCCACGAAGTTAATTTCATTGAGAATTGACATTTTACTAACAACTTCATATACAACTAAATATAAAACTTAATATAAAACTTAATATACAATTTCATATGTATAACAATCATTGACGTAAGTCATAAATTTGAATAGTACTTTACGAACCCTCCATATATGTAGCGTATGGAGGGTTTGTTTTGCGTAATCCTATATGGAAGCCAAGGCGCATATGTGCTACCATAGAAGTATAAAATCAATACAAATAGATTAATAATTAATCGTATGTATGGTGTTATATGCACTATGGTTTATATAGAAAGGATGTACCTATGTTTTTTTCAAGTATACATGCAGATTATACAAAAATGGGATACCCTGCAGCCATCGTTCGTGCTCTTGATTTCTTAAAGCACACAGATTTAAAAGCCTTATCTGGAGGTCGTCATGCTATCGAGGGCGATATGATGTACGCCAATGTAGATGATGTGGAAACAAAATTATTTGAAACCACAAAGCCAGAGTCTCATAAAAATTATGTAGATATTCAATTTATGGTGAGTGGCGAAGAAAACATGGGCTTTTTTGTAGACCATGGGCGAGTACAACCGATTGAATCATATCCCGAACGAGATTGCTATTTCTACCCTAACGAATCTGTTGATGAAGGGACTATTTATTGTCCAGAAGGGTATTATACGGTTTTCTTTCCCTCTGATATCCATCGTCCTCTGCTAGCTGTTAACGATAAGCCTATTAGTATTCGTAAGGTTGTTGTTAAGGTCCATGTATCTCTACTAGGTGAATAAGTACCATGAAGCGATATGAAGTTATAGGTATTGTCTTAACCTTGCTAGGGGCTATCGTTTGGGGGGTGTCTGGTACATCGGTCCAATTTTTAGGAAACTTCCGCAACATGAATTTAGAGTGGCTTATTACCATGCGATTGATAACGGCTGGACTTTTGACCGTACTCTATGCGTGGTTTAGACAAGGAAACTACGTATTCCATGTGTTTCGTAGCGCTAGAGATACGTTAGGTCTTATAATTTTTGGCGTTTTTGGCATGGCATTATGTCAGTATACATATTTTAGAGCTATTGTTCTTGCTGGGGCAGGCATTGCAACGGTATTACAATATTTAGCACCATCTATGATTATCATTTATATGTTAATGAGGTATGGAAAACGGCCGTCTCGTGGTGAAATTATTTCCGTCATACTCGCATTGGTCGGTACTATTTGTTTAATGGGGAACGATGGATTCTCTTTTGAAAGCTTTCGTGGTGATGTTTTATTCTGGGGCTTATTATCTGCCGTGGGCGTAGCTGTATATAGTGTTTCCCCTGTACGATTACTAGCAACCTACGGGACAATTCCTATTGTAGGTTTTGGTATGCTCATTAGTGGTCTCGTAGCAGCAGTTTTATTTCATCAGCCCCATTCTTACGCAGTATGGGATGTGTGGACTATCGTAGGATGCTTTAATGTAGTATTCCTTGGTACTATCGTATCCTTTAATGCCTACCTAGAAGGGGTTAAGCGGATTGGTGCTGTTTCAGGGGCTATCCTATCATCTGTTGAGCCTATTTCGGCTGCCTTCCTTGGATGGGCCTTATTGGGCAATCAATTTAACTGGATTGGTATCTTAGGGATGGCCATGATTATTGCAACTGTTATTATCATTGCTCTTGAACGACGTAAACCGCAGCCTAAAAGGACTGAAAATACGAATACTGTTTAATGTGAAAGGTTTCTGTTCTATGTGTTGTAGAATGGGGGCCTTTTTGTTATCATGATACATATTATGAAAGCATTTGTAAGCGGAGGATGTATGGAAGAGAAACAGTGGATAGGCATGGGGCTCGCCATTATGGGAGCGCTCTTTTGGGGGCTTTCAGGCACGTCAGTACAATTCCTTGAGAGTGCAAAACATTTAAATGTAGAGTGGCTATTAGAGGTCCGTTTGCTAGTAGCCGGCATCTTGACAATAATGATTGCTTATATGCAAGATGGAAAACGTATCTTTGATATATTTAAGAACGCAAAAGACTTTGGCAAATTGCTCATATTCGGTATACTGGGCATTGCGTTGGCACAATATACATACTTTAGAGCTATCGCTATTTCTGGGGTTGGTGTTGCTACGGTATTACAGTATGTGGCGCCTACGATGATTATTATTTATCTATTTCTGCGGTACTTTAAAAAGCCATCGATACCAGAGCTGTTTTGTATTGTGTTGGCCATGGTGGGTACAGTTTGTATCGTCAAGCAAGAAGGTTTAGATATTTCCTCCTTTAATGGGGAAGCGATGTTCTGGGGATTGGTGTCTGCTGCAAGTATATGCGTGTACACATTACAACCAATAGAACTACTTAAAAAATATGGCACCACATCTATAGTGGGATTTGCCATGTTTATCTGTGGTATTTTATCTGTAGCTGTTTTCCAACAAATTGAATCGGAAGTAATTTGGGATGGCATGACCTGGCTCGGTTTATTCACGATTATAATTCTAGGCACCGTTGTATCCTTTAATGCATATATAGAAGGTGTGCGGCGCATAGGAGCAGTGCAAGGTTCTATCTTATCTTCATTAGAGCCAATCTCGGCAGCCATATTTGGATGGGCCTTACTGGGTAATGGATTTACTTTGGTAGGTATATTCGGGATGTTCTGTATCATCGCTACCGTATTTATTATTGCCTGGGATCGACAACGACAACTTAAACGAGATGTATTGGAAAAACTTAATAAAGAAGAAATTGCTTAGATTCAATGAGTCTTAAACATAAATTGATTACTTTTAAAACCTATATAGCTATGATTATCATATTTTGTCATAGTAATATAGGTTTTTGTCATTTTATGTAAGGTGGTATTCGATTTATACTGTATACATAGTTCCGTTTGTTGACTATTCCTACAGCTATTCATATAGTAGAAGTAGATAGATTTAGCTTTATTAAGGAGATAATTATGGACATTAAGGAATTTGTACAACAGCGTCGTGATGCGTTTATAGCTATGCGCCGCGATTTTCATATGTATCCAGAGCCAGCGTGGCTTGAGTACCGCTCTGCAGCCAAGGTTGCAGATAAACTCATTTCATTGGGCTATAATGTGGCATTGGGCTCAGAAGTGCTCGATTTAAACTCTCGTATGGGATTACCTAGTGATGAAGTGATGAAAGCCGCTATGGATCGTGCCATCGATGAGGGAGCTAATCCAGAACTTGTAGAAAAGATGGGCTATGGTAAAACTGCTATAGTAGCAACTATGAAGTTTAGTGATGACGGTCCTGTTGTCGCATTTCGTGCTGATATGGACTCTAATGATGTAATTGAGTCCAATGAGGCTTGTCATATTCCTGCAAAAAGTGGCTTCCGTTCTTGTCATGATAAGGCGATGCATGCTTGTGGTCATGATACACATATGACAATGGGACTTGGCTTGGCAGAATATGTGGCAACCCACAAGGATAATTTTAAGGGTACCATTAAGCTCATATTCCAACCAGCTGAGGAAGGTGTACGCGGTGCTAAGGCGATGGCCGAGGCAGGTGTCGTAGATGATGTGGATTTAATGTTCGGTATGCATATTGGATTTAATGAAAAATTATCTAACTGCTTTGCTTGCAGTGATCATGGATTTTTGGCGACTACAAAACTTGATGCCGTATTCCACGGATATTCTGCTCATGCTGGTGGATCTCCTGAGAAAGCACAGAATGCCATGCTTGCAGGGTGTACAGCGGTTCTTAATTTACAAGCTATTGCACGCCATAGCCAAGGTGCGTCTCGCATGAATGTTGGTGTGTTTGAAAGTGGTACAGGCCGTAATGTTACACCTGATGTGGCGGTTCTTAAGCTGGAAACGCGCGGAGCTACAACAGAAATCAACGATTATATGATTGAACGTGCCAAAACTATTATCAAAAGCGCTGCAGAAATGCATGATTGCACTTTTGAAATTACGAAGCAAGGTGAAACACCGGCTGGACGTATCAGTGATGATTTAGCTAGCGAAGTACAAGGGATTATTGAACCATTAGGTATTTTTAAAGAGGTTCCGTTTGATTATAGCGGTGGTGGCAGCGAAGACTGTGCGTACTTCTTAAATCGCGTTATCGATCGTGGCGGTCGCGCAACATATATGGTGTTAGGTTCTGCCATTAAGGCGCCTCATCATAATCCATTATTCGATATTGATGAAGAAGATATGTTAAACGGCATTGTTGCATTATCTGCTATTGCAGAGCATTATTTAAAATAACTTCTACATATTAGTTTTGAGGAGTATATATGATTCAAAAAGAACGATTAGCTAAAGATTTTGAGGCGATGGCACGATTGACGGATGTTGGAGACGGCATTAATCGTTTAGCCTTTACCGATGCTGATTGGGCAGGACGTCAATATATTGTAGACCGTATGATTGATGCGGGGCTCACAGTTGAAGCAGATGGATTTGGCAATGTTATCGGTTATAAAGCTGGTAAAAATCCTGATTTACCAGTGGTCATGGTGGGATCTCACACCGATAGTGTTCCTAATGGGGGCAATTATGATGGTGTGGTTGGCGTATTATCTGCCATAGAAGCAGTACGTAGCATGACAGAGGATAATGTTGAACACGATCATACCATTGCAGTAGTAGTTTTTATGTGTGAAGAATCTAGTCGCTTTGGGGCAGCTACATTGGGGAGTAAAGCGATGCGCGGTGAACTAACACTCGATGATTTGCACCGATTGGTAGACAAAAAAGGTATATCTATATATGAGGCCTTACAATCACGGAATCTTAATCCTGATGGTATTGAAACTATGGAATATACACGACCTGTAAAAGCTTTCACAGAAATCCATATCGAGCAAGGTAAAGTGTTAGAACACGAGCAGAAAAAGATTGGTATTGTTACGGGCATAGCGGCGCCTGAACGTTTTTATGTAACGATTAGAGGTAATGCGGATCATAGTGGAGCGACGCCAATGAAATTGCGACACGATGCGCTATGTGGGGCTTCAAAGGTTATCTTAGGGATAGAGGAGATTGCATCTATGCAAGAGGAACCACCAGTGGTGGGAACCGTGGGGGTTGTTGAAGTTATTCCTGGTGCGATGAATGTCATTCCTGGGGCTGTAAAACTAGGTGTGGATATTCGTAGTATTTCTAAGGTAGCTCGTGATTCTGTGGTGACATTAATTAAAGAGTTTATTGATGTTATCTGTGAGAAACGTGGCTTATCGTATACTATTGAGCCGATAGCGCAAGACCATCCTGTGGCTATGCATCCGGCAATGATTCGAGAAATCGAGGGTGCAGTTAAAGCAGTAGATGTAGAGTATATGACTATGCCAAGCGGCGCTGGACATGATGCGATGCACTGGGCTGATGTGGTCCCTACAGGGATGATTTTTATACCGTGTCGTGAAGGTATTAGTCATAATCCAGCTGAATTTGCGGACCTGGCTGACATCATAACGGGTGCTAAGGTACTAGATACAGTACTTAGAAAACTTAGTTTAGAAACAACAAAACTTGTGTAAGTTGATATCAATTGATATCAATATGTGTAATGGTGTATTTCAGATATACGATTGAATAGAGCGGTTGTAACTATTCTGAACTGAAATTACACGGATTGGAGAGAATATGGTTATAGCTGGTATTGTTATTGTAGTGGTGACATTCATTGCCATTATTAAACAGTTTGAAACGCGGCTTGTATTATTATTATCGGGCTTATTAATGTGTTTTATTGGTGGACAACTTGGTGCTGGTACGACGGCATTTGTGAAAGAGCTTATAAACCCAGGTCTTGTACCAACCATTTGTACTGTGCTTGGTTTTAGTTATGTTATGGAGTATACAAAATGTACAGAGCATATGGTATATTTCATCGCTGCAGGCCTTAAAAAGATGACTAAGATCATCATCCCTGGTGCTGTTATTATTACGTTCTTAATCAACATTGCGTTGCCTACAGCAGCCGGTTGTGCGGCGGCAGTAGGTGCACTTTTGATTCCTGCACTTATTCGTGCTGGTGTACATCCAGCGATGGCAGGTTCTGCCATTTTCTTAGGTACTTGGGGTAGTGCATTGAGCCCTGGGCTTATGTTTAACCCTCAAGTAGCACAACTCGCCGGTGAAGACGTAATGACCGTTATTGCGAGCTTCTCTATGCAAGCTATTATTGGCATTGTAGTGGCAGCTATTTTGCTTAATATCGTTGCCATTGTTAAGAAAGAGCATACTGGTTATGTAGTAAAAGGTTCTAATGCGGAGGAAGGCAAAGCATTTAAAGTGAACTATCTCTATGCTATTATTCCGATTATTCCTCTAGTATTACTTGTACTCGGTAGTAAACAAGTAGCAGTGATTCCAGAAATTTCTGTTCCTGTATCTATGCTCATTGGTACAGCTATTGGTATTATTGCTGTACGTCCGAATGTAACGGAAGCAGTTAAGAAATTCTTCCGCGGTACTGGCGATGGCATGTGTGATGTAGTCGGTCTTATGGCTGCTGCTGCATGCTTCACAGCTGGTATGCAACTTATTGGTCTTACAAATGCCCTTATTGATGGTATGAAAAACTCTCAACAAATCGCCCAAATCGGTGCAGCCTTTGGTCCATTCTTATTAGCAGTTATCTCTGGTTCTGGTAATGCGGCAGCTCTTGCATTTAACGGAGCTGTAACACCGCATGCGGCAGACTTTGGCTATGGCATTATGCAACTCGGCTCCATGGCTCAATTGGGTGCTGGTATCGGCCGTAGCATGAGCCCAGTAGCAGGTGCAGGTATCATCATTGCTGGCCTTGCAGGTATTAACCCTATGGAAATGGCAAAACGCAATGCGGTACCATGTATTGTTGCTACAGTAGTGATTATGCTCTTGTTACTATGATTAGATTAAAATGTAGCTGTAAAACTATAAATTCATAAATCACAGGTGTATTAAAGACGTTAAATCTTAGAATACATAATAAAAGAACCCCATTAGATCAAACCGGTCTTTGTGGGGTTCTTGTTGTATTGTACGTATATTATTTTAGTTTAAGGCCAATCCAGAGCGCGGAAATAATAAATAATCCGCCACTAGCCCAGAATAGTGTAGTAAAGCCTAGCCATGCCATAAGACTAGCACCACCGACTGCACCTAGGAAATAACCTAGGAATAAACAGGACTGATTATAAGAGAATACTTGACCTGTAAACTCACGAGGAGTTTTAGATGAAAGATAGGTATTTAATGCTGGTAACATGCCACCTAAACCAAAGCCTTGTAAGAATCGAATGATGGCGAGTTGGTATACATCAGAAACATAGGCTTGAGGAATATTCAAGATACCTACGTATATTAGAGAAATAACTAATACTTTACGAGGCCCGATTTTATCGACTAGTTTGCCAAGCGGAGAGCTACTGATTAATTGGGCGATACCCATTGCTGAGAAGACTGCACCTGCAATAAAGGCTATATTTTCCGTGTTACTAGGTAGAATCCCTTTGATATAAACGGAGATAACAGGTTGCAAGGACATGATACAAATAGCATAAATAAAAGATGCCACACATAAAGCTATAATACTATTGAATTCAGGGATTTGCTCTTTCAGTTTACTAATTGATAGCTTTTCAACATTATCTTTTGGTACATAATCTTCGTGGATAAACACAGTGGCTAATAAACCAGCCAAGCCCATGATGATGCCTACGATGATAAAATCATTGCGAATACCTACGGTGTCCGCAATGTAGCCACCTAATAAAGGACCAATCAATGAACCTGCAAGGTTAGCAGAGGCTAATAGTCCTAAGGCCCATCCGGTACGTTCAATTGGCGATTCCGAAGCAATTAGCGTGATAGATGCTGAGTAAAAACCGCTAACAAGACCTTGAATTAAGCGAATCAGAACAACTCCTTCTGGTGTTGTCTGAAAGGCGATTAAAATATTACATAATGCCATGCCAAAGCTAGATCGTATTAACGTGATTTTACGTCCTCTTTTATCGGCAATGCGTCCCCAAAAGGGTGCTGCTAAACATACGATTATATATGTGGCCCCTGTAGCCAAGCCAGACCATAGTGACATGGCCTCCGGTGTTTGTACACCTAAATCGTGAAAGTACAAAGGTAGAATTGGTGCTAATTGGCTTACCCCAAAGGCGATACAAAATACACAGACTAAGCTAATGTATACCGTTCGTTTCCACGTTTCCATAAAAACTCCTAAATCGATAAATGAATACTAATATATAATATATAATTTATAGTATAACGTGATATAGGTTGTTATGCATTATAAATATTAGAAAAATAATATATAATCAGATATAATTGTAATACAAGTAATACGGATTGAAGAGAGTGGATAGAATTAATTTAATACTATGATTTTGGAGGTGAGCATATGGCAATGATTTCATTACGTATTAGTTCAGATGAAGAAAAACTATTACAAACCTATTTAGCCGCACATAACTTAAATATTTCATCGTTCATTAGACAAGTCGTGTTTGATAAGATTGAAGATGACTTAGCACTAGATGAAAAGCGTATTTTGCGGGCTCGTAATCGGATTAATAAAGAAAAACATTACTCCCATGAGGAAGTTTGGAAAGAACTGGGGGTATAGAAAATGTACGAGGTTATATTTACTGATTCGGCATTAAAAGAATTGAAGAAGTTAGATAAACCGGTAGTACGAGTTATAAAAAACTGGGTTGTTAAGAACCTTGTTGATTGTGTTGATCCGAGAATGCATGGAAAACCATTAAAAGGCAATCTTAAAGGTGTTTGGCGCTATCGTGTAGGGGATTATCGGCTCTTTGCAGATATTCAAGATGATAAACTTGTTATCTTTTTATTTGAAGTAGCACATAGGAAAGAAATCTACAAATAAGTTTAGAAATTATAATGTTAGTTGAGATTTTTCTTGACTTTCATTCTATAGAAACATTATAATCAGATTATAATTTTATACTCGCCTGAAAGAAACCGATGAGGTGGAGATAAAAATAGGAAATGCACTCACAGAGAGCGGGATTAGCTGAGAACCCGTAGTACGCAGCTTATTAAATGGACCACCGAGGGCGCATGGAACAGAATGAACTTTCATTCCTAGTATGGTGCGACGTCACACGAGCGTTAGTCGTGAGGGATATGTTAGTATCCTGCGAAAGGGGAATGCGCTGCATTCAAACAAGGTGGTACCGCGATTTATAGCACATACAATCATATTGTAATAATAGAACTATAGACTCGTCCTTGACGTTATATTGTCATGGGCGAGTTTTTTTATTGGAAAATGCCAGATGGAGGTTCTCATGATTTTCCCTAGTCTTGACCGTGTGAAAGCTATCGCACCGGGCTACGATATCGTGCCTGTATATATGGAAATTTTATCCGACGTACGCACACCGATTAGTGTGTTGAAAGCATTAAAACAAGTGAGCAGTCATACGTACTTGCTTGAAAGTGCGGATAATAGTAATCATTGGGGCCGTTACTCCTTCTTAGGCTACGATCCTAAGATTGAGCTCTTCTGCAAAAACCATAAAATGACTATCAAAGATGGTACAACGCGTACCTTTGAATGCTCTGACCCAGCTGCAGAAATTCGTAATATTTTGAGCCAATATAAAAGCCCTCGCTTAGAAGAGCTACCAACCTTTACAGGTGGCTTTGTAGGGTACTTCGCTTGCGAATACATTCGCTACATCGAGCCAACATTGGATTTCTCAACACCAGACGATGACTCTGCTATGGTCAACGACGTAGACCTTATGCTCTTCGACAAAGTCATCGCATTCGACCATTATAAAAATAAAATTTACTTAATCGCTAATATCAGCACAAACGATTTAGAACGTAACTACAACAAGGCTGAGCTTGAATTGAAAGCATTAGCTGATCTCGTAGTAAACGGTAAAGAGGTGGACATTCCAAAAGGCATTCTTAAAACAGAGTTTACCTCTGAGTTTACAAAGGATGAGTTTGAAGCAGTTGTTAAAAAGACACAGCATTACATCAAGGAAGGGGATATCTTCCAATGTGTTGTATCTAATCGCCGTGAAGCTGAGTTCGATGGCAGCTTGTTAAATGCGTACCGCGTATTGCGTACATTGAACCCATCTCCATACATGTTCTACCTATCTGGTGGCGATGTAGAGCTTACAGGTGCTTCTCCAGAAACATTGGTAAAATTGACGGATGGTAAAATGTACACCTTCCCAATTGCAGGTACTATGCGCCGCGGTAAAACCGAAGCAGAGGACCTCGCTATTGAGGAAAAACTCATTAATGACGAAAAAGAGTTGGCTGAACATAACATGCTCGTTGACCTTGGCCGTAACGACTTAGGTAAAATTGCTAAATTCGGTTCAGTACAAGTAGAGGCGTTACACATGTTGCAACGTTTCTCCCACGTAATTCACATTACATCTACTGTAAGCGGTGACATTCAAGACGGTAAAGATGCCCTCGATGCCATCGGTGCTACATTGCCAGCTGGTACATTGTCCGGGGCTCCTAAGATTCGTGCTATCGAAATCTTACACGAACTAGAAAAAAGCCCGCGCGGTGTATACGGCGGTGCTGTAGGTTATATCGATTTCTCCGGTAACATGGACGTATGTATCGGCATCCGCATGGCTATGAATAAAGGCGGTAAGGTTTATGTTCGAGCTGGTGCAGGTATCGTTCGCGATAGTGTTCCTGCTAGTGAATATAACGAAACCTTGATCAAAGGCCAATCCATGATTTCCGCAATTACAGATGCACAGGAGGTAGAATAATGGTACTCCTTATAGATAATTACGATAGTTTTTCCTTTAATTTATACCAATTAGTAGGCTCTATCGATCCAGACATTAAAGTCATCCGCAGCGATGAATTAACAGTTGAAGAAATTCGTGCGTTGAAACCAGATTACGTGATACTTTCACCAGGACCTGGCAGACCAGCTGATGCGGGCGTATACGAAGACCTATTACGCGAATGCAAAGGCGAATTCCCAATCCTTGGTGTATGCCTTGGTCACCAAGCCATCGGCGAAGTATTCGGCGGCACCGTTTCCTATGCAAAACAAGTTATGCACGGCAAACAAAGCGTAGCCAAACAAGTACACCCATCCAAAATCCTTAAAGGCGTACCTGAACAATTCGAGGTGGCTCGCTACCACTCCTTGGCGATTATTGACGAAACCATGCCAAGCGAACTCATCGTTACATCCATTACGGACGACGGTGAAGTAATGAGCGTAGAACACAAAGACTACCCAATCTACGGCGTGCAATTCCATCCGGAATCCATCATGACACCAAATGGGGAACAAATGATTCGCAATTTCTTATCTAAGTAGTACCAGGACCGGTATTGTCTTATATACATTTGTAGTCGAGATGGAGGCCCTAAAGCCTCCACCGGCCAGATCTGTCCCTGCGGGACAGGGCCAAAGTCGTTTTAGGACCACCATCTCGACTACCATCTTTATTTAAATTTAAATCCGGTCCCATGACCACTTTTTATAAAAATTGCAAATCATTTGTTTCCTTAAACACAAAAGGAAAAGAACGGCACCGCCGTTCTTCTTCCGAGCGCCGCAGAAACATTTTTAAATATTTAATTGTTGTTCATTTTGATGGCAGTCTAAGCAGGTAGTAGGGCATATAGATGAATAAATGTCGTAGTGTTATTGTGGATTCACAGGGGTCTAGTTCCGACTTTGGCCCTGCGAAGGCCGCAGGCCGAAGTCAGACCCGGCCGGTGGAGGGAATAGGTCCCTGTGAATCCACAAGCGATATGAATGAGAGTCTATGCCCTATTACCGTTGAACAGAAGCAAAATGAACAACAAGTAAGGAGTTATAAATGATCCAAGAAGCATTATATAAAGTAACCCATGGTCAAGATTTATCCTACGACCTTGCAAAGGATACAATGAACAAGATTATGAGCGGAGATGTAGCCGAGGTTCCTATGGCTGGTTTCTTATGTGCTCTAGCAGCGAAAGGCCCTACTGTAGATGAGGTTACAGCTTTTGCTGAGGTTATGCGTGAAAAGGCTGGTTCTGTTCCGCACGAGCAAACAGTAGTTGAAATTGTTGGTACTGGTGGCGATGAAGCGAATACATTCAACATTTCTACTACATCTGGCTTTATCATTTCTGCAGCAGGTATTCCTGTAGCGAAACATGGTAACCGCAGTGTATCTAGTAAATGTGGTGCTGCTGATTTAATCGAAGCATTAGGCGCTAAATTAGAGCTTAATGGTGAACAAAATGAGGCAGTTCTCAATAAAGCCAATATGTGCTTCATGTTTGCTCCTGTGTATCATCAAGCTATGAAATATGCAGGCCCTGTACGTAAAGCGTTAGGCGTTCGTACTGTGTTCAACATCCTTGGACCATTGGCGAACCCAGCAGGTGCTACTGTGGAGTTGATGGGCGTTTACGATAAATCCTTGGTAGAGCCATTGGCTCATGTATTGGCTAACCTTGGTGTGAAACGCGGTGCTGTGGTACACGGCTTCGATGGCCTTGATGAAATTACGGCTACCAACAAAACGTACGTATGCGAAATTAATAATGGTACTTTCACAAGCTACGAATTCGATCCTAAAGAATATGGTTTCGAATACGCTGATAAAATTGAGCTTGAAGGTGGCGATGCAACAGTAAATGCTGAGATTACTCGCCGTGTTCTCGGTGGTGAGCAAGGCGGCAAACGCACGGCGGTTCTTCTTAACGCAGGCATGGCCATTTACCTTGCAAAAGAGGGCCTTACATTGGCAGAGGGCATTGAAGAGGCGAAAGATATGATCGATTCTGGTAAGGCTCTTGACACAATGGAACAGTTTGTGAAAGCAACCCAAGAGGTATAATCATTGATTTTAGATAAGATTGTAGAGGCTACCAAAATTCGAGTAGCCCAAGAAAAAAAGGTGGAATCACCTGAGGCTGTAAAAGCAGCGGCGTTGGCGTTACCATCTGATACAGGATTTCCTTTTGAAGCAGCCCTTCGTCAACAAGACTTTAACTTCATTTGCGAAGTAAAGAAGGCATCTCCGTCTAAGGGAATTATTGCTGAGCACTTTCCCTATTTAGACATCGCCAAAGAATATGAAGTGGCTGGTGCTGCGGCAATCTCTGTTTTGACGGAGCCAGACTTCTTTAAAGGTGATAAAAAATATTTGCAAGAAATTGCAAGCACTGTCAAAATCCCTGTACTTCGTAAGGACTTCATCATCGATGAGTACCAAATCTACCAAGCAAAGGTATGGGGTGCTAGTGCAATCCTATTAATCTGTGCATGTTTAGATGTGCCAACATTGACCAAGTTCCGTGAGATAGCTGATTCTCTTGGCTTGTCTTCCTTGGTAGAGGCTCACGACGAAAACGAAGTACAAATGGCTATCGATTGTGGGGCACGCATTATTGGTGTTAATAACCGTAATTTGAAAGACTTTACGGTAGACGTACAAAATAGTGTGCGCTTGCGTAATCTCGTTCAAGATGATGTAATTTTCGTATCTGAAAGTGGTCTTGGAACGCCAGAGGATATCCAAGTGTTGCGGGATAACAATATCGGCGTCGCCTTGATGGGGGAAACCTTCATGCGTTCTCCTAACAAGGTTGAAAAGTTGGCATATCTCTATGGTCCGATCTATTACACACCAAAGGTTAAGATGTGTGGCATCTCCATGGTTGAAACAATTCCTGCTGTAGTAGAAGCAAGACCAGATTATATGGGATTGGTATTTGCACCGAGCAAACGACAAGTCACTATAGACAAAGCTAAAATATTGGTGGAAGAACTACACAGAGGATATGCCAAAAAATATGGCTCAGATACAGAACATGATAAGAATGATACAATAAAAACTGTCGGTGTTTTTGTAAATGAAACAGTAGACAACCTCGTTACCATTGCTAATGAAACCAATCTTGATGCTGTGCAATTGCATGGCGATGAAGATGAAGCTTTCATCCAATCCTTAAAAGAATGTACTAATGTAGAGGTTTGGAAGGCAGTTCAAATTCGCAGTACTGCTGATGCGGAAAAATGGATCGATAGTAGTGCAGATATGCTGTTGTTTGATGCATATCATAAGGCTGAACGTGGCGGTACAGGTGAAGTGTTTGATTGGTCTTGCTTAGATGAGTTTGAACGCCCATTTATGCTTGCAGGTGGTATCGATTCTACGAATGTGGCGCGTGCTATTCGCACCGTTCGCCCTTACGGCATCGATATTAGTAGCGGTATTGAAACAGATGGCGTGAAGGACGATGAAAAGATTAAAGCTTTCACTAATATCGTAAGAACAATAGCCCTGTCATAACATGATACATTAGCAGGAATGATATATAGAAAGGTAAGTTATATGAGTGAACAAAGACATGGCTATTTTGGCGCCTTCGGTGGTCAATTTATGCCAGAAACATTGATGAATGCAGTCATCGAATTGGAAGAAGCGTACAATAAGTACAAAGATGATCCAGAGTTCGTGCGCGAACTTGAGGATTTACATAAAAAATATACAGGTCGTCCATCCCTTTTGTATTATGCAGACCGCATGACAAAAGATCTTGGTGGTGCCAAAATTTATCTGAAACGGGAAGATTTAAACCATACTGGTTCTCACAAATTGAATAACGTAATTGGCCAAATGCTATTGGCAAAACGGATGGGTAAAACACGCGTAATCGCTGAAACTGGGGCTGGTCAACACGGTGTAGCAACAGCTACGGTAGCCGCATTGATGGGCATGGAATGTGAAGTATTCATGGGTGCTGAGGACTGTGAACGACAAGCGCTCAACGTATATCGCATGGAATTATTGGGCGCTAAGGTGCATCCTGTAACAACTGGTACAAGTACATTAAAAGATGCTGTATCTGAAGCGATGCGCGAATGGACAAACCGTATGTCTGATACACACTATGTATTGGGTTCTGTTATGGGGGCGCATCCATTCCCGATGATTGTTCGTGATTTCCAATCTATCATCAGTCGCGAAGCGCGTGAGCAAATCCTTGAAGCAGAAGGCAAATTGCCAACAGCTGTTATGGCTTGCGTAGGCGGTGGCTCCAATGCGATGGGCATGTTCTATCACTTCATTCCTGATGAAGGGGTTCGCCTCATCGGTTGTGAAGCAGCTGGTCGTGGTGTTGATACAGAGGAACATGCAGCAACAATCGCAAAAGGTTCTGTGGGTATCTTCCATGGCATGAAATCTTACTTCTGCCAAGACGAAGACGGCCAAATTGCTCCAGTATATTCTATCTCTGCAGGCCTTGATTACCCTGGCATCGGACCTGAACATGCGTACTTGCACGATAGCGGTCGTGCTGAATATGTGCCTGTAACGGATGATGAAGCAGTGGATGCATTCGAATACTTGTCTCGTTTAGAAGGCATTATTCCAGCTATTGAAAGTGCTCATGCAGTGGCACATGCACGTAAAATTGCTCCTACGATGAGCAAGGATGATATCATTATTATTTGTTTATCTGGTCGCGGTGACAAAGATGTAGCGGCTATGGCGAAATATAGAGGGGTGGATCTTCATGAGTAAAATTAAAGACGCTTTCACAAAGGGCAAGGCATTCATCCCATTCATCAGCGCTGGTGACCATGGTATTGAGAATACGGAACGGTATATTCGCATCATGGTGAAAGCTGGCGCCGACATGGTAGAAATCGGTATTCCGTTCTCGGACCCGACAGCGGAAGGCCCAGTTATCCAAGAGGCAAGCACGCGTGCATTGTCTACAGGTGTAAAAATTCACGATATCTTCGATATGGTACGCCGTTTGCGTACTGGTGATGATGCGGTGACAGTGCCACTCGTATTCATGACCTATTTGAATCCTATCTATGTATTCGGTCGTGAAAAATTCTTTACCCTCTGTGAAGAGGTTGGCATTTCTGGCGTTATTGTGCCGGATATGCCGTTTGAAGAAAAAGGTGAACTTGGAACAATTGCTCATAAGCATGGTGTTGAAGTAGTATCCTTGATTGCCCCAACATCTGAAAATCGCATCGAAATGATCGCAAAAGAAGCGGAAGGTTTCGTGTATTGTGTATCGTCCTTGGGCGTTACCGGTATGCGTAGCGAAATCAAGACGGATATTAAATCCATCGTTGAAACCATTCGCAAATACACGGATATTCCTGTGGCCGTTGGCTTCGGTATTTCCAAGCCTGAACAAGCGGAAGCTATGGCTCGCGTATCTGATGGTGCTATCGTAGGTTCCGCTATTGTTAAAATCATTGCTGAACATGGGGAAAATGCAGATCAAGCATTGTTTGATTACGTACAATCTATGAAACAAGCGGTGTTAAAGGCCGGCGCATAATAGTTGATTTATAGCATACGGATAATAAGGACCTATCGATGGATAGGTCCTATTTGTATATAGTGCTACAAGTATTTCAATACATATGGGGGGTGTGTAGTTTTTTACTCATTGAGAAATAATTAATATATTTGGTATGATTATTCTAGATATATTGTTTGAGAAAAGGAATTTTCATGATACGACAGTTAGTGATTGATACGATAAAAGAGAATATAATGGATCGCTATTGTGAGTTTTCTGGTACTATTTCTCGTAGTGCCTTTTGGAAATTCATGCTAGTAGAACATTTGCTGTTTGGTTTCATTATAGCTGTTTTAGGGCTATTATCAGAAAATAGTGCGCTTTATGTGTACATGGTTGCCATCGTATTTGCCGTATGGGTGGTGGCTTTTATGACGCTTACGCTGCCTAATTTAGGCGCTATGGTATGCCGACTTCGCGATACTAATACGAGCGAATGGCTGCTACTATTGGTATTTATTCCATATATAGGTATTCTGATTATCATTGTTTTGCTATTGCGTGATTCTAAGGTGTCTTCTGTTGCTAGTGAAAGTCCGAATCTACTAGAATCTGATCTTGAAATGGACCAATTTAGCAATACCTATGAGTCTGTGCTAAATGTTGATGCTGAAGAGGGGCAAGAAGCGCCTAAGTCCTATGGTAAACAGAGCGTTATTTTAGCGACTTTGATTACTATTTTGTTTTGGTCCATAGGATTATATAGTTTTCACTCTGCCACACACAAGGAAATCAAAGCGTATTTACGGATGGAACCGGGCGCTTTTATGACCTTAGCAGCAAAAACACTTGATAGTGATACAGCTGTCAGTTCTGCAAAACAGGTCATGACTGAGTATTATACAAATCTTAATAAGGAGCAATACCAAGCTGCGTATCGTTTGCTTGCTCATAGAGAGCGTGAAAGATATGGCACCTATGATCAATGGGTTAAGTCCGTGAAAGCAAATCATGGACGAGAAATCAGCATTTTCTTTCTTGATGGTGTATATGTAGATGACGATGATATTAAACATATTGATTTTGATATGACTTTCAAAGAAAAAGACTATCCAAACAATGTGGCTGTACATATGATATATGAGTATGAAACATGGCGTATTGAATCCATTACGCCATATGAGCGTAGATAGGGGGACCCATGGAACAAAATATGATATATGATGTTAGCTATATGGAAGCCCTTAAACGCGGATTTAAGCAATATGCTACTTTTTCAGGACGTGCTAGTCGGAGTGAATTTTGGCGATTCATGGTGAGTCGAGAGATTATCATAAATAGCTTAGGTGTTCTTAGTATTATAGTGGATATGATATTTGGAGAAAATTCTGATATAAGTGATTATACGATCTGGCTATTTATTATAATGCATTTGATCTATTTAATGCCTACCATCGCTTATTCCAGTCGGCGATTGCATGATATTGGGCGGAGTGGAATGACATTGTTTATGGTATTAATACCTATTGTTGGTTTTTTTGTACTGCTATCTGATTTTGTTAAACAAGGAGATGTTTCATCAAATGCGTATGGAGAAAGAACTTCATATGTTGTAGTTACTCCTACCGAAGAAGAGCAAATTGGAATAGAGCGTACTGCATCATTGCGTGAAGACGTAACGATGGGAGCTCTTGCAATCATTTTATACATTTGGGTATTTGTATATGATTTTATTCCAGCTGCGTGGATAGCTTATAACACAAGTGGTTTTATTACTATACCCTAGAAAGTTTATAAAAGTTTAACCTAAGTTTTATTGACTATATTGAAAAATCTTGTAAAATGAATAATAGATGAAAATAATTAGTTTGATTAGATAATAATTATTGATGTTAAGTTATATCGTTGAAAGAGGTTTTGTATGTTGGCTTGTTCTAAATGTGGACAGATGATACCGGATTCAGAGCGGTATTGTCCATATTGTAGACACATGAAAAATGTTCCTTTGCCTATCGACTCTTATGAACTAGGTTTTATAGAGAATTTTAAACATTGTGCAATTCGTAAATATGCAGATTTTGAAGGCCGAGCCAGTCGTGGTGAATACTGGCGATTTATCCTTATGTATCTGCTAATTGTATCTATTATATTGTTTATCTGTGCTTTTCTTAGTCGTTTTACAACCGTATCAGGAACTACAGGTGTTGGTCTAGGTTTAGTTGCACTTGTCGTATTATCTATTGGCTTTGTTATACCTGGTATTGCTGTTGCAGTACGTCGTTTACATGATATAGGTTGGGCTGGTTGGTTTGTTTTAGTAGGACTTATTCCTTTTGTAGGAGTGCCTATTATGCTTATTCTTATGGCTCTGCCAGGAAAGAGCGCTGCTAATCGATTTGGAGCGCCAACGGGAACCACAATTATTACGAAACAAATGGCACATAAATATGGTTTCTTTGATACGACGCCGTCTAATGTACTGACCATGAGTCTTATTATATCTCTCATTGTTTTATGGATATTAGTGGATCATATGTTAGTAACATAAATAAATTTATATAAACAATAAAAAAGGCTAGAGTATTGATATGGACCCCCTTTACTGGACAACCAGTAAAGGGGGTCCATATCATAGATGTAGTACATCTTTTTTTTGCTAAATCTTCTATTGACTTTCAAAAAAAAAAAACATAATAAAATATAAAATATGAGTTTATGTTTTGTTTAGAGAGGAAATATATGATTAAGCGAGCGGTACTTTTGTATCTAGGG
>NZ_BBXI01000003.1 GCF_001078375.1 Veillonella tobetsuensis
AACAAGTAAATACTGTCTCTGGAAATAATACAGAAATTATTGGTTCTAAGGTTATCGGTGAAAGTGTAACTACAAAAGTTGGACATGATTTGAACATTGAAAGTTTACAAGATACGAATGACTATCATAAAATTAGTAAAAATAAAAGTATATCTGTATCTTATGGAATGAGTGGGCCAGCAAGAGTTGGATTTGAAAATTCTCGAGGGACAACAGATAGCCATTATGCAAGTGTCACAGATCAGGCTGGTATATACGCAGGTGATGGCGGATATAATGTACAGGTAAATCATGCAACTACACTTACAGGTGGTATAATTAAAGGTAGTCCTGATAAATCCAAAAATAGATTATCCTCTAACTCTTTAAAAATGAATGATATTCAAAATGAAGCATCTTATTCTGCCAAGACTTCTGGCTATAGTTTATCTACGACCAAACGCACTAAAAATAATCCAATAGGCATTACAGGTAGTCCTAAAATGGGGATTCCTGTAAAAGGTAGCTCAAAGTCTACTACGCATTCAGCTATTAGTGAAGGTATCATTGAAATTGCTGAGAAAGAATCTTTAGAAAAGATTAATCATGATACGGAACATGCACTTAATAAATTAGCACCAATTTTTGATAAAAAAACAGTAGAAGAAAAACAAATATTGTTAACAAAAATTTCTAATAAAGGTTATAGGTTGATAGGTGATATTGCTGTTAGCGAACAAAAAAAATATGTGATCTTAGCAGAATCTGCTGAAAATTCTAATAATGAAAAATTAGCAAAAGAATATATTGATAAGGCTAAAAAATGGGATGATGGTGGAATTTATAAAGTTGCTTTACATGGTGCATTTGGTGCAACTATATCGAAGCTTTCTGGATATAATTCTTTTGATGGGTTTAAAATTAGTGCAATAAATGAAGTTGCACAACCACTTCTGAGAAAAATTGATAATCCTGATATGCAAAAGTTAGTTAGTATAATTTTAGGGAAAAGTATTAGTGATCAATCAATAGCAGCACCTTTGATAAATTCAGCCGTTGATAATAATTGGTTGACTCATGATGATCAGTTAAACTTGTTACGTGATTATAGAAGTTTTAAATATGGAGAAATTAGTTTAGATGAATGGGTTAGAAAGTTAGCCTTTTATGAAACCTTAATGTGGCATGAATATAATCATCCTGATATATATAAAACAAGTAATGCGACCTCTAGAGAGCTATATGATAAACTAGAATCCGATGAACTTGGATCGGGATCATTTCAAGATGTTATGAGTAATCTTGTATATAAATATGTAATATTAAATGGGTTAGAAGATTCATTTTATATGTATAAGAGAGAAGCGAATGATAAGATCATAAGTTCACGTGAAATATTTATTGCAAATAATTATTTTAAACTTCATACTCAAAATATTTGGGATGTTTCCTCGAATAATTCTCTGGAAAAACCATTAAATTTTATACAATCTAATACTAAAAATGAAAGTTATATTATGCCGTATCAGGAAGGAATTTCAAATCCTGATAAACATAGTAATTTCAGATTGTTTGGTAACGAAACAACAAATATAACTGGAATACATACTGATACAGATATAGGTGGTTTAAGTTTTAACAATAGTATTAGTTCTGGTGTTAAAGGAGAGGTGAGTCTCGTTAGAGTACACCATGAAGCTCAAAAAAATGCCGCTAAAGTTGAAGTAAATGGGGACATTTTATATTTGGCTGGAAGTGTAGATGGAGCCCTAGGGCAAGGTAATTTATATGTTAAAGCAGAAGCTTTGGCTGCATTAGCGGCTGCTCAGGGGAAATATTCATTAGATTTTGGAAGTTTTGTTATTATTGCAGAAGGTAAAGTATATGGAGCTGGAGTTGGAGCTGGAATTGAAGGTGGGTTTAATAAAGAAAAAGGTACAATTAAAATAAAAGGCGACTTATCATATTTTGTTGGTGCTGGTGGGGGTATAACCATTAAATTTAAAAATTAGGAGGATTTAATATCATGAAACGTTTATTTTTCTATGGATTTGCATTATTTGTATTAATATCCATTGTATATGGAATGGCCTATGATTTCATAACTGGTGCTGAGATTCACTATGATTTCTATGGTGCAGGTTTTGTTGCTTGGCTAGTATTTTTTGGTATCTTAAAATTAGTTTTACGAGTATAAAATACAGATATATTTAAAATGCTTTTAATATAAAATCATTCATAATATCGGCGATTTAATGTAATGAGTATTTTACAAACAGTGGTTCAAACATGATTGTTATATATGATAAAGTACTTAGAGATACATATCACTTATTTAATTTATAATTGAAAGAGATATAGGAATGCGACGATTAATATTATACGGATTTGCAATATTGGGAATAATTTCTATCATATATGGAATAGTAGATGATTTCATAACAGGTACTCAGATTAGCTATGATTTTTATGGTACATCTTTTGTTTGTTTATTGATATTTATTATCGTGTTAAAATTGGCTTTTCGTATATAAAGCTATTGTAAGCGTATAATACATTTATAATAAGTAAATAATAGGCAGTGTAATATCTTTTGTGTAAACTGTTCTCAAACAATTGAAAAGAGAACCAATCCTCTTTGGCACCAATCATATGTATGGTTGGTGCCATTCTTTTTGTACACCGAATAGGCATGACTAAAACTCCAGTTAAATTTGGGGAGGCGGTAAAAAAATTCTTAGAGAAAAGGAAAGAACCTCCTAGTGGCAAAATGAAGTTGGCCTAGTAACCACAACATTTTAATATAGGAGGTTCAATGTTAATGAATGACGTAAAAAGCTTATCACATAGTAAATGGAGATGTAAATATCATATTGTTTTTGCGCCAAAGTATAGAAGACAAATAATTTATGGTCGAATACATGTTGATATAGGTAAAATTTTAAGAGATTTATTGAACTGTAATACCGTGAATTTCTTGTGCTAAACGTTTTAAAGCGTCAACAGTACGAACACCAGGTGTGATTTCAGACAATTTTACACGGATAAAGTGATTTTCTTTAATCGCTGTAATGTCTTGTAATTGAGGATTAGCTTTCAATTTAGCGATTTTTTCTTGGAAATCATCATCGTTGCGGATGGAATTGCCGTAGTCAGCGATAATAATATAGTCAGGATTTTGGGCGATTACAGTTTCCCAAGAACCTTTAGCCCAAGTTTTATCAACACCAAGGCCACTCATTACATTATCGGCACCGATGAGACGAAGAATGTTAGTTGTATAGCCTTCAAATGCTGTGAACGGTTGACCATCTTCGGAATCATAGATGAATACGCGTTTTCTAGGGACATCTTTCAATTGGTTTTGTACTTTTGTAAGAGTATCACGTTGAGCCTTAACCCAATCATTAGCTTTAGACTCTACACCGAAGATTTTACCTAACATAATCATATCTTTAAAGTTAGTTTCTAAATCAGCCTTAGTAGAAAGCATAGATTCTGGTAACCAAATATTAACTTTATTAGCAATCATTTTGTCTGCTGGAATGGCACGTTTGCTGAAGGAATCAGGCCAGCCAGTAGCAAAGTCAGGTTTTACGCTCATGAATACTTCGTAAGAAGGCCATTTTTCAGCTAATACTTTTACCTTGTCGTACTCACCTTGTAATGGCTCGTAGATTTCCTCTTCTTTAAATGCAGTGCCTGCCATTTTGTCAGCGAGACCAAGTTGAAGCATCATTTCGGTTGTTGCCTGGGACATGGATACAGCATGTGTTGGAGGTGCACTTACGGAGAAGTTTGTAGTAGCGCCGTCGAATGTTTCGCTCCAGCTAGCGATTGCTTGTGCTGTTTGCGTGTTTTGTTGGGACGTAGTGCCGCAGCCAGTGAAAGCTAGTGTTGTGCCTGCCACCAATAGTCCTAGAAGGGTAAAGCGTTTTACTTTGTTTAACATTATAATGTCCTTTCTGTAAAAACAGTAAGTGAGGAAATCCTCAACATAAGTAGATTAGCTATATACCTGCATATAGCTATATATTTTTTAGCGTTAAACGCTATAAAATCTAATATTGAATACGATAAATACCGTCTTCTGTCTTTGTGGTAAAGGGGATTTCAAATACAGGTTCCAATAGCTCTGGTGTTAACACCTCTTGTGGAGAACCTGTTTTTACAATGCGTCCCTTATTCATTAATACGATATTATCACAATAGGTAGCTGCCAATTGAATGTCGTGAAGAACAACAATAACCGTTCCTTTGAATGTTTGCAATTCTTTCATTAAAGCCAACTTATATTTTAGGTCTAGATGGTTTGTAGGCTCATCTAGCAATAATATGGTAGGTTCCTGTGTTAGGGCTTTTGCAATAAATGCACGTTGTAATTCACCACCTGAAAGGTGTTGCACTTCTTCGTTTGCAAGATGAGAAATACCTATATGCTCCATATAGGATTCGGCAATGGCTACATCTCGCCTTGTATAGTTCCCAAAGCGTGTCTTATGAGGATAGCGCCCCATGAGAACTATATCTTTCACAAGAAAATCGTCAATCATAGCATCATGCATTTGAGATAAGATGGATACAAATTTTGCAAATCGTGACGAATCGATTGACTCTAAAGGTTCATCATTAAGTGTGATGGTTCCCTTAGAATAGATTGATTTTGATAAGTGCTTTAACAATGTTGATTTCCCGCACCCGTTAGGGCCAATGATGGCTGTGATTTTATTAGTGGGAAACTCTACCGATATATCATGTAATACGGATCGAGTAGGATAGTCAAAGCTTAAGTGATTAACTGTATACATAAATTTCCTTTGTCCTAGAAATAGGATTAACTAATCCTTGTATTGTACTTAGCCGATATTTTTATATCGTTTCATAATAATCCAGATAAATAATGGGGCCCCTAATAAAGAGGTAAGAACACCGATAGGGATTTCTTCTGGGCTATATAGTGCTCTAGATAGTACATCAGACCAAATCATGACGATGCTGCCTATGAGCATGCTAAATATCAAAGTATTTTTATGTTTAGGACCACCTGTAATACGAGCGAGGTGGGGGATAATAAGACCGATAAAACCAACCACACCTACCTTAGATACTAAGGTAGCAATCACTATGGATGATGTTATAACGATTGATAATTGTAATGTTTTAACTGAAAGTCCCATGTTGGCAGCCTCTTGGTTGCCGAGGAGTAAGACATCTAAATCTTGCTTATAAATGTAGATGAATAAACAAAATAGAGCGACAATGATGGCTGATAATGGTAAATCTTGCCATTGGATGCCCGCGAAACTACCTAATAACCAAAACATGGCACTTCGCACCTGTGCTTCGTGTTTAGCACCATAAATAATCATCATTGTTAACGCTGAGAAAATGCCTGTCATACCCATGCCAATAAGGATGAGTTTAACAGGACTATTACTTTTACCAACACATAATAAAACTAATATGATGGATAACATGGCACCAAAGGAGGCAAAGAAAGGCGTATTGTATGCTCCTAGTAACGGTAGACCTCCACAAATGATGGCGAATACAGCCCCTGTACTAGCTCCTGATGATACACCTAACACGTAAGGGTCTGCTAGTGCATTGCGTGTTACCGTTTGCATTAAAAGACCTACAGCAGATAAGCCGATGCCAGTTAAGATTGAATATAATAGGCGAGGTAAGCGAATATCCCACAAGATTGTGTCGGTCATATGAGGGATAGAAAGGTTTTGTCCTCCTAAGTGTGAGGAGAGACTATTTAGTACATCTGTTAAGGGGATAAAGGTGGATCCAAATTGAAGAGATGTAACAAGGGATACAATGAGTATTGCTCCTAAAATTAAAGCCTTAATAGTGTTTTGCATGATGCCTCAAAATGATATTTATAATTACAAAAACTTATACTAATATTAGTATAGATAATGCTCGATGTAATTACAATAGAAGTACTGGTATAGGTATAGAAACTAGTTTTACTGTTTCCTGTAAACTCATAAAAATTCTGGTAGTAGTATATTTTATACATGAAACTAAAAGTTATGGCTACTCATTCAAAATACATATGACTTAAAAGGCCTTATTACGCTTTGTGAGAAGCTCTTTTAATTGACTAAGTATAGAGACCTTTTTATAATAGTTATATTATTATACTATAGTTTGATAGTAGGTATATTAATTCCTAGCTAATACTAGGAAATTAGAGTGGCTTTATAGTATGTTCTATAAAATGATATACCTTACCATATACAAGGAGATGTTACGATGAAGTTTAATACAAAGTGTGTCCATGGTGGTGGCAAATCAGATAATACAGGTGCAATTTCTCCTGCTATTTATATGTCTAGTACGTTTTCTCATCCTGGTTTAGGTGAAACTACAGGCTTTCAATATACCCGTGAGTCTAATCCTACTCGGGATCGTTTGGAAAAATTGATAGCTGGTTTAGAAGACGGTTTTGATGCCATCGCATTTTCTTCTGGTATGGCTGCCATCGATGCGGTATTTCATTTATTTTCTCCTGGAGATCACGTTATTTTAGGGGATGACCTTTATGGGGGCTCTATCCGCTTGTTCACTAATATATATGAAAAAAATGGCGTTGAATTTACCTATGTTGGTACCTCTGATTTAACGGCGGTACAAGCGGCATTCAAACCTAATACAAAGGCTGTATATATTGAAACTCCTACAAACCCAATGATGGAAATTACAGATGTTCGTGCGGTGAGTAATATGGCTCATGATCGTAATGCTTTGGTTATTGTGGATAATACATTTTTAAGTCCCTATTTCCAAAAACCATTAAATCTAGGAGCCGACATTGTTGTACATAGTGGTACAAAATTTATTGGAGGCCATCATGATGTTATTTCTGGCTTTACTATTGTGAACGATGAATCCTTAGCAGCTCAACTGCGCCTCGTTTATAAGACAGTGGGGGCTTGTTTGTCTGCCTTTGATAGCTGGCTCGTTATTCGAGGAATCAAAACATTAGCACTCCGTATGGAGCAACATCAAAAGAATGCTATTGCTATTGCAGAATGGCTTAAACAGGAACCAAAGGTAACAAAGGTGTTGTTCCCAGGGTTACCAGAACATCCTGGTTATGAGGTAAATAAAGCTCAGTCAACGGGATTTGGTGGCATGTTGTCCTTTGAAGTGGATAGCGAAGAAACGGCTAAACAGGTGTTGGAAGGTATTGAGTTGATTCAATTTGCTGAAAGTCTTGGTGGTACAGAATCCTTGTTGACATATCCTGTTACACAAACACATCCTGATTTAAAGCCAGAGGATGCAGAACGTAAAGGGATTACTCGTCGCTTGCTTCGCTTGTCCGTTGGCATTGAAGATACAGATGATTTGATTGCTGATTTAGCACAAGCTTTCAATAAATAAAAGGAGGCTATTATGGGTCGATATAATTTTGACAAAATCGTAGATCGTAAGCATACAAAGTCTCTAAAATATGATTTTGCTGTACAACGTGGTAAACCAGCAGATGTGTTGCCGTTTTGGGTGGCAGACATGGATTTTGAAATCCCTAGTGAATTAAAGCAAATTCTGTTGAATCGCGTTAATCATGGTGTTTTTGGATACACTGAATCCGATGATGAGTATGTTAATGTATTAAAAAACTGGTTCTCTTCTCGATTTAACTGGTCCATTGAACAAGAGTGGCTAGTAAAAACGCCTGGCGTTGTGTTCGCACTCGCTATGGCGGTGCGAGCTTTCACCAATGAAGGTGAAGGGGTGCTTATTAATCAACCTGTATACTATCCGTTTAGTTTAGTTATTGATGACAATAACAGAAATCTCATTAATGTACCGTTGATTCAAGGTGAAGATACATATACCATTGATTTTGATGGCATTGAGCGTGCGATAGTAGAGCATAATGTGACATTGTTCCTTCTCTGTAATCCTCACAATCCGGTGGGGCGCGTTTGGACTGAGGATGAATTAAAACGCCTCGGCGATATTTGTATTAAACATAATGTGATTATCGTTAGCGATGAAATTCACGCCGATTTTGTGTGGGACAGTCATACACATACGGTTTTTGCTAATCTTGGTGAAAGTTATGCGGAGCACTGCATTGTTTGTACGGCCCCTAGCAAAACCTTTAATATTGCAGGTCTGCAAGTATCGAATGTGTTTATTCCTAATGAAACCTTGCGTAAACGATTTGTTAAGGAAATTGATAAAGCCGGTTATAGCCAACTAAATACAATGGGACTTGTGGGCTGCCAAGGTGCTTATGAAGTCGGTGGCCCGTGGCTCGATGAATTGAAAGTGTATATTCAAGGTAATATTCAATTTACCCTTGATTATTTCAAGCAATACTTGCCGAAGCTTCGCATGTATCGTCCAGAAGGGACGTACCTCATGTGGTTTGACTGTTCTCAGTTACCATTAACTGCAGATGAGCGTGAACAATGGTTATTATATGATGCGAAATTATGGCTTGATAGTGGCTCTATGTTTGGTAAAGATGGAGAAACTTTTGAACGCATTAATGTAGCGTGTCCTCGTGCTACTTTAGTGGAAGGTTTAGATTCCCTTCGTCGTGCGTATGAGTCGAAAGGGTATTAGGAGGTTATATAATGCCTATTAAAGTAATTAAAAATTTACCGGCTATAACAAAGTTAGCACAAGAGAATATATTTGTAATGGATACAGAGCGTGCGGAAACACAGGAAATTCGTCCGCTTCAAATTTTGCTTGTCAATTTGATGCCTACGAAAGAGGTTACAGAAACTCAAATTCTGCGAGCCCTTAGTAATAGCCCGTTACAAGTTAATTTAACCTTGCTTCATACTGCATCTCGTAAATCTAAGAATGTAGATGAAGAATATTTGGAAACCTTTTATCGAACCTTTGATGAGGTTAAAGAGGAATTCTTTGATGGCTTAATTATTACTGGTGCACCAGTTGAATTGATGCCTTTTGAAGAGGTGGATTACTGGGATGAACTCGTAGAGATTATGAATTGGAGCGAGGAACACGTATACTCCACATTCTATATTTGTTGGGGTGCACAAGCTGGTCTTTACCATCATTTCGGCATTAATAAACGCATTATGGATAATAAGTTATTTGGCGTTTACGAACATGACATTTATAATGATCGGCCATTATTATTGCGTGGATTTGATGAAAGATTCTGGATGCCCCATTCCCGTCATACAACAGTATCCTTAGAGCAAATTAAAGAAAATAAAGAGTTAGAGTTGTTGGCTGGTTCTGAACCGACCGGTGCAGCCATTGTACGCAGTTTAGATAATAAACATATCTTTATTTTTGGGCATGCTGAATACGATTGGGATACGCTAAATCGTGAGTATGAACGGGATGTTGCAAAAGGCGATGATATTGCAGTTCCAGAAAATTATTTCCCTAATAATGATCCAAAGCAACGTCCTATCGTAAGATGGAGATCCGTAAGTACCTTATTGTTCACTAATTGGTTGAACTACTATGTATACCAAGAAACTCCTTACATCATTGAACAAATCCAGAAGATGAAGTTTGAACGAGATAAAAATTTTGGTGCTTATATTTAAAATACATTAGTATTCGAACCGGTGGGACATCAAAGCCGACACGCTACTGCGCTAAAGCGGAGCCCGAAGTCGTTTTGATGTCCCACCGGTTCTTTATATCAATATTATATTTAAAGGGCGCCAAAATTTTGGCGCCCTTTGAATATGTTATATATGAAGAAAACCAAATCGGTTTCCAATGGCGACTTTGGCCCTGCGGAGGCCGCAGGCCGGAGTCAGACCCGGCCGGTGGAGCCATTGGGAATTGATTTGGTTTACCGGTACATAGATAGGCACCAAAATTTTTGCTATAGCTTATAGTTATGGAGAATGTATTATAAAAAGTGGTAGACATATTTTTTAATACATAGTAATATAATAGGCATAAGAAATGAAGTTTATTCCTTTAGATGAATGGGAGTTGAATTTAATGAGCAAACAATATAAATTTGAAACATTACAATTACATGCTGGCCATACAGTTGATTCAACAGGTGCTCGTGCGGTGCCTATTTACCAAACTACATCCTTTGTTTTTAAAGATGCTGAAGAAGCAGCTGGTCGGTTTGCATTGACTAATCCTGGTGGCATTTATTCTCGACTAGGTAATCCTACGACTGACGTATTAGATGCTCGCGTAGCACAACTTGAGGGTGGTGCTGGTGGTATTGCTGTAGCATCTGGTTCTGCAGCGATTACATATTCCATCTTGAACGTAGCTGGTGCGGGTGATAACATCGTTGCTGCATCTACATTGTACGGTGGTACATATAACTTGTTCACTGCTACATTGCCACGTTTTGGCATTGAAACTAAATTTGTAAACCCAGATAATTTAGAAGAATTCGAAGCAGCTATCGATGATAATACTAAAGCTGTGTATATCGAGTCCATCGGTAACCCTGGTATTAATCTTATCGATGTGCAAGCAGTGGCTGATATTGCACATAAACACAATATTATCTTGATCGTAGATAATACATTTGCATCCCCTTACTTGTTCCGTCCATTAGAACATGGTGCTGACGTAGTTGTTCATTCTGCTACAAAATATCTTGGTGGTCACGGCACAACATTAGCTGGTGTAGTTGTAGAATCTGGTAAATTTGACTATAAAGCATCCGGTAAATATCCTGATTTTGTGGCAGGTGATGAACACTATAATGGGTTAGTATATGGTGATTTACCAATTCCTTTTACTGTAAAGATTCGCGCTCAATTGCTTCGTGATACAGGCGCTTGCATTACACCACTTGCATCTTGGCAAATCTTGCAAGGCATTGAAACATTGTCCTTGCGCGTAGAACGTCATGTTGAAAATACTCGCAAAGTCGTAGATTTCTTGAGCAAACATCCTAAAGTGGCATGGGTAAATTATCCAGAATTAGCAGACAGCAAATATAAAGCATTAGCTGATAAATACTTCTCTAAAGGCATTGGTGCTGTATTTACATTCGGCGTAAAAGGCGGTAAAGAAGCAGGCATTAAATTCGTTGATGCTTTGGAAATCTTCTCCAACCTTGCTAATGTAGCCGATGCTAAATCACTTGTTATTCATCCTGCATCTACAACACATGCACAACTTAACGAAGAACAACAAAAATCTGCTGGCGTAACACCAGATATGATCCGTTTATCCATCGGTCTTGAAAATGCTGATGATATTATCGAAGATCTTGCACAAGCATTGGATAAAGCTTAATCTTAACATAACTCCTTCAAGCGTTTAGCTTGCAACAACCTATAGAACATAAAAGAAAACCTTATAACAATCGCGAGCCTTTGTGCTCGCGATTATTTTGTATATAGCACAAGAAAAAGACCTTGAATTCAACGATTCAAGGTCTTTTAGTGTGTGTATATGTGTGTGTATTAAAAGGGTTTGTTTTATGTGTGTATAGTTTTATGAGTTTTTAGTATATGAGTGTGTTAAGAATTTGGAGAGAGACATATATTATAAAGTGGTTAGGTGAGTCTATATAATATATGCAATGGGTGCTTAGTATTTAGTGGTTTTTACTTTTGCACTGAGAACTTTGCCGGAAAGGGCGTCGATCTTAACATCAGCTTTTTTGTCGCCACCATTAGTCATTTCTAAATCGTAGACAACTTTATTGCCTTCCATTTCTAATTCCCATTCCATTGTTTGGAAATCACTACCTACACGTTCGATAGCTCTTGTTTCAGCAGCTTCAGGAGTGATTGTGTTTTGTGGATTGAAGCTATGAGCTTTCTTCATGCGATTCCAGTAGCTAAGGGATTTAGCTTCGTTGGAGACAACTTGACCAGTAGCTTCATCAATTTTCATTTCTACTTTTTGTGTCTTAGTATACGCTTCTACTTCATATGTAGGATGATGTTTTGCATCATAGGAAATAGAAGTGATCATAGCATCTGGATAGTAGCGATGTAATGTAGTAACGGCACCAACGTAGTCGATTTCGCTACTTTGCATTGGAGATGCTACACTACCAACACCGTCCCAGCTGCTAGGAGCCGGATATGTTGCAGCTGTTGCTACACCTGCAAATAACACAGTGCTTACGCCTAGGGCGCATAATACTTTAGATAACTTATTTACTTTTTTCATGTTGATTACCTCCATAAAAGGATTTTGCCTAATAGCAATTGTAAAAGTAGATTTCATCAAATCTACTTACGTATAATTTAATATGATAAAATGAATGTAAAATGAAGAACTAGAAATATATACGGAAAAATTTCAATATATATTATATATTCGACAGAAATATTGTATTTTCCTTTAAATTAAATAGAAAATGTAAACTTTTAAAATGCATATAGTTGACATAAATTAATGAGAATGGTATTTTAAATTTAAATACAAATGTAGTTTGTTTAGATAGGTTTCTATTGTGTATTTGATGGAGGGGTGTACCATGAGTGCCATACCAAAACAACATTTAAGTACAAAAGAGTTAACAATGACCGCATTGTTTGTTACGTTAATTACAGCAGGTGCATTTATACGTGTGCCATTGCCGAATTGTCCGTTTACGCTGCAGATTTTATTCACTACATTAGCCGGTATTATATTAGGTAGTCGCCTTGGTGCTATTAGCGTAGGTATTTATATTATATTAGGACTTATAGGGGTGCCTGTGTTTACATCAGGTGGTGGACCAGGCTATGTACTTCAACCAACCTTTGGTTATTTAATCGGATTTATGGTTGGTGCTTATGTGGTAGGTCGTTTTAGTGAAACTTCACAAACCTATTCGGTAAAGAGATTGTTAATAGGTGCTATTATTAATCTACTCATCGTTTATGGATTTGGCATGGTCTACTTATATATGATTATGAATCTATATTTAGGCACACCTATCGGTTGGTGGCCTGTAATTTGGTCATGCTTCCTAATTCCTGTTGGTCCTGATGTGTTCTTGTGTGCTGTGGCAGCTGTTATGGGCAAACGAATTATTTCACAATTAAGATAAAAATAGTATATACAATAAAGGGCTATCACCTATTGTGGTAGCCCTTCACTATTTTATGGATACACATAACCTAAGATTTCTTGTGCATCTTTTGTCTTATTAATTTCTATATATGGTTGTTTACGACCGTGAAAGTCTCTAGTAGATACGGTGCCTTCTACGGTTACCCATTTTTGATTGCTAAAGGAATCGCCGTCGTTTTTGTGCATTGTTAAGCCTATTGGCGCAACATCTGCAATACAACAAGCCATGGACATGCGGGATAGAGTAAATTCATTAGCTTTCAATGTATTGTCATCGCGATTCACATAGCCAGTCATGTAAATTTTGTAGCCTACATATTGATCAGGGTTAGATCCAAGGGCCACAATTGTACGATAATAGTTGTCTGAGTTTAAAACGATTTCTTTCTTTGATTTAGAAATCCCCGGTTCTTTAGCCGCATTATTAATGGTAATTACTTCACCAATATCATCTTGGGAAAAATCAAAATCATTTTTGTCCTCTGTAGATGCGGTGTTTCCTGCAACCTGTACTGTAGTTGGTGCTAGGATAGGAGGTACCACTAGTAATACAAGGGGAATAATGATAGGGATAATAGAGCGCCAATTGTGCTTATACTGTTTAGTAGGCGACCATAGTATAGAGATGATGCCACCACATAAAAAGGCGATGCCTGCTAGTAATAGAAATAATTCATATCGAGGCGCTACATAGAATTTATATTGCCCTGTAATAAGTAAATATAAAATACTGATGCCTAATGCTGTGTACAGTGAGCCTTTCACAATACTTAATATATCTTTATTCTGTAGTTCTGATAACATATGATGTTCTCCTTATATAACAAATAAGAATTGAGCTAGTACTGTCATAATATACGTAACGATGCTGATTGTAATAACTAGACGTAGTATAAAGGATAGTGACATGTACTGACGAAGTATGTATACATTTTTTATGTCAATCATGGGTCCTAACCATAAGAATCCAAGTACTGCGGATATAGGGAATAGACCGCTTAATGTACGTCCTATAATGGCGTCTGATGTAGAACAAAGTGAGAATATAAATGCTAAGATTAGTAATAATGCATTAGCAATTGGTGTAGCTACATTAAATGATGTAGCAAAGAATACTGGTTTAATCCAAACCTGGAATAAGGCCAATGTGAATGCTGCTGCTCCAAAATATAGCAGTAATTGGCTGAATTCTTTTTCCACATGAAGTAAAAAGATTTTCTTTTTATCACGTTCTGGTATGGGTAGTGTATATTCGTAGTCTCTTGGTTGCGGTAGTTTATTTTGAGTTTCTTTTAATTTGTGAGGAAACCATTTAAACGTGAGTGCTACTATAAGAGCTATTAATATGCCGCCGATGATTCTCGCCAAGATGATTTTTGGCTCCTCTGGAAAGGCATAATAGGTTGCCAATAATGCGATGGGATTCATGATAGGGCTAGCTAACATAAATAGTAGACCTAAATGTTGTGGTATGCCTCGTTGCAATAGGGCATTAAACATTGGGATAGTAGCACAGTCGCAAACCGGTAAGCAGAGGCCGCTGCCGAGGGCAATACCATAGCTTTTTAGAGAGTCTTCTTTCATATAACGCAATAGCCAACGATCTGGTATGAATAGCGTTATAATTGTAGAAATGACCGTGCCTAACAATAAGAAAGGCATGCCTTCTAATATGATGCCTGACGTAATAGCAAGGACCTGATGAATAGAATAGGAAATGTTGTGGCGGAATACGGTTACAAGCAATAGATATAATGTCAATATGGCTACAATACCATACAGTGTCCAAGGCCATTTTGGCCTCGATAATCGATTGTGTATATCCTGAGGTGATGGTGATACTAGTATAGTACATTCTGTATTATAGGCGTGTAATAGTTGTGTAATACTATGTATTTGTGTACTATCAGTAGGATATAAAATAATATAATCTGCACTATATATTTGTGATAAAATCCCAGGCCCCAAGGCTTGTATCATAGAACGTATTGTATTTTCCTTTGCCGTATAGATCACTCGTTCTATATGGCATAATTCTTTTAAATTTTGACTAAAGAAGATCGATTCTAATTGCTGAAATGGAAACATACCATTCCATTCAATCCATATTTCTTTTGGTCGAGTTTTAACAATATGATTTTCTATTTGTAGTATAACATGGGCGGGACTCATCTCTATGTCATCTGGCTCGATGGTGAGTGGTTCCTTTAAATGCACTATATTACCTAATTCAAAGGTAATGATTTCTGTGGAACCTAGTTTTTTTCGTTCTCGCAGTTCTTGGTTGATTAAGGTACTTTTACCAGTGCCTAATAAGCCAGTTACGATATATACAGGAATCATAATGGGTTACACACATTTCTAGAAATGGATGCTATATCTATTTCTGTACCTATGATGACTAGGTGAAAGCTGTCTAAGTTTGTAGCGCTCATGGAGCAGTTTTGAGGTGTATATTGTAATTCCATCGGACCTGCTGATGTTGGTACAATCCCTTTGGCTCTAATAATAGTAGATGGGAGTATATTACATAGTTCCATCCATCGTTGTTCTTCTAGCGTTTGTAAATTGTAGAAGGTATGACTTATAAATGGTTGGTGTTCATGTTCGTGCTGATGGTGATTACAATCGTGAGTGTGGCCGTGGCAATTACAGTCATGATAATTGTGCGCATGTGCTATTTGGTGGATTTGGTTCACATCTTGCTGGAGAGACTCTATATCGGTGTAAACCGGTGTATTAGGAACTAATTCTGTAATGAGTTCCTTTGTTTTTGCTGTTTGTTTAGTATCTTCTATATGGGAAAGTAAAATAGCATGGCAATGCTTGATTTGATCTTTAAAGAAAGGTCCGAAGTTTTTGATTGCCATTGGGGCTTGCATAGCATCTACAATTGTTATAATCATATCGATATAGGCTTTTTCGCAGATTTCTTTGTCCATGCAGGTGCTGATAATTTCACTTAATTTGCTAACTCCAGATGGCTCTATGTAGATTTGGTCTATGTCCTGTGTGGATAA
The DNA here is from genome assembly GCF_001078375.1 of Veillonella tobetsuensis. GTDB lineage: Bacteria > Bacillota > Negativicutes > Veillonellales > Veillonellaceae > Veillonella > Veillonella tobetsuensis. Next base: position 16,029 of record NZ_BBXI01000003.1, read on the forward strand.
GATATCGACTAAGGCATCCTTAAAATTACCTTGTAGACTACAGCAGATGCAACCTGATGTTACCTCTCTCACTACAGCACCAGAAGTGGATAGTTGTTGTGCATCTAAACTGGTTTCGCCAAAATCATTTTCTATGATTAATATACGTTCATTCGTATTTCGTTGATTTAAAATGTATTGTAAATAGGTAGTTTTTCCGGCTCCTAAGAAACCGGATATGATAGTAATTGGTATCATAATACACCTCCCTTGTAAATATAAACATAGTATACTACTCTTAGTTTACATAAAAAAATACCCATATGGGTATACCGAAATCCCTTTAAATACAGTAGGAAAGCATATCATAAGAAATTTTGATAACATTATACTAATATGAGTATATGTGAACGTATTTATATGATGAAAACAGTAGTTTTACATAAAAAGCGTATGCCTCATCTTAGATATATGAGTGCATACGCTTATATGAATAAATATTATTTTGCAAAGTTTTGAGAAATTATTGCAATTTTTCTAGTAAAGCTTTGAAGTATACATATACACGTTCAACGGAAGGAAGGTGTACGCGCTCAATATTTGTGTGTGGACTAACGATTGTTGGACCAAAGCTAATCATTTCTGTATTAGGTAATACCTTTTTCAATAAACCACATTCGAGGCCTGCGTGAACTGCACATACCTTAGCTGGTGTATCGGACATGCTATTGTAAAGAGAAATGGCTTGTTCCTCTAATCTAGAGCCTTTGTCGTATTCCCATGCTGGATAGCCGCCTGTACGAACTGCAGAAACGCCTAATGTATCAGCGAGAAGTAATAATTTTTTCGTTAAGTATTCTAAGCTATTTTCATTGGAACTACGAACAGATACGAGAATATCGATAGTGTGATTTGTTTCAGATACGATAGCTAGATTGTTTGATGTTTCCACGAGGTTTTCGATAGTTTGGCTCATGGAATGAACGCCGTCTTCTGCGATATAGAGGTAGGAAATCAATGCTTCAGATGTATCATCTGCATAGACTACTTCCGGTGTAGCAATATCTTCAACAACCAATGTAAGACCTGGATCTTTTACACCGAATTCATGTTGATATTGTTTTTCGTAGTATTTAAGTAATGTTTTGATTGCTGCTACATCTTCGCTGCGTACAGAGAGTGTAACAACTGCTTTAGATGGGATGGCATTGTGTTTTACACCGCCTGCAAAAGAGGCAATATTAATAGAATATTGTTTTTCTAAATCATATAAAACGCGTGCTAATACTTGGTTAGCATTAGCTCGTTGTTCAATGATTTCAATACCAGAATGGCCGCCTTTTAATCCTTGAACAGTAATGGAGAGACCTGCATCATAACCAGGTAAATTGTTTTCACGTAACAATGGAATAGATACGTGAACATGGCAACCACCAGCACAGCTTACGCAGAATTCATGTTCGACCTCTGTATCAAGGTTGATGAGGTAATCGCCTGTCACTTGGCCTTCTTGGATTGCTGCCGCACCGTCCATACCAGTTTCTTCGTTTGTGGTGAATAGTACTTGTAGAGGACCATGTTGTTGGTTTTTATCTTCTAGTACCGCTAAAATCATGGCACCACCCATACCATTATCTGCACCAAGGGTAGTGTCATCAGCATGCATCCATTCACCTTCGATGATATTGGCAATAGGGTCTTTTTCAAAATCATGATTTGAATCGTGACCTTTCACGCATACCATGTCAATGTGACCTTGTAATATAACAGTAGGACGATTTTCGTATCCTGGTGTAGCTGGTTTTTTGATGACTACATTAAACTCACTGTCTTGTGTAGCTTCAAGACCGAGGTTGTGAGCAAAATTAACGATATAATCGCTAATACCTTTTTCATTGCCAGATCCGCGTGGAATTTGGCTCATTTCTTTGAAAATTTCTAATACGCGTTTTGCTTGAACGATTGTGTCCATTTTGTGCCTCTCATTCTGAAACGATTCCCATATGATTTTATTGTCCAATATGGGATGGCTCATGTTTATTCATTAATTAATAAGTAAATATTATCTATAATATAGTTATATCATATGTAGTGTGAATAGAAAAGAAGCTGTATATGGTTTATAATAGTATCATGCGTAATGAATAACGAACGCGCTGTATTATATCCCTTTTATTTATGTAGGATGGTGAAAGTATGCAACATGAACGTCGCAACATCAGTATGCTCATGGATCTCTATGAGATGACCATGGCTCATGGGTACTTTACGAAACAAGACAATACAGATCGCGTTGCCTTCGACGTATTTTACCGTCGTAATCCAGATCAAGGTGGTTTTGCTATCTTTGGTGGATTAGAACAAGTAGTAGAGTATATTTTGAATCTTCATTTTGATGATGAGGACATCGGGTATTTTAAATCGCTCAATCTATTTAGCGATGAGTTTTTAGAGTATTTACGTAATTTCAAATTTACTGGCGATGTATATGCTTTCAAAGAAGGCACTATTATATATCCTAACGAGCCGATTATGACCATTGTAGCTCCGCTTATTGATGCACAAATCGTTGAAACGGCGGTGCTGACGATGATTAATCATCAGTCGCTTATTGCTACAAAGGCAAATCGTATTGTACGTGCTGCAGATGGACGTATTGTATCTGACTTTGGTGCCCGTCGTGCTCATAATGTAGACGCTGCTGTGTATGGTGCCCGTGCCGCTTATATTGGCGGTGTTCATGGTACCGCCACTGTATTAGCAGGTCAACAATTCGGAATTCCTGTTAACGGCACCATGGCCCACAGTTGGGTTATGTACCATGATACAGAGTATGAAGCCTTCAAAGCCTATGCTGAGGTATATCCGGATAATCCCGTGTTTTTAGTGGATACCTACGATGTGTTAAACTCAGGTATTCCCAATGCCATTAAGGTGGCCAAAGAGGTGTTGGAACCTCAAGGATATCGGTTGAAGGGTATTCGTTTAGATTCTGGTGACTTAGCATACCTTGCAAAGCATGCTCGTCATATGCTCGATGAAGCAGGCATGGAAGATTGTAAAATTATGGCTTCTAATAGTCTCGATGAATATACGATTACATCCCTCCTATATCAAGGTGGCCCAATCGATATTTTCGGTGTAGGAGAACGCCTGATTACATCGAAAACAGATCCTGTTTTTGGGGCTGTTTATAAGATTGCTGGCATACAAAAGCAAGGTGAGTGGGAGCCGCGTATTAAGATTTCTGAGTCCGTTACAAAAATCACGAACCCAGGCCTAAAAAAGGTGTATCGCGTATATAGTGAAGAAGGAAAGGCCATTGCAGAATTGTTGACCTTACCTCATGAGGTTCCGTCTACGAACTCACCATATCGCTATATAGATCCTGAAAAGCCTTGGAAGGAATTATACTTTGAAAATTGTACATTTAAAGATATGCAGGAATTAGTTATTAAAGATGGTGAACAAGTTGTGGCGTCGCCATCCTTAGAAGCCATTCGTAGCTATGTACAATATCAATTAGAGAATGAAATTTGGGAAGAAGAACAACGATTTGAAAACCCACATAGACACTATCTAGATATGAGCCCTGAGTATTATCACATGAAGATGGACTTGTTAAATCGTATTGGCCGTAAAAAATAGGAGGCTTTATGCTTACAAATCCAGAGAAAACAAGAGCGGAATTAGTAACTTGGATTCGAGATTATTTTGCTGAAAATGGACCGATCTGTTCGGCTGTTATAGGTATCTCTGGCGGCAAAGACTCCACTATTGTGGCTGCTCTTTGTAAAGAGGCTCTCGGCGCTGAACGTGTCGTTGGGGTTCTTATGCCCAATGATGTACAATCGGATATAGATGATGCAAAGGCTGTTGTAAAGCATCTTGGTATTCCTTATATGATTGTTAATATTGGCAATGCCTATTGCGCATTGACAGAAGCTATTGTACAAGGGGAGGGTTTCTTCCGTGTGACTGGTCGAAACGATTTGGCTCGTGATGCAGAAATTAATACGCCACCACGCCTTCGGATGGCAACCTTGTATGCAGTGGGGCAAAACTTGCCAAATGGTGCGCGTGTTGCGAATACTTGTAATGGATCCGAAGATTATGTAGGTTATTCTACAAAGTTTGGCGATGCAGCAGGCGATTTCAGTCCATTAGCACAACTCGTGGTGGAAGAGGTCCGTCAAATTGGACGTTTACTAGATATTCCACGTCATTTAGTGGAAAAGATTCCCAGTGATGGTCTCAGTGGTCAATCGGATGAGGACAAATTAGGATTTACTTATGCCGTTCTCGATCGGTACATTCGGACGGGCGAAATTGATGATGTAAAAACGAAGGAACGCATTGATTACTTGCAACGTATTAATCGCCATAAATTAGAATTGATGCCTTCTTTTACACCATCTAAATTATAATTATTATGTGGAGGATATGATGACAAAAAAAATTGCAATTATCGGTACTGGTGGCACTATTGCGGGACAAGGTGCTTCAGATACAGATTTGACAGGCTACACAGCAGGCGTATTACCCTTGGAAGACATCATCTCCTCTGTGCCTGGTGTTAGAGAATATGGCCCGTTTGTATGTAATCAGTTCGCTAATATTGAAAGCTCTGATATTTCCCTATTTCAATGGGTGAGATTATCTAAATTAGTACAAAAATGTGTAGATAATGATGATATTGAAGGCGTTGTAATTACACATGGTACAGATAGCATGGAGGAAACTGCATATTTCTTACATCTTACGGTACATACAGATAAGCCAATTGTTATTACTGGCTCCATGCGTCCCGCCGGTGCGGTGAGCGCAGATGGTCCTATTAATTTGTTGCAAGCAATCCAAGTAGCCCGTACACCAGCCTCTTATAATAAGGGGGTACTAGTCGTTCTCAATGGCTATATCGATGGTGCTCGGGACGTGACAAAGATGAATACTACTAATGTGGCGACCTTCGGTAGTCCCAATTCTGGCCCCCTTGGTATCGTACAAGATGGTGTGGCCCATTATTACACAAGCCCATTGCGCAAGCATACTATGGCATCAGAGTTTGGATTACCAGCGGATGACGATTTGCCGCGTGTAGAAATCTTGACCTGTTATGCGGGCATAGAAGAAATTGTGGGGCTTGCTATTGTAGCCACAAACCCGGCAGGCTTAGTTTTAACTGGTCTAGGTCATGGTACAATTCCACAAACTATTCGTAAGGTAACATCTAATTTGCCAATACCGGTTGTGAGAGCATCACGTACGGGAAGCGGTATTGTTTCTAAAGTTCCACAAGATAAGGACGCAGGTTATTTTGTGAGTGATAGTTTATCACCACAAAAAGCACGTATCTTATTGATGCTAGCATTACAAAAAGAACGTACATGTAAAGACTTGGAGAGAATTTTCCAAGAGTATTAAGCCTAATAGAACATTTCTGAGCATATTAAGATAATAGAGCATTTCTACATAATAATGTAACTATGTAGGCTGAATAAAAAAGAACCTTTGTTGTAAGTTTTTACGCAAAGGTTCTTTCGTTATTTTGGGCAATTAATCAACATAGGTAATTAATCATCAAATTCTATAGCTAGTGTTAATGCACGTTGTACGCCGATGTATACGGCCTTGGCTAATGTGTCGCCAAATAGGGAATAGGATCCAGCGTCTGTTAATAGGTCGCCATTTGTATCAATGGTTAATACAATACCATCTGTAGCTGTACCGGTAGCAGAAGTATGCACTTCTTTAGCTAAACTATGGTCTACGTTTATATTGTATTTTTGAACTTCATCTGTACTTTCCACTTGCCAATTTTGTAGCGCTGCCGTTTTAGCTTCAGTAATCGTCATGATGGCCTTTACCATAGCACTATCTGTTAAGGCCTTGTTAGTAAACACGAGGATGTTAATCGTACCAGGTGTATGGAATTCTCCATTTCTTTCCTCGTAGCAATAACCAGTACCTGCACGATGAGCCGTTTTATTATATCCACCAGTAATGATGGTTTCAACAATCGTATCGCTTTCTTGTACTATGGTGTAGGCGTGAAGGGAAATGGTAGCAGATGTTAACAGAGCTGTGCTGAAATGAACGGGCACATCGATATGTTCAAATTCTTGAGCTAAATAATTTGCCACAGAACCACCAGGCAAATCTTTTTCCGTTTCGATATGATAGGTTAATTGTTGGTTGCGAACCCCTAAGGTATGGTGAAAGCCTCCATTGAGCTGACCACTGCTCAAGGAATAGTGGATATCGTCAAAGAGTACTGTCACAGAAGATGTTTCTTTTATAATATGACCGCCAGTTACCAGTTCATCTGGCGCTGTATATGGATTGTTAGGCATATAGGACTCCCTAGTTTTTCATTGTTAGATATAGCATATAAAGTTATAATAAAAGGTAACAATTTATTATCTTCATATGTGATGTTTATAATATGTAATATTTATATGTGAAATTATATCATATGTTTACCATAGAATTGAGTAAATTACTTTAAGAAAGATGGAGGCTTATATGTATGAGTTTTTAGCATCTGCTTCAGAGCTATTATTTAAAGATGCGAATGTACTATTAAAATTACGGGAATGGTTTTTTAGCCAAGCCGGCAATATTTTGCTTGCTCTTATTATATTTTTGGTAGGCCGCTATATTATTCGGTGGATTAAAAACGTTGCTGTTCGTGTTATGACACGGGCCAACTATGATACTGCTGCAATGGGCTTTGTATCTCAAATTATTAATTATGTATTGCTTGTAGGTTTATTATTAATCTGTCTTAATCAAGTTGGTGTTCCTACAACATCCTTTGTAGCAGCTTTCGGTGCTTTTGGTTTAGGTATTGGCTTAGCATTACAAAATAATCTAGCGAACTTAGCATCAGGATTATTGATCTTAATATTCAAACCATTTCGTGCTGGACACTATATTGAGGTTGGGGACATTATGGGTAGCGTTACATCCATACAGTTTATGAATACCATTATCACTACAAAGGATCAGAAACGGGTGTACATACCAAATTCGATTCTTACATCTCAATCAGTAACGAATTATTCCTATATGACTGAACGAATGATTCCGTTTGTTTTTGATATTGGCTATAACAATGATCATCATGAAGCGATTAGAATTTTAAAGGACGTTTTTGCCAAGGATAAACGTATTCTAAATGCTAAATATATGGAGATTGGTATTTCTGAATTTGGTGATAACTCTGTGCGTATTTCTGCGTTTGCAGAAGTTAAAACTAGTCAGTTTCTTGATGTTCGATATAGTATTATGTCCGATGTGAAAGATGCCTTTGATAAGCATGGTATAGATATTCCATATCCACAACGTGTTGTATATATACAAAACGCAGATACTTCTACAGGTGAAATTAAAGGTACTAAGAAAAAAGTAACTACCACGAATCAAGAAAGCTGATAAATCATGAAATTACAAGTTAATAATATGTAGAAAGAGATTGATATGAGAGATTTAATAATGCATAGGCACTTAGTGTGGCAACGATTTATATTGGCGTTAGCTTTCATAGGTGCTATGATTCTAGGTACTGTTGCTCATGGTGCTGCACCTACGCCTCCATCTACCATTGGTGAAGCAGTGGTACTCATTGATGCAGATACAAAGGAAATTTTATTTGCTAAGAATCCCGATAAATGGATGCATCCTGCCAGTACAACTAAGATGGTAACGTTGCTAACCGCTCTAGAATTGAAGGGAACGCAATTAGATGAATTGGCTACGATTAGCCCATATGCGACGAGCATGGAGGAATCTAATTTAGGTATACAAGTGGGGGACCAAATTACCTTAGAAGGTGTTCTAGAAGGTATGATGGTGGCCAGTGGCAATGATGCGGCTGTGGTAATTGCTGAAAATGTAAGTGGTTCTGTAGCTAATTTTTCTAAAGATATGAATCGCGTAGCCGCAAAGGCGGGTGCTAAAAATAGTGTGTTTTTAAATCCTCATGGATTAACACAAATGGGGCATCATTCAACGGCACGTGATTTGGCATTGATTGCTGCCTATGGTATGAAGTACCAAATGTTCCGCGATAAGGTAGCCAATGATTACTATAAGGTGCCTTATCAAAATCGAAAGCCTGAAACAATTCGCACAACAAATCACTTTATTCGAAACAAATACCCTGGTGCTAATGGTTTGAAAACAGGTTTTACCAATGCGGCAGGGGAGTGTTTAATTGCATCGGCAACGCGTAAAGGGCATACCATGATTATCGTTATGCTCAATGATGATAATCGTTGGGAAGAGGCGGTGCAATTCTTAGATTATGGATTTAAGCTACGCGGTGTTATTTAATATAACTATAATTTGACTATACAAATAATATAAAGGGTCCTACCTGGTGGTGGGACCTTCAGTGTAAGGGGGATATGTATGAGTTCATTTTTTGCTTTTTTAAAACGGATGCGATTTATCAATCGTTGGAGTTTGATGCGCAATACAGAAACAGAAAATATTCAGGAGCACAGCCTTGAAGTAGCCATGGTAGCTCATAATTTGGCGGCTCTAAAAAATGAATATTTTGGTGGGAATCTTGATGTTAATAAGGTGGCTGTTATCGCTATGTATCATGAAGTCAGTGAAATTTTTACGGGAGATATGCCAACGCCTATTAAATATTTTGATCCAAAGCTGCGTTCTTTATATGGTGAGGTAGAAACCTTAGCACAAGAAAAAATGTTAAGTACCTTACCAAAACGATTGCAAGCCATATACAAGCCGTATATTGTGGATGCTGAAACGTTGCCTGAATGGCCCATTGTGAAAGCAGCTGATACATTATCTGCGTATATGAAATGTGTCAATGAATTACATGCGGGCAATGATGAATTCAAGGAGGCCCACGATACGATTTTAGCTAAATTAGAATCCCTCAATATGCCGGAGGTAGATATGTTCATCGAAGAATATGTGCCAGCACTCAGTCAATCATTAGATCAATTGAACTATTACAAAATATAATATAAGTGGAGCGATTATTTTTGCTGTAAAGTTTTTGAGTTAATATATTTATTGTTTCGTATTAATATCTTTTTTCCTCTCCACGAAAAGGCACGATGACCATATTTGGCTTTGAATTCTTTATTACTTATTGATTCCAATTCCTCGATGTCTACATAAGGCTCAATGGATTGGAACTCAACAATTGGTGTTGTAGGTAGATCTTTATTATGAGGACATACCTCTTGGCACAAATCACAACCAAATGCTAAAGGTGATTTCCCGACGATCGATTGCTCATCATCGGTGAGGTCACCTTTTTTTTGTGTTAAATAGCTTTTACAGGTGTCATATTTAAACTCGTTGTGGTCTAAACATTTTCCAAGACATGCTGAGATGCAGCGGTTACAGCCTAGACAGGTTTCTGTCATAGGCGTGTTTGGCTCAAATTCAAGGGTGGTAAGTACGGTGCCGATGACAATGTAGGAGCCCCAGATTGGGTTGATAAAACACTTATTTTTCCCATAAAACCCCAGCCCAGCTAGATATGCCATGTATCGGTCGGCTAATGGGCTTGTATCGCAATGAATGGAAAATAATTCACTAGGATTTGTAGAGGACAGTTCGTCCACGAGGCGTTGTAAATAGTCTGTCACCACGAGATGATAATCGGTAGCCCACGTATAGCGTGCAAGATTTGTTGCACCGCTGTAAGGTACATGGTATGGAAATAAACATACGATAGCACTGCGCGGAATAAAATCAGGCGTTCCCATTAGTCGCTCATCTAAGTCCGCAGCCGTAAATGGGCATGGATTGGATTCACACAGAATTTGCCGTGCCTCGTTCGGGAGTGGCCAAGAGGTGGTACCCACTACGGGTATATGTAATTGTTTGCAAACTTCTTGTAATTTTATATTGTTTGTCATAGATTTACGATGTAATAGTTGTTACAATTAAAGTATATAAGTATATGAATTAATAGGTCTTGAAATAGGACCATATATAGTTGATGTATTAAGATAATTATTGTTTTTAGTATACCATTGTGAGGATAGAATATGTTAGCTTTTTTGAAAGTATTACAACCGAAGACGGTGGAAGAGGCCTATGAATTAGCCATAAAAAATAAAACAGCGCCTATGCTTGCGGGGGGGTGCTGGTTGCGCTTAGGTCGTCGCACTTGGCCCGCTGTAATCGACATGTCAGGATTAAATTTAAGATATGTTCGTGAAGAAGATAATGAATTTGTCATCGGTGCTATGGCTACTCAGGGCGATGTGGAACGCTTTGAACCATTACAAACATTTTGCGGTGGTGCGGTTGTGCGAGGTATCAAGGAAATTCTAGGCGTACAGTTTAGAAATATGGCGACTATGGGGGGATCTGTAGCTAGTAAGTTTGGTTTTTCAGATATAATCCCTGCTTTGCTTGCGGTTCATGCAGACATCGTAACTTATAAGGGTGGTCGTATGTCTATGCAAGAGTATATGAATTATCGAGAAAAGGATATTTTAGTAGAAATCCGTATACCAAATCATGAGGTACCGGTTGCTATTGAAGCATTGCGTATTTCTCGCGGAGATTTCCCGTATTTAACTGGTTCTATTCGTCATGATGACACGGGGTATAAAATCTATATTGGGACTCGTCCTGGGGCACCACAACTGGCGGTGAAAGCAAGTGCTTTGCTTTCAGAAAAAGGATTAGCAGCATTGGATGAAGCGGCCCAAATCGCATCAGAGGAATTGGTGTTCCAAAAAAATTCTCATGCATCGAAGGAATATCGTATGGAGATGGCTAAAGCCATGGTTCGTCGCTTGGTTAAGGAGGTGGCACAATAATGGAATTAGTATTGAAGATTAATAATAAGAACGTAACCGTTAATGTGCCAGCAGACGAAATGTTATTAACTACGTTGCGCAACTTAGGTTATTATAGCGTACGCTGTGGCTGTGATACGACAAACTGTGGTTTATGTACTGTGTGGGTGGACGATGAAATCACTTTATCCTGTGCATATCCAACATTCCGTGCGCCGGGGCATACAATTACAACCCTAGAAGGTCTTGAGGAAGATGCAACTTTATTAGCCGATTGCCTTGCCTCTGAAGGGGCTGATCAATGTGGTTTTTGCACTACAGGCATGATGATGAGTGCTATTGCATTGAAACGAAGAAATCCAAATGCTAGTGATGATGAAATCAGAGAATATTTAATTGGTAATCTCTGCCGTTGTACAGGCTATGAGTCACAACTTCGAGGCGTTCGCAAATATCTACAAGGAGGTTTATGATGAAACACGTTGGTAAGTCTTATGACAAAGTCGATGCCAAGGGGATTCTAAGCGGTAAACCTTCTTATACGGGCGATTTTGTACCTAAAGATGCCCTTATTATCAAGGTGTTGCGTAGCCCTCATGCACAGGCGCGTATCAAATCCATCGATACGTCAAAAGCTAAATTAATCCCTGGCGTAGAAGCCATTTTTACATATGAAGATGTACCGAATACGCGCTTTACCTTGGCAGGGCAAACCTATCCAGAGCCATCTGCCTATGATGCGTTGATTCTCGATTCTGTAGTTCGCTATGTAGGTGATGAAGTGGCCCTCGTTGTGGCTAAAGATGAAGCTACTGCATTGAAGGCGATGCCTCTCATTAAGGTTGAATACGAGGTGCAAAAACCGGTACTTGATTTACGCACGGCTATGGACCATGAAACAGTAGTTCATCCAGAAGATGATATTCTCAATCATATTCCAGTAGGACAAGACTATAAACGCAATATTTGTGTATCGTACCATAAGCGTGTTGGTGATATTGAAGCGGAACTTGCTAAATGCGATTATGTCGTAGAAGGCACATATTTCGACCAAGCTACGCGCCAATCTGCGATGGAACCATTTCAAAGCTTTGGGTATATCGATCATTTGGGCCGCATTGTTATCGTTAGCTCTACGCAAATCGTATTCCATGTACGCCGACATATTGCACGTGCACTGGGGATTCCGGCCTCAAAAATTCGCGTTATTAAACCTCGTATTGGCGGTGGCTTTGGGTCTAAGCAAACGGCTTGCACAGAATTGATGACCGCCTTTGTAACCTGGAAATTACAAAAGCCTTGCTATCTTCTTTATGATAGAACTGAAGCGCAAACCTGTTCCACTACGCGCCATGCTCGTGAATGGTATATTCGTCTAGGTGCTACTAAGGATGGCATTATCCAAGTTATCGATATGGACTCTATCACAGCTGCTGGGGCACATGCTACGCATTGCTTTACAACAACTACGGCAGGGGAACATAAATCGGTGCCTTTGTACAACAAGGGTAAAGCTGTTCATTATGGTACGGAAGGCGTCTATACAAATCATACTCCAGGCGGTGCTTTCCGTGGATATGGTGCTACAGAGGCATTGTGGCCATTAGAATGTGCAGTCAATCGCTTGGCTGATGAAATGGGTGTAGATCCGGCAGAACTTCGTCAAAAGAATTTGATTGCTGCTGGTGAACGCAGCTTAGTATATGATCCTGATGAAATTATGGATTCTGGACTATTCCAAGAAACCGTAAATAAGGTTAAGGAAATGGCTCGTTGGGATGAGCGTCCTCATAGTTGGGACATTGATGAGCGCTATCGCGGCGGTTTGGGGATGGCTCTTGCCTTACAAGGGTCCGGTGTTGCTAATATCGATGTAGCATCTGTAGAAATTCGTCTGGGCGATGATGGTAACTACACTTTGTATACGGGTTCTTCCGATATGGGGATGGGGGCTAATACAATTCTTACACAAATGGCTTGTGAAGTCCTTGGCTGTCCTATGGAGTCTATGACGGTTGTTGAATCCGATACGGATATCGTACCATTTGATCCTGGATCCTATGCATCGAGCACGACCTATGTAACGGGTACTGCGGCGAAAATGGCGGCTGAAGAACTGAGAGAAAAGATAATCCATAAATTAGCGCAATTTATGGATGTTAAACCAGAAGATATTGATTTTGACGGCTTAGTAGGTGTGACTAAGGACGGTACAAAGAAAATGTCCGTTCAAGAACTAGCACCGAAGCTATTAGTAGGAACTACATCTGAACAACTAACGGGTTTTGCAACGTGGGGGAGTCACACCTCTCCACCACCATTTATGGCGTCTATTGCTGAAGTTAAGGTAGATAAACAAACGGGACAAATTATACCGTTACATATGTATAATTGTGTAGACTGTGGTACCGTTGTAAATCCTAAACTAGCACGTGTACAGGTTGAAGGCGGCGCAGTACAAGCTATTGGTATGGCTTTGTATGAAGACGTTAGATACTCTAGTAATGGTCGTTTAGAAACTAATAATTTTATGACCTATAAAATTCCTACACGTCAAGATATTGGTGAATTACATACAGCCTTTGTTGAATCATATGAGGAAAGTGGCGCATATGGTGTTAAATCCATTGGTGAAATTGTTATTAATACAGCTTGTCCCGCAATACAACATGCTGTAAAAAATGCAGTTGGTGCGGATATTCGTACATTACCTATGACACCAGAGAAGGTATTTATGGGGATGGACGAGAAATATAAAGTATAACCATTTTACATTCCTAAAGGGGGCCTCACGCTATGACATCACAAACGCAGTATTGGAATCGCCTTATTCAACCCGGAATTGTTGCATTGGTTGGTGCAGGCGGCAAAACAACAGTTTTATCTAAGCTAGTAGAGTATGGCAGGTTGCAAGGGCGACCTATCGTGGTGACCACTACGACACAATTGTACGAATCACAAGTGGCTCAGTACGAACCTATTTATACAAAGGATATTAATGAGGTAGATGAATATTGCACTAAACGTATTCAACAAGGCTATTGTGGCGCCTGGTTTAGTGGAATTACAAGAACTAAGGTGGATTCTGTAGATTGTGAAAGCATCGATAATCTTAGCACCTTGCATCCCAATTGGCAAATTGTTGTAGAGGCAGATGGTGCTAAAGAAAAATGGCTTAAGGCTCCAAAACATACAGAACCTGTTATCCCTAGCCAAACAAAGACTACAATAGGTGTTGTAAATCTTCAAATGTTGGGGGCCTCTTTAGACGAGGATCATGTACACAACTTGGAACTCGTTCAGTCTATCGTTAATCGTGAAGAAGGCGCTATTGTAACACCGAGCATGCTCGCTCAAATCGTGCTTCATAAGCAAGGCCTGTTCCAATATAGCAAGGGCAAAAAGGTGTTGTTCTGTACAGGCTATGATACGGTACAACATAGAATTATTGATGATTTTATTAGCCATGTATTAGATAGTGATATTACAGCTATCGTATTGGCTGATGGATATAAGGCTAGCTGTGAAATTCGCCGCATTATTCAATGCCGATAGGTAGCAAAATGGAATATAAGGCCTGTGAAAGCGCTCCCGTAGGGGGCGCCCTTTTACGAGAGTTTCCCCGCATTGGGATTGTTCTATTAGCGGCTGGGCAATCGCGTAGAATGGGGACTAATAAACAATTACTGCCGTGGAGAGGAAAAACTGTTCTTGATGCGGTTTGTCATGCTTTACAAACAGGCTGGATACAATCTGCGAACGGTAGTAGTTTAGTGAATTATCCATTTGTAGCAGTTACAAATGATAATAGAAATATAGACGAAATTGTAAAGAATTATGGCTTTAGTGTTGTTCATAATGAGAATCCTGAGTTAGGTCAGGGTACATCTATCGCTTTAGGTATACAGTATCTATTAAGTACATACGGTAGAAATTATTTTGATGGTATCATTTGTTCTGTATCGGACCAACCTTTATTATGCCCTAAGGTTATTGAAACGCTTATACAGTACTTTCAGCAGAGACATGATGCAGATAATCGAATAATTGTAGTGCCAAAATATGGATTTACACAACATGCTGGGAACCCTGTTATGTTTGGGAATCATTGGTTTGATGCATTACAGACTATAGAGGGAGACCAGGGTGGTCGAACCATTATTTGTGGCGAGGGACAAGATTTTATAAAACATGTATATATAGCCTCTGATTGGGGGGATGATGTAGATACGCCAGAGGATTATAACGATTTGTTAAATCGTGAAAGTGAGGGTGTATGAAACCATTAATATTAGTGCGCGGAGGTGGGGATATCGCATCCGGCGCTATTTATAGATTAAGACGTGCAGGCTATCCTGTAGTTGTTAATGAAATTGCCATACCAACTATGATTCGTAGAGAGGTTAGTTATGGTAATGCTGTTCATATAGGTGAAATGGTTCTTGAAAGGCTGGTAGCACGTCATGTGTCCATCAGTGAAGTTCAAGATACATTAGCCCAAGGTGTTATTCCTGTTGTGACCTCCTCTTATGAGGACTTACTTGACCGATTGCATCCAGATATCGTAGTAGATGCCATTCTATCCAAAAAAAATTTAGGAACAACAAGGTTAGATGCGCCTTTTGTTATTGGTGTAGGTCCTGGATTTAGTGCAGGGCGTGATGTGAATGTAGTAATCGAAACTATGCGAGGACATAATTTAGGTCGCTGTATTTACGATGGTGAGGCAGAGTCTAATACCGGCGTTCCTGGTAATGTAGGTGGATATACTCATGAGCGCGTTGTACATTCACCGAAGTCAGGTTTGTTTACTGCCAAGCGTCATATTGGGGATGAGGTGCAGGCTAACGAAGTGATTGGCTTCGTTGATGATACACCGATAAGAGCCAAGATTACAGGCGTGTTACGGGGCATTTTGCATAGTGGTCTTATCGTATCAGATCATTTTAAATTGGCAGATATAGACGCACGCTGCGAGGAGTCTCATTGTTATAGTATTTCTGACAAATCTCTAGCAGTTGGTGGTGGTGTTTTAGAGGCTGTTACCGCTTGGGACTATGAAAGGAATCAAGATGGAATGCATTTATGATATTATGAAAGACCGATTACAAGTAACGGAACCAACATTCTTGGTAACCATTGTATCGGGACCGCGTCAAGGGGATAGAGCGATTTATAACGAAGCGGGCCACGTATTATATGGTGATGCTATAGAAGGCTTTACACCAAATGCCATTAAACCCAATGCATTATGTGTATTTGGCACTACAGAGTGTTTTGTAGAGCCCGTCGAAAAGGATCCGTCTGTACTCGTTTTAGGGGCTGGACATGTAAGCCGTGCAATCACTGATTTGTTGTTGTTCATCGGTTGTCGAGTTACCGTTGTAGATGATAGACCGGAATATGTAGTGCCCGAATTCTTTGATGATCGAGTGACGCGCAAATGTTTACCTTTAGATAATTTTGGAGAGTTTTTATCTCTTGATGAATATAATGGATTTATCGTAGTTACAAGAGCACATGAGTTTGACAATGCCTGTCTAAAACAATTACGGGAACAATTGCCAACCTATATGGGGGTTATGGGCAGTCAAAAACGCGTTCATTATGCACTGGAGAATTTGAAAGCTCATGGTTGGACGCAAGAGGAAATCGATATGATTTATGCGCCTATTGGATTAGATTTAGGTGCTCAAACACCAGAAGAAATTGCATTGTCTATTGTTAGTGAATATTTGGCTGTTACGCGAGGTAAAAAAGGACAATTTTTGCGTAGAAAGAGAGTGGTAGAACATGAATCGTGAGTTTGTAGAGTATTTAAGTCAACGAACAAATGAAACATTAGCGGTGGCCACAATTCTTCATACTGCAGGATCTACGCCACGAAAAGCGGGGACTTCGATGGTGGTATTTCCCGATGGATCCATATTTGGCACTATTGGTGGTGGTCGCGCAGAAAATGAGATTCGTTTGAGTGCTATCGACTCCATAGAGAAAAGAGAAAATTATCGACGTATAGAAGTAAAGTTAGATGATGACGTGGCCGTAAAAGAAGGTATGGTCTGTGGTGGTTGTATGGATGTGTGGATTAGAACACAAAATGTGTAAAATGGATATACTATGTATAGTAATCACTAAATGGTGAATCCTATGATAGAGGTATATCTGTCGTTTTAAATTTACAGTGACCATAAAATACGTTAAAATATAAGGTACAGCTAAAAGTATTAGTTGTACCTTATTATTTTGTGTAAGGAGTAACGAATATGCAGTTTGAAGCTCTCATACATACCTTTAGAATCCTAGATGTTATCGACATTTTAACGGTTGCTATCGGTATTTACTATATGTATAAACTTTTAAAAGATACACGTGCTGTAGCTTTGTTAAAAGGTTTATTGTTTTTGGCTATTTTGAATGTGCTTAGCCATGTACTCAATTTATATGTTATCAATTGGATTTTACAACAAGGGATGACGGTTATTCTTTTTGCTTTGCCGGTCGTATTCCAACCGGAATTGCGCCGTGCATTGGAACAACTTGGTCGAGGTCGAATTTTTAGTAAAGCTCAAAATGTTAACGAAGAAGAGATGGATATGGCCATTGATGAAGTAATGGCTGCCGCTCGTGTTATGTCCCGTGAACATACGGGTGCCCTCATCGTATTTGAACGTGAGGTGGGCTTGAATGATTTTATCGATACAGGGATTATCGTTGATGCTGTATTGAGTCGTGAATTAATTAAAAATATATTCGTTCCAAGTACACCACTCCACGATGGAGCTATGATTATTCGTAATGGTCGGATTCAAGCTGCTGGCTGTTTATTGCCACTTACGGAAGACCGTACATTGAGTACTGAACTAGGTACTCGTCACCGTGCAGCGATTGGCTTATCTGAACAAACAGATGCAGTAGTAGTTGTTGTCAGCGAAGAAACTGGTGTTATTTCTTACACGTATGGTGGTCACATTTATCGTCACTTGCCAGAAGACCAAATTAAAGAGGCTCTTCGCACATTTATGGAACGACCTCGTCAAAATATTACGAGCATGTGGAAATGGGGTGGCAAGAAATGATGATTCATTTAAAACGCAACTGGCCTGCGAAAATACTTTCATTATTAGTGGCCATCGTCATGTGGTTTTTTATTATGCGTGATCAAAATCCTGTGATGGAGGTTTCTTATGTGGTACCTGTGCAGGTACAAAATTTAGCAGCGAATTATATTGTAGAGGATGCACCTCAAAGTGTTCGTGTTGTTCTGAGTGGACCGCGCGATACGATTATTAATTTGAAGTCTGAAAATCTTAAAGCTTATATTGATGCATCTGGTGTATCGCCAGGGCAAAATAATGTAACCATTCATTTTAATTCACCATCTGGGATGAGTTTAATGGAGGTTAAACCGGATACTATAACTCTTACGGTCGATGAATATGCAGAAAAGAAATTACCTGTAGAAATCGTACCATTAGGACAAATTTCAGATAATGTAGCATTAAAGTCTGTTACAGTAATTCCGAAGGAGGTTACCGTATCTGGTCGTAAGCAACAAGTGATGGCGGCAACCCGTGTAGTAATGAAGGTCAATGTTTCGGGACAAACCAAAAACTTTAGTTCCGTTGCTGATTTAGAAGCTTGGGACAATGCAGGAAACGTACTCAATGTGAATATTAATCCTGCACAAGGTCAAGCACAGTACGAATTAAATTTACTTAGAAAAGATAAAGCCGTACCAGTTTCGGCGATTACTGTTGGTCAAGTAGCAGAGGGTTATGAGGTTAAAGGTATTACGATTAAACCTGTACAAGTAACCATTACAGGTCGTGAAGAAATGGTCGATATGATTTCTGAGCTTAAGACAGAGGTTATTGATATTAGTGGTGCCACAGCGCCTGTTGAGGCTACCTATAATCTCATAATCCCAGATGGAATTACCAGTAAGGTTACTACGGTGCGTGTAACTGTAGATATACAAAGAAAAGCATAGATATGATTAGAATAATAAATCTTCGTGTAGCCGTTACTGTGAAGGCTACGATTGAAGAAATTGTAGAAAAGAAATACCCTCAAATGAAAGGGCATATACAGAAAATTCATGTGGTGAGACGTGCTGTAGATGCGCGTAAGAAACCGAATATCGTATTTGTATATACCCTCTTTGTAGAGGCAAATAATGAAGAACAAATCCTTAAAAAATTAGGCAAACAAAAGGATGTAACCTTGTTTACTCCGGAGGATCCCGAGCCTGTTATAATCGGTGAAAGGCCTTTAGTGTATAGACCTGTTGTTATGGGCTTTGGCCCGGCAGGCATGATGGCAGCCTTTTACCTGGCACGAGAAGGTTATCGTCCTATCGTGTTAGAACGCGGTCAAGATGTAGATACGCGTGCAAAGGATGTAGAAACATTCTGGAAAACAGGTTCTTTTAAACCTGAATCAAATGTTCAATTTGGTGAAGGGGGAGCGGGTACTTTTTCCGATGGTAAGCTGACCACTCGTGTAACGCATCCACGATTATATGAAATCTCCAAGTATTTTGTGGAGTTCGGTGCACCAGAAGAAATCTTATACAAACATAAACCTCATGTGGGAACAGATAAATTGCGTAATATGGTGAAAGCCATGCGTAAACGCATTATCGAATGGGGCGGTGAAGTTCGCTTTGGTGCTAAGGTGACAGATGTATTTATTGAAAACGGTCAGGTTGTAGGCGTTGAAGTAAATCAAGCCGAGCGCATTGATACGACCCTGATTTTGTCTGGCGTAGGTCATAGTGCACGAGATACCTATGAAATGCTATATAAACGAGGCGTTGATATGGTGGCAAAACCATTTGCCATTGGTGTTCGTATTGAACATCCTCAAGATGTCATCGATCATTCCCAGTATGGTGTAGATCCAAAGAGTTTAGGTTTGGGCGCCGCAGAATATTCCTTGGTATATCATGATAAAGAATCGGGGCGTACGGCCTATAGCTTCTGTATGTGTCCTGGTGGACAAGTGGTCGCATCTGCGTCCGAACCGGGCGGTGTTGTAACCAATGGTATGAGCTTGTATGCCCGTGACAGTGGCGTTGCAAATAGTGCTATCGTCGTAAACGTAGGCCCTGATGATTTTGGTACCCATCCTCTAGATGGCGTAGCATTTCAACGAGAATGGGAACGCAAGGCTTATAAATTGGGTGGTTCAAACTTTAATGCACCGGCTCAAACGATAGGTTCTTTCTTAGGCCAGGCTGATGCGCCGTCTGTTGAAAGCAGTATACATAGTTATGAACCTCATATCGTAGATTGCGATTTGCACCAGTGTTTACCTGATTATGTATCGTCCGTTTTAGAACGGGCCTTACCGTATTGGGGACGCCGTATCAAAGGTTTTGATAACCCTGAAATCTGTATGACCGGCGTTGAAACGCGTACATCTTCACCGCTTCGTATGGGACGTGATGATAATCGCGTATCCACTACAGTCGGTGGCTTTTACCCGATGGGGGAAGGTGCAGGCTATGCGGGTGGCATCATGAGTGCCGCTTTGGATGGTGCAGAAACGGCGATTGCGTGCATGAGTATGTATGCAAAACCTAATGAATGATACTTTCACAAATAGATTTATACATTTACGTGCTATAGTGAAAGTCCAACCTGGATTTTATAAATTGTACAAACTCGTGTGATATAATACACACAACATAGATTGAAATACATTCGTTTGTAGACGGAGGAGAATATGGCTCGATTATTTGGTACTGATGGTGTACGTGGCGTTGTTAATGAATTTTTAACACCTGAATTGGCATACCATTTGGGGCGTGCAGCGGCAACACATTTTGGTAAAGAAAAAGAACATCCTACATTTTTAATTGGTAGAGATACGCGTATCTCTGGTTCCATGTTGGAATGCGCGTTGGCATCTGGCATCTGTTCTGTAGGCGGTAATGTAGTTATGGCGGGAGTCATTCCTACACCTGCTGTAGCATACCTTGTAAAGCAACAAGGCTTTGATGCGGGCGCTGTTATTTCTGCATCTCATAACCCATTCCCAGATAATGGTATTAAATTCTTTGATGGTAGTGGTTTTAAATTACCAGATGAAGTAGAAGATCAATTAGAAGTATATGTACGTCAAAGTGCAGATAACGAATTACCTCGTCCTACAGGTGCTGGCATTGGTCGTGTAGAGTATAATGCAAATCTTGCACATCACTATGCTCACTTTGTTCGTCATACAATCGATACATCCCTTGAAGGTTTAACGATTGTCTATGATGGCGCGAATGGTGCCGCTTCTAGCGTAGGTCCTGAAATTTTGTCTGGTCTTGGTGCAAAGGTTATCAATATCAATGTCAATCCAGATGGTTTGAACATCAATCATCATTGCGGTTCTACCCATATCGAAGGCTTGCAAGTAGCTGTTCAACAACACCATGCTGATTTAGGCATTGCCAATGATGGTGATGCAGACCGTTGTTTGTTAGTAGACGAAAAAGGTCAAGTCCTCGATGGCGACCAAATCATGCTTTTATGTGCTCTTAAATTGAAAGAAGAAGGTAAGCTCAAAGGCGATACCGTAGTTGGTACCGTTATGAGTAATATTGGCTTCCACAAAGCAGCTGAAGAACTTGGTATGAAAACCGTTTCTACTGCTGTTGGTGACCGCTATGTATTGGAATATATGCGTGAACACGACCTTTCCATTGGCGGTGAACAATCAGGTCACGTCATTTTCCTCGATCATAACACAACTGGTGATGGCATGTTGACTGCTGTTCAAGTGGCGGCTCTTGTAAAAGAAAAAGGCCAACCACTTTCTGAATTGGCTGGCATCATGACAAAATACCCACAAGTTCTTATAAACGTACGCGTTGCTACAAAGACTGGTTGGGAAGAAAACGATATCATCAAAGCTGCTATCGTAACAGCTGAAGGTGAACTTGGTGACGAAGGTCGCGTACTGGTACGTGCATCTGGTACAGAACCACTCATCCGCGTTATGGCTGAAGGTCCTAATCAAGAAGAATTACAATCCTTATGCCAAGAAATTGCTGATATTATCGGTAGAGAACAAGGGTTGGCCGAAAAGTAGGGTGTGAGGCAGCAGAGGAGCTTGCGACGATGAAGCCCACACATCACTTTGTTCCGAGCGTAAGATTTTGCAAAGCAAAATCCACAGCGAGGAACCGATTATATTAAGATTAAACCTAAAGTTTTTATCTATTATACAATTTCATATTAAAGGTATACCCTTCTATATATGTCCCTTTGCTCCGTTCTACGTAAAGTCGCTGCAGGAACATATATAGGAGGGTATTTATTTTATATTTATTTAGGATGATTACTGAATGGAACTGTTATTATTACTCGAATGTTTCTAGATTTTACTATAGTTAACAATGATTGTACTTACTAGAGTATAGGTTGTAAATAGATACCAATTGTGATTAAATCATTTAGATTATGAGTCTCTATTACTATAAAAAGTGTTTTGTTTTTTATGCGTATAAAATATCCCATATAATTTTTTATTATTGACTTAGAAGTACATCAATCTTATAATGAGTTCATTAATAATTCATGAATATAAAGTGAGCTCTTAAGTGTTGTGATTACAAAATAGGGGGATGTTATGACAACACAGTTTGTTAGTGAAATTGATTCAAATTTGATAGTTAACGATAAAAAAGAGACTAAAAAATCGATATTTGAAGAGTACGAACGTGTAATTATAGATTCACTGTTGCAGACTTTTGGTTTAGATTTTATTATTCTTGATCAATATGGTGGTGATGTAGATACTATTCATAATTTAGAGAAGGTTGGTGATAATTCTCGAATGAGTATTAAAAACTCTGAGACACGTCATAAATATGAAACTCGAGGTGAATATGACTCGCATAAGTATCATAGTGATAAGCAATATATAACTAGAAATAGGGAGTTTAGTAAACAAAGAAAATCAGGTGGTATTAAAGATGCTTACACAAAAGAGACATTACATAAATCCCATGATTTAGATCATATTATTTCTGCAAAATCGATGCATGATAATGCAGCTGTATATGCGACGTCGTTAGACCCAGTTACATTGGTAAACTCTGATGATAATCTCGTTCCGACGATTTCATCTGTGAATCGCTCTAAAGGTGCTAAATCTGTCAGTCAATTTTTGTCTGATTGGGAAAGTACACGAGAAATGAGACAGACAAAAATTAAAGAGTTGCGTAATAAGACTATATTGACGGATAAAGAGAGAAAACAATTAAAAAAATATGAAGAATTAGAAAAACTAAAACCTGAAGAGGTAAAGAAACTTTATAATAAATCAAAGCAGTCTATGGACAATAAACTTAATAAAGACTATTATACAAGTTCAAAATTTGCAAAGGATACAACTAAAGCGGCATTGAAGCTCGGTGGCAAAATGGCTGTTAAACAAGTTATTGGATTTGTTTTAGTTGAAGTATGGTTTTCGGTTAAAGAACGAATTAGCTTTTGTTTGGGTGATTCCTTAAAATCGTTTTTCTCTGAAATCTTGGAAGGGATAAAGGAAGGTTTTACTAAAGCAAAAAGTAAGTATAAAGAGATCATCTCTAAGATTAAGGAAGGTTTACTATCTGGCATTATTGCATCTTTAATGACAACCCTAACTAATACGGTAAAAACATTACTTGAGAGTTCGGTAAAGATATTGAGGCATGCCAGTAGTGCGATTGTTCAATCTATTAAGGTTTTGTTCTTTGATAAGCATAATAGCTGGCAAGAAAAAATACATGCTGTTTTGGTTTTGTTAGCAACTTCTGCATCTACCATAATTGGTTCTTTAATTGGAGGTTACTTAGCTCCCACATTATCTAATATTCCTATAGTAGGAGATTTGCTAGTTACATTTATTGAAATATTCATATCAGGTATGTTAAGTTGTACTCTTATATACTTTATTGATAAATGGAATATAGCAAAAAAAATAGTAGATTTTATACAGAGTCTTGATGTGAACCCTTTTGGCGAATATGTTGAAAGTATGAAACAACGAGTTGCCGCATATGAAGCATATGTTGCTAAACTGTTAGAAGTTGATGTAGATAGTGTTGTTAGAGAGACTAAAAGATATGCGCAAGTAGTGTCTATTTTACAGTCCGGTAATGATGATGCGGTAACTAATTATGAGCTAAAAACACTATTTAAGGACTTAGAAATCACATTGCCATGGAAAGGTGATTTTTCTAGTTTTATGAGTGATAAAAATAGTCAATTGGTATTTGAATAATGTTTCAGTGTGATCAATGTGGGAAATGCTGTGAGAAAGTCGGTAGCTCTAAGTTGTATGGATTTTTAGCAGATTCTACAGGTAAATGTAAATTTTTAAATGATAATAAATGTTCTATATATGCTCAAAGACCCTTAATATGTAGGGTTGATGAAATGTATGAACATTATTATAAAGACTCTATGACCAGAGATGAGTTCTATGAGTTGAATTATATGTTATGCAATGTGTTAAAGAATGAAAAGGGGAACTAATTATGCCATTACCATTTATTGTTGGAGCAATTGCGGTAGCAGCAGGTGCGACGGGGGTTGCAAAAGGCGTATCAGGAGCTAGTAAAATTAAAAAAGCAAAAGAAGAGGCTGAACTTATTGAATCAATGTATGAAGATGATAAAGAGCGATTGGGTGATCAAGAGGAGTCTACACAACATACTATGGATTCTCTTGGGAAAAAAGAACTTGATATCATGGCATCATTTAAAGTTTTCAGTGATACTATAGAGAAAATTCATAATAGACCTAAATTTAAGTATGAAGGTCTTGGTGGGAATGATATTGCACAAATTGATATTAAGAGATTGAAAGATGTATCTATTGGTGCTGAAGCTTTAAAAGCAACCGTGGCAGGATCTGCGCTCGGAGTAGCAGGAGCTTGTGCAGCAAGCGGTGCCACTGCAAGTGCAGTCAGTATGTTTGGTGTAGCATCTACAGGTACGGCTATCAGTGGATTATCAGGAGCTGCTGCAACTAATGCCACATTAGCTGCATTAGGTGGTGGTAGTTTGGCTGCTGGTGGTGGTGGTATTGCACTAGGGTCTGCAGTGCTTTCTGGAGCGACACTGGGAATAGGTCTTATGGTAGGTGGTTTTGCAATCAGCCATGTGGGTAATAAGGCTAAAGAGAATGTAAATAAAGCTTGGGACGAATATTGGAAAGCCGAAGAATTAATTAATGAGGCTATTTCAATATTAGAAGAAATTGAAATAGCAGCTACAGATTATATAGAAGTTCTTACTGATATTTCAGAAGAATACTTTAACTTGTTGGATTGGACTGTTAACTTAGTTAATGAACGCTGCTCTTGGGATACATATAGCATTGATGAGCAAAATAAAATTGAGAAGCTAGTTCTATTAGTTGCAATTCTCTTCAAAATGTGCTCTGTTAAATTTATTTTACAAGAAAATAATAAGAATACTTTAAATAAAGATGATATAAATAAGGTGTATAAATTTATTGAAGATAATCCTATTGCTTAATATTGTTTAATTAGGAGTAATAACTATGGGTACAATTAAGTGTGATTTCTCTGGTATAGATACGCTTGATATTATGATTGATGCGGGTTTTGGGATTAATAAATTAATGTTTGGTGATGAACCCGATGTTTATAAGAAAACAATTCCAATCTTCATGAAGAAAATTGTAAAAAAGAAATTGATTGAAATTTTATATGAATGTTTTAAGGAAAAAGATTCAGAGATAAGGTTTTTGAATTTTACGCATGATGTTGGGCTCTACTGTGGTCTTTCTAACATAATTTATAAAGATGAAAATGTAAAATTGTTAGTAAGAAATGAATTTATTAATGCTATCTACTGTTATGTTGAAAAAAAATCAAGTAAGTTTGTTGATTTAGATCCTGCAGTTCTAGCGATGCTTAAAGATAAAGATATATTAGCATCTAAAATAGTTTTTGATGAACCTAAAATTTATGAATATTCTATAAAATCAAAGTAATTGAAAAAAGGGGCTGTAACAGAATGCGGTTTTACCGTATTCTAGTTGCAGTCCCTTTAAAATATAAGAAATACTAAGAAATTTAGATTTTTAAAATCTTATGTTTTCTTGGTATTTTTTGCTTTTAGACATACTTTAATAAGCCTTTAGATCTATTTAAAAATTTCTTGGTTTTAGCAGTTCCTTTTGAAGTAAATAATGTTATATTAATTCATCTTGCTTTGATTCCGTTATGTAATTTTGCTAGATTGAATCCCTTTGACAAGAGATATAACATCTTATATACGTTTCCACTGCCACAGTGTAAAAATCGTCTAAATTCAAGAACTTGTTTTAACACATCAAATGTGCCTTCCAATTAAATGGAACGATTAATTCGTAATTGAATGCCTGTATCACTAATCAGTCTATCTTGGTTTTCTGCCAATAAAACATCGTATGCAGGTGTAATTTCAACTCGTTTTACGGGAGTAACTGAGGTTGGTTTCATATACCGCTGGAATTCCTTCTTCTATTCACACCGGTTACAAGATTCACAAATATATACCTTTCTCTCAGATACAAACCCTGTTTTGTTTTTTGCCTTACGTGTGAAGGCATATTTTAATTTACAACAAGTTTATATCCATTCAAGTGAATGTTTTCACCAGTTGTGTCTTCGTTAGTTAAAGATTTTACATAGCTGTCGCCTGTAAGTGTCCAGCTAGAGTCTTTGCTGAGTTTCAGTGTAATTTCTTTTGCTGTGTTGTCTGTGTTGATAGCGCCAACTAAACTAGATTCATTTGTCAGGTCTAGTACAATGGTGCTAATTGCATCGGCTACAATATTGCCCTTTAAGGCTTGGTTGGAGGCGCGAAGTGTAAGGTGACCGCCATTTTCACCGGTTTTGCCCCAACGGGAGTCGGCTGCTGCTTTCACTAGTGTTGTAGTATTTGGAGTAGAGATAACATTGCCAGTAAGGTCTACCTCTGCAGTGGTGTTATTTACATAGATAAATGCGCCTGTAGCGTGAGAAGTGAGCGTGTTATTTTCTGCTTTGAGGCGTGCAATACCGCTTTCAGCGTCGCCAGAGAAGCTTTGGTATAGCATGAATCCATTATCTTTGTTCCCCGTTACAGTAGAGTTGGTAAGGGTGATGGAATTTTTACCTTCTACGACGCCGATTTCACTGTTTTTAGCTTCACCCGTAATGTAGTCAGCTGTGATATTACCAGTAGAGTAGATGATAGGGCTACCTTCACCAGATGTCGTTAATTTAGCAGCCTCTGCTGTGATTGTGCCTTCACCACGGTCTGTAGCGAGTGTAGCGGAGTGAGCCCCTTCGGTTGTAATTGTAAGGTTTTTACCATTCACCGTACCCTTATAGGTGGCGTCTAAACCGCGAGAGGAATCACTTTTTGTATGAATGTTAGTATTTTCTACATTGATGACAGAACCTTCACCAGTGGCAAATACTGCATTCGAGCCATTGGAATTGGATGTAATATTGCTGCCTTTGATATTGATTTGACTACCGTCGGTACCGAGTATTACTGCATTTTGACCACGGAAATTACTATTGTCATCGCTGGTTGTGTTACCTGTTTTATCGAATACGCTGTTTTCGATGGTTACGACTGCTTTATCTTTGCCGATGAACGCATTTTGATCTGATGTTGTATTAGATATCAATTCATGTGCAATGGCTTTATTTTCGGTTACTACCGTAGTACCTGTGAAAGTATTAGGATTAGCTTCAGCTTTTGGAACTGGCCCATTAGGTGCACTCATAGGTGGATTTCCAGCTGGTGGTGCACTTGGTATGTCTTCTGCAAAGGTTGGAAGGAATGCCAATGTAGAAAGGGCGGCACTTAATACGGCAGGAAGTACCTAACGGCGTAATTTTCTATATGAGTGTTTATGGTTTAGAGATGTTGTCTTTTTATGTGTTTTATTATTTTGTGTATTCATTGTAATCTCTCCTGTTAGACAATAAATATGCATCATGTAAGTTTTGAAAAATATGATTGTATAAAATTTTTATAATAAGTAGTATAATGATGGTGTATGAGTGATTTATGAAATCGTTTGGCTTTATGTACCCCTATGAAAATAAGCGTTATATCTCGTGTTTAATGCTTTCATAAGGTCTAGATTCTTTACATTTATTACATCGATTTAGTATAATATAATTTAGTATGATTACAATTGTACTAGTTCTGCCACATATTATTGAAAGGAATTCCAAATTCGTAAAGGCGAATAGCGCAAGTACCCGCGAAGGCAGTCGTTAGGGTAGACGAGGTGAAGAGTGATCGAATCATCAGCGGATGCTCTTCCGGCACATTCATGTCGTAACAGATACTAAAAAGCCCATTGGTAACAATGGAGACAAAGTGTATCTGAATGAATTGTATTGAAGTAATAATTAATACATAATTGAAACATTAATCTAGAACATTAATTAGTTAGCCTTAGTTGTTGGCTGGGGCTAGAATACCCCCAGTTATAGGAGGATATACTTATGTGCGGTATCGTAGGATACATTGGCTTTAATCAAGCATCTGATTTCTTATTGGACGGTATGGCGAAATTAGAATACCGTGGTTATGATTCTGCAGGCATCGCTGTTATCGGCCCTGAAAATGCAATCAAAATTCAAAAAAAGGTTGGCCGTCTAGCTAATCTTGAGGCGATTGTAAAAGCAGATCCTAATGAAGGGACTGTAGGTATTGGTCATACTCGTTGGGCTACTCATGGTCGTCCATCCGATATGAACGCCCATCCTCACTCCTCTGAAGATGGTAAATTTGCTGTTGTTCACAACGGTATTATTGAAAACTACATGCCTTTAAAAGAAGAGCTCATCGAAAAAGGGTACCATTTCAAATCTGAAACTGATACAGAAGTAGTAGCTCATTTATTAGAGGATATGTACGATGGCGATTTCGTGGGTACTGTACGCCGCATGCTTGCTCGTGTTGACGGTGCGTATGCTCTTGAAATCATCTGTGCTGATGAGCCAGACAAAATCATTTGTACTAAAAAAGAAAATCCATTGGTTATCGGTCTTGGTAAAGGTGAAAACTTTGTAGCATCCGATATTCCAGCGATCATTAACTACACACGTGATACATACATCTTGAGCGATGGTGAAATGGCTATCGTTACTCGCGATACTGTATCCGTATTTGACCG
Organism: Veillonella tobetsuensis; assembly: GCF_001078375.1. Lineage (GTDB taxonomy): Bacteria > Bacillota > Negativicutes > Veillonellales > Veillonellaceae > Veillonella > Veillonella tobetsuensis. The sequence continues at coordinate 45,001 of NZ_BBXI01000003.1, forward strand.
TGAAGGTAATCCAGTTGATAAAGAAGTATTCCACGTAAGCTGGAATGCAGAGGCTGCTGAAAAAGGCGGTTATGAACACTTCATGTTGAAAGAAATTCATGACCAACCTAAAGCTGTACGCGATACATTCGGTACGCATATCTCTGAAGATGGTAAAACAGCAATCTTTGATGAGTTGAATTGGACTGCTGAAGATGTAGCAGCTTTCAACAAAATCCTCATCGTTGCATGTGGTACAGCATACCATGCAGGTCTTGTAACAAAACAATATATTGAAAACTTGGCGCGCATTCCTGTAAATGTGGAAATTGCATCTGAGTATCGTTACAGCAATCCGTTGACTGATGAAAAAACATTATGTATCGTTATCAGTCAATCCGGTGAAACATCTGATACATTGGCAGCGTTGAAAGAGGCTAAACGTCATGGCGCTAAATCCTTGGCAATTACAAACGTAGTAGGTTCCAGTATTTCCCGTGAAGCAGATAACACTGTGTACACATGGGCAGGTCCTGAAATCTCTGTAGCGTCTACAAAAGCGTATGCGACTCAATTAGTAGCAGGCTTGTTGTTCGCTGTATACCTTGGCCAATTAAATGGTAAAATGGATCCGGGTTTAGGAGCAGAAATCCTTTGCGGTGTTAAAAACTTGCCTACATTGATTCATGAAATCTTTGAAGTAGACGAAGATATGAAAGCCTTTGCAAAACATTATGGCTTCAAATCTGATGCGTTCTTCTTGGGTCGTGCTATCGACTATGCAGTAGCGATGGAAGGTGCTTTGAAATTGAAAGAAATTTCTTACATCCATGCTGAAGCATATGCTGGTGGCGAATTGAAACATGGTACATTGGCTCTTATTGAAGAAGGCGTACCTGTTATCGCATTGGCTACACAAGAAGATGTGTACGATAAGATGATCAGCAACATCCGTGAAGTAAAAGCTCGTGAAGCTGTTGTAATCGGTATTGGCATGAAGGGTGACGAAGAATTGTCTAAACACGTAGACCATACAATCTATGTGCCTCGTGCAAATAAATTCATCGCTCCAATCCTTGCTGTTGTACCATTGCAATTATTGGCGTACTATGCAGCGATTACACGCGGTGCAGATGTAGACAAGCCACGTAACTTGGCTAAATCTGTTACTGTAGAATAATCAGCTAATCAATCATTATTAAACATGACTACCAACAGGGCTTTTGCCCTGTTGGTTTATTTCACGATAAGGGAGAGACATATGTCTGTTATATTTTCCGGTATTCAACCAAGTGGCGAATTGACCTTAGGTAATTACCTTGGCGCATTGCGCAACTTCCTTGACTATCAAGATACTGATGAGTGTTATTATTGTATTGTTAATCAACACGCAATTACTGTTCCGCAAGATCCAAATGAGTTATTCCAAAATACTCGTAATTTGGCTGCATTGTACCTTGCAGTTGGTCTTGATCCTAAAAAGGTAACATTGTTCGTGCAATCCGAAGTACCTGAACATGTAAAACTTGGCTGGGTTATGCAATCTATTAGCTATGTAGGCGAATTAGAGCGTATGACACAATATAAGGATAAGTCTCAAAAACAAGGTGACTCTATTCCTACAGCGTTGCTTACGTATCCACCATTGATGGCGGCAGATATTTTGTTATATGGTACTAACTATGTTCCAGTAGGTGAGGACCAAAAACAACATCTTGAATTGACTCGTAATTTGGCAGAGCGTTTTAACCGTAGATTTGGCGAAACTTTCGTAGTACCTGATATCAAGGTAGGTGAAGGTGGTGCTCGCGTTATGAGCTTACAAGAGCCAACTAAGAAAATGAGTAAATCTGATGATAACCAAAATGCTACAATTCGTCTTTTGGATGCACCAGACTTGATCGTGAAAAAATTGAAACGCGCTCAAACTGACTCTGATAACGCGGTGCGTTACGATAAAGAAAACAAACCTGGCATTTCTAACTTGATGGGCATTTACCGTGCTATTACAAAAGATAGCTATGAAAAAATTGAAGAAATGTATGCTGGTAAAGGCTATGGCGTATTTAAATCAGATATTGCAGATTTACTTGTAGCAACACTTGAGCCAATTCAACAGCGTTATAATGAACTCATTACAAGCCCTGAACTCGACATCATCTTAGATGAAGGTGCTGCTAAAGCACATACAAAAGCATCTGTTATGTATCGTAAGGTTGAGGAAGCTATGGGGCTTTGCCGAAAATAAGTATTTATATAGACTTTTTGAGGCATAGTATGACAAAACAAGAGGTAAGTGAACGATTTTCAGGCGGTCGTGTTAAGCATATGGTTACCACGCATAAAGCCGTACAGTGGATAGGGCGCATCTTAGGTATTCTAACTTGCGTTGCGCTCATAAAATGGGCTCCACATGATGTAGGTAATCGTATCCTATGTTATGCATTAGTTGTGTGCTTGTTGTGGTGGATGAACGGCCTTGATATGGTGCTCGTATATATTTGTGAAAAGGGATTTGTTATAAAACAAAGACCGACTACATTACGAGATTATTTTTGGAGTGCTATCCATTTAGATGATTATTATTTGTATGTGCCTTTTGATACGGTGGTTGGTTTTACTCCGGATTGGAAAGAGTTGCAGGCTGTCAACAATCATGGTGGTATCTATGTAGTACCATTAGATCTGCAATTAGCACCCTATAAGGATAAAATACGTCTCCAGGCGGCTATAAAACATTATAGAGATACACATAATGAATAAAATTTGGAAAATTTATTGATTTAGCTATTTACAACTTTAGCAGACTAAAGTATAATAGGTTCATAAGTAAGAACTTGATCTGTAAAAGATTACGTGGAGGATATTATGAACTGGAAAAAGATTATGGCTGTAGGTTTAGCTGCAGTATCTATGATGGCTTTTGTAAGTGGCTGTGGCAGTGATACAAAAACAACAAATGAATTACCTAAAAAAATTGTTGTCGGCCTAGATGATAGCTTCCCACCAATGGGCTTTAAAGATGATAAAGGTGAAATCGTAGGTTTAGATATCGACTTGGCTAAAGAGGCTGCTAAGCGCGCTGGTATGGACGTTGAGTTCAAAGCGATTGACTGGTCCAGCAAAGAAGCGGAGTTAAAATCTAAGAAAATTGACGTATTGTGGAATGGTTTAACTGTTTCTCCTGAACGGGAGAAAAATATCTTGTTCTCCGATACATATATGAAAGATAAACAATATATCGTTGTTCGTAACGACGATAATGCTATCAAGGGTAAATCTGATCTTGCTGGCAAGGTTGTAGGTGTGCAACAAGCTAGTACTGGTGAATCTGCATTACAAAACGATCCTAGTGGCAAAACCGTTAAAGAAATTAAATCCTATGCTGATTTCGTAAGTGCATTCATGGATCTTGGCATTGGTCGTGTCGATGCAGTTATTGCTGATGGTGTTATTGCTCGTTACCTCATGACAAAAGAACCTGGTAAATACAAAATCGTAGAAGGCACTGATTACGGCGTAGATAACTTTGCTGTAGGGTTCCGCAAAGATGATACCGCATTACGCGATAAAATCAATGGTATCTTAGCCGAAATGAAAAAAGATGGTACTGCTGATAAAATCGTTGAAAAATGGTTGGGCTCTAGCGCAGATCTAGATAAGAGCGATGCTAAATAGTACGATTCGTGATATACTAATAGTACTGTGGTCAGTATGTACAACTAATAATTAAAGAACGAAATGTACACTAGAGAAGAGGCCATGTGCCTCTTCTCTATTCGTGTTTTGAAGGAGTATTTCATGTTAGATTATTTATTACAGATTATCCCGACCATTGCGGATGGGCTTAAGGTCACCATTGCACTGTTCTGTGTCGTATGGGTACTATCTATACCTGGTGGTATCATATTAGCTTTACTGCGACTATCTAAGCTTCCTGTAGTCGATAAAATTGTTGAAGCCTTTGTATATCTAATGCGTGGTACGCCATTGATGTTACAAATTTTATTCATGTACTTTGCATTGCCAATCATGACTGATGGGGCCATCCAAATGGATGATTCAACAGCAGCAGTCGTTACCTTTGTACTTAACTATGCGGCTTATCTTTGTGAAATCTTCCGCGGAGGCATTCAATCTATCCCACGTGGTCAATACGAAGGGGCAAAGGTACTTGGTTTTACCTATGGTCAAACGATGCGTACCATTATTTTGCCGCAAATGTTTAAACGCGTATTACCACCCCTTGCTAATGAAACAATCAATTTATTGAAAGATACATCTCTTGTTTATGTATTAGCAATGAACGATATCTTGCGTATTACGAAATCTATCGTGCAACGGGACTTTGATATTTCTGCATTTCTCGTAGCTGCAATATTCTACTTAATCTTTACATTCATTTTGACAAATATCTTCAATTACTTAGAAAAACGTTTCTCTGTATATGACGAATAAGAGGTAGTTATGACTTTTGTAAATATGGAACGTATAGAGAAACATTTTAATAATAATGTAGTTTTAAAAGATGTTTCTTTACAAATGAATAGAGGGGAAATCGTGTCCATTATTGGACCATCAGGCTCTGGTAAATCTACATTTCTACGTTGTTTGGGACAATTAGAAACCATCGATGGTGGTGCTATTACCGTTGATGGTGTAGAGTTAGTATCCACCGATACAAACGGCGTTGTTAAATATGCTGATAAACAAACTATGCACGATTTATTACTTCGCATGGGCATGGTATTTCAATCCTTCAATCTATTTCCACATATGACGGTACTTGAAAATATTATGGTTGCACCTCGTATGGTAAAAGGTATGAAAGATACAGATATTATGCCGATAGCAGAACGTTTACTTAATAAAGTAGGCCTTTGGGAAAAACGCGATATGTATCCATCGCGTTTATCTGGTGGCCAACAACAGCGTGTAGCTATTGCTCGTGCATTGGCGATGAACCCAGAAATTATGTTGTTTGATGAACCTACATCAGCTCTAGATCCAGAATTAACTGGTGAAGTACTGAAAACGATTAAACAATTAACCGATGATCGTATGACTATGATTATCGTTACTCACGAAATGAATTTTGCTCGTGAAGTATCCGATCGCGTTATCTTTATGGCAGATGGTATAATTCAAGAGGAAGGCGCTCCGGAACAATTGTTTACAAATCCACAATCCCCAAGAACAAAGGCTTTTTTAGACAATATGTTATAATGGTTGCCACCTATGAGCTCATAGGTGGTACCTTCACATATAGGAAAGGAATTTTATGAAGAAATTACCTATCGCATTAGTATTGGCCGGCTTGTCTGTTGTGACTGGTGTTGCTTATGGTGCTACACCTGAACAGGCTACACCTAAGGCTATTGTGGCATCTCAACAAGATGCACTTTCTGTGTTGCCCGAGCAATATAAATCGTATGCTACAAAAATGAATACTGTCGTAAAGGATACAAAAAATGGTTATACTTTCACTATTCCATGGCGTGTCAATGATGGTGTTATGATTGATATGGATGTGCGTAGTGAAAGTGAACACGTACAAGGTTACTCCTTTAACTTGTCTGGTCCAAATCAAGACGATGCGTATACTGTATCATTTACAAAGCGAAATAATACGCCACAAGGTAATGTGTCTCAGAAGGTATGGAATACTACCTGGTATGATGTGCCAATTAAGGGCATGTCCGATGATGAATATCTTCGTATTTGGCGACAACATAGTAATGTGTTTGAAAATAATGATGTAGTGGGGGGATTTTTCCCTAAGAAAGGTGCACAAGCTGCGCGTTGGAGCAGAACTACACCTAAGTCTTATGCTGAAATGACCTCTACTGAACAGGTTCATTCCATTTTCGAAGCTGAATTTATTATGGAGAAGGATCCTACGCATCGTTATAATCTTGTCAGTACCTATCCACCAGTACAAGCAAAGTTTATGGAGCAAGGTCTTTTAGAGAAAGCGATTCCAACATTTACATTGTTAGATACGAAGAAAAACTCTACATTAAATAATGTGAAAAAGATGTTAGTTGGATCTGGTGATATTAATGTGGCAGATGGATTAAGATTCATGAGTCCTAAAGGATTCACACGCATTAATGAGCCTAAAAAGCTAGCTTTTACAAAGGATAAAATTCGACTCGATGTGGAAAGTTTTGCTGTACCTATTCAAGCGGTAAGCAGTGCGATGCCAACGATGATGGGTAAGCAGATGCTAGGTGATCAGTATCTAAAATCCTTAGTTGATGTAAACAAGGCGACAATTGATCGATATGAAACACATATTATTGATGGCGCTGTTATGTTTTATGTAGCAGGTACTATGAAAAATCCTGAATCATCGGATACGGATACAGCAGAGCCGGTTGCATTTGGTGCTACTATTATTTTAGGAAATAATGGTAATGTAGGTGTTGCTCGCATGATAGCGCCTGTTGGCACTGTATTGACAACACCTGAATTAGTTGATGTATTAGATGGATTTAAGTTAACCAATTCGTTAAATATTAATAATTCTTCCCAAGTTCTTTAATCTGTAAAAAAATGTGCTATAATGTATATAAATCCTCGTTTAAAAAGAGGATTTTTCCTAAGTCGTATAGAATATTATAAATAGACTAAACGATATTTAATCATATCCCTTCATAGGGGATTAGAAATAGGAGGGGTTAATATGGTTACCTACAAAACTATTGTCGTACCTACTGATGGTTCTGAAAATGCAAAGCGTGCATTAGAACATGCACTCGCTGTAGCAGATCGTAACAAAGCGGAATTGATTATTGTTCACGTAGCTAATATCGTATCTGCTATCTCTAACTTCGATCAAACACCTATTAGCGGTGGCTACGTGTCTGAACAAATTGCAGAAGACATGGAAGAAACAGGCAAAGAAATCTTGAATGATGTAGTGAAAGAAATTCCTGCAGGCGTTACAGTTAAGTCTGTATTTGAAGTTGGTTCCCCAGGTCCTGCATTATTAGCAGTTGCTAAGAAATTTAATGCTGATCTTATCGTAATGGGTAGCCGTGGTCTTGGACCTTTAAAAGGCCTATTCATGGGTAGTGTAAGTAGCTATGTAACAAGCCATTCCTCTTGCCCAGTATTAGTTGTTAAATAATATCATACAATTTAAAAGGCTTTGTCATTGTGAACAAAGCCTTTTTTTGTATATAATAGTTATGATAAATAATAAAGTTTTTTACTTGATAGACTAAGTTAATTGTATTGTTTTAATAGAAAGGATATTTATGAGCAGCGAGAATGAAGCGTTGTTAAAGTTAGCAGAATTGTTCAAGATTCTCGGTGATCCAACACGCTTAAAGATAGTAGAGCTATTACTGGAAAATGAAATGTGTGTTAATCACATTGCTGAAACGATGGGAATGGGGCAGTCCGCCATTTCCCATCAATTACGCGTGTTGCGACAAGCACGTCTTGTAACATACCGAAAAGAAGGAAAGACCGCGTTTTATTCCTTGAATGATGATCATGTAGAAGGTCTAGTTCGTATGGGTATGGAACACGTATCACATCAATAATTTGATATAATTTGTCTATGTAAGAACACCATATGGGGAATATGTAATACACACAAAAGGGAGCCATTTGATGGCTCCCTTTTGTGTTTTTGTAGTTAATATAGTGGAAATAAATAATAAGCAAATGTGATAAACAGAGGCATGGTTATGGCAGACAATATGGTTGTTCCCATTACAATTTGTGTAGCGTATTCTGGGTTGTTCTTCATTTCGATAGCGATGAGTGCCATATTAATAGCTGTAGGCACGCTATAGGTTATGACAATCGTTTGGGCCGCTATTGGATGCATAGGGCCATAGAATAGAATAAATATAACTGTTATAACAGCAGCTAAAAGTGGACTAATGACGAGTCGCAATAAGCTTGCTAGTATGACATCTGTTTTAAAGAAATTCAATGGCGTTCTATTGATTTGCACCCCTAAGGCAATCATGGCAACGCCGACGAAGGCGTTGGCAAAGATATTAAGTGGTGCATAAAAGAAGAGGCCGTGTAAATCGAAAGGTAATAATTTACAAAGTAGTGCGAGGGGAATCGCATATGACATTGGCATATGGAATAAGACGTTGAGCGCATCTCTCGTGCTTAAACGACCTGCACCAGCTTGGTAAAATCCATAGGTATTACTTGTAACCGTTTGAATAATCATGATGGATACAACACTAAATAGTCCTAAATCGGCATAGGGGGTGGCGCCATCAATGACATAGGGTACATTGGTAAATACAAAGAGTGCAAGGGCAATACCCATATTTCCTACATTATTAAACATAACGCAGTTTTTTAGAGTTGCTATTTTAGGTATATCGTAACCCTTTAAACGGCCTACTATATCTGCGATGACTGAGTTTAGTATGAGTACACAGACAGCACAGAAAATGATTTCCATGGTGCTCGAGGAAAACTTAGCATCATACATGGCTCTAAACACAAAGGTTGGCAACAGTATGTAAAAGTTTAGCTTGCTTAATGTATATAAGTCTAATTTAAATTTTTTATCTAGTATAAATCCCACGCCTATCAGTATGAATATAGGTATCATGGAATTCATGAAAATATGTCCTATTAGTGTTAGTAAATTCATAGTCTCACCTAGAGTTCTATTTTATATGTAATGTGATTTAAATCATGGTATACTTTTAATATGGTAATTTATGATACATGGTAAGAATGATGTAAATAAGGCTTTTACCTAATTACCCTATATTACTATCATACCATAGGATGTAGAGTTTAGGTCTATTTTTTATGTATTTTATGCATTAATCCTGACAGGGATAGGAGGTTGTATGAGAAAGCTTTTATTTGTATTAATGAGTATTTGTATGCTAGCCTTGGTCGTGGGTTGTGGTAATGATGCTGGTAAAACAGATGATAGCACAAAGCCTAGTACGTCAGAAAAAATTACGATTCAAGCAGCAGCCAGCCTTAAAGGGGCTCTTACCGAATTGGCAGATGTATATAAAAAAGAACATCATTTAGCAGATGATCAAATCGTTATCAATTTTGCCGGTTCTGGTACATTGCGGCAACAAATTGAACAAGGTGCACCTGCTAGTTTATTCATTTCTGCAGACGAAAAGAATATGAAAATGTTACAAGAGAAAGAGTTAGTAACAGATGTAAAACCATTTGTCACTAATGAACTCGTTCTCGTAGTTCCTAAAGGACAACCTAAAATTGAGCTTAGTCAAATTACATCCGTAAAACGCATTGTATTGGGTAATCCTGATACAGTACCAGCAGGTAACTATGGTAAACAAGTATTAACAAAATTAGGTGTGTGGGACCAAGTAGAACCTAATGTAGTCTACGCAAAAGACGTTAAAGCTGTAACTGCTTCTATTAGCCAAGCGGCTGGTGATGCAGGATTTATTTACAAAACTGACGCTATTGCAGCAGGCGATGCAGTTCAAATCGCTGCTGTAACACCTGCTGATTCTCATGATCCTGTTATATATCCAATTGGTATCATCAAAAAATATGATAATGCATTGGCAAAGGATTTTTATAAATACCTAACGAGCCCAGAAGGCCAAAAAGTATTAGAGAAATACGGTTTTTCTACCTCTAAATAAGACTTAAACGCTAGCTTTCTAGGCTAGCGTTTTCTTGTGATACAATAGAAATATAAATATGTATCGGTTATAGTTAGGAAAGAAAGGAGGGGCCATGAGTCCGTTCTGGTTATCTTTGTGGGTAGCGAGTATAGCTTTAATTATCGTTATAGTAACTGGTTTGGCCACTTGTTATGGGATGAATCGCTGTAAATGGGGCGGCATTGCTATTCTTGATGCACTTATTACGTTGCCCCTTGTATTACCACCCGTTGTTGTTGGCTTTGCGTTGCTCATGGTATTTACACCAGGCTATGCCTTTGGTGCTTGGCTTGAAACTCATGGGCTGAGCGTGGTCTTTGCCGCTTCCGGTGCAGTGATTGCTTCCTCTGTAATTGCATTTCCACTATTTTACCAAACCGTACGCTCTGCATTGCAGTCCGTGGACCATAATATGGAAGACGTAGCCCGCACCTTGGGCGCATCTGAATTGCGCATCTTCTTTACCATTTCCGTGCCATTAGCATGGAAAGGAATTTTGACGGGCAGTATTTTAGCATTCTGCCGTGCTATGGGTGAGTTTGGTGCCACCATTTTAATTGCTGGTAATATTCCGAAGGTAACGCGGACAATGCCACTGGCTATTTACTCCTACGTAGAGGCTGGGCAGTACATGGATGCCTTCGAGCTTGTTGTTTATATTTGTGTACTTACATTGGCATTGTTGAGCGGTATTCACCTTATTACAAAAGGTTCCTTATTCCGCCATACAGAAAATAATTAGGAGGTTCTATGATTACATTTTCTTTTACTGTATCTAGACCTTCTGTGACTGTGAAAGCCGATGGTACACTGTCTTCGGGAATCACTGTGTTGACTGGTCAGTCCGGTAGTGGTAAAAGCACCTTTATTAAGTGCATTGCAGGCCTTGTAAAGCCTAGTACTGGGCGTATTCAATATGATGACATAACTTGGGTTGACCGAGCTAAAAAGATTTGGGTCCCTGCTCAAGAACGCCAGGTAGGTTATATGCCTCAAGGTAATATTGTATTCCCTCACTTATCTGTTGAAAGTAATATTATTTATAGTAAACGAGGCACACCTGATATGTGCGATAGTTTATTAAGCCGTTTAGGTTTAGAAAAATATCGAAAAACAAAGGCGGGTAGTTTATCTGGTGGTGAGCAACAACGGGTTGCCTTGGGACGTGCCCTTTATTCAAAACCGACTATTTTACTTCTTGATGAGCCTCTGTCTGCGCTTGATTGGAATTTGCGTAAACAAGTACGTGAGGATCTGGTGTCCATCATTCGTGAATGGGATGTGCCATGTGTATGGGTGACCCATGATGAAAGCGAAGCTGATGCAGTTGGTGATAGACACTGGATCTGTGAAGACGGACAAATTATTATACCTGAATAGTAAAACACCTTCATAAGCATGATTGCTTACGAAGGTGTTTTTGTTTTAGTGTTGTTTTATTTCGACAGATGAGTTTTCTGTATGACTTATGAAGCCAACGATAGCTGTTACGAAGAATGCCGTTGTAAAGGCTGGCAGCGTAGCCCCAATCGTACTTTCACTATGTAACATATAGTGATAGAGTCCAACGGAAACTACCCAAATTAAACCGCGCACGAGATATGCTGAGATCGTTTGTACTTGTTGGCGATTGATAAAATAGTCCGCCAAAAGAATGGCTATCATCGGAGCAAATACAGAGCCAATGAGGTATAGGAAGTCTGTAATATCATCCATCGGATATAGGATGGCAGCGATTGTACCAACGATAGTAACTATAACGGCTATGCCTTTACTAGAAGCACTCTTGTAGATAGTTGTGCTAGAAACGCCTGCAGAATAAGCATCCATAAAGGTTGTTGTTACAGTAGAGAAGATAATAACGATGAGCCCTGCAAGGCCAAGACCGGCGTTCATCATGATGGTAATGATAGAATCGCCACCACCGAAGATAGCCGCACTGAGGCCTAAGGTATACATAACGATACTTGTTACTGTGTAGACAGTAGCACTTGTAAGTGATGCGGCAAAAGGCTTCTTGCTTTCACGAGTATAATCACTGATGAGAGGGAGCCAAGATAGTGGCATGGTAATAGATAATTCAAGGGCAGCGATGAAACTCATGTTTCCGCTCGTTAGAAGGATACCTTCACTAGGCCATTGAGATAACATGTGAACGCCCATGTAAATGGTAAGTCCAAGTAATAAAACAGATACGATAGCTTGAATATAGCCCGTATTGTGGAGACCGATGAAAAGCCACAAGATGACAAGCGCTCCAATAGCTATCGTCCAAATCATAGGGGATAGAGGTGCTAGTTCTTGTAAGGCTAGCATAGCATCGTAGATCATGATGCTAGTCCAGCCGATAAGTTGAAGCATATTTAAAAAGGCAAAGCCTTTAGCCCCTAGTGGGCCAAAGCTGAAGGCGGTAGTATTCATACTGCCTTGCCGTAAACGTCCACCGATGAGGCCAGCTCCAAAGAGCAATACACCGCCGATGATATGCCCCAGTATGATGGCATATAGACCTTGGGTGAGCCCTAAGGGGGCTAGATAGGTTCCTGTCATAATTTCCGCTATAGATAGAGCGGCACCAAACCATATCATGGCGAACTGTGGTTGTGTAATGTGTGTGTCTTTCATACGTCCTCCTTGCCAAGGAGTCATAGAAAAAGCCGAGTTCACAGGAACTCGGCTATTAATCCTCTATGTTCCCTACGTTGGCATTATCCAAATCAGGTTATGGGTTAAAGCATTAGCTTACTCTCAGCCCACTCATGTGAGCACCCCGTTATGGCTTCATTATATGCGGATAATAGGAAATCGTCAATTCTTTTGTTGCATAGATTGTATAATAATGTTATAACTAGAGTATAAAAATATATTGCCACTAGGGGTGCTTTTGCTGAGATTGACCATTCAAAACCCTAGACCTGATCCAGATAATACTGGCGTAGGAAAGTGGAGTGCAACATAATACTAATCTATTACGAGACCATTCCATTGGGAGTGGTCTCGTTTTATATGTTTGGAGGTATTATGAAATTACATACTGCATTAACAATTGCCGGTACTGACCCGAGTGGTGGCGCTGGCATTATGGCTGATTTAAAATCTTTTCAAAGCCGTAACGTATACGGCATGGCTGTTGTTACGTCCGTGGTAGCTCAAAATACAACGGGTGTACATCATGTAGAACATTTATCCTTAGAGAGTATAGAAAAACAGTTACACGATGTGTACTCAGATATTATGCCCCAAGCCGTTAAGACGGGCATGATTGCTTTGCCGGAGATGATGGACCTTATCTATCCTTATGTGCGTAAGGGAATTCCGTATGTAATGGATCCCGTTATGATTGCTACTAGCGGTGATCGACTCGTATCGGATGAGGCGGTACATTTCTTAAAATCTAAACTGATTCCTACCGCAACGGTTATTACTCCAAATCGCAGTGAGGCAGAGGTCTTAGCCGATATGTCTATCACTTGTGAAAGCGATATCACAACTGCGGCCAATCGTATCTTACAGGACTTAGGTCCTCAAGTGGTCATCATTAAAGGTGGTCATATTGGCGAAGATGCAACGGATTATGCTTTCACCAAGGATGGTAGTGTTCGTACGTGGACGAGCCCCAAATATGATACTGTGCATACTCATGGAACGGGCTGTACCTTCTCTGCAGTGATTACGGCGGAGCTTGCAAAGGGCCGTGACGTAATGGATGCCATTGGTATTGCCAAGGACTATATTGCACTTGCCATTAAGCATAATCCTGGGCTGGGAAATGGCTGTGGTCCCGTTAATCATATGGCTTATGGACTGCTATCTAATGGACCTGAAACAATGGATAAGCTTTTGAAAAGCGATGAGAGGAGACTGTAATATGACTCATGAAAATCCATATATGACTGGCCAAACAGGGACAGAACTTAATATATTAGAAACATTGCGTCATCGAAATCCTCTCGTTATTTGTATTACCAATGATGTGGTGAGGACCTTTACGGCCAATGGTTTACTTGCTATTGGTGCATCGCCGGTGATGAGCGAATGCAGTGAAGACTTGAAAGACCTCATCGTTCACGCCTCAGCACTACTCATCAACATCGGTACTGTTACACCAGATAAGGCCGATTATTATAAAGAGGTTACCAAACTTGCAAAGGATCATGAGGTGCCTATCGTTCTTGATCCAGTAGGCTGTCATGCAGGGGCTTACCGCTTGTCTGTGGTTTTAGATTTGATTAAAACTGGTTCTATTTCATTGCTTCGTGGAAATCAAAGCGAAATTAAAGCGATTTACGATGCCCTAAGTGCTAATGATGAGAGTGACAATTCTACTACCGGCAAGGGTGTAGATGGGGCACAGATTGAGGATAGTGCCGTTATTGCCTATCGACTATCTCGTCTAATTAATTGTCCTGTCGTAGCAACGGGAGAAGAGGATTATGTTTCTGATGGAACTCGCGTATTTGCAGTACCTCACGGACATCCTATTATGACTGCTGTAACGGGCACAGGCTGTTTATTGGGCGCTGTGTTGGCGGCTTTCTTTAGTGCCTATTATCCCTTTAAAAATCAAATGCCTATGGCAGAATTCATTGCCTACGCACTAGCATACTATGGTCTTGCTGGTGAAAGGGCCGTTAAAGAATGTGGTATCAAGCCTGGTAGCTTTAGTGTGGCCTTTATGGATGCCTTATATATACTTGATGATGCAGTACTTTTATCGAAACAGCACATACGACCTATAGTAGTTCCCGATCAATTACAAGTGTATTTCATAGCTGGTACACAGGATGTAGGGCTAAACGAAGATCGATTGCTAGCTGTTGTAGAAGCGGCCTGTCGGGGTGGGGTGACCTGTTTCCAATTTAGAGAAAAGGGAACGGGTACCTTAGAAGGTAAACAAAAATTAGAACTAGCTCAACAGTTAAAACAAGTCTGTGCCATGTATAACGTACTTTATATTATCAACGATGATGTAAATTTAGCCATTGCGGTTCATGCTGATGGTGTCCATGTCGGACAGGAAGATATGAAGTTAGAACAGGTGCGTAATCTTGTAGGGCATACAGTGGTAGGCATATCTATTCACTCTGTGGAGGAGCTGCATAAGACAGATGTGGTTTATGCAGACTGTGTAGGCGTAGGCCCTATGTACGCTACAAGCAGTAAGTCTGATGCACAAGAACCATGCGGACCAGCTAGAATTACTGAACTACAAGCAGCAGGGCTAACATTACCTTGTGTTGGGATAGGTGGTATTACTTTAGATAATACGAAATCTATATTACAAGCAGGGGCCTGTGGTGTGGCCGTTATATCTGCTATCGCTCATGCAGAAAATCCTTATGAAGCAGCACAACAATTTAAAGGATTGATAGATAGCGGAAAATAATCAAAGAAATCTTTAAGCGTTTATAGAACACAAAAAAGACGATGACCGAAGTCATCGTCTTTTTATTTGAGGGTGTCTGTACATACAGTTAGGAAAATCTGCACTTGCAGTCTACATGTCTGTATTTATACTTATTATTTTTGTCTAATCTATGTTTATAGATTATAGAGCTTCAATGTGACGTTTGAAGAATGCTTGTGGGTGAGCACATACTGGGCATAATTTAGGAGCTTCTTCACCGATGTGAATGTAGCCACAGTTAGCGCAAATCCATGCTACAGGTTGATCGTTATTGAATACTTTGTGACCTGCAACGCGAGCTGCTAATGCAAGGTAACGTTCTTCGTGACGAGCTTCGATTTTACCAACTTCGCGCATTTGGTAAGCGATTTTTGCAAAGCCTTCTTTTTCTGCTTCATCAGCGAAATCTTTGTACATTGTAGTGTGTTCGTAGTTTTCGCCAGCTGCTGCATCACGAAGGTTAGCTTCGATATCAGCGGAAACATCGCCACCATGAAGAGCTTTGAACCACAATTTAGCATGTGCAGATTCGTTGTGAGCTGTTTCTTCGAAATAATCAGCGATTTCGTTCATACCAGCTTTGCGAGCTGCTGCTGCGTAGAAAGTATATTTTTGGAATGCTTGGGATTCGCCAGCAAATGCTGCTTGAAGATTTTTTTCAGTGTTTGTACCTTTTAATTCAGCCATTTTTAGATCTCCTTTGTACTTACAATATGTTTTAAATGATTACTTAATTGATATATTCATAACCACTTGGTTGTGAATGCGATAATTGGTAACTCACTTGAGTTAAGTTAAATAAAAACTTATTTGTAGATTGGTAGATAGACACTTGTCTATACATAAAAAAAGCACTTGCTTATTAACTAAATGAGTACTTACCTATATTTTGTAAAGAGGCACTTGCCTGTTATTTACAATCCAATGTTTTTGATTCGTATACTTAACGAATAATCATTGTTGACTATATTGTATCATACTAAATGAGAAATGCAAGTGTTTTTGTAAAAATTTATTTCGAAAATTTTCTAAATGATAAATGTTATCAATGTAGTAAATAAGCGGTTTTTGAAAGCCTGTTAAGTAATGGATTTATTAAAAATAGAATTACTGATAATGAGAATGAGAATTACATGGAAAATCATTATTGTTTGTGGAACTGTTTGTTTTTGGTAATAATTCTGATTAAGCTGATAGATCTTATTAGTCAAAGTGTACTTTTACCTATATTGGAGAACATATTTTAAGTATAATAAGATATATATAATAGAAATAGTATAAGGAGGCGCTATGGCGTTTATTAGATATTATGTGGGCGATGTAGTGCAAATGAAAAAAGCCCATCCTTGTGGTAGTGACGAATGGGAAGTTAAGCGCATCGGCACAGATTTTCTTATCGTATGTAAAGGTTGTGGACATCAATTGTTGATGCCTCGCCCTAAGTTTGAAAAGGCTGCAAAGAAACTTGTATCTCGTTTGCCTAAACATGAGTAGGAGGTCTTATGGTACGACTTACTGACTATGTTACGAGCGGGGGCTGTGCGTGTAAGATTGGGCCTCATATATTGGAGCGTGTATTGAAATCAGTTACATCTGTAACCAATGAACGAGTTCTAGCAGATATGACAGGGGCTGATGATGCAGGGGTATATAAAATTTCTGACACATTAGCATTGGTACAGACATTAGACTTTTTTACACCTGTAGTTAATGACCCCGTTTTGTTTGGGAAAATAGCGGCCGCTAATGCACTAAGCGATGTATATGCTATGGGAGGAACTCCGTTGACTGCCATGAATATTGTAGGGTTTCCTATATCTCTTGTTGAACAAGGCGTTTTAACAGACGTTCTAAACGGAGCAGCTTCTATCGTGGCCGAGTCTGGGGCTGCAATCGTAGGCGGTCACAGCATTGAAAACAAAGAGCCTATATTTGGTATGTCTGTAACAGGACAAGTTGACCCAAATCATATTTGGAAAAATAAAGGTGCCCAAGTAGGGGATGTACTAGTGCTAACAAAACGCATCGGCACAGGTATTATGAATAATGCGTTGAAAGCTGATTTATTTCCTACTGGTACTGCGCAGGCGGTCGCTAGCATGAGTACGTTGAATCGTGTGGCTGCTGAGGTGGCCCATAATTTTACAATTCATGCGTGTACTGACGTGACGGGCTTTAGCCTTATGGGTCATTCTGTAGAAATGGCGAGTGCCTCTAATGTAACAATTCATATCAAGACTTATGATATTCCGCTCTTTGATGATGTCATTGAGGCTGCGCAAATGGGGTTGGTCCCTGCTGCATCCTATGGTAATCGCAAGGCCATAACTGATGTACAGGTTGATGCGAATTTAGATGGGGTATGGACGGATATTTTCTTTGATCCACAAACATCAGGCGGACTTTTATTCTCTGTGCCTGCTACAGAAGGCGCGGATTTGGTGAAAGCCTTACTTGATGTGGGCGTTGAAGGTGCCACTATAGTTGGTGCCGTTGAAAGCTTTAGTGGCTTAGCGGTACGTGTAACTAAATAAGATATAGTACAATTTTGGTTTTAATAGTATATAGAGTAGTTGTGCGTTGATGCTTTCACAAAATATATAATAGTATTGAGGTAAATGATGAGTAATACGAATGAATTAACTGTAGATGTGCGTGGCAGTTTGTGTCCAAAACCTGTGATTGAAACGAAGAAGGTAAGCGATGCAAATCCAGACGCGATTATTACGACCATTGTAGATAACGAGGTGAGTCGCGATAATATAGAGAAATTTGGGAAGTCTCGTGGCTATGATGTGGCAATTGGACAAGATGGTATAGATTTTTTTATTAAACTTACGCCGAATGTAGAAACTGCACCGGAAACTGGTTGCAAACCTATGAATTATAGTGACCGCATCATTTTGATGACGAAAGATTATCTTGGTGAAGGTAGTGAAGAGCTTGGCCGTAATTTGATGAAAACCTTCTGGGTGTGTATGGTTGAAGCCGACGTGAAGCCATCTACAATTTATTTTATCAATAGTAGCGTTAAAATGGTAACCAACGATTCTGTTCATTTAGACAATATTAAAAAGTTAGCTGATCTTGGTGTTGAAATTGCTGCATGTGGCATTTGTCTCGACTATTATGGTCTAAAAGATCAAGTGGGGGTAGGCTCTATTACAAACATGTATGCGATTACAGATGCTATCGTTGGGGAAAATCTTGTTAAACTATAATACTCGTATCTATGTTGTAAATGATTAAGCAATATTATTGGAGGTGAGGCATTGGGCGATAAAAAGTTGCTTGTCGTTTTTACATCCTATTATTTTGGGGATAAAGCAGATAAGATATTAACAGAACTTTCGGTGCCTCACCAACTGATGGCTACACCGCCAGAATTGAATGATATGTGTGGTTTGTCCATTCAAATAGACTTGAATACTGTAGAACAAGTTCAGACTATCCTAAAAGAACATAAGATTAGTAAATCAGGTTTATTTTGGTATGAAAAGGGGAAACCAGTTTTAGCTTATAAAGATTAAATTGATTTTTAATATCGAAATATATCGATTTATGATAAAATTAATATATAGAGGATATTATATTGTAAGGAGATTTATATGGTTGATTTTACCTTGCCTCGCGAATATATAGACGATATGGTCGTCCGTATGGCCCATCATAGTACAGCAATCGAGGGAAATACGTTAACACAAGGGGAAACAAAGAGTATCCTATTAGATAATATGATACCCCGTAAAATGGATTTGCGTGAGTTCTATGAAGTATCTAATTATCGCGACTATTTAGTATTCTTGATGGAATCATATCAAGAAGTAATTACCATAGATATCATAAAAGAGACACAACGATTGTTACTAGCACATATCCGTGATGATAATGGGCAATTTAAGGTTGTTCAAAATATGGTTATTGGTGCTGATTTTGAACCAACAAAACCATATCAAGTACAAGAAGCTTTAAAAAACTGGTGTGATACATTGCAATATCGTTTAGAGATATCCCAAAATGATGAAGAGCGGGTGCGTGCCATTATGGAGCAACATTTGCAATTTGAACGTATTCATCCCTTTGCTGATGGTAATGGCCGTACGGGAAGAGCTCTTATTGTACACGCTTGTTTACAACAGAAATTAGCGCCTATTATCATTAACAAAGATGATAGAGGTGAATATATGACTCTGTTAAATGATGGTGATTTAAATGGCTTATATAAGTTAGGTCTTAATTTATTTTATAAGGAAAAAGAACGTATGATTCTATTTGGTCAAAATTTTGGCTAATGAGCATCATATGTTATGTATCTAGGTTAAGTTTTTGAAATTAATATAATGAAAGGTTGAATTTCAATGAGCAAATATGAAATAGAAAACGTAAAATTAACGGCCCCTAAATTGGATCGTAACGATTTAGAATATGCTATGACCTATCGTTATGCATGCAAAAAATTTGATAGCACTAAAAAGATTTCTGAAGAAGATTGGAATGCGATTCTGAATGCAGCGCGTTTGTCTCCAACATCACTTGGCTTCGAGGCGTATCAATTGTTGGTGATTCAAAATCCAGAAATCCGAGAAAAGATGAAAGCTTATGGTTGGGGTATCTTAGCAGGGCTTGAAGCTAGTCATGTAGTGGTTTTCTTAGCTCGTAAAAAGGCAGATCTTGAATTCGATTCATCATATATCCGTCATATTCAAGAAGAGGTGAAACAATTACCAGCTGAAGTTGATGCGGCATATCGCGAAAAATATGCTCAATTTACAAAAGAAGATTACAAAACATTTGAATCTGAACGTGCGGCCTTTGACTGGGCGTCTAAACAAACGTATATTGTTATGGCGAACATGATGACAATGGCTGCTTATGAAGGCTTAGATTCTTGTCCATTAGAAGGCTTCAATCAAGATGATATGACCGCACTCTTAGGTGATGAACTCGGCCTGTTCGATACTAAACACTTTGGCATTGCTGTAATGGCGGCCTTTGGTTACCGTGATGAAGAGCCTCATCGCAATAAAACACGCCGTACATTAGATGAAATTGTAACAGTAGTTGAATAGAACCTTACATCAAACAGTAAATCGAATTTCTTCATTTAATCTTTAGGGTTGAATGTTATATTATAAATATACACAAATTCTAAAATATTTATAAGGACTATTATATTTAGTAGAAATTATAGATATATTGATATATAGGAAGGAGTGATTGTATGCTTTGGTCAATTATTGTTGGTGGTTTTATCGGCTTCCTAGCTGGTGCCATCACTAGCAAAGGCGGTGCAATGGGCGTTATCGCTAAAGTTGTTGCTGGTTTAATTGGCTCGTCCGTAGGTCAGTCCCTATTTGGAACATGGGGCCCTAGTCTTGCGGGCATGTCATTAATTCCATCTGTATTAGGTGCAGTGATTGTTGTTGCTGTAGTTTCATTTTTCTTTGGAAAAAAAGGATAGCCATCTACTTATAAAAGTAGATTTTATATGGTTAAACGTGATTTTACATGAAAGGAGTCACAATTATGGCATTAGAAGATAAATTAGATCAAGTTAAAGGTGCAGTAAAAGAAAATGTTGGCAAATTAACTGATGACAAACAAATGGAAGCAGAAGGCGTTGTTGAAAATACAGTAGCAAAAGTAAAAGATTTTGCTAATACTGTAACTGAAGATATCAAAAAAACTGCAGATGATGCTAAAGATGCTGTAGAAGGTGCGATTAGTGGCCTTAAAAATGCATTGGGCAATGATGACAAATAAAATTAAATAAAAGCTTTTTGTAGCATTAAAAAAACCAGTAAATCGATTGATTTACTGGTTTTTATTGCTATTAATTTGTATTATACGTTGAAGCGGAAGTGTGTTACGTCGCCGTCTTTCATAACATAGTCCTTACCTTCTAGGCGTACAAGGCCTTTTTCTTTAGCCGCATTTTGGCTGCCGCAAGCTTGTAAGTCATCGAAGGATACGATTTCAGCACGAATAAAGCCTTTTTCAATATCGGAGTGGATTTTACCAGCCGCTTGAGGCGCTTTTGTGCCGTCTACAATTGTCCATGCACGGGCTTCCATTTCACCAGCCGTGAAGTAGTTGATAAGACCTAAGAGTGCATAACTTGCCTTGATAAGTTTAGTTAAGCCAGATTCTTCAAGGCCAAGATCTTCAAGGAATGCAGCGGATTCTTCTTCAGATAATTCAGCAATTTCAGATTCGATACGAGCAGAAACAACAACGATGCCAGCGCCTTCGTTTTTCGCATATTCCTCTACGCGTTTTACATATTCATTACCGGAGTAATCAGATACTTCGTCTTCAGAAATATTGGCTACATAAAGAGATGGTTTTGCTGTAAGCAATGTCAACTCTTTGATCATTTCTAATTCTTCTTCTTCGAGACCTTGTGCACGAACTGGTTTAGCTTCGCCAAGACCTTCGATGATGCGGTCTAACAATGGCAATTCAGCACGAGCATCTTTATCGCCAGATTTAGCGATTTTTTCAATACGTTGTTTGCGTTTTTCTACGGACTCAAGGTCAGCAAGACAAAGTTCAGTATTGATGATCTCGATGTCGCGGATTGGATCGATAGAACCTGCAACATGAGTGATGTTAGGATCCTCGAAGCAACGGATAACTTGTGCAATAGCGTCTACTTGGCGGATATGGCTTAGGAATTTATTACCTAAACCTTCGCCTTTGGATGCACCTTCTACAAGGCCTGCAATATCTACGAAGCGCATAGCAGCAGGAAGGATGCGTTTAGAATTAAACATTTCAGCCAATACAGCTAAACGATTATCTGGAACGTCAACGACACCTACGTTTGGTTCGATTGTACAGAATGGATAGTTGGCAGCTTCAGCGCCGGCTTTTGTAATGGCGTTGAATAATGTACTTTTCCCAACATTTGGAAGGCCTACGATGCCTACTTCTAAATTTGTGCTCATGGTACCACCTTTTATTAACTAATTGATTTCGTTCTTTGTGAAAGCTTCCGTAGAAACTCTATCAAATAAATATTATATCATATAGACACTATAAATTTGTACTAAAAAAGTGACACCATTAGTCACATAGGTGAATAGTAGTGTCACTGAACAAAATCCCACACATCAGTGCGGGATTTTTGTTATGTGTCTTATAGAGAATGTGCTCTCAAGTCCGCAGCGGATTGTGTAGAAATCCAAGCTGGTGGAATGTCGAATACTGTGTAGCAACCTGTGCCGCCGTGTTTAGCAAGGCGGTAGATGCCACGTGCATAAGCAACGAGGGCAGAACCAGTGAATTCAGGGTTAGAGTCGAGTTTCAAGGAGTACTCGATAACGTGACGAGTGCCATCTGTACTTTCACCAGAGCGAAGAACGAAGCCACCATGTGGAATGCCTTTGTGGTCGCGGTCGAGTTCCTCTTGGGAAATGAAGTGAACTACAGTTTCGTAACCTACGAAGTAGTTTTCCATAGTTTTGATTTCGTTTTCAATTTTAGCTTTGTCCGCATCAGGAGCAGCTACAACGTAACATTCACGAAGGTGACCTTTGTAGCCATCAACGTCAGGAGTTTGACCGTTGCGGATCTCTTCTAAGTATTGTTCTTTAGGAACAGTGTATTGACGAGCATCAACTACGCCTTCAAGGCGACGAATTGCGTCAGAGTGACCTTGGGATACGCCACGGCCCCAGAATGTGTAGGATTTGCCTTTTGGCAAGATTGCTTCAGCGTAAACGCGTTGCAAGGAGAACATGCCTGGATCCCAACCACAAGAAATCAATGTAGCAGTCTTAGCTTCTTTAGCTACTTTGTCTACATTGGCAAAATGCTCAGGGATACGTGCGTGTGTATCGAAGGAATCGATACAGTTGAAGTATTTAGTTACCATTGGTGTTTGTTCGATAAGGTCTGTTGCGGAACCGCCACAAAGAACCATAACATCGATTTTACCTTTGAAATTAGGAATATCTTCCATAGAGTAAGTAGGTACACCAGACACAGTTTCAATACCTTGACGGCGAGAGAATACGCCTACGAGCTCCATATCAGGTTGTAATTGAACGGATGCTTCTACGCCACGTGCCAAGTTGCCGTAGCCAACGATACCAATACGAATATTCATATTAGCCTCCTATATAATTTTAAAATGTAATGTAATAACTAATATAATTATTATAGCATAAAATCGTCATTTTCAATAATATTCTATAGAGTTTGTGACTATATATTAGGAGATACTATAAAGCGCTTATTGATTATACAGAGATATATCGATACATAGCGTTTTGTTATTTTCGGTAAAGAAAACATCATATGTCCCAAAATTGACACATATACCCTCTGTATAGATACAATAGAGATATGCAAACTTATTGTGCGTAGTTTGAGGAGGTTAATATGAGAAAAAAAGTAAATCTTGCTGTAATAGCTGCTTTGATTATTACAGGTGCAAGTGCGGATGTTATGGTATCTGCTACAACCGTTGAAAGCCATACTGATGGTAAATCTATTGGTCTGAATTTATGGGGCGAAAATAAACATTATACAGATGATTTAACTGTCAATGTATCTGGCCTCGGTGTAAATGGAAATAAATACCATAATAACGTTACAGGTATTTATGCCCTTGATGGATCTCAGGTTGCCATAGATAAAAATGTAAATGTAACAGTTGTAAATCCAGCACCTGCGGAAAGTGGAGAGAAGCGCAGACCAGACTTAGCACACTATTATATGAGTGGTATATATGCTGGTTATGGTGGGGTTACAAATGATGGTAATAATGATGATACCCGTATTACCGTACAAGGTAATGCCAAAGTAGATGCCATTGGCGTAGGTTTGCAAGCTAATAAGGATGGATACATTCGGATTCTAGGTGGGGCAGATGTAAAGACACATCCTTTAACGACATCTGATACATATTCTGCACTTTCAGAAGAAGGATTTGTCTATGTGAATACTGGCATGGATGGATTGAAACCAGGTGCTAAGGACGTCAATATGTATGGTAATATTGGTTTTATCAATAAAAACTATGGTATTGATAATAATCCACACAATCATGGATCAGAAATTTCATTGGGTTTAACGACGCCTAACTCTAAATTGGTAGGCGGTGTGCTTAATGAATTTGATGAAAGTAATAATAATCCATACCACGGCGGTTTGCGATTGTACTTGCAAAATGGTGCTACATGGCGTAATGAATGGTTAGGAGCTGAACGTGTGTATCCTACACAAGGTCGCCCTGACAGTGCTAACTATTTATATACCGGTAGTAAGGTAGAGCATCTTATAGGTGGTGCTACAGAAGGTAGCCGCGGCATTATCCAAGCCGTAGATGCACGGCCTATTACGATTAATAATTATGCTGATCATACGGCTATTGATTATCTAAATGGTTCACCAGCCGCAGAATATGGCAAGGGTGAAGTGGTCATTAATCATGCTGACCCCGGATCCTCTGTTACATTGCGTAGCTCTGTAGAAGCACTGAAAGAACAAGCCAATGCTGAAATTCCGGGATTAGCAGAAAATCAATTTGCTAAGAAGTTGGTATACACTGGTTATACAAAAGGCGAGAAAAATCTAGATGTAAATCTAAAGTTAGACACCGGTGTTATTAGTCCTACGTTAAATGCTAAACTTAGTGCTGACGATTTTGATAAAGATGGACGTGCGATGGTATCTGATAAAACTACTTTGACAACTAGTGAAAGTGATATCGTTTCAGGTGCTAAGAGTGCGTTAGCATCCTCTGTGATGCAGATGAGAGCTGACACAAATGATTTACAACGTCGTCTAGGTGATGTTCGTATGAACTCTGATAATCAAGGCATATGGGGCAAATATATTGGCGGTAAATCTAAAATCACAGACTCTGCTTATGTAAATCAAACGTATAATATGGCTCAACTTGGGTATGATACAAAACGAGGCAACTGGATTGTAGGTGGTGCTTTCTTGTATGGCACAAGTAACAGTGACTATGCTTTGGGTTCTGGCTCAGGTAAAACGGCGGGTCTAGCAGTATATGGTTCCAAACAGTTTAATGATGGTCGTTATTTAGATATTATTGCTAAAGGCAATCGTTTGAAAAATGATTTTACCGTACATAACAGTTTAGGAACGTCGTTGAGTGGTGACTACCGTAATACGGGTGCATCTTTGAGCCTTGAATATGGTAAACGTATCAAGAGAAATAATGGTTTCTATATTGACCCTAGTGCGGAATTGATTCTTAGCCGCTTATCTGGTGAAAGCTTCGATGCTCGTACGAATACTGGTAGCACAGTTCATATTAATTCTGATGAAGTTAACTCTGCTATAGGCCGCTTAGGCATAGGAATTGGCAAAGAAGCTAACAATAGCAATACCTTCCTTAAAGCAGCATTAGCACATGAATTCTCTGGTAAAATGAAATCCACTTATA
The DNA here is from genome assembly GCF_001078375.1 of Veillonella tobetsuensis. Taxonomy (GTDB): domain Bacteria; phylum Bacillota; class Negativicutes; order Veillonellales; family Veillonellaceae; genus Veillonella; species Veillonella tobetsuensis. The sequence continues at coordinate 70,469 of NZ_BBXI01000003.1, forward strand.
GCATGGCAGGTGAACCAACTACTAATAGCGTAGTCAATTTGAAAGACACATGGCTTGATCTTGAACTCGGTGGTTCCTGGAGCTTCCGTCCAAATACATATTTGTACGGTACTTTTACTAAAAACTTTGGTAGTACAGTTGATACATCCTATCGTGTAGATGCGGGTATTCGCCATAGCTTCTAGCTGATATAAATCTATTATTTAGATATTACATGTAAGATTATATAAAAAGACCGATTATGGTAGCTTTCGTAATGAAAGTAGCCATAACCGGTCTTTTTTAGATATTAGAATTGTAAAGTTTTAATTCTTTCGATAGCACGAATTGTATTTTCGCGGCTGCCAAAAGCTGTTAAACGAAGGTAACCTTCGCCGTGAGGACCAAAGCCAGAACCTGGTGTAGATACGATTTGTACTTGTTCGAGCAAGATATCGAATAATTCCCAGCTAGTCATGTTGCCTGGTGTTTTAAGCCAAATATATGGTGCATCAACGCCGCCGTAAACAGTAAGTCCAATGGATTCAAGACCTTCTTTGATAATGCGAGCATTTTCTTTATAGTACGCAATGTTAGCTTGTGTTTGTTCGCGCCCTTCTTTGGAGTATACTGCTTCAGCACCGCGTTGAACGATGTAAGGAACACCGTTGAATTTAGTACATTGACGACGATTCCACATAGGATTGAGTGGTTGACGTTCGCCAGATTTAGTTTTAGCAGTTACCTCTTTAGGTACTACGGCATAAGCACAACGTGTACCAGTGAAGCCCGCAGTCTTGGAGAAAGAACGGAATTCGATAGCTACTTCGCGAGCGCCTTCGATTTCATAGATGGATTTTACAGTGTCCTCTGTGCTGATGAAAGCTTCATAAGCAGAATCGAACATTAGGATAACATCCTTTTCTTTACACCATTGAATCCATTCAGCCAAACGAGCACGACTTAAAACAGTACCTGTTGGGTTGTTTGGAGAACAAAGATATACAATGTCTACATGTTCGGACGGAAATTCTGGAGAAAAATTATTTTCTGCAGAAGTTGGGAGATATACAACCTTTTGGAAGATGCCATCAACAGATTCGCCTGTACGACCACCCATAACATTGGAATCTAGGTATACTGGATAAACAGGGTCAGTGATAGCGATAACATTATCTTCGCTGAATAATTCTTGAATGTTGCCAACATCTGATTTAGCGCCGTCAGAAACGAATACTTCATCAATGGCGATATCTACACCCAATGGTTTGTAATCGCCATTGACGATTGCTTGGCGTAAGAAGTCATACCCTTGCTCTGGACCGTAACCGCGGAATGTTTCAGCTTTGCCCATTTCTTGGACTGCTTTAGTCATAGCATCAACGATTGCTGGCACCAATGGCAATGTAACGTCGCCAATACCAAGGCGAATAATATCTGCATCTGGATGCGCTGCTTGGTACTCATTTACTTTTTTAGCAATATTTGCAAATAAATAAGAACCTTGTAGTTTTAAATAATTTTCATTAACGTTAGCCATGATGACTCCTTTCTGTATGCAACTCTCTTTTACTTATAGTAAAGGAGAAAAGGAAATATTGCAATAACTTTCTATAGAATATTGAAGTTATTTTTGACTAATTATTTTATGGTGTATTCCTATAGTAAATAATGTTCGATGGGGAAATTATTACTCGTTTTATGGCGTATAGTGAAAGTATGAAATAGTTATAATTTCTTTATAATAGATAGGGATTCTTCATTGTTTACTCATAAAATATCTATTGATATAATGAATTTATATTTAAAAACATTATTTTTGTGTAGGAGTTTTTAGTAATTATGTGTAGTGTAGTAAATTATTATTATGGGGAGGGAAATGACAATGGTAGATAATAAGAAGTCAATTGATGAGCTCTTTCTTTGTATTAAGAGGAAGGATAAATTAAAGGAATTTAAAAAAGCCTTTGGTTTGAAGCATGTTAATACAGAAGAATATTTATTAAAATTTGTAGCAAACTTTTATAAGGCTCCTATTGTAAATTACAAAGGTTATATAAAAGGATCTAAGAATCTTTATAGTGAGATTATTGCGAAAACTCTTGTATCAGAGGATCTCGTTAAAGAATGGGACAAATTGAAACCTGTAAGACCTAATCATTTTGATACAGACCATACGCCTACGCAAAATGAGTTATCAATCACCAGTCGAAAAGAAGAAATTTTAGCAAAATTATTATTCTATCAAGGTGAGGTTAAGGATTTAGGTTATATTTTTGATTACCAAACACCATTAAAAGCAGATCGAAGCGACTCTTATGGAAAAATAGATTTATTAGGCTATAACACGGATGATAAATACTACTCTGTTATTGAATTGAAATATCGTCCATCTGGTAGTGATGAAACTTTACTACGATGTGTTTTAGAAGCTTATACATATTATAAATTACTTGATTTAGATCAGATTGTATCTACTGATAGTCATGAAGGTATAAATGTTTTAAGAAATTTAAAGGGGTATAAGCATACCAAGAACGCTGAATTAGTTGTTTTATTTGATGAGAAGGCTTGTACTAAAAATGATGGCGGATATAAAACAAATTTAATGTTAAGCCTAAATCCAAAGGATATTGCTAACGCGGTTTTTCCATCCAAAACAGTTGAAAGCCAACAACATAAAGAGTGCCAAGAGTTACTTACAACTGATAAACGTGATTCTTTGCGAATCTTGTGTGAAACAATCTTAAAGCAAGAGCCTCATTTAAAACAAATTCGTTTTGCTGTATTACGTGTGGAGACGGTCGATGAATCTCCTAACATAGAGCGTTCATACCGAGCAGAAACATTACTAACTATTCCTAGCAAAGGTTAAGTATGAATATAATTATCCATCGTGGCACTCATCAAATTGGTGGTAGTGCCATAGAAATTAGTACAGCATCTACCCGCATTATACTGGATTTTGGTAACGAATTGAGTCTAGATGAAAAATACACACCTATAAATTTAGATATAGACGGTGTTACAAAAGGGTTAGCAGATTGTGATGGTATTGTGATTTCACATTATCATATGGATCATTTAGGACAACTAACCTCTGCATTACCAGAAATACCCTTATATATGGGGAAACTGAGTAAGGAAGTGGCTATGATAGCTACTGAACATCAAGATAAAGATTTATATTTACGTTTGTTAGATGCAAATACATTTCGTGGAGGCGAAGCCTTCACTATTGGAAATATACATATTAGACCTTTGGTTATCGACCATAGTGCTGTGGATAGTTATATGTTTGTCATTGAAGCAGAAGGTAAACGTGTCTTATATACAGGTGATTTTAGAATGCATGGGGTACGAGGTCATGTATTAGAAAAGCTAATTAGGACGTATATAGGTGACGTTGATGTATTAATTACAGAAGGCACCTCATTATCTCGAAATGCTCATGATGGGATATCTGAAAGAGAAGTGCTAGACGATATTTCTTCATATATTCAAGATGGAAAATATGTTTTTGTTATGTGTTCCTCTACGAATATTGACCGTATTATGGGGATTTGGCATAATATGCCGACTGATAAGGTATTAATTTGTGACGCGTATCAGAAAAGAATTCTAGATACGGTGATTGATAATGTGTACTATGATAGTTCATTGTATCGTAGACCTGATAGTCCACTAGTTCTTGATATAGGGGCATATCCTAAATATTATATGGATAATGGATTTGTTTCCTTAGTAAGAGGAACTGAATATTATATTTCTCAAATTAAAAAATTCCCTAAAGATGATGTACGTATTATATATTCTATGTGGACAGGATATATTGAGGAAAATCTGGCGTTAAAAGATTTGCTAGATACGTATCCATCTTATATATGCCATGCAAGTGGTCATGTATGTAAGGCTGATTTAGTTAAGTTTATCGATATGGTCAATCCTGATGTTATTATTCCGGTTCATACTGATAATCCTGAGAGATTAGAGGAATTAGTACCTCATAGAAATGTGTATATCGTTAATGATAATGAGACGTTTATTATATAGGACCTACTTGCTTTTATTATTAATTTAGGTTATAATAGTAGAGCTTATTAATGGTAAGCACTTCCTACCCCTATGTGTCGATAGGGGCATTAGTCCGAAAGAGGAGGTGATTTTGTATGAACAAATACGAAGTCATGGTTATTGTGAAACCAGCTGAAGAAGAAGCAACTAACGCTGTCATTGAAAAAGTGGAAGCTTTAATTGCTCGTGTAGGCGGCACAGTAGAAAAGGTAGATCGTTGGGGCAAGCGTCGTCTTGCTTACGCAGTGAAAAAATTCACTGACGGTTTCTACGTATTGGTTAATTTCGAAGCTGATCCAGCTGAAATTAAAGAAATTGACCGTGTGTTGAAAATCAACGATGATGTCTTAAGACACCTGATTGTTAAACACGATGCATAATTAAAGCCTGGAGGAGAAAAGATGAACTCTGTACAAATTCTAGGTAATTTAGCTCGTGATCCTGAAGTACGTTTTACTAAAACTGGTAGAGCAGTGGCAACTTTCACAGTAGCTGCTACTAATACTTATGTTGACTCTACAACCAATGAAACGAAAGAACAAACTGCTTTCATTAATTGCGTTGCATGGGGCAAACTTGGTGAAGCGGCAGGTAATCTTCGTAAAGGCAGTCGTTGCTTTGTAGAAGGTCGCTTGCAAACTCGTTCTTACGAGACTCAGGATGGTCAAAAACGTTACGTTACTGAAGTGGTAGCGAACTTTGTGGGCCAATCCCTTGATATGAATACTAATTCTTTCGATGGTGGGTCCAATTTTGATAGTTTCAGTACAGGCGGCGATGACGAACACATCCCGTTCTAGTGTCCGAGACTCCTACTAATTCGAAAAGGAGGATTCGCAATGAGAAGAGATAGAGGCAGAAAGCCAAGAAGAAAAGTATGCGTTTTCTGTGCAGACCATATCGATCAAATCGACTATAAAGATGTTGCAAAACTTCGTCGTTTCACGACTGAACGCGGCAAAATCTTACCTCGTCGTATTTCCGGTACTTGCGCAAAACATCAACGCAAATTGACTACATCTATCAAACGTGCACGTGCAATCGCTTTATTGCCATTCACTGCAGAATAATTGATGAATCAAGGCGGTATAACCATTTGGTTGTACCGCCTTTTTGCTATCTAATAGAAGACGGCATACGGGTCTAAATTTTTATTATAAATAATAGTTATAAATAAAAACCTTAAGTGGTAGGTTTTAATAATTCCATAGAAACAGCTATTTTCTGATATATTGCGAGTAGTTTATAAATAAATTTTTTTATAGTTTTTTATTAATATGACTATAAAAAACAGATGAAGTAGTATATAATAACAATGAATTGATTTATTTTGATGTATATTAATGTTATTTAAAAGTATGTATAAATAATATTAGAAGATAAACGTGCTTTTATTGGTGTATAAAGGGAGATTTGGAAACATTGAAAAAGGTTTTAACTTTGGCAGTGGCTTTGGCTGTAGTCAGCAGTGGTTATCTGTGTACGGTAAATGGTGCCGCAGAACCGATAACTAAAAAAGCGCCTTCCATCTCAGAATTTAATATATATGTGCCAAAAGAGCTTAATGAGCGTCAAAAGGACTTGGTTGAAATTGGCCGTTATACTGCTAACGGTGATTTAGGCTCTTTGAGAGAAACGATTATCTCTGCTATTGAAAGAGGCACCTTGACACCTCAAGAGGTAAGTATTGCCATTCGTCAGTTGTACTCTGCAGCGGGTTTAAAGCAAATGAATGCGGCTCTTGCAGCCTTTGAACAACTTCGTGAAGAACGTCCTGAGTTTGGCTTAGATTATGATAAACTTGTACCAAAACGTGTTGGTCTTAGTGCATTGCTAGGTAATCCGACTAATAGTAATAATGTGGCTGCAAAGATTAAGCTTGATGAAGCTACAGCAGCTGTTAAATATAATACATTCCGTATTAAAAAGCCAAAACCGCAAAATAAAAATCGTTCGCGCTTGGGTAAACTTGATCGTGAACTTGTAGCAGCAGCGGCATTAGGTACTCGTGTTGGTAAAACGAATGCTGTATTTGCATCCTCTAAGAAGAGCTTAACAGAGCTTGGTTTAAGTCCACAACAAATTGAATACTTAGAAAATATGTTAGCAAACTAATACAAAGCCCATGTCTTTTTAAAAAGAGCATGGGCTTTTTCATATTACTAATTGACGTGATGTAAAGGCTTTCTCTATAATAATAAGGATAGGTAACAATTAGTTATATAATATAGTACTTTCAGAATATAGATAGAAGGAGAAATGATGCGTCTTCGTAGAAAACCGTGGATTGATGAGGCTATCCACGAGTATGATTCACATATTATTTTATCAGGACAAGAGGCTTATAAAGGCAAATGGAGAGAGGCTTTTTCGCATCCCGATAGACCATTATACATGGAACTAGGCACTGGTAAGGGACGATTCATTGCGGGTATGTCTGAAGCATATCCAGATGCAAATTTTGTTGGTTTTGAGGTTCAAATCGGTGTAATTTACTATGCGGCGCAAAAGATATTTGAAGCTGAGCGAGATAATGCAAAGGTGTCTTTGTTTGATATTGCAGGCATTGAAGAAATCGTGGCACCTGGTGAAGTAGACCGATTCTATATCAATTTCTGTGATCCATGGCCTAAGGCTAAGCATGCTAAACGTCGTTTGACATATCATACATTCCTTGATCGATATGCGCGTTTACTAAAAGATAATGGGGAGGTTCATTTTAAAACAGATAATGAAGGTTTGTTTATGTTCTCCCTAGAAGAGTTCCAAAATTGTGGTTGGGAACTTAAAAATGTAACCTATGATTTACATAGTACAGATTTGCCAAATGTAAAAACAGAATATGAGGAAAAATTTAGTGCTAAAGGACAACCAATTTTCCGATTAGAAGCGGTAAAACCAGCTGCTACTAAGGAGGCGTAACATGGGGAAAAAAGGGGAACAGGTTGAACATCTTTGGGAGAAGGTGTTTAAAAATGACCTCCAAGGTATGTTATTACCCATCGTACTTATGGCGCTCATAGGGGTCATTAATATTTTTAGTGCCACCTATGTTGGGTCCATTACGACTGATGATGGATTGTGGGGCTATGCACCTAAACATGGAATGTTTTTGTTGGTTTCTGCTGTTTTTGGTGTTTTATTATATCGATATGATTATCGAAAATTACAGAATCCTACGCTATTAAGACGTATTATGTATGTTACGGCAGTATTATTAGCTGCTATATATTTTGTTGGTGTAGAGGTAAATGGTGCACGGCGCTGGATTCCGATTGGGCGCTTTTCATTACAACCTTCAGAATTTGCAAAGTTAGCAGCCTTGTTATGGACTGCCGCTAAACTAGCGGATAAACCTTGGAAGAATCCAAGATTTAAATCCATATTGCAGAGAGTAAAGGGCCTTAAACAATGGCAAGTATTCTGCTGGTTCTGGTGGGAACGCATTCGATATATGGTGTATATGTTGTTTTGGCCCCTTGCATTTGCGTTGCTTACATTTAAACAACCAGATATGGGGACTGCTGTACTCATTGTAGGATTTTCTTTTTTACTGATTTTTCTCTCTGGTTTCGAAAAGGGAATTTTTGGCATTACTTTTATATTAGCTATTATTGGTGGCGCTTATATGGCTCGTAGTTCTGATTATCGTTGGAAGCGTGTCGAGTCGTGGTTTGATCCCTGGTCCTATGCACAGGATCAAGGTTACCAAACTGTACAAGGTTTGTTAGCCGTTGGTTCAGGTGGTTTCTTTGGTCAAGGGTTTATGAATGGTACCTCTAAGTATTTTTACCTACCTGAAGCGCATACAGATTTTGCCTTTGCTGTTTGGGCACAGGAAATGGGTTTTCTAGGTAGTATATTCGTCGTGTTATTAATGGCGACATTCACCTATTTTGGCTTTCGCATTGCAAATCGGGCGCGAGATTCCTTTGGCAAATGGTTAGCTCTAGGTATTACCATTCTTATCGGTGGACAAGCATTCTTTAATATTGCCATGGTTTGCGGTATGTTGCCTGTCACAGGTGTTCCGTTGCCATTCATTAGCTATGGTGGTTCCTCTTTGATGATGAATTGTATGGCTATTGGTATTTTGGCAAGCATTGCTAGACGTGGTGTAGAGGGGGTTAAACCGGTAGGAACCAAGGAAACATTGCCGTCTCTTCGTGAGGAAACGCGTAGTCGTTTTAAACCTAGCAAACAAGTAGAGCCTAAATTGCCAGGCCGATTTGTACCGCCAGATAAAAGATAATCTATATGAGTTGTATATGTATGAGGGAAAACAATGAAAGATTTTATTGATATTCAAGAACGCCCATCGATGGGAAAATTATTGCCGCTTAGTCTACAACATTTATTTGCTATGTTTGGTTCTACGGTACTCGTACCATATTTATTGAAAGTAGATCCAGCAACAGCACTATTTATGAATGGCATTGGGACTTTGCTGTATCTCTTTATATGCAAGGGGAAAATTCCTGCTTACTTGGGCTCTAGCTTTGCCTTTATTGCTCCGGTTGGGGCGGTACTTACCGCTGGTCTTGGGTACGAAGCTGCCAAAGGTGCCTTTGTAATGTTTGGTTTATCCTTTGTTATTTTATCCATTTTAGTTCGATACATTGGTATCGGCTGGATTGATAAATTATTCCCACCAGCGGCTATGGGGGCTATTGTTGCTATTATTGGTCTCGAGTTAGCACCAGTAGCTATGGGAATGGCCGGTCTCATCGGTGATCAAAATTTAGGTATGTCTCATGATCAAGCTATTATAGTATCTATGTTCTCCTTGATTGTAACTTTATTAGGTACTGTTGTGTTCCGCGGTTTTCTTGCAGTTATTCCCGTATTAATCGGTGTAGTAGCAGGTTACATTTTATCTGCTATTATGGGTGTTGTTGACTTCTCTGGTGTTGAAGCCGCTCCTTGGTTCTCTTTGCCTCAGTTCTATGGTATGCCTGTATTTGATATTAATGCGATTATCATGATTATGCCAGCTCTCTTTGTGGTATTTGCTGAACACGTAGGCCATCTTGTTGTAACTAGCAATATCGTGGCTAAAGATCTTATGAAAGAACCAGGTCTAGAGCGTTCTTTGTTAGGTGATGGCCTTGCTAATATCTTATCTGGCTTCTTTGGTGCCACACCGAATACTACATATGGTGAAAATATTGGTGTATTAGCGATTACAAGATGCTTTAGTGTATGGGTTATCGGTGGTGCGGCTGTATTGGCTATGATTGTGTCCTTCGTAGGTAAGGTGGCCGCATTGATTCATGCGATTCCTGTTCCCGTTATGGGCGGGGTATCAATCCTATTGTTTGGTATTATCGCAGCATCTGGTTTACGTATGTTGGTGGAACGTAAGGTAGACTATACAAATCCTGTAAACATGATTCTTACTTCTGTTATCCTCGTTGTTGGCCTTAGTGGTGCTCAACTCGTAGTGGGTCCAATTATCTTAAAAGGTATGGGTTTAGCTACTGTTGTAGGCATGGGGATGAGTGTTGTACTTCTTATCTTGCAAAAAACAGGCATTGGTAATGATCAATTAAAGAAAACTGATGTATAACTAAATACATAATTAAACGCGTAGCTTTTGGCTACGCGTTTTGACTTTTGAATATATGTTTATAAAAATAGGACGGGATTATGATGATAAGTACTGTTCATTGGTAAAATATAAATGTCTATTGTATAATATATTGTGTGAAATACTTTGTGGAAGGAGGTTTATATGGATTATATTTTTTGGCTTGTTATCGGTATTATGTTGATGGCTATTGAATTAGTTATACCAGGTGGTATTGCTGGTCTCATTGGATACAGTGTGTTCATGTGGGGTGTCTTTATCGGCCTTGGTGGAACAGATTTAGCTTTATACGCAGTACTTGGTATCACAATACTCTTAGTTGTATTATTATTAACCTTCTTTAATCATTTTTCTCGGACTTGGATTGGTAAATTGTTTACCCTAGGTCAACGCTCTACTACACAACAAGGTTATGTATCTAATGATGTGCAAACTGATTTAGAAGGCAAGACTGGTGTCGCTCAAAGTACATTGCGACCTGCAGGCGTCGCACGTATTGATGATCAATTTGTTGATGTTGTTACAGAAGGTGATTTCATCGAAGCTGGTACGCCTATTGTAGTAGTTCGTGTTGTAGGAGGTCGTAATATCGTACGCCCTCAATAAGTATTATTCTAGGACTCGTGGAGGTTACTATGGATGTCGGTATTTTAATTTTGATTCCCATTCTACTGATTGGGATTATGGTGTTCTTGTATGTTGTGCCATTAGGCCTTTGGGTATCTGCTCTTGCAGCAGGCGTTAATGTTGGTATTTTTACACTCGTAGGTATGCGCTTGCGTCGTGTAAATCCATCCCAAATCGTAATGCCTTTGATTAAAGCCAATAAAGCAGGCCTTGATGTAAATGTAAATCAACTGGAAGCTCATTACCTTGCTGGTGGTGATGTTGACCGCGTTGTAGATGCTTTGATTGCCGCTGAACGCGCATCTATTCCTTTAACTTTCGAACGCTCCGCAGCTATCGACCTTGCAGGTCGTGATGTATTGGAAGCGGTTCAAATGTCTGTTAACCCTAAAGTTATTGAAACACCGATTATCTCTGCAGTAGCAAAAAATGGTATCGAACTTAAGGTTCGTGCTCGCGTTACTGTACGTGCTAATATTGACCGCCTCGTTGGTGGTGCTGGTGAAGCTACTATCATCGCTCGTGTAGGCGAAGGTATCGTAACGACTGTAGGTTCCTCTGAAGAGCATACAGATGTACTAGAAAATCCAGATCACATCTCTCGTACTGTATTGGGTAAAGGTCTTGATGCAGGTACTGCATTCGAAATCTTGTCCATTGATATCGCTGACGTAGACGTAGGACGTAACATCGGTGCACAATTACAAACAGATCAAGCGGAAGCAGATAAGAAAATCGCTCAAGCTCGTGCCGAAGAACGCCGTGCCATGGCGGTTGCTACAGAACAAGAAATGCGTGCTAAAACACAAGACATGCAAGCTAAGGTTGTGGAAGCGCAAGCTGAAGTGCCTAAAGCATTGGCAGAAGCTTTCAGAAATGGTAATCTTGGTGTTATGGATTACTACAATATGAACAATATTATTGCAGACACTAAAATGCGTGAAAATCTAGCAGATAGTGAATAGGAGTAACTATGGACTCTATTTTGTCTACTGTACTATCTATCTTTCAGCATAATCCTATATTTGTTCTAGCTATTATTGGATATATTGCGTTTTCTTTCTTGAAAGGCGGCAAATCAGAGGACTCTGATGAGTATGAAAACTCTGGTGAGGCTAGAACTTGGGAGGAGATGGAACGCGAATATGGTATTTCCATAGAACGTAATCTTGATGAGTTGTTTAATCCTGCGTTGGACCATAAGCCGTTTGAAACACAACAAAAAGAGGTTAACCCAGAGGTGGTCCAAAAGCCAGTTAAAATACAACAAAAAGATTTAAAAGAACATAATAAGCCTTTAGCAGAGGCTGTTCATACAGTGACAGCTCCTTTGGCAGAACGATTAGCCGATTTTAAACGCGATAAAGCGATGAAAGAAGGTAAGGTTCTTCTTAGTGATGTGGGGGTTACGGCAAAACCAGTAGAAATGAAAAAGGCTCGTAGATCACATCATGCTGTAAAAGAAGGTATGAAATGGGCTTTTATATTAGATAAGCCAAAAGCATTGCGACATAGAGCTCGATAATATATAAGTTCCTAAATAAGACAAGGGTTCCTAATAGTCACGGGGGTGACTATTAGGAACCCTTTTTGTATTGCAAAATATAGGGATTTACTTTCATAATCATAGTTATAAGAGGAGTTATACATTATATTCTGTAATAATAGGAGAGGAGCCGTATATATGTATCGCAGTGTACGAAATATTCCAAAGCAATTGCTCGAAAATCTATATGTCAAAGAAGGTTGGACTTTGCGAGATGTAGCTGATTATATTGGCTGCAGCGTAGATACAGTTGTACGTCGTATGGATGATTATAATATTCCGCGCCGTACTAAACGCAAAGATATTAGTAGAGCGACCCTGGTATCTTTGTATGAAGATAATCATGCCAGTATTGATACACTGGCCCATCGCTTTAATGTATCGGCAGCCACAATTTCTAATCGATTACATGAGTATGGCGTGCTTTGCACGCACCCACATTCTATACATAGTATTAATCCAGAGCGCATTAAAAAGTCTTATGAAAGTGGCAATAGTACATCCTATATAGCAAATATGACGGGGCTTACGCGGTGGAAGGTATTACATATATTACGTCATATGGGGGTCTCAATACGTGGGGGTAGAAGGAAGGTATTGCCTATTGAAGAAATGAACTATCTCTATACATATCATGGCATGAGTACGAAAGACATTGGCGTGGCTTACCAACTTCAGGCCAATACAGTGGCTTTATATTTGCGTGAGTCTGGTGTTTCCATGAGGGGAAAGCGTTTGGAGATAGACGAAAATGAGATTAGGCGTCTTCGGATGGAAGGGGTTTCTATTGCTGCCATTGCACAACAATTAGAATGTTCTACATCGGTTGTAAGAAATCGTCTAAAACGACATTGATTATAACAACCAGTTAGCTTATCAAGATATTCTATATAAAATCTGTATAAACCTCGAATTATTCGGTATAGTAATTTGTACTTAATTACTATATACTTAGATTTATATGATGATGGGAGGTTTATTATGTTAGAATTTATAACACTATTATTACCGTTTTTACTTCTCGGCTTTGTAGCAGCTGGTTTGTCTAGAATCTCTGGCGTTGCATTGTCTATGATTATTGTACCAACATTGTTAATCTGGGGGGCAAGACCTTTGGATGTGGTAGCGTTTATGTTACTTTTCGTTGTGTATAATAATTTCACTGCTGAAACACAGGATGTCCGTCTAGATTATAAGGATTTAGTATTGTTTCCTCGTTGGCGCATCGCTATTCCTATCGTGCTTACGGCGCTCATTACATTCTTATCGCCCCCAGCAGGTATTGGGGTCTTTATGGCTTGCTTTGTATTAGAGTTGATGGCTACAGTATATAAACGCATTCCTGAACGTGATCGTCCAGCAATACATCGCGTCGTTATTTTATCTATTCTTAGTGCTGTTGTAACGGCTGTAGGTGCCTATGTAGGGCCTACTATCAGTGAAGATTACTATTTTGGCTTTGCAGGGCTTGCTATTCTGTTGATTACAGCCTTTGCTTGGTATGCAGGTCGTAATCGTGATGCATTTAAGGGAATCTGGGAATTTATTTGGGTTGACTTCGGTATTTTCCTTGGTTTATTTGGTGTTGAAAGCTCCAACTATCCAGCGGGTCTAACACGTGATTATAAAACGCCTATGGATCGCATGTTACCGATGATTACTGTTGTAGGTGGTTATGCAGGTTTAATGGTTGTATTAGGTGTATATGGATTATTCTCCATCCCGTCCTTTATTACTGCTATTGGTGCTGCAATCGGTACGCGTATGTTTGGTCTCTATGAATTCCCTAAACGTGGTACCTTCTCATACTTAGCCATTGGATTTGCTGTAGCGGCTGTTGTATGCTTATATCTCGTTTCCCCAGTGCCGACTGGATTTGATGCGATTAATGCCATTATGAAGCAACCCGTTGTTCAGTAAAATGTGATTTTTATTATGGTATTACTGACGTATACTTGTTAGTGTGAAAGTGGATTTTTAGCATAAACAAATAAGGAGATGTATATTGTGAAGAATGATACCATTGAACTAGGTTCTAACGAAGTTGTAGAAACAAGACCGTTTCCGCCGTTTTTACCCAAGAATACAACGGTTATGACAATGGGCACATTTCCACCAACCTCTGAAAAACGGGCTATGGAGTTTCACTATCCTAATTTTCAAAATGATATGTGGCGCGTATATGGCATAGTTTTCTTTGGTGATAAGGACCATTTTAGAAAGGGTGAAGAAAAGGCCTTTGACGCAGAAAAGATTAAATCTTTTTTGTCTCAAATGGGCATTGCCTCTTGTCCAACTGTATTTAAAGCTGTTCGTGAACGTGGCAATGCGTCAGATGCGTTTTTAAAGGTCATAGAACCGGTGCACCTCGATGAAGTATTGGCACAGATTCCTTATTGTAAACATATAGGAACAACAGGCGGCAAGGCCACAGAGGTTTTACTTAGCTTGTTACCAGATAAGGTTAAACTACCGAAAACGGGGGAAACGATTCCTTTCGTATATCATGGGCATCAGCTTACCTTGACGAGATTGCCATCTACATCACGAGCGTATCCCTTAAGTCTTATAAAGAAGGCTGAAGCTTATAAGAAATTCTTTGATGCTTGTGGATTGAAAACTAAATAAAGTACATATATACATAAACACCTTTGTTAGTTGTTAAAATGCTTTTTCTTTGTCATAACAACTGTCAAAGGTGTTTTGTTATTAAAAATTTATATGAGCTTCTAAAATGGGAAAAGCTATATTAACAATAATATAAAACTAATAGTTATAAATAAAATTGATAACAATAATAATTTTTTAAAACTTGTTTTTTGAAATGATAAGTCTATAATAACCAATGTCATTATGTGGTTGACAATTGTTTTAGAAAATGGAGTTGATACTATGGATAAGGCTAAAGAGGCCTTATGGACAAGATCATTTGTCCTCGATACTTTGATTAATTTCTTAGTATTTTTAATTTATTATTTGCTAATCGTTATTATAGCTGTAGTTGCTAAAGAGAATCTTCATGCCACAGCGAGCCAGGCTGGTTTAGCTGTTGGTATTTATATTATTGGTACCGTAGTGGCACGTCTCTTAGCGGGGCGTTTTATCAGCGTATTAGGCTGTCGTAAGATGCTCTATTTAGGCTTGTTAATTTATTTGGCTTCAACAGCCATGTATTTCTACACACCTAATTTAGCAATGCTCGATAGCGTTCGTTTCTTAAATGGTTTTGCCTACGGTATTACATCAACTGCAACGAGTACTATTATTGCTGCCATTATCCCTCCATCTCGTCGTGGTGAAGGGATTAACTATTATGGCTTATCTACATCACTTGCCGCTGCAGTAGGCCCATTCTTAGGTATTTTGATGCTTCATAGTCTTGGCTATGACTTTATCATCGCATTCTGCGTTGCCCTTATCGCTATTTGTGGCATTGGGGCCGTAATTATGAAGTTTAAGGAACCTAAGCTTGGTATTGAGTCCGAAGCTCATAAGGGCATAAAGATTTCAGATTATATTGAACCACGTATGAATTCTATTAGCCTTGTTTCTGTGCTTGTAGGCTTTGCATATTCTGGTGTTATTGGCTTTATGGCGGCCTATACAAAAGATTTAGACCTAATTATGGCCGGCACCTTCTTCTTCGTTGTATATGCCGTAGTTATTACGATAACAAGACCTTTACTTGGTATTCTGTTCGATATGAGAGGGGAAAACTTCGTTCTCTATCCTTGCTTCGTATCCTTAGCGCTTGGTATTTTCTTGCTATCCATTGCTCACTCTACATGGTTGGTTCTTTTATCTGCCGTATTTGTTGGCCTTGGATATGGTACATTCATGTCTAATGGTCAAGCGGTAACCGTTAAAATCGTACCAGTACACCGTATCGGTGTTGCTACATCAACATATTTTATTGCCTTGGATGTAGGTCTTGGTTTTGGTCCGTATATCTTAGGTGCCATTAAGGAAGTCGTAGGTTATACGAGTATGTTCCATGTAACTGTTGTGGTTGCTCTTATAGCATTGGTTGCGTATTATTTACTCTACGGCCGTTATGTAGGGACTGATAAAGATCTTTCTTTAAAAGCTCGTGCTGAAGAAGAACAAATTAGAAATCGTAAACGCAATGGGCAAGTTGCTTAAAAGGTTGTGTTAATAGATTGTTATTATAATAATAGGCTAATAAAAATGACTATTCGAGTAGATGTTCGAATAGTCATTTTGCTGTCTTATAGTATTATTTTTCGATATTTACAATATTAACGATTACTTCCACAGCTTTTTTCATATCGTCGATACATGCAAATTCATGACGACCATGTAGGTTTTCTACACCTGTGAAAATATTTGGTGTAGGGATACCCATGAAGGAAATTTTAGAACCGTCCGTACCGCCTCGGATAGGATCACAAAGAGGTGTAATACCAGCTTTTTCCATTGCTGCTTTAGCTACGTTTACACATTCCATATTGTCTTTGATAATATCGTACATGTTATAGTATTGATCTTTAACAGATACTTCACATACTTCACGGCCGTAAATTTCGTTTAAGGTTTGACCTGCTTGTAAGAAGAAGGCTTTTTTTGCCTCGAATAATTCTTTGTCGTGGTCGCGGATGATATAGTTCATTTTACCTGTATCTACTTGTGTTTCCATACTCATGAGCATAAAGAAACCTTGACGACCACAGGTGTGTTCAGGAACGGCCGCACCTGGTAATAGAGCATCGAATTGCATAGCTAATTTAGCACAGTTAATCATAATGCCTTTGGCTGTACCTGTGTGAACAGAGACACCTTTAAGGATGACTGTACCGCCAGCAGCATTAAATGTTTCATATTCAAGTTGGCCGAGGCTTTCACCGTCGATAGTGTACGCATAGTCAACAGGGAATTGTTTTACATCAAAGTGATCTGCGCCAGTACCGATTTCTTCGTCTGGGCCAAAGGCACACATGATTTTACCGTGCTTGATTTCTGGATGAGATACGAGGTAGGCAAGGGCTTCCATGATTTCGCAGATGCCAGCCTTATCGTCGCCGCCGAGAAGTGTTAGACCATCGGTTACCACTAAGGATTTACCGATATAGTTTTTTAGGTTAGGAAAGTCTGCACGACGTGTGAAGATTTGATGCTCTTCGTTGAGGCAAATATCGCTACCATCATAGTTTTCAATGATACGTGGTTTAATGTTTTCTGCATTGTAATCGGCTGTATCCATATGGGCGATAAAGCCAATAGAAGGGGCAGGGGCCTCTGTATTAGCGTTAAGGGTACCAATAACAAAGCCATTCTCACGGTTGTAGATAACTTCGTCCAAGCCGATTGCTTTTAAATCTGGAACAAGTACGTTTGTAGCAAAGTCTACTTGCGTTTGAGTACTAGGAATTGTTGTGCTTTCCTCGTTAGAACGTGTATTTATGCTTGTATAGCGTACAAAACGTTCGACCATTGGTTCCATAATGAGCCTCCTTGTGAAGATATAATGAATATATGAATTTGACTACAAATTACTGTAAAATAGATAGTCATACTATATCCTCATTGTAGACCACTAATAGACAAAATGCAAAGAAATTGGTGTATAACGTGTAAAAATATTCTTGTTATGCATATAAAGTAATTGAATCGAGCATATGACCGTGATACTATAAAGGTGAATAGATATACGTTTGTACTTTTTATGTTAGGAGGTTTTACTATGTCGGACGAAACTCGTTCAATTCCGCCCGTAGAACCAGTCTTAGATCCTAAGAAGGATTACGTAGAGATTAACTCATATGTAGTATTCTGGGGCCTATTCTATGCGGCAATTTTTACACTGGCTGTTGGCTATCTATGTTTGAAAATCGGTCAAACAGTAGATGCCTTCGCTCCAGTATCTGTACTCGCTATGGGTACAGCAGTTATTTTGAAACGGCAAAATGCATTTGCCGAAACGGTTCACATTCAGGCTATCGCTAGTTCTAGTACGAACACCTTAGCCGGTGCCATGTTCTTTTTGCCTGCATTATATATCTGGAATGTAACAGATGTATCCTTTGTGCAAATGGCAATTCCTATTATCCTCGGTGGCGTACTTGGTGTTTTATTATGCGTTATGTTCCGTCGCTACTTCGTTGAGGAAATGCACTATGTGTATCCGTTCCCAAGTGGTCGTGCTGCTGCTGAAGTACTAATGAGTAATGAAGGTAGCAAAGCGAAACTTATGCTCGGTTCTGGTCTCATCGCTCTTGTGTATGACTTTATTCTTAACAGCCTTGGCTGGTGGGAAGAGGTTATACGTACCACAACATTCAAATGGGGTTCGGCCTTGGCAGACCAAACCAAGCTAACTGCAGCAGTTGATACGGATGCAGCGTTACTTGGTCTTGGTTACTTCACAGGTCTTCGCTATGCCGCAATTATTGCAGCTGGTTCTTTCTTCTCCTGGTTTGTATGTATTCCTATCGTATATTATTTAGCGCCTGAACATATCATGCAAATTGGTGGTCAAGCTGTTCCGTTAGCAGATGCTCCAATTCGTAAGGTATTCCTTGATTATGTTCGCCATATTGGTATCGGTATGCTCGCTATGGCAGGTATTATCGGTCTACTCAATATGTCTAAAGTTGTAGCTAGTGTTGTTAAAAATGCAGTGCTTGATATCTTCAGCTCCAAATCTGTAGATGTTAACTTGCTCCGTACACAACGCGACGTGCCTACATCTTGGATTGGTGCTGGCATCTTGTTATGTACAGTTCTATTCGCAGCATATTTCCACTTTATGTATGCTGAAAGCTTCTCTCAAACAATGGTAGCATTCTTAATTGTTCTTATCATGTCCTTCTTATTATCTGTAGTAGGTATTAGCTCTATCGCGTATACTGGTACAGAACCAGTATCTGGTATGACAATCTTTATGATTATCATCTCCGCAGTATGCTTAACAGCAGCAGGCATGACTGGCAAAGTAGGTATGATTGCTGTCCTCATGATGGCATCCTTCATCGGTACAACTATCGGTATGGCTGGTAACTTCATGTCCGAGCTTAAAGTAGCGCATATGACAGGTGCGACACCTAAAAAAATGGAACAATGGCAAATCGTTGGTACCATCCTTTGTGCAGTCCTTTCCGTAGGTGTTATGATCCTTCTAAACGATGCATATGGCTTCGTAGGAGATCATGCATTAAATGCTCCTCAAGCAAATGCTATGGCGGCTATCATCGAACCTATGATGACTGGTGGTAGTGCACAATGGCCTTTATACATGGCAGGTGCATTATTTGCTATTATTTTGTGGATGGTAAAGGTTCCACCGTTGGCATTTGCTCTTGGCACATATTTACCAATGGAAATCAACACACCACTACTTATCGGTGGTTTGATTGCATACTTCGTACAAAATAGCACGAAAGATAAAGAATTAGCAGATCTTCGCTTCTCCAAAGGTAGCACAATTGCATCTGGTCTCGTAGCCGGTGGTGCTATTGGCTCTTTGTTCAGTGCGGTGCTTCGCATTGCCGGTATTGATGTATTTGCAGAAGCATGGGTAGAAACACCTGAAGCAACATACCTCAGTATTGTAATGTATTTATTACTTTGCGTATTCTTGTACAAAGTAGCTATGTACGTAAAAGTTAAAAAAGCTAAATAATCAATCACGGTGCTTCTAATAAAATAGAGGAAAACACCTTCATCGAGTTCAATATGATCTTGATGGAGGTGTTTTTGATATAGCTAAAAACTATACTTATATAAAACCTATTTGTATAGTCGGAATTATTGACCTAGTAAATAGAGGGTGATATGATACATATATAATACCTCTATGGGTATTATTTTATTATGCTTATTTATAGGCAAGTTACTTAGAAATAGAATAGAGGGCTCTTTGGATTTTAAAAGAAGTCTTAAAATAAGGTTAGATATGAAACTAAAAAAAATTGCAGCCCTATTAGGGGCTTTTACTATTGCTAGTAGTTTATTTATTGCTGGTTGTGGTAGTGATACAACTCGTAATGATAAGGTATGGCGTGTTGGTACTGATGCCACCTATGCTCCATTTGGATTTAAAGATAAAGATAGCGGAAAGTTGGATGGCTTTGATATCGATATAATTAATGCCGTTGCCAAAGAAGAGGGGATTGAAGCGGATATTCAAAATTTAAACTTTGATGCCCTGTTACCAGCACTACAAAGCAATACAATTGATATTGCAATTTCTGATATGACAATCTCTGAAGATCGCGCTAAATCAGTAGATTTTAGTAATCCCTACTATATAGCAGGTAATGGGCTTGTTGTAAATATTGATAATACTACTATTCATAGCTTTAAGGATCTAGAAGGTAAACGC
Organism: Veillonella tobetsuensis; assembly: GCF_001078375.1. Lineage (GTDB taxonomy): Bacteria > Bacillota > Negativicutes > Veillonellales > Veillonellaceae > Veillonella > Veillonella tobetsuensis. The sequence goes on from NZ_BBXI01000003.1 coordinate 90,626, forward strand.
ATCGGTGTTTCTATTGGCTCAACTGGCGCTGAGATTGCTAGCAAAATTCCAAATGCGGATGTACGACAATTTAATATTATTGTTGATGCCTTTTTGGAATTAGAGAATAAAGGCGTAGATGTAGTTATCAATGATACACCGGTAAACGAATATTATGTTAATGGGAAGGGTAAAGGTATCGCAAAGGTCACTGGAGAGGACTATGATGCGGCACCACTTGGTATTGCTGTAAAAAAAGGCAATACAGAATTGTTAAAGAATATTAACGATGGACTCGCAAAGATTAAAGCAAATGGTAAGTATGCAGAGATTTATAAAAAGTGGTTTGGTAAAGAACCACCTGTAGAAGATTTGAAATAGGTGATAGAATGGCTAAACGAAAAGCATTTTTGAAGATTGTAAAGGAAAATGGACCTCTTGTACTAGATGGTGCATTCGGTACAGAATTAGAGCGTCATGGATGTAATATTCATGATGAGTTATGGTCGTCTAAGATGCTTATTGAAAATCCAGAAATCATCAAAAAAGTGCACATTTCCTACTTGGCAGCCGGTGCAGATATTATTGAAAGTTCTGGTTATCAAGCAACTGTAGCCGGATTTAAAGCTCATGGGTATGGTACAGAAGAAGCATTAGATTTGGTGAAGTTATCTGTTCGTTTAGCCGTGCAAGCACGTAATGAATTTTTAGAAGCTAAAGCGAATGATGCGCTTACATTGCGTGGCATTACATTAGGTGAACAATTGCCAGATGGCAGTGTCCGTTACTTCTCTGAAGGGGCCTTACCAAAACCATTGGTAGCCGCCTCTGTCGGACCATATGGTGCTTTCTTGGCAGATGGATCGGAATATCGTGGCGACTACGGTGTACAAACGGAATATTTAGAAGTGTTCCATATTCCTCGCATTGCATTATTCTGCGAAGAAAACCCAGATGTGTTAGCTTGTGAAACTGTGCCGTGCTATGATGAGGCCATCGCCATTGCCCGTACCTTGTGTGATCCCCTTACGACAAAAGGCATTCCCGCATGGATTTCCTTTTCCTGCAAAGATGAACATCATATCTCAAGCGGGGAGACCATCATTAAATGCGCTGAAATGATCGATAAGGTGCGTCAAGTGACGGGCATAGGGATTAACTGTACAGCGCCGGAATATGTAGAATCCTTGATTAAAGATATTAGATCTGTCACAAATAAGCCAATTGCTGTATATCCAAATCTTGGTGAAACCTATGATGGAGATACTAAAACGTGGTCAGGCGGACAACAAAGCTTCATTGATTATATTGATATATGGCGCAAAGCTGGTGTGAATATAATCGGTGGATGTTGCCGAACAAATCCTGATATCATTCAAGAAGTAGCAAAACAAATACATGTAAATTAAATGATAGGGACTGTTTTTGTACAGTCCCTTTTTTAGCATAAAAAAAGAAGGTTATCCATCGGATAACCTTCTTTTATGTGGCGGAGAGACAGGGATTTGAACCCTGGGTACGGGATAACCGCACACATGATTTCCAATCATGCTCCTTCAGCCGCTCGGACACCTCTCCATATATTCTGTTGTGTAACAGGTACTTGTATAGTATATGAAAAAGTTAGATTTATGTCAAGAAAAAAATAGGAAAATTATAGTAGTTTCATAAGAGTTTTAAAAAGCCGTCCCACAGGACGGCTTTTGGTATGTATATTATAATACTTCTTTGATTTCTTGTGCATCGATGGATGCTTTGATATCGTCTGCCATTTTTTCGATTGATGGGATATCTTCTTCTTTCAAAGAGGATTTGATATCAAGTGGTTGGGATACGATTTCAATGTCTTTGAAGTCGTTTTCGAAGTGAGCCACCATAGTTTTCATAGCAGCGGAAGCCCAGGAATGGTTACCAATGATGGATACCTTATGATTTTGGAAGTTAAGTGCTTTTAACTCGTGAATAAAGTTTTCCATAGTAAGGTATAGGTTCAAGTTATAAGTTGGTGCAATTGTTACCAAGTTTGTATATTTCCAAGCATCAGCGATGATATAGGAGGCATTCGTTTTGGAAACATCGTAGATTTTAATATCTGTAACACCCCGTTTAGACAATTGTTTAGCCAATTGTTGAGCGATGTCACGAGTATTGCCATACATGGAACCGAAGGCGATAACAACACCTTTTTTCTCAGCTGTGTAGCTGGACCAGTGTAAGTATTTGTGCAAGATATATTTAATCGTTTCAGGTGTACGCCAGATTGGACCATGAAGTGGAGCAATACGTTTGATTTCAAGGCCGGAAACCTTGCGAATTGCATTTTGTACTTGAGGACCGTATTTACCAACGATGTTTGTGTAGTAACGACGAGCTTCATCTTCATAGGTTGCTATGAAATCAGTTTGGTCAGCAAAGATGTTGCCATTGATTGTACCAAATGTACCGAATGCATCAGCAGAGAACAATGTACCTGTAGATTTTTCATAGGTACAAGTTACTTCTGGCCAGTGAACCATAGGCATTGTGTAGGATACAAGAGTATGTTTACCTAAGCAAATTTCGTCGCCTTCTTTTACTGTGTAATATTGATCAGGCTTTGGTGTGCGGTAGAATTGTTCGAACATGCGGAATGTTGTTGCATTACCAACCATTTTACAATTTGGATAGCGTTCCAATGTTTCTAACAATGTTTGACAGTGGTCAGGTTCCATATGGTTTACAATGATGTAATCAAGATCACGACCATTTAAAAGGTGGGATAAGTTGTCAAAATATTCTTCGCGAATTTCTGCATCAACAGAGTCTACAACGCAAGTTTTTTCATCATCGATGAAATAGCTATTGTAGCTTACACCATTTGGAATAGGGAATAAGTTTTCAAAACGTTCAGTTCTCCAGTCATTACTACCAATCCAGTAGATATTATGGGTCATTTTTTGAGCACAATGCATAGTAATATCCTTTCCTTACACATATGTATATACATAACTAACCTCATCCATGTGATGACGGTTTAATTAATTATATTGACATCTTATAATACAGTTTTTTTCGAAAAAAATCAATATATCGATATATGTCAATGTGTTATAACTGTGATAACTTTCACATATTAGAATGTATATTGTGAAAGTTTGTAAATATAGCCCATTCCGAAGAATGGGCTATATAGATTATTTAAAGTATTTCACACCAGACGTGAAGATTGGCATTTCTAAATTGCCTGGAATATTTTTACTAATATCTGCACCACAACGTTCGGAGTGCGCCATTTTACCAAATACGCGCCCATCAGGGCTATAAATGCCTTCGATTGCAGCTACGGATTGGTTTGGATTGAATCGACCATCCATGGATGCAATGCCGTCAAAGTCAACATATTGTGTAGCGATTTGACCAGTTTTATTGAACTCCAATACTTGTTGAGGTGATGCGATAAAGCGACCTTCCCCATGAGAAATAGGGACAGTATAGATTTCACCAGCCTTAGCCTCGCACATCCAAGGTGATTTTGTGGAAATAACCTTGGTGTTAACCATACGGGATAAATGACGACCGATAGTATTGTATGTCAAGGTAGGGTGATCTTCAGTTAATGTTTCGATGTGACCACCAGGTAAAAGACCTAATTTAATCAACGCTTGGAAACCATTACAGATACCAAGAACGAGACCGTCTTGTTTGTAGAGAAGGTTTTCAAGGCCTTCTGCAAGATATGGATTGCGGAATAGGGTGGCCATGAATTTACCGGAACCTTCAGGCTCGTCACCGCCACTAAAGCCACCAGGGAACATAAGAATTTGAGACTCTGCTAATTTAGCTTTGATTACGTCAATCGACTCTTTTAATTGTTCCGGTGTTTGGTTACGAATGAGTACAATATCTGCTACAGCGCCAGCACGTTCAAAGGCACGAGCGGAATCGAATTCACAGTTAGTACCTGGGAATACAGGAATAAGAACCTTTGGTTTTGCACCTAAGGATGTACTGCGAGGCTTTGTGTGTTGATCGTGAATATAGGCTACAGCTTCACCAACGCCAGATTTTGCTTGTAATGGGAAGATATCGGCTAATGGTTTTTCATAGGCTTGCTCTACTTCTGCAAGTGTTACAGATTGATCATTCCATTCGATAACAGGTGTATCTTGAGTAATAGCAATAACACGTACATCAGATAACTCAAGCAAATGGTTAACCGCTGTAATGTCTACCTCTACGATGAAAGAGCCAAGAGCAGGTTGGAAAATTGCACGTTCTGCATATTTGTCGAACTTAACGCCAATCTTATTACCAAGCGCCATTTTTGTAATCGCTTCAGGAATACCACCTTCGTCGATGACATACGCAGAGTACACGCGACCTTTTTCAATTTGTTCTTGTAAAATATCGCAGTTTTCTTTGAAGTGATCCCAGTCAGGCGTGTCATTGTATGTACGAGGTACATCAAAGTATACGAGACGATGGTTAGGACCTTTCAAATCTTGGCTTACGATATTCTTAACAGGTGCTGTTACAGCTGCAAAGGATACGAGGGTAGGAGGTACAGTTAAATCCATAAATGTACCGCTCATGGAATCCTTGCCGCCAATGGCGCCGATTTCAAGCTCTTTTTGCGCTTTGTATGCACCGAGCAGAGCTGCTACTGGTTTGCCCCAAGATTCTTTAGAGTGTAAACGTTCAAAGTATTCTTGCAATGTTAAGTATGCATCTTGACGGCGACCACCAAGTGCTACAAGTTTCGCAACAGATAAAAGCACGGCGTATTGTGCGCCATGATATGGGCTCCAAGCGGATAATTCAGGTACAAAGCCATGAGTCATAATGCTAGCTGTTGTCGTTTCACCATGAAGGACAGGTAATTTAGCAACCATGCCTTGTGTAGGTGTTTTTTGATATTTACCACCAAATGGCATGAGCACTGTGTTAGCACCAACGGTGCTATCAAAACGCTCTGCTAAACCTTGTTGAGAAGCAGTATTTAATGTAGATATAGCATTGAGCCATTGTTCCTTAAAGTTGTCGGCACTTGCAGAGCCACGACGGAAATAGGACTTGTCTGCTGGTGCAGTAACAATAGCTTCTTTTTGTTGGCTAGCGCCATTCGTATTTAAGAAATCACGGCTAATATTTACGATTGTATCGCCACGCCATGTCATGATAAGGCGATTAGTATCGGTTACATCGGCCACTATAGTACATTCAAGATTTTCCTCGTCGCAATATTTCATGAACGCATCTACATCATTTGGTGCAATCACACAAGCCATACGTTCTTGGGATTCGGAAATAGCGAGTTCTGTACCATCAAGACCGTCGTATTTTTTAGGTACTAAGTCAAGGTTGATGGTAACGCCATCTGTTAGTTCACCGATGGCTACGGAGACACCACCAGCACCGAAATCGTTACAACGTTTGATGAGTGTCGTTACTTCAGGGCGACGGAATAGACGCTGTATTTTACGCTCGGTAAGGGCGTTGCCTTTTTGGACCTCTGCACCACATGTAGCGAGAGATTCTAAGGTATGTTCTTTAGAGGAACCCGTAGCACCGCCACAACCGTCACGACCTGTTTTACCACCTAATAATACGATGATATCACCTGGTGTCGGTACTTCACGACGCACTTGCTTGCGAGGCGCAGCACCAATAACGGCACCAATTTCCATGCGTTTTGCTACATAGCCAGGGTGATAGTATTCTTTTACTTCACCAGTGGCAAGACCAATTTGATTACCATAAGAGGAATAGCCACGAGCTGCATCGACAGTGATTTTCTTTTGCGGTAATTTACCTTCTAACGTATCTGCCAAAGGTGTGCGAGGATTACCGCTACCAGTAATACGCATTGCTTGATATACATAAGAACGGCCACTTAATGGATCGCGGATACAACCACCAAGGCACGTAGCAGCGCCACCAAACGGTTCAATCTCTGTTGGGTGATTATGTGTTTCGTTTTTAAATAGCAAGAGCCATTCTTCTTCTTTGCCGTCTACATCGACAGGGACGATTATGGTACATGCATTGATTTCTTCTGATTCATCAAGATTAGTAAGACCTCCTGCATGACGCAATTCTTTTACAGCTAATGTCGCCATATCCATAAGAGAACGAGCTTTTACCTTTGTTGTATATAATAAATTACGACCTTCTGTGTACTCTTCAAGAGCTTCCTTGATTGGTTCTGTGAAACGGCTATCTTCGATAGTGATATCTGTTAACTCTGTCATAAATGTAGTATGACGGCAATGGTCGGACCAGTATGTATCGAATAGACGGATTTCTGTAATCGTTGGATTACGTTTTTCCACATTCTTATATTGTTCTTGAATTAATTGGATATCCGCCAATGTCATAGCGAGTCCGTATTCGCTAATCATATGTTGTAGATCATCCTCGGTCATTTCCGTAAAACCATTGATGATAGCTACATCTTTAGGCTCTTCTAGGTTAAGTGCCAATGTATCTGGCAGTTCGAGACTGGCCTCTCTAGAATCTACAGGGTTAATGTAATATTGTTTGATGGCAGCTTTTTCTTCTTCCGTGAAAGTACCTTCGATGATGAATACTCGGGCACAGCGAACAGTATGACCTGTTGTAAGTGTGAGCATAGAAATACATTGCTCTGCACTGTCTGCACGTTGATCGTATTGTCCTGGTACATATTCGATAGCAAAGACAAAAGCATTTGCTGGAATATCTAATGTTTCTGCTACTAGATCAACAGGTGGTTCAGAAAAAATCAAATGTTTAGCCTTTTGTAATGCCTCATCGCTAAGATTTTCTACATCATAACGTTCATAGATTTGCACGGCTGTAGCTGGTACATGTAATTCTTGCTGTAATGTAGCTAATACATGTGCTGCTTCATTAGCGAAAGCATCACGTTTTCTTACAAATAGTCGTTGAATAGCCATATAGCCTCCTGTAATATGCAGAATAAATATGTTCTGGTGTTGACAAGATAAGTATAGTCGGTCTAGACTTATAAGTAAAGATAATCTTACTTATATAAAGATTAATGCTACTTATAAATATGAAGTTTTCATGAAGGTCATAAGACCAAAATTTCATAAACCGTAACAATAGTATCTTGTTTTGAGTAAAAAGTAGAATATTAATAATGTATTACTATACTATTAGTATATAACAGAGGAGGATAAAATGGCAGTATCAGCAGATCTATATAGATCATTTTTAGGAGTTGGGTTGTATTTGTCATTTTCTCGCGCTGCAAAAGAGCTAGGTGTTTCGCAGTCCGCAATCAGTCAAAGTATCAAACAATTGGAAGGGGAATTAAAAATGCCTCTTTTTGTGCGCACTACTAAATCGGTAGCATTTACGCCAGAAGGCAAGGAATTATTCGATACAGTAGCCAAAGCGTTTTCCATTCTAGATAATGGGATTACGCAATTACAAGAACGGGTGAATCAAGCTTACGAAAGCTTGAATATTGCCGCCACAGATACACTATGTCGTCATTTCTTGTTGCCCTATTTTCATAAATGGCAATTGCAAGAAAATCAAATTGGCTTGCATATCATAAACAGACCGTCCCCAGATTGTGTGGAAATGGTCATTAATAAAGAAGTGCAGTTAGCTGTAGTTAATGACTACGAAGGTTTGCGTAGCAATACACAATTAGAAGTTACTACCTTGGCGAGCATTCAAGATATCTTTGTGGGCGGTCATGAATATAAAGGGGCAGGTTTCTTTGATCAAGGACGTTTGCTTAGCGAGCCGATGTTGTTGTTACAAAAAGGAACTGCTAGTCGTACCTTCTTTGATGAAGTAACACATGGCGCATGTAGCAAGCCGCGTTTTGAATTGAGCAGTGTCGATGTTCTCCTCGACTTGGTGGAAATCAACATGGGGATTGCGATGTTACCAAGTAATGTGGTACAAGAAAAAATGCAGGAAGGTTCTGTGGTGAAAATCGACACAGACATTCCGGTACCAACACGAGACATTGTTCTTGTTCGCTCTCGTCTCGTACCTCAATCAGAAGGGGCTGCTAGATTTACGAATTTATTGGTCAATCGCGAAGATAAACGAGATAAAATCTTATAATTATGAAAGAAAAACACACTTTACTCTTTTTTTAGATAAAGTGTGTTTTTTTGTTGACCCTAAGTGATGATTTACGTTAGAATTTAAAGATAGTTATGCGGAGGTAAAACGAAATGGAATTATTAAAACAACGCATTCGTGAAGAAGGTATTGTCTTAAACAATCGTGTATTAAAAGTTGATAGTTTTTTGAACCATCAAATCGACCCACAATTATTTAAAGCCATTGGCAAAGAAATTGCTGATCGCTATTGCGATGCTGGTGTACAACGTATTGTTACCATCGAAGCATCTGGTATTGCCTTGGCATTGATGGCCGCTCTTGAACTAGATGTGCCATTGGTATTTGCCCGTAAGAAAAAATCAATTCTTATGGTCGATGACGTATATCATTCTGTTGTATATTCTTATACAAAAGAAGAAAACTACGATATTACAATTTCTAAAAAATTCTTGCCAGCAGGCGAAAAAGTTTTGATTATCGATGATTTCTTGGCATCTGGTGAAGCGGCTATGGGGCTTGCAAAGCTTGTAAAGGATGCAGGCGATGAAGTAGTTGGTATGGCAATTGCTATTGAAAAATCATTCCAACCAGGTCGTGAGCGTTTAGAAAATGCAGGCTTCCGTGTGGAATCCTTGGTACGTATCAAAGAATTTAAAGATAATGAATGTATTTTTTTAGAAGACTAATATCAAAGGATTCTTTGGGAGAGAGGTAAAGCTAATGAATAGTAAAGCTGAGAAATTTGATGTACTTGTAGCTGATATAGAGCAAACAGGTAATAAATGGTTTACAAAAGAAGTTATTGAAGGCGATGAATATGGTACGGTTGTATATCATGGTCGTTTAGAAATTCATGGTAATTCCTTACCTGTATTTATCGTGTTAGATAACTCTGTGTTCTCCTACATTCGCGTTGCCATTACAACTACAAGCATTACAGCTGCGGCAATTAAAAAAGTATTGCCAAAATTGAATGAACTTAATCAACAATATAAAGTAACAAAATATTATGTCAACGATGAAGACAGCAATATTTATGCGGATATTTCTGTGCCAACTACAGATGATACTTTTGAACCAGCTGTATTGGTTAATCTCATGTTAGAGGTCATCAAACCTCACTTAGATGAAGTGCATCCAGATCTTTTGAAAATCGTTGGACAAGCAAAATAAGAGGTAATTATGAATCCTAAAGCATTAGCTTTTGACAAATTTATGAAGGCGGAAGAAATTACGGCTTTTGAACGTAAAGATTTTGAGGATGAAGATGGTACAGTTGTGTATCGTTCCTATATAAAATCACCACTTTGGGATATGCCGTTGTTCGTAATTTTAGATAATAGTATTTACAGTGTGATTCGTCTAGTTCTTGGACCTGAAAAGGTAACTGCACAGAATATGGCGGCTATCAATGCGTTGATTAATCGCGAAAATGCAACGTATAAAAACTATAAATTCTATATTGACGAACAAGACTCTACATTGTATTTAGACTGCGTTTATATGTGTGCAAATGATGAGTTTATACCAGAATTGATGTACGCATTAATGACATCTATTGTGGATTATATTCCTCAGTCTGTGGGCGATCTAAAAAATGCTTTTGAAAGCAATATACAATAAAATATAATACTCTGATTCTCTAATGAGCTCATGTTGAGCCTTGAGAACTATACTGAAAGAGACTCTATACTGCTGTATGGGGTCTCTTTTTTGAATCAAGGACGATTCGTATATAATAATTATTATTCGTAATATACTGTTCGATTGTAAAATATATTAAAGTATTATTCGGAATATATCGAACAATAATAAAAACTAATATAAATATTATTCGAAAAATGATTGACCAATAGAATTTGGTCTGCTACAATTTAATTACAGATAAGGAGGTGTTATCATGAACAAATATATTAACCTAACATTCGTTAATACTATGACTGTTTCTGCTAACGCTATCAGTGTGTAAACTCGGCTATTTAAGGTCGAGTTTTTTTTGTTGAGGAGGAACAATGAAGGTTGGCATTATTATGGGCAGTAAATCTGACCTAGAGACGATGAAAAAAGCATCTGCTATACTAGATGAATTTAATATTCCTTATGAAATGGTTATCGCTTCTGCACATCGTACACCGGAGGCTGTTAAGTCCTTTGTGGAGCGTCTAGAAGCAGAAGGAGCAATCGCCTTTATCGCTGGTGCTGGTGCGGCAGCTCACCTGCCGGGCGTAGTGGCAAGCTTTACTACGGTACCGGTTATTGGTATCCCTCTTAATGCAACCGCATTAAAAGGCATAGATTCCCTTTTGGCAATTGTACAAATGCCGTCTGGTATGCCGGTAGCTACGATGGCTGTAGATGGTGCTAAAAATGCAGCACTATTTGCAGTACAAATCGGTGCTACTTTCAACAAGGAACTAAAAGAAAAATATGTTGTCTATCGCAAAGATATGGCTGACAAGGTTTTAGCAGATAATGCTGCATTACAAGCAGAGTTAAATAAATAATTATTACATAGGAGGATTACTATCATGGCTAATATCGATTTGGAAAAATTAACACTTTTATACGAAGGCAAAGCAAAACAAGTGTATCAAACAGATGACAAGGAAACATATATTGTTCACTACAAAGATGATGCCACTGCATTTAATGGTGAAAAACATGATACTATCCTTGGTAAAGGCGTATTGAATAATAAAATTTCCTCATTCTTCTTTGAATTATTGAAAAAAGAAGGCATTCCAACACATTTCGTTCGTCGTGAAGATGACCGTAACCAAACAGTATTGATGTTGAACATTGTTCCTCTAGAAGTTATCGTTCGTAATATTGCTGCTGGTTCTATGGCTAAACGTTTTGGCATTGAAGAAGGTACGCCTCTTAAACATCCAATTCTTGAATTCTGCTACAAAAATGATGAACTTGGCGATCCATTTGCCAACGAATCTCAAATCACAGCTCTTGGCTGGGCTACGCAAGAACAATTGGATAGAATTTCCGAAATTACTATGAAGGTTAACGATATCCTTAAAAACTTCTTGGCTACTAAGAATGTAACATTAGTCGATTTTAAACTTGAATTTGGTACACATAATGGAGAAGTATTGCTTGGTGACGAAATTTCTCCTGATACATGCCGTTTCTGGGATGCAACAACAGGTGAAAAACTCGACAAAGACCGTTTCCGTCGCGACCTTGGCAATATCGAAGAAGCTTATAAAGAAATGTTATTCCGCTTAACGGGCGAACGTGCATAACCTGGGGGTTATTGATGAACTACGATCCAATTTTTGACAAATGGCATGAAGAATGTGGCGTCTTTGGTGTGTTTGACCGCACTGTTGACGTTGCACGATATGTATACTGGGGATTGTTTGCCCTTCAGCACCGCGGACAAGAAAGCGCAGGTATAGCTATTACCGACGGCAATGAAGTGGCCCTAAAAAAAGGCATGGGTTTATTGACCGAGGCTATCAAGGAATTACCAACATTGAAAAGCCATATGGGGACTGGTCATGTTCGGTATTCTACAACAGGCTCTAATAACCCACGTAATATTCAACCTCTTGTAATCCATTATCAAGGTGGCCAAATTGCGGTAGCCCATAATGGCAATTTGACGAATGCCCTAGGCATCCGTCGTCAACTTGAAGCAGATGGTTCCATTTTTCAAACAACTATGGATTCAGAGGTTATCGTTAACTTAATTGCTCGTTCTAAGGCTGATACGCAAGAGGAACGCATTGCTGATGCGGCACGTCAAATCGAAGGTGCCTTCTCGTTGGTTATTACTACTAACGACTCTCTCGTGGGGCTTCGCGATCCTCAAGGCTTTAGACCTCTTTGTTTGGGCAAGACTGAACATGGCTATGTGTTATCTAGTGAAAGCTGCGCCTTTGATGCTATAAAAGCTGAATTTATTCGCGATATTGACCCAGGTGAGATGGTTGTTATCGATGATCGTGGTGTACGCAGCACAATCTATGCAGAACCTCAAAAAATTGATAAAAAACTTTGTGTCTTTGAATATATTTATTTTGCGCGCTCCGATAGTAAAATTGATGGCCAATCTGTATATGAAACACGACTCAATATGGGACGTGAACTATATAATGAAACTAAATATGATGCAGATATCGTCATGTCTATTCCAGACTCTGGCACGACGGCTGCTCTTGGATATGCTCGTGCATCGGGCATCCCTTTCGCAGAAGGTTTGATTAAAAATCGATACAGTGGACGTACATTTATTAAACCTAATCAAGAAGAACGGGAACTAGCTGTGCGCATGAAACTAAATGCTATGCCAGAGGTTGTAGGCGGTAAACGTATTGTATTAATTGATGACTCTATCGTGCGTGGTACCACAAGCGGCCTTATCGTTAAGATGTTAAAAGAGGCAGGCGCTAAGGAAATCTATATGTGTGTTAGCTCGCCAGCTATCGAATATTCTTGTCACTATGGTATTGATACGTCGGTTCGTAAAGAATTGATTGCGGCCACACATACAATTGAAGAAATTAGAGATTATATTAAGGCAGATAAATTGCATTATCTATCTAGAGAGGGCTTATGCCGAGCTGTTAGTGGCGTACCAGAAGCGGATTTATGTTTCGCTTGTTTCAATGGCGATTACAGGGTAGATGTGCCTACAGAACAAGAGGAAGGGGTCAAATATGTGCTCGAATAAAACAGGATTAACCTATCGTGATGCAGGTGTAGATATCGATGCCGGTAACAAAGCCGTAGAGTTAATGAAGGAATCAGTAAAACGAACATACACGCCTGGCGTTGTAGGTGATTTAGGCGGCTTTGGGGGCCTCTATTCATTAGCAGGCCACTCCATGCAAGAACCTATGCTCGTATCTGGCACAGACGGTGTTGGCACAAAATTGCGCCTCGCTATCATGATGGATAAACATGATACGATTGGACAAGACTGTGTTGCCATGAGTGTAAATGATATTCTTGTGCAAGGGGCAACGCCTCTGTTCTTCTTAGACTATGTAGCGGTTGGTAAACTTGATCCAGTGCAAGTCGCTGATATCGTACGCGGCGTCGCTAATGCTTGTGAAGAATCAGGTTGTGCTCTCCTTGGTGGGGAAACAGCTGAGATGGCTGGTTTCTATGGTGAAGGGGACTATGATGTAGCAGGTTTTGCCGTAGGTATTGTAGATCGTCCTAAACTGATTACAGGTGAACATATTAAATCTGGTGATGTCATTCTTGGTTTGCCATCCTCCGGTATTCATTCCAATGGGTTCTCCTTGGTTCGTAAAATCGTTTTCGACCATAAGGGTTTCTCTATAGATCAAGACATTCCAGAATTTGGTAAAACCCTTGGCGAAGAACTATTAACTCCAACACGCTTGTATCCTAAAGCTGTATTACCATTGATTAAAGAAAAATATATCAAAGGTATGGTTCATATCACAGGCGGTGGTTTCTATGAAAACATTCCACGCGTACTACCAAATGGCGTAACTGCTGAGGTAGATTGTGATACATGGCCACGCCTTCCTGTGTTTACTAAATTGCAAGAATGGGGCAATGTGGATTGGCATGAAATGTACCGTACGTTTAACATGGGTATCGGTATGATTCTCATCGTCGATGCCGATGATGTAGATACGGTGAAAGCTAATCTTGAAAGCCGAAATGAAGCTGTATATGAAATTGGTCGTATCGTTGCAGGCGAAGGTCCTGTTGTCGTAAAAGGGGCGGTATTTAATGACTAATTCCGTATCTAAAAAGCGTCTTGCTCTATTTGCCAGTGGTAGAGGCTCAAATGGCGAAGCCTTGTACAAGGCGATGCAAGAGGGGCTTATCAATGGAGAGTTTGTCGTTATTATTACAGACCATGCAGATGCAGGTATTGTAGAACGCTCTAAAGGATGGGGCATTCCACTTATTGCTATTGGACGTAGTCAATTTGATTCAAAGCAAGCCTTTGAACAAGCTCAATTGGATGCTCTTGAGCCGTATTGTGTCGATGGCATTGTATTGGCCGGCTATATGCGTATTGTAGGGGCCGGCCTTATTGCTCGTTATGAGCATAAGATTTTAAATATTCATCCTGCTCTATTGCCATCCTTTCCAGGGCTTCATGGTCATCAACAGGCTATTGATGCGGGCGTAAAAGTAACTGGTTGTACCGTTCATTTTGTAGATGCCGGTATGGATACAGGTCCTATCATCATGCAAAATACAGTTCCTGTATATCCAGATGATACAGAGGATACTTTGTCCGAACGATTATTGCCCGTAGAACATGCGACCTATCGTGAAGCACTTCGCTTGTTCTGTGAAGATGCATTACGCATAGACGGACGCGTTGTACATTATATTTAGGAGGAATGATGATTCAAAACGCATTACTTAGTGTTTCTGATAAAACAGGTATTGTTGACTTTGCAAAAGGTCTTGTAGAGTTAGGGGTGACCATCTATTCTACAGGTGGCACGTTGAAAGCTATTACTGATGCAGGCATTCCTGCAAAGGCTGTAGAATCTCTTACCGGTTTTCCTGAAATGATGGATGGTCGTGTAAAGACGTTACATCCAAAGGTACATGGTGGCATCTTAGCGATTCGTGATAATGCAAAGCATCAAGCCGCTATGGAAGAACACGGTATTTTGCCAATCGATTTAGTGGTAGTAAATTTATATCCTTTCCGCGAAACGATTGCAAAACCAAATGTTTCATTAGAAGATGCTATTGAAAACATCGATATTGGGGGACCAACTATGGTGCGCTCTGCGGCTAAAAATAATGCGTATGTAGGCATAGTAGTTAACCCTGATCACTATGATGAAATTTTAGAAATGCTTAGAACAAATGGTGCATTGACGCAAGACTATCGTTTTGCACTTGCTAAAGAAGCCTTTGCTCATACAGCTGCTTATGATACGGCTATTGCTAATTATATGAGTGGTGTTATTGGAGAAGGTCCTACACCGCCTGAATATTTAAGTGCCTATGAAAAGGTAATGGATCTTCGGTATGGCGAAAATCCGCATCAAAAAGCGGCCTTCTACAAAGAAATTGGCTCCGCTCATGGCATGGGAGCATTAAAACAACTACACGGTAAGGAATTATCTTATAACAATATCGTCGATATGGAAGCTGCGTGGAATATGGTGTGGGAATTTACTAATCCTGCTGCTTGCATTATTAAGCATACGAATCCTTGTGGTGCTGCAACGGCAGCAACATTACATGATGCCTATGTTAATGCGTACGAAGCCGATTCTGTATCCGCCTTTGGTGGTATCGTTGCGTTAAATCGCGAAGTTGATGCGGCCACTGCCGAAGAAATGAGCAAGATTTTCTTAGAAGTTATCATGGCGCCAGCTTTCACAAAGGAAGCTCTAGATATTTTGGAAGCGAAGAAAAATATTCGTCTCATCGAGTTATCTAAGCCTGAATCTGGCCAAGTGACTGTGAAAAAGGTGTCTGGCGGTATGCTTGTACAAACGGAAGATGACATCATAGAGGACCGTGCTAATTATAAGGTTGTTACAAAGGTACAACCTACGGAAGAACAATGGAAAGCTCTTGAATTTGCATGGAAGCTTGTAAAGCATGTAAAGTCCAATGCTATCTTAATTTCTAACGAGAAACGAACACTAGGTGTTGGAGCTGGTCAAATGAATCGCGTTGGATCTGCAAAAATTGCCCTTGAGCAAGCTGGAGAGGCTGCAAAAGGGGCTGTTCTTGCATCTGATGCATTCTTCCCGTTCGGCGATACTGTAGAAACGGCTGCAAAACATGGTATTGCTGCTATTATCCAACCAGGTGGTTCTATTCGTGATGAAGAATCCATCAAGGCTGCCGATGAAGCTGGAATTGCGATGGTATTTACAGATATTCGTCACTTTAAACATTAATAGAGTATAGTTATAAAGTTGTAACCTCAATGCTATGTTGCAGTCCTGTTAGTAGGTGATGTATCAAGTGTTGAGGTTACTATGTCTATATTGTTTGGGAGGTATATATGAAGATTTGTGTCATTGGCAATGGTGGTCGTGAACACGCTATTGCTTGGCGTTTATCCATCAGCCCTAGTGTAGAAAAGGTGTATGCTGTACCTGGTAGTGCGGCTATGAGCAATTGTGCAGAATTAGTTGGCATTGATTGGTCACAAACAGATCTTCTTATTAGATTTTTAAAAGATAATAAGATTGATCTTGTTGTGGTTGGCCCAGAGGCTCCACTGGTAGCCGGTCTTGCAGATAAACTAAATGCGGTAGGAATTCCTGTATTCGGTCCATCCAAGGCGGCTGCTCAACTAGAGGGGTCTAAGGTATTTGCTAAAGAGCTTATGAAAAAATATGATATTCCTACTGCCGCTTATGGCGTATTCTCAGATGTAGATGAAGCAAAACAATTTATTGCTAAAACAGGGGCCCCTATTGTGGTGAAAGCAGATGGCCTAGCAGCTGGCAAGGGTGTTGTAGTAGCAATGACTGTTGAAGAAGCTAATGCAGCAGTTGATGACATGCTAAGCGGAAACCGCTTTGGTGAGGCTGGAAGTACCGTTGTTATCGAAGAATTTATGGAAGGTGAAGAAGCGAGCCTTCTTGCCTTTGTAGATGGTAAGACCGTAGTTCCTATGATCGCATCTCAAGACCATAAGCGCATCTTTGATGGTGATAAAGGTCCTAATACAGGAGGTATGGGTACCTATGCACCAGCACCTGTTTTAACCGATGCATTACGCGATGAAGCTATGAAATCTATCTTAGAACCGATGGTAGCAGCTATGGAACAAGAAGGTATGCCATATGTGGGATGCCTTTATGCAGGGCTTATGATTACAAATGAAGGTCCTAAAGTTGTGGAATTTAATGCACGTTTTGGTGATCCAGAAACACAAGTTGTACTGCCATTATTAGAAGGTGATTTAGGTCAAATCATGATGGCCTGTGCTACTGGTACATTAAAGGTGGATATGGTGAAATGGAAAGATTCCTCTGCAGCCTGTGTAATACTTGCATCAAAGGGCTATCCTGAAACTTCTTCTAAGGGTGATGTTATCTTAGGTGAACTTGTACAATATGATACATCTATTATTTTCCATTCTGGTACTAAATTAGAAGGTGAACACTATGTAACCAATGGTGGTCGAGTTCTCGGTGTTGTTGGGCTTGGCAAGGACCTTCGGACAGCTTTAGATCGGGCTTATGAACGGGTGAATCATATTACTTTTAAAGGTATGCAATATCGTAAGGATATTGGGGCAAAAGCTTTCAAATAATATAGAATCCTCTACACAGTATGTGCTATGCATAAGGTGTGGAGGATTTTTATTTTCTACAATTTACTACGTACCTATGATATAATAATATCGATATAAAGAGAGCCCACCAACGTGGATGGCGTTAGGCGCATCTCTATAATTTTGAAACTGATTGATGACGCCTAACGTGTAGAAGTGAAGTAGTACTTCTGCACGTTAGGTGTTTTGCTATAGTCTATTTTATTCTGTAATAGCGATATACAATTATGATATATAACAAAGAACCGTTACAACTGAATAATCCAGTAGCTTTTTGGCTTAATTTCCCCAATGAGGAACGCGTTTTTTGGGTGGATCGTCAAAGTGACCGTATCGTTGTAGGCGCTAAACGTCTGGCTACAGTTCAAGATGATGAGGACCGCCATAATTATGCTTATGTATTTTATGGGGATACTTTTTTTGAGCAATCAAAGGACCCTAAATGGGCTGGCATGGGCCATGAAATGATTGCTTTCACCCATTACTACATTGTAGAAAATGGGGAATCCTTTTACTTGCATGCTGGTGAAGGTGTGAAAATTGAGGATTTTGCTGTGCCTCGTATTCGTCATGACTATAAGGAAACTAGCGATGATAAGGCGGATTGGGATCGTTTAATGACAGCTATTGCCAATGGTATCAACGGTGGAGAAATGACGAAGGTTGTTTCCTCTCGTGAGGTGGAATTCACTAGTGAAACACCATATAATGTAGCCAGCATTTTAGCGAACTTAGTAGATAATAATCCGAATTGCTTTATCTTTGGCTATGAGAAGGATAGGCGCACCTTTGTGGGGGCCTCTCCTGAAATTTTGGTGCGTCATCGTGGTAGTGAAATTCTTAGCTATGCATTGGCTGGAACCGCACCAAAGGACGGCCCTAATGCGTGGACTAAGGAACAGTTGCTAAGTGATAAGAAAAATCTCTTTGAACATAATATCGTCCGTGACCGTATTGTAAATACGATGAAGCAAATCACTCCAGACGTTACGGTGGAGGAAACTGGCATTATGGAGCTAGCTCATCTCTATCATTTGCGTACCATTATTACTGCAAAAGATAGCACAAAATCTCTCGTAGAATGGGCAAAATTACTACATCCAACACCGGCTCTTGGTGGTGAACCACGAGACAAGGCGATGGCTCTCTTAGAAACATACGAAGCTCATGAGCGCGGTATGTACGCTGCACCATTTGGCTTTATGAAGGATATGGGGGATGGCATTGTTGTCGTTGCCATTCGTTCTGCCTTGATCATGGATAATATTCTCTATGCCTATGCAGGATGTGGTGTTGTAGCTGATTCTGATGCGGATGAAGAATATATAGAGACTAATAATAAAATGCGCACCATATTGGATGCGTTATAAACATTTCCACATCTAACAGTAGGGGTGTTTGAAAGGAAATAGGATGAACGAATATATTGCTGCCTTGGTGGATGAGTTCCATCAACTCGGCGTCCGTCATGCTGTGTTTAGCCCTGGTTCTCGTTCTACAACGATGGCCATGCTCTTCACTGAACATGAAGGATTCACAACATATATGAATATAGATGAGCGCTCTGCTAGCTTTATGGCTCTCGGTATTGCAAAGGCTCATAGGGTACCAACTGTACTCGTGTGCACCTCTGGTTCGGCTGTGGCCCATTATTTGCCAGCTCTTTTAGAGGCTCAATACAGTGGGGTGCCGTTAATTATACTCTCTGCAGATAGACCGCATACCTTGCAATATGTAGGGGCACCTCAGACGGTGGATCAACATAAAATCTTTGGTTCTGCTGTAAATTACTACGAAGAATTAGCAGTGCCTCAAGAATCTCATTACTATACATACCCTCGTCAGGTAGCTCGCAAGGCTTACATGAAGGCGATGGATATAAAAAAAGGTCCTGTACATATCAATGTACCTCTTTTTGAACCTTTAGTACCTGAACTAGACTCCAAACATTTTGAAGGGGGACGTAGTCCTTATCAAGTGGTACAGGCAAACTGGATTGGAGAATCCTTTAATGCTAATCCGCTGCTTGAAAAATTTAAACGCATACTTATCTTAGCTGGACCACAGGTTGATGTAGACGAGGCGCAAAGTATTTTTACTTTTGCAAAGAATTTACAAGCCCCTATATTGGCGGATTCATTATCTAATGTACGACGTTGTAATGCAGAAAATACAACAGATCCTGAGAATGACGTAATTATCTCTACATATGATGCTTTTTTAACAGATAAGGATGTCTGGACACTCGTAAAGCCTGATTGCATTATTCAGTTTGGCCAAATTGTTGTGTCTAAACGAGTACAACAAATGCTTGCTAGCTGGGATGGTGTGGAATATATTGAGGTCAATCCTACATCAGACTGGATGAATCCAACAGGGATGACTACAATACATATGCAAGCTAATATTCCTGTGTTTATAAATCTGTATGGCATAAAACAAGGATCTAGTGAATATCTAAAAAAATGGCAATATTTAGAACATGTAGCCAAGCAGCAACTCAGTCTTGCTGAACAAGAGAGCACATGTTTTGAAGGCCGCACCATTCAGGAATTACAAAAATTTATTCCAGAGGATAGTCAAATCTTAGTAGCCAATAGTATGACAATTCGAGATTTTGATTATTTTTGGTTCTCTGGTAAATCTAGCGCTGTTCTTTATGGCAATCGTGGTGTTAATGGTATCGATGGTACTATATCAACTGCATTAGGTCTTGCTACAAATGGCAAACCCACATATTTGGTGACAGGGGATTTATCCTTTTTTCATGACATGAATGGTTTAGCTGTCGCTAAAACACATGGGCTTAATTTGACCATCATATTGCACAATAATGATGGAGGCGGAATTTTTGAATATTTACCGCAAAAGGGTACCAAGCATTTTGATTATCTGTTCTCCACGGAACAAGGCTTAGATTATGATGGGGCTGCTCGTCTGTATGGTTGTGGCTATACTAAATTAACTTATCCTGATGAACTTCAGGCGGCTTTGGCTGCGTCTAGTATAGAACAGGGGGTTCATATTATTGAAATCCCTACAAGCCGTGAAGGTAGTTGTGACTTACACAAAACATATACAACTATTTCTATTGATATGGAGGTGTTACAATGAGCCAATATGCTTGTAATATTGTAGAAAACTCCATATATAATCCAACGCTTCGCATGTATATCGACCTTGGTGAGTATCGATATGGGGTGACGCTAGCTGGTGCCGGTAAACCTCTTGTGTGTTTACATGGTTTTTCTGAGTCTGGTTATACCTGGGATGGCATCGTTGTGCCAGGCTATCAACTTATCCGTATCGATACGATTGGACATGGAGATTCGGATATTCCAGAGGATGAGACTGCTTTTTCTATTCCTACTATGCTCAACGATTTGCATACGGTGATTTCTGCCGTGGCTGGTGAAAGCTATTCTCTCATGGGATACTCCATGGGGGCACGAATAGCTTTACTATATGCTCTTGAGTATAGTTCTGAAATTGAAAACCTCATCTTAGAAAGTGGTTCATTTGGTATTGAATCAGACGTAGAGCGACAAGCGCGTAAAGCTGCTGATGAACAATTAGCACTAGCTATTGAAGATAATGATGGAGAGTGGTTTGCTGCTAAATGGGCTGACATTTCTATTTTTGAAAGTCAACATCAGCTTTCACCAGTTGTACAAGATAAGTTGTTTCAACGTCGGGCCCATAATAGTCCTTATGCATTAGCAGCTACATTGCGTGGCTCGGGGCAAGGTGTAATGCCCTATGTGGGTCATCGATTACAAGAATTATCCATGCCATCTTTATATATTAGTGGCGCACTAGATACAAAATATACTACAATAGGAGAAGAACTGTTTAGTAATGTACCAAACTGTGAACATGTTATCGTCAATGGGGCGGGACATAATGTACATTTAGAAAAGCCGGGTCCGTTTATGACGGCCTTAGCAGATTTTTTATATAAGGAAAGGTAACATTCATGAGCAAATTTGATTGGAAAGTATTGGATCGTAATTATGAAGATGTAATTTACGAAACATACAATGGTATTGCAAAAATTACTATTAACCGTCCAGAGGTGCGCAACGCGTTCCGTCCTAAAACAGTTATGGAATTAATCGACGCTTTTACAGTAGCTCGCGAAGATAACGAAGTAGGCGTAATCGTGTTAACTGGTGCTAACCACGGTAAAGGCGAAGATAAAGAAGCATTCTGTTCTGGTGGCGACCAAAGCGTGCGCGGTCACGGTGGTTATGTAGGTGACGATAATGTGCCTCGCTTGAACGTTCTCGATTTACAACGTTTGATTCGCGTTATCCCTAAACCTGTTATTGCCATGGTTAACGGTTTTGCTATCGGTGGTGGTCATGTATTGCACATCGTATGTGACCTTACTATCGCTTCTGAAAATGCTAAATTCGGTCAAACTGGTCCTCGCGTAGGCTCCTTCGATGCTGGTTACGGCGCAGGCTATTTGGCTCGTATGATCGGTCATAAACGCGCTCGTGAAGTATGGTTCTTGTGCCGTCAATACACTGCTGCTCAAGCGTATGAAATGGGCATGGTTAACACAGTTGTACCATTCGACAAGTTGGAAGAAGAAACAGTTCAATGGTGTAATGAAATCCTTGAATTGTCCCCAATGGCATTGCGTATGTTGAAAGGTGCCTTCAACGCCGATACTGATGGTCTTGCAGGCTTACAACAATTTGCAGGGGATGCTACATTGATGTACTACACAATCGATGAAGCAAAAGAAGGTCGTGACGCGTTCAAAGAAAAACGCAAACCAAACTTCAAACAATTCCCTAAATTCCCTTAATCGGACTATGGTTATCAGTCCTTATGTGTGGACCTGAACCCTTTACATAATAAGCAGTGCGCCTCTATATGAGGCGCCTTTCTTATACGTATATGTTTTATAGTATTATGGCTAGCTAAGAGGTGAGATGATGGAATGGTTACGACATGGAAAACAGTACTATCCGAATCGTATATGTATGAATAATTACACCTATCAGGATATATATAGTGCTGTTGTGAACGTGGCGACGCGATTACAAACACTGTCAGATACACGTATCGCTATAGTGTCGGATAACTCCGTAACAATGGCCGTTTATCTCTTGGCAGCCATGCTAGTCCGCAAAGAGGCACTCTTATTAAATGTTCATCTTACAGCGGGCGAAATAGAAAAACAGTTATGTGAGCTGCATATTACAACCGTGTTACATAGTGCTAAGCGACGGACACAAGTCCCAGCATCCGTAATAGCCATTGAGTTTGAATCCGTGGAAGCTATGTTGTGTGATATAGCAGAGGATACCTTTGATTGGACCTTTGCTGAGCATGACATAGCTGCTATTATGAATACCAGTGCTACAACAGGGCAGTTTAAATCAGTGCCGCTTCGTTGGAGTCAAATTAAGTCTCATGTACAAGCATCACAAGCGGTGTTGGGTAGAACAGAGCAGGACAATTGGTTCATGGTGTTGCCGTTGTTTCATGTAAGCGGATTATCCATCTTGATGAGATCTTTGTATAATGGTACGGCTATGACTATTATGGAATCCTATGACGAAGAACAAGTACTGCAATATATTCATGATGGTCGCATTAATATGATGTCTCTGGTACCTACCATCTTAAAGAAGTTAGAACCGCGCATTACTCACCATCAATTGCGTGTCATCTTATTGGGCGGTGAATTTATACCGCGACCTCTAGTTGATGCATGTATAGCAAAGCAGTTACCAATTTATAAAACCTATGGTATGACGGAAACTTTTAGTCAAAGCGTGACCATGCCTGTATTATCAAATCTAAATAAACTCGATTCGGTAGGTAAACCCTTGCCGAGGATGACTGTACATATCGTAAATCCTGATGTCGATGGGGTTGGGGAAATCCATTTAAATGGGCCCATGGTTATGAGTGGTTATATCAATCGCGAGCCGATTCATGGCGATTTTAATACCGATGATATGGGTTATGTCGATGAAGATGGGTTTTTATACATCTTAAACCGCCGTACAGATTTGATTATTTCTGGAGGCGAGAATATCTATCCGAAGGAAATTGAAGATACTGTGTATGCTATGCAAGGTGTGAAGGAATGTGCGGTTATTCCTGTAGCCGATACGAAATGGGGGCAGGTGCCCGCACTATTTGTTGCTTTTGATGATATAGATGCATTAGGTGCCGATTTGAAAATGATCGTGCGAGACTATCTTTCTAGTAAGCTAGCCAAATACAAGGTGCCTAAATACATTACAATTATGGATGCATTGCCACGTAATGGGACAGGTAAGATTATGCGTAAGTCGTTGGCCGCCCATCTCGATATGACTGCGTCAAATGGAGGTTCTCATGAATGATGTATTGAACTTTAAATCCATAACGACGTATCGTGTGGCTTTGCCGTTAAAGTTTGAATTTAAAACGGCTAAGGGTACTGTTCGTGTTCGTGAAAGTATCATCGTTCGTATCGAGGATCAACAAGGCTATGTTGGATACGGGGAATGTGTCGCTTTCACAGACCCTTTTTATACGGCGGAAACTGTTGATTCCGCATGGAAACAATTGGTGGATACCTATATTCTAGAGTTGCGCTTGATGCGGCCAAAACCATTAATGGCCTATATTCGGCAGTTACAATTTTGGTTAAAGCGCGATAATATGCCCATGACGATAGCAGGCCTTGAAAATGCTTTAATTAATCTAGATTGCAACCGAAAAGGCGTGAATTCTGTGTCGTATATCATGGGGCAGCCTTTAGAATCAACTATTTCCAATGGCATCGTCATTGGTGACGTGTCCATGGATGAACTATTAGGTATCGTGGAACAGCATGTAGCCAATGGTTGTAAACGAATTAAACTCAAGGTATCGCCTCGTGATGGTTATGAACGGACACGACTTGTGCGTGATGCTTATCCAGCTCTAGCATTAGCTGTTGATGCTAATCAAAGTTATACCTATGACCAGCTAGATATGGTGGCTGCCTATAATGATTTGCATTTGCTCTGCATAGAGGAACCCTTTAGCATGACGAATTTGACTACCTATAAAGCGTGGAAGAAATCGTTGCTTAATTGGCCTATTACGACCGCTATTTGTTTAGATGAGTCGATGTTATCCTATGATGACTTATCTTATGCAATCGAATATAGATTAATAGATGTACTCAATGTAAAAGCAGGTCGTCTTGGGGGCTTAATACAGACGCGAGCCGCTATTTTACGATGCCGCGAAGCAGGTATTCCCTACTGGATTGGTAGTATGGTTGAATCAGGAATCTCAAAGATATTACATGTTCAACTTGCTGCCTTAGGTGATACCTATATGGCAGGGGATTTATCTGATTCTAGTCGCTATTTTGAACATGACCTTATCAATCCAGAAATTTTATTTACCGATGGGACCATGCAGGTGCCTAATGGTGCTGGTCTTGGCGTTGATGTATTGGATAATCGTATTGAAGAATATACAGTGGAGAAGCGAACACTATGACAATGATAGACGCATTACAAATCGATTGTGTAGAGCTAACCGGACCTACCAGTGGGCAAGGGGTGATGCATTTAACTAGTTATCATGCGCAACCACAAGGCTATCTCAATGGCGGAGCTACCTTGGCCTTTGGTGAAATTTTATCGGGGATGCTCAGCAATCAACTGATTCGAGATGATCAATTTGCTGTAGGACAATCGGTAACCGCAAATCACATGCGCCCTATGAAAGCAGAAGGCGATTTGATTGCTAAAGGACAGCTACTCTTACAAGGGAAAACATCTCATGTTTGGCGCTTTGATATGTATGATGAAAGCCATCGCTTGATATCTCAGGTTACCGTAACCTGTGCGATAGTACCTAAAAATCGATAAGAAAAAAGACCTCTTTTTGTAAGCTGATACGGAAAAGAGGTAGAGGGTAGCAAAATTCGACTTTGGCCCTGCGAAGCCCGAAGGGCGTAGACAGACCCGGCCGGTGGAGAATTTTATTACCATCTACCTCTACAAACGTATTTGCTACGAAAGAGGTCTTTATTTTCTTGTGATTTTATAGAGTGCTTCGATATCTGGGATATCGTAGATGGCCCAAGTTCCATCACCGATGTGCTTCATAAGTACTCGGATGGGAGCTGTTTGGTTTGTTTTTGTATTGTGAATCGTTACGGTTACTGTGGCGGTATCGCCATTATCTTCAGAGGTAATGTTTTTTATCTCCCAATGTCGTTGTTTAAATAATTCACCCCGTTGGATGCGGTCTACCATAGAAAACGTATTGGATGTGTCTTCGCTTTCAACATCTGAATCACTACTATTTTGCGATTTGAAACTATCTGGATCCTCTACATATTTACGAATTACATCATCAAGAAGGGCTGGTCCAAATGTTTTTGTTGCTGCCACAGCGGCCTTGCCTAATGGTGAGGATGTATCCACATAGGTGTTGCCCTCGCGGGTAACGATATTTTTAACCAATGATGTTGTATCGATGTGCTCCAATACCGTATCCGCATCTTTGTTTTCAACGGCTTCACGGATAGTTTGGAACGTATAGACTGGTGTATGAGGAATATACCATAAGAAATACCACATAGCGCTCAGTGCAGCTATGATGGCAATAATAATTGCTATTGTTAATGTTTTTGATCTCATAATGTTGCTCCGATGTATATAATACATATATTTTAACACATAAATTTCTCCTTCTCTATAGTTGTCAGCGCTTTAGATTATAGGTATAATAAAATATACTCATTTTATATTCATTATTAAAATGAATGTGTAAGAGAGGAGTTAGAAATGAAAGACAAATTAATACTAAAAGCTCTGGTTTGCAGTGCTTTTATGTGCAGTCTAAGTGTGGGAACGATGGCTGCAGATGTGAGCACCGATGTAAAAGCTGGGGATACTGAACAAAGTAGCTGGATGGACCGTACGGATATCGGTATTGGGTTACAAGGTACTCAGAAAGATTCTTATCATGATTATGCAATGCCTAATAAACAAATGACTGATAATAATCTAAGCTATGATACACGATTCCATTATCATAATCATAATTCTAAGCAGAAAATGAACGCAAAGTATTTTATAGAAACATTGCAACCTATAAAGAAATATGGCAAAAATGTCAAATCTATGGTGTTTGTACAAGGGCGCTTAGATGGTAATGGTGGCGAAAAAGTTTCCACTACTACATATTGGAATGGTTCGGATTCAGATTTTGGAAGAATGGACGGTCAAGGAACTTATATTGATAAAGGTGAAGTAGTAGAACATGATACGCTTGGTGTTGTCGGTACTGCTGGTATTGGCTATCGCCGTCTTAGTACACATGAGCATGCCTACGTCGGTGCCAATGTATTCTATGACTATGCTTTTAAAAATAAATTTTCTCGTGTTAGTACAGGATTAGAATATGTAGCTGGTCTAAATACGATTAGTGTCAATGTATACCATGGACTATCAGAAAAAAAGGTGGGGCCTTATGACATTAACACACCTTTGCGTCAAGTACCACGGGCAATAGATTTTCATGATAGCTTTAGTACACCACCTGATGGTATTCATAGAACACCTCGATATTCTTATGAACATGTATTGGATGGCTTTGATATACGGTATACACGAGATTATAAGAATGCCCGTTGGCTATCTAGTTATGTGGAAGGATATCATTGGAAAACAAAAGCACCAGGAGAACATCCAGAAGATATGTTCTATATTGACCAACATAAGTGGCAATCCATACATGGGCTAAAGGTAGGCGCTAAAATGAATGTGACGCCTCATATTTCTGTAGATCTAGGTATTGGTAAAAGTAATATTAGTTCTGTAGAACCGTATGTATCTATTATGTATACATTAGGTAAGTCTAAATATGCGTACTTTGGTGGTAAGCATAGTGAAAATGTGATGACTTCGGCACGTTCTAAGATGTTTGATAAGGTTAAACGCAGTGATATGAAGGTTGAGTATTATTGGGAACAAGACTTGCGTGACGGTCCTTGGGATCATTTATAATTAGTATCATATCTGTAGAAATACTATATAATAATTAATTTAATATAGTTATATTTGAATTGGCACCTAAAGTTCCCTTGTAGAATTTTAGGTGCCAATTTTATTTCTGTAATTTGGGGATATAATCTGGAGTATATTGAAGCATACTGAATATAAATGGCTATTATATACGATTTTTGATGTATAATTCTTATTTCTATATATTTTGGAGAGATTCATCAAAAAATTAGAAAAAAGTACTTGCATTATATTAGTGGCTCATGTTAATATATACGAGTAGTCAACGAGAGTTGATACGCGGCCCCGTGGTGTAGCGGTTAACATGTCGCCCTGTCACGGCGAAGATCGTCAGTTCAAATCTGATCGGGGTCGCCATTTTTTTTTACAAAAAACATGCCTCGGTAGCTCAGTCGGTAGAGCAACGGACTGAAAATCCGTGTGTCGACAGTTCGATTCTGTCCTGAGGCACCATTTTTGTATTCCACGCGGTTGTGGTGGAATGGCAGACACGCCATCTTGAGGGGGTGGTGAGCGTACGCTCGTGAGGGTTCAAGTCCCTCCAACCGCACCAAATATAAGGACCTACAGTTCACTGTAGGTCCTTCTTTTATATCTGTATGAGCAGAGTTTTATGGGAGAGATATGATTAAAAAAAGTATTGCCTTATGCATGTTTTCGCTAGCATTGTCTTGTCAATCTAGTTTGGCTGTATCAGTAGAAAATCAAAGTCAGACGTCAAGTATTACAATCAAAAGTAATATAAAATCTGAAGATTCTTTAAAGTCAGAGTTTGTTGAAGTTATTCCTGGTGCTTTTAAAAGAGTCGGGATGGGCAATTCAAAAACACCAAGAAAGCTTTCAGCAGAAGAAATTGAGTTATTGAAAGCACAAAGTCAGAAACGAGCTAAACAACGATTATTAGAACTACAAAAGTCAGATATGAATGTGGAGTATCAAATTTTTGATCTCCTTTATAATGATCGGGATGAAAAGGCACTCAAACAAATTACGCGCTACAATACGTTAGAAACAAATAAGCAAGGCTATGGATATGGCAGTAGAGATAAACCATTACGTATCGTAAGTCCTTATATGAGAAAAAATGGACACGGGGAAATTAAATTAACGAATCCAGTTAATATTCCATCCTACAGAACGCGTGCAGATAAGAATAAAGCAAGTGATAAAGAATTCAAAGCCTTTCTAGAAAAGAATAAAGGGAAATCTTATGATCTGTATACGGCTAGAACTAAAGAGGAGATAAAAGAATCAATAGAGGCATTTTTTAAGCCCATAGAGTTAATTGAGTATCCTATTAATAATCCTAAGGATTATAAGCTAGTTGCTACGATTCCAGGGTTTCCTAAACAAATACCTAGCTTTGCAAAGAATATTCATCTACATAGTAATCCCCCGTTCTTACAAGGCGGTTCATATGTACAACTGGCTTTTGGTGGTACACCAGATCAATTGAAGCCTTACATTGATGAGGCACGGATTGATTCTAAAGTTGTCATTTCAAAATCTGATCTATCCAATGTATATGTAAAAAACTATGTTGATTCAGATATGGAATATGCAGATACTTTGAAAACCTTAATGCCTACATCGATAATTATTGTAGAAAATACAACAGTATCTATGGGCAAATATGTACAAAATCAAGTGGATAATCCTATTGAGAAATCTGTTGATGAAATGTATGCATTACAGAATCAAGTGTTGGCTGAATTTAATAAGATTAAGATTGATGGTGAGGATAGCGAAGCTAAGTATAAACGTTATGTAGAAACGCGCAAGAGAGTAGAGGCTGAGCGAGATACATTAAAACCTAAACCGACGGATACGGTAGGTTTAGGTAAGAAGAAATATCCTATTTATACAGAGTTGGAGAATCGAAAACTACAGAAACAATATTTACATAGATTGTCTTTTAATGAAGACACGGTAGAAATGCCTGCTGATTATGTAATATATTTATTTGATTTTGGTGGTAATTGGAATCATCCATATGCGTTGGGCGCAGCGGTGAGCCCTGAGAAAAATTATATTATTTATTTCTGTCGACGCGGTTAATTGTAGGTTTAATATTGTAATTAGCTGATTTAATCTCTTTATAAATGGCAATTATTAAACTAAAAATAAATTATTGACATAAATTATTTTAAAATATAAAATAATTGTAGACATACTGGCGTGTCATAAAGGGACTTAGAGAGCCTAGCCAGATTTAATATGATATAGTTCGAGAGATCTATATACAACTAAAGACATGTTGCTGAGAGAGACGAGAGACTAGTAACATGTCTTTTTTGTGTGCTTAAAAAGGTTTATCATACAACTAGTTATAAAAATTACTTCATGAATCATTTAGTTGATTGATAAATATACTTAAAAATAAATAAAATATTGACATTAGAATTATAAACAAATATATTGATGGTGACATTCATTTTCATAAATAGAGATAGAGAAAATGATATAACAACTATAGTGTGAGAGCTTTAGGAGGGAACTTTCAAATGAATAAGGTCTATCGAGTTATTTTTAATGTCAAAAAAGGTTGCTATACTGTTGTAAAGGTCGTGCAGCTACAGAAGAACAATTAAGTGCTGTACGTAAAGAGATAAAAGATAGTGGTACTGTGATTAATCAACAAATTACGAATGTCGATAATCGTGTTAATACGGTAGAAAGTAAAATTAATACTGTTCAATCTCAAGTGTCTACATTAACTGAACGGGCAGATAAAACATATGCACGCATTCAAACTGTAGAACAATCTGTACAATCCGTAGATTCCAAGGTGACAAAGGTTGATGCTCGTGTTACAAGTGTTGAAACTAAGGTGAGTACAATTGATACAAGTGTTACAAATCTTGGTAAAGAGGTAAAATCAAATACAGAAACATTAACGGCACATACTGCTACTACTAATAACCGTTTTGCTACTATTGAAAGCAATATTAATACATTAGATCAACGTGTTGGTAGTATAGAATCAGGTATTGCTTCTGTTAACCAACGAGTGTCTAATCTTGATAGTCGCATTAATAAGGTTGGTGCAGGTGCAGCCGCACTAGCTGCTTTGCATCCTGTTAGTGGAGATGGTACTAAATTCGGTGTGGCTGCTGGTGTTGGTATCTATAATGGTCAAAAGGCAGTGGCAATAGGCGGTTCTTATAACCCTAATGACATGACCACAATTAGTGTTGGTGGCGCTGTAGGAAATGGCGAAAATATGATTAACGCTGGAGTATCCGTTAAAGTGGGAGCGGGTAATGCTATGAGTAAGGCACAAATGAATAGTCAAATTAGAACCTTACAAGCAGAAAATAATGCATTAAAAGCTAAGGATGCTACACAAGACACTCAATTACAAGAACTTCGTGCAGAAATTGCTGCATTAAAAGCAAGCATGATAAAATAATATAATTATAATTATAGACAGGCACCTCCTTGTGTATTACAATGTAATACACAAGGAGGTGCTTTGTATGTCAAATATTTCTGTGAGACTTAATGAACAAGAAGAAACACTGTTTAAAACGTATGCGGAATTTATGGATGAAACCTTGTCAACACTATTTAAAAAAGCGTTACTAGAAAAAATCGAAAATGACTTTGATCTTAGAGTGGGTCAAGAAGCTTTGAAAGAATATAAACAGGATCCTGTTACATATTCTGTAGCAGAAATGCGTGCAAAGTATGGTTTATAAGCTAGAGTTTAGTAAACGGTTTGACCGACAATTTTCAAAGTTGGATAAGTCAACACAACGTTATATTTTTAATTGGTTGATAAAACATTTGGATAATGTAGAAAATCCACGATATTCTGGTAAATCGTTAACTGGTAATAAACAAGGATTGTGGCGGTATAGAATTGGCAACTATAGAGTTATTGTTGACATTAGTGATACGAATTGTGTGATTATAGCGGTAGAAGTAGGTCATCGAAAATTTATTTATAAGTAGAGGTCATATTAATGAAATACTTACGTCGTGAATTAAATCAAGTAGAAAAAGAATATTTAAAACAATTTGGCGAAGGCTCTTTAAACCGTGTTATTCTCCACGATCCAGATACAAAGGATAAACAAGAAGTCCAAGATACCATTGATATCCTAAAAGAAGCTATGGCAAAAAATAAACCTCTAGAACAAGTTCCAGAGGAAATGTGGAAGATTATTGAGTTATAGAGTATTTGCGTGGTTGTATGACATGTATACCAACCATTTTATATAGTTTAGCTGAGAGAGATTTGAATGAAGTTAAAAAGAATTGCACTAGTTGTGACCGTATTATCTGCTAGTATAGGGATAGCAAATGCCGAGCAGATATCTAACCCACCTGTATCAATACCATTGAGTACAAAGACTACTCAACTTGATAGAACACAACCTTTAGAGGTTATGCCCTATATGGAAAGTAAAGTTACAGGTGAAACAGAACTATCTTATGCTGTTATGTCCGTTGCTAAAAAAACATATAATGAACAAATGTTGCAACATCGAGATGCAGAATTACGTATGCATGCTCATATTGAGGAACATAATAGAAAAATAAGAGGTGTGCCGCAACGAGACCTTATTAAAAATCCTTATACACAAGAGGAAATTGAAAAACAAATTGTGGATGCTATTAATTTTAGAGAAAGTATTAAGTATCCTATTAATGACAAGGAATATTACAATCATATAGATGTAGATAAAGTGAATGATTTGTCAGGTTTTCCAAAGAAAATACCATCATTTGCTAAGCAGGTTGATATTCATTTAAAACCTCCTAAGGCAATTGAAGATGGTCGTTACATTCAAGTTTCTTTCACAGGCAAACCATCAGAACTAAAGCCTTATATTCAAGATGCAGAAAATCATGCTAAGTTTATTATTACTAAGGGGCAGGCTGAACGTGTTTCTATTAAACCTTACGAAGATGTTAAGACGAATTGTAGAAAATACGTATCTACTATATTGCCAGAAGAATGGATTGAAGTAACCAATACATTCAATAATATGTATCAATATAAGCTGGCGCTAAGTAATGAAAATATTAAGCGACAAGTTAATCGTGAACTCTCTAACCAAAAGAACAATCAAATGGGTTTTGACTTAGAGCAAGATGCTAGCCAATTAAGTTCTGATAAAGTGTTGTCTAATGATGAAAATAAGGCTTTACAGAAAAAATATTTGGGTTACTATTCGTATAAAGAGGTAAAGAGACCATTTAACGCAGAGTACACATTCTACATCTTTAAATTTGATTATTTATATAATATGTTTACCGTTGCCGGTATGGCCGTTAATCCGGAACAAACTAGAGTAATTTATTTCCTCCATACAGTACAATAAAACAAAACAAAACTAAAGGCACATCGTTAAATGAATGCTTTTCCTAATATAAGGAGAAATTCAATAACAATGTGCCTTTATGTTATAGGTTGTAGAGTTCTGGTTTACGATCTCTAAAAATATTAATCTTATTACGAATATCTTCAACTACAGCGTGATCTATATCTACAGATGCAATGCCTTCCTTAGTATCCATCTCGAGTAGATTTATACCCCATGGATCATATACGGCGGAGTGACCTGTACTTTGAACTCGACCGACCGTGCCGCACCCATTTACAGCACAAAGGAATAACTGATTCTCGATAGCGCGTACTTCGTTTAATACTTGCCAATGGCGTAGACGCATAGTCGGCCATTGGGCAGGTACGAATAGAAGCTCGGTGCCAGGTAATGCAGCCATTCTCACGAGTTCTGGGAATCGGATGTCGTAGCAGATGACGGTGCTGCATGGAATGCAATCTAACTCAAAATGCGTAGTATGTGTGCCGCCTGCGAAGTATTGGTCTTCTTTAGCTGGACTAAAACCATGCATCTTGGAGTATTCGCCAACTAGTTCGCCGTTGCGATTATATGTATAGGATGTATTGAACACAACATCATTTTTAGCAACTGCTACGGAACCGCCTACAATATTTACATTATGCTCTTTTGCAAATGTACTTAATAACGATTTAGTTCGTTCTCCGTTCTTATCGGAAATATTGATTAACTCTCTTGAAGGATAAAACCCTGTATTCCATGTCTCTGGCAAAATGATAATATCTGGATTTTCAGAAAGAGAGTGGGAGAGTAATTCTTGAACACGATTGTAATTATATTCAACGTCATTAATATGGACGTCCATTTGAATAAGAGTAAGGCGTTTTTTCATAGTAAATCCTTTGTCTATATGTATAGTACTGTTAAAAATATATTTTACAATTAGAATATTAAATCATTCTGGCATGGATTACAATAAGGCGTAAATAATTTACTGGTTTTTACTATTTTTCATAGAAATGATATAATATATCGTATAAAATTGTGTCTATATAAAGGGGGACCTATGAAACGCTTTTCATTGGCAATGCTTTTCACAATTGTAATTGCTACAATGCTAGCAGGATGTGGATTGCTTTCACAGCAAACAACCGAAACTAAACCTAAAACGCCGCCTGTGAAAGAGGTAACAATGGTACAACCGTCTGGGATTCCAGTACTCATGTATCATAAAATTGGTGATGACAAAGATAATGATGCAGTTATTCGTGAAGATTTGTTTAGAGAGCAAATGAAATTCCTCAAGGATAACGGGTATAACCCATTGACGATGGATCAATTATACGATTATGTAGTTAATGGCGCTGCGGCACCTGAAAAGCCTGTAGTGTTAACCTTTGATGATGGGTATGCAGATACCTATTCTATCGTATATCCTTTGATGAAAGAGTATGGTTTTGCTGCTACTGTATTTGTTAATCCCGGCGATGTAGGAACGCGACTTACATGGGAGCAATTGAAAGAGATGAAAGAAAATGGTATGACCATTTCTAATCATGGGTTCCAGCATATCGAAATGGGACAGCTTTCAAAAGCGGAGCAAATGGAAAATATTAAAAGGGCTCAACAAGCTCTAGCTGATAAGCTTGGTATTACAGATAATCCTTGGTTCTGCTATCCTTATGGCGACAAAAACAAGGATACCGATGCGGCAACAAAAGAGAGCGGCATAAAAATGGCAATGGCTATGAAATCTGGTTGGGCGCATAAAGGCGATAATCCGTATAATATTTTGCGCGTCTGGATTGGCAATGCTGTAGATATTAAGCATTTTGAAGAGCGAATTAGCACTGAACATTTCAGTGATTTATAAGGAGATAGACATTGTTTAAAAAGAATTGGGTAAAGTTCATCCTCATGGTGTTCTTGTTTACCGCAGTCACATCACCAGTAGTGGTATTGTTTGGTCCATTTAATAATGTAAAACGTGCCGTTATTGGTGCTATATTGCAATCTCGTCACCCTCACTACATAACTTGGTTATTTAGTACTGATGAATTGCAAGCAATCCTTGGTTCCGTGGGCGTTGTAAAAAGCCAAGACTTATTCAAATTTAATGCTCGTGAAGACAAGGACTTAAAATTAGAAAAAATTGAGTCATCTCGTTATGTCGGCTATGTGCTTGAAATTCCTGATCCACGTCGCATTCAAGTAGCAACGGCAGCCAATATTCAAGAAAAAGGTGATACTACAAGTAATATCGCTAAAATGAATGGTGCTGTAGCGGCTATTAATGGCGGTGGGTTCCACGATCCAAATGGTACGGGTACAGGTCGTTTACCATATGGCTTTATTCTTCATGATGGAGAATATATCATCGGTAAAGATGTAGGCCCATCTGAGGCTGTTGACTTTATTGGGTTCTCAAAATCTGGCAACCTAATTGCTGGCAATTATGACAAAGCAGAACTAGCTGATATGAAAGCTATGGAAGGTATTACCTTTGGTCCTCCGCTTATCGTAGATGGTAAGAAAATGATTACTGATGGCGATGGCGGTTGGGGCGTAGGCCCTCGTACGGCTATTGGTCAACGCAAGGATGGTACTGTGTTATTTGTAGTTATCGATGGTCGTCAACCGGGCTATTCTATCGGTGCTACATTGCGTGATGTACAAGATGTATTATATGAAAAGGGCGCATACATTGCCGCTAACCTCGATGGTGGCTCTAGCTCTACCTTGTATTTAAATGGCAAAGTTGTTAATAAACCAGCCGATTTGTTAGGGGAACGGATGATTCCTACGGCGTTTATCGTGAAATAGGAGGGACAATGAAACCTTTTACGCGTGTACTGAGCGCCTTTGCAGTAGGTATTTTGCTGCAAGGAGGGGTGTATCTGTACCTTGATCAATATATGTTTGCACCCACTACTGAATTTAATGTGTCTGGTGCATCTAAGGATGACACAAAAAACTTCCCTAATGTAAAAGAGGGCCGTAAATACGTGTCCTATGATCATCAATTTATGGCTGTTGTAACTGATGACAGTCTACGGATTTATAAGGCTGGTGAAAGTAAACCTACAACGGTTAACTTAAAAGGCCGCTCCATTAGTTACTTTGACTGGATGCCAGACCGTAACTATGCAATTATGGGGCTTTATACGGATAATAAAGTCGTTATGGCTCGACTCAATGCAGATGATCCTGAACATGAAGTCGATACAGAACTAGAAGATGTGCCAAAAGGCAGTCGTATTGTTGATGCGGCATATTCCGAAGCAACTAATGTGGTATACATGAAGGTAAAGGTTCGTGAAGGTGCATACCGCATTTATCGAACTGATGCAAACTACGATACTCGTCGCGTTTACATGCAAGCTACAGATATTGGCCGCATAGCCGTATTCTACGATGAAGATAATTTCTTCTATGACAATGCTAAAACAGGTGATATATTCATGTTTAACGGCATTGAAGGTGGCTGGCGTGTAATCAATCCACCAGGACGCTATAGATTGATTGGTGTAGATACTAGTAAAACAATCTATATTGGTCGTGTTGATGAAGATAACAATGTAATCACTGTGTATACTGGTAAATTAGGTGTAGGTTTCAAACCAGTTTATAAGTATAACAATCCAACTACATTGTCTGAGGTGACAATGAGTACTGTGAAAGAAATTATTGCTAATGGTAGTGATGATACGACAAAGGTAACAGAAGATAATGAAAAATCTTCATCCTCTGATTCATCAACTAACTCAAAAAAGAAAAAGAATTAACATAAAGCCTTTATAATCTTAGGTTATAAAGGCTTTATTTATAAAATATTTTTGGTTTTATGCGATATAATTAAACTTAAATTCATATCTGTTTTGTTAGATAGAAGTAAATAATAACAGAAATGTATTGATGCTGAATAGTTAGTAGAATATAAACGCTATGTGAGAAAGGCGGTTGTTTGTGAATATACTATTTGTACGGCTTAGTTATATAGGTGATATACTACATGCCACAGCCGCTGCGCGGTGGATAAAGCAACGGTATCCTAATGCAATATTACATTGGATTGTTACACCGAGTATGGCTGAGTTATTAGAACATAATCCATATGTAGACCATATTATCCCCTGGGAACGGGATGTGTATGAGGCTCATTCCAAAAAATTGCACCTACGTACCATGTGGAATAT
Source organism: Veillonella tobetsuensis (assembly GCF_001078375.1). GTDB lineage: Bacteria > Bacillota > Negativicutes > Veillonellales > Veillonellaceae > Veillonella > Veillonella tobetsuensis. The sequence continues at coordinate 127,518 of NZ_BBXI01000003.1, forward strand.
GTGGTGGGATTTAAGAAAACAGCTACAACCATATCAGTTCGATATTGCTGTTGATATACAAGGTCGCCTTATTACAGGCCTTGTATTACTAGCAACAGGTGCTCCTATACGCTTAGGTTTGGGTGGAACGAAAGAGTTGAACTGGCTGTTTACAAACTATAAATCAAAAGATAGATCCAAGCATGTTATTGAGCAATATCTTGAAGTGGCCCAGCTATTACCGATGGCAATACAGCAATCTAGTCTTAAAGATAGAGGTACAGTTGAAACCTCTAATCAGGATCTTTTGGCTAATGATGCGTCTGAGACGACTAGATCTGATGAAAGTTTTGATGATATAAATCAAATGGATCTCTTTGTGACGGATGAGGAACAGCAACAGGCGCAATCTGAAATCGCACATGCTTTCACAGATAAAGAGAGACCGACTATAGGGATTGTTCTTGGTTCGTCTTGGCAAACTAAATCTTGGCCTAGTGAAAAGTGGCAGCAATTAATTGAATCCATGTCATATAGGAGTAATTTTATTTGCTTTGGTGGACCAAAGGAAGAAAAGGATTTTACTAGTCTCATGCAGTATGTAGAAAAAGAGGAATTACCTGTTTATAATAAATTAGGTAAAACAACACTTCGTGAAATGGCCGCCCTTTTGCAGGCCTGTGATGTGGTTGTTTCTTGCGATACTGGTGCGTTACATATGGCGATTGCTTTAAATCGACCTGTTGTGGCTCTATTTGGCCCTACAAATCCCGCTGAATGGGGACCCTTAACTGGACTTTATAGAGTGATACAAAATCATGATATGGATTGCTTAGGATGTCGTAAGAGAAAATGTCCTAAGGGCAAAGCCTATTGTATGTCAGGCATTGATCCAATATGGGTGAAAGAAAATATTATTGAACTATTAGATGTAGTATCTAGTGAGGTTCGGTAATAATAATTATAGCTTTTTAGTAAGAGAAATAGGTGATTATAATGGCAAAATTTAAGATTCAAAAAGGTTTGTCTGATGCGGAAATGATGAAGCAATGGGGGGGAGAGGATAATTTTGAAGAAACGATGATGGAGGCCGAACGTAATGCAGCTAAGCCTGTAATTCATCAAAGTCCTCAACAAAGTCAAGATGCTTTCTACCGTGAGTTCTTAACAGAAAAGGTAGAAACTTTAATTGGGAAAATGCTATTAGACATCAAGATGGAGTACTTTAAAGAAGGGGAAGGCGCTTTTTCTATTCAAGTAAAACGAAATGGCAAAAATATAGTTCTTGAAACAGCTCCGAAAAAAGTGAAATAAAACGCTTATACAAAGAATGTAAAATGTATAATTATGAAGTTTATAACCTACTGAACTCTTATCATAAAAATTGATAACTGCATTTACTAATCAAGATAATTCGTTATACTACATCAAGAAATACTGATATAGTCTAGACCATAAACAAAAATTATATCAAAATTTTGTTTAGTTAGTTTATACATTCTCATTAACATACTATTTTGGTAATGATTGAAAATACAAGATAAAATCTAGTGTATCCGGCGTTTATTGTGATTTTTCATACACTTTTATACCGAAAATGATCGCTTTTTAATGACAAATAAGCATAATATACTTGTTGACAAAGAATTTTAGAAGTAGTCTAATATAAGTATGTTCCAATAATTCATAGTGTATTTTACTTATATGGGTAGGCACTATAGAAATTGTTGATAAATAGGTATGAGATAGTAAGTGAAAAGATGCATAAAGTTGCATCGGGTAACTATTTCGAATTGGAGGATTAACATGGCAAACAAACTAAGAATCTGTGAAACCGTTCTTCGTGACGGTCATCAATCTATTTTGGCAACACGCATGCGTTATGAGCAAATGGAACCAGTACTTGGTCTTTTAGACGAAATTGGTTATGAAGCTCTTGAGTGTTGGGGCGGTGCTACTTATGATAGCTGCCTTCGTTTCTTGAATGAAGATCCATGGGAACGCCTTCGCAAATTGAAATCCAATTTGAAAAACACTCCATTGCAAATGTTGCTTCGTGGTCAAAACTTATTGGGCTACAAACACTACTCTGATGACGTAGTAGAAGCGTTCTGTAATGCAGCTGTTAAAAATGGTATCGACCGTATCCGTATTTTCGACGCATTGAATGACCCACGCAACATGGAAGCTGCTATTAAGTACTCCAAAAAAGCTGGTGCACACGTTCAATCCGCTATGGTATACACTATTTCCCCAGTTCATACAACTGAAAGCTTCTTGAAAGTAGCTGAAACATTGGTAGAAATGGGTACTGATTCCCTTTGTATCAAAGATATGTCCGGTTTGTTAGGACCTGCTGATGCATATGATTTAGTTTCTACTTTCAAAAAACGTTTTGGCGAATTGCCAATCGATTTGCACAGCCATTTCACTTGCGGTCTTGCAAGCACTACATACTGGGAAGCTGCTAAAGCTGGCGTAGATATCATCGATACTGCTATCTCCCCATTTGCTCATGCAACTAGCCAACCAGCTACTGAAACTATGATTGAAATGTTCAAAGGTACTGAATGGGATCTTGGTCTTGATCTTGACAAATTCATTCCATTAGTTGACCATTTCCGTAAAGTAAAACAACAAATCGCTGAAGAATTCAACTTGAAACCAGCTAGCGATGTAATCCCAGCTGTTCGCCGTTACCAAATTCCTGGCGGTATGTTGTCCAATACTCAAAACCAATTGAATGAAATGGGTATGGGAGATCGCTTCTTCGACGTTATGGATGAAATGCCACGCGTTCGTGAAGACTTGGGTTACCCTCCATTGGTAACTCCAACATCCCAAATCGTTGGTACAATGGCTATGATGAACGTTATGATGGGCGACCGTTACAAAATGGTTCCTAACGAAGTTAAAGACCTTGTACGCGGTAAATATGGTGCGTTGCCTGGTAAAATTTCTGACGAAATTCGTCACACTATCATTGGTGATGAAGAACCTATCACTTGCCGTCCAGCAGATCTTATCGAACCTGAATTGGAAGGTTACCGTCAAGATTTAGCTTCCAAAGGCTACAATGGTATCACTGACGAAGACGTATTAACATACGCTATGTTCCCAGAAGTTGCTATTAACTTCTTCGAAGCTAACCGTCGTTAATCTTACATTAACAGCTCTACCTATACAGGTGGAGCTGTTTTTATGTCTATTTATAGAAAATCTACTCTTTATTTATATTTTCTAGATATAGATATGAAAAAAATATAATTAGTAATTATTATTGGTTACAAATATAAACATATGATGAATAAGTTGTGAATTTTATTACATGAAATTTACGTTTTTGCTTGCTAATCATGCGTAAAATAGCGTACACTATAAGGAGTATCTACTAATTATGATATTGAGGTAATCCTGTGAATTTACAAATTAGAATTTGGATATCCAATGTTGTTCTATTTGTAGTTCCTATACTAATAGCAATTATTCTATTTTTGTTATATTTTTCAGGGCTACGCATTTTAGCAAATGCTGGATACTATTTGCGTATCGAGCAAGAACAACAATTTAAAAGTGTCAGTCGTGTGGCTGAGACAATTACTTTTTATGGCTTAGATAATGGTTTAATTGATTCTCTTGTTAAACCTAGCTATAGCTTGTTTGACCCAAATGAAATCTATGTAGAGGTTCTTGACCAAGGTAAACTTTTATATTCTTATGGAACACAACAAATTTACAATGAATCTGCTATTGTAGGGTTGATCGATGTTAACCCAGAATTACAGGGCATTGTGTATCAATCAAATCATACCTTTGTGTATGAAATGCGTAAGAATGAAGGTCGCCATGCTTACTTGTACCATATAGCTATTAAACGCGCTGTTCATGGTAGTGATAGTTTGATGGAATCAGTTTCCTTCTACATTAGTATTGTGGCTTTACTTTTGTTTATTGTTACATTTTTTGCAATTAACCGATTTGTAACTAAGTTTATCATGATTCACGTTCGTAATATGACGGAATCATTGAGAGTCGCTAATTACCAAATCGAGATGGAACAGGAGCAACAAAAGGAATTACTAGCTGGTATTTCCCATGATATCCGAACTCCATTAACTGCTATCAAAGCGTATGCAGAAGGTGTTAGAGATGGTATAGCACCAACTGAAGAGCAACAAAAGCGCTACATGGGTATTATTTTAAAACGCGCTAATGATTTAGATTCTATGTTGGAGGAACTATTCCTTATAACAACGCTAAATTATAAAAAAGAATCTAGACCGTCGGAAGCAATCAATCTAGGTAAATACGTACAGGGCTTTGTTGATGATCATATAGAACATTACAAGTCTAGAGGTCTTGAATTAAGTCAACGTATTACCGTAAAGGATGCAACTATTATGGCAAATCCGCAGTTGCTACAACGGGTTTTGCAAAATATTTTAAATAATAGTGCAAAATATAAGATGGCAGATATAGGACATAGTGTTATTGATGTCACCGAAGATGAAAGTCATGTGTACTGTGTGGTAAGTGATGATGGTCCTGGGGTTCCGCCAGAATCGCTTGACCGACTTATGCGTCCGTTTTATCGAGTTGATTCGTCCCGCACTAATCCACAGGAGGGGAGTGGACTTGGTCTTTCGATTATTAGACGTATTATGGAAATTTTCGAAGGTCGTGTAGTGATAGAAAATATTAGACCACATGGACTTAGGATTATTTTAGAGTTCCCAAAAAAAGGAGAAAATCATGAGTGAACATATTCTAATAATTGAAGACGATATCGATATTGCTAATATTGAACGTGATTATTTGATGGTTGCTGGTTATGATGTAACTGTTATGAACAATGGTACTGATGGTATTGAAGCTGCTTTAAATACACCTGTGGACTTAATTATCTTGGACGTTATGTTGCCGGAAATGGATGGCTTTGAAGTTTGTCGCATTATTCGTGACAAAGTCCGTGTACCTATCGTAATGGTTACTGCACGCCTTGATGATATTGATAAAATCCGTGGCCTTGGTGTAGGTGCCGATGACTATATCGAAAAACCATTCTCTCCATCCGTATTGATTGCTAAAATCAAAGCAATGTTAGCGCAATATAAACGTCTTACAGAAAAAGACGTGGTTGATACGAATGCAATTCAATCTGGTGATATTCGTCTTGATCCAAAAATGATGAAAGTTTGGGTGAACGATAATGAAGTTCATCTTAAAAAGAAAGAGTTCCAACTATTAGAATTCCTTATGCGTAATCGCGATATTGTATTCTCTAAAGAAGAATTATATTCCCGTGTATGGGGCTTGGACTCTTATGGTGATTATGCAACTGTAGCGGTTCATATTAATCGTTTACGTGAAGAAATTGAAGAAAATCCATCTGATAGTAAACACATTATTACTGTTTGGGGTGTAGGTTATAAATTTGTATAAATTAACAGTTTAATTCACTTTGAACTCATGGATTGGTGCGCTGTTGATAAGATATGGGATTAGAGGACTTATATTATAGAGATATAATTGAAGTTTTAAGTATTGTTTATATACTATGGTTTATTTTTTAGACATATCGTGTATACTATAATTGTAAGGATTTTATGAAGATATACGGAAAAGATACACTTAACTTCTCTCTCTTAATAAGTTCTCTCTCAACTTTTCCGTCTTCATAAATAACTCTCTCTCACAGTCCTTACACTCTCAAACTATATGCAAAAGAGGTATTCATTAGTAAATGCTAATGAATACCTCTTTTGTGTTCTCTGCTTTTTACATATATTTTAGGTTTAATAAGAATTGTTATATTGCAAATCTATAATATTAGCAATATAATAAATTAGTATTAATTGTATACAATTGAAAATACAGGAGAAAATATATGAATATAAAAAACTATAAGAAACAAATTATAGCATGTGCTATTGCAGCCTGTGTAGGTATCGGCGGTGGTTATTATTTATTTGGTACTCCAGCAGGCCACCAGCAAACTGTAGTGTCAGAGAATACCAAACAAACTAAGCCACTAACAGAATCTCGAAATACTTATGTTGTACAGGCGGCTAAAAAATCAGGCCCTGCCGTAGTTGGTATTACAACACAGGTATTCCAAAAGGATATCTTTAATCGTACTATTTATGCAGGTGAAGGCGTTGGCTCTGGCGTTTTAATCGATAATGAAGGTCATATTGTTACCAATAACCATGTTGTGGCAGGTGCTAAAAATGGGGAAGTTACAGTTTCCTTGTCTGATGGATCTACTGTAACAGGTACCGTTATAGGCACAGATTCACAAACAGATTTGGCCGTTGTAAAAATTACGGCGCCAAAGAACATTCAACCTATTACTATAGGTGATTCGGATTCCTTACAAGTAGGTGAACCTGCCATTGCTATCGGCAATCCATTAGGTTTAGAGTTTAAAGGTTCTGTAACATCTGGCGTGATCAGTGCCTTGGCACGTACCATTGACGATCAAGGACAACGTTTTCCATTGATTCAAACTGATGCCGCTATTAATCCAGGTAACTCTGGTGGTGCATTACTCAATGCGGATGGCGAGCTCATTGGCATCAATAGCTCTAAAATTTCTAAGGAAGGCGTTGAGGGGATGGGCTTTGCTATTCCTATTAATTCTGCTAAGTCTATTATCGACTCTATCATCAAGAATGGTAAGGTAATCCGTCCATATTTAGGAATATGGGCTGTGGATCGTCAAACAGCAGCTCGCAATAATGTAAGCTATGAAGGAGAAGGCCTTCTTATTGTACAATTGGATCCTACCGGTCCTGTGGCTCGAGCTGGTATTGTAGAAGGTGATACGATTGCTCAAATCGATGGTAAGAATGTAAGTACATTAATCGAATTGAAAGAGCAAATTGATGCCAAGAGCCCTGGTGATACAATTTTAGTATCTTATACTCATAATGGTAAAATGAAGAGCGCTCAGGTAAAATTAGGACAAGCCTCTACAAATTAATTAATAGATGTGTATTTACATTAGAAAATTGAATTTAATCTAACATGTTAAAACCCTTTCAATTCATGAAACACTTTATAATAGGTGTGTTTTTAGAGATATTGAAAGGGTTTTATATTGTATAAAACATTTTTTTACAAGGTACCTTGCAATTCGAGGTACCTTGTGTTATTATGTATTTGTCAGTACATGATAGTGACCGTAAGAGAGCTTTCACATTGGCAGGTAGGCACAGCCTAAAGGGAGGAACTATGCAAGTTCAATTAAAAAAAGGTGTTATGGATATGCTTGTGCTAGCACTATTAACACAAAGTGATCGCTATGGATATGAAATCGTAAGCACTATTTCAGAATACATTGAAATTTCAGAAGGAACTATATATCCATTATTTAATAGATTGAAAAAAGAAAAGTATGTTGAAACGTATTTGAAAGAGTCGTCCACAGGGCCATCTCGAAAATATTATCACATCACGGCAAACGGCCGTGTAGCATACAATCAGATGCGCCAAGAATGGGATGAATTTTCTAGTGTCATCAATATCCTGTTGAAAGGAGTCGACTATAATGGACAAAAATAGCTTTTTAGAGGCATTGCGCAATATTTTTAAAAAGGCGCACGTTGCCGATGTAGAGAGTATTATAGAGGTTTATGAGGAACACTTTGCCGTAGGTTATGAAAAAGGCCTTACAGATAGTGAAATCATTAAATCGTTAGGTACTCCAGAGGAAATTTATGCATCCTATGTAGATGCAGGCATTATTACAGATACATTAGGCCAAGATGGTGGTGACAGTAAATCTGTAAATATGCAAGAAATTTATGCTAGATTTGATGACTACAAAGAGCGTTTATTGCCGCAGTTGCCAGGAATGGCTAAAAAAGCATCTAAAACCTTACTATCCATCGGTAGTGGTTTATCATATATTGTGGGGGTTCTTATATTTATTATTACGCCGGCAATCCTGTATTTATTAGGTAGCTCTTGGCAACCATTCGAGAATGTAACGGCATTTCCTGCATTATCATTGGTAACTTTAGTGGCACTTGGTGGTGTAGGTCTCTTTGGGGGCCTTACATGTATCTTTATTGGTATTGAACTTCGTGGTGTACGCGAACGTTATTTCAGCAATGTAGATTAAGGAGGACCTATGAGACGAATTATAATTGCTGCCATTCTAACTGTAATCAGTGCTGTAGGGGTAGGTACATCCTTTGCTGTAAATGATTTACCAAATTTTGGTGAATGGATGAAAACCAATGAACAACAGTTCAGAAAAACACATAGACATGATGGTCCTAATATGCATATGAATCAACATATGATGGATGGAAATAATAAAATGATGCCTCAAGATGGTATGGGGCCAAATAATGGTCAACATATGTACCAAAATTGTCAAAACCAAATGATGCCTCAAGATGGTATGGGACGAAATAATGGTCAGTATATGCATCAAAATGGTCAAATGCCTCCACAAGGCCAATCTGGTCAAATAGGGCAACAAGGTCAACCTGGTCAAATGCCTCAAGGGGGGGCAACCAAATGGTAATGTGCCTCAACCATCTGTGGAACAAGGTGCATCACAGACTACTCAAAATCAATAGTATTTTATTGATTCTTTTCTCTCACAACACTTTTAGAGCGCGTGGTCATGAAAGTGCATTCATGGCCACCGTAGAGCCATACACTCTACGTGATACATATGTATCAGAATCTCTCTCTTACACACAATAACTACACACAAGCAAAAAGAGCTCCTCAGTGAAGGAGCTCTTTTTGTATCTGTTTATAATTTTATTTAATGTGTTTAGAACCGCGTTCTGTCATAGCTACGCCATCTTTACAAAGAGGGCATTCCTCTGGCTTGTATGTTGGAACTTCAAGGTTGAGTAATGCTTGTACCTTTTCGTTTGGTACGCCAAATTCGGCTTTGCCGCCAGAGCGGTTAACAAGAAGACCTACGCCTACGATTTCACCACCGGATTGGTTCACTACGTTAACAACTTCTTGTACGGAACCACCAGTAGTTACAATGTCCTCAACGATGAGTACGCGTGTACCTGGTTCAATCTTAAAACCGCGACGCAATGTCATAACGCCTTTTTCACGTTCTGTGAAAATAGCGCGAGTACCCAATTCTTTACCAACTTCGTGAGCCAATAAGATACCACCAGTCATAGGTCCAATAACGAGTTCTACATTTTGATCGCGGAAGCGTTCAGCTAACTCTTTACACAATGTTTCAGTGTACTTTGGATGTTGTAATACATTGAATTTTTCAACGTACATTGGGCTATGCAGACCAGAAGTCAATAAGAAATGACCTTCTAAAATTGCTTGGGTATCGATAAGTAATTGTTTTACTTCTTGTTCTGACATCATTTGGATACACTCTCCATTTCTTCAATAATCAAGCGCACAGCTTCTTGTGGGTTATCCGCTTGTGTAATCGGTCGGCCAATAACGAGGCGAGATGCGCCATCTTGTAACGCACTCGATGGTGTAGCGATGCGTTTTTGGTCATTTGTGGCTGCAAAGGATGGGCGAATACCAGGCGTAACGATAAGGAACTCTGATCCGCAGGCATCGCGAATCATCCTAGCCTCTAAAGCGGAACATACAACACCGTCCATACCAGATTCTTTTGCTAGTTTAGCAAGGCGAATTACTTGGTCTGCAATTGGTAATTGACCGCCAATAGATGTCCAAGATTCGTCATCAAAGCTCGTTAAAACGGTAATAGCCAATAGTTTTGGACGTTCGATGCCTAGTTTTTCAGCGCTTTCACGAGCAGCCTCAGCGGCAGCTTTCATCATTATAGGGCCACCTTGACCGTGAATGGTAATTAAATTGGCGCCTAAACGAGTAAGGGAAGATACGCCATGGGCCACCGTATTAGGAATATCATGTAATTTCAAATCGAGAAATACATGCTTGCCGTGCTCTTGCAAATAGCGAACCGTTTGGTCCCCTTCGGCGTAGAATAATTCCATCCCCACCTTGTAGAAACTAACGGAATCCCCTAGTGAGGACACGATAGATTTCATCGCATCCATTGTGGATACGTCGAGGGCGACGATTAATCTGTCATCTGCCATGTTATAACCTCCATAGTACTTATATATCTAAATAATTTTCACATAGAATGGGGCGTCCTGTCAATGAAAATCCAATGTGAAAGTATACATAAGAACGGCTTTTGTACATCGATTTTCTTCACGTTCATGATATAATAAATAAAGAAGTGAAGATGATTCCTAATACGAGTTGATATATGTATATCGGATTTATTTATATAATTTATTGTTAGTAGCTAAGAAAGGATAACCATGTTAGATTTTGTAGCATTGGATTTTGAAACAGCTAATAAATATAAAAATAGTGCCTGTTCCTTAGCGGTTATTACCGTAGAAAATGGACAGATTACAAAAAAAGCATATAGTCTTATTAAACCACCGTTTATGTCCTTTGATCCTGAGTGTATTGAGATTCATGGTATTGAACCTAATGAGGTAATACATGAGAAAACATTTGATCAATTATGGCCTACTATTTACGAGAATCATTTGAAGGGGAAAATCATGATTGCTCACAATGCTAAATTCGATATGAATGTATTGCGTGCTACTCTTGATTACTATAAAATTCCTTGGCCAGAACTCGATTATGCATGTACTGTAAAAATCTCTCGTGCCGTATGGCCTGATTTGGTAAATCATAAATTAAATACTATGGCAGCGTACCTAGGTGTAGAATTTAAGCATCATTATGCATTAGATGATGCAGAAACATGTGCTAAGGTCGCTATTGAGGCCGCTCGTTTGAAAGGCGCTAATTCATTGCCAGAGTTGCTTTCAAAAACAGGTGTACCGCTCGAGCCATTTATCGATGAAAAGAATAAGGCAGCACAGGCAGAGCTTCATAAAGCACCAGAACCAGAGCAAATGTCATTTTTCTAAATATGGCTTAGTTCGAAATACAAATTAATGATGAACCGTATAGTGTAATAGATTGTTTTGGGAGGTTATTATGCTAGGTAAAGAATTATTGACATATGTTGATCATACATTGTTAAACCCCATTGCTACATGGGAGGAAATTAAGGTCGTTTGTGAAGATGCACTAGCATATCATACAGCGTCTGTATGTATTCCACCGGACTTTGTAGCATCTGCGCATAATGCATATCCAGATTTAACTGTGTGTACCGTTGTAGGTTTTCCTTTGGGATACCAAACTACAGAAGCCAAGGTGGCAGAAACTAAACAAGCTATTGAAGAAGGTGCTTCGGAAATCGACATGGTAATCAACTTAGGTGATGTTAAACAAGGTGATTACCATGCTATAACCGAGGAGATTAAGGCACTTAAAGCCATATGTGGAGAGAAAATATTGAAGGTCATCATAGAGGCTTGCTCCTTAACAAAGGATGAAAAAGTAGAATTGTGCCACTGTGTGACTGAAGGTGGTGCAGACTTCATTAAGACATCGACTGGATTTGGTAGTGGTGGCGCTACCTTAGAAGATGTGCAATTATTTAAAAAGCATATTGGGCCACATGTACAAATAAAGGCGGCTGGCGGTATTCGTTCCGTTGAGGCTATGAAGGCTTATATCGAGGCTGGATGCACACGTATTGGGGCTAGTGCGGCAGTGGGGCTATTACAAAATCGATTGGATGAACAAGTATAGATTGTTTAGCCATGTACTGTATAGAAAGGGGGCTGTACCGAATTTAAAATAAGCTATTTCGGTACAGCCCTTTATAGGTGAACTATGAGAATGTATGATGTGATACTCAAAAAACGACAAGGTATTGAGTTAACTGACTCTGAATTACAATGGCTTATACATGGTTATGTAGCGGGTGATATTCCAGACTACCAAATGAGTGCCTTTTTGATGGCTGTCATATTTAAGGGCATGACACCAAAGGAGCTAGGGGCTTTCACTATGGCTATGGCATATTCTGGTGATATGGTTGATTTATCGGCTATTAAGGGAATCAAGGTAGACAAGCATAGCACTGGAGGTGTAGGTGATAAAACAACACTTGTCATCGCATCCTTGGTTGCAGCCTGTGGAGGTGTGGTGGCTAAGATGTCTGGTCGTGGCCTTGGTCATACGGGTGGCACCATTGATAAAATGGAGTCTATACCTGGTCTTAGAACAGAGCTTTCAGAGGAGGAATTTAGAAATCAAGTCAACAATATTGGCGTTGCTGTAATTGGTCAATCCAGTAATATTGCACCAGCCGATAAAAAAATTTATGCACTTCGAGATGTAACGGCTACGGTGGATAGTATTCCTCTTATTGCATCTTCGATTATGAGTAAGAAGCTCGCTTCTGGGGCAGATGCTATTTTATTAGATGTTAAGGTCGGTAGTGGTGCATTTATGAAAACTATCGATGATGCTCGCTTACTCGCGCAGGCAATGGTGGATATCGGTAACGCTAATGGTCGTATTGTGAAGGCTGTTATTACAGATATGGATCGACCATTGGGGCAGGCCATCGGAAATGCTTTGGAAATTGCAGAGGTGATTCAAACCTTGAAGGGACGTGGACCTCAAGATTTAACACACGAATGCCTTGTGATGGCGACCCATTTATTAGTGATGAGTGAAAAGGGCGATTATGACAACTGCTATTCTATGGTGCAGACGGCATTGCAAAATGGAGCTGGTTTGGCTAAGTTGCGAGAACTCATCGTGGCACAAGGTGGAAAAGGTCAAGTTGTAGATGATACTTCTCTATTAGGGTCCGCTCGATTTACCTATGATATTAGGGCCTCTAAGGCAGGCTATATCGCTCATATGAATACGGAGGATTGTGGTATTGCATCTGTTATGCTTGGTGCTGGTCGTATTGTGAAAGATGGCCCTATTGATATGACAGCAGGGATTGTGATGCATAAGAAAACTGGTGATGCTGTTGTAGCAGGTGATGTGCTTGCCACCTTGTATGCTAATGATGAAAGTCTGTTTGAGGGAGCCGAAAAGGCCTACGTACAAGCCCTTACAATAGGTACAGAAGCATCTACTATTGGTGAGACTATACTTGGTTTTGTAGAATAGGAGGGCTTATGATAGAACAAGAGTTACAGAAATTAATTCAAGCTGCCATAGAGACGCGTAAACAGTCCTATAGTCCGTATTCTAATTTTGCCGTAGGGGCCGCTGTTTTAAGCAATGATGGATACATCTATGGAGGCTGTAATATTGAAAATGCATCCTATGGGCTCACAAATTGTGCTGAACGAACTGCTATATTTAATGCTGTGTCCGATGGGAAACGAAACATATCTGCCATTGCAGTTGTGGCGGATACGGACAGGCCTTGCTCGCCTTGTGGCGCATGTCGTCAAGTCATTGGAGAGTTCAAGATACCTTGTATTATCATGGCAAATTTAAAAGGAGAGTATAAGACGGTTACTCTAGAAGAATTACTGCCCTTTAGTTTCTCAAACACAGATTTATAAGAATGACTGGAGTTTCTTTTACCTTAGTAGAATGGTATAGAATTAAGTTTTATAAGCAAAAGAAAAAGGCTGGAGCACGTTGTAGTGGCTCCAGCCTTTTGATATGTAATCTTAGAAAGCAGGTAAGATAGCACCTTGGTATTTATCTTGAATGAATTTTTTGATTTCAGGGCTATGAAGAGCAGCCATTAATTTTTGGATGCGAGGGTCATTTTCATTGCCTTTAAGAACAGTTACGATATTTACATAAGGGGAATCGTTAGCTTCGATGAATAATGCATCTTTAGCAGGGTTAAGATTTGCATTCAATGCAAAGTTAGTATTAACAGCTGCTAAAGCAACATCGTCAAGAGAGCGAGGTACTTGTGCTGCTTCCAATTCTACAAATTCGTAACCATTAGGGTTAGTAGCAATATCTTGTACAGTGGATAAGATATTATTGGAGTCTTTCAATGTGATAAGACCAGCTTTTTGCAATAACAACAATGCACGACCGCCATTTGTAGGGTCATTAGGAATAGCGATTTTAGCGCCTTTAGGAAGATCTTTTAAATCTTTGATTTGACGGGAATATAAGCCCATTGGTTCAAGATGAACACCACCCACAGATACTAGAGGAAGGTTATGTGCTTTCGCAAATTCGTCCATGTATGGCACATGTTGGAAGAAGTTAGCGTCGATTTCTTTATCACCCAATGCTAGATTTGGTGTATTGTAATCAGTGAATTCTGTGATTTTTAATTCAACACCTTCTTTTGCTAAGATTGGTTTTACTTGTTCTAAGATTTCCGCATGTGGTACTGCAGTAGCACCAATTTTTAATACTTGTTTGTCACCGCTGCTAGCCGCTTTATTATTATCGCTGCCGCAACCTGCGATTAATAGCGCACCGCCGAGAACGACTGTAGCCGCTAATGCTAAAAATTTGTTCATACAAACACTCTCCTTTTCGAGAAAATTAAATGTAATTTAATAAACTTATAGTACTAAAATATTTCCTATTCTGCAACTATGTATTATTGGCGGTTATCCATAACTAAAAGTTATAGGGCTCATTATAGGTAAAAGTAAAAAATAAGCTGCCCTAAATAACTCCACCGGCTGGGTCTGACTTCGGCCTACGGCCTTCGCAGGGCCAAAGTCGTTATTTAGGGTAGCTTATCTTTTTTTATTATTTACTAATAATGAGCCCTATACTTAATAGTAATTGGTATAACATCGCTGTGGCAGCAGTAGTGCCCATCGCTTTATCTAATTCAAATTCATCGACATACATATAGAATGTTTTTATTGTTTTGAACGCTGGGATAATAGCAATAAGGGCTAAGAGGGCAAGTATTGGTAATGCTTTCAAATAGATCCATGCACCAATCCAGATAAAATTAAAAATATAGGTAATGCTCATGAGGCTGATGGCGCGGTCTCGACCTAGTACGATAGGTAGTGTACGGCGACCGTGGTTTTCATCATTACGAATATCACGGATATTATTGGTAAGCATGATGGAGCCTACCAAAAGGGTGGCTGGGATCGCTGGAATTAAGAGTGACCAGCTAAGTTCACTAGTCCATGCATAGCCCGTGATGAGAACAATGGCAAGCCCCATGGCTATACCAGAGGAGATTTCACCAAATGGTGTGCGAGAAATTGGCTTTGGGCCGCCAGAGTAGAGAAAGCTAATTAAGATGCAAACAAAGCCAGCTGGAATATAGTACCAAGTAATTGTAGATGCTAAATAGAGACCAATGATGATTGGCACGACCATCAATACTTTTATCATGGTAATGATGAGTTCAGGCGTGATAGCACCACGCGTGATAGAGCCCGCATTGCCAACCTTTTGGCCTGCATCGAGACCTGATTTAAAATCCTTATACTCATTCCATAAGTTGGCTACAATTTGAGCGGATACGACGGCTAGAAATATTAGGATGGTGTGAAAGATGGCAAGACCTGTACCATGAACAGCACCAAAGGCATAGTAACAAAATGCAGCACCTAAAATAGTAGGTCCTAGTGCAGCTGCTAATGTGCGCGGTCTAGTAAGAGGAATAATTTCTTGTATCATAATGGTTTGGCGAAATGACAACTCCTTTCTGCAATTAATGAGTTTCTTATCTCTAAGTATTGTATAGTACATTAGGTAAAATGTAAATTTGAGAAACCTATCATGATAGTACAATTATATAGTATAATACTATATATATTCAAAATTACTAATTTAGAGTTAATATAATAGATTCACGAGGTGAGATCATGAAGTTGTGGAGTAAAAAAGTAATGGCACTAGCTTGTGCAACATGCCTAACAGTTGGCATGGGGGCAGTAGCCTGTGCAGATACGATTGACCTAGGTTATGGACAATATGCAACTACAAATAATGGTGTTAGTGCCACCGCTATAGACGTAGTTTCTACAAATCCTAATTTTAGAACTAAGGAACAAAATAAAGCTGTAAATGAGGCTAATGCGGAAGTTAGAAAAAAACTTAGCGAGCGCATGCAAGAGATATATCAAGTAGCGATTCCTCCATTTAATGGGAATACTGTAGATGGATATAGTGTCTATCAACTATCTGGAGATAGTGCTTTGGGCCACCATACAGCTTGGTTGATATCATATAATCTGAATAAAGATTTTATTGATTATTCTAGTGATGTATCGACTCAAATTGTTAATTCTGTAATGGCCGAAAAACAAGTAGGAATAATTACAAATAATAAGCCATACTCCAAATCAAATGCAGAAGAGTTTATTACTCAGTTGTCATTAGTCAATTTAGATCGTAATTCATTAACACCTGTTATGATCGAATATAATACGGCAATGCAACGCAATATGAACAAGCAGTTGAATCAAGCTGTTATAGATAATGCAACTTTATCTCCTAAAGAACAGCAACTTACAAATGAAGCGATTGATGTTTTAAAGAAAATTATCCCTAATTTCTCGGTAGGTGCTACAGAATTATCTTTTAGCCCTTACACCTCTAAATTTGGTACTCTTGAGAGAGTGAGCTTACGTGGTAGCATTAATTATGATGGATTCATGTTGCCAGGTGCGTTGAATCTGTATATATTACCACAAAATGAAGGTATTTCTATACAAGTATTGGCGACAGAAGATACGAGCAGAGATTACTGGTTAGGACAACTAGAATCTATGTATAGTTTAAAAACCCTAAAGGGAGGACATAAATAATGAAACCATTAAAAACGCTTGTGTTAGCAGCCTGTTTAGTTGGTGCTGTTACTAGCTTGGCTGGTGCAAAGGATGTAAAAACGTTGGCTGGCACAATGACTGTTCCAAATACAGTGACTGTCACATCTGCAGCTAACACAAATACAGTAGGTATTATAAAAGATATCCTTATCAAAGATAATGCAAAGCCTAATATCAATAAACTTACACGGCAAAGTAATGATGAGGCGTTGGCTGTTTTAGACCAAATGGGTATTTCCTACGATGTATATCAAATCCAAGGTGAAGATAAAACAGGACAAAAGGATGCGTTGTTAGCCGCTGTAGATTTAAAAACAGCAGCTAATGCATTGTTTGAAAATCCTAAAGGTAATGCTCCTATTCTTCCTGTATTAGCAATACTTAATACGGGTAAGATGGATCCTATTACAGAACAACTTATGTTGACTACGGTTAATAATGCACTGCCAAAAGAAACTAAGACGTTTACATTGGCAGATAAGAATATACCTGGTTCTGTATATGTAAAAGCCGGTAATGATTACAGTGCTGCTGTTGGTGTAGTGGGAGAGCGTAAAGCGCCGACAACTGTTACTGTGGAAAATACAGAAATGATGGAAAAAATAAATAATACAAAGTATCCAACATACACTGTTGGTACTCGTGTATTGCTTGATACAGAAGGTCTTAAATTCCCTTACTATGCAAAAGCAGCTCTTGTAATGACCCCAGAAAAACCAACACTGTTTTTGGCATTAACAAGTGATGTACAACGTCAATATTTTATGCCAATCTTTACAGAAGCTTTCAAATCCATTAAATAATTAATTGAAATACATCGTGTTGTGATGTTTGATTTAACTATATATTTGTAACAAAGGAGAGTTATTATGAAAACGATTCATACAGACAAAGCACCTGCAGCAGTAGGTCCTTATTCTCAAGCTAAGGTAGCAGGTGGATTCTTATTTGCGTCTGGACAAGTGCCAATTAATCCTGAAACAGCTACAGTTATTGAAGGTGGTATTGAGGCACAAACTGAACAAGTATGCAAAAATATCGAAGCTGTATTAACTGAAGCAGGTACAGACTTTTCAAAGGTTGTTAAAACAACATGTTTCTTAGCAGATATTAATGATTTTAAAGCATTTAACGAAGTATATGCTAACTATTTTACTTCTAAACCAGCACGCTCTTGCGTAGCTGTAAAAGATCTTCCATTAGGCGTATCCGTAGAAGTGGAAATCATTGCGGAAGTGTAATATGGATTATATTTCTTTATTACAGTCTGAGATGCGGCCTGCCTTTGGTTGTACTGAGCCCATTGCTTTGGCGTATGCGGCTGCGAAGGCAGTCTCTGTTTTAGATGAGTTTCCCAATCATATTCATGCGCGATGCAGTGCGAATATTATTAAAAATGTAAAATCTGTAGTCATTCCTAACTCTGGTGGTCGTAAAGGCCTCATAGCTGCAACGACTCTTGGAGCTATCGTAGGTCATCCGGAACGTGAGTTAGAGGTATTGGAATCTGCTACAGATGAAGATCGCAAATGGCTTGGTACATTGCTTGATGCTAATTTCTGTACCGTTTCATTAGCGGAAGGCGTAGATAATCTTTATATTGAAATTACGGCTGAAACAGATGCACATACGGCCGTTGTTCGTATTGAAAATGACCATACGAATATAACTTATGTATCTGTGGATGATGAGATTATCTCTGAATCTGTCAATGAGATTAAAAAAGCGGCTAAAACTGAATGTGCCATGACCTTTGATAGCATTTACGAATTTGCTAAGAACGCTGATATTTCTGGCATTTTGCCTCAAATTAAACAACAAGTCGAGTATAATACTGCGATTTCGAAGGAAGGTTTATCTAACGATTATGGCTCTAATATTGGCCAATTGCTATTGTTGGATGATGAGAATCCTTCCCTTGAAACGAAATGTAAGGCTCGTGCAGCGGCTGGATCTGATGCTCGTATGAGTGGATGCCCATTGCCTGTAGTAATTTGCTCAGGTTCTGGTAACCAAGGCTTAACCGTGTCTGTGCCTATCATTACATCTGCTGAGGAACTTGGTAAAAGTAATGATGAACTGTATCGAGCGCTAGTCTTTGCAAACTTGTTAACCCTTTATGTTAAATCTGGCATTGGTAAACTATCCGCCTATTGCGGCGTTGTATCTGCCGGCGTTGTAAGCGTAGCAGGTATTGCCTTCTTGAAAGGCGATAGCAAAGAAATTATCGAGAACACCCTTGTAAATGGCCTTGCAAGTCTATCTGGCATTGTATGTGATGGAGCAAAGCCGTCTTGCGCAGGTAAAATTGCAATCTCTTTAGATGGTGCCTTTATGGGCTATAAACAAGCCCGCCTAAATAAGAACTACCAAAAAGGCGATGGCCTTGTAGCATACTCCGTTGATGATACCATCCGCAGTATTGGTACCGTGGCTCAAGGCATGAAAGAAACGGATATCGTTATTTTGAATGAGATGTTAAAACATTAAGTCTTACACTTAAATATGTGATTGCATAGAAAAAGAACCCTCGTTGAAAGGGTTCTTTTTGTTTACTGTAATTTTTTAGGATCTTTAAGTAGCAATGATGCCCCTAGGCCCATTACGAGGAATGGTACTAGCGTCATCATTGCAGTTGGGAGTGAGTAGGTGTCGGCTAGGTTACCCACCACTGGTGCGATGATACCGCCAATAGTTTGGCTCACGCCGAGGGTGATGCCGGAGGCAAAGCCGATGCTTTTTGCTAGGTAGGTTTGTCCTAATACGATGACAGGACTGTAGCTAATAGCTTTGGCTGCGCCAATCATGAGTAAAAGTAGATAGCCTACAGGTAATATGATTGCTGGAGAGAAGGTTGGTACTTCGGTTAATAAGAACATCGCTGGTAACCAAATTAATAGAGATAATCTAATGATTTTGATAGGACCATATTTATCGCCCAATAGACCGCCGATATATGTCATGAAGATGCCGATACTAAAGAATACGGTTAATGCAAAACTGCCTTGTTCGGGACTAGTACCGAGCTCACGAGTCCAGAAAATAGGGATGAAAGCGTTGATAACTCGGAAGTTGACCGATTGGCTGAGGATGATGATGAATAGTATGCCAAAGTACTTCCAGTAGTTTTTCAGAGGTTTAGCTGCCACTGTAGGATTTTCAGCAGCTACAGCTTGGTCGATTGTACATGCATAAGATACGATGCGCGGCATGAGTACGAATAAAACTGATGAAATAAGTATGCCTACTACTGTGAAAGCCGCTAATCCATGTGGACCGACCGTATAGGCGATGGCACCTGCAAATAGAGGCCCAATAGCAAAGCCTGAACTGCCACCGATGGCAAAGGTTCCCATAGCTTTCCCTTTTTTGCCGCCACCAAGGCGATTCATAATTTTCGCACCTTCTGGATGGAAAATAGAAGAACCTACACCGGCGAGTGTGGCACAAATTAAGAGGCTTTCATAAGAGGTAACAAAACCCATCATACCCGTACTACAGGCGGATAATAAGACCCCCATTGCTATGAGGCGCGGTTGATTGATTTTGTCTGAAATATAACCGAGTAAAGGTTGTAGTAATGACGATAAGGCCGTATTGGCTAAGATAAGAAAACCTGCTTGCTCTAAGGATAGTCCATAGGTATAGATGAACAATGGCAATAGTGCAGGCAATACACTTTGGCATGAGTCATTGATCATGTGGCTCAGCGTGATGAGATAGGGATAATATTTTTGCATAGTAGTATCCTCTTCGATTGATGATGTAGTGTACGATATATTTCTATTATATACTATATTTGTATTAAAATATAAAATTGCATGACAGATATTGGAAATATAAAAATCTTTACAGATTCATTGACTAGATGTAATATTATGAATAATTAAAGCATAAAACTTATTTAAAAAAACAAGAAAACCTAGATAACATCTGGATTATGTGTATCTAGGTTTATTTATTATATCTCTATCATTATCATTTAAAAGAATGGCAGAGGAGGAGGGATTTGAACCCCCGCGCCGGTTGCCCGACCTACCGCATTTCGAGTGCGGACCCTTCAGCCTCTTGGGTACTCCTCCGTGCTTTACGACGCTCTTTAAAGAAATCTTTCATCAATTGGCTACATTCATCGGCTAGGATGCCTGCTTGCAATTGCGGTTCATGATTTAATCCAGGGTGGGATAGCACATTAAACAAAGATTCAACAGCGCCTCCTTTGTAGTCGCTAGCACCATATACAACACGATCAATACGGCTGTTAATAATGGCTCCGGCGCACATCGGACACGGCTCTATCGTAACATACAGGGTGCATCCAGTCAACCGCCAGCGTTTTAGGCTATCACAGGCTTCGCGAATGACGAGAACTTCTGCGTGCGCCGTTGCATCATGATCGAGTTCACGTCGATTATGGTGGCGCGAGATGATTTTGTTATTATAGACTAAAATAGCACCAATAGGGATTTCACCAAGGGCATAAGCTTTTTGTCCCTCCTCGATAGCAAGGCTCATAAAGTATTCGTCGCGACTACGTTCGTCCATCTGATTCAGTTCATTTTGTGGTATAAGGTCTTTTGTCATTATAGTACCTCTTCATGTATAATATCTTACATAAAGTCTATCATATTATATGAGTTTTTGCGAATAGATTTAATCGTTGTATATGTAAATCGTGTGAGGCAATTATGGATATTATTTGGTATATGTTTGATATGATTGGCACCGTTGCTTTTGCCGTATCAGGGGCGCTTGTGGGCGTGTCGCGTAAAATGGATATTTTCGGTATGGCTGTACTCGCTTTGGCTACCGCTATTGGAGGCGGAGTTATTCGAGACGTATTGTTAGGCTATTTTCCACCGAACTCATTGAGGAATGTTGTATATGTTACGGTAGTTCTGGCAGTGACATTCATCGTTTTTGTGATCTATAGCAGTCGTTATCATCGCAATATGATGGGGCCTCGCAGCCGTGCTAGCTATTTGTTTGCCGATGCATTGGGGTTGGCATCCTTTACCGTAACAGGTGCTTCTGCGGGGTATACATTATATCCTGAACTTCCTATCTTTATTGTGTTACTAGGCACAATTACTGCTGTGGGCGGAGGTATTTTGCGTGACATGTTAGCACAACGGGTGCCATCTGTACTAAAAGAAGATGTATATGCACTACCTAGTATTATTGGTGGGATTGCATATTATTTATTTGTTATTTACGGTTGGTCTGATCAGGCCGTATATGGTGCTTTCAGCATTGTACTAGTCATTCGATTGCTGGCTATTAAATATCAGTGGAGCTTGCCGCGCGTTAGATAGTAGCGGAGGTTATGGCTAGATTTGCGAAAATATGACTAAGTGATATAATTGTAATATTAGTTATTTTTAAAATGATTGTATCCCTTACAATAGTTGTGAAATGTACGCGCATGCGTGCTTAATGAAGGAGTTTAATGTATGTCTAAGAAATGGTTGAAAGTAGCATTAATGGTTACCGCTATTGCTACTAGTACATCCATCCAAGTTGATGCGGAAACTGTACTGTTTGTTCCGCAAGATGATCGACCTGTAAGTCTTCAGTATACCGTTGACACTGCAAAAGCTGCGGGTATGACGGTATTGACACCACCACAAAATTTAATATCTGGTAAAACCTATAAGGGGCAAGCTGACCAAATTTGGAATTGGGTAGAGCAAAATGCGGGGCGTGCCGATGTTATGGTATTGAGTACGGATACATTGATTTATGGTGGTCTTGTAGATTCTCGTAAGCATAATTTGCCTCTAAGTACATTGGAATATCGCTTAAAACGTATTGAAGCGTTAAAGGCAAATTATAAGAATACTCGCATTTATGGTTTTGGTACTGTAATGCGTTCTCCACGCGCTAGTGGGGGTGGCACAGAACCGTCCTACTATGCAGACTATGGTCCAACCATATTCCAAATTGCTGCATTGCAAGATAAACTAGACGCTGGTACATTGACTCAAGCAGAAACACAAAAATTGATGAGTTTACAAGCCTCTGTTCCTGTAGAATACTTGCAAGACTGGTTTTCCCGTCGTCAAAAGAATATGCAAATTAACAAGGGCTTAATCGATGAAGCGCGTAAGGGGGTATTTGAGTACTTTGCACTCGGTCATGATGATACGTCTCAACTATCTCAATCCGCTTTGGAAGGTCGTTATTTGAGCCAATACTCTAAAGGAATTCCACGCACTCAATACGGAAGTTTTCCAGGTGCCGACCAACTGGGCTTGTTATTGATGGCTCGTTCTCGGACTGATGAAAGTGTAGAGAAACCAACATTCTCCATCATCTATCCCCTTGGTGGAGCGGGTAAAACATTACCAGGCTATGAAGATCAAACGATTGATAAAACCATTGCAGAACACGTAGAGGCTGTAGGTGGTACGATGACAACAGCTGGTAAACCAACGGTTCTTCTTGCTGTTAATACGCCACTATCTACGAGCACCTCTGAATCTGAAGCATTTGGCAATTTGCCAATGGTGTCTCAAGCAACTAATGCCTTTGTAGACCGTATTCAACAAGCTACTGAGCAAGGTGTAACTGTGAGTGTTGCAGATATTGCTTATAATAATGGTTCTGATAATACCTTGGTAGGTGCGATGTATAAACGTGACTTACTGTATAAAATAGGTGCCTATAATGGCTGGAATACAGCAAGTAATACAGTAGGTTATGCTATCGCGCAAGGCTTGTTGCTCAAATCCATGAGCCCTGAAGGCCATCGCGATATGTTAACCCAGCAATATCTAGATAACTGGGCGTACCAAGCTAATATCCGCAAGGATATTTATCGCATGCAGGATTCTATCCGTACCGATAATGTACGTTACTCTGGCGATTTAAATTCAAAACTAGAAGAGTACTTACAAGAACGAATTCAAGATTTTGGTAAAACCTATTTAAAGGTAGACCCTCGCACAATCAAGGCTACATTCCCATGGGGCCGTCTATTTGAAACAGATATTACCGTATACAATAAACCGGTCGTACCATTGCAAAAAGACATTCGTTTGCAACGTGAAGCAGAAGCAAAAAGAAAAGCTGAAGCAGAGGCTGCAGAGGCTGCAGCGGCAGCCGCATTAGCAAACGGTCAAACAGTACCAGCTGCTCAATCAGTAGCAACTCAACCAGTAGCAACTCAACCTGCTACACCTGTTGTGGCGGTACCAACAACTCAGCCGGCAACGACTCCTACTATTATTCCTACACCGGCAGCGGTGCCACAATAATAATTGCGTATGAAAAAAGCATTTTTACCTGAAATAACCTATATGCGGGGACTTTGCATGCTCGGCGTTATCGGCATTCATGTAGGTTCCTATGCATTACAAAATCCATTCGTTAATTTACAACTCATTAGCGTATTGGAAATCTTATCGCGATTCGCGGTACCCGCATTTTTCTTCCTTTCAGCGTTTGGACTGTTTTATCATACATCGGTAAATGATCCATTTAGCTACAAGGACTTTATGAAACGGCGTATCCAAGTGGTACTATACCCTTATATCGTGTGGTCCTTATTTTATCTCCTCTATACAGGAATAACGGCGCACAATTTAGGTAATCTGCATCCAGGCCCATTAATAGTGAACCTCCTATTTGGAACCGGTATGTACCATTTGTATTTTATGGTCATCTTGGTATGGTTCTATGTGCTTATGCCGTTATGGCGTGTCCTGGTGCGGTGGATTTTGAAAGTCCCCATTCCATGGCTCGTTATCTTATTTGCCTTGCAATTAGGATTTGATTTTATATCGTCCTATCGACTAGGTGCGTGGGTGACACAGCAATTTAGTGATTCACCAACTATCAAATATCTTTTTGATATGCGCCTTAACTATTGGGTGATTCATTATGTATGGATATTCCTCTTTGGTGCTGTTGTAGCAGAAAAATATGAACAAGCATCAGAGTATATGTGGCGATATAGATATATTTTGGCGATTTGTGCTGTTGTATCGATGCTCTCCATGTTAGGGGCCTATTACTACGTGATGGATGTATGGCATTACACTGTTCTTGAAGCGATTTACACGGTCCATCAGTTAAGTCCAATGGGGGTATTCTATACGGCGTTAGGCACATTATTTAGTCTATTCCTATTCCAAGTAATGCCTCTCAACAATACGATGGAAGCATTTTGGTCGCAAATTGGTGACACATCCTATGGCATATACTTAGTACATCCATTCTGGTTGTTGATTATGACAGGCGTGATGGTAAAATATAATCTTTTGTTTACGGTGGTTCATGTTGTTTTACTCTATGTGATGGCCGTAGGTTTATCCTACTTAACCACAATCGCTTTAAAACAATTGCCTACATCGGCTCGTAAATATATTCTTGGTAATTAAATCTTAGGTTATATCGTGTGCATTATACGTACGATATAGCTCTTTATAAGAAAAACCGCTCTGGCCATAACTTATAGTTATCGGGAAGGGGCGGTTTTTTTCATAACTAAAAAGAAAACTTTCACAATGTAAAGTGTAAAAATTAATTAGTAATTGTGCTATAATACAATCATACTGATTAGAGTTACAACAAGGAAAATGAGGTGCTCTTATGCAAGAATTAACATATTTTAACGGTGAATTCGTCGAATCAGGTGCAAAGGTTATCAGCATTAATGACCGAGGCTATTTATTCGGCGATTCTGTATATGAAGTTGTACGTGTTACAAAAGGTCGTTGTTTTGCGTTGTCCTATCATCAAGATCGTTTATATCGATCCATGCGTGAAATGGATATACCTGTAAAAATGACACCTGATGATTTAACGGAACTTCACGAAATTTTGATTGAACAAAGTGAAATCAAAGAAGGTTATATTTACTTACAAATTTCTCGTGGTGTAGCGCCGCGTCATCATGCATATGATCGTTCTAAATTGGAACCACAAATGCTCATGTCTATCCACAATCTCGATATGGATGAGGTGAATAAGGTGGCAGCTGGTGTAAAAGCGATTGCTTTGCCTGATGAACGTTGGAGCCATGTAGATATTAAAACAACTAATTTGATTCCTAACATTTTGGCACAAACAAAGGCAGAAAAGAAATTTGCTTATACAGCGATGTTATTCCGTGACGGCATTTGCACAGAAGGGGCAACATCCAATGTGTTTGCCGTAAAAGATGGCATTCTTTATACTCATCCAGCAGATAATTTCATCTTGAAGGGCATTACTCGTCAAATGATTATTACTCGTGTAGCACCATCATTAGGGGTTACTGTCATTGAAAAAGAATTCGACCGCGTATTTGTAGATGATGCGGATGAATTATTCTTTACCGATACTATTGGTGGCGTAATTCCAATTACAAAACTCGATCGTAATCCAGTAGCTGATGGTAAACCAGGTACTGTGACCATGAAATTACGACATGGTCTGGAAAAATTAATGGAAGAAGGCTTAGCTTAACCTAGTTTTACTATAGCTTTGATATTGTTAGCTAAGTGGCTAGTAAGGGGCGCTTTCACAGAGAAAGGAACTATTTTGATTACATTAGAACACATTAGTAAGGTTTACGAAGGTGCTCATCGCGTAGAGGCCCTGAAAGATATAAGCCTCACCATTGAAAAAGGGCAAATCTATGGTATTATCGGTCAATCAGGGGCCGGTAAATCTACATTGATTCGCTGCATTAACATGCTTGAAGCACCTACATCGGGTTCTGTTATCGTAGACGGCACCGATTTGACGAAATTGAGTGCTAATGAATTGCGTAAGGCGCGCAAAAATATTGGTATGATTTTCCAACATTTTAACCTCTTATCATCTCGTACCGTGTATGATAATGTAGCATTTCCATTGGAAATACAAGGGATGAGAAAAGCTGAGATTAAGGAACGTATCACACCGATTCTTGATATCGTAGGCTTGTCTGACCGTGTAAATAACTATCCATCCCAATTGTCGGGTGGTCAAAAGCAACGTGTTGGTATTGCACGTGCATTGGCATCTAATCCGAAGGTATTGTTATGCGACGAAGCAACATCCGCCTTGGATCCACAAACTACACAATCTATCTTGAAATTATTGAAAGATATCAATGAACGCATGGGGCTTACTATCGTTCTTATCACTCATGAGATGCAGGTTATTCGTGAAATCTGTGACCGCGTAGCTGTTATCGAAGGGGGCATGATTTTAGAGGAAGGTAGTACCGTTGATGTATTTACGAATCCGAAGAAACCAACTACAAAGGACTTCGTTGGTTCTGTAGTAAGTGATAACCTACCACAAGAGGCTCTTGAACACTTTGAACTTCACCAAGATTGGATTGCTGGTACGGCACCACTTGTAAGATTGAAATTTACAGGTCAAGCTACAGATGAACCGGTTGTGGCGGGATTAGTTCGCCGTTTTGATCTTGATGTAAGCATCTTGTTCGGAGGTATCGATTACATCCAAAATACTAGCGTTGGTCGCCTCATTGTCATCTTAAATGGCGATTCTATGAAGGCTAAAGAAGGGCTAGACTATATTAGAACATTACCAATTGAAAGCGAGGTGATCGGTTATGTCAGAGCAAGTCGTTAAATTGTTACTAACCGGTACCTTGGATACATTGCAAATGACTGTAATTTCTACAGTTATGGCAATGCTTATTGGTATTCCGCTTGGCGTAGTATTGGTTATTACGTCTAAAGGTCATATCTTAGAAAATACAGCACTTAATAAAATTTTAGGTGCTATCATTAATGCTACACGCTCTATTCCGTTTATTATTTTGATGGTTGCTATCATTCCATTTACTCGTATGGTAGTAGGTACATCCATTGGTACAACTGCAGCCTGTGTGCCGTTGACATTGGCGGCAATTCCGTTTTTAGCACGCTTGGTGGAAACATCCATTAAGGATATTCAGTTTGGCGTTATTGAAGCGGCTCAATCCATGGGGGCCAGTCCATTCCAAATCATCCGTAAAGTATTATTGCCTGAGGCTTTGCCTACGATTATCGATAATGTAACAGTACTTATCGTTAATTTAATCGGTTACTCTGCGATGGCGGGTGCTATTGGTGGCGGCGGTCTTGGCGATATTGCAATTCGCTATGGTTACCAACGTTTCCAAGGGGATATCATGCTCGCTACAATCATCATTCTTATCATCATGGTACAAGTAATCCAAATGGTTGGTGATGCTTTATCCAAGGCGATGAATAAGAAATAGGAGGCGTTATGAGCGTCAATGAAAAATTGAGAAGTGCTCAACATGACGAGCTCTTTTCAGGTATATTACAACTTCAAACTGTGGAAGAGTGTTATGCATTCTTTGAGGATATTTGTACTGTAAATGAATTGAAAGCTTTATCACAGCGTTTACAAGTAGCAAAAATGTTGCGTGCTGGTGATAGTTATGAAACAATCGTAGAAGAAACCGGTGCTAGTACAGCAACCATTAGTCGCGTAAAACGATGTCTCGTTTATGGTGCTGATGGATATACCTTGGTATTAGATCGATTGGCAGAAACAAAAGATTCATAGAGTGTTTTCATAAAATCACAATTATACAACGGTGACCGATGGGCACCGTTGTTTTGCATATAAGGCTATTATTTTTCTATCTGTGAATGGTAAAATAATATTATGAATCTGATCAGTGAGATTTTGGAGGTCGTATATGGACTGGATTCTTTCGATAACTGGATTGCCGTATGACTTGGCGATTCTCATGCTGCTTGCTATAGCTGGGGCCTTTGCGGGTTTTGTAGACTCCATCGTCGGTGGTGGCGGTCTTATTTCCGTACCGGCTATGTTGCTGACAAATTTACCGCCTAGCGTTGCATTAGGTAGTAATAAACTATCTAGCATCTTTGGCGCTGGTAGTGCGTCTATTACTTTTTTACGAAATCACATGGTTGACTTTAATCTAGTTCGTAAATTACTACCTTTTACCTTTATTGGCTCTATGCTGGGCACATTAGCAGTTGTATCGTTACCGCCATTATATGTTAAGCCCATTATTATTGTATTACTCGTAGCGGTAACCTTATTTGTGGTCTTTAAAAAGAATTGGGGCGAAGTGAATCGAACATCCCAAGTAATGGGACGGGCCTTATATATTTGCATGTCCTTTGCTCTTGGCATTGGTATCTATGATGGATTTATTGGACCTGGTACGGGTACATTTCTCATCATGGGATTTATCTTTACGGGCTTTGATTTCTTGCATGCATCAGCAAATGCAAAAATATTAAACTTTACCAGTAATTTAGCATCTTTACTGGTATTCCTATATTTAGGTCATGTCAATATTATGTATGGTTTGGCCGCTGCTGTAGGTCAAGTTGTTGGCGCTTATTTAGGTTCTCATCTAGCGATTGCGAAGGGGTCCTCCTTGGTGCGCGTAGTATTCTTGTCGGTAACGACCGTTATGTTATTAAAATTAGTATTTGATTATATTTCTACCTTATAGGAGGTGTGAGTATGCCTCATAAAAGTGATGTTCAAGTGGTATTGATTAGTGGCGGTACATCCGGTATCGGATTTGCTACGGCCAAGCTTTTACTGCAAGAGGGCTGGTGCGTGGTTATCAACGGTCGCGACGAACAAGCAGGACAAAAGGCGAAGATGAAATTACGTCGTTATTCGTCAAAGGTTCACTATATTAAGGGTGATGTATCTGTCGTAAGCGAATGTCAACGCATCGTAAATGAAACTGTAGATTTCTATGGTGGTATTTCGGCTCTAGTAACGGCGGCAGGGTATTATGAAGAAGAATTGTTGTCAGATGTGTCTGAGGCAGCTTTTGATGAAATGTTTGGAACGAATGTGAAAGGTACAGTATTTTTGTGCCAAGCAGCATTACCCTATTTACGTAAAACAAAGGGCAGTATCGTAACTGTATCTAGTGATGCGGGACTGCAAGGCAATGTAGCTTGCTCTGTATATGGTGCATCAAAAGGGGCTATCGTAAGTTTTACAAAATCTTTATCTCTTGAAATGGCACCACATGGGGTGCGCGTAAATTGTGTATGCCCTGGTGATGTAGATACTTCTCTTGTAGATAAACAGATTGCTCAATCCCATCAGGATGCAGTGCAAGCAAAGGAGGAAATGGGACAGCATTATCCATTAGGCCGTATCGCAAAGCCTCATGAAATTGGTGAAGTTATTGCATTTTTGATCAGTTCCAAGGCTTCTTTTGTAACGGGTGCAGCTTGGACTATTGATGGTGGTCTTACAAGTTGGTAATGCATTGATGTTTATCTATTACTAATAGTCATAATACACCCATTTATACAGGTAAAAATATATATTATTCATTTCAATTCTACATTGAGAATGGTATAATAATACTAATGAATAAAACATACATTCACAAGTGGAATCCGGAGAAAAAGGAGAACGATTATGGCAGAATATAATGGCGTTACAATTGAACCGCTTAGCGATGGTGGTCAAGATTTAAATTATCAAGTTGAACAGTTTATTTTCTGGGGCGCTGGTCGTGCTGCTGTGTTAGCTTTATCCCCTAAATTTAGCAATGTTGCTTTATGCACAAATGCAACATACATGGTGACTCGCATTGCACATTTGTATGATGTAGAATTACAAACAGGTGCTGTTGTAGGTTTAGTAGGTGGTTTGAGCACAGCTATTGCTACAGCTGCAATTTCCATATTAGTTCCTATGAAAGCAGTTCGCGTACCTGTAGCTGTTGGTTTAACATATGCTATCGGTAAAGTAGCACATATTTGGATTGAAGATGGTATGCCATCCGATATTGAACGCTACAAACCAATGATCGCTGAATTCTATGAAAACGGTAAAGCTATTGCTGGTGAAATTGCTCGCGATGCAGCTGCAAGCATTCCTTTCACTCAATGTCAACGCGACGTATGGGCTGGTATTGCCAATGAAACAGGTCTTGCTAAAGAACAATTAGAGCAAGTATATGCTGACAAAGTGGCACCTGCTATCGAAAAATGGAACACAGAAACAAAATACCAACTTCATGACCATGCAGCAGAAGCAGTTGCTAAAGTTACTGATGCAGCGAAAGAAAAAATCGATGTAGCAAAAGAAACTTTGGATACAGCAAAAGAATTGGCTAAAGGTGGCGTAGAAGTAGCAAAAGCAACAACTCAAGTAGCTGTTGAAAACGCAAAAACTACGGCAGCTCAAGCTGTTGAAACTGCAAAAGATACCGCTTTCCAAGCTGTTGAAACTGTTAAAGAAACAACAAAATCCACAATTAACGGTTTCCGTAAATAATTGGAAGGATTGTTATGAATCCATTAAAAATTATCAAATATGGCAAGTATTTTAGTGAATCACGCTTTTTAGCGTTTGCAACACGATATGGTAAAAAACTTGCCTTTGTACAAAGAGCAGTGGTGTTATTCTTGTGCTTACGCGATCAAGATACACCGAAATATGTAAAGGCTATTTTAGCCGGCGCCTTAGGGTATCTCATCCTACCAATTGATGTCATTCCCGACACGATTGCGGGCCTTGGCTGGGTGGATGATGTAGCTATTCTTGGCATTGCTTTCAAAGTGGCCAATCGCTATATCAAAACAACCCATGAAGAACAAGCGAAAAAGTTATTCCCTTTTGGCCGTTAACAAGTACATAGAAAAGGCAGTTTAATCATTTTTATTGGTTGGACTGCCTTTGTTTATTTGACACCCTTTGTTAATAGATATACAATTAAATTTATATTGTAATAAGAAGGATGAATAAATGTATACAGCGACAATTAACGTCCGTTTTTATGAAACCGATATGATGGGGATTGCCCACCACAGTAATCATTTTCGGTGGTTTGAAATGGCTCGTATTGAATTTCTTCGTCACATCGGCGTAACCCTATGGGACATGATGGACGAGGACATAGTATTTCCAATCATGAATGTATCGTGTAACTATAAGGAACCAGCTCGGTTTGATGATACGATTAATATAGAAACGTATTTAGTCAAAATGACTCGAGCTCAAATGGTATTCAAATACCGTATGCGACGCGCCAGTGATGGTGCTCTATTGGCAACGGGGGAGACCAAGAACGCATTTATGTCTAAATCGTCTGGAAAAATCATACGATTAGAGGATAAATTTTATCAACCTATTGTAAATGCTGTTGAGGAGATGCCTCATGACTAATATAGATACACAACGACTGCCCATCGGTGTCTTTGACTCCGGTGTAGGAGGTCTATCCGTTTTGAAGATCCTTCAAGAACAATTTCCCAATGAAGACTTCATCTATATAGGAGATAATGCTAATAACCCCGTTGGCAATCGACCGACTGAGGAAATTACAGAAATCGCATGTCGTATAGCAGAAACACTGCATCAACTTCCGGTGAAACTGATGGTTATTGCTTGTAATACCTTTACTGTAGTAGCCCTTGATGAGGTTCGTAGCCGTGTAACTGTGCCGGTTATCGGCGTGTCGCAAGGTGTTAAGACGGCTATTCGTGAAAGCAATAGTAATACCATCGGTATTATGGCGACGGTTGCCACCGTGAATAGTCATATTCATAAGCATGTGGCCATGGAAATTGACCATGAAGTATTTGTGTGGGAACAACCATGTCCAGAACTAGCAGGTTTAATTGAACAAGGCCATTTACAGGATGATGCTGTGCGTGAGGCGGCTAAAGACTATTTAGCACCTATGCTAGAACGCGATATTGATGTTGTTGTATTGGGGTGTACTCATTTCCCATTCGTTAGATCAGTGCTCCAAGAATTATCGGGCGATAGCATCCGCTATATCGACCCTGCTTATGAGACAAGTGATCTTGTTAAACGAACGATGGATAGTAATAATTTGCATAATCCGTCTACGAAGCAAGGTCATAGTACCTTGTATTTTACAAAGGATATCGTTCTCGGTGCTGATTTAGGGGCCCAATTCTTAGATACGGATAATTTTTCTGTGGAATTGATTACACTATAAAGGAGAATTCTCATGTGGTTTTATAACATATTGAATGTGATAGTTGCCATTGCAGTTATCATAGCTGTTTTGTATTTATTGTTCCGTTTATTCGTATTCAAACAAGGTAATGAACGTGTTATTTTGTTAGCGAAACGAAAAACAAACTTTCAGTTGGCAGACATGAACATGAGCTCTATGACATTGTTCTGCGATGTACCATTTGTAAATAAAGGTCGCCAACTTGGCACCATTATGGATTTGTTCCCTCGTACATTGTTACCAGAAGAACATTTTGACGCAGTGAAGGTAGATGCTTGGGCGATGGATATCGACCGTCCGCGTCACGATGGGTATTTTGAAGCCATTATTATTAAACCTCGCAAAGGTGGCACGGTTCGTATTTACGTTACATTGACTGGCAAAAATGGCAATATCCGTGAAGATATTAAGGGATTCCCTTACATGGATATCGATATTTACTACCAAATCGTAGGTCGTACGGACTATCATATTGATAAACAACGTATTCGTTTAACTGCTGAAGAAGTACAAGCAGCATTAGTTCACTAAGGAGGCATAACAATGGCAGAATTAGAATTAGTATGTGTTCCCACACGTATTCTTACAGATAATGATGACATCGTTGATGCTATCGTTGAATTTGGTGGTCATAACATTGGACCAGAAGACATCGTATGTGTAGCAGAATCCGTTGTTGCGATTACACAAGGTCGCTTTACACGTCCAGAAGAACTCGATGTATGTTGGCAAGCACGCATGATTAACCGCTTTATTCATCCGGATGGATCTATGGCATCCATTTATGGTATGCAATCTGCAATGAACCTAGATGGTAAATGGAAGGTGTTAGGTGCATTCTTCTTAGGCGCTATAGCTAAAGCGTTCCGTAAACCTGGTGTGTTCTATGCAATTGCTCGTGCTGCATCCTTAACCGATGATGTAACTGGCACAATGCCTCCGTTCGATAAACATATCGTATTTGGTCCTAAAGATCCAGATAAGGTAGCTGAAAAAATCGTTCAACGTACTGGTTGCTACGGCGCTGTTGTGGCGGACGTGAATGATTTGAAACGCTCTGCAATTCTCGGTACAAGCCGCGGCATTGATGCAAATAAGATTGCTCAATTGTTGATTGATAATCCGTTTGGTAATGATAGCCAAATGACACCAATCGTTATCATTAAAAACTATGCTTCCGTTTCGGCAGCGAAATAAGAAATTCTCGATGTTTCCGGTGCAGAAACTGGTAAGTCTAGATATGTAGCAACAAGAGACTGTTCCGGCGGTCTCTTTTGTTGTATATGAGATAATAAACGTTATGAGCACGCTATATATTGTGAAAGTCTAGTCCCATGCTTACAATGTGAAAGCATAGTTAGGAGGATAGTATGTTATTAGGCATAGATGTAGGTGGTACCTTTACAGATGCCGTTATCATAGACGGTGCAAACATCGTTTCTTGGGCAAAGAGACGTACCACAAAAGATAATCTCATGAACGGTATTACAGAGGCCTTAGGTGCTGTATTAGTCGATATAGACTCGGCGCAGATTGAACAGGTTACATTATCTACTACAGTTGTTACGAATACGATTGTAGAACATAAGGAACAACCGGTAGACCTCTATGTTGTAGCGGGACCAGGCCGAAATGTGGACGATATATTTCCCGTAAGGCCCGTGTATCTAAAGGGCTATACAGATCATAGAGGGATTGTAGTAGAATCGACGAAATGTGAGGCTATTAATCATATTGCTCATACGGTGCAATCTCGGAGTGGCACCAATTTAGCGGCCGTATCTGCTAAATTTGGCGTTCGAAACCCTAAGGAAGAACTAGATGTTACAAATGCTCTGAGTGCTATGTATGACACTATTTCGACAGGTAGCTCTCTAAGTGGCAATCTTAATTTCCCTCGACGCACAATTAGTGCCTATTTTAATAGTGCTGTAACGGATGTATTTAATCGCTTCAGACAAGCTGTGCGTGATGCATTGGTTGCACATAATATTACAGCCCCAGTGTATATATTAAAGGCTGATGGTGGTTCATTGCCTATCGATACGATTGCTTCGGTTCCTGTAGAAACCGTATTTACAGGTCCTGCTGCGACAGTACTAGGCCTAGAAGCATTGCGTAGCGCTACATTAGGGCATACAGTGGCCCTAGATATAGGTGGTACTACAACAGATATATCCTTATGGAAACAAGGGAAGCCCCTTATGACAAAAGAGGGGGTATCCATTCGTAATTATCCAAGTGCGGTGCGTTCCTTTGCAGTGACATCCGTCGGTATTGGTGGCGAATCAGTGGTGCGTTATAATAACGGAAATCTTACAGTAGGTCCAGAACGTGTAGGTCCATCTGTTGCACTTGGTGGCATAGAACCAACATTAGGAGATGCCCTTATTGTTCTTGGAAAAGCCCAGTATGGTGACGGACAAAAGGCCTATGATGGGATTGCTCAAATTGATAGTACTATAGATGCTACTACTATGGCTCAAAGTATCGTAAATGTAGCGGTACAGGTGATTCAAGAGGGGATTGATACGGTAGTAGCGAACGAAAATAAACGACCTATTTATGTAGTGGCTGATATTGTGCATCCAGATCCATTTGTGCCAGCACAGCTTGTCATCGTTGGCGGTACAGCCGCAAGTCTAGGTCCTATCATCGGAGACCAATTAGGATTGCCTATTCACATTCCGTCTGATGCGGCGGTGGCAAATGCTATTGGTGCAGGTGTGGCTAATCATACTATGGCCATTACGATTCATGTCGATACAAAACGGCGCACCATGGTGGTTCCTGAATTAGGCATTCAAGATACATCTAGTCATCTACGCTCAGCCCAAGCCGTAGAAGAGGTTGCATATAGTCTATTGCGTGAGGCGGCCAAAGAACAAGGCTTAGTTACTTCAGATGTACTACCTGACATAGAAACTATTAGTGTA
The DNA here is from genome assembly GCF_001078375.1 of Veillonella tobetsuensis. Classification (GTDB taxonomy): domain Bacteria; phylum Bacillota; class Negativicutes; order Veillonellales; family Veillonellaceae; genus Veillonella; species Veillonella tobetsuensis. Next base: position 163,097 of record NZ_BBXI01000003.1, read on the forward strand.
GAAGATTTTCCAGTAGTAGATGGATGGCAATCAATGGAACGCATTATAACTGTGAAAGCTCAATTACAAGCGGGGGTGAGTAGTTATGTGGAATCATAAGGACAGTTACCGTGTACGAAATGGAATCGTGCCGGCAAGTGCAATAGAACATTCTTCATTAGGCCTCGTATTTTTTCCTGCCTTTGATTGGAAAATTTCCGCTACCCATCCAGAAAGGCAAGAACGGTTACTCTATACGCGGGATCAAATCGTAGAAGAAGGGTTACTAGATGTACCCAATATTCGAGAATACAATCCTATCGTAGCAGAGTGGGATGTAATAGAACGTGTTCACGTTGGTGCCCCTGATTTACAATCGTGGGTGACCGATGCGCATCGCGTATCTGCTGGTGGTGCCATTGCTGCAGCTGATGCAGTATTACAAGGTGAAGTAGATAGAGCCTTTGCTCTCGTTAGACCTCCAGGGCATCATGCGATGGCCATGGTACATGGTATTCGAGGATTCTGTACCATCAATATCGAGGCCGTCATGGTCCAACACATACGCAAAACCTATGGTGTGAAACGCGTAGCTATCGTAGATACAGATGTGCATCATGGTGATGGTTCACAAGACGTGTTCTACCATGACCCAGATACATTGTATATAAGCTTTCACCAAGATGGACGGACCTTATATCCGGGCACAGGTTTTATGGATGAATTCGGAGGCCCTCAAGCCATTGGCGCTAATATAGATATTCCATTACCACCGGGCACGGGTGATGAAGGTCTATTAAAGGTGATGCATGAACTTGTATTGCCAATTCTACATGAATTTAAACCGGATATCGTCATTAATTCAGCAGGACAGGACAATCACTTCTCTGATCCATTAGCAAATATGAATGTGACCGCTAAAGGATATGCAGAATTAGTGGATTTATTGCAAGCAGATGTCGCTGTACTTGAAGGTGGCTATTCTGTACAGGAGGCCTTGCCCTATGTAAATACAGGGATAATCTTATCCATGGCTGGCCTAGATTATAGTTGTGTTATTGAACCAAATTATGTAGAGCAACATCAATCGGCTAATGTAACGAAATATATAGATGATCTCATTGTTAAATGGAAACAGCAATGGGCACGTCGTGATGAAATGGCACGAGAGGCTCTTGTTGGTCATACAGATAGATGGGTACATGATTATTCTGTCTATTATGATGAGTCCGGCGTACAAGAACAACGACGTGAAACGGTACGTCTCTATGAGGATAAGATAGGATGGCACAGCATAGAGTCCTATGGTAACTATGGTCCGTATGCAAAACAGAGTGTGTACGCCATGTTTATTCCTTGGCAAGCTGATGATGCGACGAGAGAAGAGGCTTTCACAGAAGCCCGAAAGGCACAACAGCGAGGTGGGCTGCAACGCTATGTTGTGGTAGATCCATTAGGTAGTGGACAAATAGAACTAAAAGGGAAATGATGTCGTCATATATCGAATATAATCGTCATTTCGTGCTATAATAGAATAAATAATAAGACGCCCCTTTGTATAAGGGGCGTTACTAATGTAGTAATTCGGCTATATACATCGTGCTAAAGAATATATAATATGGTTACAAGGGAGGCATTGTGATGCGCAGCGATAATAGAACAGCTGGTCAATTGAGACCAATTAAGATAACGAGACATTTTACGGAATATGCAGAAGGTTCTGTACTTATTGAATGTGGTAAAACAAAGGTTATTTGTACAGCTACTATCGAGGAAAATGTACCGCGCTGGCTAAAAGGTTCCGGTCAAGGCTGGGTGACTGCAGAATATTCCTTATTGCCACGTTCTACAAAAACACGGGTAAGCCGTGAGGCCGCTCGAGGTAAACAAACGGGCCGTACCGTTGAAATTCAACGCTTAATCGGTCGAGCATTGCGTGCCGTTGTTGATTTAAAAGCTCTTGGTGAACGGTCGATTACTGTAGATTGTGATGTTATCCAAGCAGATGGTGGTACGCGTACGGCATCGATTACAGGCGCTTTCGTGGCGCTTGTTGATGCAATCGACTATACTTTTGGTGGTTTTGGTAAATTCCCAATTACTGATTTTTGTGCCGCTATTTCTGTCGGTATTGGCCCTGATGGTCCGATTACGGATTTATGCTACGAAGAGGATAGCGCTGCCGTTGTGGATATGAATGTGGTACGCACTGGTGCAGGTAATCTCATCGAGGTACAAGGTACAGGTGAACATGGCACATTTAGCCGCGACGAACTCAATGCACTATTAGACCTTGCAGAAGCTGCAACCGATGAATTGATGGCAAACCAACGAGACGTATTAGGCTCTGTAGCGGATAAAATCGGTAAGGTGTATCCTGATGCACCAGCTATGGCGTCTGAAGGAGATAAGTAATATGGAACGAATTGTGCTAGCAACAGGTAACAAGGGAAAAATCCGCGAGTTTGAACGGGCTTTTTCTCACATGAATATTACTTGTGTGCCTGTAAAAGAAGTTGCCACAGTTCCAGAACCTGAGGAAACAGGCACAACCTTTATGGAAAATGCCATTCTCAAAGCTAAATATTATAGCGAAAAAATAGGGTTACCTTGTTTAGCGGATGATTCAGGATTAACTGTTGATGCTCTAGGAGGTGAACCTGGCGTATATTCTGCACGTTATGCTGGTTCGCATGGTGATGATGAAGCAAATAATCAAAAGTTGATTCGAGAACTACAAGGCAAAGCTAACCGGACGGCTCATTATGTGTGTGCACTAGCACTAGTCTATCCAGATGGCTCTAGTTTAACCTCAGAAGCCTCTTGCGATGGTGAAATTCAAGATACGCCAATCGGTACAAATGGTTTTGGTTATGATCCATATTTTTATGTACCTCAATTTGGAAAAACGATGGCGGAACTCGATATCGATACGAAGGAATCCATTAGCCATCGCGGTAAAGCATTACAACAATTGGTAGCGAAGGTGAATGGATGAAACGGATAGGTATTATTAGTGACACCCATGGATACCTTGAAGATATCGACCTTGTGTTAGCGGCAACGGCTGAACAAGATATCGATATGTGGCTTCATGCAGGAGATTTGGGCGATGATGCACGGTATATGCAGGAACATACAGATGTACCAGTATATGCTGTTCGCGGCAATAATGACCGCGTGCAGCCGCTCGAGCCTAGGGAACAGTTGATTCCTTTAGAGGATACCTATATTTACATGACTCACGGTCATGATGTATCCTATTATAATCAATCGGGGGACCTCATCCACCTTGGACGAGCGATGGGGGCTCACCTTATTGTGGCAGGGCATACACATCGTCATGATGCGGTGCGAGTGGGTAAAATTCTTTTTGTAAATCCCGGCAGCCTATCGTTACCTCGTGATAAATCGGGTGGTTCCTTTGCCGTAGTTACGTATGATGAAGGACAATTTGGTGTAGAATTTATATATAAACAAGAAATTATTTAGTATAATGGTGAAAGAAGGAAAGATAACTTTCACAAATAATAGTAAGTCTATGCATGGAAAGGGTTATGGCATATCATGGATACACCAGTTAAAGCAAAGCCTAAAATGAAATTATATGGTTTTAATAATCTCACAAAGACGTTGAGTTTTAATATTTATGATATTTGTTATACTCGTACAGAGGAAGAGAAAAAACAATATATTCAATATATTGATGAAGTATACAATGCAGAGCGTTTAACATCCATTTTGACGGAGGTTAGCCATATCATTGGCGCTAATATTTTGAACGTGGCGAAGCAAGACTATGATCCACAAGGTGCATCCGTTACGATTTTGATTTCCGAAGAAGAAATCGAGAAAGAAGATGTGGTAATGCACTTGGATAAATCCCATTTGACTGTTCATACCTATCCTGAAAGTCATCCGCACAAAGGGGTGAGTACATTCCGTGCAGATATTGAAGTATCTACATGTGGTCAAATTTCTCCGCTTAATGCGCTTAATTATTTGATTAAGAGCTTTGATTCAGATATTCTCACTTTGGATTATCATGTTCGTGGCTTTACGCGTGATGTATCAGGGAAGAAAATTTATATCGATCACCGCATCAATTCGATTCAAAACTATATCAATTCAAAAACTCGTAATTTGTACAATATGATTGATGTTAACGTATACCAAGAGAATATTTTCCATACGAAGATGATGCTTAAAGAATTTGACTTAGATAACTATCTATTTGGTATTACTGAATCCGAATTGAGCGCTCGTGAAATCAAGGAAATCAAGCATCAATTAAAACAAGAAATGACAGAAATTTTCTATGGACGTAACTTGCCATCTGTGAAAGCGTAATCAATTCTAAAATTTTCGAAAAACTATATCGAAAAATATTGTAATGTTTGTATAGATTCTGTATAATGAAGATGTAAGGGGTATTAATAATTAGTACCAAGTACGAAAAATATAATGTGTGCGTTGTGATTCAAAAGGAGAATTATTATGGACGTACGTGAATTAGCAGTACAAAAAAAACGTGAATTAAAAGGCTTCCTCACAGTAGGAACTAAATATGAATTGAAAGATGCTCATGACTTGTCCGTTGCCTACACACCAGGTGTAGCAGAGCCATGCTTGCGCATTAAAGATAACGAAGCAGAATCCTTCGAATTAACTTGTCGTTCCAACATGGTTGCTGTTGTATCCGACGGTACTCGTGTACTTGGCCTTGGTGATATTGGCGCTGCTGCTGCATTGCCTGTAATGGAAGGTAAATCCTTGTTGTTCAAAAAATTTGGCGATGTAGACTGCATTCCATTAGTTGTAGACACAAAAGACGCTGATACTTTGATCAACACTGTAAAATTATTGCAAAAAAACTTTGCTGGTATCAACTTGGAAGACATTTCCTCTCCTAAATGCTACGAAATCGAAAATCGTTTAAAAGAAGAATTGGAAATTCCTGTATTCCATGATGACCAACATGGTACAGCTATTGCATGTTTGGCTGGTGTAAAAGGTGCTCTTCGTTTAGTTAAAAAAGATTTAGCTACTGCTAAAATCGTTGTAAACGGTGCTGGTGCTGCTGGTGCAAATATTGCTCGTTTGTTATACCTTGCAGGCGCTCGAGATATCACTGTATTGGTATCCTCTGGCGTATTGCACAAAGATTACAAACGTCTTGATTCTTTACAAGCTGAATTGATTGACTTGCTTGGTCTTGAAGAAAAACATGGCAACTTGGCTGAAAATGCTAAAGGTGCTGATATTCTTCTTGGTGTATCCGCGGCAGGTGCTTTCACAAAAGAAATCTTGGAAAATTTGGCTGATGATGCAATCGTATTTGCAATGGCTAACCCTAATCCAGAAGCAACATACGCTGATATGAAAGCTGCTGGTATTCGCATCGCTGGTACTGGTCGTTCTGATGCTCCTAACCAAATCAATAACGTAGCGGTATTCCCAGGCGTATTCCGCGGTGCTATCGATGTTCGTGCATCCCAAATCACTGACGAAATGAAATTGGCTGCTGCTGAGGCATTGGCTCACTTGATTCCAGATGACGAATTGAATGAAGAAAACGTAATGCCATCCGTATTCGATCCACGTGTAGCTCCAGCTGTTGCAAAAGCAGTTGCTGAAGTTGCTGTAAAACAAGGTATCGCAAGAAACCCTCAAGTAGTTGAAGATGGTCATTACGAAGGCTAATTTTAACTAAACGAAATATGATTTTGAACATGCATCCTGCGGGGTGCATGTTTTTTATATAGATGTTGCATTTGTGCGCACAAAATTATAAAATGTAAGCACAATAATAACAATAGGAGATATTATATGGATTATAGAGGAATTATAGAATCAAAACTAGAACAAAATAATGGTATACTTTCAAGTCGCGATATTAAAGCTCTTAATATTCCTTCCATATACCTAACTAGAATGGTAAATGAGGGGATACTTAATCGTGTAAGTCGGGGTATTTATTTAAGCACAAAAGGCGATTATGATGAATACTATCTCTTTCAAAAACAATATAGAGTGCCTATTTTTTCATATGCATCAGCCCTGTATTTACATCAATTCACTGATGATATTTATCCGGTACTAGAGATAACTGTGTATCGAGGGTATAATGTTCATAGAATTAACAATGTGAATCTCGTACATTATGTTACGAAAGATATATATGATTTAGGTCTCACTGAGTGTAAAACGGTATATGGTAATATTGTCAAAGCGTATGATTTAGAACGGACCTTATGTGATTTCATTAAAAATAGAAATAAGATTGATACTGAATTATTTTCTAAAACTTTACATAGGTATATGCGTTATAAAAATCGAAATCTAAATCGTTTATACGATTACGCTAAGAAAATGAAGATATATGATAAGGTTAAAAGTATTTTGGAGGTTATCTATGAATAAGGATAAACTGAAAGCTTTATGTCATAAATTATCGAAAGAGTCTGGACTGCCTTTTAATATGATACAAACACATTATTTTTTAGAGCGGATACTAGAGCAAATATCATTTAGTAGTGAATGTGAAAATTTTATATTTAAAGGTGGTTTTTTACTATCAAATGTTATTGGTATACGGCAACGGAGTACATTAGATATTGATTTTGTTATTCGACAATTTCCACTGACAGAAGAAGTATTATTAATGAAATTCCAGTCTATACTATTGAACTCATCATCGGATATTAAATATTCAATACAACGAATAGAACCAATTCGTGAATCTGATGAGTATGGAGGCTATAGACTAACAATACTTTGTCAATTAGAAAATATTAGACAAGTTATTCCTTTAGATATAGCTACAGGTGATCCGATTACACCAGAAGCTATAAGATATTCCTATAAGAGCATTTTTGATGAAAGTGAATTTAATATTTGTGCATATAATGTAGAAACTATGTTAGCAGAGAAACTACAGACCATATGTGAGCGGGGTGTATTTAATAGTCGATGTAAAGACTTTTACGACGTATTTATGATTTATAGTACATTAAATGACATTATAGATTATAAGTTGTTACATGCTGCCTGTGTAAAAACATTTGCATATAGGAATACTTCATTTAATAAGGAAACATTTGAGGATGTTCTTATGATGTTAAGAAATGATGATGATTTACATTCATCGTGGCTAAGATATCAAAAACGTTCACCTTACGCTGTAGAAATTACTTTTGATAAAACATTAGATGTATTTGAACAGATTATTGAATGTATGGGATTATAAAAGAAATTTTTTTAAAGAGGGAAAGAGGGGGTGATATTATGTGCTTTTGATTTAGAAATTATGAAAATAATTTTGGGAATAGGTAATCCTAAATTTTTAATGAAGTTATAAAAAAATACTTGTCAGAATAGTGGTCCGATGATATAATAATTTTCGTTGCAGAGAGGTACTCACAACTGAGTAAAACTCAGCAAAAGTAGTGGTTGACATCAACTACCGGGTTTGCTATAATTAGCAAGTAATTAATGACGGGGCATAGCGCAGTTTGGTAGCGCACCTGGCTTGGGACCAGGGGGTCGCAGGTTCGAATCCTGCTGCTCCGACCATTTTTTATTTTGCGGGTGTAGCTCAATGGTAGAGCCCCAGCCTTCCAAGCTGGTCGCGAGGGTTCGATTCCCTTCACCCGCTCCATTTTTTTTTGCCTTTTTTAGGGTGAACGAAAAATGACGTCATTAGTTGACGATACATGTCACATAATTTATACTATAATAGATAATTACATATAAAGGTAATCCACATGGTTCAGTAGCTCAGTTGGATAGAGCAACGGCCTTCTAAGCCGTGGGTCGGGGGTTCGAATCCCTCCTGGATCACCAAAGAAAAAAGCGGATAGTTCGTAATGATATGTACCCCCTTTACTGGACAACCAGTAAAGGGGGTATTTTCATGAGATATAGTTATGAATTTAAAAAGAAAGCAATTGAATTATTTA
>NZ_BBXI01000004.1 GCF_001078375.1 Veillonella tobetsuensis
GTTCATAATTTAATTATACCAACGAAAAGGGTCCCTCGGGACCCTTTTTGCTTAGAAATATAAAAAAGTTAAGGGGCTGTTTTGTTACAGCCCCATTTATTCTAATTAAAAGACTTTATATTATTATATTTATCATATAGGGAATAAATCAATATAAACAATTCGATTTATAGTAAATATTTTAAAAGTTCAAATTTTGTGATCTTCTATAAACCCAGTATTTATCCATATTTTTGCCTTTAAAATATATTGATCAAATAAAAGGCAAAAATAAGTCAAAAATTTTCTTTTTGACTTATTGACTTTTTGACTTATTAGGATTATTATAATGACATAAGGTTAAGAAAACCTAGTAATTATAGTATTAGTCAAATAGTTAAATGTAGTGATACATAAGTGAGGTAATATATATGAACAACAATTTCAATAACTTTGGTAATGAATTTGCTAGCATGAATGATTTGTTTAATCAATTGATGGGGAACATGGGTGGTTATTCTACAGAGAACCGTAGATATCAAATTAATGGTCGTGAAGTAACTCCTGAGGAGTTTGCTTATTATCGTCAAACTGGTCGCTTGCCATCTAACGAAGAAATACAAGCTGCTCAAGCTGCAAAACAAGGTAAAATTAAACAAGATGGTATCCTCGGTCGTTTAGGTACTAACTTGACTGACCAAGCTCGTGACGGCAAACTCGATCCTGTAATTGGTCGTAATAAAGAAATTCAAGAAACAGCAGAAATCTTAGCACGTCGTACAAAAAACAATCCAGTACTCGTAGGTGATGCTGGTGTAGGTAAAACTGCTGTAGTAGAAGGCTTGGCACAAGCTATTGTAAATGGCGATGTTCCTGCAGCGATTAAAAATAAAGAAATCATTTCCATCGATATTTCCGGTTTGGAAGCAGGTACTCAATATCGTGGTTCTTTCGAAGAAAACATTCAAAACCTTATTAAAGAGGTAAAAGCCGCTGGCAATATCATCTTGTTCTTTGACGAAATCCACCAAATCTTAGGTGCTGGTTCTACTGGTGACGGTCAAGGCTCCAAAGGTTTAGCAGATATCTTAAAACCAGCTCTTTCTCGTGGTGAATTATCCGTAATCGGTGCTACAACACAAGATGAATACCGCAATACAATTATGAAAAACGCTGCTTTGGCTCGTCGTTTCAATGAAGTAAAAGTAAACGCACCATCTGCAGAAGATACTTTCAAAATCTTGCAAGGTATTCGTCCATTATACGAAGCGCATCATAACATTGAATTACCTGATGCTGTGTTGAAAGCAGCGGTAGATTATTCCGTACAATACATTCCTCAACGCAGTTTACCAGATAAAGCAATCGACTTGATCGACGTAACTGCAGCGCACTTGGCATCCCAACATCCTGTAACTGATATTAAAACATTAGAAGCAGATATTGCAGATGCTAAAGCAAAACAAGAGGAATATGCTCAAAAAGAAGATTATGAATCTGCTATCAATGAAAAAATGCGTATTCAAAAATTACAAGCAGAGCTTGATAATCATACAGAAAATCAAAAAGTAGTGGCTCAAGTGAATGACGTAGCAGAAGCTGTTGAAAGAATGACAGGTATCCCTGTATCTCAAATGGGCGCGTCTGATATTGAACGCTTGAAAGACATGAAATCTCGTTTGGAAGCAAATGTTATCGGTCAAGATAAAGCTGTAGAGGCTGTATCTCGCGCTATCCGTCGTAACCGCGCGGGCTTTGACGAAGGCAACCGTCCAATTGGTAGCTTCTTGTTCGTAGGTCCTACTGGTGTAGGCAAAACTGAATTGGCTAAACAATTGGCTATTGATATGTTCGGTAATAAAGATGCTATCATCCGCCTTGATATGTCCGAGTACAGCGATCGCACAGCTGTATCCAAATTGATTGGTGCTACAGCAGGTTATGTAGGCTACGAAGATAATTCTAATACATTGACTGAACGTGTTCGTCGTAATCCATATTCCATCGTTCTTTTCGATGAAATTGAAAAAGCAGATCCTCAAGTTATTACATTGCTTTTACAAGTATTGGATGACGGTCGCTTAACAGATGGTCAAGGCAACACAGTAAACTTCAAAAATACTGTTATCATTGCTACATCTAATGCAGGCTTTGGTTTTGGCAGCGATGCTCAAGATGAAAGCAAAGCTGACATCATGGAACGTATTGCACCTTACTTCCGTCCAGAATTCTTGAACCGCTTCAACGGTGTTATTGAATTCAATCATTTGAGCAAAGATGATTTGAAGAAAATCGTAGACTTGATGTTGAACCAAGTAAATAAAACATTAGCTAAAAAAGGTATCACCTTAGATGTTACAGATGATGCTAAAGCTTTATTGATGGAACAAGGTTACGATAAAGCAATGGGCGCTCGTCCATTACGTCGTGTTATCGAAACTGAAATTCGCGATAATGTAACAGATTTCTACTTAGACCACATCGATGTAAAACACTTGTTTGCAGATGTGAAAGATGGTCATATTGTGATCAGCGACAAGGATGCTGCTAACATATCCGATGCTAAATCTGGTGATGATACATCTGCAGATGACAGCAAACAAGCTGATGATGCTGCATCCAAGGACAATAAATAATCGGTAGGCTATTGTCCCTTTCATTGAATCCCTTACAACTCTCTCCATATACACATATATAACAATAGTCCTATTGATGGTGAAAGCACTCGACATTGTGTCGAGTGCTTTTTGTATATAGAAAACCCCCGGATAGTCCGGGGGTTCAGTAAAAGCTTTAGCGTTGCGTCTTCGAAAAGTTACTCCTTTAGGGTAAGATT
>NZ_BBXI01000005.1 GCF_001078375.1 Veillonella tobetsuensis
TGACGGATCGACATGCGCTCCCACGCGCGGCCGGTAGCATTCGCCTTATAGGCGAAAAGAAGAACCACCGGCTAAGCCGGTGGGTAGCTTTTTTGCGTGTATATGGCATTTTATAGTTTATCGTATGCCGATAAATGTAGGAAAAATCACATTTTGCATAGATATTTATATAAGTTGGATTATGTATACATGAATACATGCTAAGAATTTTGTATACATGAGAAAATTACTTGAATTGTGAACCTCATAATTTGTATAATCTTACTACAAGCTATATTCTATAGAATTTAAAAGAAAGATGAGTATCTATATGAGTTCCATGAGATATACATTTGAGTTCAATGGGAAATACTCCGCATTGAATGAACTATTGATAGAAAATGAATAAGCAAGAATATAGACATCTGAGAGGTATAGAATATGAAACAATACATAGATTTAAATAGCGATTTAGGTGAAAGCTTTGGTAATTATACATTGGGCATGGATAGTGAGGTGTTAAATCACGTCACTAGTGCCAATGTGGCTTGTGGTTGGCATGCAGGGGATCCTCTCATCATGGAGGCTACCGTTAAGATGTGCAAGGAGAAGGGCGTAGCCGTAGGAGCCCATCCGGGATATCCTGATTTAATGGGATTTGGGCGCCGCAAGATGGCGGTGAGTCCTGATGAGGCACGGGCGTATATGATCTACCAACTCGGTGCGTTGCAAGGATTTTGCAATCAGTATGATGTAGAGTTGCAGCATATGAAATTACATGGTGCTTTTTATAACATGGCGTGTGTAACGCCGGAATTAGCTGATGCCGTATTAGATGGTTTACAAGCGGTAAATCCCAATGTTCGAGCTATGGTGCTCAGCGGTAGTTATATAGCCAAAGAGGCCGAGCGGCGAGGTATCCCTGTGATCCAAGAGGTCTTTGCAGACCGCGGTTATACAGAGGAAGGCACCTTGGTGCCCCGTTCGGAAGAGGGGGCTTTCATAAAAGACCCGCAAGAGGCATTGGAACGTGTACTCATGATGGTCAAAGAAGGCAAGGTTGTAACGAATACGGGCAAAATTATCGACATTGTAGCCGATTCCATATGCGTTCATGGTGATAATCCGAAAGCGATAGCTTTCACAAACTATATACATGAAGGGCTCGTTGAGGCGGGTGTCATTGTAGCAAATTTTCAGAATCGATAGTTCAACATAGATAGTTCTAGAATGGATAGTTCTAGCAGAGGTATAAGGAGTTAGTATGAAACCCATTACAGGTAAAGCGAGTTTGTCGGTCCTCTTAGGGGCGGCGTTTTTGATGGCCACGTCATCCATCGGGCCAGGATTTATATTACAAACGGCGGCGTTTACAGGTGAGCTGAAGGCGGATTTCGCGTTCGCTATCGTGGTGTCCGTTATTTTCTCCATCATTGCACAGCTCAATGTGTGGACCATTATCGGCGTATCTAAAATGCGGGGCCAAGATATTGCGAATAAGGTATTGCCAGGGCTTGGTTATGTAGTAGCGTTCTTGATCTCCCTTGGGGGTCTTGCGTTTAACATCGGCAATATTGGCGGTGCATCCATGGGCCTTAACATCGTATTCGGTATCGATACGACGACGGCAGCGGCCATCAGTGGTATCTTGGGTATTTTATTATTTGCGTCTCCTAAAATGGGCGGGGTCCTCGATAATACAGCGAAGGTTTTGGGCACAGTAATGCTAGCCCTCATCGGCTATGTAGCGTTTTCTACGAACCCTCCTGTAGCAGAAGCTGTAACGCATGCCATCGTGCCGACACATTACGCTTGGCTGGCTACGATCACCCTTATCGGTGGTACCGTAGGCGGGTACATTACATTCTCCGGCGGCCATCGCTTGATTGATGCGGGCATTACAGGTCGTGAACATTTAAACGATGTACGTCGTGCTGCCTTTATGGGCATGTCCGTAGATGCCATTGTTCGTATATTGCTATTCTTGGCCGTACTTGGTGTCGTATCCATGGGCTTTACATTAGATCCAAAGGACCCAGCAGGTTCTGCGTTCTTACTTGGTGCTGGTGAAATCGGTCATAAATTATTCGGTATCGTATTCTTCTGCGCTGCGTTGACATCTGTTGTGGGTGCTGCCTATACATCGGTATCCTTCCTTAAAACCTTGTTCAAGGTGGTGGAACGGTATGAGAAATTGACCATCATGGCATTCATCTTTGTATCCACATGCATTCTTATCTTTATCGGCAAACCGGCTACACTATTAATCATGGCGGGCTCTGTGAATGGTTTGATCTTGCCTGTTACCTTAGCCGTTATGTTATTGGCAACGCGTAAGACGAATATCGTAGGGGACTATAAGCACAATCCGGTTCTGTTCTATACCGGCTGGATTGTTGTGCTTGTGACTGCTTATATCGGCGTTACATCCTTGCAAGGTATTGCGAAATTATTAGGTTAGGGGGACATCATGAATCCCACAATTTCACCTGTTGGAGATAGTGCTATCTCCATCGAATTTGGTCAAGTCATTGACCCTAAGATTAATCAGCGTATCCGTCAGACTGTGGCGGGTATTGAAAGCCTCCATTTAGAGGGGATTATTGAGATGGTACCTACCTATTGTGCGCTTCTCATTCAGTATGATGCGCTGTGCTACACCTATGCTGAACTGTGCCGCATTCTTGAACCTATCTGTACGCAGCCTATCCAATCTGATGAAAGTGAACTAGTGACGGTCATAGAAATACCGACCGTCTATGGTGGTGAATTTGGCCCAGACCTTGGATTTGTAGCCTCTCATAATCATCTTACAGAGGCCGACGTGGTGAGCATTCATAGCGGTACGGATTACCTCGTGTACATGATGGGCTTTATCCCCGGTTTTACCTATTTAGGTGGCATGGATTCGCGCATCGCTACCCCTCGCCTGGCCTCACCTCGCACGCATATTCCGGCAGGATCCGTAGGCATCGCGGGTGAGCAGACCGGCACCTATCCATCGGATTCCCCTGGAGGATGGCAAATCATAGGACGTACACCGGTATCCATGTACGATGAGTCGCGAGAACAGGCGGCCCTTCTCAAGGCGGGCGATTATGTGCGCTATGTTCCCATTGATGAAAGTGCGTTCCACTGTATTAAGAAATTGGGCACTTCCTTTAAGCCCGTTGTGCATCATGTAAAGGTAGGTGACCTCCGTGGCGGTAAGTGAATATAAGAATGCGTCATTTGAGGTGGTTGTGCCTGGTATGATGACCACCGTGCAAGACAGAGGGCGCGTAGGCTTTCAACAATATGGTATGCCCGTGGCTGGCCCCATGGATGGTGAAAGCTATTCTATCGGACAAGCCCTTGTAGGGAATACGACACCAGTAGGTGCTTTGGAGTGTACCGTACTCAGCCCTACGCTCAAGGTAAAAGGTACGTGTATTGTTGCTTTCACAGGTGCCGACATGAGGCCTACCATTAATAATGTAGAGGTGCCGCGGTATATTCCCTTTGTCTGTCATGACGGCGATGTAATCTCTGGCAGCTTTAGCCAATGTGGGGTGCGTATGTATATTTCCTTCGCCGGAGGTATTGATGTGCCTGAAATTAACGGCAGCGTAGCGACGCACACGAAGGCGAATATCGGTGGTTTTGAGGGACGTCCCTTAGTGGCGGGCGACGAAGTACGTTTAAAGGACTGCATGCGTGATACTACCATCTGCGACTATACTAGAGAATCAAATCATTTATTTAATACGGTTCTATTTAATCGGGGTGGCCGTGAATGCCATGAACCGCTGCGCGTTGTACTGGGCTCGCAAGCTAAGTACTTTACAGAAACGGGTATTCGCAATTTTAGCAGAGAACTCTATACATTAACCATTCAATGCGACCGCATGGGATTTAGGTTAGATGGAGCCCCTGTTGAACACATCGACGGCGCCGATATCATCTCCGATGGCGCTGTATTTGGATCGATTCAAGTTCCATCTGATGGGAATCCAATTATCCTCATGGCGGATCGGCAAACGACGGGGGGATATACTAAAATCGGTACCGTTATTACCGCCGATTTGCCTAGATTGAGCCAATTACCTATTGGGGATGGAATTACCTTTGATATTGTATCTGTGGAAGAGGCACAAGAGATGTATAGGGCATATATGCAAAATTTGCATAGCAAAATTAACTTAGCTTCTGTACAAAGTACATTTGTATTCTCTGAAAATATAACGCTTGATTAGCAAGTATGCATTGATGATGTCATACTCGCTATGTATATATTATTGCTGTATTTGTATATTTTAATGAATGAATATGTATATGATGAAGGGGCTGTAACAGAATGCGGTTTTACCGCATTCTAGTTGCAGTCCCTTTAAAATATAAGAAATACCAAGAAAATTAGATTTGTAAAATCCTA
>NZ_BBXI01000006.1 GCF_001078375.1 Veillonella tobetsuensis
TAATTTAATTATACCAACGAAAAGGGTCCCTCGGGACCCTTTTTGCTTAGAAATATAAAAAAGTTAAGGGGCTGTTTTGTTACAGCCCCTTTTTGTATATAGAAAACCCCCGGATAGTCCGGGGGTTCAGTAAAAGCTTTAGCGTTGCGTCTTCGAAAAGTTACTCCTTTAGGGTAAGATAAGATTGCGGTCCGTCAACTGCAATTAAGACCCTAAAGGAGGCCATATAATGTATGACAATCAGAGTTTAGCACATACTAAATGGAACTGCAAATATCATATAGTATTTGCACCAAAGTATAGAAGAAAAGTATTTTTTGGACAAAAGCGATTTGAAATCGGAGGTATAATTCGTGAATTATGCAGATGGAAAGGTGTAGAGCTTTTGTCTGCAGAAGCATGCCCAGATCATATTCATATATTAGTAGCAATTCCACCTAAAATGTCAGTCTCATCATTTATGGGGTTTCTAAAAGGTAAAAGTAGTTTAATGATATATGAGAAATGGGGGAATATGAAATTCAAATATCGAAATAGACAATTTTGGTGTCGAGGATATTACGTCGATACAGTTGGAAAAAATGAGAAAAAGATAGCGGAGTATATTTCGAATCAATTAAAGCAAGACGAGATGTCAGAGCAATTAGTTTTAGACTTTCAAGACCCGTTTAACGGGTAGTTAGTATTCGATTGCAGATGACGGATCGACATGCGCTCCCACGCGCGGCCGGTAGCATTTGCCTTATAGGCGAAAAGAAGAACCACCGGCTAAGCCGGTGGGTAGCTTTTTTATAGAAAGTTATCTGATTAATAAAAGTATTATCTTAAAAAATAAAATGAATTAGTCATATCACACTTAAATATAAAAATATAGTTGAATATATAAAAATGGGATGAAAAATACGCGTATTAAAATTAAAATGATATTTATTTAGATTGTATTGCCTTATAGCTTATATGAATAAATAGTTATAAATATTTATTCAAAAAGATATAATATACAGCCAATAAAATAAAAAAAGTATTGATTTTATCTGTTTTTTGTGGCGAATTGAAAAGATGGAGAATTTTAATTAAATATTCTGAAAGTATGATGTATTTTATTGTTAGATACTAGTGAAATATGATAAAATTATGAAAAGAGATTTAAAATATAATGCGTATATTTTGTAACATTGTGAAAATTCAAATATTAAAAATTGATTTGTATACTATATGGTTATGAGAGATAGTTAGTAGAAAAGGAACGAGAATGAATAAGATTTTTAAAGTGATTTGGTCTAAGTCAAAACAGTGCTACGTTGTAGTATCTGAAATCGCGAAGAACAAAACTGGGAAAAAGAAAATAGTAGTAGCTGGTATTTTTGCGGCGTTGGCGATGGTAAATGGAGGACAAGCAACATTTGCAGCGTGGCCAGCAGGTAAAGAAGAAGCTCAAAGTGCATTTTGGATAGGGCGTGGTGCGAGTGCATCTGGTCAAAATGCTCAAGCAATAGGGGTAGCTGCAAAGGCTATGTATAATAAAGCTATAGCTATAGGCTCTGATAGCTCTGCTACAAGCTATGTTAGTGGTAGTACTGTAGTGGGGGCTACAGCTATTGGTGGACATTCTAATGCTAATGGTCCAGGAGCTGTCGCATTAGGGTATGAAACTAATGCTAGTGTAGGTTATTCAACTGCTATAGGTACAGCTACCAATGTTTCCGGGCAATATGGTATTGGTATTGGTTGGAATACTAGCGTATCTGCAGATAATTCTACAGCCATAGGTGTACAATCAAGAGCTGCTAAGGCTGGTGCGACGGCAATGGGTCCATCTGCTAGAGGTTATGGTGAGGGCTCCTTATCTTTAGGTTATCAGGCATTAGCTGGGGCAGATGTTTATGGTTCTAGTATCAATGTTAATAATAATCCTAGTAGTGATAATAATAGCACTATTAATAGCTATGCTAAGTGGGGTGACACGGCTATTGGCTTGCGTGCCGTAGCAACTGGTGGTAATGCAACAGCACTTGGTCGTAGTGCGAGAGCTGCAGCAGCAAACGCAATTGCTATTGGTGGTGGGAATGGTAATTCTGCTACTGATAATACTGAAAAAACAGAGGCTACAGGTGAGAAAGCCACTGCAATTGGGTATAATGCCAAAGCTGTAAACGGTAATGACACAGCTATAGGTGCAGGTGTAATTGCAAAAGGTGGTGCCTCCACCATGATAGGGTATAACTCTACTGTTACTGGTAATCAGGCTTTCGGTGGTGGCTCTGGCTTATCTGTTGCCGGTGGTGGATCTGTGGGCTTAGGCTATAATAGTTCAACAACGAGTGATAAATCAATTGCTATCGGTCATACCGCTAAATCAGATGGAGACAGTTCTATTGCTATGGGATCGGGCGCGTCCGCTAATCAGCATTCATCGGTTACTATAGGGGCTGGTTCTACAAGTGATGGCGTCCGCAATATTACTATCGGTCCTAAAGCTAGTGCTTCCGGAGTTGATTCTATCGCTATAGGTAATGGTGGTGTCGGTGGCGACAAAAATAATACGGGTGTTGGTGGAAACGGAAACACTTACACTATAAATGTTAATGACATTAGTACAAATGTCTATTATGGTGTTAAGAGTGTAGATGATGGATCTATTGCTTTTGGTAATCGTGCAAATGCAGCTAAAGGCGGTTTAGCTATTGGTACCGTATCTATTGCTGATGGTGGCATCGCAGTAGGGCAAAGCGTTTTGAGTAAAAATGGTGTTGCCATGGGTAGTGCTGTGTCGGCTACTGTTGCGAATGCAGTAGCAATGGGTAGTACAGCAGAAGCATCGAGTGTAGGTGCTGTTGCGATTGGTGGTTATAGTGCAACTGATAAGACGAAGGCACAAGGCAATAATGCCCTTGCTATAGGCGCAAGTGCTGTTACAAATGGTAGTGAAACTATTGCGATTGGTAAAAGTGCTAATGCAAGTAATGCAAATGCAGTTGCAGTTGGTAAAAACGCTAACGCATCAAAAGCAAATTCTGTAGCTTTAGGGAGTGACTCTACTACTGCTACAAATGCCACAAATCAATCTAGTGCAACAATTAATGGCGTTATCTACAATTTTGCTGGCGCAACCTCTGATACGGGCATGCAGGTTTCTGTTGGTGCAGTAGGTAAGGAACGTCAAATTAAAAATGTAGCGGCTGGAGAGGTCTCTGCTACCAGTACAGATGCTATTAACGGATCTCAATTATTTGCAGTAGCTAGTCAAATAAGGCCGATAAATTATTTTTCTGTAAATTCTACTGTAACTGGAAATAAGAATAATGATGGGGCAACTGGTAGTGAGGCAATAGCAATCGGTCCAAATGCTCAAGCAAGTGCCGGGTTTGGACTTGCTTTAGGGCATTCTGCACAGGCTAATAGTGAACATATGGTATCGTTAGGTCGTGATGCTAATGGTCAAGCTCAAAACGCAACTAACTCCATCGGTATTGGTAGAGCGGCAGGATATCAATCTAATGGAAAGAATAATATCGGCATTGGTAGTGATGCTGGACGTAAACTGACCGGTGAAAATAACATTAGTCTTGGTTCCGCTGCTGGACTTGGCGACATATTTACAAGCGGTTCTGTTATGTTAGGGCAGAATGCTACAGTTACCAAATCTAGTAGTACTGCAGTAAAACCAGTGGATAATGTAATTGCTGTTGGTAATGGTGCTACTGTTTCCGCTACATCAGCAATTGCATTAGGTACTACTTCAAATTCAGCAGGAATTAATGCGGTATCTATAGGTAATGCAAGTAAAGCATCAGGACAAAATAGCGTTGCACTAGGATCTAATTCAAATGTTGGAGGATTAGAATCAATTTCAGTCGGTAGTTCTGCTGGAGTTAATAATGGAGCACAGTATGTAGTTAATATTGGCTCGAATGCGGGTAAAGATGCTCAAGCTGAAGGTTCTATATCGATTGGTAAATTGGCTGGTGTAGCACAGCGTGGTGCAAATAATATTAATATTGGTGTGAATGCTGGTCAGAATCAACTAAATAATAGTTCTAATAACGTTAATGTTGGCAATGGTGCCGGCATGAATTTTAATGCAATAAACTCGGTTATTATTGGTAATGATGCTAATAGAAATGCATATTCTAATGCTTCTGCAATAGGGCAAAGAAGTATTGTTGCTATTGGTGATGGTACAAAAACAACTAAGGATTATGCTGTTGCTATTGGTGCTACTGCTCGTGCTAACGTTGAAGGTGGCGTTGCTCTTGGAAATAATTCGGTAGCATCTATTGATAAAGGTGTTAAAGGATACAATCCAAATGATGATCGTACTAATACGTATGGTGGATTAGCTGGTAATGTACTTACCAGTACAAATGCAGCAGTATCCGTTGGTGATAGTAGTAGTGTAACTCGTCAAATTACTGGTGTAGCGGCAGGTACAAACAATACAGATGCAGTCAATGTCGCTCAATTAAAGAGCGTAAACCTTGCTTTCAGTGGTAATAGTGGCAATAATGATGTGAACCTTGCTAATGGTACATTGGCTATTAAAGGGGATACTACCTACATTACAACGACAGCAAATAAAAATGGTATTACTATTGCTGGTAAAAAGCAGGATATTAGTGTTAATACTAATGGCGTGGCTTCAGCAAATAAAGGTATGGCTGATGCTCAAAATGTAGCGCAGTCTATTAACGATGCCATTTCTAAAAATGCATATACATGGACTGTATCTGCTAATGGTGATACTGGTGAAAGTGTAGCAAAAGGAAATACGGTAGATTTTACTGGTGATTCTAATATTACCGTTGATCGTACAGGAAAGAAGATTACTACCAAGTTAAATAAAGATATTACCGTAGATTCTGTGAAAGCTAACAATAAGGTAACCGTAGGTACAGCAGCTAAACAACTAGTATTAGATGGTACAAAAGGTGCAATTACGGCTGGTACAGGTACTAATACCATCAATTTAGATGGAACTTCTGCAACTATTACGGCTGGTTCGGGGAGCAATGCGATTAGCTTAAATGGAACCAATGCACAGGCAGCATTCGGCAGTGGAACCAACGCGGTTTCTATTAATGGTACAACAGGAAGTGTAACAGGGAAAGCTTTCACAGCGGGCAGTACGACAATTAATACTACCGGTTTAACCAGTGGTACTGGCTCAAGTGCAGTTTCATTTGGTACAAATGGCATTAGTGCAGGTAATCAGACCATTACTGGTGTAGCTACTGGTGGCAGTAAAGATAGTAATGCGGCGAATATTGGAGATGTTAAACGTTATGTATCAGGTGCAACGCTTAACCTGACAGACGGTAGCAATAACGGCACTGTAAAACTAGACGAACAAAAGCTTAAAGTGTCCGGTTCAAATGGTGTTAGAACTTACGTAAATGGACAAACTGTGACCGTTAGTCTTGATTCGGATAGTTATAATGCGACTACTAAAGGAATTGGTATCAAAGGTGATAACGGGTTTGCAACACTAAAATATCTTAAAGATGGTGATGCCATCTTTAATGTATCCGGTGATGGATCTCTTGTTACCACAAAGAGTACTACCACCGGTGTACAGGTATCTGTTAACTCCGCTAAAGTTAAAGACTTAGCAGTAGATGCAGTAACCGTAAGTAAAGCTACTAATATTTCTGATAATCCTATTACTGTAACTCCAACACCAGGTACTAACTCTAAAGATTATGCAATTGGCATTGATACTACAAAACTTTCAGCTAAAACGAATTTAGCCTATACAGCCAATGGTGCTACAGCAAAAACTGTATCTTTAGCTAAAGGTCTTAATTTTGTTAATGGTACAAATACGGTATCATCTGTAGATTCTGATGGCAAAGTATCTTTTGATTTAAATCAAGCCACAAAAGATTCTATTAATAAATCTGCTACAGCAGTAGGTCGCACTATTACGCTTAACGCAGATAGTGGTACCGGTTCTAGTCAGTCTTTAAGTAATGGTAATGTGTCCTTTGCGGTAAGTGGTGCAACTGGTGACTATATCTCCACTACAATGGATGGTAGTGCCGTAAAAGTATCTACAAAGCGTGCAACTATCAATAGTGATGCCAATACTGGTGCTGCATCTGTAACAGGTGCTGATGGTTTAGCTACTGCTAAGAATGTAGCTAGTGCTATTAATTCTGCTGTTAATGGTTTGTCTCAAAACTTAAACATCAGCGATGGCACAAATAATAGTTCTGTAGCTCTGAAAAGTCAAAAATTAACTGTTACAGGCACAGGTGCTGCGAAAGCTACTGTTAATGGTCAAACGATTACTATTGATGTAGCAGAAGGTACATTAACACCTAATACAACGAATGGTACTGTAACGGGTACTACCGGTGTAGCTAAAGCCACAGAGGTTGCTGCTGTAATTAACAATACAAATACTGTATTAGGTAATAAGATTACAAAAAATACACAAGATATTGCTACGAATACGTCGAATATCACTGCAAACAAAAATCAAATTACTACTAACACAACAAATATTGCAACAAACACAGCAAACATTGCTCATACTATTGCGTTAGCTGATGATAAAGGTGCCTCTACGACTGCTAAGTCTTTAAAAGATGGCAATGTATCTTTTAATATCAAAGGGGATAACACGTTTATCTCGACTGCTGCATCTGGCAATGATGTAACCTTGACAGTTAATGAACAAGCAATTAAGGATGCCGCTAAGTCTGCCTCTTCTTTCAAGGTGAAAGCGAATACGCATGCCGCAGAAGATGTTAAAGGTGGAGATACAATTGCCTTTAACAATGGTGATAACATTGAAATCAGCCAAACTGGTAAGACTTTCACCATCAAAACGGCTAAGAATATAACTGTTGATTCCGTAACTGCAGGTAATACGGTTATCAATACGTCTGGTTTGACAAATGGTACAACTGCTATTACAGGCACAGGTATTACAACAGATAAAGTAACTGTAGGTGGAATCTCTATTGATAAAACTGCTGGTATCAATGCTGGTGGTAAGGTTATTTCTAATGTAGCCAGCGGTACGGTAAATAATAATGCTACCGATGATTCCAATGCAGCAAACATTGGGGATGTGAAACAAGCGGTTGCTAATTTGTCTCAAAATCTCAATATTACTGATGGCACAAACAATGGCACTGTAGACCTTAAAAACCAAAAACTTAACGTGGCTGGTGCTAATGGTGTAACAGCGACTGTAAATAAACAAACGATCACAGTTGGTTTGGACGCAAATACTGTTAATGCTACAACGAAGGGTATTGGCCTTACTGCTGATACTGGTTCTACAGGTAATAAATACCTTAAAGACGGTGATGTATCCTTTGCGGTAACTGGCGATGGCAATCTTGTAAGCACGTCTGCTACGGCAGCGGGGGTGAAAGTTGCTGTTGATGCGGCTAAGGTAAAAGATTTAGCGGTAGCTGCTGTAACGGTAAGTAAGGATACGCAAGCAGATAATCCAATTACGGTAACCCCAACAGCGGGCACAAATTCTAAGGATTATGCCATCGGTATCGATACAACAAAACTTGCGGCTAAAACGGATTTAACATACCGTGCTAATAGTGCGGCAGATGCTAATGCGAAGAAGGTTTCTTTATCTAAAGGTCTTAACTTTGTAGATGGTGGATCCACAGTTGCCACTGTTGATAACGATGGCAAAGTATCCTTTGATCTTAATACAGCAACTAAGAATCAAATCAACACGAATACCACAGATATTACTGCTAATAAAGGTAAAATTGCGACTAATACAACTAATATCGCAGCCAATACAACTGCGTTAGCTAGAAATATCTCCCTTGGTGCAGATACTGGCACTGCGTCCAGCCAATCCTTGAGCACTGCTGATGTGGCATTCAATGTGAAAGGCACAACAGGTGACTTTGTATCTACTAATATGAATGGTAATACGGTTGAGATTTCTACAAAGCGTGCTACGATTAACAGTAATGCCACGACAGGTGAAGCGTCCGTAACTGGTAATGATGGCTTGGCAACAGCTAAGAATGTATCTGATGCTATTAATAAAGCTGCTGAAGCCGCAAAAGCAGGTGCGGCTTGGAATATTACAACGAATTCCAGCACAACCGATAAAACGGCTGTTAAAGGCGGTGATACAGTAGATCTTGTTAATGGTGATAACATCGAGATTACGCAAGATGGTACAGATAAAAAGAAAATCACTGTTGCTACTAAGAAGGATATTACCGTTGATTCTGTAACGGCCAATAACAAAGTAACTGTTGGCTCTGGTGCTAATGCGATTACATTAAATGGTGCAGATGGCTCTGTAACTGGTAAAGCATTTACAGGGACTACTTTCACGGGCACATCTTTCACAGCAGGCAATACTGTTATCAATACATCTGGTTTAACAAATGGTACAACAGCCATTACAGGTACTGGTGTTACAACAGATAAACTCACTGTTGGTGGTATTTCTGTCGATAAAACAGATGGTATCAATGCTGGTGGTAAGGTTATTTCTAATGTAGCCAGCGGTACGGTAAACAATAATGCTACCGATGAT
This sequence comes from Veillonella tobetsuensis, assembly GCF_001078375.1. Lineage (GTDB taxonomy): Bacteria > Bacillota > Negativicutes > Veillonellales > Veillonellaceae > Veillonella > Veillonella tobetsuensis. Next base: position 8,540 of record NZ_BBXI01000006.1, read on the forward strand.
TCTAATGCAGCGAACATTGGTGATGTGAAACAAGCTGTTGCTAACTTGTCTCAAAACCTTAATATTACAGACGGCACAAATAATGGTACTATTGATCTTAAAAACCAAAAACTGAATGTAGCTGGTGCTAACGGTGTAACTGCGACTGTTAAGGATCAAACAATTACAGTTGGTCTAGATGCTAATACTGTTAACGCTACAACTAAGGGCATTGGCCTCACTGCTGACACTGGTTCCACAGGTAATAAATACCTTAAAGATGGGGACGTATCCTTTGCCGTGACCGGTGATGGCAGTCTTGTGAGCACATCTGCTACGGCAGCGGGTGTGAAAGTTGCTGTTAATTCCGCATCTATTACGGCTGGTGCAGATGGTACAATTACAGGTCCAACCACTGATGGTGTAGCAACTGCTAAAAACGTAGCGGATGCTATTAATGCTGCTAAAAAAGTAAGCAAAACAGAAATCACTGCTAATACAGGTGAAGCAGCTAATGCTACAACAGGTAATGTGACATTAACATCTACTACGGCAGCTGATGGTCATACTATCTATGATGTAAAACTCAATGATACAGTGACACTTGGTTCTGGCGCTAATGCGGTAACTATCGATGGTACAACGGGGGCTATTACAGGTAAAACGGCTACCATTGGTGGCGTTACTGTAAATGGTACGGCTAATACTATTGGTGGTTTATCTAATACAACATGGAATGGCACAGCCGTATCTGGACGTGCTGCAACAGAAGACCAATTGAAGGCTGCCACTGGTGCTACTACATTGAAGTTCACAGGTGATGTAGCGACTAATACTGGCTCTGTAAACCTTAAGGATGATACATTCGGTATTAAAGGTGATAATAAATACATCTCTACTGACGTAAACGGTAAAAATGTAAATCTTACAGTATCTGAAGCAGAGGTTAAAAAATCTGCTGTAGCAGCTGTAACAGTAAGTACAGATACAACGGATGCTAATAACCCATTGACGGTAACACCGACAACTAGTGCGGATGGTACAACTAAGGATTACAAGGTAACTATTGATGGTACTAAGATTGCTAACAAGACAAACTTGTCCTACAAAGCAAATGGTGGTACTGCTAAACAAGTATCTTTAGCCGATGGCTTGAACTTCAAAAATGGTACATTAACAACTGCATCTATCGATGATAATGGCGTTGTGAAATACGATGTAAATACAGCATCAATTACTGCTGGTACAGATGGTACAATCACAGGCCCAACTACAGATGGTGTAGCAACAGCTAAAAACGTAGCTGATGCTATTAATGCAGCTAAAAAAGCATCTAAAACTGAAATCACTGCTAACACAGGTGAAGCAGCTAATGCAACAACAGGTAATGTGACATTAACATCTACCACAGCTGCAGATGGTCATACTATTTATGATGTAAAACTCAATGATAAAGTGACACTTGGTACTGGTGCTAATGCTGTAACTGTTGATGGTACAACGGGGGCCATTACAGGTAAAACGGCTACTATTGGTGGCGTTACTGTTAACGGTACGGCTAATACTATTGGCGGCTTATCTAATACAACATGGAATGGCACAGCTACTACTGGTCGTGCTGCAACAGAAGATCAATTGAAAGCTGTCGCAGATGCGGCAGGTAGCCAAACTTGGGAAATCACAGCAGATAAGAAAGCTGGCACATCTGGTGCTCAAACGGGTATAAAAGAAAATGCTAAGGTTGGTAAGGATGATAAGGTGTCCTTAATTGCTGGTGAAAACCTAACTGTAGACCAAGCAGGTAAAAACTTTACATACTCCTTGAATAAAGATCTTGTGAAGATGAATTCCGCAACCTTTGAAGCAACAGGCGGTAAAACAACTGTGATTAAGGGTGACAGCATTGTTCAAACTGATGGTGCTAACGTAAATACATCTAATGCTACATCCAATACAATTACTGATGGTACAAATACAAGTACAATCACTGCTGGTAAGGCACAAATCGGTACTGTTGGTATCGATGGTGTAGCAAGCAAGATTAGTACTGGTGGTACAAATGCTGTAGTAGTTAATGGTGCAGATGGCACTGTTAAAACTGGTAATGTAACAGTAACTGGTGGTACTACAAACGATATCACTGGTTTGTCTAACACGACTTTATCTGCAACTGACTTTGCAACTAAGGGCCGTGCAGCTACAGAAGAGCAATTGAAAGCTGCCACTGGTGCTACCACGTTGAAGTTCACAGGTGATGTAGCAACTAATACTGGATCCGTAAACCTTAAGGATGATACATTCGGTATTAAAGGTGATAATAAATACATCTCTACTGACGTAAACGGTAAAAATGTAAATCTTACAGTATCTGAAGCAGAGGTTAAAAAATCTGCTGTCGCTGCCGTAACAGTCAGCACAGATACAACAGATACTAATAATCCATTAACTGTAACACCAACAACTAGTGCAGATGGTACAACTAAGGATTACAAGGTAACTATTGATGGTACTAAGATTGCTAACAAGACTAACTTGTCCTATAAAGCAAATGATGGTACAGCAAAACAAGTTTCCTTGGCGGATGGCTTGAATTTCAAAAATGGTACATTAACAACTGCGTCTATCGATGATGCTGGCGTTGTGAAATACGATGTAAATACAGCATCAATTACTGCTGGTACAGATGGTACAATCACAGGCCCAACTACAGATGGTGTAGCAACAGCTAAAAACGTAGCTGATGCTATTAATGCAGCTAAAAAAGCATCTAAAACTGAAATCACTGCTAACACAGGTGAAGCAGCTAATGCAACAACAGGTAATGTGACATTAACATCTACCACAGCTGCAGATGGTCATACTATTTATGATGTAAAACTCAATGATAAAGTGACACTTGGTACTGGTGCTAATGCTGTAACTGTTGATGGTACAACGGGGGCCATTACAGGTAAAACGGCTACTATTGGTAGCGTTACTGTAAATGGTACGGCTAATACTATTGGCGGCTTATCTAATACAACATGGAATGGCACAGCTACTACTGGCCGAGCTGCAACAGAAGATCAATTGAAAGCTGTCGCAGATGCTGCATCTAGTCAAACTTGGAATATTACGGCAGATAAAGCAGGTACAACTGGTGCTCAAACAGGTACTAAGAAAAATGCTACTGTTGGTAAGGATGAAACTGTCGAATTGGTTGCAGGGGATAACCTTACAATTAATCAAGATGAACGTAAGTTTACTTATTCCTTGAATAAGGATCTTGCTGGTTTGACTAGCGTATCCATTGGTACTGGTACAACTGAAACCATTAAACTTGATGGCGCAACTGGTAAAATTACTGCTAAAAATGCAGTTATCGGTGGTGTAACTGTCGATGGTGATAATAATCATGTAACTGGCTTGGCCAATACAACTTGGAATGGTACAGCTACAACTGGCCGAGCTGCGACGGAAGATCAATTGAAAGCCGTAGCTGAAACAGCAAAAACGACTACTGATGCAGTTAACTTGAAATTCTCTGGTAATACAAATACATCCCCTGGTGTAGTTAATCTGAAAGATGATACATTGGGCATTGTTGGTGATGGTAAATATGTATCTACTGATGCGAATGGCAAGAATTTGACTGTGAAAGTATCTGAAGCAGAGATTAAAAAATCGGCTGTAGCTGCTGTAACTGTAAGTACAGATACAACAGATACTAATAATCCATTGACCGTAACACCAACAACGAGTGCAGATGGTACAACTAAGGATTACAAAGTAACGATTGATGGTACTAAGATTGCGAATAAGACAAACTTGTCCTATAAAGCGAACGATGGTACAGCGAAACAAGTGTCCTTGGCGGATGGATTGAATTTCAAGAATGGTACATTAACAACTGCATCTATCGATGATGTAGGCGTTGTGAAATACGACGTAAATACAGCAGCAATCACTGCTGGTACAGATGGTACAATTACAGGTCCAACTAAAGACGGTGTAGCAACAGCTCAAAATGTAGCTGATGCTATCAATGTAGCTAAAAAGGCGTCTAAAACTGAAATCACTGCTAATACAGGTGAAGCAGCTAATGCAACAACAGGTAATGTGACATTAACATCTACTACAGCTGCTGATGGTCATACTATTTATGATGTAAAACTCAACGATAAAGTAACGTTGGGCTCTGGTGCTAATGCGGTAACAATAGATGGTACAGCTGGTAAAGCTACGATTGGTTCCTCTGTCATTAATGGTGTCAATAACACATTCACTACTGGTGGCGCTAAGGCCGTAACCTTAGATGGTGCCACAGGCACAATTACAGGTACAACTGCCAATATCGGTGGTGTTACTGTTAACGGTACGGCTAATACTATTGGCGGCTTATCTAATACAACTTGGAATGGTACTGCTACTACTGGCCGAGCTGCAACAGAAGACCAATTGAAAGCTGTTGCAGATGCTGCAGGTAGCCAAACTTGGGAAATTACAGCCGATAAGAAAGCTGGCACTTCTGGTGCTCAAACTGGCACAAAAGAAAATGCTAAGGTTGGTAAGGACGATAAGGTGTCCTTAATTGCTGGTGAAAACCTAACTGTAGACCAAGCAGGTAAAAACTTTACATACTCCTTGAATAAAGATCTTGTGAAGATGAATTCTGCAACCTTTGAAGTCACAGGTGGTAAAACTACTGTTATTAAAGGCGATAGCATCGTTCAAACCGATGGCACAAAAGTGAATACATCTACAGCAGGTGGTAATACAGTTTTAGATGGTACTAAGTCCACAGAAACCACAGCTGCTGGTCAAGTGATAAAAGACGGTACTAAAACAAATACATCTACTGTTGATCAAAATACAATCGTTGACGGTACTAAATCTAATAAGACTACTGTAGATAGCAATGTAATTGATGATGGCAATGGTAATGTAAACACATCTAATGCAACATCGAATACCATTACTGATGGTACTAATACAAGTACAATCACTGCTGGTAAGGCTACGATTGGTTCCTCTGTTATTGATGGTGTAAATAACACATTCACTACTGGTGGTGCTAATGCTGTTAAGTTAGATGGTGCAGCTGGCACAATTAAGACTGGCACAGTAACAGTAACTGGTGGTACTACAAACGACATTACTGGTTTGTCTAACACAACCGTAACCTCAGCAGACTTTGCAACGAAAGGCCGTGCCGCTACGGAAGAACAATTAAAAGCAGTAGGTGAACAAACATGGCAAATCACGGCAGATAAAGATGCTGCTACATCTGGTGCTCAAACAGGTACTAAGAAAGATGCTAAGGTTGGTAAAGACGATAAAGTTCAATTGATTGCTGGCGAAAATATGACAGTAAACCAAAATGAACGAGACTTTACATTCACTCTTAACAAAAATCTTGTGAAGATGAACTCTGCTACATTCCTTGGTACAGGCAGTAATACAACAGTCATTACTGGCAACAGTATTACACAAACTGCGGGTTCTCAAACGAATATATCTACTGCAGGTGGCAACACTGTCGCTGATGGTACTAAGTCCACAGAAACTACAGCAGATGGTCAAGTGATTAAAGACGGTGCTAAATCCAATAAATCTACTGTAGATAGTAATGTTATCGATGATGGTAATGGTAATGTAAATACATCCAATGCTACATCGAATACCATTACAGATGGTACAAATAGAAGTACAATCACTGCTGGTAAGGCTACGATTGGTTCTTCCATTGTGGATGGTGTAAATAATACATTCACTACAGGTGGCGCTAATGCTGTTAAGTTAGATGGTGCAGCAGGCACAATCAAAACTGGTACAGTAACAGTAACTGGTGGTACTACAAACGATATTATTGGCTTGTCTAATACAACCGTAACGGCAGCCGATTTTGCAACGAAGGGCCGTGCAGCTACTGAAGAACAATTAAAAGCTGTAGGGGAACAAACATGGCAAATCACTGCAGATAAAGATGCTACTACATCTGGTGCCCAAACAGGTACTAAGAAAGACGCTAAGGTTGGTAAAGACGACAAAGTTCAATTGATTGCTGGCGAAAATCTCACAGTGAACCAAAATGAACGAGACTTCACATACTCCTTGAATAAAGACCTTGTGAAGATGAACTCTGCAACCTTTGAAGCCACAGGTGGTAGAACTACTGTTATTAAAGGCGATAGCATCGTTCAAACAGATGGCACAAAAGTGAATACATCTACAGCAGGTGGTAATACAGTTGCAGATGGTACTAAGTCCACAGAAACTACAGCAGCTGGTCAAGTGATTAAAGACGGTGCTAAGACTAATACATCTACTGTTAATGAAAACACATTAGTTGATGGTGCTAAATCCAATAAGACTACTGTAGATAGCAATGTAATTGATGATGGCAATGGTAATGTAAACACATCTAATGCAACATCGAATACCATTACTGATGGTACTAATACAAGTACAATCACTGCAGGTAAGGCAACTATTGGTTCTTCCATTGTGGATGGTGTAAACAATACATTCACAACAGGTGGTGCTAATGCTGTTAAGTTAGATGGTGCAGCAGGCACAATCAAAACTGGTACAGTAACAGTTACTGGTGGTACAACAAACGACATCACTGGCTTGTCTAACACAACTGTAACTAGTGCAGACTTTGCAACAAAAGGCCGTGCAGCTACTGAAGAACAATTAAAAGCTGTAGGCGAACAAACATGGCAAATCACGGCAGACAAAGATGCTACCACTTCTGGTGCCCAAACAGGTACTAAGAAGGATGCTAAGGTAGGTAAAAATGATAAAGTTCAATTGATTGCTGGCGAAAACATGACAGTAAATCAAAATGAACGAGACTTTACATTCACCCTTAACAAAGATCTTGTGAAGATGAATTCTGCAACCTTTGAAGCAACAGGCGGTAAAACAACTGTTATCAAAGGCGATAGCATCGTTCAAACTGATGGCACAAAAGTGAATACAACTACAGCAGGTGGTAATACTGTAGTCGATGGTACTAAATCTACAGCTACTACAGCTGATGGTACAACTGTAACTTCTGCTAATGGAAATACTAAGTACGCAGCAGATGGTGTACGTATCAATACTACTGGTAAGAACCCTGTATCTTTAACGGATGCGGGCTTAGATAATGGTAATAATGTAATTAAAAATGTTGCTAGTGGTCATGTGAATAATGATGCTACAGACAACACAAATGCAGCTAATATTGCAGATGTGAAAAAAGCAACAACTACAGTTACTGCTAATGCTGGTGAGGCTGCTAATGCTACTAAAGGTAATGTAACACTTACATCTACTACCGCTGCTGATGGACATACTATCTATGATGTAAAACTCAATGATAAAGTGACACTTGGCACTGGTGCGAATGCAGTAACTATCGATGGTACATCTGGTAAAGCTACAATTGGTTCTTCTGTTATTGATGGTGTAAATAACACATTCACTACAGGTGGTGCTAATGCTGTTAAGTTAGATGGTGCAGCAGGCACAATCAAAACTGGTACAGTAACAGTAACTGGTGGTACTACAAACGATATCACTGGTTTGTCTAACACAACTGTAAATTCTGCAGACTTTGCAACGAAAGGCCGTGCCGCTACGGAAGAACAATTAAAAGCAGTAGGTGAACAAACATGGCAAATCACGGCAGATAAAGATGCTGCTACATCTGGTGCTCAAACAGGTACTAAGAAAGATGCTAAGGTTGGTAAAGACGATAAAGTTCAATTGATTGCTGGTGAAAATCTTACAGTGAACCAAAACGAACGAGACTTCACATACTCCTTGAATAAAGATCTTGTGAAGATGAACTCTGCCACATTCCTTGGTACTGGTACAAATAAAACTATTATTACTGGTGATTCCATTACGCAAACTGCTGGTACACAAACCAATACATCTACAGCAGCAGGTAATACTGTAGTCGATGGTACTAAGTCCACAGAAACTACAGCAGATGGTCAAGTGATTAAAGATGGTGTTAAAACAAATACATCTACTGTTGATGAAAACACATTAGTTGATGGTACTAAATCTAATAAGACTACTGTAGATAGCAATGTAATTGATGATGGCAATGGTAATGTAAACACATCCAATGCAACATCGAATACCATTACAGACGGAACAAATACAAGTACAGTTACTGCTGGTAAGGCTACGATTGGTTCCTCCATTGTTGATGGTATAAATAACACCTTCACTACTGGTGGCGCTAATGCTGTTAAGTTAGATGGTGCAGCAGGCACAATTAAGACTGGTACAGTAACAGTAACTGGTGGTACAACTAATGATATTACTGGTTTGTCTAACACAACCGTAACGGCAGCAGACTTTGCAACGAAAGGCCGTGCCGCTACAGAAGAACAATTAAAAGCTGTAGGTGAACAAACATGGCAAATCACGGCAGATAAAGATGCTACTACGTCTGGTGCTCAAACAGGTACTAAGAAAGATGCTAAGGTTGGTAAAGACGATAGAGTTCAATTGATTGCTGGTGAAAATCTTACAGTGAACCAAAACGAACGAGACTTTACATTCACTCTTAACAAAGATCTTGTGAAGATGAACTCTGCTACATTCCTTGGTACTGGTACAAATAAAACTGTTATTACTGGTGATTCCATTACACAAACTGCAGGTACACAAATAAATACATCTACAGCAGCAGGTAATACAGTAGTCGATGGTACTAAATCTACAGCTACTACAGCTGATGGCACAACTATTACAAACGGTGCTAATTCTACTGCAACAACTGCAACGGGTACTACTGTAACTTCTGCTAACGGAAATACTAAGTACGCATCAGATGGTGTACGTATCAATACTACTGGTAAGAATCCTGTATCGGTAACAGATGCGGGTTTAGATAATGGTAATAATGTAATTAAAAATGTTGCTAGTGGTCATGTGAATAATGATTCCACAGACAACACAAATGCAGCTAATATTGCAGATGTGAAAAAAGCAACAACTACAGTTACTGCTAATGCTGGTGAGGCTGCTAATGCTACTAAAGGTAATGTAACCCTTACATCTACTACCGCTGCTGATGGTCATACTATCTATGATGTAAAACTCAATGATAAGGTGATACTTGGTACTGGTGCTAATGCGGTAACGATTGATGGTACGGCTGGTAAGGCTACGATTGGTTCCTCTGTTATTGATGGTGTAAATAACACATTCACTACTGGTGGCGCTAATGCCGTTAAGTTAGATGGTGCAGCAGGCACAATTAAAACTGGTACAGTAACAGTAACTGGTGGTACAACTAATGATATTACTGGTTTGTCTAACACAACGGTAACAGCAGCAGACTTTGCAACGAAAGGCCGTGCGGCTACAGAAGAACAATTAAAAGCTGTAGGGGAACAAACATGGCAAATCACAGCAGATAAAGATGCCACTACATCTGGTGCGCAAACAGGTACTAAGAAAAATGCTAAGGTTGGTAAAGACGATAGAGTTCAATTGATTGCTGGTGAAAACCTCACAGTGAACCAAAATGAACGAGACTTCACATACTCCTTGAATAAAGACCTTGTGAAGATGAACTCGGCAACCTTTGAAGCGACAGGTGGTAAAACTACTGTTATTAAAGGCGATAGTATCGTTCAAACTGCTGGCACTCAAACGAATACATCTACTGCAGCTGGTAATACAGTTGCAGATGGTACTAAGTCCACAGAAACGACTGCCGCTGGTCAAGTGATTAAAGATGGTGCTAAAACAAATACATCTACTGTTGATGAAAACACATTAGTAGATGGTACTAAATCTAATAAGACTACTGTAGATAGTAATGTAATTGATGATGGTAATGGCAATGTAAATACATCCAATGCTACATCTAATACAATTACAGATGGTACAAACGCAAGTACAATCACTGCTGGAAAAGCAACGATTGGCACAGCTGTTATCGATGGTGTGAATAACGCAATCACAACAGGTGGTACAAACTCTATTAAGCTTGATGGTGCAGCAGGCACTGTGACTGGTTTGACTAACAAAACTTGGACGCCTGGCGTAACGAAGGCTGTATCTGGTCGTGCTGCAACAGAAGACCAATTGCAAATTGTAGCCGATAAAGTTGGTGCTGGTTGGAATGTAAATTCTGGTAAGGTAACTGGTTCTACAGGCGAAGCAAATGGTTCCGCCAAAACAAATGTAGCAAGTGGTGAAGAGGTTCAACTCCAAGCGGGCAACAATCTTATTATTGATCAAAATGGTAAAACATTGGCCTACTCCTTAAATAAAAATCTTAAAGATATGGAATCAGCTACTTTCAATGCTACAGGTGGTAAAACAACTGTTATTAAAGGCGATAGCATCGTTCAAACTGACGGTGGCAAAACTAACACATCTAACGCAGCTGGCAATACTGTAATTGATGGTACGAAAACTACTGCAACTACGGCAGCAGGAACTACAATTACTGATGGTGCTAAGACAAATACATCTACAGCTGATAAAAATGTAATTGATGATGGTGCCGGTAATACGAATACATCGAATGCTACATCTAATACGATTACAGATGGTATTAATACCAATACTGCAACAGCGACCTCTAATACACTTTCAGATGGTGCAAATACTAATACGTCTACCGCTACAAACAATACATTGAAAAATGCAGCTGGTGATGAAACTAAGGTTGATGCTAAAGGTGCAACTGTTAAGGACGCAGCTGGTAATACAACAAACGTTGCTTCTACTGGCGCTACTGTAACAAATGCAGCGGGTGATACAACTAAGGTTGAGGCTACGGGTACTACTGTGACGGATACTGCTGGAAACAAGGCTACTTTCACTAAGGATGGTGTTACGATTACAAAACCAGGTAAAGACACAGTTTCCTTAACTGGTAACGGCCTAGATAATGGCAATAACAAAATTGTTAATGTTGCAGATGGTACAGCTGCAAAAGATGCTGTCAATGTTAGTCAATTGAATGCTAAAACTAAAGCAGCAACGACTGAGTTGACTGCAAATGGTGGTCAAGGTGCTAATAATACTACTGGCAATATTGTATTAACTAAGACAACTGCTGCAGATGGTCATACAATTTATGACAATAAGTTGAATGATAAGATTACATTAGGTGCCGCTGATCCAACTAAGGCGATTACTATAGATGGTATTGCTGGTACTATCACGGCTGGTAAGGATGGCAATGTTGTTGCTATTGATGGTACGAATGGTACTGTGAAAGCTGGCGATGGTAAAAATGCAGTTGCTATTGACGGTGTAAATGGATCTGTGAAAGTTGCAGATAAGATTACACTTAATGGCAAAGATGGTAAAGCAGGTATTGGTACTGTAGGTATTGATGGTAAAGATGGCATCATTACAACAGGTGGTACAAATCCTATAGCTGTAAATGGTAAAGATGGTGTTGTTACAGGTTTAACTAATAAAGCTTGGGATCCTAACAACATTACTTCTGGTCGTGCTGCTACTGAAGACCAAATAAAATCTGCTGTATCAAATGCTGGTTGGAATGCAGCTGTTGGCTCAGAAGGTTCTGGTGTAAATAGCACACCTACTGCAACGGCTGAAAAAATTAAGGCAAATGAAACAGTAACTTTCAAAGCTGGCAATAATATGATGGTAAGCCAAGTAGGCAAAACTATTAGCTATGCAGTTAATCCTGAACTTACAGATATGAAGTCTGCCACATTTAAAGATGCAGCAGGTAACACAACTGTAACGAATGGCAATGGGATGACAATTACGCCAGGAAGTGCAAATCCTAATAATCCAAATGCGGGTCCTGTATCTTTAACTAAGGATGGATTACATAATGGTAACAACCAAATTAAAGGCGTAGCACCTGGTACGGATCCAACCGATGCAGTTAATGTATCACAATTGAATGCATCCAATACAAATACAAGCCAAGCTATTAATCAAGTAGCAGGTGAAGTTCAACGTGTTGGTGCTCATGCAGCTGCGATGGCCGCATTGAAACCAATTCAATATGATCCATTAGAACCAACTCAAGTTATGGCAGGCGTAGGCAACTATCGTGGTGAAACTGCGGCAGCCCTTGGCCTAGCACATTACACAAATGAAAATACTATGTTCAACATAGGTGTTTCTGTTGGTGGCAATCATAATATGGTAAATGCTGGTGTAACGCATAAATTTGGTTACAGCCCAGAAAAGAAAAATATTCCTGATCGTTACAAAGCGGGCCCTATTAGCTCTGTATATGTAATGCAAGATGAAGTATCTAGCCTCAAAAAGGAAAATGCAGAACAAAAATACGTTATTGCAGATCAAGCGGCTCGTCTTAATAGCTTAGAGGCTGAAAACGAACGTCAACGTCGTGAGTTAGCTGAAACTAAACAAGGTTTAGATGATTTACGCGCTGCCGTAGATAAGCTGTTAGCATCTAAAGGATAACACGTAAGATTGCTGATAGACGCTACTTAGTTTAGCAGATACTCGAGTCTCTTATGTTTGATATATTTATCTATTAAATATGATAAATATTTTCAAATAAAATAGAGCTTAATTTAGGAATGAAATAAAGAAACCTCTTATATACAATACTAATACCCTATTGGGTATAGAAAAGTGTATAAGGGGTTTCTTTGCATTTTTGATATACATTATTAATTAAAAAGCATGATATATGAATGACTTCTCATATGTTATATGATATAATACATAAGAAATATGGGGAATAGCCCCCTTTTTGGATTTGTTATAGGGAGTTATCATGATTGAAGCTTTACAACGATGGTTTTCAGTAGATACCATATTGCCTAGCAAGGATCGTTTGGGACCAGTAGAAACTACAAAAAATCTATATAATAAATATTTAAAGATTGCCTGGCCTGCTACATTGCAAGGGCTGATGATGCAGTTAATGACTGCTATCGATTTAGCGATGGTAGGTTCTTTAGGGGCTGCTGCACTTGCTTCGGTAGGTATTATGGGGCAGCCAGAAATGGTTATGCTCGTAATCTGTCGCGCCTTATCCATTGCGGTGACCGCTATTATTGCTCGTCGCCATGGTGAAGGTGATGTAGATGGCATGAATGCGGTGCTTAAGCAATCAATTTTGTTGAATTTTCTGATTTATGTACCATTACTTGCTATTTGTTTGTTTAATCTAGAACATATATTGCGATTTACAGGTGCTCAGGATGGCTATATTGAAACTGCTGTCTGGTATGGGCGATTCATCGTTCTTAGCCTTATCTTTCAGTCCTTTAGCCAAATTGTGGGGGGCGCTCTTATTGGCTATGGCAATACTAAGGTTATTTTCAAATCTAATGTGGTAGGAAATATCTTAAATACGATTTTGAACTTCTTCTTGATCTATGGTATTGCATTCTTCCCAGAATTTGGTGTTATGGGGGCAGGAATTTCCACCCTTATTAGTAGTGCTGTTATTGCAGCGCTTTTGCTACGTGCTATATCTCAACATACTAAGACAGGACTAACCTTATTGCACCCATCGAAATGGCGCTTTGAGCGAACTGTATTACATACGATATTTCACGTTGGTGGTAGTTCCCTTGGAGAACAGTTCTTTGAGCGTTTTGGTATGTACACATATACCATGATTGTTGCATCTCTAGGTGCAGTACCTTTGGCGGCACACTATGTGTGTATGAACTTGATGGATATATTCTATTATTTTGCAATGGGCCTCGGCTTTGCTGGTGCATCACATACCGGCCAAAACTTAGGACATAAACGCCCTGATTTAGCGCGTGCCTTTGGCATCATTGGTGCACGGATGGGTCTCGTCGTAGGTTTCATTAGTGCCATGATTTTTATAAGTGCAGGACATTTGCTCGTTCAGTTGTATACGCGTGAAAGTGATGTTGTTACCTTAGCAGGTGCTTTAATGGGTATCATGGCGATTGCTGCATTCCCTCAGGCTTTGCAACAAGTATATGCAGGGGTGCTAAAAGGGGCAGGAGATACCTTCTATATCATGAAATATTCATTAGTAAGTGTAGCTATTATTAGACCTATTATTACCTATGTACTTTGTATTACATTAGGCTTAGGACTCTATGGTGCTTGGATTTCTTTGTGTTTTGATCAATCCTTACGATTAGTTTGTGCTTATATGCGATTCATCAGTGGCTCATGGCAGCATAAAATAGTATAGGTATATTGAAACTTTTAAAATAGTTTATGAAAGATTTATGAAAAATAGCTTGCTTAGAATCTTTAGATAGTATACAATACAGATGTGGAATAAATGACACATTGGGGAATGTGTTATTTACTAAGAATCATCAATTTCACGTATATATGTAAGGGATATATATGAATATAAAAAGGCATCGACCTAAGGGTCGGTGCCTTTTTTATGCATGATACAGTTGTTTTATACTAGTTTTTAATAAAATCTTTAAAAATTTTATAATCTATATTGAATTTTATCGTAAAGTTGTGTACAATATAATTATGTATTATACCCTTGTATATGTATCGAGAGAATTTAGGAGGGAATCTTATGAATAAAAAAATTATCGCATTATTGGCTGTAGCTACAATGGGTATTTCTGTTGTAGGTGCTACACCACAAACACAATTCACAAAAGGTGAAACTCAAGTTGATCTTGGTGCTGCTAGCATTGAAGGTAAAATGGCTGATGGTAAAGACGCTCACAAATGGAATTTTGATGGTGGCGTAACTCATGCATTGTCTGATAAAACAGCAGTACAATATGGTTATCATGGTTTGAACACTAAACATAACGATATTGATATGCATGAATTGAACGTAATCCGTTCTTTAAACAAAAATGTTGCAGTATATGGTGGTTATGGCCGTATTCGCAATCATGATGAAGATGGCGGTACTAATAATATTGCTCAAGTAGGTGTTATTGGTAAAGCAGCTTTAGGTTCTAAAGTAGACGTATATGGCAAAGCTGGTATCGGTACTAAAAAAACTACAACTTGGGAAGCAGGTTTAGGCTATAAAGTAAATGAAGATTTAGATATCAATGCGGGCTACCGTTATATCAATACACAAGCTACTGATACACACAATGTATCCTTCCAAGGTCCTGTAGTTGGCGTATCCTATCGTTTTGGTGGTCATAAAGCAGCAACTCCAGTGTATACTCCAAGCTATGCTCCAGATCCAGTTCGAACTCCTGTAGTTGAACATCGTGCACCTGCAAAACCAGCTATGGCTGATTACTATGTGCAATCCATCTACTTTGATTCCGACCAAGACGTTCCTCGTGCAGACCAAACTCCTAACTTACAAGCTGCATTGAACGCTGCTCAACAATATCCAAACGATCAAGTTAAATTGATGGGTAATGCTGATACTGATGCAAATCCTCAATACAACATCGGCTTGTCCGAGCGTCGTATCCAAGATGTTGCGCAATACTTGGTAAATAATGGTGTAGATGCTAATCGCTTGATTGGTATCGCTAATGGCGATGCTAAACCAGTTGCAACAAACTCTACTGCATCTGGTAAAGCTGAAAACCGTCGTGTAGATGTTTACATCCACCGTTAATTTTGAGCGTTCTCAATCTAATATAAACTAATATAAGTCCATCTTTTCGTCTCTCTTTATATTTGGGGTGCGATAAGATGGACTTTTGTGTTATACTAATTCTATTAGAAATACTACTGTACACGAGAAAGGACCTAGTGTTTTTCTATCATATAGCGTTCATTTATATTGTGTACAATACTTACCAGTGTTTAGTAAAAGTGAGTTATTAGTATGGGAAAATTTAAATATTATAAGGAGCTTATCACCGCGATTATCCTGGCAGGTATCATGGTGTTAGTAGCCCTTCGTATCAGTGATATTGCTTCAGGTCTAGATGTACTGATAACAGCCTTTGTACCACTTATCGTGGGTGCCTGTATGGCATTTGTCCTCGATATTCTAGTGGTGCGTTACGAACGGTGGCTCTGGCCTAGCATCAAAACGGGGTGGAGGTACAAGATTCGGCGTCCCTTGAGTCTTATTTTGTCCTTCGTGACGATTAGTCTTATCGTGTACTTCATTGCACGAATGGCGGTGCCGCAACTGGTTCACTCCATTACACTTATCGTAGCTGCTGCCCCACAGTTGTACGTAGACTTTCAACAATGGATCCAGCATCTAAGTGATACGATGCCATTGGTTTCGAATCCAACTGTTGTGAATACGCTTAATGGTGAAAGTATCGTTAACTACACGCGTGAGTGGGGCACAAAAGGTGGTACCTATGTCGTGAATACGATGGGCACAGTTCTGTCTTGGACTGTGAATATTGGTCTAGGACTTATCTTTGCCATCTATATGCTGCTAGATAAAGAGCGTCTGATTATGCAAGGCAAACGCATCTTGCGTGCTTATGCACCTGATACTTGGGTAAATCGCGTTACTTATGTTAGTAAAGTAGCAGTTCAAACATTTAGTAGTTTCTTTGTGGGCCAGTTTATTGATGCCTTGATTTTAGGTATTATGGTAGGCATTACATTGTGGTTATTTAATATCTCATATGCCACTACCATTGCATGTGTTATTGGCCTTACAGGATTGATTCCGTTAATCGGTATCTATGTTGGTGGTATCATGGGTGCAGTTATTTTACTGACTGTTAGTCCTATGGATGCATTAATCTATGTTATTATTTTAGAGATATTGCATCAAATTGAAAGTAATGTTATCTATCCTAAAATTGTTGGTAATTCTATTGGGTTACCAGGTTTATGGGTGTTTGCAGCCGTTATTATTGGCGGTAGCTTGATGGGCGTTACCGGCATGATTATAGGTGTGCCTTTGGTGGCCACTTGTTATAAACTATTGATGACCGATGTAGAAGAGCGATTAGCTTCAAATGAAGGTTTATAGAATCCGATTGATATGTGGGAGGATTATAATGAATAAAAAATTAGTATCTTTGGTTTTGACTGGTGTATTAGCGGTTGGTGTTTTCTCTGTTGCTACACCATATGAAGTACAAGCGCGTAAGACTAAGCCTGAAACAAGCACAGATATTACAATTAAGCGGGCTCCAGGCCAATCTGTAGTAATGACAATGAGCGAAATTGGTACAATCTTCCAAAATCGTTTCCCTAATGCTGCATTGCATTCTGTAGAATTGAATTCTAACGATCTAGCTTATGCATATAAAGTGACTGGCTATAGTAAATATCACGAATATAAGATGAAAATTGATATCGTAACAGGTCATCAATCCGACATGTCCGAAGGTGGAAAACCTAAACGCGTAGTTGGTGAAATCTTTAATAAAGATAAGGTTATCGAACCATCTCAAGCTGAAGCGATTGCAAAAGGCCAACTCGGCGCAGATGCTGTTATGAAAGGCTGGAAAGTTGAAGCTCATAATGGTAAGGTTAACTACTATGTAACTATGCATCAAAATGGCAAGAAAACAGTTGTGACTGTTGATGGTAATACAGGCTCTTACATTTCTCAAAGTAAAGCAACTAAATTACCACCAGAACCAGATCAAGGTTTTGATAAACGTCGTACGAACCTAGTATGGGGCCATGATATTGTAATGGATAAAAAATAAAAGAAAGAACACATTGTTCTTTCAGTGAAATGAAAAAGACCGATACAACGTGTATCGGTCTTTTTCGTATTTTGTTTACCAACGATTTTCGTAATATGCTTGTGTCCACATGACGACCTCCACAAGGGATGGGTGAGGACTCATAGTTTCACCTACAGTGATAACGGATCTAGGGTCCATATCACGAGAAATTCCCTTTTCGCGCAATCGTTTTGTGCGTTCAGAAGCAATTTCTTCGTTGATAGTTGTTAGTGGAGTGATACCACTATTCATAAGGTTAACATACGGTTGGAATAGGATAGATGCTTGAGGTCCTACCACATGCATACCGAGGATATGATTTGTATCTTTGTCTACTACGATTTTGACAAAGCCATCATTTACATCACCAGGGTTGATGCCCATAGCATACCCTTTAGCGGTAGAGGAGTAGAAGTTTTTGCCTACCCCTACATTGTAGCCGGCTTTGATAGCTTCTGCCTCAGTAAGACCTACACTACCAATTTCAGGGTATGAGAAGGTAACCTTTGGCAATGTGTCGTAGCGTGCCCAGCGGTAATCTTCTTCGCTAGTTGCATAGAAGAGGTTGTGTGCAATGATATCTGCTTCGTAGTTTGCACGATGACGGAAGGCTGGCTCGCCATTTACATCGCCTAGAGCATAGATACCCTCAACAGATGTTTCCAAAAACTCATTAGTTTTAATCCATCCTTTTGGCCATGTTTCGATGCCGGTATTTTCAAGGTGTAATTCTTCGACAGCTGGGCGAATTCCAGCGGCTACAAGAATTTCCTCAACCTTAGTTTCGGTTACTTCACCTGTAGTGCGATCTTTAGTTACAACTACTTTAAGGCCCTCTTCTTGGCGAATCTCAACTGTATCTTGGTTTAAAATTACGTTGATACCACGTTCTCTATAGTTGTTAAGTAAATGTTCAGACATATCCGCATCTTCTTTAGGTACTAAGCGGACATTGTGTTGAAGAATTGTTACATTTGTACCAGCAGAAGCAAATACGTGAGCGAATTCTACACCAATTGGACCTGCACCGAGAATCGCAAGGGATTTATATGGTTGTTTAGGGAATTTATCTCCAAACAGATTTTCACTAGTAAGGAAACCAGCCTCCTGAAGACCAGGTACATTAGGTACATTACTGTAGCCACCAGTACCAAGTATAATTGTAGGCGCAGTGATTTCTACTGTGCCAGAACCATCGTTAAGGTGGATGTCCATAACCTTGTCAGATACAAAGCTAGCGGCACCGCGGTATACGTCTACATTATCAAACGCATTGTAGTAGTCATAAATACCAGCAGATTTGTCGATCATATGCCATGTGCGTTTGGATACAATGTCCCAATCCATAGTGGCGGAATTCACATTAATACCGATTTTTTTGAATTCTTCTACCTCTTGGACAGCATTAGCTGCTGTTACCATAACCTTTGTGGGGATACAACCTCGTGTGAGACAGGTGCCACCAAATTTACCTTTCTCTATAATTGCTACGTTGAGGCCTTTTTTTTGTGCTGCATCAGCTACGATGGTTGCACCACCAGTGCCTACTACAATAATATCGTATTGTTTCATGGTATATCCTTTCTATGTAAAGTTAAGTTCTTAAGATTTATTATCATGTAATTATTATATCATATATTGAATAAAATCAATATAGTTATATTAAAAAAAGAAATGATTTATAAAAGAAAAACTTTCACAAAAAGAAAAGACGACCCAATGGATCGTCTAATTCTATATAAGGGATTAATCCCAATTGTCGTTATAACCGCGTTTAGCATAATCAGCACTAGCAGTGAAGAGAATATCTGTACTGGAGTTAAGTGCTGTTTCGGTGGAGTCTTGTAACACACCGATAATGAAACCTACGCCTACAACTTGCATTGCCACATCGTTGGAGATACCGAAGAGGGAACATGCCAATGGAATGAGAAGCAAGGAACCGCCAGCTACACCAGAGGCACCACAGGCACCAATCGTAGCGATAACGGATAGAAGAATAGCTGTAGGAACATCTACGATGATACCCAATGTATTTGCAGCAGCCAATGTCATGATTGTAATGGTAATCGCTGCACCGCCCATGTTGATTGTTGCACCCAATGGGATGGATACAGAGTACATATCAGGGTTGAGTTTTAAACGTTTTGCCAAGTCAAGGTTTACAGGGATGTTTGCAGCAGAACTACGTGTGAAGAATGCGTAGATTGCAGATTCGCGTAAACATTTAAATACCAATGGATATGGGTTACGACGAAGGTAGATGAAGGATAAGATCGGATTGATTACTAAAGCCACGAAAATCATAGAGCCTAAAAGTAATACTAGTAATTGGAAATAACCAATTAATGCTTCAATACCATTAGTAGCTATGGAGTCTGCTACAAGACCCATGATACCCAGAGGAGCAAAGCGGATAATCCAACCAACTACAGTAGTAATCGCTTGTGCGATTGATTCCATCACTTCTTTTGTATTCATTGGAGAATGGCGCAATGCACCACCAATGATAAGAGCCCAACCTAAAATACCGATATAGTTAGCATTCATTAAGGCTTTTACAGGGTTATCTACAACATTTTTTAGGAGTGTTTTCATAACCTCTGCGATACCTTGTGGCGGTGCTGCATCTGCTGCGCCTGCTACTAGGTGTAATGTAGTTGGGAAGAACCAACTTACAATTACTGCCAGTGCTGCAGAGAGGAATGTACCTAATAGATATAAGGTAATAACAGAACCCATACCAGTTTTTTGACCGGAGCGATGTTTACTGATCGCAGCGATTACAAGGAAGAATACGAGGACTGGTGCAATGCCTTTGAGGGCACCTACAAATAATATACCCAGTAAAGCAAGTTCGTTTGCAAGGTCGGGAACATAGAGAGCCGTCAAAATACCGATTATCATACCGATAAGTATTTGTTGAATAAGACTGACCCTATTGATGGATTTCATAAATCGATTCATAATAGACTCCAATACTTCATTAGACTACATAAAACAATAAAATTGGCTTTTGAGTATAGCCATAAATACAAATCCTTTTACAAAGGACATATGTCATTATACAACGAACATTTTATTATTTCAATAGATAAATACTATTTCTATGCATTTTGAGTATACTATAGTATATATATAAGAATAGTTCTTAGTTCTAGAATGTAATCGCTAGTTGTGGTATACTGTCAGCATGTGAAATTTTGATTGTGAAAGTGGGTACCATGAATACTAAAGAATTTAACACTTATGAAGACAAAGAACAGTTTGTGCAAGGTGTATTTTCTAATATTGCCAAGCATTATGATTTGATGAATACTGTGCTCAGTTTTGGGCAAGATTATTTCTGGCGTAAGTTCGCTGTAAAAGAAATGAATATTGGACCTTATCAACATGTGCTTGACGTAGCTTGTGGTACTTGTGTATTTACAAAGGAAGCGTTGCGTCAAGAACCTACTTTGACCGTTGAAGCATTAGACTTTAATGTGGAGATGCTGGATCAAGGGCGTGCACGCATGGAACGAGCGGATCTTTTGGACCAAGTAAATTTGGTGCATGGAGATGCTATGGCTTTACCTTATGCAGATAATACCTTTGATGCAGCTATGAGCGGCTTTGCAATGCGTAATGTACCTGACATCAAGCAAGTGTTGTCAGAAATGCAACGCGTTGTAAAACCAGGCGGTAAGGTAGTGGTATTGGAATTAGCTAAACCAAGTGCATTTGGGTTTAAGCAATTATACAACTTTTACTTCTCCTATATATTACCTATAATAGGGAAATTGAGTAAGGATAATTCCTCTTATGCTTGGTTGCCAGAATCCTTGCGCCGCTATCCTCATCAAAGTGAAATCTTGGAAATCTGGAAATCCTTAGGTTATGAACAAGCCACTTATCATGAATTGACAGGTGGTATCGTAGCTGTACATGAAGGTGTTGTACCAGAAACTACGACAAATAAATAATATGAAACATAAAGACCGTGTAACACTGTGTGGTGTTGCACGGTCTTTTCTTGCGTTTGTTGTTGTGTATAATTTATTGTTTTGTTTCTTATTGTTGATTACAAGAAACTATTTATTTGTAACTTGTTGGTAGCTTGATGTTTATTGAAGATAATATACGATATCAGCATCTTGGGAAATAACTAAGGAACCTTTTTCCACAGGTGTTTCAGTACTAAGATTTGCAGCAAGTAATTTTGCATTACGATAGTAACCTTGGTCAAAAGTGCTTGTTTCAGTGTTGCTAATATTTACAGTTTTAACTGGACCCAATGTACGACCTAAAGCAGTAGCAATGATTTCTGCCTTATGACGACCGTTTTGAATTGCTTCTGTAGTCAAAGCGTCAGATAATTGTTGGGACGGGTCGTTTTGGAATGATAAATTGTTGATGTCATTAGCTCCAGCGTTAACAGCAGCATCTACAACTTTACCAACCGTATTTAGGTCGATAATTTTTACTGTTACATGGTTGGACACACTATAACCCGTATTAATGCGTTTACCATCTTGGTAATCGCTAGTAGGATTAATAGAAATATTGGATGTATAAATATCTTTCTTAGCAATTCCTAAGTTTGAAAGTCTACTAACTAGCTCGCTCATAATGCGGTCATTGTTAGATTTTGCGGCATTGATATTAGTGTTCTCACTAGTGATGCCTAATGTAAGGATGGCATAGCTAGGTGCAACAGAGCGAGATGCTTGTCCTGTTACATGGATTTCAGATGTGTCATAAGTTCCTTGTGGAGCTGCAAAGCTTGCAGTGGCAATTGAAGCACAAATAGCAGCTAGAGCAACTGTTTTGGTAAATAGTTTTTTTGAGAAGTACATAATTCTCTCCTTATATATAGTATTAAAATAGGGCGTTTCTCTTATAATATATATATGCCCATCTGATAACCATATTGTACCAAAATATATTGTGTAAAATCAATATATATTTTGTTGAAATGAGAAGAAAATGAAATTTTGTGAAAGTGGAAATTAGGGGTTGCACAGGTATGTGTGTTGTACTATAATAGTCATACAGTCGTTACAGCGACTGTTTCTTAATGAGAGGCTAATTAGATGATGCATCTTGTTTTGAATGGTTAGGTTTTTGTATCGGCAAGGAAATACGATTACAAAATTCTAAAAAAGATTATAAAAAGGTGTTGACATGAAAGTGACAACATGTTATTATAATCTAGTCGCCAGTTGGCGAAACACTTTTTAAGAAAGTGCTTCAAAGCTAGATAAAATCTAGTCTGACTGGTACAGATCTTTGAAAACTGAACAATGATAGGTAATCAATCAATATGATTGAACATATGCCAGAGTGCGGGTTTTGACAAAGTCAAAACCAACCAT
>NZ_BBXI01000007.1 GCF_001078375.1 Veillonella tobetsuensis
CACCTGTTCCCATCTCGAACACAGTAGTTAAGCTCATAAACGCCGAAAGTACTTGGCTGGAGACGGCCTGGGAGGATAGGAAGTCGCTGATTAACGAAAGAAAAAGGTCTACCGAATGGTAGGCCTTTTTCTTTTGTTTATTCGTGGGTTTGTTATACTGCGAGAGCCGTCTCCAGCCAAGGTTGTAGAGGTTTACACTATGTGTAAAGCTTAATTAGACGGATCTGGGAAACCTAGGGCACTAGGGCGTAAAGGAGTGCAGCGACGCATACGTCCATTGCATCAGGTTCTAAGAATGCATAGGAGAGCGGAGCGATAGCTATGCGTGCTGGGATAGGAACTTATTTTTTGTGTGCGACTTCCTATCCGACCAGGGAACGTAGGTATGCTCTTTATTACTCATGATGTGAGTGTTATTTCTCATATTGCTGATGAGGTTATCGTATTGAATAAGGGAAATGCCTCGGTATTCTCGGTGAGTCTGGTAGTGGTAAAAGTACATTGGGCCGTGTTATGTGCTCCTTATTAAAGCCCTTTAAAGGTTCAATGGAGATTGATGGTCTTGATTTATATAATAGTAAAGACGCTTTAGAACCAGGTACTTTGGCCGTAGTATTCCAAGATTACACGACCTCTGTGAATACTCGTTTTACAGTACGCGATATTATCAATGAATCGTTTATTGTATTAAAACGTCGCACTGGTGAGACCATTGATGTTAATGCAGAATGCATTAAGCTACTTGAGCTAGTAGGGCTTAGCGAATATTTCTTGAATACATAATTAATGAATCCCCTTATAGGCTATTTATATAAATTTTGAATGACCTATAAGGGGATTTATATTGAAACAAAAGGTTGAGTATGTTATTCTCAAAGAGTATGAAATATAAATGTTAAATGAAGTAAGAAGGTTCTTAATTATGCTGTTAGTCGTATGTAAACGTATATTATATGTAATTATCGCTTGTATAGCGGTGCTATTTATTACGTTAGGAAGTATGTATTGTTTGTCATCAAATTACAAAATCTATGGTGTTCCTGTTTTAAATTATCACCAAGTAAATGACAAGTATCATTCTGCATTGACACTTGATGTTGCTGAATTTACTAAGCAAATGGAATATTTACATAAAGAAGGATATCATACGATTAGCTTAGATGATTTATATGCGTATATAACTGAAGGAAAAGAATTACCAGAAAAACCAATTGTTATTACCTTTGATGATGGTTATATAGACAATTATGAGGATGTGTTACCAATTTTACAGTCCTACAATATGCAAGCTACTATTTTTATGATTAGTGATGCTATTAATACAGACCGATTTGTATCTGCAAATCAATTACAAGTTATGAACGCCCATGGCTTTACTGTAGAAAGTCATACTAACCATCATCGGATGTTAACTTTTGTAGATCCATCCACCTGGGTAGATGAAATTAAAGGTGGTAAGGATACACTGGAAGGTTTTATGGGAAAACCTATTAAGTATTTGGCTTATCCAGGGGGCTTTAATAATGCTGAAATTCAACGTATAACTAGTGAAAGTGGATTTAAAATGGCTTTCACAGTGACACCGGGAACAGTAAAGCCAAGTGATAATCTCTATGCATTACCAAGATTAGCCATTTTTCAAGGTGATACACCATATTTATCATTTTGGTTACGCCTTCATTGCGCACCATTTATCGCCTATACATGGCAATTGCGCGATACATTACGCGATAATGGATTTACGACATTGGCTAATTTGATGCTATTATTCTAGGAGGATATATGTCTCAAGAAATTATAGAAAGACCACTGAACGTGGCGGTATTAACCGTTTCTGATACACGAACAATGGAAACTGACAAGGGTGGAAATAAGGTTCAAGAATTACTAGAAGCTGCAAATCATAATGTAGTAGTTCGTAAAATTGTAATTGATGATTATGATGAAATTCGTAAGGCTATTATTCCTTGGTGCAATGATGAAGATGTTGACGTAGTCATTTCAACAGGTGGCACAGGAATTGCGATGCGTGATGTAACTATTGAGGCCGTAAATTCTTTATTTGAAAAATCAATACCAGGTTTTGGCGAAATTTTTAGATACCTTTCTTTTACGGAGGATATTGGTACCAAAGCTATTGCATCTCGTGCAGAGGCAGGCGTAAATTCGAATACATTAATTTTTTCTATTCCTGGTTCGGTGGGAGCTGTTACTCTTGGCATGAGTAAATTAATTATTCCAGAAATGCCTCATTTGGTGCGAGAAATCAATAAATAGATAGGCACGCACTGATTTACTATGCTATAATTGTATTATAATTATAGAGGCTAACAGTACTGTATCAGGAGGATCTCCATGGCTTTTAAATTAAAAGGAAAAGAAGAAAAGTTTTTTAGTATTTTAGAAAATCATGCTGAACTTACCTATGAAAGTGCGGAAATGATGGAACGCGTTTTCAAAGGCGAAGTTTCTAAAGAAGAAGCATTCTTGGAAATTGATACAAAGGAAAAAGCTGCGGATGAATTAGTTAATGAAACGGTTGATCGTTTGCGTAAAACATTCATTACACCGATGGACCGTGAAGATATCCAATTGTTGATTGATCAATTAGATACAACACTTGATAATATCAAAGAAATCATGGATAAAATGGTTATGTATCATGTAGGTAAACCTAGTGATGGTGCCATTCGCATGAGTGAAATCGTTGTTAAATGCGTTAAGCATATTAATAAATCTATTGGTTATATGGGTAGCCTTAAAAAGGACCATGTAAAGGTAGAAGGCCGTGTACACCAAGTATTGAAACTTGAGTCTGAAGCGGATAATATTTACCACGAAGAAATGGCTAAACTCTTTACTGAGTGTACAGATCCTATTGAAATTATCAAATGGAAGGAAATCCTTAGCGCCATGGAGGATGTAATCGATGGTTGCGAAGATTTGGTTGGTACATTCCGCCGGGTAGTATTGAAGTATGCTTGAGTCACATTACTTAGTTTGGCTAGTCGTATTTCTAGCCCTAGCATTTGACTACATCAATGGCTTCCACGATACGGCGAACGCCATTGCTACATCTGTTTCGACCCGTGCTATTGAGCCTAAAAAGGCAATTATGATGACTGCGGCACTCAATTTCTTGGGGGCCATGGTTAGTACTGGTGTTGCTAAGACTATCGGTGGTGACATCGTCATGTCTGCATCTCTAATCAATAGTGGTATCATTTCTGCAGCCCTTATAGGTGCTATAACGTGGAACCTTTTAACCTGGTACTGGGGAATTCCTAGTTCCTCATCCCATGCACTTATCGGTGGTATCATCGGTGCCGTAGGTTGGTCTGTAGGCTTTGATGCGTTAAATGAGGCTGGTATCTTAAAAATCTTCTTATCCCTCATTTTATCTCCAATTGTAGCCATGATTGGTGGCTATATTGTGATGAAAGTATTGTTGCTTATCTTTGGTAGATTTTCTCCAATTACATTGAATGATCGATTTAGATCCATGCAAATTGTATCTGCCATCATGATGGCCTTTTCTCATGGTTCTAATGATGCGCAAAAGGCGATGGGGATTATTACCTTAACATTACTTAGCGGTGGATTTATCGATACATTAGATGTACCATTATGGGTTAAACTTTGTTGTGCTACGGCTATGGCCATGGGGACAGCAGTAGGCGGTTGGAAAATCATCTCTACTATGGGGACTAAAATTTTCAAATTGGAAACTATCAATGGTTTCGCTGCTGACTTAAACTCTGCCATCACTATTTTTACAGCTACATTCTTACATTTACCTGTAAGTACTACACACGTTGTAAGTGGTTCCTTGCTAGGCGTTGGTTCCTCTAAACGTTTGAAAGCTGTTAACTGGGGCGTAGCAAGATCTATGGTATTGGCGTGGTTTGTAACAATTCCATTATCTGGTATTGTTGCAGCAATTGCTTATGAAATAGGGCATCTACTTTTTGGATGATTTTATAAACTACATACATAAATGAGAAGGACTATTAGTAATATACTAATGGTCCTTTTTTGTGATAAAATTTACTTTTTACAAAACAATACCATTGCAGTATTGTTTTGTATCGTATATACTAAAAGTGGTAATACGTAGACGTTGTTTTGGAAAAGGAGTGCTTATGAAACTAAATCAAGCCACGGACTATGCGTTTCGCATGATTTTACACATGGCAATGTTACCATCTGGACAGAAGGTGACAGGCGGTGTATTGGCTGAGCAAGAAATGATCCCAGAACGTTTTTTGCTTAAAATAATGCGCAGCCTAATTGCCGCAGGAATCATGAAATCATTCCGCGGGGTGGATGGTGGATTTGCATTAAATCGTGAGCCTAAAGATATTTCCATGCTCGATGTGATTAGAGCCGTTGAGGGGGATACGTATTTACAACGTTGTTTGTATGATGTTGGTTCTTGCTCTAAAGCATGTATGGGCCAGTGTGCAGTTAATGAAGCCATGTCTGTTATTCAAGCTGAACTTGTGAAACAGATGACAAGTGTAACTTTTGATAAATTAGCTGCACGAGAAAAAGAGATTTTAGAGACCATAAATCCTTATGTATCTCATGCGTAATGATGTAAGACATTCATCAAGTGTGTATTTTTGAGTCAATTCTAAGGAGGAAAAGACATGTTTGAAGCACTGGATTTAGCACGATTACAGTTCGCGCTAACATCTATCTATCACTGGCTATTTGTACCGTTTACATTGGGGATGACGGTTATCGTAGCTATTTTAGAATGGACCTATGTAAGCACCGGTAAAGAAGTTTACAAAAAAATGGCAAAATTCTGGGGTAAATTATTCTTAATTAACTTTGCTATGGGTGTAGTAACAGGTATCGTTCAAGAGTTCCATTTTGGTATGAACTGGGCTGAATATTCTCGTTTTATGGGTGATATTTTTGGTGCCCCACTTGCCCTTGAAGCATTAATGGCATTTTTCTTGGAATCTACATTTATGGGCGTTTGGATTTTCGGTTGGGATCGTTTATCCCAAAAAACACATGCACTTGTGGCTACACTTGTTGCATTAGGTACTAATTTATCCGCATTCTGGATTCTTGTAGCAAATTCTTTTATGCAACATCCTGTAGGCTATGTAATCCGTAATGGCCGTGCAGAAATGGATAACTTCTTAGCTATCGTTTCTAATGGTTATGTACCTGGTCAATTTGCTCATATTGTATTAAATGGTTCCATGACAGCAGGTGTCATTATTATGGCTATCAGCGCATGGCACTTGATTCGAAAAAGCAATGTTGATTTCTATAAAACCTCTGTAAAATGGGGGATGGTAATTACATTAATTGCAGGTTCTTTAGGCGCTTTAGCCGGCCATCATCAAGGTCAATATATTACTAAAGAACAACCTATGAAAATGGCTGCTATGGAAGCACTTTGGGAAACTCAAGATCCAGCTCCATTCTCTTTGGTAGCGAATATTGATACAAAAGCACAAAAAAATACAGGTGCTATTGAAATTCCTGGTGGTTTATCCTTCTTAACACAAAATTCCTTTACATCTGGTAAGGTAGAAGGTATTAAAGATTTACAAGCTAAATCCGAAGCTCAATATGGTCCTGGTAATTATATTCCAGATGTACCTAGTATTTTCTGGACATTCCGCATCATGGTAGCAACTGGTTCTATTATGTTGTTAGTAGCATTCCTTGGCTTAGTGTTAAACGCTAAAGACAAACTTGTAGAAAATAAAACATTCTTAAAGGTTATTTTCTGGATGTTACCATTGCCTTATATCGCACAATCCACAGGTTGGTTTGTAGCTGAAGCCGGTCGTCAACCATGGCTTGTATATGGTTTACAATTGACTGCTTCTGGTGCTTCTAAATCTGTTACAGCACCTGAAATTTTGACCACTATCATTGGTTTCACAGTTATTTATATCTTAGCAGCGATTGCAGCGATTTATTTAGCTGTAGAACACATCAAAAAAGGTCCTGATGGTCAAACAATTTATCATGTAGAAGAAAAAGAGGAGGCAAGATTATGGAACTAATTATGAATAACCTTAATGTGATCTGGTTCATCTTGCTTTGTGTATTGTTCGCAGGTTTCTTCTTATTAGAAGGCTTTGACTATGGTACGGGTATTCTTCTACCAGTCATTGGTAAAACTGACGTTGAACGTCGTCAAATGATTAATGCATTAGGTCCTATTTGGGATGGTAATGAAGTATGGATGATTACTGCTGGTGGTGCATTATTTGCATCCTTCCCACATGTATATGCTACATTATTTAGTGGTTTCTACATGGCATTGTTCTTGATGCTTGCTGTACTTATTATGCGTGGCGTTGCCTTTGAATTCCGTTCTAAGAGCCCAAATCGCACATGGCGTAAAGTATTTGATTACTGTATTTTCATCGGTTCCATCGTACCTGCATTATTGTGGGGCGTAACAGTAGGTAACTTGATTCAAGGTACTCCTATTGATGAAACAATGACTTATGTTGGTACATTCTGGGATTTGCTTAGCCCTTACACTGTATTATGTGGTGTAGCCTTCATTTTGGTATTTACATACCATGGTGGCTTGTTTACATCCTTGAAAACAGCTGGCCCTGTATCTGAACGTGCTCGTGCAGCAGCTCTTGTGACTGGTGTACCTACAGCAATTGGTGTGATTGCATTGATTATTGCATCTTATGTATGCACGGATTTGTACAATTCTACTTTAGCCATTGTTTTCTGTGCACTTGCTGTTGTATGCTTCCTAATTTCTTGGGGCGCAACACGTACTCGTAATACAAAATGGGGTTTCCTATTTAGCTCCCTTTCCATTATCTTGATTACTGCAACATACTTCGCAGGCCTATTCCCACGTATCATGGTTTCTTCCTTGAATCCAGCTTGGAGCTTGACGATTACAAATACGTCTTCCTCTGAATATACATTAGCTTTGATGACTGCTGTTGCAGCTGTATTCGTGCCAATCGTTTTGGCATACCAAATCTGGGTATATTGGATTTTCCGTCACCGTGTAACGGAAAAAGACTTACATTATTAATACGAATGCTTTTACAATTAGTGAAAGTATGACTCCTTTTATGAGGCGTGCTATAGCGGCACGCCTCATTTTTATGGTAAGATGAATGTAATATTGATAAAATTAGATTTAAAGGGGATAGACATGATACAAAAAACGGCACTTCGGGTCATTAAGGGAAAAAAGAGTGTATTGTTGGCACTTATTATCACTAGTATCTTACAAAGTCTCACCATAGTAGGACAAGCTTGGTTTTTTGCTATATTGATTAATAATTTTATATTTCTTGATCACTCGTTGGTGGATGAAACATATACCGTTATATGGCTTTCAATAATGATCGTATTACGATTAGTTTTTTCATATTTACAGGAGCATTTATCTTCTAGTTTAGGACATACTGTAAAATCTATTTTGAGAAAAGAGGTGCTTAATCGTCTTTTTAAGCTAGGTACGCAGCGTAGTGAATCACAAGGGGATATGATTCACCTCATTACTGATGGTTTAGAGCAAATAGATGCATATGTATCTAACTATATTCCACAAATGTTATATGCAATTATTACGCCTCTCGTTATGGGGATTGCTATTATCGATACAATGCCTATTATTGGGGCTATCCTTGTTGGTACAGTACCATTAATTCCGCTGTTTATGATTCTTATTGGTAAACAAGCGGAGAAGATGAATCAAGAACAATGGGAACGGATGAGTTTATTATCAGGTCATTTTTTAGATGTGTTGAAAGGGATTACTACATTAAAAGTATTTGGTCGTGCCAAGGATCAAATACAGGTCATTAGTCGCTTATCCAATGAATTTAAAGACTCTACATTACGTGTATTACGGGTAGCGTTTTTATCTGCTCTTGTATTGGAATTAGTAAGTACCATCAGTACGGCAATTATTGCTGTTTCACTTGGTTTAACATTATTAGAAGGGGGCTTAAATTTCTTTTCGGCCTTTTTCATTTTACTATTAGCACCTGAGTTTTATACTCCTTTTAGACAACTGGGCGCAGCCTTTCATACAGGAATGTCAGGTAAAACAGCACTTGCTAAATTTGACGCTTTTATGAATTTACCTCTTACCTTACCAAAAGGGGGGGCTCAAGTTGTAAATGAAAATATTCATACCATTTCTGTACAGAATCTTACTTATACTTATAAGGGAACGAATAATGGGGTTAGACATATCGACTTAGAGGTACATCGAAATAAACCTATTATGCTTGTTGGTGAAAGTGGTGCTGGGAAATCAACTATTGCACATATTATAGGCGCCTTTTTAGAAGCGCCACCTCATAGTGTATATATTAATGACACGGATCTTTCCACATGTTCCATGGATTGGTGGCGTGCACAGGTTACTTATGTTTCTCAAAAGCCACATGTTATGAATGGTACATTGCGAGATAATATTGCTTTTGGGCAAGCCGTAAGTGATGAGGATATTCTAGCGGCCTCCCATCTAGCTGAATTACAAGATGTAATTCATGAAAAAGGTTTAGATTTTGTCATTGGTGAAGGCGGTATAGGTCTTAGTGGGGGCGAGCTACAACGGATTGCATTGGCACGTGCTTTTTTACATGGTGGTCAAGTTCTCATATTAGACGAAGTGACATCTCATTTAGATGTAAAAACGGAGTCTCAAATTAGTCGCGCTTTGCAACGATTGATGAAGGATAAAATCGTTATTCTTGTAGGTCATCGCATTCAAACGATGCAATGGGCTTCTAAACTATATGTATTGCGATTAGGAAAGATTATTGAGCATGGAACCTATGAAGAATTACTAGCTTACAATGGATATTTCAAAGCACTTGTAGAGGCTGGTACAGGGGCCTTCGTAATGGATGCGAATGAGGGCCTAGCTGATACTTTGAAACGCTCTGAAACTGTTGAGCCAGAACGTATTAGTATAAAACATCTACCAGAACTGAATGGTGTTAATCAGCCTACTAATAATGATATAGAAGCTTGGAAATTATTGTTCTCCGTGTTAAAGCCTGCAAGATGGTCTTTAGTACTTGCGCTGATATTCACTTTTTTAACTGTATTTATGAATGTTGGATTATTAAGTGTATCTTCGTGGCTTCTTGCATCTGCTGCATTACAACCTGGGATTACATATTTGAGCCTTGCTATCGTAGGGGTTCGCTTTTTTGGAGTTAGCAGAGCCGTATGTCGTTATTTTGAGCGATACACATCTCATAGAATGGCTTTTCAAGGATTGTATGGATTGCGTGTATGGTTTTACAAATATTTAGAACCATTAGCACCTGCTATCTTTCACCGTTGGGGGGCTGGTGATATGCTAGGCCGTATAATGGCGGATATTGAAGTACTGCAGTTTTTTTATTTGCGCACATTAATCCCTCCCGTGGCAGCGATTCTTTTGACCATATTGGTATCCTATGGTGTTAGTCTTGTAGATGCTAGGGTATCTGTCCTCGTATGGACCGCTGCATTGGTGACCGGTCTTGTTATACCGTATGCAGTTTATCGGTATCATCGCTTATCATTAGACTCTATTAGTCAGGTTCAAGGGCGCTTTAAAGCAACTTTAAGTGATGCCTTAGAAAGCATGGAGGATATCATCAGCTATCGTAATGAATCTCTCATTATGAATCGAATGCGTGCGGCTATTGATGATGTAGAATATCATAAGCATCGTATTTCAAAGGGCATGAATCTAGGGACTACCATATTTCTTGGAATTGTACAAATAGTAGTTATTATGGCTGCTATATTGGCTAGTGAGGTCCTATCGGGACCGTGGGCGAGTGTTATGGTTGTAGTATGTGCAATAGGCATACAGGCTTGGTTTGAAGCGTTACAGCCTATGATTGTATCCTTTCATCATGGTTATGAAAGTTTAGTAGCTGTGCGACGCCTTTTACAGATTAAGAATACTCCAATACCTGTAAGAGATGAAGGTCATATTGCGGTTGACTCTATGAAAGATGTTGCTTTTATGAATGTTAACTTTAGTTATGATGGTATTTTGCCTATCTATAAGGACCTAACATTGAGTATAGAAAAAGGTCAAACCATAGCTATTGTTGGTGCTAGTGGTTCAGGTAAAACAACACTATTTTCTCTATTGGAGCGATTATATGATTATAATGGGCGCATTACTATCGGTGAGGATGAATTAAAGCATGTATCCGTTGATTCTTGGCGTAATAGAATGGGTTCTATTACACAAGATACCTATATTTTTCATGCTACATTAGAGGATAATATTCGCCTTGCCAATCCCAAAGCTAATTTGGAAGAGGTTCGGACTGTTGTAGAACGTGCGGCATTGGAGGACGTAGTTAATCGTTTGCCTAATGGCTTAAAAACCGTTGTTGGTAGCGGTGGTATTGGTCTTAGTGGTGGCGAGCGTCAGCGTGTTGCGTTAGCTCGATTATTTTTGAGAAATCCTGAGTTTGTACTCCTCGATGAACCATTGGAAGGATTGGATCAAGTAACGAAACGAAAGTTACATAATGATATTATTACATTCACAAAAGAAAAGACCGTTTTATATATTACCCATCAGTTGGAAGGGTTAGAAGTGATGGACCGCATTATATTTATGGAAAAAGGCCAAATTGTAGAGGATGGTACCTTTGCTGAATTAATTGCATTGAAAGGGCATTTCTACGAATATTGTAGACTGACTATGGCAAGTGTTTAAGTGTTGTTTGAAGAGAATATGATTTGTATCTATGTATCAATCTCGATAAAATGTGTATTATATGATATAATTATACTGTTTAAGGGATATAATTAATGTGTAGTGTGCATAAATTGGAGCGACTATGACAAAAATCTTCACCAAGTTACGAGCTTTGGTGGATGACGCATTAAATGAACGTTCGCCTATTATTGAACAGGATACAACGCTTATAACTGCACCTGTGGAGCGAGAATTATTTGATCATCGTATTCTTTATATTGAAGAAGATATGGTTAATCGAATGCTCCGTGCTGCGCTTCGAAATCACTGGTTATTATATTCTGTAACCTTTGAATTTGAACCTAATAATCAAGTGTTCCTCTCCATTATTACAAAATGGGGGAATGTGATTAATGTGGAATTTACCATTGAAGATGTGTGGTTTGATGACTATTCATCTTCCTTTGCTATACGGTTAGATACCGCTAATATAGATACAGGTGGGTTTATTTTGAACTCGATTCTCCACCTTTTAGGCAATTGGTGCCTCAGTTTATTTGGCATCTTCTTTAATCCTATTGCTATGGGCAATCAGGGATCAACCGTACGGTTTGAAAAAAAAGGAATTATTCAATTTGATTTAGTTCCTACTTCTAGAATTAAGAAATTTATTCCATTACCTGAACGTCATGTAGGGAGTGGAGGCCCTATTCTATTAGGGAATCCTAAAACAGGTCAATCTGTATTGCAATTAGACTATTATGCATTTCATGACCCGGTAGATACGTTTACTGTTCCTGATGTGCCTACCCGTACAAGTTGGGTTAGATCTATTGATATTGCAGCGGTACTATTGCTGCCAATTGGCGTATGGATTACATTTCTTATTCTCCATCACTATTTGCCTACAGAAACCTTAGAGTTTTCATTTTCTACGTATTTCTTAATCTCTTTAGGGATTTTTATCATATCCTTCTTGGTGATGAATATTCCGAGATATGTGTATATGTATGTGGATTCTCGAAAACAATGGCAAAGTGCATTTGTACATAATAATATTAAAATTCAGTTGCGTAAGTTGCATCGTAGGATTTTTATGCAGCAAGCTTCTTTGACAACAGATTGTGATGAATGTGTGGCGTCTCAAAGTCAGGAACGAATTAAGCAATTATTATTACAAATACGGGATAAACGTTTTCTTGCTAATCGTTTGAAAATTGCTGATGATGATCGTGCTAGAAAGCAAAAGGTTAAGTTTATTATTGCCTATATCGGTTGTACATTAATTGAATTAATGTTGTTGATGAACTAACAATATAATGCAAAACGAAAAGGCTGAGCCCAGAGGCTCAGCCTTTTGTGTTATCGTTTTTTACGTCGTTTACGAACCTTTTTTCTCACCTCTTGTTCAGCGGGAGTTGGTGGTTGCGGTTCAAAGTGCTCTTGCGAATGTAATGGTTCTTGATGCATGAATGGAGGGTATCCGTATTTATTCGGTTCCGGTTGACCTGGTAAAACCCAGAATAGGAATCCAATAATCCATACAAATAGGTCTAATAAATAGTTTAATGGCGTTACGGCTATATAGGTATTGATGAAAATGATAATGGAAGCCCATAAGATACCTGCCCAGCCATTAAAGCCAATATCGTGGATACGTCTTGCGAATAGGACACAACCAAGTGGAAAGAGCAGTGCTTGAAGTAATCCTATCAAGATACGTGTAGCCCAATATGCTGGGAGTGTAACGATATAGTCAAATAAACGGGCTTCGATGACGTCTACGGCATAGAAAAGTCCCATTAATCCCATAAAGAGTATAAAAAATTGTAGTCTATTAAATCGCCCATATAGATTAAATATAGTATAGCCCATGCGTCTTCCCTGATAAGCTATGCCAAAACCTACTAAGCAAATTAGTACAGTTCGTAGAACTGGATATAATAAATCCATGAAATCCCCTTTTTAAAAATAAACATATAGCATATTTTCTATGTGTTTTAGTATATCATGAACGGCCTATTTGGACAATTTAGTTAATTCTGGTAATACTAGTTCAAAAGCTATGCCATGCTTCATAGATTTTACAGTATCCACCGTAGCTTGAATTGATTTTGTTGTAAAGTTCATAGCTAATTGAGCTGCTTCGTGTACAGAATAGCCACGCATAATGGCTCCAGATAGGACAGATGTAAAAATATCACCAGTTCCTGTTGCTTTTACAGGGATAAGGGGAATAGAGTAGGTTGATACTTTATCAATGGTTCCCTCGTAGACTGCAATGGTAGCATGTGTTTCAGAGGGAACGCTGGTCATGATGACCAGTTCTGGCCCTAATTGATGAAGTTTTCTACACATATCCTGTAATTCATCATTTGAAATAGGATTTGTAGAATATGGTTTATCTAATAAAAAGCAGGCTTCGGTATAATTTGGTTTAACGATATAGGCTCTGGAAATAAGATGGCGCATGGCTTTTACCATTTCTGGTGTGTAAATGGAGTAGAGCCGCCCATCATCTGCCATAGCAGGATCGACAATTACCATTTTATCTTTGCCAAATCGATTAATTGCTTCCTCTACGAGGTGGATTTGTTCAGGTGAGGCTAAAAAACCACTGACAATAGCGTTAAAATCGATGTTATTTTTTTCCCAACAATCCATAAAGGCCGTTAGATGATCTGATAAATCGACAATTTCAAAATATGGATATTCTAAATGATTACTCAATACGGCTGTTGCCAAAGGTACAGCTTGGCATTGAAGTGCGCTGATGATAGGTAACATTACTGTTAAAGAGCAACGGCCAATGGAGCTCATATCTTGTATTGTTAATATTCTTGGTATTGTTGTCATAGAAACCTCCCAATATAGTATGCTTGTATTGTACTGTATTCCTTAAAACCTGTAAATCAAGAGGAATTATAGAAAGCACTATTTTTACATGATATAATGTGAAGAATAGATGAGTATCAAATAGATGAAATGTAAAAGAAATAAATAAAAAATAAAATTTTTATTACAATAATTGTGATTCACCTTTAAATTTTGATACAAAATATAGTATAATAAAATAGAAATTTTATTGTATGGAGGAGATTAGAATGGCGAGGTATGTTTTACGGCGCATAGGTAGCGCTCTCGTAATACTATGGGTAATTATCAGTATTACCTTCGTTTTAATGCATGCTATACCTGGTGGACCTTTCACAAGTGAGAAAAAATTACCACCTCAAGTAAAAGCAAGTATAGAGGCAAAGTATCATTTGGACGATCCATTATGGAAACAATATACTGATTATATTGGCAGTATTGTTACTGGTGATTTAGGTCCATCTTATAAGTATGAAGGTCGTTCTGTTAATGACATCATTGGTGAAGCATTCCCTATTTCCGCTCAATTAGGTTTACTTGCACTGTGTGTAGCTGTTGTTGGTGGCATTGCGGCAGGTGCTATTAGTGCTATGAGGCCTAATGGAATGATTGATTATGCGATTACATTTATTTCCACATTAGGCATTTCTGTACCAACATTTATCATAGGTGCAGTTTTGGTGTATGTAGTGGGCTTTGAAATGGGTTTATTACCCGTGGCGTTATGGCGTGGACCATCGTACATGATTTTACCAGTACTTACATTAGCGGCTCAGCCTATGGCTTTTATTGCACGATTAACACGTAGTGGGCTGCTTGATGTATATCAACAGGAATATATACGTACCGCTCGTGCTAAAGGGCTTGGTTCATGGACTATTTTATTTAGCCATGCTTTGGGAAATGCTATTTTACCTGTCATCACCTATATTGGACCATTGGCAGCAGGCCTTTTAACAGGCAGTTTCATTGTTGAAACCATTTTTGCCATTCCTGGCTTAGGTCAATATTTTGTAACATCTATTTATAATCGTGATTACACTGTTATTCTTGGTGTTACCGTATTTTATAGTACATTAATAGTAGTATTAAATATTATAGTTGATATGATTTATCCGATTATCGATCCTCGGGTAACAACAGAGAAGGAGCGTGCGTAATGGATAGAGAAGATTTTTTACCTATTGAACGCGATACGCATATTCGAGAATCGTCCTTTATTGTGAGACCTAATTGGTGGCAACGATTTAAGGTAAACCGCTTAGCTGTAATTGGTGCAGGGATTATTGCTGTTATGATCGTACTGGCTATTTTGGGACCTATAATCTCACCATATACTTACGCAGATCAATCTTTGATTGATGCTAATCAAAGTCCGAGTTTATCACATTGGTTTGGTACCGATACGTTGGGACGTGACATATATACTCGCGTTATGTATGGTGCGCGTATTTCTTTAACAATTGGCATTGTAGCAGCACTATTAAACCTGGTGATTGGTGTTGTTTATGGCGGTATTGCAGGGTATTTTGGCGGCAAAGTCGATCGTATTATGATGGCTATTGTAGATGTATTATATGGCATTCCATTGTTGCTCTACGTTATTTTGTTAATGGTTGTCATTGGGCCTGGCTTAACGTCGATTTTTATTGCATTAGGTATTGCATACTGGCTTAATATGGCTCGTATTGTGCGCAGTCAAATTGTGAAAGTTCGAGAAGAAGAATATATTATTGCCGCAGAGACCATGGGGATTCCTAAATGGCGTATTTTGTGGCGCCACATTTTGCCAAACTGTGTGGGACCTATTATTATTACACTAACATTGGCCATTCCCGATGCTATTTTTACAGAAGCTTTTTTGAGTTTCATTGGCCTTGGCGTAAATGCACCGATGGCTAGTTGGGGCGTTTTGGCATCTGATGGAATTAGCAGTATGAGATCATATCCATTCCAATTGATTTTCCCAGCATTGGCAATTAGCATTACTATGCTTGGATTCGTATTCTTAGGGGATGGTTTGCGCAATGTATTTGATCCAAAGGAAGGGGATAGATGATGAACGATATACTAGTAGATGTGCGTAATCTATCCATTACTATTGATACATTTAGAGGACCTTTGCGGGTGATTCGCAATCAAGATATTATGCTTAGAAAAAGTGAAATTCTAGGTGTTGTAGGTGAATCTGGATGCGGTAAATCGGTTATGGTTAATTCTTTGATGGGATTATTACCGGAAGGTCAAACTAAAATAAAATCAGAAAAATTTGAAATTGATGGTGAAAATTGTCAAGAATATGTGGAAGAAGATTGGAATGAATTGCGTGGTACAACTGTAGCCATGGTGTTTCAGGATCCTATGACCGCATTAAATCCAATTTTAACAATTGGGGAACAAATTTATGAAGTCATTCATCGTAGCAATGCTTATGGTGATGATTATGATGAAAAAGCTATAGCCTTAGACTTATTGAAAAAAATGGGCTTATCAACACCTGAAAAACGATTGACCCAATATCCCCATGAGTTGAGCGGTGGTATGCGTCAGCGTGTATGCATTGCTATGGCTGTAGCAGGACGCCCTAAAATCTTGATTTGTGATGAGCCAACAACTGCATTGGATACAACCACAGAAGCGCAAATTTTACGCCTTATGCAGACCTTAGCTGTAGAAGCTGGTATAGGTATTATATTTATTTCTCATAACTTACGTGTTATAGCACAATTATGTGACCGTGTTATGGTTATGTATGCGGGGAAATGTGTAGAGTCCGCAACTGTTGAGGATTTATTTAATGATCCACGCCATCCTTATACAATTGGTTTGCTGATGTCCTTGCCTCAAGGTAAATGGCATGGTGAATTGACGGCTATTGATGGACAACCGCCTGATTTATATGATCTTCCGCGGGGGTGTGCATTTAATCCGCGTTGCAAATGGGCAATGCGCATATGTGGAAAGCGTATACCTATGGTATCAAATATCGGTAATAATCATGAGTATACATGTTGGTTAGCGAAGTTGGAGGGACTTTAATGGGATATATTTGGGAAACAGACAATCTCGTTAAAAATTTTACCCTTTCTGGCGGATTGTTTAGACCGAAACAAACGGTACATGCATTACAAGGTGTCAGCCTTTATCAGGCTGAGGGGGAAACCTTGGGGATTGTTGGCGAGTCAGGATGTGGTAAATCTACATTTGGATATACTTTGATGGGTATTCATCAAGCCACATCGGGTTCTATTTACATGAATGGTCGTCAAGTTGATCCTTATGTACAACGAGATACAACGAGAGATATGATGCAAATGGTATTTCAAAATCCTTATGCATCTCTTAATCCGAGACTAAAAATTAACACAATCTTAGAAGAACCATTAGAGTTAAATCCTAATTATACACCTCGTGATCGTGTCATTCGCGTTAAAGAGGTGTTGGAACAGGTTGGCTTGGATATGGCCTTTGGCGAACGTTATGCTCATGAACTTTCCGGTGGGCAGCGTCAAAGAATTGGCATTGCACGAGCTCTTATTATGCAACCGAAATGCATTATTCTAGATGAGCCAATTTCTGCATTAGATGTGTCCATTCAGGTGCAAATTATGACCTTATTGGAGCGTTTACAAGCATTATATGGTATTTCATACCTCTTTATCTCTCATGATCTACCAATGGTACGTTATATTAGTCATCGCATGGTGGTTATG
This sequence comes from Veillonella tobetsuensis, assembly GCF_001078375.1. Taxonomy (GTDB): domain Bacteria; phylum Bacillota; class Negativicutes; order Veillonellales; family Veillonellaceae; genus Veillonella; species Veillonella tobetsuensis. Next base: position 17,287 of record NZ_BBXI01000007.1, read on the forward strand.
TACTTAGGGGCTGTCATGGAAGAGGGGCCTGCTCTTGATATTTATGAGTTCCCACAACATCCATATTCTAAAGCGCTTACGACGATGGTGGGACAAGTTGTACCACGAGCTCCAATCGGGGCGCCATTGCGTGGTGAACCGGCAAGCCCATTGCATCCACCTAAGGGGTGCTTATTTAGTGACCGTTGTCCAGAGGTTGATCGTAGATGTCTTGAAGAACGACCACCACTTCGTGAATGGGCAGATCGAAGAATTGCATGTTGGCATATATAATGGGGTAAATGATGGAAAAGTTAATCGTCGGGAAATCCTTAGAAACACAATTATCGGCTTTGTTAGCAACGTTACCTTCTGATGCTATAGTATCGTATATGGTGACGCGTCTTAATGAGGGGGAAGAAGCCACAATAGTTGCTTCCTCTAAGGAAACACAAATCCATACTGGTGCAAGTATGGTAAAAACATTGATTTTAGAATATGTATTTCATTTAGCGACCCAAGAGCAGTTAGATATTAATGATACAATTGCATTGAGCCGTAGCCCTCGTGTTGAAGGTGCGGGTGCTTTGATGGAATTGGTAGGTAATCACAGCTTTAGTTATTTAGAACTTTGCCGACTAATGATGGTACTCAGTGATAATTGGGCCACTAATTTATTAATTCAGGCATTAGGTATGGAATATATTAATGCTCGTGCAGAGCAAATAGGATTAGAGCATTTTGAAATCAATCGTATGATGATGGACTTTAAGGCTGTAGAAGAAAATCGGGAAAACTATATTACCGCTTTAGATATGGCTAAATTATTACACCATATATATGAATTGCGTCAGAACATATATGGTCATGAGATGTGGAATATTTTAGGTCGTCAGCAATATAGAGATATTCTGCCATTTCATTGGGGCGAAGATGTGGTATTCCATCATAAAACGGGATCACTAGATTGTGTTGAGCATGATGCGGGTATTATAGAAACGATGAATGGGGACTTTTGTTTTGTATTGTTGATGAGTCGTTTACGCAATGATGTAGCAAAACAATTAGGAGCTCAAATGGGGCTCATTATGAAAGAATTTGTAGAGGATGCATTACCATGATGGATAAACGTACTTTGCTTAAGCTCGTGGTATTAGCCTTTGGAGCAAGTATACTATTACTTGTCTTTGGGTATACAAGTGGGCCTAAGATTGTTGATGAGCATACCATACGATATGTATTGGAGCAAGAACCATCAACATTAGATCCGGCTAAGTCTAGTACCTCGCCAGAGGCAACCGTTCAGTTACAGTTGTTCGATGGTTTAGTTCGTTTAGATGATAAAGGCGAACCAGAGGCTGCACTAGCTAAGAGTTGGACCGTGTCAGATGATGGCACACGATATACATTCCATTTACGACCTAATTTGAAATGGTCGAATGGAGAGCCTTTAACAGCACATGACTTTGAATATGCTTGGAAAAGAACGTTGGATCCAAGCACCGGTGCTGATAGTGCATATATGTTATATGTGCTTAAAAATGGGGAAGCTTTCAATAATGAAAAAGCAGATAGAGATGATGTTGGTGTAGAGGCAATCGATGATGATACACTGGTGGTTACCTTAGAACAACCAACTGCATATTTCTTAAAATTGTTAGCATCTCATGGGTATTACCCTGTTAATAAAAAGGTTGTAGAGGCAAATGAAAATTGGGCTAATGATGCAGAAACACTAGTTTCTAATGGTCCATTTAAGCTATTGGGCTGGCAACATAATGGGGAAATGAATTTTGTAAAAAATGAACACTATTGGGATGCTGATGAAGTTGTAACAAAAACGATGAATTGGCCGATTAGTGAATCTCAAAGTACACGCCTCACCCTTGTCGAAGGTGGCGAAGCGGACATGATGGTAGAACCTCCTGTAGCAGATCAACAACGGTTAGAAGAAGCTGGTTTATTGCACATAGGCCCTATGCTTGGTAACTATTATTACCTATTTAATGTGAAAGCAGAACCTTTTACCAATCCTGATGTACGTAAAGCCTTTTCCATGGTTATTAATCGTAAGGAAATTGTAAAGAACATCGTAAAAGGTGGTAAGGAAGAAGCTTATGCCTTTGTTCCATATGGCATGCTTGAAAGCAATGGTACAGAGGATTTCCGTGAAACCGGTAGTTATCTTGTATATGAAGATGTAGAGCAAGCTAAGGAATTGATAAAAGAGGCTGGCTATGATGAAAATCACCCATTACCACCAATTACGATTTTGTATAATACTAGCGAAATGCATAAAGCAATTGCAGAAGCTATTCAAGCAACTTGGCACAAAGCATTTGACGCTGATGTGCGCTTGCAAAATCAAGAGACAAAGGTATTCCTTGCTAATCGTGAGGCTGGTAAATACCAAGTGGCTCGTGCATCTTGGGTTGCAGATTATGGTGATCCACAAAACTTCTTGGAAGTGTTCTCCGCAGAGGATAATGACAGTCAGTACCATAATGAAGATTATAACGAGTTAATTGCTCAAATTCGTAGCACTCCAGATGGTGCAAGACGGGATGCGTTGATGCATAAGGCGGAACAAATGATTTTTGATGAGTCCTTAGTTATGCCGTTGTATTTTACAACGCAACCATATGTTTCTAATGGAACGATTCAAAATTATTTCTGGACTGTACTTGGTCAAGTAGACTTTAAAAAAGCATATAAATAAGATACACTAAAGACGTACAAATAGTACGTCTTTTTTGTATGCTTATATTCACTTAGGTGAATAGTGATATATTTTGTGAGGGCTTATGGAGTGGAAATATCCAACGTGTTTAAAAAGGGGAATGACCATTGGATGTATAGCACCTGCTAGTAGCAGTGACGAATCCTTGAACACGATACAACAGATATGTAGTGAACATGGTTATAACATTATATTTGGGGAATCCTGTTATCGTACTGGCTTGTATGGAGGCAGTACGGAGGAACAAGCGGAAGAATTTGAATGGATGATGACTAAGGCGCCTTGTGATGCGGTGTTAGCTTTACGAGGTGGCTATGGAACGATGCGATACGTAGATCGCATTGATTATGATGCTATACGTAAATACGGAAAACCTTTTATAGGCCATAGCGACTGTACAGCATTACATATGGCTATTAACCGATATGGTCGTCTCGTTACCTATCATGGACCGATGGGTGTAGATTTTACAAAGGCACGGAAGCAGGATATAGCCCATCTATTTGAAGCGTTAGAGGGGCGTTTGCGTGTTATTGAGCCATTACCGGAGCCACCGAGAGGGGCTATTGGTACAGAATTAGGGGAGGGCATCTTGCGTGGCGGCAATATGACAATGCTTTCCATGTTATGTGGCACACCTTATTTTTTAGAGGATGATAGCATAGAGGACACGATTTTATTTTTAGAGGATATAGGCGAAGCTCCATACAAATTAGATCGTATACTACAACAGTGGCGACTATCCGGTTTGTTAAGCCGCATAAAAGGATTGATGCTTGGTACCTTTACAGACTGTGAAGGCGATGAGGATGAAGCAGATTATGACATCGGTTATGAAGTATTGCGATATATGGAAGAGAATCGCAAGCGTCATTTACCAGATCCATTTGTATGTTATGTACCAACGGGACATGGTACGCCACATCAAACATTGCCTCTAGGGGGTCATGTTCATTTTCGATATATTTCTAATACAATTGTATTATCGCCTTATACAAAGTAACATAAATCATAAGATACATGAGGAAAAATCTATGAATTTAAAGGAAAGGGAGGCTCAAGCGTGTACCATAATTGATGGTATGCAAGATGAGTTGAAATCGATTTCCCTATTTTTACATAATAATCCAGAACTGGGGCAACAAGAGGTACTGGCTGTAGACAAAATTAGTCAATATATGATGGACAATGGTTTTGATACGACCGTAGGTCTAACAGAACGTTTAGAGTTACGCACTGCCATGAGATGTGATATTGGTACAAATCGTTTACATAAAATAGCTTTTTTAGGTGAATATGATGCTTTGCCAGAATTGGGTCACGGTTGTGGTCATAATTTGATTGCTATTATGAGCATGGGGGCCGCTATTGCCTTTAGTCAAACATCACGCGAGACATGGGGGACAACCTTTTTTGGTTGCCCTGCAGAGGAAACAATTGGCGGTAAGGTGTATATGGCTGAAGAAGGTTTATTTAAGGGCTATGATGGGGCTTTGATCATACATCCAGGTGGTGAAAATGAAGTGGGTGGGACGTCATTGGCAACGCATCCATTAGAGGTTACTTTTCGTGGTAGATCCTGCCATATTGCATCATTAACTGATTCTGGTATCAATGCATTAGACTGTGCGGTTGATCTATATCAATCTATTAAACAAATGAAAACTAATACCTTTCCTAAAGGGGCTATAGTAGGAGCTGTCTTTACACAAGCTGGCACCGCGCCTAATGTAGTGACCGACAAGGCTACGTTGCGTATGACCGTGCGTGGTGCTACAGTAGCAGATTTGGAAGATTTGATTTTGCCTGCTATTAAAGCTGAGTCGAGTCGTATTGCCACAAATTATGGTGCTACAGTTGAGATGCATCATTATGAGCCTTTATTTAAGGATATGAGACAAGATAAACGTTTACTATCTTTATTTAATGAGGTTATGACTGAGTTTGGTGAAAGCCCACGCCAATTACCACCAGATGAGGCAGATGGCAGCACAGATGTAGGCAATGTTTCTTATGAAGTGCCAACGGCTCAACCGACATTGACGATTGGCAATCGTCTAGAAGCACATACGCCTGAATTTGCTTGTGCAGCAGGTTCTGAGTATGGATTGGACCAAGCTATTAAGGGGGCTAAGATTATGGCTGTTGTTGCCTTGCGTTATGCGGAAGCATTAGAAGCGTAAATTTTGACATATTTAGTGTAATCAAGGTACAATAAATATATTAATTAGTGTGAACTAAGCCGTCTTAAGCAAGACGGCTTTTATTCCGATGGAGATAGATGATGAGTGTATTAACGGTATCCCATGTAACGCATGGCTTTGGGGCACGACAAATATTAGATGATGCATCGTTCCGACTGTTAAAGGGCGAACATGTAGGCTTGATTGGTGCGAATGGTGAAGGTAAGTCTACGTTTTTAAATATCATTACAGGAAAACTGCCTCCTGATGAAGGTAAAATTGAGTGGTCCAATCAAGTGACCGTGGGCTATTTAGATCAACATGCGGTCCTTGAAAAGGGCATGACCATCCGTAATGTATTGCAACGTGCTTTTGATGATTTATACATTATGGAAGAGAATATCAACGATGCGTATAGTAAAATGGGTGATGTTTCAGAAGATGAAATGAATCGTCTCTTAGAGCAAGTTGGTGAATGGCAAGAAATTCTAGAGCAACGTGGGTTCTACGAGATTGATGCGGTTATTGAAAGAACCGCACAAGGATTGGGCCTTATGGATATTGGTTTAGAACGAGATGTATCTGAGCTAAGTGGTGGTCAACGTACAAAGGTTTTGCTGACTAAACTATTACTTGAAAAACCGACCATATTACTACTAGACGAACCGACGAACTATTTGGATGTAGAACATATTCATTGGTTGCAAAACTATTTACAAAATTACGAGAATGCTTTTATCTTAATTTCTCATGATATGGAGTTTTTAAACTCTGTGGTCAATGTAATCTACCATATTGAACAGGCTGTCCTTACTCGATATACTGGGGATTATCATCAATTCCAAGCCGCCTATGAGGTTCAGAAGGCACAGGCTCGCAAGGCTTATGAGCGCCAACAGCAAGAAATTGAACGTATGGAGGATTTTATTCAACGCAATAAGGCGCGTGTAGCTACCCGCGGTATGGCAAATTCTCGTGCTAAACGATTAGAAAAAATGGAAATTCTTGAAAAACCAAAGGAGTATATCAAACCATCTTTTGGATTTAAAGAAGGCCGTACACCTAGTCGTTTTATTGTTGAAGCCTTTGGCCTTGAGATTGGTTATGACGAACCGCTCACAAGACCTGTAGACTTTCAAATTGAACGAAACAAAAAAATCGCTATTCGCGGTGTCAATGGTTTAGGGAAAACAACCTTATTAAAGACTATTTTAGGTTTATTAAAACCGGTGAGTGGTGAATTAACAAAAGGCGACTTTCTTGAGGTTGGTTATTTTGCTCAAGAGGATGCACCATCTAATTCAGAAACTGCATTAGACTATATTTGGAATGAATACCCCGCTATGACAAATGCGGAGGTTCGTGCAGCACTGGCGCGTTGCGGTTTGTCAAATGAACATATAACATCTCAAATGCGCGTTTTATCCGGTGGTGAAAATGCGAAGGTAAGACTTTGTAAATTAATGCAGAAAAAATACAATGTTCTCGTTCTTGATGAACCGACAAATCATTTAGACATACACGCAAAAGATGAATTAGCACGAGCGTTGCGTGACTTTAAAGGCACCATTGTTCTCGTCAGTCATGAACCAGAATTTTATGAAAGTTGGATCACCGATATTTGGAATATAGAGGATTGGACAACGAAAATCGTTTAGGAGGGCCTATGAATCAACTTGCTAAAGAAGGGATAGAACAGTTTTTGCGCGCTCTATCCGTTGATACAAAGGCACCAGAATTAGAAAAAACACCAATCCGTGTAGCCGAATTATATGAAGAGCTATTTTCTGGTGTAGGTAAAGATACAAAGGAGTTATGGGGAGAGCTGTTTTCTACGGATTATAATGGCTTAGTAGCTGTTACAGACATTCCGTTCTACTCCATGTGTGAACATCATCTATTGCCATTTTTTGGCACTGTAGATGTAATATATCAACCACATAGTGGTTGTGTAGCTGGCTTAAGTAAGTTTAATGATGTAATAACGGTATTAAGTAGAAAACCACAATTACAAGAACGATTGACTCGGGAAATAGCTGATGCTATCGAACGAGATTTATCGGCAGAAGGTGTTTTTGTACGTCTTAAAGCCACACAATTATGTATGTTGATGAAGGGGACTTTGCAACAAGGCTCGCAAGTGGTAACCATAGAAAGCAGAGGCTTATTAAGGGAGGCTGGATCTTTGCGAGACGAAGCATTGGCTATGTTAGGAGGCACAAATGTATAAACGTAGACAATATACTTGGAGTGATGGAAAATCATTACGCTTATTTGACCATACATTGATTATGGGGATTTTAAATGGTACGCCAGACTCTTTCTCTGATGGTGGATTGCATAATACACCCGAAGCAGCGGCAGAGTGGACTCGTCAAATGATTCTTGACGGGGCTGATGTGATTGATTTAGGTGTTGAATCAACGCGACCTGAATGTACACCATTGACAGCAGATGAAGAAATTGAACGCCTTAGTGTATTGATTGATCCTGTATTAGAGGCATCTACTGTACCTGTATCCATTGATACGTATCACGCTAAAACAGCTGATTATGCATTCTCTAAAGGAGCACATATTTTAAATGATGTATGGGGATTACATTATGATCCAGATATGGCGGCCGTAGCTGCAAAACATCGCGTGCCGATTATCATTATGCACAACAGCAATGATACAAATTACGATGATATCATTGAAGATATGAAAGCCTATTTCTTCTCTGCTGTTGATAAAGCGTTAAAAGAAGGAGTACAACCACAAAATATTTGGCTTGATCCAGGTATTGGTTTCGGGAAAACAGAGGAACAAAATATTGAGGTTTTACAACGTTTAGGTGAAATTACAGCTTATGAATATCCTGTATTGTTAGCACCTAGTCGAAAGCGCTTTATTGGCTCCATGCTTGGTGGACTTCCTCCAGAAGAACGTGATGAAGGTACTGTAGCAGCTTGTATTACAGGAGTTTTCCAAGGTGTTGATATGGTTCGTGTGCACAATGTATTAATGCATAAACGTGCTCTTGTTGTAGCGGATGGTCTACTTCGCGGCGAATAAGGGGTTTACTATGGATAAGATCGTATTAAAAAACATGGCTTTTTACGGATATCATGGTAATTTAGAGTCTGAAAAATCTCAAGGGCAACGCTTCTTCGTAGATGTGGAGATTAAAACTGATTTAACAAAGCCTGGTCAAACCGATGTTTTGGAGGACTCCATCAATTATGTTGAGGTTTATGATATGGTAGCCTCTATTATGACTGGTGAAAGTTGCAATTTACTTGAACATATTGGGGCATTAATTGCAGATTCACTATACCAACATTTTCAAGGAATTATTGGTTTAAGCGTAGCCGTTCGTAAACCATCGGTACCTATTGCCGGTGTATTAGATTATGTAGAGGTTGTAACGACTCGAGGTCAAATTTAATGTACACATACTATATTAGTGTAGGTTCTAATATAGGGAATCGCCGTCAGTTTATTATGGGTGCATATGATTCGCTTTCAATACATCCTCAAGTTCATAGGATTACTAGTTCCTCCGTTATGGAGACAGAACCTTGGGGCTATACAGAACAAGATGTGTTTTTAAACGCTGTTTGGTGTGTATCTAGCTCGTTAGAACCTCACGATTTACTCGATGTCTTACAGTCATTAGAATGTGAGGCTCAACGTAAGAGGGATATTCATTGGGGACCAAGAACACTTGATTTGGATATTGTATATGCCCTATCGGATGATGGTGCGTGTATGTATATCAATGATGCTCGATTAGTGATTCCTCATCCCTATTTTTGGGATAGACTATTTGTTTTAGAGCCCTTGATGGAGCTAGATAAAGCGTTTACATATAATGGGGAATCCATAGGTGATAGGATTCAAACATTAAAGAAATAATATGAGATGTGTATTCATAAGGGGTTAAGATGAATGCAAAACGACTGGGATTTATCTTTATTGCCATTCTTCTAATGGGGTTATCTTATTGGGCGATGTCGATGGTTAATAATGATGTAAAGTCTGTTAAGGTAGATCCTGAACAGCATACTTTGATGGTTATATCAAATGATGCAGTTATATCTAAACGTATATTAGGAATGAAACAAATCGGTGATGACGTATATTTTTTAGGCTATGAAGGCTATGGTATTTATAATGTAAAAGAAAATACTATTCGTCTCAATGCAATCCAATTTAAAGGTAACCATATTGAGCCAGGGCAATTAAAAAATTATCATAAAGGTGTACGTTACGTAGAAACTGTAGCGAACTTTCAAGATTTTTCTGCTGATGAACAACGTAACTTTTCAGATTTGCTCAATGCTACTGATAAAGGAGCTCATTATATAAAGCCTTATTACCAATCTGGTTATGAATCTTCGCTCATCGATTTAGATAAGAAATTTTTTATTACTAATAATGTAAAGTCTCTTAAGCAAGGGGATTCAAAATTATATATTTTAGATGGCTCTGGATTTATCATTATTGATCGGTCAAAACAAGAAATTCAGGGATACTTTAACACTCGTATTCTAGGAGAGGGTACGAAAGGTGTTCCTGATAGCTTGAAAGGTCATTATGGATCACAATTTATACGGATTTATGCATTAAATAAGATAGAACCAGATGACTTATCTATTTTGTGGAATTTACGTAAACAATATTTAGAAAAGAATAAAATTGATGTACAGGAACAAAATCTATTTTCTCTGGAATTAATTGATGTACATCAGTAGGAGGTATACATGCTTTGGTCTATTATTGTTGGTGGTTTTATTGGTTTCGTAGCAGGACGTATTACTAAGAAAGCGAAAAGCATGGGAATTATTCTTCGTGTTGTAGCAGGTTTAGTTGGGGCCTCTGTGGGTCAAGCTTTACTTGGTACCTGGGGACCTAGTCTTGCGGGTATGGCCTTAATTCCATCCATTGTAGGTGCAGTTATCGTTATTGCTGTAGTGAGTTTCTTTTTTGGAAGGGACTAACAATATATTTAAAAAAGGACTATTATAGTAAGTGGCTATAATAGTCCTTTCAATTATTTATAAACCAAATGGTATTGAGGAGACCCTTATGAAATTACGTAAAGTAGGTATTATCGGAACTGGACATGTAGGCTCGCATGTAGCCTTTTCTTTAGCTTTGCAAGGCGAAGTTGATGAGTTATATATGATGGATATTGATGAAAAGAAAGCTAAAGCACAGGCTATGGATGTTAATGATGCGGTTAGTTATATCCCTCATCGTGTAACGGCTACATCTGGTCCGATTGAAGAATGTGGTGATTGTGATATTCTTGTTTTTAGTGCGGGCCCACTACCTAATTTATATCAAGATCGCCTAGAAAGCCTTGGTGATACAATCGCAGTACTAAAGGATGTTATTCCTCGCATTAAAGCATCTGGGTTTAAGGGCTTTATTATTTCTATATCTAATCCAGCAGATGTAGTGGCTACGTATTTATGTAAACATTTAGATTGGAATCCAAAGCGCATTATTTCGTCAGGTACAGCGCTAGATTCTGCAAGATTGCAAAAAGAGTTAGCTCATATATTCGATATTAGCAATCGAACTATTACTGCTTATTGCATGGGTGAGCATGGCGCAAGTGCTATGGTGCCATGGTCACATGTGTATGTACAAGGCAAGCCGTTAGTAGAATTGCAAAAAGAATTGCCTCATAGATTTCCAGAACTAGATCATAAACAAGTTTTAGATGATGTTAAAATTGGTGGATATCATGTGTTGGCAGGCAAAGGCTCTACGGAATTTGGTATAGCAAGTGCCACTACAGAGTTAATTCGCTCTGTATTCCATGATGAGAAAAAAGTATTGCCATGTTCTTGTTATTTAGATGGTCAATACGGGGAAACAGGCGTTTTTGCATCCACACCTGCTGTCATTGGCAAGGATGGCATAGAAGATGTTCTTGAATTACAAATGACAGAGGATGAATTGGCTTTATTTAAGAAATCCTGTGAGGTTATTAGAGAATATGCAAAAAAAGCAGAAACTATGTAATGTACCTTAAATATATTTCAAAATAAATCTACTTTTATACAATTTTCTATCTATAATTTCCTAGGGGTTCTGTGGTATAATTTGTTATTATGTATATAGTTAATACTATTTTTGGGGGCTCTGCATGAAACAATCTGAACATCGTGAAAAACCGATAAAGCGTAGACGGGTGCAACGAAATCGACGCGCTGAAGATCGTAAGATTGTCATTATGTGGGTGAAACGCATTGCAGTTGCAGTAATGGTTATGCTTTTACTTGGACAAGCATATCGCTTAGTAGCTATATATCAAGAAAAACAACATATTGAACAACAATTGCAAGAATTGCAACAAAGAAATGATGAATTAGAACAAGAAAAAGCAAAGCTACAAGATCCTAAGAATATTGAAAATGTAGCACGTGAGCAATTAGGCCTCGTTAAACCGGGTGAAGTGCCATATGTAAAATGATCTTGTCATCATTGGTGTAGTTTTAGTTTATATTTTGAGGTTTTATTAGGAGGTTGCATGGCAATCGAAGTTGGTAGCGTTTTAAACGGTACAGTTTCCGGTATTACAAAGTTTGGTGCTTTTATCGATTTAGGTGATAAACAAACAGGTTTAGTTCATATTTCAGAAGTAGCTCATGGCTATGTAGAGGATATTAACGATGTACTAAAAGTACAAGATGCAGTGAAGGTAAAGGTCTTATCTGTAGATGGTAGTAAAATTGGTCTTTCCATTCGTCAAACTCAAGAAAAACCACAAGTAGAGGAACGCCGTCCAGAGCGCCGTGTACAAAGTCGACAAAGTGCAGAGTCTTTTGAGGCAAAGATGAAATCATTCTTGCGTGATAGCAACGAGCGATTACATGATTTAAAACGTAATACAGAAGGTAAACGTGGTGGCCGTGGCGGTCGTCGCGATTAAAATAAAGAGATGGTTTCGGCCATCTCTTTGTGCATATACTTTAAAATTGCAATTATAGTGGGTAATTAATAGAGGAATAATAAGGAGGGGCGGCTATGAAAGCTGCTATTATCGATGTAGGTTCTAATTCTATTCGATTATTACTAGGAACTTATATAGATGGTCAATGGCATAACGAACCAAAGCGGTTATGGACAACGCGATTAGGTAAACGAAATGAAGATGGATCGTTAACGACAGAATCGATGGATGCATCTTATAAAGCGTTTTCTGAAATAGCCACTCTAGCGAAAGATTATGGTGTAGACCATTGTCTTGCATTTGCAACGAGTGCCGTTCGAGAAGCATCAAATGGCATTGCGTTTATGGAGCAAGCCATGACATATTGCTCCATGACGTATCGTATCTTAAGTGGTGATGAAGAAGCAGTTTATGGATTTAAAGGCGCTTTACAAGATTGTTTAGCTGACGGATTACATTATGCAACCATTGATATTGGCGGTGGTAGTACTGAGTTGGCACTCGGTTCTAAAGATAGCATCTATTGGAGTCGTTCGTACCCTGTTGGAGCAGTACGTCTTCGCCCACTTTCAGATGAAGGCCCACAACGAGTATGGGAAGAAACTAGATTCTTATGGGACCCTATGATGATAGAGGGCACCTTTGGTGACTTTATTGGCATAGGTGGTACTATTACAACCTTGGCAGCTATTGATTTAAAAATGACAGAATATGATGGTCATAAGATTCAAGGTCATAAATTATCAAGAGAGTGTGTGGAAGGCATTATTTTACAATTGCGTTACATGAGTCGTGATGAACGTTTACATGTACCAGGACTACAGCCTGGGCGTGCAGATATTATTGTAAGTGGTGCAGAAATACTAACATCATTTATGGATGCTTATGAGGTGCCTCATATTTTTGTGAGTGAACAAGATGGGATGGAAGCATTGCAACAAGAATTGTTTGAAGGTCATGATGAGCCAACACAGTAAAACTACTCCAAAAGTAATTAAACAACTACATAGAACTGTTAATAAAACCTTAAAAGATGCTAATTTATTTCCTAAGGAAGCACGTGTTTTGATTGCTTGCTCCGGTGGTCCAGATTCTATGGTCTTGCTAGATGTATTGCAATATTTAAATTATCATAGGAAAGCCCAGTGGACTATCGGCGTTACAACTATAGATCATTGCATTCGCAGTGAAGGTGCTAGTGAATTACAGCTAGTGGAAAACTATTGTAAGGAGAGAAATATACCTTTCTGGGGGATAAAAAGGGATGTTCCTGCTATAGCTAGGGCGCGAAAAGAGTCTGTAGAGACCATTGGTCGTTATGAGCGTTATGCGTGGTTTAATCAATTAGCAGAACGTGAAGGCTATGATTATATCGTTACCGCTCATCATAAGGATGATCAAGCGGAAACTATTTTGGCACATATACTGCGTGGAACGGGGGTTAAAGGCCTTACAGGAATGATTGTGGTGAGTCATGATTATATGGTTCCCGTTGTTCGACCATTATTAGAAGTGACAAAATCTGAAATATTGGAATATGCTCAATTACAGAGAATTGTTTATTGTATAGACGGTTCTAATGAGGATGTACAATATAATCGTAATCGCATACGCCATGAAGTGATTCCTGTCTTACAAACAATAAATCCCAATGTAGTAGATGCACTATGTCGACTAGGAAATATTGCTCATGTTGATGAGGCTTATATATATGGTGAAAGTAGACGTTTATTTTCACAACTAGTGATGCTGACTCCATATGGATATACTGTGTCACGACGTGCTATGAGAGCATTGCCACTAGCTATGCAACGTAGACTGTGGCAGTTGATGATTACTAGTGTGTCACTGTCCTTGTTACATCAAGAGCAACTAGAGCATATTGTGAAATCAGGAGAACCCAAAACTTTCACCATTCAAAAAGTTACAATTAACGCACAATGTGATACAATACATGTATATTGCGAACATTAGATATAGAGCCGGGAGGTCTTTTATATGCATCAAGATGTAAAAGAGATTTTATATACTCAAGAACAATTAGCGTCTCGTATTCGTGAATTAGGCGCTACCATCAGCAAAGATTACGCAAACGATTCTGTTGTACTTGTAGGTGTATTGAAGGGTGCTATTGTTTTCTTTACTGATTTAGCACGTACTATCGATAACACCGTAGATGTATCCTTTGATTTTATTTCTTGTTCTAGCTATGGAGATGGCACAACCAGTACTGGTGTAGTGCGAATTTTAAAAGATTTGGATCGTTCCGTAGAAGGCAAGCATGTATTAGTCGTAGAGGATATTGTAGATACTGGTACGACACTTCACTATTTATTAGATAATTTAAAAGCACGCGGTGCTAAGAGTGTTCGTCTTGTGGCGCTTCTTAATAAGCCAGAACGTCGTAAAATGGACGTTGATGTCGATTATGTAGGCTTTACTGTGCCAGACTATTTTGTTGTTGGTTATGGTTTAGACTATGCTGAACGATATCGTCAATTACCGTATATTGGTATTTTGAAAGAATCAGTTTATCAATAAATGACAAATATATGTTAAACCTAAATAATGGCGAGTGTTTGTTCGCCTTTTATGGTATAATATAATAATGCATATCATTATGCATTTAAATTAAATAGATTATACATTACATGTGAAAGGAGTAATTTTTTGAGTCAATTTAGTAAAAAACTCGTCCTTTACTTACTTATCATTGCAATTGCCGTTTTCGCTATAGATTCACTTGCAGGGCAAAACAATAATAAAGCCGAAATGAGTTATACCGGTTTTGTACAACAGGTACAACAAAAAAAGGTTGAGTCTGTAACGATAACAAATGACCATGGTATCAAGGGGAAATTAAAAAATGGTACGGATTTTGTATCCTATGCACCATCTGATGATACATTGATTAAAACCTTGACAGATAATGGTGTTGAAATTACAGCAGCACCACCAGAACAACCTTCTTGGTGGGTAAGCCTATTAGGTTCTGCTATTCCAATTATTATCCTAGTGGTTGTATTCTTTTTCATCATGCAACAAACCCAAGGTGGTGGCGGTCGCGTGATGAACTTTGGCAAAAGCCGTGCTAAGATGATGGGCGACGGAAATGTAAAGGTTAAATTTAACGATGTAGCTGGTGCCGAAGAGGCAAAACAAGAATTGACTGAGGTCGTAGAATTCTTGAAGGATCCAGGTAAATTTACAAGCATTGGTGCTACTATTCCTAAAGGGGTATTATTAGCAGGACCTCCAGGTACAGGGAAGACTTTGTTAGCAAAGGCTGTAGCTGGCGAAGCTGGTGTTCCATTCTTTACCATTTCCGGTTCAGATTTCGTAGAAATGTTTGTCGGTGTCGGCGCATCTCGTGTGCGTGACCTCTTTGGTCAAGCGAAAAAGAATGCACCATGTATCATTTTTATTGATGAAATTGATGCGGTAGGCCGTCAACGTGGTGCGGGCCTTGGTGGTGGTCACGATGAACGTGAACAAACATTAAACCAATTGCTCGTAGAAATGGATGGCTTTAGTGCCAATGAAGGTATTATTACCCTTGCTGCAACCAATAGACCAGATATTTTAGATCCCGCGTTGTTGCGTCCAGGTCGCTTTGATAGACAAGTTGTTGTTGGCCGACCAGATCTTCGCGGTCGTGAAGCAATTCTTAAGGTTCATGCACGCAATAAACCGATGGCCGATGATGTGGACTTAAAAACAATTGCGAAAAAGACACCTGGTTTTACCGGTGCTGACTTGAGCAATTTGTTGAATGAAGCAGCCTTATTGGCAGCTCGCTTAAATAAAAAAATCATCACTATGGCTGAACTAGAAGAAGCTAGTGAAAAGGTTAGCATGGGACCAGAACGCCGTAGTCATATTGTTAGCGAAAAAGATCGCAAATTGACTGCTTATCATGAATCTGGTCATGCTATTGTGGCACATTTGTTGCCACATGCAAATCCTGTTCATAAGGTAACGATTATTCCTCGTGGCTATGCCGGTGGATATACAATGATGTTACCTAAGGAGGAACATGATTATAAAACAAAAGCTCAATTATTAGCTGATATACGCGTTTCTTTAGGTGGTCGTATTGCAGAGGCTCTTGTACTAGGTGATATTAGTACTGGTGCATCTGGGGACTTACAAACTGTAACAAGTACAGCGCGCTCCATGGTAATGCGTTGGGGCATGAGTGATACATTGGGACCAATCGTATTTGGTGAACAACAAGAACAAGTATTCCTTGGAAAAAATATCGGGCATGAACGCAACTTCAGTGAAGAAGTGGCAAGTAAAATCGATGTTGAGGTTCATCAGATTGTAGATGAAGCATATCGTGATGTAGAAAAATTGTTAACAGACAATATGGATTTCTTACATAACATGGCCAATGCCTTATTAGAAGAAGAAACAATTGATTCAACAGCAGTTGAAAACCTTCATAAATACGGTACTACTAAGGCTCCTGTCGAAACAGAAGATACAAACGTAGAGTCCGTGGAAGCAGTTACTAGTGCACCTGAATTTGTGAATGAAACAAAAATTGATTCTACTGAATCCGATGTACAATCTTAATAGATAATCAAAAGAGGCTACCTTGCGGTGAATCGCAAGGTAGCCTCTTTTATTGTCCGTCAGAAGCATGGCGTGTGGCCATGAGTTCTTGGATGCGTATTTCTTTTTGGCGTTGTAGATATTTTTGAGCTAGTACATTTGGAATTGCTACACCAACGGCAATAGCTACGATACAGAGTACACCAGTAGTACCGTTTTGAGCCATATACAATAATCCTGATTCATTTAACTTGTTGATGTGTAATATATCAAATAGGAATCGATATAATAAAATACCTGGCATGAGTGCAATGGCGGATGGGACAACCAATACCGGTCCTGAGGTTCGAAGCCAAGAGGATAATTTAAGAAAAATAATACTCATTGTAGCTGCACCTATGAAGGTGGCACCAGGAAGAGAAAATCCATAATGTACAAGTACGAGATTTCGTACACTGACGCAGACGACACCGCCCAATCCAATATAGAATAATGAACGTATAGGCGCATTGAAGAGGACTGCAAAGGATGCAGCGGCCATAAATGCACCGATCATTTGTTCAATAGTGAATACATGAGGTTTAATATCTACAAAACTAAAGGCAGGTACAGGACTAAAATAAAGGGCCATTGCCATACCAAGTGTCATGCTACCTACGATGAGAAGTGTACGAATCGCCCTTGTTATACCTGATAAAATATGATTGTTAATAGTGTCCACAACAGAATTGATTAGAGGTACACCAGGAATCATAAATAAGGTACAACAAACGAGTACATATAACAGTGAACCTAGTTCAATATGGAGGTAGAAACCGTAAGCTATAAACATGGCTGTAAATGAACCTAAGGCTATACTCATATATTCATTAAAACCTAGTTTGTGAGATAAGCTACGCGTAAAATATCCACATAATGAACAGATAAATGTAACTAGTAATGCAATAATATCGCCGCTAAATAAGAATGCTAACCCAGATGAACCTAGTGCGCAAGCAATACCTTTTATCCAATTAGGATACACAGAGATTGCATGTGGAAGTTTCGTTATCAACATTTCATAGGTAGTCAATGAATAGTGACGCTCGAAAGCTCTCCACGTTAATTTAGAAACGGCATTAATCATAGCCATATTAGGAATGTGACTCGGTGTTTTTCTGAATACCGTAATAGATCGTTCTTCGTGGAAGATATTAATCATAATAGTGGTATAACTAA
The DNA here is from genome assembly GCF_001078375.1 of Veillonella tobetsuensis. Classification (GTDB taxonomy): domain Bacteria; phylum Bacillota; class Negativicutes; order Veillonellales; family Veillonellaceae; genus Veillonella; species Veillonella tobetsuensis. The sequence continues at coordinate 34,918 of NZ_BBXI01000007.1, forward strand.
TATGTATATTAAGATATTCATGAGGTATGCCCATAAATGTGGCAGCCCTTAAAATTTCTGAGGTTATGCGTCCCGTATCAGCACCCGACTCCATCAATAGTTTTCCAATACTCAATAAGACATCTAGTTTTCGATGGATATGAATAAAAGGTGTTTCTAAGACTTCGTTTTTCTCAGCTAATGTGAACTGTTTCATAGATACTCCATAGATACTCCTTAGAATTATCATAGTATATTCATTATACTATTAATGGATTATAATATCATTCATAAATCTATTTGTCTACCTTAGGGGGTATTAAAAATCAAATAACTTGCATTTTTTTGAATGATTATTTATAAAATTGATAAATAACACTTGCATTTTCAGGGGTCCACTTGTACAATCGAATTGTAAACCGACATGAGAAGGGGGCCTTATTATGCGTGATGAAGTATTAGAATTTTTACGACAGAATCAAGGCGGTTTTGTATCGGGGCAAGATATGTCAGAGGCATGTCATGTGTCTCGGACTGCCATTTGGAAGCATATAAAAGCACTACGACAAAAGGGCTATAAAATTGAGTCCTATACAAAGCGTGGATATCGTTTGTTGGAGGAGCCGGATTTGTTAAGCCCATTAGCAATGAAACAAATATTAAATACCGATGTATTTGGTAAACGATATGTATATATGGATACTACTGAGTCTACTAATTTAGAGGCTCGTCGATTAGCACAACAAGGTGCCGAGGAAGGTACTGTTGTTGTTACAGAGGAACAAGCTGCAGGACGAGGTCGTTTGTCTCGTGGTTGGTATTCTCCGTTTGGAAAAGGTCTCTGGTTTAGTCTTATTCTACGTCCTGACTTTCCTCCTGCTGAGGCTCCTAAATGTACATTGATGGCTGCTGTAGCATTGACAAAAGCCTTTCATAAAATGGGGCTTACAGATGCTGGTATTAAATGGCCTAATGATATTTTGGTCAATGGTCGTAAATTGGTAGGTATCTTAACAGAAATGTCCGGATCAATGGAAGAGATTTCTCATATTGTGATGGGGATTGGTGTTAATATTAAAATTAAACAAGAGGAATTACCTGAAGAAATTAAACAAATTGCTACATCACTCTTGATGGAAGGAATCGAAATCGAACGGACAGAAGCTTTCAAAATCATCTTAGAAGAATTAGAGCATCAATATTACGAAGTGTTGGATAGCGGATTTGATGATACTTTGAATGAGTGGCGTAAGTTAAGTGTAACTTTAAATCAAGAAATTGAGGTTAGAGCGCCAGGTAATACATATGAAGGGGTGGCTACTGATATTGATAATGATGGTAATTTATTGGTAAAAACATCCACAGGGGATATTAAGAGGGTTGTTGCTGGTGACGTTTCTATACGGCCACGAAAATAGGAGGAATGCATGTTATTAGTAATTGATGTGGGAAACACCAATATTGTTCTCGGTGTATATGACGATAAGGATCTTGTGGGACACTGGAGAATTTCTACGGATCGCGTGCGAACCACGGACGAATATGGCATGTTGATGATGAATCTATTTTTTCATGATCGCAAGGTTAATGCAAAGGATATTACGGATATCATAATTTCCTCTGTAGTACCTCCGATGATGCCTACGCTTGAACGGGTATGTTTACGTTATTTTAATGTAAATCCAATTATCGTAGGACCTGGTACAAAAACAGGTATTGCTATTAAATATGATAATCCGCGCGAAGTAGGGGCTGACCGCATTGTAAATGCAGTAGCAGCTAATGCAGTATATAAAGGCCCATTAATTATCATTGATTTTGGTACTGCTACAACCTATTGTGCAGTCTTAGGTAATGGTGATTATATTGGAGGTGTTATTACACCAGGGGTAACAATTTCAGCAGAGGCACTATTCCAACGAGCTGCCAAATTACCGCGTATTGAAGTAAAGGATCCTGGACAGGTGATTAATCGTAATACCGTATCCTCCATGCAATCTGGTATGTTTTATGGCTATGTTGGGCAAGTAGAGGGCTTGGTGTCTCGTATGAAAGCCGAAATGGGCGGCGATGTAACAGTTGTAGCAACAGGCGGTTTGGCACAACTTATTAGTAGTGCTACCGACTGCATTGATCATGTAGAACCGATGCTTACTCTAGAAGGTCTTCGCCTCATTTACGAACGAAATAAATAATGGTACTATAATAGAGTTAGTTGTAATTATAGTGTACATAACAGGTACGGCTTAGGCTGTACCTGTTTTATTAGGTGAATCATAATGAAAGAAACATGGGCTATTGGTAATGTACCCATTCATGGTAAGGCTATTTTAGCACCTATGGCAGGGGTTAGTGATATTGCATACCGATTATTAGCCAAAGAACATGGCGCATCCATGGTTTGTACCGAGATGGTTAGTGCTATGGGCATAAAATATAAAAATGAACGCACTCATGAATTGTTGCGTATGGAAGAAGTTGAACATCCCGTATCAATGCAGATTTTTGGTTCAAATCCAGAAGCAATAGCATTGGGCGCGAAGGTGGTAGCAGATGCTGGTGCAGATATTGTAGATATCAACATGGGATGTCCTGTTAAAAAGGTCGTTTCTAGCGGTGATGGTTCTGCGTTAATGAAAACTCCAGATCTGGCTGCTCGTGTGGCTGAGGCTGCTGTAAAAGCCGTAGATAAACCTGTTACGGTAAAAATGCGAATCGGTTGGGATGCGGAGCATATTAATGTAGTTGATTTTGCTAAACGCATTGAAAGTACTGGTGTTGCAGCCGTGGCTGTTCACGGTCGAACTCGGGAACAAATGTATATGGGGCATGCAGATTGGTCCTATATTAAAGCTGTGAAAGAGGAACTATCTATTCCTGTTATTGGCAATGGCGATATTTGGACACCTGAAGATGCTTTTAATATGATACAAGAAACTGGCTGTGATGCGGTGATGATTGGACGAGGTGCACAAGGGAATCCATGGATTTTTGAGCGTATTAATCAGTATTTAACTACTGGTGAAAGTAGTCCCGCACCTACGTATGTAGAGCGAGTGGATATGTTGCTTCAGCACTTTGAACTGTTATGTCGGTATAAGGGTGAGACCCTTGGCGTAAAAGAAATACGGACACATGCAGGGTGGTATATGAAGGGCATGCCTGAATCTGCGTATTGGCGAAATCGAGTAAATACAATTCATACACCTCAAAGCTTTAGAATTGAGCTTTTAAAATACCGAGAACTGTTAGAGCATTGGGCTCGCATTGACAAAAACAGGGGTTCTTAGTATAATTGATTAGAAAATTTAAAGATGCAAGATAAGGTGTCATCGTACTATGACACTTTTTCTATTATTTATATGTAGAAAGAATGGGAGAATCCATGGCAGACGTAAAAGAAACATTACTTACAGCCGAAGGTTTGAAAAAACTTGAGGATGAATTAGCATATTATAAATCTGTGCGCCGTATCGAGGTGTCACAACGTATTAAAACCGCTATTGAATATGGCGACATTAGTGAAAACTCTGAATATGATGATGCTAAAAATGAACAAGCTTTCATTGAAGGTCATATTTCTGAATTAGAAAATAAAATTAACACTGCAAAAATCATCGATGAATCCGTTAAGGGTGATGTTGTATCTGTTGGTAGCAAGGTTACTGTTTTAGATACTATGTATAATGACGAATTAGAATATGTTATTGTTGGTTCCTCTGAAGCGGATCCTTTCAACAATCGTATTTCCAATGAATCCCCTGTAGGCAAAGCTATTTTGGGTAAACGCCAGGGTGATGAAGTAGAGGTTTCCACACCAGATGGCCCTGTTACTTTTAAAGTGTTAGCAATTCAATAATTTACATTTCCAACGAAGAGGCGATAACATGAGTGAAGAAATTAAAAATGTACAAGAAGAATTAAATGATCAAATGCAAATTCGCCGCGACAAATTGGCTGAATATGAAGCTGATGGCATCTATCCCTTTGGCCAACGTTTTGTTGTTAAAGATCATGCAAAAGATATTAAAGATGACTTCTTGAACTATGAAGACCAACCTACAGTGATTGCGGGCCGTCTAATGACAATCCGTTCTCATGGTAAGACTGCATTTGCGAATATTCGTGATAAATCCGGAGATATCCAAGTGTATTTCCGTAAAGATGCATTAGGCGAGGAAAATTACAAATATGTAAAAATGCTTGATATCGGCGATATCGTAGGTATTGAAGGCCATGTATTTAGAACTCAAAAAGGTGAAATTACTATCAAAGTAAGTAAATTGACACTTTTATCTAAATCCTTGCGTCCATTACCAGAAAAATGGCATGGTCTTAAAGATACAGAACTTCGTTATCGTCAACGTTATGTAGATTTAATCGTAAATCCAGAAGTACGCGATACATTTGTAAAACGATCCCAAATTGTTGCAAAAATTCGTGAGTACATGATGCGTGATGGCTTCATGGAGGTTGAAACTCCTATGATGCATGCTATCCCTGGTGGTGCTGCGGCTCGTCCGTTCATTACACATCACAATGCGCTTGATATTGATATCTATATGCGTATTGCACCTGAATTGTACCTTAAACGTTTAATCGTTGGTGGTATGGACCGCGTGTTCGAAATGAACCGTTGTTTCCGTAACGAAGGTATCGACAATCGTCACAATCCTGAATTTACTACTATTGAATCCTATCAAGCATATGGCGATGTAGAAGATTCTATTCGTTTAACTGAAAATCTTGTATCCTATTGTGCTCAAGAAGTACTTGGCACACAAGAAATCACATACCAAGGTACAGAAATTAATTTAACACCACCTTGGAACCGCATCACCATGTCTGAAGGTGTAAAAAAATATACTGGTGAAGACTTTGATGCAGTGACTACAGTAGAAGAAGCACGCGCTATTGCAGATCGTTTAAATGTAGAATATGCAGATAGTGATGGTATTGGTAAAATCTTGAATGCTTGTTTCGAAGATTATGTAGAAGAAAACTTGATTCAACCAACTATTGTATATGGTCATCCAAAAGAAATTTCCCCTCTTGCTAAAGCAAGTCGTGAAAATCCATTGGCTACAGAACGTTTTGAAGCATTTATCTACGGCCGCGAGTTAGCAAATGGCTTCTCCGAGTTGAATGACCCAATTGACCAAAAACAACGTTTCTTGGATCAATTGAAAGAACGTGAAGCTGGCGATGATGAAGCTCATCGTATGGATGAAGATTTTGTCAATGCTCTTGAATACGGTTTACCACCAACAGCTGGTTTAGGTATTGGTATTGACCGTCTTGTTATGTTTTTAACAGACTCTGCATCTATCCGCGATGTATTGTTATTCCCATTGATGAAACCAGAAGTATCTTCTGCACAAAATTCTGAAAATATTGAAGAATAATATATGATGTAAGTAGTACAACCGAAAACGATGAAATCGTATTTAAGTTAAGACTCATGCAAAATATTAAAACCAAGAGTAATTAAGCTTATACATGTTTAATAACGGTTCTATAATAAATGTTGGGGTGACACCACTACGGTGTCACCCCAACATTTATTATAGAACCATGGTTGAGGGCTTTTTTCTGTGATTTTAAAAACATTCCTTATTAGAGTATAATAAAATAATATAGGTATATAAGGGGATAATTATGGATATATTAGCTGCAAGGCGTTCAATAGAGCAACGATTATTAAAGCAATCCGTTGCATTAATGTTGTTGGTGGCCATTAGTGGTACTATTATGGGCGTAATTACTGGTTCTAGTGCCGTACTATTAGATGGTATATTCTCATTTATTGATGTAATTATTAAAATAATGATGCTTATGACAGCCAAGTTGGTAGCGCGTGAAACTAGCAAGCGTTTCCAATTTGGGTATTGGCAATTTGAGCCTCTCGTACTCGTTGTTGAAGGTTTCTTTATACTACTAATCGTATTATACGCATTGATTAGTGGTATAGGAGATTTACTCAATGGCGGTCGCCATGTTGATTTTGGCATTGCCATTTATTATGCTATTTTCTTTACTATAGCTGATACAGCTTATTATTTTTACGTACATCGTATTAATAAAAGCTTACAATCAAATCTAATCAAGTTTGATAATGTTAGTTGGTCCGTTGATGCATGGCTAGAGGCGGCTATTCTCATCAGTTTTGTGGCTGCTCTTTTGTTAGAGGAGACAGCGTATAGCTATTGGGCTGTTTATATTGACCCTATCGTTTTAATCGTATTAGCATTGCAAATGATTCCGTCAGTTATTAAGATTCTTATACCTTCTACAAAACAAGTTTTGGGTTGGGCCCCATCATCATTGCATGATGAAGTGCAAGAGATTATGGATCGATTCATGGAAAAATATTCATTTAAAGATTATGTAACTAGTGTGCAAGCTTATGGTAACTCACGTATTATTGAGATCGATATTTTGGTACCAAAGAATTTTCCTTACCAAACAATTGCAGAACTAGATGCAATTCGAAACGAAATTGATGGAGAGCTAGGCGGTAATCCTACAGAAAAATGGGTGACTATTTCCTTTACAGGTACTCGTAAATGGATGGCTAAAGATTATCTTCTCGATGAAGAAGATGATGATTAATACTATATTTTATGGTATACTTAGATGTATTAAAATACTAAATTATACGACATAATAAAAGAGGCTGATACTATGTTAGATTTAAAATTTGTCCGAGAAAATCTCGAGCTAGTAAAACAAAATTTAGACAACCGTCATACAAAAGGTGATATTGATACTTTTGTAGATGCATATGATGAACGCAAACAATTAATTCAACAAGTAGAAGAATTAAAGGCATTGCGTAACTCTGTTACAGAAGAAATCAGCCAATTAAAACGCAACAAAGAAAATGCAGATGAAAAAATTGCTGAAATGAAACGCGTTGGCGATGAAATTTCTGAGTTGGATGGCCGCATTCGTGAAGTAGAGGAATCTTTGCGTAATGTAGCGTTGATGTTACCGAATATGTGTGACGCATCTGTTCCTGTTGGTGCTGATGAAGATGAAAACGTAGAACAACGCAAATGGGGTGAACCACGTCAATTTGATTTTGAACCAAAAGCACATTGGGATATTGGTGAAGAATTAGATATTCTTGACTTTAACCGAGCTGTAAAAATGTCTGGGGCACGCTTTACCGTATATAAAGGCCTAGGTGCGCGCTTAGAACGTGCTCTTATTAATTTTATGGTTGACCTCCATGTTGATAAACAAGGTTACACAGAAATGATGACTCCCTATATGGTTACTCGTGAAACTTTGACAGGTACAGGTCAATTGCCTAAATTTGCTGAAGATATGTATCATGTTGAGGATACAGAGTACTTCTTGATTCCGACAGCAGAGGTTACATTGACAAACTACCATAGTGGTGAAATCTTAAGTGAAGATGAATTGCCAAAATATTACACAGCATTTACAGCATGTTTCCGTGCAGAAGCTGGCTCTGCAGGCCGTGATACACGTGGCTTAATTCGCCAACACCAATTTAACAAGGTTGAAATGGTTAAACTTTCAAAACCAGAGGATTCCTTTAATGAATTGGAAACATTAACTGATAATGCAGAAGAGGTATTACGTCTATTAGAATTGCCATTCCGCGTTATTACATTGTGTACAGGCGATATGGGCTTTGGTTCTGCTAAAACGTATGACGTTGAGGTATGGATGCCTGCACAAAATAAATATAGAGAAATTTCTTCTTGTTCCAATATGACGGACTTCCAAGCTCGTCGTGCAAATATTAAATTCCGTCGTGGACCTAAAGGTAAACCTGAATTTGTTCATACATTGAATGGTTCTGGCCTTGCAGTAGGTCGTACCGTAGCAGCAATTTTGGAAAATAATCAACAACCAGATGGTTCCGTTGTGATTCCTAAGGTGTTGGTTCCATACATGGGCGGCGTAGAAAAAATTACGCCTGCCAAATAAGGAGGTCCTATGAAATTCTTTATAGATACAGCCGAATTTAGTGAAATTAAAGATGCTTACTCTTATGGCTTTATCGACGGGGTAACGACAAACCCATCCTTAATTGTGAAAGCTAAACGCGATTTAAAACAAGTAATTAAAGAAATTGCGGATTTTGTAGAGGGCCCTGTAAGTGCAGAGGTCATTGCTAGTGATGCACCGGGTATGATTGAAGAAGCACATGAGCTTGTAAAACTAGGCTCTAATGTGGTTGTTAAAATTCCAATGACTCCAGAAGGCTTAAAAGCCGTTGCAGTGCTTTCAAAAGAAGGTATTAAGACAAATGTAACATTGATTTTTTCTGCTAATCAAGCATTATTGGCAGCTCGCGCTGGTGCTACATTTGTGAGCCCTTTTGTAGGGCGTATCGATGATATTAGCATGGATGGATTGACGTTGATACAAGATATTGCTGATATTTTTGCTATTCATGGTATCAATACAGAAATTATCGCTGCTAGCGTACGTACACCATTGCATATTTTACAATGTGCGAAAGCTGGTGCCCATATTGCAACAGTGCCATATAAAGTGTTGTTACAAGCTATGAAACATCCATTAACTGATGCGGGATTGGAAAAATTCATGGCTGATTGGAAACAAGCTAATCAATAAGTAATATAAACATCTTTTTAAGGAGGCCCTAAAATGGATCGTACTTTATCTTTAGAATTTGCTCGTGTAGTCGAAGCAGCTGCACTTCGTAGTGGTCGTTTATTAGGTCGTGGACAAAAAGACGAAGCCGATGGTTTAGCCGTTGATGCAATGCGTCAAGCTTTTGATTCTGTTCGTATTTCTGGTACTGTTGTTATCGGTGAGGGCGAAATCGATGAAGCACCTATGTTATATATTGGTGAACATGTTGGCGCTGGCGGTCCAGAAGTAGATATTGCAGTAGATCCAATTGAAGGTACTAATTTGATTGCTAAAGGTCAAAATGGTGCTATCGCAGTTATGGCTATCGCTGAAAAAGGTGGTTTATTACATGCCCCTGATATGTATATGGAAAAAATCTGCGTAGGTCCACGCGGTGCTGGTGCTATTGATATTACCAAGTCGTTGACTGAAAATATTAAAAATGTAGCTACGAAAATGGACCGTAAGGTTGAAGAAATCAACTTGGTTATGCTTGATCGCGAACGCCATTATGGTTTGATGCAAGAAGCTCGTGATTTAGGTGCTCGTATCATGCTTATTTCTGATGGTGATGTGAATCCAGCTATGGAATGTTGTATTGAAGGTTCTGGTGTACACATGGTTGTTGGTACTGGCGGTGCACCAGAAGGTGTATTGGCGGCTGCAGCACTTAAATGTGTAGGCGGCGATATGCAAGCTCGCTTAAAACCAGAAACTGATGAAGAAATTCGTCGTTGCCATGAAATGGGTATTGCTGATGTAAATCAAGTATTGACATTAGATGATCTAGTAAAAAGTGATGATGTAATTTTTGCAGCGACTGCCATTACGCGCGGTAACTTGTTAAATCCAATTCAATACTTCCCAGGTGGCGCTCGCACTCATACTATTGTGATGCGCTCCAAAACGGGGACTGTACGTTTCCTTGATACGATTCATATGGATGATAAATTAAAAACATTAAAAGCTCGTTAATTCTATTACTTTTACTAGTAGAGTAACTTAGAACCCCTAAGACTATATTGATAATCTTAGGGGTTTTTACTTGATGAGAAAGCCTAAAAAATAGTATAATAATCGTTAGTATATAACAGTGTGACGAATAGGGTTGTGAATTGTTACAACCTTTCTAATATAGGATATGTAGGAGGAATTCTTTTGGAAAAGCTCGTTATTCAAGGCGGTAATCAGCTGAATGGTCGCGTGCGTGTTAGTAGTGCGAAAAATGCGGTGTTGCCTATTATTGCAGCTACTTTATTGGCATCAACACCAAGTAAATTATTGGAAATTCCAAATTTAGAAGATGTTGGCACGATTTCTCAAGTAATTGAATCATTGGGGGTTAAGATTACTCGGAACGAAGCTGATGATGAAATTATCTTCGATGCCTCTATGTTGACAGCTACAGAAGCACCTTACGAATTAGTTCGTAAAATGAGAGCTTCTTTTCTTGTGATGGGACCATTATTGGCGCGTAAAGGCGAAGCTAAAATATCCATGCCTGGTGGTTGTGCTATTGGTGCACGTCCTATCGATCTTCATTTGAAAGCATTTGAAGCATTGGGTGCAAAAATTGAAATTACTGAAGACTATGTATATGCTCATGCTCCAGAAGGCCTTACAGGCACTCAAATTTACTTAGACTTTCCAAGTGTAGGCGCTACGGAAAACGTAATTATGGCTGCCTCTATGGCAAAGGGTAAAACCGTTATTGAAAATGCTGCAGAAGAACCAGAAATCGTTGATTTAGCAACATTCTTAAATGCGATGGGCGCTAATATTCGCGGTGCAGGTACTAATGTAATTCGCATTGAAGGGGTAGAATCCTTGCATGGAGCTATTCATACTGTTATTCCAGATCGTATTGAAGCTGGTACGTATTTAATTGCAGCGGCTATGGCCGGTGGTGATGTATTTGTAGAAAACGCATTGCCTGAACATTTAAAACCAGTGGTTGCTAAGTTAAAAGAAGCAGGCGTTACTGTTGAAGAAGACATTGAAGGTATTCGTGTTATCAGTACCGGTAAAGGATTAAAAGCGGTGGATATTAAAACATTGCCATATCCTGGATTCCCTACAGATATGCAAGCTCAATTCATGGCGTTTACTACAATTGCAGAAGGCACAAGTACCGTGACTGAAACAGTGTTTGAAAACCGTTTTATGCATGTTGCTGAGTTACGCAAGATGGGGGCTCATATCGATATTGATAACCGACAAGCTATCGTTGAAGGTATGCCATCATTGCATGGTGCCGTTGTAAATGCTACAGATTTACGTGCAGGGGCTGCGTTGGTTTGTGCAGGTCTTGCAGCAGAAGGTACAACAGAAATAGGCCGTTTGCATCATATTGACCGCGGTTACGATGATTTAGTGGGTAAATTGAAAAGGTTAGGTGCCGATATTGTTCGGGTTAACGAATAAGAACAAAAGGCCAAAACTGAATACGAAGAAACGAAGCCGGCGAAAACAAGTGCCGGCTTTGCGTCGCAATCAAGAGAATGATACGAATGGTAAGAACGAAACTATTGTAGAGCGTACCTCTCGTGCGGCCATGGTGAAGGTAACCGAAATACGTCGTAAGGAACGTCGTCAAAAGCGGACTAAACCTATTGCTAAAACAACGCCAGCCATGACGTTAAAACGTATTGTTTCGCCTAAAAATGTGGGCTCCACAGTATCTAAATTTGGTCGATCCCTTACCTTTGATTTAGGCATCGATTTAGGGACAGCTAATGTGCTTATCTATGTTAAAGGAAAAGGGCTAGTTTTAGATGAACCTTCTTGTGTGGCTAAAGATACGCGCACCGGTGATGTGTTGGCCGTAGGAGAAAATGCTCAGCGTATGATTGGTAGGACACCGACTGGGATTGAAGTGATACGACCGGTTCAAGCGGGGGTTATTGCAGATTACGATATGACGGAATTCATGTTAAAGTATTTTATCCGTTCCGTAGTTCCAGCATCACGGCTTATGAAAACACGTATCGTTGTTTGTGTGCCATCGGGAATTACGCCTGTTGAAAAACGAGCGATTTTAGAGGCTCTTTTACGCACTGGCGCTAAGAAGACCGTTCTTATTGAAGAACCCCTCGCGGCTGCAATGGGGACAAATCTCAATGAGGCAGACCATGTAGGGGCTATGGTAGTTGATATTGGTGGTGGTACTACTGATATTGCTGTATTATGTGATACAGGGGTTGTAGTGAGTGAGTCTTTACGTATAGGTGGAGATTCGTTTAATGAAGCCATTATTCAATATGTACGACGAAAGAAAAAACTTGTTATTGGGGCGTTGACAGCTGAAGAAACTAAAATTTCTGCTGGAACGGTAGACCGACGCTCAGAGGAGCGAGAGGTAGAAATTAGGGGCCGTGATGCCATTACTGGTTTGCCTAAAATAGTGACGCTTCACTCATTAGAGATACAACGTGCCTTAGAATCTCAGGTTATGAGTATTTTAGAGGAAATCAAATCTATTTTGGAAAAAACGCCTCCTGAATTAGTGGCAGCTATAGCTGATCATGGTATTATTCTTACCGGTGGTGGAGCGTTAATTAGTGGTTTAGATCGCGTAATTTCTCGCTCTATCGGCATTGCCGCATATTTAGTTGAAATGCCTAGATATGCTGTAATTAAAGGTGTTGCTAAAACACTGGATGAGATGTCGACATTGAGAGATACATTAGAAGAATTACAATAGTATAAATTAAGCCGAGGATGATAAAAACCTCGGCTTTCTTTGTATTCTTTTTGAAAATAGTGTATACTACAATAAATAGATTGTATAAAATCAATAATGAGTAATAGAGTAGCTTTCATCAATAAGATTATGATTTACATGAGAAGGCTAATAGTCATTAAATATCATAAAGGAGTTCAATTATGGTGCGCCTTAAAATTGCTGCTATAGCAGCATCAATTATGACAACTACGTGCTTGACAGCTTATGCTGCGGATTTAACCGGTGTTCGCGTATCGGATTATGATGGAACCAGTCGTATCGTCTTTGATATGTCTGAATTACCATTGTCCTGGACTAAGTCCTACAATGCTAGTCAAAATACGGTTACATTGAATTTAGCTAATACTACTAATAAAATTTCAACTGCTGCAGAGCGTACAACAAATAAGGCTGGCATGTTGAAAAGCATGTCATTTCAGAATACGAATAATGGAGTGCAAGTCAAGTTAGCCGCCAATCAAGCCGTTAATTATCATGCCTTTACACTAGCGAATCCAAATCGTTTGGTAGTAGATATATTCTCAGATTATAGTCAGAAAACAACCAAACATGTAGGCTCGTCGATTCAGACTGCAAATATTAAAACCTCTGTTAAGGAAGGTCTGATACAAGCTTATGCAATGACTGTAAATAGTGATGCGCCAATGGTTGTATCCTCCGTATCCGGCGGTAAGACTTTGGATGCTATTTCACAGCCTCATATTGCTTCTGTAGGTTTGACTCTACCTGGCAAAAGCTTTAATCAACCTTATTCTGTTAGTGCTAATGGGGAAGTAGATTTAAGTCGAATTCAGTCGGTAGGGGTCCTTCGTTATACCCCAAGTAGAGGCTATTTTATAGAAGAGAAAAAGCCTTTGTTACAGGCGAAAACTCCAAAAACTACGCTGGTGATTACTGCTGTCAATGGTCCGCGTAGGAATAATGCGTTGACCTTGTATACACCAAGTTATGGTAAAAGTACAAAAACAAATGACTTTGGTTATGAAGTAACGGTTAGTGCAGGCAAGATATTGAAGGTTGGTACAGGGAATTCCATATTAGGTACGAATCAATTTGTTCTGTCCGCTCATGGAGAGGCTATTCCTTCTTTAAAAGCTTTAAAGGTAGGAACTCCTGTTACTTTACAACCTAGATCGGAGTTGGCAAAGGTTGATACGGCTGGTGGAGCTATGGTCGAAGGTGGTACATTAATTTTGTATAATGATCATTATGTGGGATCTGACAGTTCGACTAATAGTCGACGCAGTTTTATTGGAACCACAAAGGATGAAAAGCTTGTAGTAACTACTGTAGATAAACAGAATGCGTCTTCTGTAGGTGTCACTTTGGAGGAAGGGGCAGATTTACTTAAATCCTTAGGTGCTATTAATGGATTTGAATTATCTAACCAAGGTAGTGTTGATATTAACGTTGATGGTCATTATGTTCATAAGGAAAAGGAAACACCGACAGCTTATGAAAAAATTTTGATTATTAAATAATGAGTTGCATGCAATTTTGTTTGAAAAAAATAGTTAAATTTAGTATAATAATTTTATGTATTCTATTGTAAAAGGAGGGATCGTTATGAAAAAGATCTTATTAGCCTTCGCTGCGTTAACAGCTTTGGGCGTTACTTCTGTAATGGCGGCCCCTGTATCATACCAAAGTGTATTAACAGGTAAAGTTGCCTCTACTGTTGCTGTTGGAACTTCTGTTACAGAAGGTCAAACACTAGTGACTGTAGAAACATTGGCAGGTCCTATGGCAGCAGCTAAATCCACAGTGAATGGCACTGTGACTGCAGTTGATGTCACAGTAGGTTCGGATATTTCTCGTGATCAAGTCGTTGTCACTGTAGAAAGCAAATAAAGGAGATAGGAATGAAGTTTTCTCATTCTTGGCGTCGGTATAGAAAAACGATACTGGCGCTTTTCTTCTGTAGTGCTCTATCATCCGCACAGGCAGTAGATTTTATGCCTGTTCAAGATGTACAGACTGGTATGGAAGGTATAGCAAAAACAGTAATAGTAGGGGATACCATATCTAACTTTGATGTCAAGGTATTAGGGGTCATGAAGGATAAAGGCCCATCGGGACATTTGATTTTAGCAAAATTCTCTGGTCCTGTTATGGAACAGACTGGAGGTATTGCACATGGTATGAGTGGTAGTCCAGTATATATAAATGGGAAACTCGTAGGTGCCGTAGCGTATGGTTGGGGCTTTGCTGATGGCACAATCGGCATGATTACACCTATTGAAGATATGGTGAAATTATGGAATATACCATACGAAAAGAATTTGACTAACACATGGTCTGATAAACAATTAATTCCCATGAAAACACCATTGATGGCATATGGCTTTGATAAGATGGCTATGGATTATTTTAAATCCAAATTGCCACAATATAATTATGAGACCTATGACACTGCTAGCTCTAGTAGTGATGATATTGAAAAACCATTAGAAGCTGGTGGCTCTGTAGCAGCATTACTCGTTGATGGCGATTTAAAATTAGGGGCTATTGGCACTGTTACCTATGTTGATGGAAAACAGATGGTGGCCTTTGGTCATCCGTTTTTAAAGCATGGTTCTGCTAATTACTTTATGCATAATGCAAGTATTTTTACCGTTGTTAAAAGTTATGAATCTGCTTTTAAACTAGGTTCTATGGGTCGTGAAGTGGGCACTGTTACAGAGGATCGTGGTGCAGGTATCGCTGGTGTTTCAGGAACTATTTCAAGCGGTATTCCTGTACGTTTCCATCTTAAGGATATCGACATGGGACGCGATAAGCGCTCTAATGTAAAGGTCATTGAAGATAAAGAGATGACCCCTACCTTGGCGGCTACAGCATTATATAATATGCTGAATAAAACCTTGGATCGTAGTGGTGAAGGGACTGCTAAAATTACCTATACCATTACACCAAAAAATAAGGAACAAAAGCCATTAACGCGGACGAATATGTTCTATAGTTCTGACTCGATTAGTGAAAAAACTGTTGATGAATTTTACAATGTTATCGATGTACTTATGAATAACCGTTTTATTAACTATGAAATCACAGATATTAATGTTGAAATAGAGATTACACAAGATAAGAAAACCGCGAAACTGGTAGATGCATCAGCATCATCGACCATCGTATCACCTGGTGATACAATAGTAGTTGATGTTACATTGGAACCTTATCGTGGGGAAAAAATTAACAAAGAGGTATTCTTTGTGGTACCAAAAGATCAACCACTCGGTAAATACACCTTAGAGGTTCGTGGTGGCGGTGAAATCCCACTACCATATATTTTGGAAAAACAAAAATACAATTTAACCGATGAAATATTGCGTCGTTTAAAAGTTTACAAAGATTTTGATGATTTGTTTGATGAATTACAAAAGACAGATACAAATAATCAGATCGTTGTAGAGATTTTGGAAGATGGCATTAGCCTTGTCAACGAAGAAGCGTCTACTAAATCCGTGAAAAAGGCAAAACTTCAAGGTGTTGAAGATAAGCCAAGTCCGGGAGACGTTAAAAAGAAAAAAGATAACGAAGACCTTGGGGATGGCAAGGATGATGATAAGAAAAACGATAAAACTGCTGTAGACACAGAGTATATCGTGCAAGGTGATGGTCAATTTACTATTCATGTTATGAGCGTTAAAGATCGTGATAAAGCACTGGCTAAACGCGCTAAAGAACAAGTTAAGATGGAACATAAGTTGGAATTAGAAGATCAAAGTAATAAAAAAACTACTAAATCTTCTCAATCTACAAAGGATAAACCAGCGAAAGAAAAACCTTCAAAGGAAGATCCATCTAGTAATAAACCATCTACAGACAAACCTGCTAATGATTCATCAGAACAAGAGGCATAGGAATTAAAAATAAGAAAGGGGGACTGTTGTGAATTGGCTTGAGTTGATAGGCCGTAATGTGATAACGGGGCTATCTAATGTGGGAACGGCCATGTTACTTATATGGCAAACCATAAAACAATTAAAAATGCTTAATATATGGCATGTTCTACAGCAAATGGCTCATTTAGGTGTAGATTCATTGCCTATCATTAGTCTTACCTTGTTATTTGCCGGCGGTGTAATGACACTACAAATTACTGATGTTCTTATTACATATGGAGCACAAAGTACGGTTGGTGGTCTTATGGCGGTAGCTATGGGACGTGAACTAGGACCAATTCTTGTAGGTGTTGTATTAGCTGGTCGTGTGGGGGCAGCTATTACAGCAGAGATTGGAACCATGAAGGTAACAGAACAAATCGATGCATTGCGTGTTATGGCTGTAGATCCAATCGGCTACCTAGTGGTACCCCGTGTTGTAGCTTGTATGATTATGGTGCCAATCCTTGCCTTTTACGGTGTTGCAATTGGTATTGCAGGGGGGTATTTTGTAGCTACAGCTATAAAAGGGTTAGCCCCTGCTACATATTTAGATTCGATACAGATTTTTTCAACTGTTTCTGATTTTACATTAGGCTTAATTAAATCTAGTGTTTTTGGGGCGGTTATTGCTCTTGTAGGTGCTTACAAGGGGATGCATACCAAGATGGGGGCAGAGGCGGTAGGTTTTTCTACTACTAGTTCTGTTGTGACTAGTATCATATTGGTGTTTGTATTAAACTATTTTCTATCGACACTACTCTTTTAATCGATTATCTCAAACGAGGGCTATATGATTGAATTACGTGATGTAGTTGTAGCATATGATACACGGGTGATATTAGATTCTGTAAATTTAACTATTCAAGATGGAGAAACACTCGTTATTTTAGGCGGTAGTGGTAGTGGTAAAAGTACCCTATTGCGTCTACTCATAGGTTTACAACGACCAACATCAGGCCAAATTATTGTTGATGGTGTAGATGTCACTACATTATCAGAGGAAGAATTTAATAAGGTACGCCAGAAGATGGGCATGGTATTTCAATATTCCGCACTTTTTGACTCTATGTCGGTAGGCGAGAATGTAGCTTTTGGTCTCAGAGAGCATACGACATTAAGTGATGATGAAATTATGCGAATTGTTAGTGAAAGACTCGGATGGGTTGGGCTAAGCGGATATGAATCCTATATGCCTAATGAGTTATCAGGGGGGATGAAAAAGCGCGTCAGCCTAGCTCGTGCGATTGCCCTTGACCCAACGCTTATCTTGTATGATGAGCCATCATCAGGCTTAGATCCTATTACATCTGGTACAATTAGCATGCTTATACGAGGTATGCAAGAACGTTTAGGATGTACATCTATTGTTGTCACCCATGATATGCAATCGGCTTTTTATGTAGCTGATCGCATAGCATTACTTGATAAAGGACAGTTTATTGAGGTATCAAAAACAGAGGACTTTAAACATTCACCTAATCCTAAGGTGCAACAATTTATTCATGGTGAAGCGGAGGCTATTGATATCGTAACAAGGAGAGACATATAATGAAGTGGACGACGGAAGCTAAAGTAGGGGCTTTCACAATTGTAGGGGTTGTGTTGTTTATAATGGGCATCCTATTTGTAGGGCGCGTTGATATATTTACAAAACCACAAATGACAATAACAGGGGATTTTGCTCAGGTAAATGGTCTAAAGAATGGTAATCAGGTTAAATTTTCCGGTGTTGCTATCGGTAGCGTTTCCGATATCGAGATTACTCCTTCTGGCGTTGTGGTAAAGATGAAAATTGATGATAAGACACAAATACCAAGTGACTCAAGGTTTACCTTGGGATCTGACGGATTTTTAGGCGATAAGTATATTCAAATCTCACCAGGTAAATCTACTGTATATTTACAAAATGGAGATTCTGTTAAGGGTGAAGGCGTTGATGCGATGGACCAAGCCATGCAAAGTGCTCAAAAATTAATGGCCGGTACAGAGCAAATGCTACAATCCATCAACAATATAATTGGAGACCCTAAAACGCAAGATGCATTAAAGCATTCTTTGCAATCTACAGCTATTATGGCTGATAATGCAGTAGCAATGACACAGAATATGGCGGATGTAACAGCTCAGTTGAACCAAGCGGCTCAACAATTCAATGCCGATGGCAATGCTGGGGAGGATATGCGTCAAATTCTAACAAATATAAAACAAACTACAGAGCGTGTAGATAATATGGCTCGCTCTATGGAAGGCACTGTTACAGATCCTAAAGCACAAGAGAATTTAAAAGAAACGTTGCATAATACGGCGCAAATTTCTGCGCGTGTCAATAAATTGATGGGTGGTAAGGCATATCAATCCGATGCAACATATAGTGGCTCGGAGGTAAATACAGCTGAAAAAAAGTCATCTATTAAAGTAGAACCTTCGGTGGATTTGCTTTATAATACAAACAAAGATGAAGCTCGTGTCAATGGTCGTGCCCGTATTTACACAGACAAAGGAATGGGCGAGTTTGGACTTTCCAATATTGGCGATGACACTAAATTTGATCTAAATGGTGGCAAATATTTTGCTTCTAAATGGCTAGTACGAGGTGGTATTTTTGAAAGCAAGCTCGGATTTGGCATAGACTATAATCCTCGTGGGCCTTTTGCTATATCTGCTGCTATGTATGATTTAAATCATCCTAAATATCGACTTCGCTCTGATATACGCTTACATAATAATACATATGGTGTTGTGCAGATGACACGTCCATTTGGTTCTTCCAATGGTGGCACCTATTTTGGTATTAAACAAGTCTTTTAAAACACATATTGTGTGGAGGTATACGTATGAATAAGAAGGCCTTTTCTTTAGCCGTAATATTATCTATGGCTACAACAGGTGCATTCGCAAGTGACGTTGTTTCTACATCTGTCAATAATGGTGATAAACTCACTAAACTTCAAAAAGAAGCCATTCAATTAACTCAAAAACAATTAGCCCAAAAATCAGTACAAGATGCACAACGCTATGAATCCTCTATTTCTTTAAATGAAGAAAGTACTGTTGATTTAGCATTGGCAAACAATCGTACTGCTAAGCAAACTATGTGGAGCTATCAGGCAGCAAAAGCAGCCGTAAGCACAGCTGCTGCTGGTAAAAATCCATCTCTTGCCTATAGTTGGGGTGGCAAACGCTCTGGTGGCGATGCAGGTAGTAGTAAAAATGGTAATCATAACTTTACGATTTCTGCGCCTGTATTTAGTCCGTCTTTAGATGCTAGTATTGATGCTTCTAGATATACGCGTGAAGGCGCTGGTGCTGCATATGAAGAATCTTTACAACAAGCTAAATACGATGCTATTAATGCTTATTACTCCTTGATTATGTATCGTAATAAGACCGCTGTAGCAAGACAAGCTGTTAAGGATTACCAAGGTCATGTAGATAATGTTAAAGCTCAATATAATGTGGGTTTAGTAGCTAATTCTGATGTATTAGGTGCAGATACAAGCTTGGCAGAGGCTCAAACTAGTCTTGTAAAAGCTATGAATGCAGCTGATTTGGCTGAGGCTAGCTTGAATCAAGTTATTGCATACCCTGTACAAACAGCTATTACTACGGCAGAAGAAAGTTTACAATATAAACCATACGATGTGTCTTTAGAACAAGCTAAAGCGTATGCGATGCTTCATCGTTCTGCGCTAGTTCAATCTGCTATGGCAGTTAAGGCGGCAGAAGAAAACTTAAAAGCTGCAAAATCTGGTTACTTACCAACGATAGATGTAGAAGCTGGCCGTGGTTATACTGATCTAAATGGGTACTTTGGTACCGATGTTAAATCCTGGCATATCAGTGCATCTGCAACTTGGAAACTCTGGGATGGTGGTGCTACACAAAATAAAATCAAAGGTGCTTATGCAGATTTAGAAAAAGCTAAAGAAGCTAATTTGGCAACTGTAGATAAGGTAAATCTTGCAGTGCAACAGGCTTATCTAAATTTACGCACTGCAGAACAAACAATTCAAAGTACACAAACTGCTGTTAATGAAGGACAAGAAAACTTCCGTATTGCATTACTTCGTTATAGAGCAGGGGTAGGCACTAACCTTGATGTACTTGATGCGGAATTAAAATTAACACAAGCACGTAATAATTATGTTGATGCTCTTTATAGCTATAATGTAAGTGTTTCTGCTCTTGAACAAGCTACAGGTGTCCCTGTTGATACTCCAGTTGGTCAAGGTGCAGCTATTATCGCTAATAGTGGTGCAGAAGCACAACTAGCAGCTTTAAGTGCTAGTGCAAAAAAATAAAACCCAAAAGAATGGCGATTGCTTAGGTAGTCGTCATTTTTTATGGATATAGATATTTATATTTCATAAAATTTATGCATCATATACTATTGTAATATTATTGTTTATGGTAAGATTGATGTATAAATTATCGTATTTTTTTAGGTGTGGGGTTTCCTATGACAAGGAAAAAATGGTGTCTTATTGGTGCAGCTGTTTTAGGTCTGGGCGTAGCAGGAGTGGCTACGACAATCAATCCTATTGCACAACAATATGTAGCACCCATGGTACAGGAACAACTACATAAAACAGTAAGAGGCACCATCCAATACGAATCTATGCATATAGCATGGAATGGAGATGTGGAACTACAGAATGTTACAGTTCGAGATGAACAAAATCATTTGGTCGCAACCGTTCCAACAATGGCAGTGTCTTTGAAATGGATATCAATACCATCTATTCTACAAGGGTCTTCTCAGGGATCCGCTATCGTGTCCACAATTACTATGGAACGACCTGAAGTTCACGTATGGCAATTAGCCGATGGAACTTGGAATGTAAATTCTTTAGTTGTGTCGACGCCTAAGAGTAATAAGAAATCCTTTGATGGGAACATTGTTGTTAATGATGCTACAGGTATCATTCGATTTAAGGATGGTAATGTACATAGACTTACAAAATTGGATGGCAATGTTGCGTTGAATTTAGATGGTATGTCAAAAGGGGCTTTGAATGGTTTGCTTGATAATCATTCCTTTGCTCTTAATGGTTCTGTAGATATGAATAAAACAGAGGATTTTGATCTTTTCGTACAAGCGGATATGGTTGATATCTCTGGCTTTATGAATCTTGTGCCAATAAAGAAAAATATATCTATATCTAAAGGTATATTGCATGATGTGAAAACCCAAATTAAAGGGCGAGATGGGGCCTATACGATGGCGGGAAGCCTCTCCTTTGATGGTGTTAACGGATCCTATAAAGATGGAGCATCTACGTATACGATTACCGAAGGGAATGGACGTATATTTTTCCAAAATAAAAATATCTTAATCAGCCAAAGTAAATGGAATGTAAACAATCAAGCTGTAAAACTTAACGGCTTGGTGACATTAGATGATAAAGTAGGATTAAATCTTAACGCTGTAGCAGATTCTGTAGCATTAGAGGCTTTCACGGAAAATCAAATTAGTGGTACTGTTGGCGGACGTGTTCATATTGGTGGTACTAGTGTTGACCCTTATGTGTCTGGCACTATTAAGAGTAGTGGTTTTTCTTATGGGGACTACCACATTGATAGCGGAGATGCAAATATTGCTTATTATAATAGTACATTAGATATCCGTGATGCTACATTATATGTTGGTCGCGGTAGTGTAAAAGCTAAGGGTCAATATAATTTTGATAGTGGTGATTTTTCTGTGGATAGCACCATTCACGATGCAGAAATTGCTTCATTTACACAGAATTTATCGTATCCTGTATCTGGTGTGATGAATGGTAGAGTTCTTGTTAATGGTAAAAATAGCATTATTACTGTTATAGAAGGCGATGTTAGAGGTTCTAATATCGTTTCCAGTGGTGTTGCAGTGGACTCAGCACAGGCTACGTTCCGTAAGTCCGGCAATCACACTGATGTGGCTGTTGTTGGTGATATGGGAAATGGTAAGATTAGTGGCTATGGCACTATAGAAGGAAATCAGTTAAATTTATCTTTATCCGCAGATTCCATTGATGCAACTAGCTTTAATGGTTTTATTGGAAATGGTTTAGCTGGCACGCTTACGGGCCATGCACTTGTAACTGGAGATATAGATAATGTATCGGTAGAGGGGCGCATTACTAGTCCTGAAATAATTTATAATGGCAGTCGTTTGAACTCGATTAATGCGGGCTTTACAATAAAAGACCATGTTTTAGATTTGCAAGATGCCTCTATTGGTGATGGCGATGGTGCTTTCACAGTTAATGGTACTTTGAATTTGAAATCTAAAGCTTTATCTATGCGTGCCCGTGCAAAGGCAGTTCGCATAGAAAATCTTATTAGGCCATTTAGCAATATACCGATTACAGGCTGGTTTGAATCTGAAAATGATATTCATGGCACCTTAGATAATCCATATATTCAAGGTCATTCTCGTTTATATGATGGTTCGTATAATGGCAAATTAATTAGTGACGCTAATTTTGACTATACATTAAAAGATAAGGTACTTACACTATCAAACTTTACCGTTCAAGGTTATGGTGCTATTATTCGTGGCTCTGGTACCGCATCAGAGTCAGTCTTAGATATTAATTTAGACGGTAAGGATATAGATATAGGTCGCTTGTTAGTCAATACAGATTATAATGTGAAAGGTTATGTACAAGCAAAAGGCCATATTGGCGGTTCCTTATATAATCCTAATTTTAATGGAACTGTAACCTCTAATCTGCTCGTAATCAATGGAGAGGGGATTAGCAATGTAGATGGCACGATTTATGCGGATAAAACCGTTATCAATCTAGAAAACTTTGGTTTTGATGAAGAAAATGGTGGCCGATATACGGCACGGGCAGGTATGTCGCTCGTAGGGGATAAGCGTCTATTCGGAACTTTGCAAATTACCAATGGTCGTGTATCCAATCTTTTGGCATTACTTGGTAAACCAGTAGATACATTAGATGGTTCTTTGAGCGGAACCGTTGATTTAGGTGGTACTTATAATAATCCGAACATTAATGTAGTAGGTTCTATCAACAATGTATCTATAGATGACAAAGTGGTAGGAGATGCAAAAGTTGATGTAGCTTTAGAAAATCGTAAATTTAAAATTCGTACATTAAAGTTACCTGTTGATGATGGTCTTGTTGCAGCGGGCGGTACAATTGATTTGGATGGCGATGCAGATTTACAAATTGCTGTTCGCGATGTTGATATCAAGCCATTCTTGCCTCTTATCGGTAAGGATATTAAAGCTACTGGTTCCGTTACAGGCGTTATTAATATGACAGGAGCTACGAAAAATCCTAAGGTTGAACTCTCTGCAAGTTTAGCGAACGGATCTTATAATGGGATTGACATAGATCAAGGCTTTGTATTGGCTACCATGCAAGATCATGTTATCAATGTCCAACGTATTCAAGGTGCAAAAGGGGATTATAAGCTAAGTGTTTATGGAAGAATCCCGCTAGCTGCTTTATATACTACAGGATATCTTGATGCTAATGATTCTAAAGCTATGGATATGACTGTTGATTTCAATGAAGCAGGTATGGCTGTTATCCCACTCGTTACTGATACTGTTCAAGATGCAACAGGTGCGCTGAAAGGTGTCGTTCATATAACCGGAACTCTAGACCAACCACAGGCGTATGGGACTGTATCTGTTCGAAACGGTACCATGAAGATTAAGAGCCTTGGCAATGACATTAAAAATATTGATGGCGATTTGATTTTCTCAGGTCAACAAGGTGACTTCCAGTCTCGTATATCTATGGGGAAAGGTTCTGCAGGGTTAGCGGCTAAGATTAACTGGACAGGACATACGATGACTAGCTATCGTATGGCGGCTCAGTTAGAAGGACTTAATATAGCCAATGAATATGTTGATGGACCTTTAAACGGTGAACTCTACATAGCAGAAAAAGATGGAATTCCAACACTTATGGGGAATTTAAATTTAGAGAATATTAAATTTAAGATTCCATTGGCTCTTGAGTCTAGTGAAAGTACTCGTAATATAGGGATTGATGTTAATGTTCACGCTGGTAAAAATGTGCGTCTCTATGACAAAACCTTGTATAATATGCAAATTAAAGGAGATGTTCATTTTGGAGGCTCTGTTTTCGAACCTTCTGCTAGTGGTCAGTTTAATGTGGTGAGTGGTACCTTTAAATATCTAAGTCATACTTTTGATATTAATAAGGGGACCGCTACCTTTGCAACAGGGTCTTACTTGCCGATGCTTCAAATTGAAGCCGATACAAATGTGGGGAACTATAATATTAGCCTGGGTGTAAAAGGCACTGTGGACCATATGGACTTAACGCTTAAGTCAGAACCAGCACTATCACGGAAACAAATCATTTCCATGTTAACCTTTGGTCGTGGCGAGCCTTCGAATAGTAGTACTATTACAAATGAAGATGCGAATGCTTTGGCTGTGGCTAGTGCGCAAATGTTTGCTTTTGGCTATGTACAAGATGCAATGAAAAATGCATTGGGCCTAGATCGTGTGAATATTACAACAGGATCGATTGATCCTAATGAACCGACTAGTAAGGAAACTGCGGGGAATTATAACATTGAAATTGGCAAGTATGTATTGCCAAGAACGATGATTACCTATACACAGGGAATCAATAATAAGCAAAACAAATATGGTATTGAATATTCGTTAAGACGAAGTGTTAAATTTAATGCTTGGCATACATCACAGGGTAGTACATACATTGGTGGTCGTTGGACACGCGAGTTTTAACAATGATGACTATAATGGAGAAACTTAATAAGGGCCTTCATTATAGTCATTTTAATTTCATAAAATTGAATTATAGTAGTACTAATTCCCAGTATTATATGATATAATAATAAAGATTTAATACTCTTTAAGAGGGATAGTTTAGGAGGATTTTATGTTAACAAGCAAAGCCTATAAACGTATGCTCGCAGCATCCGTGTTGACTGCCGTTATGGGTACTGGCAGTGTTTTTGCTGCGGAAGTGCAAACGGGCTATACACCAGTTATGAATGCATCCACTACTGCAGATGCAGCGACTACTGAAGATACAACAACAAAAGCAGCTGTATATAATGCAGGTACTGAAAAAGGTGCTAATACACAAGATGATACTGATGCGGCTATTTTAGCAGCTCGTGGTGATACTACATTATCTTCTGATGGTACCGTAGTACAAGGTTCCGATGGTACTGTAACTGTTAATAATGCAGCGTTAAAGACTGATGATAAACAAGTTAAAATGATATCCAAAACAACAGCCGGCACAGATTTGGATAAGGTTGCTGAAAATGGTCAAGCACAAGCTGTGACATCTATTGAAGCACAATTTGTTTCATCTGCTAGTGCAGAAACTGTAAATCCATATGTAGGTAAAACAATTACAGGGCTTTCTGTTTCTGGCGTATCTCCTGAGTATGCTGCTCAATTAATGACCTTGCTTTCTGAAAGAGTAGGCGATGCTGTTTCTGTTGATGGCGTTTTTAAAGATATACAAAGCTTGGGTAATAGTGGTTATCTTTCTGAAGTTAATCCTATCTTCACAACGGTTCCAGAAGGCGTAAAAATCGACTTTGCTGTTGTAACTAATCCTGTAGTAAGCGGCGTTGTATTCGAAGGTAATTCCGTTTATACATCTCAAGTATTGACTAACTATATGGCGATTCCTGAAGGTCAAATCATGAACTCCGTATATGTAGGTCAAAAAATTCAAGGTATTAATGCAGCTTATGCTCGTGATGGCTATATGTTAGCTCATGTAGATGGCATTGCTGTAGATGATAATGGCATGATTCATGTTCATATCGTAGAAGGCATTGTTGAAGCGATTGTACCAGCAGGTAACAAAAAAACTCGCGATAAGGTTATTACTCGTGAATTCGTACAAAAAACTGGTAAACCATTCAATAAATTCTTGGTGCGTCGTTCCGTAGAACGCGTATATAACTTAGGTTTCTTTGATGATGTAAACGTACGTATGTTGCCAGGTGATAAAAATCCTAACAACGTAATCATCGAAATCGACGTATTAGAACATAAAACTGGTACTATTACATTAGGTGCTGGTTACTCTAAAGCTGATGGCTTAATGGGTATCATTGAGTTTGGTGAAGAAAACCTTCGTGGTACTGGTGACAAATTCAAAGTTCATTGGGAAATCGGTGGTAAGAAAAAATATAAAAACTATCAAGTTTCTTACTTGAAACCTTGGATTGACCACAGAGGCACATCTCTTGGTTTCTCCTTCTTCAACCGCGAAGACGAATATACTGATTACAACAGTGATGGTAGTGAAGTTGCAGAATACAATAAAAAATCTAGAGGCTTCAATATCTCCTTTGGTCGTCAAACAGGTGAATATACACGTGATTACTTAACATTAGAATCCCGCAAGGATACTTATAGATTTGATCCTGATGAAAATTCTAACAGCTTGTATCGCTATGATATGGATGGTACTTATGGACCAAATAATGGTATTGATTTCAAAGGTATGAATTATGTTGGTAAAAACTTTGGTACTATTAACTCCATTACATGGCAAAAGGTATACGATTCCCGTGATAACATTTATGAACCAACTCGTGGTCGTCGTATTTCCTACACTGCACAATGGGCTGGTCATGGCTTAGGCGGTGACTTTGATTTCTATAAATTCACAGCTGAAATGCGTGCATACAAAAAAATCGGTTCCAAAAATGTATTAGCATTCCGCGCACGTGGTGGCTTTATCCAAGGTGATGCACCTTATAGCCAATTATTCACATTAGGTGGTGCAGATACATTGCGTGGTTATGAAGATGATCAATTCCGCGGTAAGAATATGTATAATGCGACATTAGAATTCCGCTTCCCTATCGTTAAAAAGGTAAGTGGCGCATTATTTACAGATATCGGTGATGCATGGGATGCACCAAATGTTCCATGGTATAAAAACACTAAGAGCTTCAACTATGGCGTTGGTGCCGGTGTTCGTATCACTACACCAATCGGTCCAGTTAAACTTGACTATGGTGTTGGTAAAGATAAGAAGAAATTCCACTTCAGTTTTGGTACACAATTCTAATATTGAGACATATTATGGTGAAAGCACCTTCCTTAGAGGGGGCTTTCACCAATATCTCTATTATGGCACTCGTAGTGCTTACATTAACAGAAATGAGGAATGTTCATTATGATGAGAATGATGAATAACAAGACGAATGTGAAAATATTCTCTATTGTTATTGCTGCAGTTTTTATTATTGGTATTGGTGCATTGGCGTATACACAAATGGCCACACCAGGCAGCAGCGCTGCTAGTAATGTTGGTATTATCGACATGAGCCGATTAGATAATCCGGAAAATCCTGTATATGTGAAGGCCGCAAAGGAATTTACTGATTATCGCAGTCAAGTAGCAGCTGATATGCAAGCAAAGGTAGATGCCGCTCAAGATGATGCGACTAAAGCAAAAATCAAACAAGAAGCACAAGCTAATGTAGAAAAGAAAATGGAAGAAATGAATAAACAGATGGCTAATAAAACAATGGAAGCTGCTAAATCTGTTGGCGATGCTAAAGGTTTATCCGTTGTTCTTCCTAAAGAAGCTGTTCTTTATGGTGGCGTAGATATTACAGATCAAGTACTTAAGAAACTTGCATCAGATGCAAAATAATAACGATACACTAGTAATCGGATAAGGGTGAGCAGTATGGGGCTAAAAAAACGGTACATAGGATTATTTCTGTTTTTAGTAGCTGCACTGATTGCAATGTATGGAGCCTATGGATTTATTACTAATCGACAATCTTCGAATGGACCGTCTATTGGGGTGGTACAAATTGAAGATGTACTAGAGTTTAATCCGTCTTATGAAGATTATAAGCTTGCAAAGCAAGAGTTAGAACAATTAAGGACTCAATATGCTTTGGAACAAGAGGCATTAAACACTAAATCTGAGATGCAGGAAGAACAACTAAAATCATTGTCTCTAGATACAACTTTGTCGGACGCATTGAATGTGGAATTGCAAACACGTATTGCAACGAAACAAAATCAACTTAATGCACAGCTCGATGCAAAACGGGCTGAGTTAGTTAAGAAATATATGGAAGAACTTAAGTATTCTAACAAGGGTTATGACTTGGAAATCGTAAACTTGCAATTGCAGTTATATGCTTTTGAAAGTCGGATTTTTATTGATGAGGCTCAAAAAGAGGCTGCACTAAGTCAAAAAGCTAAAATAGAAAACCGTCTTCAAGAGTTATTGGCTAAACGCAAACCGTCAAATTTTGATCTAGATTCGATACGATCTAAAGTAGATGCAGAATTAAAACCTATCCGTGATGCGGCGGAACGAGAATTAAAGCAGTATGCAGAGTCTGTACAGGCTGAATTAGCTAAAAAACGTGATACAATGATGCAAAATCAAGCAAAGGCTATTGTGTCATCTAATAAATTGCCAGTTCCTCAAGAGTGGAATGATAGTTGGGCTAAAAAATTGTCAGATAAAGAGGCAGAAGTAAATGCACTGCATGAAGCGATTTTAGAGGATGTGCGTATGCGTGTTGCTATTATTGCTCAGGAACGTCATTTAGATCTCGTTTTGATTGATCATGGTGGAAATATCAAGGGACTTGATATAACGGATGCTGTCAAAGCATCGTATCGGGTTCAGTAAGGAGTATATGATGAATAAAAAAGTAAAATCTTTAATTTTAGGTGCTACAATGATTATGGCACTACCAATTATCGGTGGCTGTGGTGGCAACAACATCGGCTATGTAGATTCTCAAAAAATTATGACGCAAACATCTAAGTCTATTGAAATTAATAAAGAAATCAATGCAAAAGGCAAAGAACTACAAGCTAAGGTTGATGCTGCTGATGCAGAAGCTAAATTGCAAGTTATGACTGAAGCAAAGCAAGATTTTGATGCTTTCAGTGCATCTAAAACTCAAGAGTTGAAACAATATGTGGATCAACAAGTCAATGAATTAGCAAAAGAGAAAAAATTAGATGTAGTACTACTTAAAGGTGCAGTTATTGGTGGTGGCGTAGATGTAACCGATGATTTAATTAATAAAATGGGGAAAGCATCTGATGAGGATATTAAAGCCGCTGAAGCAGAAGTGAACGCACAAGACGCTCAGCAAGGTGAAACTCAACAAGCTCAACCAGCTGAAGCAGCAACAGCACAATAGTCATTAATACTTGGGGGGACTTAATCGTGGAAAAGACTATACGAGAGCTAGCACAATTGATCGGTGGTAAGGTAATCGGTGATGATTCTGTTGTTATTACAGAAACTCGTGGTTTTGAACAAGCTGCTCCACAATCTATTACCTTTGCTATTGGCGAATACGTAGAACATATTCATTTATGTAAGGCGGGTGCTATCATTCTCGAAGCCGAAGTGACTAATGCACCGATGCCACAAATCATTGTAGATAATGCAAAAGCCGCATTTGCGCAGGTGTTACAATTATTCCATCCACCTGTAATAGTGCCTCGTGAGGTACATCCTACAGCGATTATTGGAGAAAATGTTACATTGGGGAATAATGTTGCTATAGGTGCTTATTGTGTAATCAATGATAATGCTGTAATTGGTGATAATGTAACAATTCGTCCGTACGTTTATATTGGTCATAATACTCGTATTGGTAATGATTGTGATATTTATGCCGGTGCCATCGTTCATGAAAATTGTGTGCTAGGCAATCGCGTTGTATTACGCGCGAAAGCTGTAATCGGTGGTGAAGGCTTTGGATTTGCTACTGAAAATGGTGTTCATACACATATTCCACAAGTGGGAAATGTTATTTTAGAAGACGATGTAGAGATTGGCTCTTGTACGACTATTGATAATGCTACAATGGGATCTACACTTGTTCGTAAAGGTACTAAAATCGATAATTTAGTTCACTTAGGTCATAATGTTGAAATTGGTGAAAACTGTTTCCTCATTGCACAAGTTGGCATAGCAGGTAGTACAAAATGTGGTAATAATGTAATTTTTGCAGGACAAACTGGTTGTACAGGTCATATTACAATTGGTGATAATGCAAAATTTGCTGGTAAAACTGGCATTACTGGTAATGTACCAGCGGATGCAGTTATGGCTGGCTATCCAATGCGTCCTCATAAGGAATGGTTAAAACTGTCTGCATATGAACATCGTTTGCCAGAGATGGTAAAAACTGTAAAACAGTTGCAGAAAGAAATCGATGCTTTAAAAGCGCAGCTTAAGGAGAGCTAATACATCTATGTATAGGTTTATGAAGTTATTCAGTGCATTTATTTGTATGTTGCCGCATAGTATACAATATGCTATAGGTGCATTACTTGGTGAAATTGCATGGCTTGTTGTTCCACCAAAGCGAAAGCGGTTAGCTATCGGTCAGATTTTATTTTGTAAAATCACTGATGATCCAGTAGAAGCAAAACGTATTGCCAAGGCAAGTACGACACGTTTTGGTCGTATGATTATAGACGTATTACGCTACCCTGAAATCAAAGATGGCGATTATCGAGATATGGTTACTTTTATAAATCGTGAAATACTCGATGAAGCTTTGGCTGATGGCAAAGGTGCTATTTTGGCAGCTGTTCATAGTGGCAACTGGGAGCTACTTGGTGGCGTATTAGCGTCTGAAGGGTATCCTCTTATTTCGGTGGCTATGAAGCAGAATGGTGATGCGGATAAGTTTATCAATGAATATCGCGAAATTATGCATCAACATGTGATGTACAAAACTAGTGTACGCGATATGGTGAAAGCTTTAAAAAATGGAGCCTTCTTAGGGTTGATTATGGATCAGGATCCTGGTGAAGACGGTGTGTTGGTACCGTTTTTTGGGTATGAAACACTTACTGCAGATGGCCCCGCTGTTTTAGGGCGCATGCAGGAGGTGCCTATCATTTTTGTTACCATGCATTATAGTCCATATTCTGGTAAGCATGAAATCGAAGTGCATCAACCTTTATATGTTGAAAAAACAGATGATAAAAAGCGAGATATTGCAGTTACAACGATTATACTCAATGAATTTATTGAGGATTACATTCGACGCTATCCGGAAGATTGGTTCTGGCTACACAATCGTTGGAAATGGACTCGCCGATATTATGGTGAAAAAATAGAAACTCCTCCAGATGTATTTCATTAAAAAAATATAAAAAGTATAATCGGCGTTGCAGATGTTTTTTAATAAAGATTTGCAACGCCGAATTTTTGTGCTCTCTTAGTTGATAAGTGGTCTTATATTCTTGTAACAGCTATGCAAATAGGGTATAATACAGTATGGTGTATAGTAAACATGGAATTAGATTATGAAAGGACAATCTTATGAGTAAGCCACAACAAACAATTAAACAGGCTGTTTCATATAAGGGAATTGGCCTTCATAGCGGAGAGCCTGTAACCATGGTTTT
Source organism: Veillonella tobetsuensis (assembly GCF_001078375.1). Taxonomy (GTDB): domain Bacteria; phylum Bacillota; class Negativicutes; order Veillonellales; family Veillonellaceae; genus Veillonella; species Veillonella tobetsuensis. Next base: position 66,593 of record NZ_BBXI01000007.1, read on the forward strand.
TAAACCAGCACCTGAAAATACAGGAATTGTGTTTGTGCGCTCTGATATTGAGGGAAACCCTTCTGTACGAGCACACATTAATAATGTGACGAACACTATGCGCGCTACTACTTTGGAAAATGGGGAAGCAAAGGTTTTTACCGTTGAGCATGTAATGGCCGCATTCAGTGCTATGAATATTGATAACTGTTTTATTGAAATGGACTCACCAGAACCTCCTGTAGGTGACGGGAGTAGTGCAGTATTTGTTGATTTAATTCTTCAAGCGGGGATTGAGCAGCAACAAGCTGAGCGTCGTGTGTATAAGGTTATGCGGAGTCACTCAGTGTATGATGGGGATAGGTTTATTCTTATTGTACCTTATGATGGATATCGAGTTACCTTTACATCTATTAATCCACATCCATTACTAGGAACACAACAATGTGATTTTGATGTAACACCTGATTACTTCAAAGAACATATTGGTTCAGCTAGAACCATAGGTTTTCTAAAGGAATTAGATCAATTGAAGGCGATGGGATTAGCTAAGGGTGGTAGTACTGATAATGCACTTGTGTATGATGATGAAACTTGCTTATCAGTGCCTCGTTTTGATGATGAATTGGTACGTCATAAAGCTCTTGATGTTATAGGAGACTTATACTTGTTAGGTCCTATTGAGGGGCATGTAATTGCGTTGAAATCGAGCCATGAGCTTAATTCTCGTTTGGCTCGTAGTATAATGGAAGAAATAAGGGAGACACAGCAATGATTCTTAACCACGAAGATATTTTAGAAATTTTACCACATCGTTATCCTATGCTTTTGGTGGATCGTATTATCGAATTAGAACCGATGAAACGTGCTGTGGGTATTAAAAATGCTACATTTAATGAATTATTCTTTCAAGGTCATTTCCCAGGCAATCCGGTTATGCCAGGCGTATTGCTAACTGAAGCAATTGCTCAAGTGGGTGGGATTGCACTATTGTATCCGGAAGAAAATCGTGGATTAACACCTATGTTTACAGGTATTGATAAGGTTCGTTTCCGCCATCCTGTAAAACCTGGTGATGTTGTACGTATGGAAGTTGACATCGTAAAGATTAAAGGCCGTATGGGTAAGGTTGAAGGTCGCGCTTATGTAGGCGATAAACTTTGTGCTAGCGGTGAATACATGTTTGCCCTCGTATAATAGACTTAAGGAGTGATTATAGTGATAGTTGTAGGCATGGAAAATGCGGAATCCAACATTCATAACACTGCCATAGTGCATCCGAATGCTAAACTGGGTAAAGATGTTATCATTGGACCTGGTGCCGTCATTGGGGAAAATGTAGAAATAGGGGATGGCACTCAGATTGGTGCGAATGTTGTTATTGGTGGTTGGACGACTATAGGTAAACGCTGTGAGATTTATCCGGGCGCATCTATTGGTTTAGAACCGCAAGATTTAAAATTTAAAGGCGAAAAGAGTTATTGCTATATTGGTGATGAAACGGTTATCCGTGAATGTGTTACGATTAGTCGTGCGACTGGAGAAGGCGAAGAAACTCGCGTAGGCAATAATTGTTTATTACAAGCATGTACGCATGTAGCCCATAATTGTATTGTGGGGAACAATGTAATTATGAGTAACTGTGCAGGTTTAGCAGGTCATGCTATCGTTGAAGACCGCGTTGTTATAGGTGGTCTTGCTGGTGTTCATCAATTTGTTAAAATTGGGCGTAATGCAATGGTTGGTGGTATGGCTAAAGTTGTACAAGATATTCCGCCTTATGTCATTGCAGATGGTCAGCCAGCTCGCGTTATTGGCTTGAATTCTGTGGGGCTATCTCGTGCAGGTATTTCAGAAGAGGTGCGTCGTAACTTGAAACAAGCATTCCGTATCATTTATCGCTCGGGATTTAGTTTGTCTAGAGCAATCGAAGAAATGGAAATGCAGCTCGATTCCTCTGTGGAAATTGAAAATCTATTACGTTTCTTGCGCAATGCTGATCGTGGCATCATGCGTACGCGACGCGATTAATAAGAAACTCTACATTATGATTATATAATGTAGAGTTTTTTTGCGTTATTTTATACTCTTTTTAAAGGTCGGTTTTAAGGGGGAAAGATAGGAAAATACTGTATTTTAACAGCTAGAAATACACTGAAATTATAGTAAAAATACGTGATTTATAGTACAATATATTGTATATGAGTGTGTCTTAAAAAATATACTTACAATAAATGATTTAGAGAATTGTTGTGGACCGTTTGCGGCTTCACATAGGAGGTATAGTCGTGGCAAAGGTAGGTTTAATTGCAGGTATTGGCGTTTTACCTGTTGAGTTCATGCGTGCTGCTCATATGTTGGGGCATCAAGTAGTAGTCATCGGTGTTGTGCCGGATACTGATCCAATATTAGAACAAGAAGCAGATGTCTTTTACCATATTGGCGTAGCTAAGCTGGGTAAGATCTTTAAGACCTTAAAAAAAGAGGGCGTTACGGAAATAACCATGCTTGGCAAGGTAACAAAGGAAATTTTATATAAAGGTTTAACATTTCCAGATTTAAAAACATTAGGCGTACTTAAACGGTTGAAAAATCGTAAAGATGATACGATTATGCTCGCCATTGTTGATGAGATTGAGCGAGAAGGATTTACCGTACTAGATCAGACGGTATATATGAAACCTTTTATGCCAAAGGTGGGGGTATTAACAAAACAACAACCAACAGAAGAACAGTGGCAAGATATATGCTTTGGTTTTGAATTAGCAAAGCATATGGGGGCTCTTGATATTGGGCAAACCGTTGTAGTAAAGAATAAGGCAGCCATGGCTATTGAAGCAATAGAGGGGACAGATAAATGTATCCTTAGAGGTGGAGAACTTGGTAGAGGAGAGTCTGTTGTTGTGAAAACAGAAAAACCAAATCAAGATGTTCGTTTCGATGTTCCTGCTGTTGGTATTAAAACATTGATGTCTATGATTGACAGTGGGTGTAAGGTTCTTGCCGTAGAGGCTGAAAAAACGATATTTGTACAACAATCAAACGTACTCGATATGGCAAATCGCCATAACATTGTAATTTGTGCTGTAGACCAAGCATTTGTAGATGCTAGAAAGGATCAATGATGAAAATTATGTTTTCTGCTGGCGAAGCGTCCGGTGATACCCACGGCGCTAGCGTAGCCAAAGCGCTTTCACAACTCGATTCCAGTGTCGAAATGTTCGGCATGGGCGGCACCTTGATGGAACAAGCCGGTGTTCGTATCGTTTATGATATTAAAAATCTTGGCGTTATTGGTATTGTAGAAATCATAAAATCATTGCCAAAGTTCTTTAAATTACGGAGCTTTTTAAAGGAAATCATGATAAAAGAAAAACCAGATGTTCTGGTTTGTATTGATTATCCGGGGTTTAATATGAAGTTGGCCGAGGTAGCTTATCAATTGGGCATCCCTGTGCTATATTATATAGCTCCTACAATTTGGGCATGGCACAGTAGCCGTGGTAAGACAATTAAGAAGTTTGTTACAAAGGTAGCTTCAATTTTTCCTTTTGAAGCTGAAGCATACCGCAAGTTTAATTGTGATGTAGAATTTGTAGGTCATCCATTAGTAGATATTGTGCATCCTACAATGACTAAAGCAGAAGCCATGGAATATTTTGGGGCTCGACCTGAAGCTAAACGTATTTTATTGATGCCTGGTAGTCGTAAACAAGAGGTGCTATCACTATTAGATGTGATGCTTGAAAGTGGAGAATGCTTAATGCAGTCCCATGAAGATGTTCAGTTCTTTTTACCTCGTGCACATACGATTGACCGTAGTGAATTAGAGGCTTTCATCAAGGAACGAAAGGTTCCTGTAACAATCACAGAGAATCATACTTATGATTTAATGCAAATCTGTGATGTATGTTTAGCTGCATCGGGGACGGCTACTTTAGAAACGGCTATGATGGAGTTGCCTACAGTATTGTTGTATAAGGTGTCACCTATTACATATGGTATTGGTAAAATGGTCGTAAATCTTACACATGTAGGTTTACCAAATATTGTGGCAGGGAAGGAAGTCATACCTGAACTACTACAAGGCGATGTTTCTGTCAATGCTATAGTAAACACAGTGTTACCTTTGTTAGATGATTTACATATAAACCAAAGCATGCGCACAGAATTGCGTGGCGTAAAGGAAAAACTAGGCGAGTCGGGAGCTGTCAATCGCGTGGCTCAATTGATTTACGACTTAGGTAAGGAGAAAATTAATGAATAGTTACTCACGTTTGTTGTACTTTGTGAGACCCTATTATAAGCGAATGATATTTGCTGTCTTTTGCATGATTGTGGCTGCTGCAGCATATTTAGTAGTACCTTGGCTCATTAAAAATGTGGTGGACCAAGTATTGCAAGATAAAAATATGTTTATGCTAAACCTCATCGTAGGGGCCATCATTTTGATATTTTTAATTCGTGGCTTTGCTACATATGGTCAAACCTACAATATGTCTTATATTGGCCAACGGGTTATTATCGATGTGCGTGAAGCAATCTTTAAACATCTACAACGATTGTCTTTGTCATATTTCGACCGTCGTAAAACGGGCGTTATCATGAGTAATCTCACAAATGACGTAGCTGCATTGCAATCGGCTGTGGTAGATAATTTGATTTCTCTCATCACGGAATCTGTAACCTTAATTGGTTCTTTGGTTTCCATGTTGTTAATCGATTGGAAATTGACTTTGGTTACATTTATAACAGTTCCAATGGTATTGATTATAATTAATGTATTTGGTAAAAGATTACGTTTAGCAGGACATGATGTGCAAGGACGTATAGCTGATATTACAGCTCTCCTACAAGAGGTTATTTCTGCTATTCGCGTTGTGAAATCATTTGCTCGTGAAGGCTTTGAGATTAATCGTTTTGAAGTTGAAAATCAGCGTAACTTTGATGCTGTAATTAAAGCTACTAAATTGACAAGTTTATTAAGTCCAATGGTTGAGTTCTCTGCAGCGATTGCAGTGGCTGTAATTCTTTGGTATGGTGGCTATTCCGTAGTTACAGGCACGATTACAGCAGGTTCTTTGATTGCGTTCTTAATTTATGCTATTAATTTATCAAACCCTGTTAAGCGTTTGAGTCAAGTGTATGGAAACATTCAAAAAGCATTGGCTGCAGCTGATCGCGTATTTGATATTCTCGATACAAAGGCTGATGTAGTAGAAAAAGAAAATGCAATTACGTTACCAGATATTAAAGGGGATGTGGAATTTCAACATGTCGATTTTTCCTACGATGGTGAAAAAATGGCGTTATGTGATTTTAATTTATCCGTTAAGGCTGGTGAAAGTGTTGCCTTGGTAGGCCCATCTGGTGCTGGTAAAACAACATTAGCCAATTTGTTGCCTCGATTCTATGATGTTACTGGCGGCTCTATTACCATCGATGGTACGGATATTAAAGATGTAACCTTTGCTTCATTGCGTAACCAAATTGGTTTAGTACCGCAAGAAACCGTTTTATTTAACGCATCCATAAAAGAAAATATCTTGTATGGCCGCTTAGATGCCACTGAAGAAGAAGTTTATGAAGCAGCTAAAGCAGCAAATGTCTTAGAATTTGTTGATAAGATGCCAGATGGTCTAGATACTATCGTAGGTGAACGAGGAAGCTCTCTATCTGGTGGTCAACGTCAACGCGTTGCTATTGCACGAGCTATTTTGAAAAATCCTAAGATTCTGATTCTCGATGAAGCCACATCGGCACTTGATACAGAAAGTGAAAAACTTGTACAAGAAGCACTGGATCGCTTAATGGAAGGGCGTACAGCATTCGTAATTGCTCATCGCCTAAGCACTGTACAAAATGCGCATCAAATCGTTGTGTTAAATCAAGGCAAATTGGTAGAAAAAGGGACACACCAAGAATTGTTAGCCTTGGAAGGTGGTTTATATAACCATCTTTATTCCGTTCAGTTCTCTAATAAAGGATAAACATGTACTGGATATATAACGTATTGCTCATATTCTATTGGATTGGCCTTATACCGGTCATCTTATATCGCCTTGCTTTTGAAGAAGGCTTTTATGAGCGTATAAAACAAAGTGCAGGATATATGCCTGCAACACTATTGAAAAAAATAGAAGGGCGTCGTGCTATATGGATTCATGCTGCATCTGTAGGAGAAATTGTTGCGACAAGTCCATTGGTCAAAGAGGTTAAACGAGAATTTCCAGAAGCTGTTGTAGTTGTATCTGTTGTTACTGCTACAGGTCATGCGATGGCACATCGGATTATTCCGGAGGCTGAAGGTATTATTTTCTTCCCTTTAGATCTACCGTATTTAACACGAAAAATTTTGCATATCATAAAACCTATTACTATACTGTTAGTGGAAACCGAGATATGGCCAAACTTCTTGCGCATCGCTGAGTCTGAAAAGATTCCTGTTATGATGGTGAATGGACGTATTTCCGACCGCAGTATGAAGCGCTACCGTTATATTAGTGCTTTCACCCGTGAAATGTTGAGTTCTATTGAACGATTCTGCATGCAGTCTAGCTTCGATGCGGAATATATATCTCGGCTCGGTGCCAATCCTGATGAGATTACCGTTACAGGTAATATGAAATATGATCAAACCTATGCAACTGTATCTGCTGAGGAAAAACAAGTTTTACTAGATGAGTTTGGTTTTGGTCATAATCATCCGATTATTGTTGCTGGTAGTACACATAAGGGTGAAGAGGAAGCACTGTTTGATTCATTTAAACAAGTGTTAGTGGAGTATCCTCATGCAAGATTGTTAATTGCACCTCGTGAGATATATAGAGGTCATGATGTACAATCATTAGCAAAACGTTATGGTTTAGAATCGATTTGTCGAAGTGATATGACAGAACCTGTTCATAAGGAAATTCCTGTTGTTGTACTCGATACGATTGGTGAATTAGGTCGTTTATATAGCTTAGGGGACATCATTTTCGTAGGTGGTTCACTTGTAAAAACAGGCGGTCATAATATTCTTGAACCAGCTGCTCATGGCAAACCAATTATTGTTGGTCCTCATATGTTTAACTTTAAGGAAATATTCAATCTCCTAAGTTCGAGAAATGCATGTAAGCAGGTTAAGAATCAAAAAGGTTTGACTAAAATGATTTTACATCTTTGTAAACATCCTGAGTTAGCGGAAGAAATGGGACAAAATTGTCTTGATATAATTAGTGAAAATCGTGGGGCTACACGTCGTAATACACAGGAACTACGTCAATTATTTGAATCACATCATATTATTCCGTAATAGGAATTTATAATAATCTATACGGAGGGAGGTGCCTACTATGAATGGTGAAGATATGTTTAAGAAAATTATGAGTGGTGAAGATCAATCAATTCTTGGTGATATAGCTAGATCTGGGTTGGCCTTACTCAGCAAAGGCTACGAAAATGCTGTTACCATGCGGAACTCGAAATTTGATGCTCATAAAGGCGTTGAAAAGGTATCGGTACCTGTAATTAGTGTAGGCAATATAACGGCTGGTGGTACTGGTAAAACCCCAATGGTTAGACTTATATGTGATATTTTAGGTCAGAAAGGTTTTCATCCAACCGTATTGAGTCGCGGCTATAGAGCTAAAGATAATAGCCAAAATATAATCATTTCAAAACATGGTTCCATTTTAGTAGAGCCAGAAGAAAGTGGCGATGAGGCTTGGTTATTGGCTAAGGTGTTACCAAAATCGAGTGTTATCATTGGGCGTAAACGCGTAGATTCTGCACATATAGCGATTGATGAATTAGGTGCTGATTATCTCGTGATGGATGATGGCTTTCAACATCGTGCTCTTTATCGGGATAAGGATATCGTTTTAATCGATGCATCTAATCCATTTGGATACGAGCATGTATTGCCTAGAGGTTTACTAAGAGAACCTTTACACGGTCTTGAACGGGCTAGTATCATCGTTCTCACAAAGGTAGATCAAGTAGATCCAGGAATGGTATCCGCTCTGAAAAAACGATTGGCTAAGATAATACCTCAAAAGCCTGTGTATGAGACGGTGCACAAACCATGTGCTGTCTATACCCTTGATGAATGGGCTAATGGTGCTGAAGGAAGTCCGGTCGGTACTCATAATGATCTTCCTATTATGGCTGTAAGTGGTATTGGCAATCCTCAATCATTTACCAAAACATTGGAAGGTTGTGGCTATAATGTGGTTCATACCATGGGTTTTGGTGATCATCATGATTTTATAGATGATGATATTGTTGATATTTGGACGCAAGCTTTTGCGCATAAGGCTCAGGCTATCATGATAACCGAAAAAGATGCGGTTAAATTAAGTCAATTGCATACAATTGAAGACTTAAAAATGCCTGTATTCGTGCTATCTATAGGGATTGAGTTCCTTTCCGGAAAGCAAGAATTCATAGAAAATTTAGAGATTTAGTGTATAATAATAAGATACGCAAATAAAAGAAAAGGGGTTTTATTGTGAAGATTGGTTGCGTGATTCCAGCTCGGTTTGGCTCGACTCGATTACCAGGTAAACCATTGGCAGATATCGCAGGTAAACCTATGATTCAACGTGTATATGAACGCGTAACAAATGCTAAAAAACCAGAGGTATTCATTGTAGCTACCGATGATCAACGTGTGTATGATGCGGTGCAATCCTTTGGTGGTACAGTGGTTATGACGGATGCTAATCATCCAACAGGAACTGATCGACTGGCTGAGGTAGCACAACAATATACAGATTTAGATGTTATCATCAACGTACAAGGTGATGAACCAATGATCGATGCTAATTTAATCGATCAATTGGCAGAACTCTTTGAATCTGATGATGCACTCCAAATGGCTACAGTAGCCACCCCTTTATTAGAAGAAGAATATGATGAACCTTCTGCTGTTAAGGTTATTTTAAATAAGCGAAATGATGCAATGTATTTTTCGCGCTCCTTGATTCCGTATCCACGACATGATTTTGTAAATACTCCGTTAAAACATATTGGCATATATGCATATCGTCGTCAGTTTTTATTAGACTATGCAAAAATGGAACCAACTGCAGCGGAACAAACAGAATCGTTAGAACAATTAAGAGCGTTAGAAAATGGATTTGCTATTCGCGTTATTACTACAGATAAACGATTTGTCGGTGTTGATACACCAGAAGACTTGGCTCGTGTAAATGCTATATTCGAGCAAGAGGAGAAATAAATGAAAACAGTACAAGTTGGCAATATGACAATTGGTGGCGGTAAAGGTCTGTTTGTATTAGCCGGTCCTTGTGTAATCGAAGATTATGACCGTACCTTAGCCATCGGTAAAGAGGCTAAGGCTATCTGCGAACGCCTTGGTGTTCCATATGTATTTAAGGCTTCTTTTGACAAAGCTAATCGCTCTAGCTTCAATTCTTTCCGTGGTCCAGGCTTAGAAGAAGGTCTAAAAATTTTAGCGTCCATCAAAAAAGAACTAAACGTACCAGTTGTTAGCGACATCCATTCTATTGAACAAATTGAACCAGCGGCAGAAGTGTTGGATATTCTCCAAATTCCTGCATTCTTATGTCGTCAAACTGACCTAGTTTACGGTGCTGCTAAAACGGGCAAATGCGTAAATGTAAAAAAAGGTCAATTCATGGCTCCAAAGGATATGGAAAATGTTCTTAATAAAATGAAAGAGTCCGGCAATGAAAATCTCATGCTTACAGAACGTGGCTTTAGCTTTGGTTATAATAATCTTGTTGTAGATATGAGATCATTCCCTATTATGCGTTCCTTTGATTATCCAGTGATTTTTGATGCTACACATAGCGTTCAATTACCAGGTGGGGCTGGTACAAAATCTAGTGGTAATCGTGAGTTCGTGCCAAATTTAGCGCGAGCAGCTGTTGCTAGTGGGGTAGATGGTTTATTCTTTGAAGTGCACGATAATCCAGAGGAAGCTCTTTCTGATGGTCCAAATATGGTGTACTTAAATCAATTTGAAGATTTACTAAAAGATTTAGTAGCTATTGATAAAATCGTAAAACGATAAGGGGCGATTGTATTGGAAATTTTAGAACAGGCAGCTCAAGTGCTTCATGAGGAAGCACAAGCGATCGAACAGTTAATAACAACATTAGATCAAAGTTTTGTAAATGCTGTTAACATGATTCTTGCATGTAAAGGTCGTGTGGTATGTACTGGTATGGGCAAATCTGGTCATATTGGACGCAAGATTGCAGCTACATTAGCAAGTACCGGTACACCTGCATTATTTATGCACCCAGGGGAAGGGGTTCACGGTGATCTAGGTATGATTACTGAAGATGATGTGGTACTAGCCTTTTCTAATAGCGGAGAAACCGGTGAAATTATTAGTATTTTACCGTCCTTACGCCGCATCGGTGCTAAATTAATTTGCGTCGTAGGCAAACCAGAATCCACATTGGCTAAAAATTCTGATGTGGTTTTATTGGCTCAAGTTGAGCGTGAAGCGTGTCCACTTGGATTGGCACCAACTACAAGTACGACTGTAGCATTAGCATTAGGCGATGCTTTGGCTGTATGCTTATTAGAACGTCATCATTTTACTCCGGAAAACTTTGCTGTTTTCCATCCAGGTGGTTCTCTTGGTAGACGTTTGCTATTGACCGTAGAAAATATCATGCATGGTGGCGATGATAATCCGATTGTGCATAAAGGGGCAACAGTTCGTGATGCTCTATTTGTCATGACTGAAAAAGGTCTTGGTGCTACAAGTGTTGTGGATGAAGAAGGTCACTTAATCGGCCTTGTAACTGATGGTGATGTACGTCGTGGCCTTGATTCTGGTAGTAATTTCCTTGAATGGCCTGTGGAAGATATGATGACTAATATGCCACGCACCATTACGAAGGATAAATTAGCTGCTGAAGCTCTTCATGTAATGGAAAAGAATCAACCACGTCCAATTACCGTATTGCCTGTAGTGGATGCAGACGGTCATGCTTTAGGCATCGTTCACATTACAGATTTACTTCGTAGAGGCATTGTGTAATGGATATTAAGTGGATTATTCTCGATGTAGATGGCGTATTGACTGATGGAAAACTAATCTATACATCAAATGGGGAAGAGGTCAAAGAATTTTCTGCAAAGGATGGGTTAGGATTAGCGGCTGCCCATAAAGCAGGCCTTTCTCTTGCTATTATCACTGCTCGTGTATCTCCTATGGTAGAACGACGTGCTAAAGAATTGAAATTCGATGCCTTGTTGATGGGGCATGCCAATAAAACGGACGCATTGCGCTCTCTTTGTGAACGCCATCACATTGAATTAGAAAACATTGCCTATATGGGTGATGACTTGAATGACTTAGGGGCTCTATCTCTTGTGGGATTACCAATGGCACCACAAAATGCGGCACCTGAGGTAAAGCGAGTTGCTCAATTTGTATCGAACTATAATGGCGGCTCTGGTGCTGTGCGAGATGCCGTTGAATATATCTTAAAATCACAAAATATGTGGGATTCAGTTGTACAAGACTATACTATGGAGGCTCATAATCATGGGCAATAAAGGAGGTGAGCAGAATGAATAATGAATGGCAATACCACGTAGTAAAGGGTATTAGTTGGCTCGTATGTCGTTTGCCGTATAAGCTCATTTTGCTCATAGGTGCTAGCTTAGGTCCATTGTATGGAATCATTGCGAAGAAGCAAAAGCTAAGAGGCATTAAAAATATTAAAATTGGTATGAATATGAATGATGAGCAGGCTGAGGCTTTAATTGAAAAACTCTTTAAGAACCTTGGCCGTAGCGTCATGGAAATTTTATACATGCCAAACTTAACAAAGAAATTTATTAATGAGCATATTGAAATGCGTGGTATAGAGTATTTAGATAATGCTATTAAAGAAGATAAAGGCGTTATTGTTCTTACAGGTCATGTAGGTAACTGGGAATGGATGGGCGCGGCTTTAGCGTCTTATGGGTATCCTTCTACGACTATCGTAAAGAAACAACCTAATGCACAATTCACGCGTTTTATGAATGAGTATCGTGAAATGGTGGGGCTTGATGTCTTTGCCAGTGGTGGTAATGAAATTGTATCAGCTGCTAAAGCCTTGAAAAAGAAAAAGCTTTTAGGCTTTTTGGCTGACCAAGATGGCTATATTCATGGTTTACCAGTACCGTTCCTAGGACAACCCTCATCGGCTGTTGTAGGGCCTGCTACATTTGCAAAAAAATTTGACTCTCCAGTGGTTCCAATTTTTGCTTCCCGTAAACCCGAAGGTGGGCATATAGTTCATATATTGCCACCATTACATTACAAACATAGCGGTGATGATGATGTAGATATGTACACTCTTACAGAAGAATGTGTACGTGTTACAGAGGACTTTATCCGTGAACATCCAGATGAATGGATTTGGTTCCAGCATCGTTGGATGACTAAGATGAGCGAGATCGTTGATTACGATAAGAAATTAGAGATAAGGGAGAGGGCGCATGAAAAACAATAAAAAAATGATTGCTATTGTCGCAGCTATCGTCATTGCTCTCATTGGTCTTATCGCGTATATTTTACATGATTCTGGCGATTCAAATTCTCCGAAAACAACGGCTACAGGTCAATTGGTTAACTTCCAAGGGGCAGAGCTACAAGAGGAGAAGGATGGTAAGTTGGTGTGGGCCTTATCTGCTGAAAAAATAGAGTATGACCCGCGTTCAAAATCAATTGTACTTACTAATTTAAAGGGCCTTTTCTATCAGGATGATGTGACGACAACAATTACAGCACCTCATGCTGTATTATCTGGGGATCACAACTCGCTAGATGTTGATGGTGGTGTTACAGCATCTAATACTGAAGGCGCTAGCTTTAAAACTGATGCATTACATTTTGATAATAAGACAAAGTTACTTACTTCAAAAACTGCTTTTACATATGACTCAAAAGATATTACATTGGTTGGTGACAAGCTAGAAGGCAATATGTCTTTAAAACAAATCAAAGCAACTGGCCATGCTAAATTAACGAAAAAGTAAAGTTGAGGAATTGCGATGAATAAGAAACAATATATGGGCTTAGCTGTTATTTCAGCGATGATGTTATTATCTGTTACAGCTTGGGCTGCTAATGAAGGGCCTTTAACAATTAGTGCAGATACATTATCTTATGATGGTAATACGGGCCGTGCTGAAGCATCCGGCAATGTTGTTATTACACAACAAGATAAAACGATAACTGGCGCAAATGGTTGGTATAATACTAAAACTAGAGAAGCATCTCTCGATGGGGGTGTTTCCTTGATTGGCAGTAATATGGCTATGTCCGCCCAATCTGTACATAGTATCAATGATAATCAATTTAGTGCTACCGGTGATGTTCATTTGCAACGGGATGATCGTCAAATTTTTGGTGATTCTGTTGAATACAACTCTGATACTGAATATGGTAAAGTGCTAGGTAATGCAAGATTAATTGCAGAAGGCACTACATTAACAGGTAATCAAGTAGAAGGTTGGTTGAAAGAAATCCGCGCTGTAGCACAAGGTGATGTAACATTTAATAATCCAGATCGTAATGTATCTGGCTCTGCTGATCGTGCTACTTACACTCAAACACCTAATCAAAATGACGGTGTTGTATTGCTTACTGGTTCTGCACATGCTGTACAAAATGGCAATGTGTTGAATGCACCTGAGTTGAAATTGTACTTGAATGATAACTCTGCGGAAACATTAGGCGGACGTAGTACATTAGTTATCTCACCTAACTAATAAGGATTAATATATGTATATAGAAACTAAAAACCTAGTCAAAACATTCGATGGCCGAAATGTGGTAGACGGTGTTAGTCTTCATGTTGAAAAAGGGCAAGTCGTAGGTTTGCTCGGTCCTAATGGGGCAGGTAAGACTACATCGTTCTATATGATTGTAGGCATCGAAAAACCGACATCAGGTATTATTACAGTTGATGGCAAAGACATCACTATGTTGCCAATGTATAAACGTGCAGCGGAAGGTATTGGCTATTTACCACAAGAGGCATCTATTTTTAGAGCTATGACTGTAGAGGAAAATATTCGTGCCATGTTGGAAACGACAACAAAAACAAGTGATGAAATTGATACGATTGTAAATTCCCTAATTGATGAATTTAATATTGGTCATGTTCGTGAACGAAAAGGCATGCAGTTGTCTGGTGGTGAGCGTCGTCGTGTTGAAATCGCCCGTTGCTTAGCATTAGAGCCTAATTTTATCTTACTCGATGAACCTTTTGCGGGTGTAGACCCAATTGCGGTAGCCGATATTCAGCAAATTATTTTGCATGTAAAAAAACGAGGAATTGGGATTCTGATTACAGACCATAATGTGCGTGAAACATTGGGCATTGTTGATAAGGCGTATATCCTTAGCAGTGGTAAGATTCTTTTGGAAGGTACTCCTGAAGAAATTGCTAATGATCCAATTGCTCGTGAACATTATTTGGGTAACAATTTTAAATTATAGGAGGGACCATGCGCTTATTAGATAGATATATTTTAAAAGCCTTTGTAGGTCCATTCCTATTCGGGGTATTTGCCTTTACCAGTATTTTTGTTGGTACAGGCACACTATTTCGTATTGCTCAATATATAACAGAATACGGTGCACCGTTATTGCTCGTTATGAAGGCGTTCTTCTTGGCGATGCCGAGCATTATTTTATTGACATTTCCTATGTCTGTATTACTGGGTTCATTAATGGCTTTCAGCAGACTAAGTAGCACTAGTGAAATCGTCGTTATGCGTGCTGGTGGTCTTAGTTTCTTGCGATTAGCTATGCCCGTATATATTTTGGCATTGGTTATTTCTATTGGGGCCGTTGCATTTAATGAATTTGTAGTACCTCGTACAAATAATATGTATCAAACCATAGTACGCGAAGAAATCATGAAAAATGCGACACCACAAACACAAAGCCATATTGTGTTAAAATCTATGAATGGTGATAATCTTAGCACCCTAATGTATGCTAAACACTATGATAGTGAAAGCAAACAACTTAGCATGATTACAGTACAGCAATTCAATGATAAAGGCGAATTGCAACAAGTAGAGAATGCTGAAAATGCTGAGTGGAATGGTCAAGTGTGGGTAATGCATAATGGTATTATCTATGATGTATCTGCTGGTGAAGGTGTAGAACGGACTATGCGATTTAAAGAGCAAGTTTTGCCAATTAAGTCTAGCCCTAGTGAAGTACAACAAGATCGTCGTAAACCAGAAGAACTAACTATTAAGGAGTTGCGTCATCAAATTAAGGCGTACAAAGCGGCATATACAAATACTAGCAAATTAGAAATGGAAATGTATCAACGCTTTACAATTCCATTGGCCAGCTTTGTGTTTGCTCTTGTAGGGGCCCCATTGGGATTGCAAAAACAAAGGTCTAGCTCATCCATTGGTTTTGGTATCAGTATTTTGATTATCTTCATTTACTATGGTGTCATGACCTTTGCTGGCGCGCTTGGTAAGGGTGGTGCTTTACCGACTTGGATGGCAGCCATGATTCCTGATGTATTGGGGATTGTCGCAGGTTTATATTTGAATTGGCGTGTATCTCGATAAAGATTATATGTCATTAGGGTGTTAATCAATAAAGAAAGGAGGGCGTCATGCTTGTAGGTTTAAAAATTCTCTTTATTATCGCTATTATGGGCGGACTCATTGCCTATATGGGGGATAAATTAGGAACAAAAGTTGGCAAACGCAAGATGTCCCTCTTTGGATTGAGACCTAAGCATACTTCAATTATCGTAACTATTGTGACGGGGCTTCTTGTTGCGGCTACTACGGTTGGGGTTCTTACGATTACATCGCAAAGTGTGCGAACTGCCCTTTTTGGGATGGATCAGTTGCGAGCCGATATGAATCGTTTAACTGCAGAGGTGGCTGCTAAAAATGCGGAGCTTGAGCGTGGTAAAGCCTTATTAGAAGCTAATAAGAAGGAATTAGCTGATCGTATGTCCGAAATCGAAGAGATTCGTAAAGAGGTAGAGCAAAGCCGTCAAGAATTAGCCGATGCAGAAGCCGCTAAATATGCTACAGAAGCAGAATTATCTGCGTTGCAAGCTTCCTATGATGCAGCATCTAAAAAACTAGCTGCTTTAGAGGCTACTCGTGCTAGCATGGAAAAACATATTGCTGAATTGCAAAAAACACAAGAAGAGTTGAAAACTGGTATTATTCATCTTCGTGAAGGTACTATTTTATTCCAAGTAGATCAATTATTGACGCAAGCTGTTGTTCGCAATGGTTTGAATCATAACGATGCACGTGAGGCGGTTAATAATATTATTGAAGACACCAATAAGCTAGTATTACGTCGACTAGGCGTTGAAGATCACGGTGAAACTGTTGTCTATGTGGATCGTCAAAATGTTGAGGTAGCCATCTCTAAAGTGGAAGAGGCTAAAACCCCTATGGTTATTCAAGTAGTTGCTGCTGGTAATATTATTTCTGGTGAGTCTGCCGTTGCTACAATTCAGGTATATCCGCAACAATTTATCTATAAATCAGGTGATGTAATTTCTACAGCCGTTATTGATGGTGGTAGTAATGCACAAGTTAATATGCTTAGATTCCTAAAGCAAGTTAATGAACAAGCTAAGATGAAAGGGGTAATTCCTGATTCCTTATCAGGAGATATAGGGACGATACCTGGTGATGAGTTATTTACTGCTATTCGACGTATCAGCATGATGCATGGCAAAGTGCATGTAGAGGCTTATGCAGATGGTGATACCTATTCATCAGGTCCAGTACACATTAAACTGCGCATTACTCAAGTTACAGATACAGGTAAACTCATAAAATCAAATTAGTTTCTATATGAAAAGATCTATGTATTAATATTTAATACATAGGTCTTTTATTTTGTGATAAAATATAACTATTGTATTGAGGAATGAGGACAATAGTATGAATAATATATCGTATATAGCCGCTATCGATCCAGGGAATGAAAAGACAGGTGTGGCTATACTTTCACAAGCCGGTGAATTAATACATCGCACGATTATTGAAACTAAAACGTTTAATAGCTCTTTTGAAAGTTTAGTAAGCACATATCGTGGCATCAATCATATCGTATGTGGCAATGGGACTAATCATAAGCATTTGTATCCATCAATCCAACAAATTGGTCGCAACCACAAAATTACAACCAGCTTAATTGATGAATCGCATAGTACGGAAGATGCACGTAAATTGTATTGGCAATATAATCCACCTACTGGTTGGCGTAGATTCGTACCAAAAGGGATGCAATTTCCTCCTGAACCAGTTGATGATTTAACGGCCTATGTCATCGGCATGCGTTATACAAAGCAGCTTAAAGAGGAGCCTGTACTAGAGGTTAAAAAGGAAGAAAATTTGCAAGAATTAGAGGCTAAACGATTAGCAGCTTTTAAAAAATTATATAATGAAGGAGATACGAATGAGTGATGTCGTAAAAAAAACACATTGGTCTAGTATACTGCTGAGATGTGTTTGGATGATCATAGGGGCATTGATTTATACAATTGGTCTTGATCTGTTTTTAGTACCTAATAATATTATCGATGGTGGTGTGGTTGGTATATCCTTGATGGCAGCTGAGCTTTCTGGTATATCGTTTAGTATATTTGTAGTTTTGCTTAATATACCATTTCTGTATGTAGGCTATCGTATTAATGGCAAGACCTTTACTATATCTACACTGTTCTCCATCGTCTGGATGGCTATATTTTCAAAATTTGCCCATGATTTTATACCGATAACGACAAATCCTTTTCTGGGGGCCATCTTTGGGGGGATTATTCTCGGTATTGGTGTGGGCCTAATTATACGAAATGGTGGCTGTCTTGATGGCTCTGAAATTGTAGCCATTATATTTGATAAACGCACCACCTTTTCTGTTGGTGAAATCGTAATGGCCATGAATTTAGTTATCTTAGGTGCAGCAGGTTTCGTATATAGTTGGGATAGTGCTATGTATTCTTTGGTGGCCTATTTTATTGCATATAAAATGATTGATGTAACGATTACAGGCCTTGAGGAATCCAAGGGTGTTATGATTATTACAGATGCAGATAATTCTAAAAAAATTGCAGATGCATTGAATGCTAAATTGAACAGAGGGGTAACGATTTTATATGGTGAGGGTGGCTATTTAAAAACACCTAAGCACGCTCTCTATTCCGTAGTAACGCGTTTAGAAATCACACGATTAAAGGATACCGTATATGAAGTCGATCCATCGGCTTTTATAACGATTCAAGACGTGCATGATGTATTTGGTGGCCGTTTTAATAAGAATGGTCATTAAGGGGGTTCTAATGAATAATAAATTTGTAAAAGAAACGTTAGACTGGATATATGCCATTGTGTTGGCTTTGGTTATTGCCATGGTAATCCATATTTTTCTCGTACAACCAACACGTGTATCTGGCGAATCGATGGATGATACACTTCATAATGGTCAATACTTAATCGTTACTAAATGGCAACATATTATGCGTGATATGCCTGATTATGGTCAAATTGTTATCATCGATAGCCGTGTTAACCGTGAACGCACATGGGTTGATGATGTAAAAGAGCCATTAATGAACTATGTAAGTGTAATCGATAAATCAGCTCAAACTAATGACGTATGGGTAAAACGCGTCATTGGTAGACCTGGTGATACATTAGAATTTAAAGACGGCCATGTATGGCGTAATGGTGAGCAATTACAAGAGCCATATACAAAGGATACAACTATGAATTATAGTCGTTCTACACCTGTAGTGGTACCGGAAGGTCATGTGTTTGTCATGGGGGATAACCGAAACCATTCTAGTGATAGTCGATTCATTGGTTCCGTACCTGTGGATCATGTGCTAGGCTTTGTAGAGTATGCTCTTTAAAGTTATATAAAACATAAAATCCAACAATAAGATCTATTCATGGAATAGGTCTTATTTTGTTTGTACGCCGAATAGGCATGACTAAACCCCCAGTTAAACTGGGGGTCGATAAGAAATTCTTAGAGAAAAGGAAAGAACCTCCTAGTGGTAAAATGAAGTTGGTCTGGCAACCACAACATTTCAACATAGGAGGTTCAATGTCAATGAATGACGTAAAAAGCTTATCACATAGTAAATGGAGATGTAAATATCATATTGTTTTTGCACCAAAGTATAGAAGACAAATAATTTATGGTCGGATAAAAGCTGATGTAGGTAAAATTTTAAGAGATTTATGTAATAGAAAAAATGTAGAAATTATAGAGGCAGAATGCTGTCCGGATCATATTCATATGCTAGTAACGATTCCACCACATTTAAGCGTATCAAGTTTTATGGGATATTTAAAAAGCAAAAGTAGCCTCATGATATTCGATAAACACGCAAATTTAAAATATAAGTATGGAAATAGACATTTCTGGTGTAGAGGATATTATGTGGATACAGTGGGAAGATATGAAGGAGCGATAAAAGAGTATATTCGCAATCAACTACAAGAAGATATAGCACAAGATACATTAAACTTTAAAGAATATACCGACCCGTTTACGGGTGAGCCGGTAAAATAGGCAAAATAAAAGCCCCCGAGTAGGGGGCAGCCAGTGGTAATAGAGTGGTTGTCAGATCATTCAAAGCCCTCTTTAGAGGGCCACCACTAGAGAAAGACCCTTATAGGGTCAGAGCAAACCACCCGTTCTACGGGTGGTTCTGATTTATAATTAAACTGTCTATTATAAATAAGTAAAAATAATTAATTGTCGAGAAAATTAGGCTTATAGGACAAAAAGTGTGTGTAAAAACCCTTATAACACTAGTAAATATCCAGTGTTATAAGGGTTTAATCTTTTTCTGAAGAAGTTTGAGGGTGGACAAAAAGTGTGTGTGAAAACTTCAGTTAACCCTTGTAATTACTGACTAAAATGAGGTTATATCTTCCTATATATAAACAAATATGGAGGAAGAGTTTATGCGACAAATAAAATGTCCTGATTGTAATGAAACATGTATTAAACATGGTGTTTTAAAATCTGGTTCTCAGCGTTGGTTTTGCAAATATTGTAAGGTGGCATTTACCGTTAAAATTAATAAATTAAGTAAAGAGTTAAACCTATTCTTGAATTGGTTATTCAGCACCGATATTCAAGCTGATATGCCTGGTAAAGGTCGTACATTCAGGCGTAAAACCGCTAAATTTTGGTCCATATGGCCATTGCCACCAAAAGTGGAAGAAGTACATGATGTGGTATATCTTGATGGAATTTACTTAGCTAGAAATTTATGTGTTTTGATTTGTTGCAATGATACTCATGTTCTAGGATGGTATGTCTGTCGTTATGAGCATGCTAGAGCTTGGCAGTGTTTAATGGAACGGATTGCCGAACCTAAAGTCGTTGTGTCTGATGGTGCTAATGGTTTGCCTAAAGCATTACGTAAAGTTTGGCCTCATAGCAGTCACCAAAGATGCCTGTTTCACATTTTTTGTCAGGTTAGACGATATACGACAAGTAGACCTAAAACGTTAGCTGGGAAAGACCTTTATAGTCTTGCCAAAGCTTTATTTAATGTGAAAACAATGGATCAAGCCTTTATATGGATTAATGAGCTTTCAGCGTGGCGAATGACATATTCTGATTTTTTACGAGAAATGACGATTGATGAATTCGGAAATAAACGCTCTACACATGAGCGTTTGCTTAAAGCTGAATCATCATTATGGCGCCTGATTAGGCAACAAACTTTATTTACATTTTTGGAATACATTGATATTAAAGTACCTACAACAAATAATCGTATTGAAGGTGGAGTAAATGCTCAACTAAGAAGTATGTTACGGGCTCATAGGGGCCTTTCACTTGAAAGAAGACTAAAAGCGGTCTATTGGTGGTGCTATATGCACTCACCAAGACCGCTTTCTATTTCAGATATATTAAATTGTATGCCTACAGATGAATCGATTGCTGCTATCTACAAACGGTTATCTAGTTATTGCCAAATAGATCGTTCAATCCCTCAATGGGGTGATGCTCCTGTTTGGAATGAGCTACATATGTCTACAGATTTTCCAACTTATTGGGATTAGTCACACACACTTTTTGTCCTATAACCCGAAAATTAGTGGTTAAACAAATTCTTTTTTAGATATATAAAATGAAATTTCATACAATATAATTTTAAGAAATATAGATAAATACTGGGTTTTATTAGTTAAAATATTTCATGAAAGAAATTTCATCATATTTAATTGCATAAAATTCTTTACAAATTTTGGAGGGAGTTGTATATTGACATCACAGAAAGACAACACAACAAGTTGTGGTGATATACAAGAATAGAAGAAGAGGAAACGTGGATACTCTACATGATGTTCTTATATAAATCATAACAAGATGTAAAGTCTTCTGATAATATATATTTTTTCTAAGTCTAAATAAAAAGACATTATCAGAAAGAAGGAATTTATTATGAAAAAACAATTTGCAACAGTATTAGCAGCAACAGCAGTTTTAGGTGTAACTACAGCATTCGCAGCAAACCCATTCTCCGATGTAACTCCTGATTCTTGGGCATACCAAGCAGTATCTCAATTAGCATCTGCTGGCATCGTTAATGGTTACCCAGATGGTACTTTCAAAGGTCAAAATGATATTACTCGTTACGAAATGGCACAAATGGTAGCTAAAGCAATGGCTAACCAAGATCGTGCAAATGCAGAACAACAAGCGATGATCAATCGTTTGGCTGATGAATTCTCCAACGAATTAAACAACTTGGGCGTTCGCGTTTCTAAATTAGAAGACCGTGTAGGTAATGTAAAAGTTACTGGTGATGCTCGTATCCGTTACCAAGGATCTGAAGATAAAGGCGTATATAAGGACGGTAGCAAATCCTTAACTGATGGTCGAGCTCGTGTTCAATTCAACGCTAAGGTAAATGATAAGACTGAAGCGGTAGTTCGTGTTAAAGGTGGCTATGAATTTGGTGATTCCACAAACAGTACAACTGCAAAAATCGATCGTGCTTATGTAGATCACAAATTTGGTCAAAGCGTATCAGCTAAGGCTGGTCGTTTCAATCAAACAATTGGTGGCGGCTTAATGTACGATGATACATTCGATGGTGCTCAATTGAATGTTGGTAACGATAAAATCCAAGTACAAGGTGCTTATGGTTATATGATGGAAGGCGCTGCAGCAGACAATGCTAAATCTGATAACCCATCTGTATCCTATGTAGGTGTTAAAGGTAAAATTGGTCAAGAATCTTCCGTTGGTGGCTTCTACTCCAGATTATCTAGTGGCAACTTAAATCACAATGGTGCTACCGTAGCAAATGATCACCAAAACGTATATGGCTTCAATGCGGACTTCCATAAAGATAAAGTATGGGTTGGCGGCGAATGGTTGAAAGCTTCCGATGTTTCTAACTCTCAAGCTTGGACAGCTGGTGTAGGTTATGGAAATTACGACATCGCTAAAAAAGGTACTTGGGATGTGAAAGGTCAATATTTCAACCAAAAAGCTAATGCACCTATCGTAAGCTCCACTTGGGATCAAGCATATGACTTGACTAACACAAACAATGGCTACAAAGGTTACATGGCAACAGTTGACTATGCTGTACAAGATAATGTTGGTTTAAGCGCTGGTTATGGATTCAATTCTAAAGACCAAAGCGGTAACGATTTATCCGACTTCTACCGTGCAGAACTTAACTACAAATTCTAATGAGTAGTAAAAAATATATAACACTATTTTGAAAACCCTCTCTTAAAGAACATATAATAGTATATATATATAGGGAGCCCTCCTCGAGAGGGCTCTTTTTGTATGTAAAATTAGAGAAATGCTATATGTAGTATGAGTATAAAATGACGCAATAGATAGATGTGATTAGATAAAAAGATTAATGACTATATAATTAATTAGTAAAAGTTAATAGTTTTGGTGAGAATGAATATCATTAGAATAAATATTGAATAAAAGTGTAAAAAAAATTGATTTTTAGAATATACAAAATGTATAGATAAAATCTAAGTTTTTTATGGGTATGAAAATAAATTTATGATAAATGAGAATGTAAGTGAGAAAAAAGGGTTTACATCAAAAATACTTCGTGCTAATATCATGGCAACAAGAGGCGATGAGCAAGACATACTGAAATCTCGATGAAGAATTATGGCGAGGAAACGTGGACACTCCCAAGAGAATTCTACACCTAGAAATTAGAATGAATTGTGAATCGTAGCTTGAAAAACAATTTTATTCTTATTTTTCAGAAAGAAGGAATTCAACTATGAAAAAACAATTCGCAGCAATCTTTGCAGCAACAGCAGTATTGGGTGTAACTACAGCTTTCGCAGCTAACCCATTCTCCGACGTAACTCCTGATTCTTGGGCATACCAAGCAGTATCCCAATTGGCAGCATCTGGTATCGTTAACGGTTACCCAGATGGCACTTTCAAAGGTCAAAATGACATCACTCGTTACGAAATGGCTCAAATGGTAGCTAAAGCTATGGCTAACCAAGACCGCGCTAACGCTGAACAACAAGCTATGATCAACCGTTTGGCTGATGAATTCTCCAACGAATTGAACAACTTGGGCGTTCGTGTAGCTCGTTTGGAAGACCGCGTTGGTAACGTAAAAGTTACTGGTGATGCTCGTCTTCGTTACCAAGATAAAGAACACGGTAACTCCAAATTTGACGCTCGTGCACGTTTGCAATTCAATGCAAAAGTAAATGATCGCACTGATGCAACAGTTCGTTTAGTTGCTGGCAACTTCGAATTTGGTAATGCTAATGCTGACACAACTGTAAAATTTGACCGTGCATTTGTTAACCATAAATTCGGCGAACGCGTATCCGTTAAAGCTGGTCGTTTTGGACAAATGTTAGGTGCTGGTTTAGCATATGATGACGCTTTTGATGGTGTTCAATTCAATGCTGGTAACGAAAAAATCAACTTCCAAGCAGCTTATGGCTATGCAGTTGCTGGCGATGCTTTCAAAACAAAGACAACTAATGATAACCCTGAATTAGTTGTAGCAAACTTGAATGGTAAAGTTGGTAAACACACTAACGTTGGTGGTTTCTACACTCGTGTAAACGGTGAAGATCTTCAACTTGGCGGTAAAGCTGTTAAAAATATCTACGGCTTCAACGCTGATGCTAACTTCGACAAAGTTTGGGTTGGTGGCGAATGGTTGAAAGCTTCTAACGTAGAAAAATCCCAAGCTTGGACTGCAGGCGTTGGCTATGGTAACTACAAACAATCTAAACAAGGTACTTGGGACGTTAAAGCTCAATACTTCAACCAAAAAGAAAATGCTCCAATTCTTTCCACTACTTGGAACCATGTTTATGGTGCAGACTCCAAAGGTTGGATGGCAACTGTTGACTATGCATTGCAAAACAATGTTGGCTTGTCCGCTTACTACGGTTTCGGTTGGGAAGACCAAGCTGGTAAAGACAAAAACGACTTCTACCGTGCAGACCTTAACTACAAATTCTAATTTGATAGTTACTCATATGAAAGAGACTCCTTCGGGGGTCTCTTTTTTATTTGTAAAATTTCGATATATAGTATAGAAGAATTATTACTAATTAAAATGAAGGTGTATATAATACAATATAAATTCTTATAGCTTATACTTGTTTAGTATAAATTTTTAGGCATAAGAGTCATGCTATCGTTCGTATTATATATGTATATGTATATGTAGAATAATAGATAACTAATTTGCGATAAATAGAATAATATTAATAAGTTGAACTTAATAAAGTGTGTAGTAGTAAAATAGAAAAATAGTAAAATTTAGTTTAATATATATATAAATTAATTTTATATAATGCTTGAAATGCATAGATAAAATCTAATATAATCATATATTAAAGAAGTAAAATTTTTCCAATGTGAACATGAATGAGAAATAATAGTTTACATGAAAAATACTTCGTGTTACTATCACGGTAACAAGGGCGATAAGCGAATCATACTGAAATCTTAGTGAAGAATTATGGCGAGGAAACGTGGACACTCCCAAAAGAATTCTACACCTAGAAATTAGAATGAATTGTAAATTGCATCTTGTGAAACAATTTTATTCTTATTTTCAGAAAGAAGGAATTCAACTATGAAAAAACAATTCGCAGCAATCTTTGCAGCAACAGCAGTTTTGGGTGTAACTACAGCTTTCGCAGCTAACCCATTCTCCGATGTAACTCCTGATTCTTGGGCATACCAAGCAGTATCCCAATTGGCAGCATCTGGTATCGTTAACGGTTACCCAGATGGCACTTTCAAAGGCCAAAATGACATCACTCGTTACGAAATGGCTCAAATGGTAGCTAAAGCTATGGCTAACCAAGACCGCGCTAACGCTGAACAACAAGCTATGATCAACCGTTTGGCTGATGAATTCTCCAACGAATTGAACAACTTGGGTGTTCGTGTAGCTCGTTTGGAAGACCGCGTTGGTAACGTAAAAGTTACTGGTGATATGCGTCTTCGTTACCAAGATGCTGAACATGAATCCTCTAAATTCGACGCTCGTGCACGTTTGCAATTCAATGCAAAAGTAAATGATCGCACTGATGCAGTTGTTCGTTTGACTACTGGCAACTTCGAATTTGGTAATGCTACAGCTAACACAACTGTAAAATTTGACCGTGCATTTGTTAACCACAAATTCGGTGAACGCGTATCCGTTAAAGCTGGTCGTTTTGGCCAAATGTTAGGTGCTGGTTTAGCATATGATGACGCATTTGATGGTGTTCAATTCAATGCTGGTAACGAAAAAATCAACTTCCAAGCAGCTTATGGCTATGCAGTTGCTGGCGATGCATTCAAAACTTTGACAACTGATAAAAACCCTGAATTAGTTGTAGCAAACTTGAATGGTAAAGTTGGTAAACACACTAACGTTGGTGGTTTCTACACTCGTGTAAACGGTGAAGATCTTCAACTTGGCGGTAAAGCTGTTAAAAATATCTACGGCTTCAACGCTGATGCTAACTTCGACAAAGTTTGGGTTGGCGGCGAATGGTTGAAAGCTTCTAACGTAGAAAAATCCCAAGCTTGGGTTGCAGGTATTGGTTATGGCCACTACAACATGAAAAAACAAGGTACTTGGGATGTTAGAGCTCAATACTTTGACCAAAAAGAAAATGCTCCTATCCTTTCCACTACTTGGAATCAAAGAGACACAACTAATGCTAAAGGCTGGGTAGCAACTGCTCGCTATGCATTGCAAAATAATGTTGGTTTAGCTGCTTACTATGGCTTTGGTTGGGAAAAACAAGACGGTACTGATTTACACGATTTCTATCGTGCAGACCTTAACTACAAATTCTAATTTGATAGTTACATACATGAAAGGGACTCCTTCGAGAGTCTCTTTTTTGTATGAAATTTACTGTATATATAGGACGAATTTTTATTAATTACGTGCCCCAATTTATGTAGTATGAAGATCCATAGTTATATATTGAATCTATATACTATAAGATTACTAAAGCAATCTATTTGATAGTATTATGAAAAATATAGGTATATAATATAGTTACTAATTAATAATTCGATATAAAACACTTGCAAATAATAAGTAATAATTATTATATAGTGTGATAATAACAGTGTTCAATTATAAATTTTGGATAAAATTACAAATATATTCAATTTATTCGATATTGAAAACACATAGATAAAATCTAACTTTGTTATGCTTTTTATAATTAAAAAAAATAAGTGAGAATATAAGTGAGAAAAAAAGGTTTACATGAGTTGCGGTTCATGCTACTATCACGATAGCAGGTTGCGATACATGAAACATAATGAAATTTGGATGAAAAATTATGGAGAGGAAACATGGACACTCCCAAAGGAATTCTACATCTAGAAATTAGAATGAATTGTGAATCGCATTTTGCCAAACATTTTTATTCTTATTTTCAGAAAGAAGGAATTCAACTATGAAAAAACAATTCGCAGCAATCTTTGCAGCAACAGCAGTATTGGGTGTAACTACTGCATTTGCAGCTAACCCATTCTCCGACGTAACTCCTGATTCTTGGGCATACCAAGCAGTATCCCAATTGGCAGCATCTGGTATCGTTAATGGTTATCCAGATGGCACTTTCAAAGGCCAAAACGATATCACTCGTTACGAAATGGCTCAAATGATCGCTAAAGCTATGGCTAACCAAGACCGTGCTAACGCTGAACAACAAGCTATGATCAACCGTTTGGCTGACGAATTCTCCAACGAATTGAATAACTTGGGCGTTCGTGTAGCTCGTTTGGAAGACCGCGTTGGTAATGTAAAAGTTACTGGTGATGCTCGTCTTCGTTACCAAGATGCTGAACATAGCAAATCCACTTTTGACGCACGTGCACGTTTGCAATTCAATGCAAAAGTGAACGATCGTACAGATGCAGTTGTTCGTGTAGTTGCTGGTGACTTCGAATTCGGCGATGCTACAGCTAATACAACAGTTAAATTTGACCGTGCATATGTTAACCACAAATTTGGCGAACGCGTATCCGTTAAAGCTGGTCGTTTCGGCCAAATGTTAGGTGCTGGTTTAGCATATGACGATACATTCGACGGTGTTCAATTCAACGCTGGTAACGAAAAAGTTAACTTCCAAGCAGCTTATGGTTACGCTCTTGAAGGTGTAAACAATGTTCCTACTAAAGAGAACGCTCAACTTACTGTATTAGGTTTGAACGGTAAACTTGGTAAACACGTTAATGCTGGCGGTTTCTACGCTCGTGCAAACGGTGAAGATTTAAAAGCTCCTGTTGCTGCTAAATCTTACAAAAACATTTATGGCTTCAATGCTGATGCTAACTTCGACAAAGTTTGGGTTGGCGGCGAATGGGTAAAAGCTTCTAACGTTGAAAAATCTCAAGCATGGGTTGCAGGCGTTGGCTTTGGTAACTATGACCAAGCTAAACAAGGCACTTGGGACGTAAAAGCTCAATACTTCAACCAAAAAGAAAATGCTCCTATCTTGTCCAGTACTTGGGATCATGCTTACACTGCAGGTAACAAAGGTTGGATGGCAACTGCTGACTATGCATTACAAGACAATGTGGGTTTAACTGCTTACTATGGCTTCGATTGGAAAGACCAAGCTGGTACTGATAAAAACGATTTCTATCGTGTTGACCTTAACTACCAATTCTAATTTGATAGTTGCAAATACAAAAGAGACTCCTTTGGGAGTCTCTTTTTTGTCTCTAGAATTCATTGGTATAATCTATCTTTGTTAAATATTTTAAACAATCTATATAAAGTAAGAAAAAGAGTTTACATGATAGCTACTTCATGTTACTATCACAATAGTTACTTCATGTTACTATCACAATAGTGAGTTTTGATGTATGAAATAAACTTAAAGCTAGCTAAGGATTATGGGGAGGAAACAAGGAAACTCTCAAAGAATTCCAATTCTAGAATAAGGAGTGAATTGTACATCGCGTTTTGAAAATAATTTTATTGTTAGAGAGAGGTATTTAACTATGAAAAAACAATTTGCCGCAATTTTTGCAGCAACAGCAGTGTTGGGTGTAACTACAGCTTTCGGAGCTAACCCATTTTCCGATGTAACTCCTGATTCTTGGGCATACCAAGCAGTATCACAATTAGCAGCATCTGGTATCGTTAATGGTTATCCAGATGGCACTTTCAAAGGTCAAAATGACATTACTCGCTTTGAAATGGCTCAAATGATTGCTAAAGCAATGGCTAATCAAGACCGTGCTAACGCTGAACAACAAGCTATGATTAACCGTTTAGCTGATGAATTCTCCAATGAATTGAACAACTTGGGCGTTCGTGTGGCTCGTTTGGAAGACCGTGTTGGTAATGTAAAAGTTACTGGTGATATGCGCCTTCGTTTTTTAGGATCTCAAAATAAAGATGGTGTCTATGCTAATTATTATGGTAACTATAGTAAATCATCCCAATTCGATGGCCGTGCACGCTTGCAATTCAATGCAAAAGTGAATGATCGCACAGATGCAGTAGTCCGTGTAGTTACTGGAGACTATGAATTTGGCGATGCTGATACTTATAGTTATACAGGTGTTAATTTTGATCGTGCATATGTTAACCACAAATTTGGAGAACGCGTATCCATTAAAGCCGGTCGTTTTGGTCAAATGATGGGTGCTGGGTTGGCATTTGATGGTACCTTTGACGGTGTTCAATTTAATGCAGGCAATGAAAAAATTAATCTTCAAGCAGCTTATGGTTATGGTGTTTCTGGTAAATTAGAAGGTAAAGACACTAAAGGAAACCCTCCACTTGTTGTATTGAATTTGAATAGTCAACCTAATAAGCACGTTAACTTAGGTGGTTTCTACACTCGTATAAATGGTGGAGACCATTCTACTACTCCATTTGCTCCTGGTGGCATTGGCGTAGCTTACAAAAACATCTACGGTTTTAATACAGATGTTAAGTTCCACAAAGTTTGGGTCGGTGGTGAATGGTTGAGAACATCAAACATTAAAAACTCTCAAGCATGGGTTGCAGGCATTGGTTATGGCAATTATGACCAAGCTAAACAAGGTACTTGGGATGTAAAAGCTCAATACTTTAATCAAAAAGAAGATGCTCCAATCCTAGATACTACTTGGGATCATATTTATACTGCTGGTTATAAAGGTTGGATGGCAACTGCTGACTATGCATTACAAGACAACGTGGGCTTAACTGCTTACTACGGTTTCAATTGGAAAGAATATAAAGATAATGGTAAAGATCAACCTAATTTCTACCGTGTTGATCTTAACTACCAATTCTAATTTGATAGTCAATATAAAAAGAGACTCCTTTTGGAGTCTCTTTTTTGTGTAAAATTTATATATTTCTATGATAAATGGTATAATAAAGAATATTATAATTTCTATTTAAAGGAGGTAACTATGGATCCTTCTTTTTCTCATATTCAAATGGTGGCTATCGATTGTGATGAGACCTTACTACGCAGTGATAATACTGTGTCAGAGTATACAAAGGATGTACTGCATCGACTGCAAGAGAAAGGTATTCGTATAACCCTTGCCACAGGGCGCATGTATCAAACGGCAAAACCAGTAGGTATGTCTCTTAATCTGGGAAATGTACCGATGATATTATTTTCTGGTGGCCTAATACAGGAATTAGAAACGGCATACAAGGTATTTGAACGCACTGTACCTCGAGCAGCGGTACAGCGTATTTTACAATTAGCTCGAGAATATGATTGGCATATTCAATCTTATATAGATGATAGATTATTGTGTCATCATCGGAATTGGCAATCGGATTTATATGAGGCTCAAACTGGTGCAAAGGCTGAGTTCCTAGGTGATTCCTTGTATGAGCTTTTACAGGAACCGAATAAATTAATTGCCATTGATAGGGCAGAAAATATTGATAGAATCATAGCTACTTTGACACCTCTTGTTGGCGATGAGGTTACCTTGGTTCGCAGTCAAAAGGATTTTCTAGAAATTATTGCCCGCCATGTGTCTAAAGGTGATGCACTAGAACAGTTAGCGCGCCAATATGGCATTGGTATGGAGCATATCGTTTCTTTTGGTAATGCAGAAAATGACATATCTATGTTATCGAAGACTGGTTATGCGGTTGCTGTTGATAATGCAGTGGAGCATGCGAAATTAGTGTCTCGTGAGGTATGTGGTCATCATAATGATGATGGTGTGGCTCGTTGGATTGAAGAACATTTATTATAATGGAGTAAGGTATGGAAGCATTTCGTTTATTAATCGTAACTGGCATGTCTGGTGCTGGAAAAACACAGGTGTTACAGGCATTAGAAGATATGGGATATCTCTGCATAGATAATATTCCGCCTGTATTGATTCCTAAATTGAGTGAAATTTGTCGCCAAGGGGGAGATCGTACAAATCGCGTGGCCCTCGTAGTAGATATTCGGGGCGGAGAATTTTTTGAAGCCTTGTCTACATCTCTAGATAACTTGAAAGAGATGAAGGTTGATTATGAAATCGTATTCATGGATGCTAGCGATGAAACATTAATTCGCCGTTATAAAGAATCTCGTCGCAGTCATCCATTGGCACCTAGCGGTCGTCTCACAACGGGCCTAAAAAAGGAACGGCAAATCCTCGATTCTGTGCGCCATAAAGCAGATTATATTATCGATACGACAGATATGAAAACGGCAAATCTAAAGGAGTATTTGAAAAAACGATTTACTCAAGTTGCAGAAAAACATGGCATGACTGTAACGGTGGTAAGCTTTGGTTTTAAATATGGATTGCCTTTAGATGCAGACATGATTTGGGATGTTCGTTTCTTGCCGAACCCATTCTACATTCCAGAATTCCGTCATAAAACAGGGCGTGTACAAGTTGTAAATGATTATATTCATTCGTTTGAAGTGACGGATGAATTTAAGAAACACTATTTTGATACCTTAGATTTCCTGGTTCCTAATTATGAAAAAGAAGGAAAGGCTCAGTTTATTGTTGCTGTAGGCTGCACTGGGGGGATGCACCGTTCCGTAGCAATGGCAGAGGCTTTGTATGCTCATTTATTAGACAAAGGCTATCGTGTCACTGTTGAACATCGAGATATGATGAAAAACAATGTGGAAGAAGATTTTAATCCACATCAAGCAGATCTAGGGGATTAAAGGGGTTTTTATGTTACGAAAACGTTGGTTCCGGTGGCTAATTCCGGGCCTTAATATTAAGCGTTGGCTTGCTCTCTATAGCTTAGGGGTAGGCTTATTAATCATAGGCATTTCACTATTGTTTAACTATCAATGGTTATCCTATATAGAGGATATAGTTCTTGCCTATTCCTATTCCTTAACGGGATATTATAATTATAATGTACTAATTTTGGTAGGTACTATTTTAATTGTTATCGCAGCCTTATTGATACTACTTGGTACAAGTAAGGTTATTAAAACTATTATTCGTGCCGTTTTACCAGATCCGTCTAGCAAGGTGTCGGATATTATTTTTCAAAATATTCGCCTCGATAAAGGTCCTAAAATTGTTGTAATAGGCGGTGGTACCGGTTTATCTAATTTGTTGCGTGGGTTGAAAGATCATACATCTAATTTGTCCGCCATCGTTACCGTTGCCGATGATGGTGGTTCATCTGGTCGTTTGCGCGAAGATTTTAAAATGATTGCACCTGGAGACTTGCGCAACTGTCTTGTAGCTCTTGCTGAACAAGAAGGTGTAATGGAAAATTTGTTCCGCTATCGATTTGATGGGGATAATGAGTTATCTGGTCATAGCTTTGGTAATCTCTTTATTACCGCTTTGGCACAGGTTTATGATGGCGATGTTGAGGAGGCCCTCGAAGCGGCAAGTAAATTGTTGCGCGTTCGTGGTCGCGTTATTCCGTCCTCCACAGAATTTATTCAATTAAGTGCTGAATTGGTAGATGGTACTATCGTTAATGGTGAAAGTAATATTCCTCATTCAGGACAACCAATCAAGCGTGTGTTTAGTACACCGGCCTTGCCAAAACCAGAAGGTGCAGCGCTACAAGCCATTGATGAGGCTGATGTTATTATCTTGGGGCCTGGCAGTCTCTATACGAGTATCATACCAAATCTATTGACTGATAAGATTGCGGACCATGTACGTGCTAGTAAAGCCAATAAAATTTATATTGCTAATGTTATGACACAACCTGGTGAAACGTCGGGCTATTCCTTGGCCGATCATGTACAAGCTATTATTGACCATAGTGGAGTTGGTATTGTAGATACCGTTCTTGCTAATGATGGTCCGCTGCCAATTCAAATGGTAGAACAATATAGCGCCGTTGGTTCTGAACCAATGGCAATTGATTCTAAACGCTTGCAAGAAATGGGGATACGTACGGTTCGTGCTACATTAATCAGCCAAGAAAAACCAGCTGTTCATGATCCAGAGCGTTTGGGTAAGGTTCTTATGGATATCATCTATGCTATGAAATCTGATATGGAACCAAGAGTATTAGAATATTACTTGCGTCGTGCAGATCACTAGGTCTACTGTTGTAGTTTGTCATTATATAAGATTACAAAATATTAGTTCCATAAGTTAAGGAAAGGAGCCTCTATGTCTTTTGCAGAAGATGTGAAAAATGAATTATGTGCCTATGAGCCTGAAACGGATACCGATGTGGCCATGAAAATAGAAGCATCTTGTTTATTGCGCATGGGTGGTTCCTTATTACTCGGTATGAATGGAGCGATTGGTGTACGCCTAGCCACTGCTAATAATGCGGTGGCTAGACGTTTGCTTGGTATTTTAAAACGACAATATGAATTGCCTACACATGTTTTAGTTCGACAAGGTCTAAATTTGCGTAAGAAGAATATGTATACATTAACGGTCGACCCATCTCAAGAGGGGCGTAGTGCTTTAGAGGATTTGGCCTTGTGGCCCGTTACAGAACAGTTACCGCGGAAGTGGCTAAACTCGATGGAGGCACGTCGAGCGTTTTTACGTGGCGCTTTTTTAGGTGGTGGGTCTGTTAATAAACCGCAAAGTGATTATCATCTTGAATTTATGACCGGCAATGAGTCCTTTGCGCGAGAAATTATATATGTTTTAAGATTATTTCATATTCATGCAGGGCTGACGGAGCGTAAAGAGGAGTATGTGGTATACCTGAAAGAAGGAGATGCTGTTACAAATTGTTTGCAAATCATGGGTGCTCAATCGGCATTGATGGAATTTGAAAATGTACGCATTATGAAAACTGTGCGCAATCAGATTAATCGGCAAGTAAACTGTGAAACGGCAAATTTACAGAAAACAGTTGATGCGGCTGTGCGTCAAGTAAAGGCTATCCGTATTTTAGATGAACATATTGGTATCGATACATTGCCGGATAAATTAAAAGTTGTTGCTAGATTACGTTGGGAAAACCCAGAAGCTAGTTTAAAAGAATTAGAAGAAATGATGAATGGTTCCTTGTCAAAATCGGGTATTGGCCATCGTTTAAAAAAGTTAGAAGCATTGGCCCTTACATATGATCCTATGGGGCTGGAAGAGGTTTAATTATGTTATGTAAGAAAACATACAAGCTAGCGACTATGTTAGCCGTTATGGGCGCATTGACAGGTCATGCTGCAAGCGATATAGATTTTAACTCCATAGGATATTTCTCGTTTACACCGTTACCTGCGCAGCTTGAGGCTCAGAAGGATACGTTACTGTTATCTGATAGTCCTGAGTACGTTGGGCCTGTAGGTGGTGTCCTTAGCGCGGGCAGTATAAATGGTAAAGGACGTATCTATTTCTATCATGTAAATGAAATGGCAGAGCCTCATAAGATTGCTATCGTACTGGAGAATACAGGTGATGCGCCGAATGGTATTGCTATTTTTCGTGAATTGAAATCCATTGCTACACCTGACTATTTTGCGGCCGGGCGTGATTTATCGCGGAAGGAGTTAGAGCAACCTTTATCGGATAGACAACTCTACTCTTTTGTAATGCCTCCAAAGAGTCGTCAATTGGTGTTTACCGATTTGGAGCATACACCAATTCCAAAGGATGCACTATTTACAGGTATTGTAGATTTGCAGACTAGTGCGCCTGTATTTGCACGGGTTATGATGATTCCTATGAGTCTTAACTCTATTGAAGCGTCATACTGGGTAAACAATTTGCCTATTGACCATGTGCGATTGCGTGGTACTTTCACCGGTGCTGAAAGAAAAATGGCTGTTTCTAAAGAATACAACACGACCTTAGGCGGCGCGTATGTGGAATTGGGTAATGATAGAGAAGACCGCTTCGTAGAAGGCGTCGATGAAATGGATAATAAGGCTTATGTAAAGGATTCTGGTAACTACGGTATTTCCTATACTGTAAAAATCCCTACGAGTGGAGAAGATCCATTCCGTCTGTACTTTAACCCTTTAGGTGGCGGCTATTCTGGTTCCTTTACGGTGAAAGCACAACGACGTTGGCAAAAGGTGCCTAGTGAAAGCATGACCTATCACGTTGGTGGTGATGATGGATTGATGGCATTAGGACACAATACGGTAATGGATTCTCGTTACATGGGTAACTATTATGGTGGTGATACATTAACCATTGAATTCATGCCTGCTGGGGCATCGAATTTACCAGTTCGTTTTTTACTCGTGCCTGAAGCGTTAGCCAATCCTCAATATGCACGTGTACTAGCTACTAATGAAGCGGGTCAACGTGCATTAGAGGCGGAAGCTCAAAAAGAAGCGGCGGAAGCAGCTAAAAAAGTGGCTATAGAAGAAAAATATGTAGCTGCCAAAGCTCAAAAAGAAGAACAAGCGCACCAATTGGCAGAACAAGCTAAATTGGCTGCTGAAAAAGCCGCAGCAGCTCATAAGGCCGCACAAGCAAGACAAGCAGAACTGGATAAACGTGAGGCTGAGGAGCAAGCTAAAATTAAAGCTAAGGCTGATGCAGCTGCTGAAAAAGCAAGAGCTAAAGCAGAAGCAGAACGCCAGTTAGCTGAACAAAAAGCGAAGGATGATGCTGATAAAGCCGAAGCTGCACGCATAGCAGCAGAGCAAAAGGCTAAGGATGATGCGGCTAGAGCTGAAGCAGCACGCTTGGCAGCAGAGGCAAAGGCTAAAGAGGATGCTCGTATTGCGGCAGCCAAAGCGGAACAACAACGTATTGCTGCAGAACAAGCAGCTCGAGAAAAGGCTCAGCGAGAACAAGCGGCTCGAGAAGCAGCGGAGAAGAAAGCACAAGAATATGCAGCAAAACTAGAAGCACAACGCTTAGAAGCGCAGCGTAAGGCTGAAGAAGAGCGCATTGCAGCAGAACAACGAGCAGAAGCTGCACGTATTGAAGCAGAACGTAAAGCTGCAGAACAGGCGGCTAAGACTGAAGCAGAGCGACAAGAAGCTGCTCGTAAAGCCGAAGCAGCTCGACAAGAGGCGGCTCGTAAAGCGGAAGAAAAACGGAAAGCAGCAGAGGCGAAAGCAGAAGCAGAGCGTATTGCTGCAGAGGTTAAACGTGCAGAAGAGGCTAGAAAAGCAGAGGAAGCTCGTCAAGAAGCATTGCGTAAAGTTGAAATGGCACGCCAAGAAGCAGCTCGTAAAGCTGAGGAAGAGCGCCTAGCAGCTATTGCCAAAGCGCAAGAAGAGTCGCGTAAGGCTGAAGAACGTCGTATTGCGGCAGAGGCGAAACGTGCAGAAGAAATGCGTAAAGCAGAAGACGCTAGAATTGCAGAAGAAATACGTAAGGCAGAGGCTGCAAGACATGCTGAAGCCGAACGTATCGCAGAAGCAGCTAGACTTGCTGAGGAAGCGCGTATCCGTGAAGAAAATCGTATCGCAGAAGCGGCACGTAAAGCTGAACGGGAACGCATTGCTAAGGAACAAGCGGAAGCAGCAAGAAAAGCGGAAGAAGCTCGTCAGTTGGCAGAAAAACGATATCGTGAATATGAAATCGCGCAAGCTCAAGCTAAAGAAGCGCGCCGTCGTGCTGAAATTCAACGAGAAGCTCAGAAGAAGGCAGCACAACGAGCTGAAGAAATCCGCTTAGCAGCACAACGACAAATTATCGCTAAGCGCAATGCGGAAATTGCTCGCCAAAAAATTGCAGAAGAGCGAGAAGCAGCACGTATTGCTGCACAAGGTGGTAAACGTCGTAGTTTTTCAGAGCTAGATGATGTAAATACAAATGTTGATCAAGAGCAAGATAATGCACAAGACGCAGTATCTATCGAGCAATTGACAAGAAGACGAAACTAAGAGTTCGCAACTAGTTTTACTATATAAATAGGATGTCCCTCGGCACATCCTATTTGTGTTTCTTCATTGGAATTACATTGACTTTCGTCGGTAATTTCAGTACAATGATAAGAGATAAATGCATTGAGCAGTACGAGATACTGTAGCATTACAAAACACCTTTTAAATTGGTCCAGAGAGGCTAATAAAGGACATATAGTTGAAGCGCCCTCAAGGGCTTCTTTGTGCAAACTATTCGACCTTTTGCCCTGGGCAGAAGGTCTTTTTTGTTAAGTGAGTTAGGAGGCAATCATGGGACAAGTGAGCTTGCATGGCAAACATTTGTTAGGGTTACAACATGCTACACCAGAAGAAATTAAATTGATTCTCGATGTAGCGAAGAAGATGAAAAAGGTTGTTTTGTCTGACGACAAAAAAATTCCTTACTTGAAAGGTAAGGCGATTATCAATCTATTCATGGAACCTAGTACACGTACGCGTAGTTCTTTTGAACTAGCAGGTAAATATTTAGGGGCTGATGTAATCAACATTACTCCAAGTGGCTCTTCTATGGGTAAGGGTGAAAGCTTCCGCGATACACTATTAACATTATCCTATATGGGAACTGATGCGATTGTTATGCGTAGTAGCGCAGAAGGTGCGCCACTCTATGCGACAAAAGCCGTTGACCCTATCATTATCAATGCTGGCGATGGTGCCCATGAACATCCAACACAAGCATTGCTCGATATGTTCTCCATTATTGAACGCAAAGGCTCTTTAGAAGGTAAAAAGGTTGTAATCGTTGGCGATATTATGCATAGTCGTGTAGCTCGATCCGATATTTATGGTCTTACTAAAATGGGGGCTGATGTACATTTAGCAGGTCCACGTACCATGCTCTATCCTGAGCTTGAAAAAATGGGTGTTACCATTCATCACGATGTGCGTGAAGCTGTGAAAGATGCAGATGTTGTCAATGTGCTTCGCATTCAATTAGAACGCATTCACTCCGCTCTATATCCAACAAATCGTGAATATGCACGCATTTTTGGTATCAATAAAGACGTATTAAGTCTTGCAAAAGACGATGTTATGGTTATGCATCCAGGTCCAATGAACCGCGGTCTTGAAATTTCCCCAGATGTAGCCTATTGGGATCAATCTGTAATTCAAGAACAAGTACGCAATGGCGTATCCGTTCGTATGGCTGTATTGTACTTAACAATTCATGGAGGTGACGGTAGTGAGCTTGCTTATTAAAAATGGTACGGTAGTCAATCCGGCAAAACAACAACATGAAGTAGCAGACGTTCTCGTGAAAGATGGTAAAATTGCAGCCATCGGTCAAAATTTAAGTGCAGACGGTGCTGAAGTATATGATGCTACAGGTCTTATCGTAGCGCCTGGTCTTATCGATATTCACACACATTTACGTGAACCAGGTCAAGAGGCTAAAGAAGATTTTCATTCTGGTACACAAGCGGCTGCTGCTGGTGGTTTTACGCGCGTTGTAACAATGGCCAATACAAATCCCGTTGTAGATAATGCAGCTCTTGTAAGAGGTTTGAAAAAACAAGCTGAACTTACTGGCGTAGTTAAGGTTGAATTTATCGGTGCCGTTTCAAAGAACTTGGAAGGTAAAGAATTAGCAGAGCTTGGCGATATGGCGGAAGCAGGTGTTGTGGCTTACTCTGATGATGGACACTATGTAGAAAGTGCTGCTTTCATGCGCCGTGCATTGGAATACTCGTCCATGTTCAACAAAATGGTTATCGATCATGCCGAAGATATTAGCTTAACTAAAAATGGTCATATGCATGAAGGCTTTGTATCTTATGAAATGGGTGTTATCGGCCGTCCAGCAGTAGCGGAAGATGTTGCGGTAGCCCGTGATATTATGTTAGCTGAAATGACAGGTGGTCATATCCATATTGCTCACGTAAGCAGTAAAAATACGGTGGATATGGTTCGTCGTGCAAAAGCGAAAGGCCTTAATGTAACTTGTGAGGTAACAAGTCAACATTTATCTTTTACTGATGAATACTTACGCGATTATAATCCAGCTTTTAAAATGGCGCCGCCAATTCGCTCCGAAGATCATCGTCAAGCATTGTTAGAAGGCTTGAAAGATGGCACCATTGATGCGATTATTACAGACCATGCACCTCATGCATTTGAAGAAAAAGACCATGAGTTCTGCTGTGCACCAAATGGTTTTAGTGGCCTTGAAACATCGTTGGCAGCTGTAATCACAAATGCTTATGGTCCAGATAAACTCAGCATCGACCAAGTTGTGTACTATATGAGTACTCGTCCAGCTGAACTAATGCGTCTAGATGCAGGTGTTTTAGAAGTAGGTAAAGCTGCGGACATTACAGTATTCTCTACTACAGAACAATGGACTGTAGACAGAAATAAATTCTATACAAAAGGTAAAGTTAGTCCATTTGATGGTATGACTGTTACTGGTAAAGCAAAACTTACCGTTGTAGACGGTAACATCGTTATGAAGGAGGGCGTAGTCCTATAATGAAAGGCAAATTAGTACTAGAAGACGGTTCCATATTTGAAGGTTCCCTATTAGGCGGCGCTCCAACGGTGGGTGAGGTCGTGTTTAACACGGGCATGACTGGCTATCAAGAAATCTTGACTGACCCATCCTATGCGGATCAAATTATTACATTAACATATCCACTCGTTGGTAACTATGGCACACTAAATGCTATTACACAAGGTCCTAAACCATACTGTAAAGGCTTTATCGTAGGCGAACTATGTGATTTCCCATCCAACTGGCAAAATGAAGGTTTATTTAGCGAATACCTTCGTTTACACGGCATTCCTTGTCTCTATGATGTAGATACGCGTGCCATTACTCGTACTATTCGTAACCATGGTGTTATGAAAGGCGTACTTGTGCGTGCTGATTATCCAATGGAAGATATTCAAAAACTGTTTAAACAAGATTTGCCAACAGACCAAGTTATGCGCGTCACTACAAAATGGCAAGGCATGCGTGGCGATAAAAATGCAGAGTTCCACGTTGCTGTAATGGATTATGGTGTAAAAGAAAATATTCTTCGCTCCTTAGAAGCGGCAGGTTGCCGTTTGACTGTATTTCCAGCAGATTCTAAGGCTGAAGAGGTATTAGCGGTAAATCCTGATGGTATCTTCTTATCTAATGGCCCTGGAGATCCTCAAGATCTTGGCTATGCTGTAGAAGAAGTGAAGAAAATGTTTGGTAAAAAACCAATCTTTGGTATCTGCATGGGTCACCAAGTATTGGCACAAGCGTACGGTGGTTCTACGTTTAAATTGAAGTTTGGTCACCGTGGTTCTAACCATCCTGTACAAGATCTTCGCACAGGCCGCGTATACATTACGTCTCAAAATCATGGCTTTGCAGTAGATGATACTACTTTGCCTGATTATATTGAAATTACACATCGTAGTGTAAATGATGGCACTGTAGAAGGAATGCGCCATAAAGAATTGCCTATCTTCTCCGTACAATATCACCCAGAAGCGTCCCCTGGACCTACTGATAATTTATATTTATTCGACGAATTTGAAGACTTGATGAGAAAGGGAAAATAATATGACCACAGAAGCAAAAAAAGTACTCGTAATTGGTTCTGGTCCAATTATTATCGGCCAAGCAGCAGAGTTTGACTATGCTGGTACACAAGCGTGCCGTTCCCTTCGTGAAGAAGGCTATAAGGTAGTATTGGTTAACTCTAATCCTGCTACTATCATGACTGATACAGATATTGCAGACCGCGTATATGTAGAACCTATTAGCCTTGAATTCGTAACAGAAGTAATCAAAAAAGAACGCCCTTGGGGGTTATTGGCGACATTAGGAGGTCAAGTAGGTCTTAATATGGCTGTTCAATTGTCCGAAGCAGGCATATTAGAGGAATACGGCGTTCAATTGCTTGGTACAACTCTTGAAGCCATTAAACAAGCAGAAGACCGCGAACTATTCAAGGAAGCGATGAAGGAAATCAATCAACCAGTTCCTGAATCTGACATCTTCAATGATCTTGAAGAAGCCGTAGCCTTTGCTAATCGCATTGGATATCCTATCATCATCCGTCCTGCATATACATTGGGCGGTACTGGTGGCGGTATTGCACATAACGAAGATGAAATGTATGAAATCACGCGCCGTGGTTTGAAACTTTCACCAATTCACCAAATCCTAGCGGAACGTTCAGTAGCAGGCTGGAAAGAAATCGAATATGAAGTAATGCGCGATAGTGCAGATAACTGCATCATCGTATGTAACATGGAAAATATCGATCCTGTTGGCGTACATACAGGGGACTCCATCGTAGTGGCACCAAGTCAAACATTGAACGATATTCAATACCAAATGCTGCGTACTGCATCTGTGGACATCATTCGCTATTTGAAAATTGAAGGTGGTTGTAACGTACAATACGCATTGAATCCAGATAGCAATGAATATATCGTTATCGAGGTAAATCCTCGTGTATCTCGTTCTTCTGCATTGGCATCTAAAGCAACTGGTTATCCAATTGCGAAGGTAGCGGCAAAAATCGCAGTAGGCATGACATTGGATCAAATTACTAATGCTGTAACAGGCGAAACTAAAGCATGTTTCGAGCCTACTCTTGATTATGTGGTAACTAAGTTCCCACGCTGGCCATTCGAAAAATTCAATTTGGCGGACCGTACATTGGGCACTCAAAT
Source organism: Veillonella tobetsuensis (assembly GCF_001078375.1). GTDB lineage: Bacteria > Bacillota > Negativicutes > Veillonellales > Veillonellaceae > Veillonella > Veillonella tobetsuensis. The sequence goes on from NZ_BBXI01000007.1 coordinate 108,035, forward strand.
GAAGGCGACTGGTGAAGTTATGGCCATTGACCGTTCTTTGGAAGGTTCTTTGTTAAAAGCCATTCGTTCTTTGGAAATTGGTTTAGATCATATTGAACTTAAGAAAATCGCTCATGAGTCCATGGAGCAGTTGATTGAACGCTTACATCTTGTAGATGATGAACGTATTTATGTTGTAGCCGAAGCACTTCGTAAAGACATCAGTGTAGAGAAGATTCACTACATTACAAAAATTGACAAATTCTTTATTGAAAAAATCAAGAATATTATCAATGTGGAGAAAGCATTGGCAGAAGAAGGTATTACTGAAGAAGTATTGCGTAAAGCAAAACGCTACTCTATTACTGATTCTGTTATTGCTCGTTATGCAAACACAACCGTAGAAGAAGTTCGTGCAAAACGCAAGGAATGGAATATTGTTCCTACATATAAATATGTAGATACTTGTGCTGCCGAATTCGAATCTAAAACTCCGTATTACTACAGTGCGTATGCGCAAGAAGATGAAGTTAAACCACTCGGTGAAAAATCCGTTGTAGTACTTGGTTCCGGTCCAATTCGTATCGGTCAAGGTGTAGAGTTTGACTACTGCTCTGTACATTCCTCTTGGGCACTTCGTAAAGCGGGTTACCAATCCATTATGATTAATAATAACCCAGAAACAGTGTCTACAGACTTTGATATTTCAGATTCCTTGTACTTCGAACCATTAACAGTGGACGATGTAATGGAAATCATTGATAAAGAAAAACCAGCTGGCGTTATTGCTCAATTTGGTGGTCAAACAGCTATCAACTTGGCGGGCCCATTAGCAGAGCGAGGCGTAAAAATCCTCGGTACTTCTGTAGATAGCATCGATATGGCAGAAGACCGTGAACGCTTTGACGAATTATTGGCAAAACTTGGTATCCCTCGTCCAGTAGGTGCGCTTGTAACCTCTGATGAAGAAGCACAAGAAGCCGCTAAAACCTTGAAATATCCATTGATCGTTCGCCCTTCCTATGTATTGGGGGGGCGTGCGATGGAAATCGTATATAATGATAAAGAACTTGATGTATATATGAAGGAAGCCGTAGTTGCATCCAAGGAACATCCTGTTCTTATCGACCGATACATGGTTGGTATGGAGGTAGAGGTTGATGCTATTTCCGATGGTACCGATGTATGTATCCCTGGCATCATGGAGCAAATCGAACGCGCTGGTGTTCACTCTGGTGACTCCATGGCGGTTTATCCAGCACAACATTTAAGCCAAGAAATTATCGATCAAATCGTAGATTATACACGTCGTATTGCAATTGGCCTCAATGTAAAAGGTGTACTTAACATTCAATATATCGTGGCTGATGGTGAACTTAATGTAATCGAAGTTAACCCTCGTTCTAGTCGTACTGTTCCATTCATTTCTAAGGTTACAGGCATTAACATGGTAGAATGTGCCACACGCATTGCTCTTGGTGAAAGCTTAAAAGATTTAGGCTTGCCATTAGGTCTTGTACCTAATAAATCATATGTAGCCGTAAAAGCACCTGTATTCTCATTCTCTAAAATGGGTCTTGTAGAAATCGCTCTTGGACCTGAAATGAAGTCTACTGGTGAAGTTATGGGTATTGGTCGTACATACTCGGAAGCATTGTTCAAAGCTATTAACGGTGCCAACATGCGTATCCCAGAAGATGGCACAATCCTTATGACTGTGGCAGACCGCGATAAAGAGGAAGCTAGCCAATTGGCAAAAGGCTTCATCGAATTGGGGTATCACATCGAAGCGACTGGTGGTACAGGTAAATACTTCAAAGAACATGGCGTTGACTGCAAGGTGGTTAACAAAATTTCTGAAGGTGATGACAACTGTGCTGATCACATTCGTCAAGATAAAGTGGACCTTGTACTCAACACATTGACTGCTGGTAAACGTCCTGAACGTGAAGGTTTCCAATTGCGTCGTCTTGCTGTTGAAATGGGTACACCATGCTTAACAAGCCTTGATACAGCACGTGAAGTATTGCGCGTTGTAGCAAATCGTAAAAATAATGCAAACTACAGTGTAGAAGCATTACAAGATTTTGAATTGGAGTAATACCATGAGTGGCTATGTAGAACAGGGCGAAGTCGTTCGCAATGAGCAAATAGGCTCAGATGTGTGGATCATGGATGTTCACGCACCAAAACAATCAGCAGAAGCAAAGGTAGGGCAGTTTTGTAATGTTCGCGTATCGGACTCTACGTCTCCACTATTGCGTCGCCCTATCAGCTATGCTGGATTTGATGCTCGAAAGGGTATTATTACCCTTTTGTATCGTGTCGTAGGTCAAGGGACTGAGATTATGACTCGTCTCGTACCTGGTGATACATTAGATTGTCTAGGTCCTTTAGGTGAACCATTTGTAACATCTAGGAACATGCTTCTCGTTGGAGGTGGTGTCGGTATTGCACCGATGTTATGTATTGCCTCTCATTTACAAGATGGAGAAGAAGCGCAAGTTATTCTAGGTTTTAGAAATGAAAGTGAAACCTTCTGGGCAGATTTATTCAAAGATACGCCTGTACAGGTTCATATCACTACTGATGATGGTAGTGTTGGTACAAAAGGCTTCCCTACGGCTATTATGCCTAATCTAATTAATGCTAATACGTTTACCTCCGTTATGACTTGTGGTCCAACACCTATGATGAAGGGGGTTGCACAAGTTGCTAAAGAGCTCAATGTACCTTGCCAAGTATCCTTAGAGGAACGCATGGGCTGTGGTACTGGTGGTTGTTTAGGCTGTGCTTGTGATGGTACTGAGGGTAAACGCTATAAAATTTGTAAGGATGGTCCTGTATTCCCTGCTGAGGAGGTGTTCTTTTAATGAGTGAACGCGATTTAAATAACACCGTTACTCCTAATCCAAAGCTTGCCGTTGATTACTGCGGCATTAAGATGAAAAATCCTATTATTGCTGCATCTGGCACCTTTGGTAATGGTCCGGAATATGCGGGGTACTTAGACCTTAGCAATGAAGTAGGTGCTATTTCCGTAAAAGGCTTAACACCAAAGGGCCGCCATGGTAATCCTGGCCCTCGTATTGCAGAAACGCCATCTGGTGTATTGAACTGTATTGGTCTTGAGAATCCAGGGGCAGAGCATTTTGTTACGGATATTTTGCCAGAACTTAAGAAATATGATGTACCGCTACTAGCTAATATGTCTGCTGGTACAGTAGAGGAATTTGCTTGGATGGCAGAAACACTATCTGTGGATGGTATTGCAGGCCTTGAAGTCAATGTATCTTGTCCAAATGTGGAGTGTGAAGGCATGGCGTTTGGCGTAGACCCAAAGGTTGTTGAACAAGTAACTAAAGCGGTTCGTAAAGTAACTGATAAACCTGTTATCGTAAAATTATCACCAAATGTAACAGATATTGTGGAAATCGCAAAGGCTGTAGAAGCAGGTGGTGGTAATGGGGTAAGTCTTATCAACACCTTGTTGGGTATGGCTATCGATATCCATCGTCGTAAACCTCTATTGGGGAACACGTACGGAGGCTTATCTGGTCCAGCTGTAAAACCTGTAGCATTACGTATGGTTCATCAAGTCTATAAAGGGGTTACTATTCCTATTATAGGACTTGGTGGTATCATGAGTGGTACAGATGCTATCGAATTTATGATGGCTGGTGCTCAGGCCGTACAAGTTGGTACAGCTACGATGGTAGATCCAACAGCTATTTCTCGGATTGCTCGTGAAATGGGCGAATATGTGGAAACACACAATCTTAATAGTATTACTGATATTGTTGGTGCAGTGCATCAATAAATATCTAAATAGAAAGGGGCTGTAACAGAATGCGGTTTTACCGCATTCTAGTTGCAGTCCCTTTAAAATATAAGAAATACCAAGAAAATTAGATTTGTAAAATCCTA
>NZ_BBXI01000008.1 GCF_001078375.1 Veillonella tobetsuensis
TAATTTAATTATACCAACGAAAAGGGTCCCTCGGGACCCTTTTTGCTTAGAAATATAAAAAAGTTAAGGGGCTGTTTTGTTACAGCCCCTTTTTTGTATATGCTATTGTTAAGTTTTTATTATTGGTAAATGTATTACACATAGGCTTTATAGAAATCTATAAACTGTTGAGCCACAGGGGAGAGTGCATGTCCTTTTAGGGTGATAAATGCTTTTTTAAAGTCTCCAGAGAACTCAGGTAATTTAATACGTGACATTTTTCTGTGGTTTACCATTTCCTTAGCGTCCATTGGAACGAGTGCAACGGTACGACCAGAAGAAGCCCATTCGATAGCTGATGTTTTTGTGGTTGTAATAGCAGTAACATTGAGATACTCCATATTAGTTAGAGAGGATTGCATAATCATCCTTACAGAGCCACCAGATAAAGATAGAGGGCATTGTTTGATATCTTCCCAAGTGATTGTATCATGTTCACGATCAGTCCAGAATACGTCACGTCTAAATAGGGCATATAAATGTTCCTCTTGAGTTAATAGAATATCAAATTTATCTGTATCTACCATTTGAATATTAGCGATACCGATTTCTGCACTACCATTAATGAGTTGATTTACCACATTTGTCATAAGTCCTTCGTAAATTTCAAAATGTACAGATGGATACTTCATGGAGAATGCTGGTAAATATTGCTGTACGATTGGTGTAGAACGGGAGGCGGATGTGGCAATACGTAATGTACCTTCAATTCGTGAATTTAATTGCTGTACCGCATTGTAGGTAGATTCTTCAATAGAGCATAATTGCTGTGCTTTCTCGTAGAAAATCTTGCCCGCATCAGTTAATTGTAAATTGGAACCACGTTGTCCCCGCTTAATATTGATTAGTTGAGCACCGAACTCTGCTTCTAAATATTTTAGCTGCTTACTTAAAGCTGGTTGTGTAATGTGGAGAATTTCAGCAGCTTGTGTCATATTACCCGTTTGAACTAGAGTTATAAAATTGTGATAGTACGATGTGTCCATAAAATCTCCCTATTATACACAAATTAAGATAATTAAAATTTATAACTATCAAAAGAATGGTTATTTCCCTATTGGTAAAAAGTCATATATACTAAACACATCAAGAGATGTAAAACGATTGAAATTAGTTTTAATAATCTCATCAAATTTTTTGATATAGCATCAGTGACTAAGAAAGTGTAGGTACTACTATGGGCGTAGTAAAAAGAACATTAAGTAAAGCAATTCGTAATTGGGAAGCACGTAGATTAATGACAGCACATAATGCTGGTGTTAGTCGTAAAAAACAATTAGAACGCGTATGGCCACATCCATTGACAACTGAAAAACGTCATGAAATGAACCAAGGCATTACTGGTTTAGTTCATAATGGCAACTAATTAGTTAGTGTACGAAGTGATTGAACACTTAATCTAGTGGTAATACTACTTCGATAGCATCTAATACATTACAAGTAGCAGCTCCATGACTCATGTCTTGGAGCTCTTTTTGTATGCGTTCTATATCGGTAGGTGGCACCAAGATAGTAAGATCTACCTTCTCTTCAAAGGTAGCCTCATAATGTAGTTGTGCATCCTGAAGATAGCGTTCTATTGTGCTATATAGTGCATAGTCAATAATCGCTTGTAATTGTGTTCTTGTGGTATGCAATTCTTTTGGCGCAAGACGCAATGTTTCTGCAACGGAGTGAGAATATGCACGGATTAATCCACCAGCCCCTAATTTAATACCGCCAAAATAGCGTGTTACAACAACAGCAATATTGGTAATTCCCGTCTTTTTTAACACTTCAAGCATAGGCTTGCCAGCGGTTCCCGATGGTTCTCCATTATCAGAGGATCGTTGTTGCTCTTGTTTTGGACCCAAAGCAAAAGCCGTACAATTATGGCGTGCATCCCAAAATTCTTTGTTAATGCGGCCAATAAAAGCTTGTGCTTCTTCTTCAGTACTACATGGATATACAGTGGTAATAAATCTAGATTTCTCTACGACGTACTCATGGCGAAATTCATTGGCAATAGATATGAATTCCACAGTAGGGCTAGGTGTTTCAGGCATTTTCTCACCTCCTTTTTCTTTTTACTACTATTTTATTTATTCATCATCATCACTTTATTATAAGCTATTTATAAACGTAATGTATAGATTATGAGCAATAATGTTTAATAATATATGCATAACCAATATAGACTTTATAAAGAAAATGATGAATTTATTAATTCCCTTGTTTTAAAGGAATAACCCTGTATTTTTAGTAGGATATTGACGTATTGAGAATTTATGTTACTATAGAGTGTAGATACATGAATAGGTACTCATGTAAAGGTGTTCATATATTGTTACATATAAGAATACTTTTGATAATGTTTTATCCTATATAAATGTATTGATTGAGATGTCTTTAAAATAATATAGAAAGAAGTATATATATGAGCGCTAAAAAACAAGAATTTGATATTACAGGCATGCATTGCGCGGCCTGTGTAAAACGTGTTGAGAACGTTGTATCTAAAGTTGATGGAGTAGCCTCTGTAAAGGTGAATCTATTAACACGTAAGGGCAGCGTTGAATTTAAAGATGGTTCCACTGTTCAACCACAACAAATCATTGATGCCATTACAAATATTGGCTTTGGTGCTGCGGAAGCAGATGAAACCAAGAAAGAAATAGAAAAGGTTAATTTAAGACCTCATATTACGCGTCTTATCATTGCAGCTTGTATGGCTGTACCGATGATGATTAATATGACATTACATCGCTTTGGTATTCAAGCCTTGCCAGTATGGGTAGAGTTCATTCTTGCTACCATTGCTCAGTTCGGTCCGGGCCTTATGTTCTATAAGAGTGCGTGGAGTGCGGTGAAGAATGGTGCCCTTACCATGGATGTTCTCGTTGTAATGGGCACGACTGTTGCTTATCTATTCAGTATTTATAATTGGCAGTTCCATCCAGAGCTTGGTCCTCATGGTATTTACTTTGAAACCTCTGCATGGCTTATTACATTTATCCTTCTTGGTAAACTCTTAGAAGAAATTGCAAAAGGGCGTACCTCTGAAGCACTTCAAAAGTTGATTGCCTTACAACCTGCAACGGCTCATGTGTTGCGTGACGGTGAGTTTGTAGATATCCCTACTTCTAAAGTAGTAGCCGGCGATATTTTACAAGTTCGAGCAGGCGAAAAAATCCCAGTCGATGGTACAATTACTGACGGCTATTCTACAGTAGATGAGGCTATGCTTACTGGTGAAAGCTTGCCTGTAGAAAAACAAGTGGGATCTGATGTTATCGGTGCGACTATTAACTTGAGCGGTGCTTTCACAATGGAAGCAAAACGTATCGGATCCGATACAATGCTCTCTCAAATTATTAAAGTCGTAGAGGAAGCTCAAACCTCTAAAGCAAGTATTCAACGTATTGCAGATATCGTTGCTCAATATTTTGTGCCTACCGTTATTGGCCTCGCTGTATTGACTGGCCTTGTATGGTATTTTATTGTAGGCGATTCTGTTAATGTAGCTCTCATTAATGCTACAGCAGTGCTTGTTATCGCTTGTCCTTGTGCACTTGGTCTTGCTACACCAACATCTATTATGGTAGGCTCTGGCTTAGGTGCGGAGCATGGTGTTCTCATCAAGAGTGCGGAATATCTTGAAAAAGCTGGTAAACTCGATGCTATCGTTATGGATAAAACTGGCACTCTTACACAAGGTGTTCTCGATGTAACGGCTTTCAAAAACTATAATGGTGATGAAAGTAGAAATATGTCCCTTATGATGGCCCTTGAAAGTGGTACATCGCATCCAATTGCAAAGGCTATGGTTTATTATGGCGAAGATCATGGTTATAAAGGTAAAGCTGTAGAACTTGAAAGCTTTGGTGATGTGCCTGGTAAAGGTTTACAATGTGCTTATCAAGGTGTATCTGTACAACTTGGTCATAGCCGTTGGATGAGTGAACTCGGTTATGATTTATCTAAGGTGCAAGATGATATTCAACATTTTGAAGAACAAGGTGCTTCCGTGTCTGTTCTCGCTGTAGATGGCGTTATCAGTGCATTATGGGCTGTAGAAGATGAATTACGTCCTGAAACTATTGAGGTTGTAAAAGAACTACAGTCTCAAGGCATCGACGTATGGATGCTTACCGGTGATAATCGCCGTACAGCTCAATATATTGCTAAACAAGCAGGTATTACTCACGTTATTGCAGAAGTGTTGCCTCAAGATAAAGCTAGCAAGGTAAAAGAGTTACAAGATAAAGGTCTAGTAGTGGGCATGGTTGGTGATGGTATCAATGATGCACCAGCTCTTGTAACGGCAGATATTGGTTTTGCTATCGGTAGTGGTACAGATATTGCCGTAGAGGCCGCAGATATCGTTCTTGTAAGAAATGATTTACACACACTAGTACAAGCAGTACGCCTCAGTCGTAAGACTATGACTAATATTAAACAAAATCTATTCTGGGCATTGATCTTTAACTGCATTGGTATTCCATTGGCTGCTATCGGCGCATTAAATCCTATGATTGCAGGTACAGCAATGGCATTCAGTTCCGTTACAGTTGTGGGTAACTCCCTTCGCTTGAAACGAGCTAAACTCTAATTATATATGAGATAAAATATAGAACAGCACCTATAGAATGGTATAGGTGCTGTTTTGTATTTTCTTCATTTTTATTGCTAATATTTTAATTCCTATAAACTCGGTATTTTTATAGTACTTATCATCTGATATACTGAGTATAGTACTTAAGAAAAGGGAAGGAGTTTATTATGAAATTAAAGACTCGCGATATTGTATATATTGGATTTATCGCTGCCTTATGTGCAGTAGCAACAACGATTCGCATTGAAATACCAGGTGGGGCCATGGTTCATTTAGGTTCCGCGGCTCTCTTTACCACATCGATTCTCTTTGGTGGTTTATATGGTGGTTTAGGTGCGGCTATTGGTTCCGCATTATTTGATCTTTTTGGTGGACATACGCAATACATTGTATTCTCTTTCTTTATTAAAGGTATTGCAGGTTTTATCGTAGGTGGCATGACAGCTGGCTACTTGCCTCCATCTATCAATAAACCGACAGCATCTTTTGGTCGTATTTTAGTAGCTCTCATTATCGGTGCTATTTGGACTGCTTTTGGTTACTTCATTGCTTGGTGGTTTGTTCTTAACAGCGCGGCTGTAGCAGCTAGCAAGATCCAATACTCCTTGATTACCAGTGCGGCTGGTATCATTGTAGCTATTGTGTTAACACCAAAACTACAAAAGGTAGTACGTAGATTATTTACAAAAAACTAATAGAGAATAATTTAAATCGCATCTTATTTCTCTAAATAGTCAAAGGGCGATCATTAGCATATATATTAGCTAATGAGCGCCCTTTTATTTTTCAGTATATATCAATTGTTTATTGATTTTGTTTATACCATTAAAAGTTGCAAAGGTCGTTTAGGTTCTCAGCCATGGTAGGATGTGTAAAGATTTGATTCTTGAAGTATGTATATGGAATGTTGTTGTCCATAGCCATTTTAATGAGATTAATCAACTCTTCAGCACCTTGAGAATAAAGTGTAGCACCAAGGATTAAATCGTTATCTGCATTTACTACAATTTTAAAAGCACCTTTTAAATAGTCGTTTACATGGGCTCTTGGCATGGTAGCTACGAGCATTTCTTTAGTTTTAACTGTATATCCTTTGTTGATAGCATCTTCTTCTGTGAGACCTACACGAGCCAGTGGCGGTGTTAAAAATGTTGTGTAAGGAATATTTTTGCGATCTTTTAATGTGTATTGGCCATTTCCTGTAAGTGCACCAAATACAATGCGGAAGTCATCGAGAGAAATATACGTAAATTGAGGACCACCGTTTACATCGCCTACTGCATATACGCCAGGAACGGAGCTTTCACACGTATCATTCACTACGATAGCACCGCGTTCGTTAGTAGTGATATCCGTATTTTCTAAACCGATGTTAGCTGTATTTGGTTTGCGACCTGTAGCATATAAAACGGCATCAAATGTATAGTTTTGACCATTTGCAGTAATAACAGGTTTGTTGCCATCATTAGATACAGAGTTTAATGTTACATCGTTAAGAATAGTAATACCTTGCTCAGTCAAGTACTCGTTAGCTAATTCTTGTACGATCGGTTCCTCCCGTTTTAAGATGCTAGATTCAATATTAAATACTGTTACCTTTGCACCTAGTTTAGCGTATAAGCTGGCAAATTCAAGGCCGATAGGGCCCGCGCCGATGATGCCTAGTGTACTTGGTTGAGGCAATAATTGTTGAATTTCTGTGCTATTATAGAAGCCTGTTGCTGCGCTGATGCCATCAATGTTAGGCTTAATCGCTACAGCACCAGTGTTAATAATAATTGTTTCACCAGATAAGATGATTTTATCTTCTCCAGCTGTAACGGCGATTTCTTTATTACTAATGAATTCACCATGTCCAGTATATACATCGACATGTTCATTAGTGTCTAGCATACTGAAGTTTTTATTGCGTAAACGAGATGTAACTACCTCGCGTTGGTTTAATACTTGATCGTAAGATAAGCCTTTTGATGCGGCTATAATCATCGTTTTAGTTGGGATACATGCAATATTAATACATGTGCCACCATACATAAGTGGGTTTTCTTCAATCATAGCTACGGCTTTGCCCATGGAGCCAAATTTAGCTGCTAATGTTTTGCCGGCTTTGCCGAAACCTAGGACGATAAGATCATAATGTTTGGTATTCATACAATACCTCCTATCTTTTATATTGAAAATATTAGATGTGTTTATTATAACATATTACAGTAGATATAAAAGTAAAATATGAAAATAATTCTCTATAATTTAGATGTTAAGTATTTCTACTTGACACATCTTTTTTTATGCTGTAGTATATGTAAAGTAATATGACTTGACAGTGATGGAGGTGGCGAAATGGAAGAACGAGTACTTATAAGTTTGCTCTTAGATTTCTATGGGCCATTATTGACGGACAAGCAACGCATGTCCTTACAACTTCACCACGAAGACGATATGTCCCTTGGCGAGATTGCTGAGGAATTAGGCGTATCACGGCAGGCTGTACATGATAATTTACAGCGTGCTCGACACATTTTAAACGATTACGAATCTAAATTACACTTGGTAGCACAATATGAACAGCGTGAAGGACTGCTTTCACAGTTGAAAGAAACCTTGCCTAAAGAGGTGTTAGCTGAAAGTAAGGTACAACAAGTATTGGCGCAAATGGAGGGATATTATGGCATTTGATAGCTTGTCAGAAAAACTGCAAGAAGCCTTTCAATCCTTAAAGGGGAAGGGCAAAATTACAGAAGAAGATGTCAATCTTGCGTTGCGTCAAGTACGCACAGCACTATTAGAAGCGGACGTTAACTTTATGGTGGCGAAGGACTTTGTTAAGTCCATTAAGGAAAAGGCCCTCGGTGAAGAGGTATTCGGTTCTTTAAATCCCGCGCAAACGGTTATTAAAATCGTAAATGATGAGTTAACAGCCTTATTGGGTGGTACACAAAGTCGCATCATGATTTCCAGTAAGCCTCCAACAATTATTATGCTTGTTGGTTTACAAGGGGCTGGTAAAACGACTACGGCTGGTAAATTGGCTGTATACCTTCGTAAACAAGGTAAACATCCGATGCTCGTAGCCGCCGACGTATATCGTCCAGCAGCGATTAAGCAATTGCAAGTTGTAGGTAAACAAATCGATATCCCTGTATTTGCTGATGAAACACCTGGTGCAAATCCAGTAGACATTGCGCGTCGCGCTGTAGAGCAAAGCACGCATATGTTGAAGGATGTAGTTATCATCGATACCGCGGGTCGTTTGGCAATTGACGAAGTCCTCATGGACGAGTTGTCCAATATTAAATCTGCTGTTCGACCTCATGAAATTCTACTCGTTGTAGACTCCATGATTGGTCAAGATGCGGTAACAACAGCACAAACGTTTAATGAAAAATTAGGCGTTGATGGTGTTATTCTTACTAAACTCGATGGTGATGCGCGCGGTGGTGCTGCGTTATCCATCAAAGCTGTAACAGGTTTGCCAATCAAGTTCACTGGTGTGAGCGAAAAAATGGATGGTTTCGATGTATTCTATCCAGACCGTATGGCTTCTCGTATTCTCGACTTGGGCGATTTTAAAACATTGATCGAAAATGTTCAAGGCGCTATCGACGAAGAAGAAGCTCGTGAGATGGCACAAAAAATGGCGAAGAACAACTTCACCTTAGATGATTTCTTAAAGCAAATGAATCAGGTAAGAAAGCTAGGGCCATTACAAAATATTATTGGTATGTTGCCAGGCATGGGTCAAGTTAAGGATCAGTTAAAAGACCTTGATTTGAATAGTAAAGAAGTACGCCGCATTGAGGCTATCATCAAATCCATGACTACAGCAGAACGAGAAAATCCTAATATTTTAAATGGTTCTCGCCGCAAGCGTATTGCAATGGGGTCTGGTACACAGGTTCAAGATGTAAATCGCTTGTTAAAACAATTCGAAGAAGCGCGGAAAATGATGAAGCGCTTACAAGGGTTACGAGGCGGTAAGGGAGGATTCCCAGGAATGCCAAAATTACCGTTTATGTAATACATGGGCAGGGGCGCTGAACCTGTCCAGTTAAATCATTATAAGGAGGTGAATCCCACATGTTAAAAATTCGTTTGACTCGTTTAGGTGCAAAAAAAGCTCCTTTCTACCGTATCGTTGTTGCTGACGCACGTGCTCCACGTGAAGGTCGTCCTGTTGACACTATTGGTCAATATGATGCTACTAAACAACCAGCTATCGTTAATGTAGACGAAGAAAAAGCTTTGGCTTGGTTAGCTAAAGGTGCTCAGCCTACTGACACTGTTCGCTCCTTGTTCAAAAAACAAGGCGTTATGCAAAAATTTGCAGACGCTAAAAAGTAATTAATAGAGAGGCATACTGTGATGATAGAATTAATTTCATTAATTGCGAAATCATTAGTGAAGCAGCCTGATGCCGTTTCTGTTACCATGGTCCAAAAGGGTAATGTTGAGGTCTATGAACTTCATGTAGCACCAGAGGATATGGGTAAAGTCATCGGAAAGCAAGGTCGAATTGCAAAGGCGATTCGCTCTGTGGTGAAAGCGGCGGCTATTAAAGAGAACAAAAAGATATCTGTTGATATTGTTTAAAAGGGAGTATTCCAATGGAAGAAATGACATTACGTGTCCCTGTAGCAGTAAAAGCAAAGGTAACAGAAGAGTTGAAAAACAAGATTGTTACTGATCTTGAAGCTCGTCTTGATATGGTGACTAAAGATTTAGAAGCAATTGAATTTCAAGCTCAACGTATTTTAGCTGATGCAGCTAAAGTTGACGCTTCTAGTCTTACGGCTATTCGTCAACAAATCGACGAAGAGAAAAATAAACGCTTGGCTTTCAAAGAAGAAGTAACAGCTAAATTGAAAGACGCTCAAGGTTTGGCTTTGGGAACTGAAATTCCTCAAGGTACATTAGAGCAAACAGTTACCGTTAAAATCGGGGATAATTTGGATGCCATGATGGGCGCTGAAATCCTATTAGAAGACGGTAAAATCGTTGCGTTTCGTCAATAATGAAGCCTAACGATTTCATCACTATAGGTGTTATCATCGCCCCGCACGGCGTGCGGGGTGATCTTCGTATTATGCCTCAAACCGACTTTCCAGAACGGTTTATGCATATGGATGCCTGTTACATCGATGGTAAAGAATACCACGTTGCATCCGCACGATTTCATAAGCAATTTGTACTAGCATCCTTTAAGGAAATTCCTGATCGTAACACAGCTGAATTATTCAGTAAGAAAGAAATTCAAGTACGCCGTGAAGATTTGGTAGAATTACCAGAAGGTCGTTATTACATCTTTGATATCATTGGTCTTGAGGTACAAGATACTAAGGGTAATGTGCTTGGCACAGTTACCGAGGTTTTGCAACCTGGTGCTAATGACGTATACGTGGTTTCCAAAGATGGGGAACCAGATCAATTATTTGCAGCCATTGAAGAGGTCGTTAAAGACATCGATGTGGAACATAAATTGATGATCGTAGATCCGCCTGAATGGATATAATCCTTTGGGCGGTTTTCTTTTATCTACATATAGGTATATTATGGTAAAAGTTATATAATATAGCTATATGTAGATAATGCTAATGAGTTAAAATGATTTAATTAGAGTTAATAAGTACAGAGGATGGTCTATGCGTATCGATATCGTATCTTTATTTCCAGAGTTTTTTGATGCTTTTTTTAGTCATTCCATCATAAAACGCGCTATCGAGGCGGAACGCTTGTCTATGGACGTAACCAATCCTCGTGATTTTAGTCATAATAAACATGGTCAAGTAGATGATACGCCGTATGGTGGTGGTGCGGGTATGCTTATGATGGCACCTCCCATCTTTGAAGCGGTAGAATCTGTTATTGCTCAATATGATAGCGATATTAATAGCGCCTATTCTATAGATGAGATGTGTGATGAAATGAGCCTTATTGGTAATCCCAGTGAAAGTATACGACGTCGTGTTATTTTTATGGGACCTACAGGTCAACCTTTTACACAAGAAAAAGCTCGGGAACTAGCGATGTACGATCAATTGGTGCTCATTTGTGGTCATTATGAAGGCGTCGATTATCGCGTAGAGGAACATTTAGTAGATGAAACTATTTCCATTGGTGACTATGTGTTAACAGGTGGAGAGTTGCCTGCTATGGTCGTAGCTGATGCGGTGGCTCGTATGATTCCTGGCGTATTAGGGGCTGCTAGTGGGGCCCAAGAGGATTCATTTTATGAACCTTTATTAGAATGTCCTCAATATACAAAGCCTCCAGAATTTAGAGGCTGGGTTGTACCAGATGTATTGCGCAGTGGTCATCATAAAAACATTGCTACGTGGCGACAAAAGGAAGCCTTAAAGCGGACACGATTGTTGCGGCCCGATTTATTGGAACGACCATTAACAAAAGAGGAAATTAAACTTTTAAAAGAAATTGTTGAAGAAGAGTCTAGGCTATGAATTTTAAGTGTTATGATGTTGTAGAGATTCAGGGAAAGCGATACGTAGTTATTGAAGTTATCTCCTATCAAGAATTCATCATAGAAAAGACAGTGAATTATACTCTTAATGATGAAATGTATAATAATGAATTAGGTACTCATAAAGGGGCTAAGAATTGGACCGAATATGGTATTATGCCAGTCGATACCAAAGATAAAAAATGGCTCACCATTGTAAATGGGGAAAAAGACTATTGTACCTTTTCAGAGACTATTTTACGTTCAACGCCGCCTAAAGGATATAAACTGTACGATAAAGGCTTACAACGCGTCATGTCTGTTGAGGGCGAAAGTAAAGCTAGAAGCGGTGATAAGGCCGATTATAAAGAATATAGATCAATTAAAAAGGATAAAACCTATGTATTCTTTATTGAGGACTGGCATGGTGGTTTGACGGATCAGGCTCAAGGTGAGCGGATTCGTTTGTCTGATGTACATCGACGGCGAGATCAGGCTGCTCAAGCAGTGAGTAAAAAGATTCGTAATGCAGCTCGCAGAAAAGAATGGACACGATTGGGTCTGAGTTGGGGAATCATTTTATTCTTTTTGGGATATTTGTTTATAGGAGATATGACTTGGCATGAATTGCGTGATGAAGTAGGATTCCCATATACCATGGAAGAGCGCATTAAAGATTCCTATTATTATGAACCGCAAGGCACAAAAGACGGTTTGATGGTATATACGTCAAAGCAAGATCCAAATGCAACGGCTATCGATCTTATCGATGCTGTGTATGGCAAGGTTTATACCATTAAACAAGATACTAAGTCCCCTGAGCAGTGGATTGTAATTTATACGACTAAAGATGTATCTGTTATTAGTGTGGTCAATGGCACTACGTATGTTGAAGTGGGGCAATTAAAAAACTTGTCAGATTCGGAGAATACACGCATAGCGACTATTAGAAATGACAGTGAAGTATTGTTACGATATGCGTATATGGTGGAATTAAAGAATAAGCAGGGACGTAAGACATTATCAAATATAATAAAAGATTGATATAGTATTGATTTCAGTTACGAAATCAAACGAAGGAATATTATATGTATGAACCAAGTAAGAATACTGTTTACATAGCCATAGCGTTTACATCTATAGCAGCTCTAGTAGGCGCTTGTTCCTATTGGGACGATATTAGCTATGCTCTATGTGATGTGGTCAAACAAGAATTAAATAATGGTGAAGTGCGGCTCGTTGATGATGAAGGTAAAAGCTATACCTTGATTAATCACGGTGATGGAAAAGAAACTGCACTTTATGATGATGCTGAAAAATCTGTTACCTTTCATCGTGATGAGAAAGGCAATATTATATGGGATGCAGGCTTAGCCAGTTTGATTCCGACTTTGGCGGTAGGTTACTATGCGTTCCATGGCTTTTCAGCTCCAACGGCATATATGGATGCACCTAGTATGACCTATCGCGCTACATCACCTCTTACCCCTTTTGATGCAAGTACAGGCGCTAGTAAATCTAATAGTGCAAGAGTGGCTAGAACTATTAATGAAATGACTAGAAATCGTTACAATACTAAAACGAGTAATCGAGCACATAGAATTGGTGAAAAGTATGGCTTTGGTAGTGTAGGGGCTCGAACTTCGAGCGGTGCCTCTTAATGAAAGGATGAATAATGAAATCCTATATTGATGAGCTTGATAGAAATATATTTAATTTCGTGGAATATGAAGGATATGATGATCGGTATCCTTCCTTGTCTATGCAGGCCTTTTCATCCGACTTTTACGATGAAATTCGCCATGCTTCACGTAGATTATTTCAAATATTTTGTAAAGCTGCAAAAGTATTTCAAATGGCACCAGATGACTTTGCTCGAAATATGGATATGCCAGACAATTTAATTCCTTATTTACATAAGTCGAATGCCTTAGGGTTACCGACGTGGTTATCACGCTTTGATTTTGTTCTCGATGTAAATGGCAATTTGCGGATGGTAGAACTTAATGCAGATACGCCATGTTTTCTTGTTGAAAGCTATTATGCCAATGAAGTGGCAGCTAATTATGTAGGACGAAAACATCCTAATATAGAATGCCGAAAAGAATTACATACATTTTTAAAGCGTATGTATGATGCTGTTTTATCTGCTAAGTATGGTAGAAACCAATATGAATCTATGCGGGCAAATAGAGAGAGCCTACCTAAGAATCCCTTTGTATTCTCTTGCTTTCATGATTATTTTGAAGACTACGGTACAACACAATTCCTTATGAAGGAATTAAAAACAGCCTGTCCTGAGGCAGACACGCGATTCATATCCTTTTATGATATGAAGATTGATGATGAGGGCATTCCTTTAGAAGATGGTAGTCATGCGACCCTATTGTATCGATTGCATCCCATGGAGCTTTTAATTGATGAACAAACACCAGATGGCGAACCTTTGGGTGAAATGTTCTTAGATTTGTATGAGGATGATACATTCGCTCTTTTTAATCCGCCAGAGTCCATTATTCTACAAAATAAATCCTTTATGTCCTTAGTATATGCATTGTATTTAACAGATCAATTTTTTACAAAACCAGATCGAGATATCATCGAGCGTTATTTGGCACCATCCTATTTTGAAAATGATTTTTCAGCTCTTGATGATGGCCTTTATATTCAAAAGGAAATTTGGGGCCGTGAAGGACGGCATGTACAAGTTATTCAAAAGCGTGGTGATTCATCTGAGCTTTACATGGAAAAGTTAGTTGATAACTATGACGATATCGTTTGTCGCAATAGTAAAAAGGTGATGTATCAAGACTTTATACAGCAGAAACGTTTTACTCATACAGTGGATTGTGGAGTGAAAGATGGATTTTTAACCTTATCCTGTTTTATGCTTGGCGATCAAGCTTCTGCGGTAGGATGCCGTTTTTCCCCGGAAGAGATAGCTGGTACAGAAGCATACTTTGTACCATTACTAATAGAGTAAGAGAAATACTATGTAATTTTTGACCATATAGAGTATGGTTAAACGAAGGATAATAGGTGTACTTCGCAGCAGTTGTGGTTATGTCTACTTTAGAGAGGGTGCGTATGGAGTTTAATTGTTATGATGTCTTAGAGGTTCATGGCAGCCGTTATGTAATCACTGAGAAAATTAAATATATAGAGATTATTCCAAAAGCAGATAAGGAACAATCCTATAGGGGCCAGCCGTCTATGACAAAATCACCTGGTGATTATTGGCATGAATATGGACTAGAGGCTGTTGAGGGAATCGATAAAATATGGTTAACCATTGAGTATAATGATAATGAATGGTGTACCGTATCTAGAACATCCTTTCATACACGGCCGGGGAAAGATTTTACATTACATCAAATCGGTTTAGAAAAGGTTGTCGATGTGGATGGTGAAAGTGGTGCCTCCGTAGGGGACCGCGCAGGATATCGAGAATATCAGCTACCTTGTGAAGGCGGTACTAGTGTATTCTTTGAAGAAGAGTGGTTTGAAGGTAAAAAAATGTTTGCCGAAGGATCACGAGTGCCCTTGGTGAACATTCGTCTTTGTAATGATGCAGCCGCTCAAGCTATTAAGCAAAAGATGCGTAACAAATCAATGAAAAAGAGGTTTGGATCTATTGCTGTTGGCGTGGGGTATGGTGTACTATTTTTACTATTTCTATTTTGGTCGGACAATGATTTGTCTTGGCATAGTATACGCGCTATGTTTGGAGTGCCTTACACGGCAAAAGAACATATGCATGACACATCTGCATATTATACAAAAACAGATTCGGATAGCGACTATGTATACACGTCTACACTAGATCCTGTTAGTACCGCATTAGACTTGATTGATTCTGTGAATGGTGATATTAAGAATGAGCGGGATAACTTAGAAGAGGGACATGAAGTTATTGTATTTTATTCTGGAGACTTGGTGTATCTCATCACTAATACGGATGGACAAACTAGGGTTAAGGTATGTGAACAATCAAAATTAACACAAGAGGATTGGAAAATTATTGATCGTACATTAATCAGCTCTCATATACTCGATAACTATGCGACCATGGTTCGACTAGGGGATAATACGGGACGCGAACGATTGTATCCTACCGGCAACTCTAACAACACATCCAATACAAAATTATATTATTAGGAGGCTTATTATGATTTATATACCAGATGTATTATTGACAATTTTTTATGCTTGTTTTGGTATTATACTGATGTTGACAGCGAACACGGTTATCGATTTCTTCGTGCCTGGAAAATTTAGTGAAGAAATTAAGCGTGGTAACTGTGCTGTGGCGTGGCTTTCAGCGGGATCATTTATCGGTATCGGTGAAATTTTGCGTTCTGTTATTATGTCACCAGCCGTGACTACGGCTGATACGTCCCTGTTACATGGCATTGTAGCCAGCGTTGTATACGCTGTGCTAGGTATTATACTATTTGTAACGGGCTATATGTTTATCAATATTTGGCATCGTAAATATAAATTATCTGAAGAAATTATGCGTGGTAATACAGCGGCCGGTATTCTTGTATTTGGCATTTTCGTAGGTCTTGCTCTTGTTATTAGCGGTGCTGTGCACTAAGGGAGCGTTTTATGTATAAGCCAAGTAAGAAAACCATATACCTTACAGGTGCTTTCGCCACAGTTGCTGGTCTTGTAGGTGTGTATTCCTACTGGAACGATATCTCCTATGCTGTGTGTGATAAGGTTTATCCAGAGGCAAATGAGGGGGAGGTTCGATTAAAGGATAGTCAAGGTAATCGGTATTCTCTTTTAAACCATGGCGATGGAAAAGAAACCGCCTTGTATGATGATAATCGTTCAGTTACCTTTCACCGTGATAATGGTGGAAACTTAGTGTGGGATGCTGGTTTGGCAAGTTTGTTACCAACTATTGCAGCTGGGTATTATATATTTCATGGATTTAATCCTCCTACGGCACGTATGGATGGACGAACTATGACGTATCGCGCGGTATCGCCATTAAAACCGTATGAACAACCTAATGAATATACGTCATCAGGATCTACTATACATGGCTATGGAGGTGGAAGAAACTTTCGTAGTTATGAGAATAATAGAAGTAAGAAAGCATCATCTATAGGGCAAAAGTCTGGTTTTGGTAGTGCTGGTGCGCGGTCTAGTGCTTCGTAATGGATATGGTGGTACTATGTATTGATAAAAGTTGTTTAAGATTTAGGAGATATAGTATTGGCAAATTTATATATTGGACTCGTTCATTATCCGATTATGAATAAACATAAAGAGGTAATAACGACGGCCATTACAAATTATGATATTCACGATATTGCGCGCGCATCTATCACCTATGATGTATCTAAATATTTTGTGATTCATAATATACCGGCTCAACGAGAATTAGCAGCTACCATTATGGAGCATTGGAAATCTGGTTTTGGTAGTACCTATAATCCGGACAGAAAAGATGCTTTCACAGACGTTGAACTTGTTAATTCTATCGCTGTGGCAGTGCGTACTATCGAGGAACTGGAAGGGGTAAAACCTATCGTAGCAACTACCGATGCTAGAACTTATGATAATACAATTTCCTATGCACGGATGCGTGAACATCTTGAAAATGAGGGCCGCCCTGTGTTAGTATTATTTGGTACCGGTTATGGTATGACAAAAGAAACGATGGAAAGCTTTGACTATATTTTAGAACCTATATATGGCCATGGTGAATACAATCATTTATCTGTGCGTAGTGCTGTTTCAATCATCTTAGATCGGTTGCGGGGCGAGGCATGGTGGAATAAATAGGAGGCGTCTATGTCAGGACATTCAAAATGGGCAAATATTAAACATAAAAAAGGTAAAACTGATGCGTTGAAGGCTAAACTAGCTACGAAAATCGGTCGTGAAATTACCGTTGCAGCACGCATGGGTGGTGCCGATCCAACAGGTAATATGCGTTTGAAATTGGCTTTGCAAAAAGCTCGTGAAAACAATATTCCTAAGGATAACATTCAACGTGCTATCGATAAGGGCGTTGGTGCAACAGATATGAACGCATACGAGGAAATTGTATACGAAGGTTATGGCCCTGCAGGCGTTGCTGTTACTGTAGAGGTTATGACGGATAATCGTAATCGTGCAGCTGCTGACGTGCGTCATGCCTTTTCTAAA
This sequence comes from Veillonella tobetsuensis, assembly GCF_001078375.1. Taxonomy (GTDB): domain Bacteria; phylum Bacillota; class Negativicutes; order Veillonellales; family Veillonellaceae; genus Veillonella; species Veillonella tobetsuensis. Next base: position 17,256 of record NZ_BBXI01000008.1, read on the forward strand.
CAAGGTGGTAACCTTGGTGAAAGCGGTTGTGTAGGCTGGATGTTCAAATCCAAAGGCGTATTCGTTATCGATAAAGAAGGTCATGACGAAGACGAAGTAACTATGCTAGCTCTTGAAGCTGGTGCAGAAGATCTTAAATCTGAAGATGATGTATTTGAAATTTATACAACTCCTGAAGATTATGATGCAGTAGAAACAGCCCTTGCTGATGCGGGCATAGAAACTGTTGTGGCAAAAATTACCATGATTCCAGATACAACTATCGAATTATCTGGTGACGATGCTGTAAAAATGCAAAAAATGCTCGACGTATTGGATGATCTTGATGATGTACAAAACGTATATCATAATGGTATTTTGCCAGACGATGAAGAATAATAAAGTTAAGGAGTACTCTTGTGGTACTCCTAATTTTTTTTTATTGCATTAAACTATATCTAATGTAAAAAGGTAATAAAATTATCATTATTTCATGAATTTCGATGTTCTAATATGCTATAATAAAATAGATTATGATTCAGAGGTAGGCGATTGCTTATCTCATTTTTAAGCTAAGGGGGTTGGAGTGCGAATTATAGGAATCGACCCAGGTACGGCAATTTGCGGGTATGGCATTATTGACGTAAAGGGGAGTAAACTAACGCCAGTAGCCTATGGGGCTATTACGACCCCTAAGGAATTGACAGACTCACAGCGCTTAGAAATATTATTTAATGATCTAAGTGATATTTTAGAGGAATACAAACCAGATAAATTTGGCGTAGAGGAACTTTTTTTTAATCGTAATGTAACGACGGCAATTAAGGTGGGGCAAGCTCGTGGCGTTATTTTACTCGCTGCAGAGCAACAACAAATACCTTTATATGAATATACGCCATTGCAAATTAAACAGGCTGTTACCGGTTATGGTAAGGCCGATAAAAATCAGGTCATTTATATGACTATGAACATTTTGGGGATTCGTGAGAAAATTAAGCCTGATGATACGGCTGATGCATTGGCTGTAGCTATTTGTACGGCGCATAGTTCTCACCAAGATAGATTGATGAGGTTAGTTAAATGATTGGGTATGTACGAGGCATAGTGACACATCTATTCAAGGAATCTTGTTATATAGATGTACATGGTGTAGGGTACCGTGTATATGTGCCAACCACTACACGACAACAATTAATAGAGGGAAAAGAAGCCACTTTGTACACCTATCTCAATGTCCGTGAAGATGCGATGCAGCTGTATGGATTTTGGACAGAAGATGAATATGAACTTTTTATTCTCCTTATATCTGTATCTGGCATTGGACCAAAGGTTGGCTTAGGTATTTTATCCGGCATGACGCCAGAGGCTTTCAAACTGGCTGTCATTAATGGACAGGTACAACAATTAACTAAACTACCTGGTATAGGTAAGAAGTCGGCAGAACGTCTTGTTCTTGAATTAAAGGATAAGCTGGTGAAGATGACACACATTAGCGTTGAGTCGCCAGATGCGATTCAGCCTATTGGTGTGATTCATAGTGGCCCAAGCGGCGAAGCTATTGAGGCCCTTGTATCATTAGGGTATGCACAAAAAGAAGTTGAAGCATTGGTTGAATCGCTAAATGATGGTGCAAAAGATGTGCCAGCCTTAATCAAAGCTTGTTTAGTTGAACTTGGGAAAGGACGTTAGCCATGAACGAAGAAGTGCGCCTTATGGGCGGCGGCGATCGAGAAGAGGATATATGGCAATACAGTCTACGACCTAAGTATTTTAATGAATATATTGGGCAACGAGAGGCTAAGGATAACCTGAATATTTATATTCAAGCGGCCAAGCAACGTGGGGAGGCATTAGATCATGTTCTTTTGTATGGCCCACCAGGGCTTGGTAAGACTACCTTGGCTGGGATTATTGCTAATGAGCTAGGGGTTAATTTTCGTATAACATCTGGGCCAGCTATTGAAAAGGCTGGTGACTTAGCTGCCATTTTAACTAATCTCGATGAACACGATGTTTTGTTTATCGATGAAATTCACAGGTTGTCACGAAGTGTAGAAGAGGTATTGTACTCTGCTATGGAGGATTATGCCTTGGACATCATTATTGGCAAGGGGCCTAGTGCTCGCTCCGTTCGTATTGATCTCCCCAAATTTACATTGGTTGGTGCTACGACGAGGGCGGGGGCTCTAGCAGCGCCCTTGCGTGATCGATTTGGTATCGTGAGCCGTTTAGAATATTATAAGCAAGATGAGTTAGAGTTTATCGTGACTCGTGCTGCGGAGATTTTAAATATTGGTATTGAGACAGCTGGTGCTAGTGAAATAGCACGCCGCTCAAGAGGAACACCGCGTATTGCGAATCGATTGTTAAAACGGGTTCGCGATTTTGCACAAGTTGTGGGGAATGGTGTTATCACTGCAGATATTGCAGATGAAGCGCTTAAGCGTTTGCATGTGGACAAGATGGGACTTGACCGCATTGATAGACGAGTGTTGAAATGTATTATTGATAAGTATGACGGTGGCCCTGTGGGGATAGAAACAATAGCGGCTGCTGTTAGTGAAGAGAGAGATACCATCGAAGATGTGTATGAACCATATTTGATGCAATTAGGCTTTTTAGGTAGAACGCCGAGGGGGCGTGTGGCTACAAAATTGGCTTATGATCATCTAGGTATTTCGCAAACAGGGAAATAAAATGAAAACGAAACAATTACCATTAATGATTATGACAACTTTATTGTTGGGTATTCATAGCTTTGGAACAGTTGATGCTGCACAGGTTGTGGGAAAATCTGGAACAAAACCTGCTGTATCCAAATCTTCAACAGGTGCTACAGGCAAATCTTCTGTGAAAGCGGTGCGTGGAACTGTTGGTAAATCAACATTTAAACCTCTCGTTACCAAGCCAGCATCTAAACCGGTTATAAAACCAAAGGCGGCACAGGGGACTACACCTAAAATGACTGCTTCTTCCACCGTTTCTTCTAAAGTGACGGCAAATACATCTGTAAAGCCGAAAGTAACAGCTGCTACTGCTACAAAACCTAAGGTTACAGTTGTGGCTACTGCAAAGCCTAAGGAGACAGAAGTAAAATCTGTTTCTAAAGCTACGGTGATAACTGATAAGAAAATGAATACATCCTCTGGAGCATCTCGTACGACAGCTGCTGTAGTTACAAAAAATCAAGTTGAACAGGCTTCAACGCGGGTACGTGTAGAAAATACACCAGATGTACGCGTTTTATTGGGCAGTCGTCGTCAAGATGCTTCTGTATCCAGTTCTAGTGGTGTAACTGTTCTTAATAGCGCTAAAGGTAAGATAGAAAATCATAAGGTTGTATCTGTAGGAATTCGAGGCAATAAAATTGCTGTTAATGGAAAGGCTATTGACTCTGTTGTTACATTGAAACCTGCTAGTGGTGATATTTTTACCTTTGAAGGAAAATCATACCGCGGCGCTCTTACATTACGAGCGAATAATGGGACTATGATGGTTATTAATGAAGTGCCATTGGAATCTTATTTATATGGTGTTGTACCACAAGAGGCAATTCCATCGTGGCCGGCTGCAGCTTTAGAAGCACAAGCAGTAGCGGCTCGTACGTATGCACTTCATACGATGGAACAAAACAAAAACCAGCTCTATGATGTGAGTACCTCTACAGACCATCAAGTATATGGTGGTGTGAGCGGTGAAACACATAGCACTACAGCTGCTGTTAATCATACGAAAGGTATTGTTATGTTGTATAACAATCGTCCTATCAATGCATTGTTCCATTCTGATGGGGGCGGTTATACAGAGGATAGTGTTAATGTATGGGGAAATGATATCCCGTATTTGAAAGGCGTAAAGGATTATAGTAATAGTAGCTCCAGTGCATCTAACTGGACGGTATCCACAAATCGTCATGCCTTAGAAGGTAAATTAAATGCCGCTAGTAAAGGGGTAGGAAAATTGAAGAGCATTCAATTGACACCATTAGGTAATCCTGGTAAAGCTACATCAGATAGAGGTGTATCTGGTCGTATTAAATCGGCCACCTTTGTAGGAACAGCTGGGAAGGTAACCTTAAGTGGTGATGATTTACGCGGTATTTTAGGATTAAAATCAACATTGTTTGATTTTTATGTTAATCATAATCCAGTAAGTTCAACAGGTAAGTCCTACCATACTTTCACAGGTAAAAATGATACTGTATTTATCAAAGGTTATGGTTGGGGACATGGACTTGGCATGTCTCAATGGGGTGCCGCTGAAATGGCAAAAAAAGCTGGTTCAGGGGATACTAATTACTATCAAACAATTTTAAAGCACTATTATAGTGGTATTACATTGAAAAAAATGTATTAAGGAAAAGAATGAAAGTTACAGATTTTGATTATGATTTACCAGAGGAGCTCATCGCTCAACATCCAGTAGAGCCACGCGATACATCGCGCTTGCTTACATTGGATAAAATAACTGGTGAATATACACATAAAGAACATTTTTACGAATTACTCGATGAATTGCAGGATGGTGATGTTCTTGTATTTAATAATACGAAGGTTATTCCTGCTCGATTGTATGGTTATCGTGAAGGTTCTGGCGGCAAGATCGAAGTATTGTTGTTAACACCATGTGGTGAAAATCGCTGGGAATGTCTTGTTAAGCCAGGTAAGAAATGTCCAATCGGCCAAGTCATTGTGTTTGATGAACGCTTAAAGGCGACTGTTATAGATAAGACTGATTTTGGTGGTCGCATTGTTGAGTTTGCTTGTGATGGTGTATTCGATGATATCATTCAAGATATTGGGGAGATGCCACTACCGCCTTATATTCACGAAAAATTAGAAGATAAAGATCGGTATCAAACGGTGTATGCAAAGGAAAAAGGTTCTGCCGCTGCACCAACAGCTGGGCTACACTTTACACCTGAATTATTGGAGAAAATTAAAGCTAAAGGTGTAGAGTTAGAGTTTGTTACACTTCATGTAGGCTTAGGCACCTTTAGACCTGTATCTGTTGATATCATTGAAAATCACGATATGCATAGTGAATTTTACAGCGTGTCTGAAGATACGGCCCGTCGTATTAATGAGGCGAAAGAAAAGGGCAAGCGAATTATTGCTGTAGGTACTACATCAATTCGCACCTTAGAATCTGCTTCTACCGATGACGGTGTATTACATGCTACTAGCGGATGGACTAAGATTTTTATTTACCCAGGTTATAAATTTAAAATGGTAGATGCATTGGTCACAAATTTCCACTTGCCACAATCTACATTATTAATGCTTATTAGTGCATTGGCTGGTCGTGAACATTGTTTATCGGCTTATGAGGCTGCTGTAAAAGAACGGTATCGATTCTTTAGCTTTGGCGATGCCATGTTTATACGTTAGGAGATTCTATGCCGAGTATTACATATGAACTACAGAAAACCTGTCCTCATACGGGGGCTCGCGCGGGTCTGTTACATACGCCGCATGGCACGTATGAGACGCCTATGTTTATGCCCGTAGGAACACAGGCTACAGTAAAAACAATGACACCTGAAGAATTAAAAGTCATTGGTTCACAGGTGATTTTAAGCAATACGTATCATTTGTTTTTAAGACCCGGTCCTGAACTCGTAGAAGAAGCAGGTGGTCTTCATAAATTTATGAATTGGAATCAAGCTATTTTGACTGATAGCGGTGGATTCCAAGTATTTAGCTTAGGCGATATGCGTAAGATTACGGAAGAAGGTGTAACCTTTAGATCTCATATTGATGGATCTAAACAATTCCTTTCTCCAGAGGTAGCCACAAAAGTTCAAGAGCAATTAGGTTCTGATATTGCGATGGCTTTTGATGAATGCATTCCATATCCTGCGGACCATGATTATGCAAAACGGTCTACGGCGCGTACTACCCGTTGGGCTCATCGTTGCCAAGAGGCTCGTCGTGCTCAGGACCGACAAGGTATGTTCGGCATTGTACAAGGCGGTATGTATAAGGATTTACGCAAGCAAAGTGCAGAAGAATTAGTGGCTATGGACTTTGAAGGTTATAGCATCGGTGGTTTATCTGTAGGTGAACCTCACGATTTGATGAATGAAATTCTCGAATATACAACACCTTTGTTGCCAACGAATAAAGCTCGTTATTTGATGGGCGTTGGTACAGCAGATTGTTTGGTAGAAGGTGTAGCACGCGGTATTGATATGTTTGACTGTGTATATCCAACACGGGTTGCGAGAAACGGAATGGCCATGACATGGCATGGGCGACTCAATATTCGCAATGCTCAATTTGCTCATGATTGGGGTCCTTTAGAAGAAGGTTGTCAATGTTATACATGTAAAAACTATTCTCGTGCTTATTTACGCCACTTATATAAGGCGGAAGAAATTTTAGCATTGAGACTTGTTACATACCATAATTTATATTTCTTATTAGAGTTTATGCGCCAAATGCGCAAAGCTATTTTAGAGGATCGATTCCCTCAATTTAGAATGCAATTTTGGGATAACTTTAATAAATAATATAAAAAAACTAGTCAAATTCATTTTGAATAGATATACTTATAAAGATAAGATGAATTTTAGTGAGGAGGATTACCAATGGGTGATATCGAACAAATTTTACAAACCAGCTGGCCAATTCTTTTAATGGTCGTAATTTTCTATTTCTTGTTGTGGCGTCCACAAAAGAAACAACAAAAAGAACGTGCTAATCTTCTAAGCAGCTTGAAAAAAGGTCAAAAAATTGTAACTATTGGTGGTATCTATGGCGAAATCATCGAACTTGATGATGAAAAGGTTAAGGTACAAGTAGCGGAAAAGGTTGAAATGACTTTTGCTCGTACTGCTATCGCATCCGTAGTTTCTAAAAAAAATAAGGAAACTAAGTAATGATAACAAAAGAAGCAGTGCGCCAGGCGTGCAAGTCCCAGCGCGCTGCTTTATCTATTGCAGATTGTGAATCTTGGGCACCTAAGCTGTGTCACGAGATTGTTCAATTACCTCAGTATGAACAGGCACAATCGATTATGGCCTACTTAGCGATGCCTAAAGAAGCCAATTTGGATGATGTTATAGAACATGCTTTACAGGCAGGTAAACGCGTTTATGTACCTGTTTGTATTGATAAGACAACGATGATTGCCGTACGTTTACATAATCTTGATGATGTAGTTCACGGTGTTCTGAATATTCGTGTACCTAAAGAACCATATGAAATCATAGATCCTAAGGATATAGATTTGATTTTGGTGCCTGGTTCCGGATTCGACCGAAACGGTGGTCGTATGGGTATGGGGAATGGTTATTATGACCGTTTCCTAAAAGAACTTTCACCATCTAACTACATCGCTGTCGCATGGCAAGTACAAATTATGGATAAGCCCATACCTATGGAACGCTATGACCAACGTATGCCCGCTATCGTTACAGAACAGGGTGTAATTCATGTCAATTAGAAGGGAGCAATAATTTTGAGAGGCAAGGCTATAGTTAAATTCTTAGTCGTTATTGCTGCTATTATTGGTTGTTTTGCGTATTTTATTGAACCCTTAGCAGGTTCATTAAAACAAGGCCTTGATTTGCAAGGCGGTACGCACATTGTGCTAGAAGCAGAGGATACTGAACATGGCACAGCCGATAGTGATGCGGTAGAACGAGCAAAACAAATCCTTGAACGTCGTATTAATGAAATGGGTTTGTCAGAACCTATCGTGCAACGTGAAGGGGCAAAACGTATTATCATTGAATTGCCAGGTGTTAAAGATCCTGATGAAGCAATGAAACGTATCGGTAAAACAGCGGTCCTTGAATTTAAGAATGAAAAGGGCGAAACTGTTATGACCGGTGATGATCTTAAAGATGCAAAAGAGGAAATGGGTCAAAACAAACAACCTCTAGTTGCAATCGAGCTTAGTGATGAAGGTGCAAAGAAATTTGCTGATCTAACATCTAAGAATATCGGTCGACACATTGCAATCACCCTTGATGGTGATGTGTTGACAAATCCTGTGGTTCAACAAGCTATTACTGGTGGTAAAGCTACAATTTCTGGTAGTCAATCACTAGAAGAAGCTAAAGATTTAGCAATCCTTTTACGCTCTGGTGCATTGCCTGTAAAAATCAATGTCCTTGAAGTGCGTACCGTAGGTCCTTCTTTGGGTCAAGACTCTAAAGATAAATCTGTAGTTGCCTTTGGCGCTGGTATCGCTATGATTATGGTCTTCTTGCTCGTACTATACCGCTTATCTGGTTTCGTTGCCAATGTAGCGTTGCTCGTATATGTTATGCTGTTATTGCTTGTATTAGGCAAAGGTTTTAATGCGACTATGACATTACCGGGTATTGCGGGTATTATCTTATCTATGGGTGTTGCCGTAGATGCGAATATCCTTATTTTTGAACGTTTTAAAGAAGAAGTTTTCTCTGGTAAATCCATGCGTGTTGCTATGGAAGCTGGTTTCAAACGTGCCCTTTCCACCATTACTGATGCGAACGTATCCGTTATTATTACGGCGGGGATTTTGACTCTATTGGGGTCTGGGCCGGTAAAAGGCTTTGCTATCAGCTTGGGTCTTGGTGTTGTAGTAAGTATGTTTACTGCTATCACTGTGAGTCATTTCTTACTTCGTTTATTGATTGATTGTAACTTTACCAATCATCCATTCTGGTTTGGTGCTAATATCTCACCAAGTAAAAGTGCTGATGTCTTTGCACCGAAATCCTTGAAAGGAGGTAAACGCAAATGAGTTTCAACGTAATTAAACATCATCGTTGGTGGTTTGTGATCTCCTCCATTCTTGTAATCGCTAGTTTAATATCTATTTTCTCAAAAGGTTTTAACTTTGGTATTGACTATACTGGTGGTACTATTGTTGAGGTCGTATTTGATCAACCTGTGGAGGTTAGTCAAGTGCGTGACGTTTTGAAGGAATATGGCCTTGAAAGTGCACAAATTCAGCTTTCAGGCGATACGACTGCTGAGACATCTGGTAAAGATGTAATGATTCGTACTCGTAATCTTGAGCCTAGCGAAAGTGCAGCTGTTGTAGATTCTATGACAAAAACTATTGGGACTAATACTGTTAAACGTATTGAAACCGTAGGTGCTGTTATCGGTTCTGAAGTAACACAACATGCTTTATTAAATCTTGTCATTGCCTTTGCCGTATTGGCTCTTTATATTTCTTATCGTTTTGAATATAAAATTGCTATATCTGCTTTGGCAGCTATTTTTCATGACTTGATTATGGTATTAGGTGTATTCTCCTTCTTCCAGTTGGAAATTGATGCATCCTTCTTAGCGGCTATCTTAACTGTTGTAGGTTATTCTATGAATGAATCAGTTGTTATCTTCGACCGTGTCCGTGAGAATGCACATACACATAAACGTACCGATACATTTGCAGATTTGGCAAATGCATCCATTGAACAAAGTATTCATCGTAGTTTCTATACATTAGCTACAGTTATGTTTGCCTGTGTATCTCTATTCGTATTTGGTGGGGATACAACGAAGAACTTTGCTCTTTGTATGATTATTGGTTTCTCCAGTGGTGCGTATTCCTCTATTTGCGTAGCCACATCCTTATGGGTGCTTTGGAAAAATAGAAATAAGAACGACATTCGCAATCAATAATTTGATTGTTATGTTGAAAGTTAAACCTCCAATTGCGTGTATCGTAATTGGAGGTTTTCTTATGCAAGTGTCCTTGTATTCTATAGAAATTGAGGGTACAATGATAGCATTATGGATTGATGTCTAGTTTAGAAAGTGTGATATTGTGAATCCTAATAGATTATGGAGCCCTGCTTTTATTACTTTCATCCATATTATTCTTCATTATAATGGGATTGTTTAATCTTACAACATCGCTTGAGACAATCTTTGTACTACGTGGATTACATGGTGCTATATTTGCATTAGCAACTACTGTTATGGCTGCCCTAGCCGTAGTAGTTTTACCAGGAGCCCGTAAAGGTGAAGGCATCAATATGTTTGCTGTATTTTCTAATATTGCCATGGTATTAGGACCAGCTGTAGGTTTATATGCATTACAGGCATATGGAAGTTCTATATTATATCTTTTCTTAACCATTATGACAGGTGTGGCTCTTGTGTTGAGTAATACGATTCGTTTACCTAAAGAACTAGCAAAACCAAAACACAAATCTATGAAGGGATGGCACATATCTCAATTTATTGAAAAACGAAGTTTACCTTGGGCACTGATGGGTTTATTTATTGGCTTTACTTATTCGGGGGTTCTTGTATTTATCCCTATAGAATTAAATAGTATAGGAGCTGGTGTATGGGGAAGTGTATTCTTTGCACTATTTGCGTTGATGATTATAATAAGCAGACCTTTAGTTGGTAAGATATACGCTCGATATGGATCGCGTTTTGTTATTTATCCTGGCATTATCTTATTTATAATGGGTTTGGCTATACTTGGAATAGCTGATACACCTGTTGGCATTATAGGTACCGCACCATTACTTGGTCTAGGTTATGGAGCCGCACAACCGGCATTCCAAGCTTTAGCAGTTCAATCGGCACCTATTGAAAGAGCTGGTGTATCTACGGCAACCTATTTTCTAGCACTTGATATTGCAGTAGGTGCAGGATCCATTATCTTAGCTATGATAGCTAAAGCATTGGGTTATCAGTATTTATATCAAATTACAGCACTTATTATGGTGGTTGCTTTAGGGTTATATCATTTTATCATTAAAGGCTATTCAAATTTTGAGGTGTAACAGTTATTGTAGAAGGAGAAGCATATGAAACCTCTGTTTATAAAGATAGATTTACTATTGTAAGATGTACTATAAGTTACAAACGGTGCTCTAATATGAGGTATTAATGAAATTTTATAAAACTAGTAAAAAGATGTTGACGTATTTTTCGTTTGTGATATACTAGTTAAAGTCGTTAGGACGCAGCGTAATTTCGAATGATAGCACCAATTAAAACCAATGAATTTAATTCAAAAAGTTTTGAAAAAGTGCTTGACGAAATACTCTGAACTTGGTATTATAATCAAGTCGCTAGCACACGAATGTGGTTAGCAAACAGATCTTTGAAAACTGAACAATGATAGGTAATCAATCAATATGATTGAACATATGCCAGAGTGCGGGTTTTGACAAAGTCAAAACCAACCAT
>NZ_BBXI01000009.1 GCF_001078375.1 Veillonella tobetsuensis
GATCCCATGTAGACGACATGGTTGATAGGCCAGGTGTGGAAGAGCCGTGAGGTTTGGAGCTGACTGGTACTAATAGATCGAGGGCTTTACTTAAGCAGTGTAGCCAATGTAAAGGAGCATTGCGACGCATACATTGCGCGTAATCGCTTATGTCGCAGCGTAAGATTTTGTGAAACAAAATCCACAGCTGACGACGAAAATAAATTAGTCTAGAATTTCTAGTGCAACAAATATATATAACTTCTATGTGGTTTTCAGAGTACAAACTCTGACAGATTCAGTGGCGATAGCTATGAGGGTCCACCTGTTCCCATCTCGAACACAGTAGTTAAGCTCATAAACGCCGAAAGTACTTGGCTGGAGACGGCCTGGGAGGATAGGAAGCCGCTGATTGACTAAAAGAAAAAGGTCTACCTAAAGGTAGGCCTTTTTCTTTTTGCTAGTCTTCGACTAGCTAATCCTACTAGAGCCGTCTCCAGCCAAGATTGTAGAGGTATTATCTAACTAAGTGTCCGTGTCAGACGGCGTGTGAAACCTAGGGCAATAGGGCGTAAAGGAGCGCAGCGACGCGTACGTCCATTGCATCAGGTTCGACGAAGCCCTACTATTAGAACCGTGCATTAAAAGACTATTTTAAATACGATCATGGGCGAGTGTGATAAGAAGTCGTAAAAAAAGAGCTGCCTAGGCAACTCTTTTAGTACTTATTCAACACCAATCATTACACTTGTAGATTTGATAACAGCAATAACTTCTTTACCTACCTCTAACTCTAATTCTTTTACAGATTGAAGTGTAATATCTGCAGTTATGATATTATCATTACCTACATTAATTTTTACAATAGCATTAACGGCACCTTCGTTTATTTCAATAATAGTTCCTTTTAATTGATTTCTTGCGCTTAATTTCATATGTGTCCTCCAGAATAATAAATAGGATTATTTGATAAATATTATACATAAATTAAGAAAAATAGCCATGATGTACATCACATCATGGCTATTTAGGGTGGAGCGGGCGAAGGGAATCGAACCCTCCTCTCAAGCTTGGGAAGCTCGCATTCTACCGATGAACTACGCCCGCATGATGTACATATTGTATCATACTATAATATATACATTCAAGTGGAGCTTGTTTATATACTCTATACCCATAGTGGTTTCTGTATTGTATTGATATCAAAATAGATGTATAAAATAATGAGGAAGGAGGCATATGTATGTCAAAAATTTATAAAATTCATAAATGGTTATCTATAGTTTCTGTGCTATTTTTCTTAATGTTTTGTATTACAGGACTTATTCTCATGTTCCGAACTGAATTAAATGCATGGGCTCAAGGAGGGTCACATCATTCCTCGTTATCAATGGCGATGAGCCAACAAGAAATATCTATTTTTAATTATGCTGATGAAGGTGCCCTATTAGTGAAAGAAAAATATCCGTCTAAGGATATTTTAAATATTTCTCCAGCTATGGGGGCTGCACATATTTTACGGTATCGTATTATTGATTCTTCCGCAACTGTAGCACCTCCAGCGCGTATGGGGATGGGAGGGGATTATGTATTATATAATCCTGAAACAAAGGGGCTTATTACTACGCATCATGAAACGCCTGCACATCCTTGGGTTCGAAGTGTATTACACACACTTCATCAACTACATACACGATTAGACCTTGGTAAAACAGGAATTTATATTGTAACAATTTTATCTTTAGTATGTGGGTTATCTATTATTTCTGGTGTTTTTTTATATGGTCCATTTCGTAAAAGCTTTGCCAAATCTACTGTATTGTCTAACTATATGAAATTAAGTACATTACACCGAGAATTTGCTATGGTTGCTACTGTATGGGGATTTATCTTATGTATTACAGGTGTATGGATAGGTGGATTTTTTATTGCTAATGACAGCTATAATGCAGATGTACTACACACTGCAAAGCAAGAACTTTCAGTTGGTCAATCTGACATTTTACAACCATCTGAAGCTATCTCTCGAATTATGAAAGCATACCCAGATCGTCAGCTTATATCTATAGATTATCCATCTAAATTTAATGATCATCATTATGCATTTTATTTAGGTGCTGAAAATGATGATGATCCAGCTATGTTCTTGGGCCAACCAGTCTATGCTAATTTATATACTGATTCTACTAAGGATATGTATTCTACAAAAAATATCCCCTGGTATTTTACGGGCATGACTACAATGATTAATCTCCATATTCATAATCATAATACGATGGCTCTTAAAATATTATGGGCCATCTGGGATATTGTTCTTATTGTAGGAATTGTGACTGGTATTATTATGACTATTAAAAAGAAATTTGGCAGAGCTAGTGCTACAGAATCTAAAGTATCGGCTGAGATAAAACATGTTTGGCGTACACCAATCTGTTGTGGTACCTTAGTATTACTTGGATTTATTATGCCACTTTGGTCCAATCCAGTTACAAATACTATAGCAGGTATTTGTTTAACTATTCCTCTAGTTGTATTTTTTATTTCTTTAATTAAAGGATTTAATCATTAAGTTATTATATTCTTCATGGATCTATTCAGCGTGCTTCATCATTAGTTTATTGATTGATTTCGAACTAAAATGATATAATAATATATATATATGAGATTTTTTATGTACAAATAACTGTATTAATATTTACGATTCAGAAAGTGGTAGTTATTATGAAATATATTAAAGCATTTATTCAGTCTGAATCATCTGGCGGTATTATGCTGTTAGTTGCTGCTATTCTCGGCGTAATTACAGCAAATTCTCCTATAGCTGGACAGTATTTCTCGTTCATGAATATATATTTAGGTCCTATGGATATATTGGAATGGGTAAATGATGGCTTGATGGCCTTATTCTTCCTTTATGTGGGGATTGAAATTAAGACTGAAATGATTTCTGGTGAGTTAAATACTAACTCAAAACGGTTATTACCTGTGCTGGCTGCATTTGCAGGGGTTGTAACGCCTGCTCTGGTATATTTTTTAATCGCTGGCTCTGTTCCTGAATATACTCATGGATGGGGGATTCCAACCGCTACAGATATCGCCTTTGCTATAGGTGTTATTATGATGCTTGGAAAGCGTGTATCACAGGCGATGAAAGCCTTTCTTTCAGCATTAGCCGTTATTGATGATTTAATTGCTATCGTTGTTATTGCCATATTTTATGGAGCTGGTGTGGATTTTCCGCATTTAATGGCAGCAGCTGTTGTAACTGGTGCTCTTTGGTACACAAATAAACAAGGATATGTACGTCCTGTGCTATATGGTGTATTGGGCTCTGTTCTTTGGTATTTTGTATTAAAGTCGGGTGTTCATGCCACAATTGCTGGTGTTGTTCTAGCAATGACTATACCCTATTCAGGAACACTTGATGGTGAAAAAGTGTATCCTATGCATGCATGGGCAGATAAGCTAAAAAATTGGGTTAATTTTTTAATTATTCCTATATTTAGCTTTTTAAATGCCGGTGTATCATTTTCTGATGTTTCTGTAGATCATCTTTTCCATCCTGTGGTTTTAGGTGTTTCATTAGGTCTTATTCTTGGTAAACAGTTTGGTATTTTTTCTGCTGTTTATGTATTGGTGCAATCTAAGATTATCAAGATGCCTACCAATACAACTTGGCCAGAAATTTATGGTACAGCCATCGTTTGTGGTATTGGTTTTACTATGAGTTTATTTGTTGCGACGCTGGCATTTCCGCCAGGTGTGACGCAAGAAATGTCTAAAATTGGTATTTTTATAGGATCTATTATATCTGGTTTGTTAGGGGCTACTGTTTTGGCAGTTGCTTATAAAATTAGAACAGCTAGAAATAAATAGTGAGTGAAGTATATTAGGAAGGAATCATATGGAACGGATATTTGTATTTTTACGTTCTCCTGGTGCAGCTACTACTGTTTTACTAGGGGCTACACTTATTGCCTTAATTGTTGCTAATTCTCCAATGGCGACACAATATATGTCACTAGTTAATCTACAATTGGGGCCATTAACTGCTATGGAGTGGGTCAATGACGCATTAATGGCAATATTCTTTCTCTTTGTAGGATTAGAAGTAAAACGTGAATTAGTAAGTGGTGAACTTAATACCAATGCTAAACGTATTATGCCTGGTGTGGCAGCTTTATTTGGTGTACTTATACCAGCTTTTATTTATTATTTAATTGCTGGTTTTGATCCTGAATATATTCATGGATGGGCTATTCCAACAGCCACGGATATTGCTTTTGCAATTGGTGTTATCACTGCATTAGGATCACGAGTTCCAAATTCTATGAAGGTTTTCTTAACCGCTTTGGCAGTTATTGATGACTTAATTGCGATTATTGTTATTGCAATTTTCTATGCCGCACATCTTAATGTTTTCTATTTAATGGCTGCGATTATCGTAACAGGTCTTTTGATTTATTGTAATCGAGCTGGTTATGTTCGTTCTTTGTCGTATATTATTCTTGGTATTATTTTATGGTATTGCATTCTTCGCTCTGGCTTACATGCTACCATGGCGGGTGTAATTTTAGCTATGACAATTCCAGATCGAGGTAAGATTGGTCGTAAATATGTTAGACCAATGCGTCATTGGGAACATTTCTTATCTAATTGGGTAAGTTTCATCATAGTTCCAATCTTTGCATTCTTTAATGCTGGTGTTCACCTTGGTGGATTTAGCCTGGCTGATTTGACACATCCCGTAGTACTTGGTGTTACTCTTGGTCTTATTTTAGGTAAACAAATCGGTATTTTTGGTGCCATGTTTGGTATGATTAAATTAGGTCTTGTGCCTATGCCTGCAGAAGCAAACTGGAAATTTATATATGGCACATCTATTGTTTGTGGCATTGGTTTTACAATGAGTATCTTTGTTTCTATTCTAGCCTTTGATCCAGGTCATGCACAAGAAATGGCTAAGGGTGGCGTATTGATTGGTTCAATTATTTCCGCTATTGTTGGTTATATATTCTTGCGTATAGTTGGAGCAAAACGTAAAGAATGCCATATCGGGGTATATCATAATTGCTAATGAAAGCAATGAAGGGGAATGTACATGATAAGAAAAGCAGTAATAATATGTACTGTGTTGTGTATGACTAATATGATGGCTTTCACGCAAGCAAAAACAATTGATAAGGGACAGCGTGGTCATCATGTGCAAAAAGTTCAGACTATGTTAGTGCAGCAAGGCTATCTTAAGGATTCAGCGGATGGTATTTTTGGACGTAATACTGAGTTGGCAGTACGAAAATTCCAAAAATCAAAAGGTTTGGCTGTAGATGGGCGAGTAGGACCTGCTACAATGAGTGCTTTAGAAAAAGGTTCAAAAGGGTCTAGCTATTCCCAATATACAAAGGGTGCGCCTAGTAAATATACGAGAGCTATAACAATGCATGCTACGGCGTATAGCTCACAGGATCCTGGTAATGGTAATTATACGGCTACAGGTAGTCGTTTAAAAAAAGGTATCGTCTCCGTTGATCCTAAAATTATACCTTTAGGTACAAAAATGTATGTTGAAGGTTATGGCTATGCCATCGCTGATGATGTAGGTGGAGCTATTAAAGGTCATCGTATCGATTTAGCTTTTGACTCTAGATATGATGCACTACAGTTTGGTCGACAAAACGTGACAGTATATATTTTGTAAATTCTATACTCTCAAATTGAAAAACTCTAGTCATTAGGCTAGAGTTTTTTGATTGCAATAGCTATATTTATCTCCGAATTATTTATCTTGATAAAATACGAATATTCGGAAATTCATGGTATAATATAGATATCAATATAAATCGAGTATTCAGCAAAGGAAGGCTTATGAATAAAGTTCGACGTGTTGAAAGAATGGTGGCAATGACTAAATTATTAGTCGATTCTCCACAAAAACTTATATCTCTTAATTATTTTTGTGATTTTTTCGGAATGGCGAAATCTACAGTAAGTGAAGATTTAACCTGTGTCCGTCAATCGATGGAACATTTTCAGTTGGGTACTCTAGAAACGGTAGCGGGGGTAGCTGGCGGTGTTCGATTCATACCTCATCGAAAAGGCGAGCAGGCCAATGAAATCCTACGCGATGTGCAGCAACGTTTGCGTGAACCAGATCGTATTATTCCCGGTGGATTTATTTATATGTCGGATATTTTGTATGATTGGCATGTGATGACTCGGTTAGGCGAAATTATTATGACTCGCTTTGTAGATCGCAATCCTGATTATATTTTGACGGTAGAAACAAAAGGGATTCCTTTGGCGGTTATGGTAGCTAGGGCTTTCAACAAGCCACTTGTCATCGCGCGTCGTGATAGTAAGGTTACAGAAGGATCTGCCATTAGTATTAACTATGTAACGGGTTCATCTGGTCGAATTCAAACGATGACATTAACTAAACGCGCTATTCCACAAAATGCGAAGGTGCTAATTATTGATGATTTCATGAAGGCTGGCGGCACTGCAAAAGGGCTTACAGAACTTGTTCATGAAATGAATGGTAAGGTTGTGGGAACTGGCGTTCTTGTTGCTACTGCAGAACCTAGTCCTAAGTTAATCAATGATTATGAATCACTATTTACGTTCCATGGCATTGATGAAAGTACAAATGAAATTCACATTGAACCTGTATTTGATACGATTGATAGATAGGAGTTTACTATGAATATTGCAAGTCTTATTTTAGCAGCTGGTAAGGGGACACGGATGAAGTCCAAATTGCCAAAGGTACTTCATAAAGTTGGCGGTAAAGCTATGGTTGAACGCGTTCTAGAAACTGTTCAATCTCTTGGGACCGATAAGGATGTTGTTATCGTTGGCTTTGGTGGTAATGCAGTACAAGACTATCTAGAAGGTCGTGCTGAATTTGTACGTCAAGAAGAGCAAAATGGTACTGGTCATGCAGTAAAAATGGCAGAACCTGTATTAGGATCTTTTGATGGCACTATTTTATTGTTGTGTGGGGATACGCCACTCGTAACTAAGGAAAGTTTAGAAGCTCTTTTAAAAGAGCATACTGCATCTGGAGCAGCGGCTACAATTTTAACGGCCCATATGCCAGATCCAACAGGTTATGGTCGTATCATTCGTAATGAAGCGGGTTCTGTTGTACGAATTGTGGAACAAAAGGATGGCAAACCAGAAGAATTAGCTGTACAAGAAGTTAATACTGGTATGTATGCTTTTGATAGTAAAAAACTATGGCCTTGTCTTAGCCAATTATCCGACGATAATGCACAAGGTGAACTGTATATTACAGATGTGGTTGGTATTCTCGTAAATGGCGGCGATAAAGTAAGCGCTTATATGACTGAAAATTTTGAAGAATCTTTAGGGGTAAACTCTCGCTTGCAATTGGCTGAAGCAGAATCTATTTTAAAACATCGTAAAAATGTAGAATTAATGACCGCTGGTGTAACGATTGTTGATCCTGACAATACCTATGTAGCACCAGAAGTTACTGTGGGGGCTGATACAATTCTACATCCTGGTACCGTTTTAGAAGGCAATACGGTTATTGGTGAAAATTGTGAAATTGGACCTCATACACGCTTGACGAATGTAACTGTTGGCAATGATACGGTAATTCATTTTACTTATGGCCATGACTGTGAAGTAAAAGATGGCGTAGATATTGGTCCATATGTTCATTTGCGTCCTAATACGGTTATTGGCAACAAGGTTCATATTGGTAATTTCGTTGAGGTTAAAAATTCCAATGTTGGGGAAGGCACCAAATTCCCTCATCTATCCTATATTGGCGATAGCGATGTAGGTTCTGGTGTCAATATCGGTTGCGGTACAATTACGGTAAATTATGACGGAAAAATCAAGCATCGCACAACTATCGGCGATGGTGCATTTGTAGGCTGTAACAGCAATCTTGTAGCACCTGTTACAATTGGTAATTATAGTTATGTAGGTGCAGGTTCTACGATTACAAAAAATGTTCCTGATAAGGCATTAGCTGTAGGTCGTAGCAAGCAAATTGTGAAAGAAAATTGGGTTACAGACGATACTTTCAAAAAGAAATAGGAATTTATTAAAAATTTTTCACACAAGATAGGAAAAATAGTATACAATAATAAGGCAATAAGGTTGTATATCTGTAATATTTCGTTACATATACATTGAGTAACTAACTAAGATTACGGAGAAATGAAAGGGTATCAAAATGGCATTTGAAGACGGCAAAAAACTTAAGATTTTCACAGGTAACGCAAATCCAGAGTTGGCAAAGGAAATTTGTGATTATTTAGGTTTGCCTTTAGGTGAAGCGTTTGTAGGTCGCTTTAATAATGGCGAAGTACAAATTATGATTGATGAAAGCGTACGTGGCAAAGATGTATTTATCATTCAACCAACTAGCTATCCTGTAAACGATAATTTAATGGAATTAATGGTTATGGCTGATGCGTTAAAACGTGCTTCTGCTCGTCATATTACAGCTGTAGTTCCTTACTATGGTTATGCTCGCCAAGACCGCAAAACTCGTGGTCGTGAACCAATTACTGCAAAATTAGTAGCAAACTTGATGCAAACTTCTGGTATTACACGTCTTGTAACAATTGACTTGCATGCAGGTCAAATTCAAGGCTTCTTCGATGTACCAGTAGATCATTTATATGGTGCATCCATTTTAGCTAAATACATTAATGAAAAAAATCTTGAAGATGTTATTGTAGTATCACCAGATCTTGGCGGT
Organism: Veillonella tobetsuensis; assembly: GCF_001078375.1. Classification (GTDB taxonomy): domain Bacteria; phylum Bacillota; class Negativicutes; order Veillonellales; family Veillonellaceae; genus Veillonella; species Veillonella tobetsuensis. The sequence goes on from NZ_BBXI01000009.1 coordinate 8,723, forward strand.
GTTACAAGAGCTCGTGATTTGGCTGACCGCATTGGTGCGCCAATTGCAATCATCGAGAAAAAACGCCCTGAACCAGGCGTAGCTAAAGTTATGAACCTCATTGGTGATGTAAAAGACAAAAACTGTATCATCGTTGATGATATTGTAGATACAGCAGGTTCTCTTGTAGAAGGTGCCAAAGCATTAAAAGAATTTGGTGCTAAATCTGTTATGGCTGCTGTTACTCATGCTGTATTAACAGATCCAGCAAGTGAACGCATTGCAAACTCCAACATTAAAGAGCTTATCGTAACAAACACAATGCCATTACCAGAAAATTGCAAATTAGACAATGTAACGCAACTATCTGTAGCTCCATTATTGGGCGAAGCAATTATGCGTATCTTTCATGAAGTTTCAGTAAGTAATTTGTTTGATAAATGATAGGTGATTCTTGAAGTTAGTAGTAGGCCTTGGTAACCCAGGCAAGCAATATGAAGCGACAAAACATAATATTGGATTTATGGTCATCGATGCCATTGCGGATAGCGCATCTCACACTCCTTGGAGAGAAGAACAAAAGGCAGAGGTGTGCAGTATTAATGTAGCTGGTGAAAAGGTATTGCTTGTAAAGCCTCAAACATTTATGAATGCAAGTGGCGAATCTGTAGGTCCACTAATGCGATACTACAAGATCGATCCATCTGATGTGTATTGTATTTATGATGATATGGATTTACCGGTAGGCAAATTACGTATTCGACCAAATGGTAGTTCTGGTGGGCATAATGGGATTAAATCTTTAATCTCCCATATAGGAACAGAAAATTTTCCGCGTTTTCGCGTAGGTATTGGTCGTCCATTACCACAATGGACTGTCATTGACCACGTGTTAGCACCATTTAGTGAAGAAAATCAAGAGAAAGTACAAAAAGGTATCAAAGACACAGTAAAAGCTGTATTAGGCACCTTAGAGGTGGGCATAGACAAAGGGATGAATCAGTTTAATCCTAAGCGTCGTCCACAGCGATAAATAACATGCATAAGGGCATGAGTCTCATTGAGATTCATGCCCTTTTTACGAGGTATATATGAGCAATCAAGAAAAAATGCCTTTTGTAGAGGCTTTAGAATCATATAAGGAACAACATTTTGTGCCTTTTCATACACCTGGTCATAAGATTGGTGTTGAAGCGCCTCAGTTACTAAAGGACTGGATGGGAGCAGCACTGCCATATGATTTAGGGGTTATGTATGCTCTAGATGATTTACATGAACCTGAAGGAGAGTTAAAAGAGGCGCAAGACTTAACTGCTGAATTATATGGAGCTGATGATTGCTGGTTCTCTATTAATGGCACAACCGCTTTAATTGAAGCGATGATTATGGGGACAGTAGGTCCTGATGAAACGATTATTATTCCTCGAGAAGCACATCGTTCCGTTATTAGTGGATTAGTGTTATCTGGTGCAAAGCCTGTTTATATGGATTGCCAATTTGATGATCGGTGGGGTATCCCTTTAGGTGTATCAGTGGAAGATGCTATTAAAACCATGGATGCTCATCCAGAGGCTAAGGCGATTCTCTTAGTGTATCCAAACTATTATGGTGTAGGTGTAGATATTGTAAATATCGTAAAAGAAGCTCACAAACGGGGGTTAATAGTCCTTGTTGATGAAGCTCACGGCCCTCATTTACCTTTTGCTGAAGCATTACCTATTGGTGCTATCGAGGCTGGCGCTGATTTAGTGGCACAAAGTACGCATAAGTCAGTAGGTTCATTAACTCAAACATCATGGTTACTAGGTCAAGGTGAGCGTATTAATAAGCGCCGTATTATTCAGATGCATCAAATGTTACAGAGTACGAGCCCTAACTATATTTTTCTTGCATCCTTAGATATGGCACGCCATCAATTAGCTATGGCAGGTAAGGAGCTAGTAAGTCGTACTGTAGAATTGAGCCTATATTTAAGAAATGAGCTACATAAGATTCCTGGTATTACAACTATGGAATACTCGGATATTCAAAATCAAGTTGTAAATTATGACTGTACCAAGGTAGTAATCGATGCTAAAGAATTAGGTCTTACTGGTGTTGTTTTTGAACGAATGTTGCGAGAGAATCACATTGAGGTGGAGTTAGTGCAAGCTCATCATGTGCTAGTACTTATCACCATTGGTGACACTAAAGATTCCGTACATGCTCTTATTAAGGCCGTTCGATCTATAAGTGATGAAGTATTAAATGGTTTATATACAACTGACCATAGCTTAGAGGGTAATTTTGATGTGCTTAGTAAAGATTCAGCTCTATTACCTGAGCCAGTCGTTCGTGTAACACCTCGCAATGCTATGTATGCTCATCGTGAGCAGGTTCCGTTAAGTGAAGCATTACATCGTATTGTTGGGGAGACTATAGCTTATTATCCTCCAGGGATTCCTTGTGTAGCCGTAGGTGAAGTGATTAGTGAGTCTGTGTTACAATATATAGAGAATAGAAAGGCTTTAGGTTATGTACCGAATGGAGCCGATGATATGACATTAGAAACAATCTGGGTGTTACAGGAGTAATTATGGGGACTTTAATCATATTAGAAGGCGGAGATGGTAGTGGCAAAGCTACGCAAACAAAGCGTTTAGTAGAACGATTACAGGAGGAAGGCCATCGCGTGTGTAGTGTTAGCTTTCCGAATTATGAGAGTGATGCATCTATGCCTATTAAAATGTACTTATCTGGGCAATTTGGTACAGAGGTTGATGCAGTAAACCCTTATGTGGCAAGTACCATGTATGCCATAGATCGTTTTGCTTCTTTTAGAATGGACTGGGAATCATTTTATAATGATGGTGGTATTATTATTGCAGATCGTTATACGACATCAAATATGGTTCATCAAATGGTGAAATACACTGATACTGATGCACGAATTCAATTTTTAGAATGGCTTGAAGATTTTGAATTTGTTAAGTTCGGACTACCACGTCCAGATGTGGTTTGTTTGCTAGATGTGCCTTTAGAGGTAACAGAAGCATTGATGTCCGAGCGAACTGGTAAAACTGGTGGTGAGACAGGGGACATACACGAGGGTAATCGCACGTATTTACAATCGGTCCATGATGCGTATGATGAATTGGTAAATCGCTATCAATGGCATCGGATTTCATGCACACAAAAAGGTGATAGTGAGAATTTTGCTATGCGTAGTATAGAATCAATTCATAATGATATATATGATGTGGTAAAAGGTCTATTGAAATAGGCGAAACTACTGGTCTTTGAAAATGGCGGCTCTTTAAAAAGTCGCCATTTTCCTATATAATAGTAATATTGGACAGGATAGGAGGAATTATGACATATTTTGATAATGTAATCGGTCAAGATACGATTAAAAACCACCTAACTGAATTGGTAAAACGGCAAACATTACCGCATAGCTTGTTGTTTTATGGAGAGTCTGGACTTGGTAAGCTCGATATGGCAATAGGTCTAGCATCACTTATTTTGGGACGACAAGTTTTTTCAGGTCATAATGGCACTGAATATTTAGAGGCAGTAAAATCCGCACGTATTGCTAATGGTGAAAGTGAAAAGAAAATAGAGGCCGAAGGCTTACCAATTTATATGGATAAGGGGGATGCATTTTGGATTCGGCCCATGAAATCAACCTTAAAGGTAGAGCAATGGTATAGCCTGTTACAAGACCATCTATCCGTAGCTGGATTAGGTAACCGCGTCGTTATTATTGAAGACTTTCATGCAGCCAATGCTATCATGGCTAATGCCATGTTAAAAACGATTGAAGAACCACCTGCACAGGTGTACTTCATTATTATTACGAATAAGATTAACCTTGTACTACCAACGATTATTTCACGCTGTATGGGTGTTGGATTTCAACCTGTATCGGATGAAAGCATACGCCTTGCATTAGAAAAACGTGGTGTTACAGGAAATATAGATGAAGCTATTTTCATGGGGCATGGTAATACTGCTGTTGTAGAATCTCTATTGCAACAGGGAACAATTACTATGCTAGAGTTAGCTGTTAAATGGATGCGTACTTTGGGCACTGATGCACGATGGTTCTCCAAAATTGCAGTTTGGTGTGAGTCTTTGATTCGTGAGGATGCATTAGAATTAATGCATTGGTTACGATTAATAAGTCGCGACATGATGGCCTTAAAGTGTGGAGCTACTATTGAGCAACTTCAAGTTCCTATGCATAAAGCAACATTATTAGAATTATTACCGCAGTGGACAATGACCGCTTTAGCAACTGTATCACATGAAACATTGCGAGCGGAACAGGCCTTGCGGTTACACATAAAAATTGCTCTCGTGGTGGACGGTCTTAGCATCGCCCTTCACAATGCTCGTGAGGAGGTTTAAATGGTAACCATCGTTGGTGTACGATTTAAAAAGGCCGGTAAAATTTATTATTTTTTACCAGGTGATGAAGCTTTAATGATTGATGACGGTATCATTGTAGAAACAGCGCGTGGCGTTGAATATGGTACGGTTGTAATCGGACCAAAAGAGGTTTCAAAAGATAATTTGGTGATGCCTGTTAAGCAAGTAATGCGTAAAGCAACACTAAAGGATTTGCAACAATTAGAGAAAAATGAGGAGCGGGAAGAAAAAGCCTATGCAATTTGCTTAGAAAAAATAGCTAAACGTAGACTGCCTATGAAATTAATCAATGTAGAGTATACATTTGATATGAATAAAATTGTATTCTTCTTTACTGCAGATGGTCGTATTGATTTCCGTGAACTCGTAAAGGATTTGGCTACAGTATTTAGAACGCGTATTGAATTGAGACAAGTAGGCGTTCGCGATGAGGCGAAGGTATTAAATGGTATTGGCGCCTGTGGCAGACCTTTATGTTGTTCTAATTTTCTAGGTGATTTTTCTCCTGTATCCATTCGTATGGCTAAGGATCAGAATTTAAGTTTGAACCCTACAAAAATTTCTGGCGTATGTGGTCGCCTGATGTGCTGCTTGAATTATGAAGACGATTTATATAAAAAAGGTGGCGATTTGTATGTAAAGAAAGATCGCAATCTTTCAGCTCAAGATGTAGAACCGCCAGGCATTGGAAAAGAAGTGGTTACTGATGAAGGCATTGGCAAGGTTCTAAAGGTAAATCACCACAAACATACTGTTAAGGTCCAATTAGAGGCCGGTAGAACTATTGATTTAAAATGGTCGGATGTGGCATTACCAGATGAATAATCAAGAACAACTTGATGATTTGATTATCGATAATTTAAAGATATATCAGCGGCAAGACCAATTTCGCTTTTCCTTTGACGCCATTGCACTCGTACATTTTTGTCGATTTAATCATCGGCATCGTTATATAGACTTAGGCACGGGCACAGGTGTACTTCCTTTAATCGGTACATCCTTAGGTGCTGGGCATATAACAGGCGTTGAAATTAATGATGTAGTGGCTCAGATGGCTGAACGCAGTGTTACCTACAATCATAAATCTGATGTAGTATCGATTATACATGGTGACTATCGCACAATGAATTATCATCAGTTTGGATCTAAACCATTTGATGGTGTATTGGTCAATCCACCTTATTTTGACCATCGAAAAGGTGAGATGCCCGATGATAATAATTTGTGTTTAGCCTTGCATGATAGGTGTACGACTATTGAGGATGTTTGTAATAGTGCATCGAGATTAATCAAAAATAAGGGGCATTTATGGATGGTGTATAGCGCCCCTCGTCTATTAGAGCTTGTGAACGTATTAACAGTTACCGGATTTGCAGTAAAACGGTTGCGTATGGTTCACGGCATGCTTTATAAGCCTGCTAAAATTGTTTTGCTTGAAGCCATAAAAGGTGGAGCTCAAGGTTTAACTGTTGAGCCTCCACTTATCGTATATAGCCAACCTAATGTGTACACGGAGGAGGTGTCTCGTTGGTATGAACGAAAATAACAAGGGCACCTTGTATTTAGTGCCTACGCCCATTGGCAATCTAGAGGATATGACCTATCGCGCTGTACGCATACTGGGTGAAGTTGATGCTATTGCTGCGGAGGATACGCGTCATACGGGTATATTATTAAAACATTTTGACATTAGCAAGCCTTTGATTTCTTATCATGAACATAATAAAGAAGAAAAGGGAAATGCCATTATTGACATGCTGTTAGATGGTAAGAATATTGCTTGTGTCAGTGATGCGGGCATGCCTGCTATATCTGATCCCGGTGCTGACCTAGCGTCAAAGGCCATTGCACATCATATATCTCTTGTGCCTTTACCAGGGGCTAATGCAGCCTTAACAGCACTGATTGCATCTGATTTAGACACCAAGCAATTTACATTCTTTGGATTTTTACCAAAACGTGGTAAACATCGAAGTGATGCCCTTCAGCTTATGGCAAAACAAAGGGGAACGCTTATATTTTATGAAGCCCCTCATCGTTTACAGGAGGTGCTCCAGGATATGTACGACGCCTTTGGTAATCGACCGATTACGATTGCTAGGGAGCTTACTAAGAAGTTTGAAACCTTTTTGCGTAGTGATTTATCATCTATTTGTAATGATTTAGAGAAAATTACGTATAAAGGAGAATTCGTTCTTGTCATAGGTGGTAGTGAAACTGGTGAGGCTATTGATGAAGTTCCGCAGCAATCTATGTCTTACGAAGAGGCGGTAGCTGAGTTGGTAGATTTAGGATTGCCAAAGAAGGAAGCTATTCGCGAAGTAGCAAAACGTTTTGGCGTTTCACGCCGTGAGGTTTATAATATTGTAGAACGATAACACTTTCACAAGTGCTGAATAGAAGGAGATTATGATGGGCGATACAAAAAAGACATATTATATTACAACTCCAATTTATTATCCTAGTGCTAAACTGCATATTGGTCATACATACTGTACATCTGTTGCCGATACAATTGCACGTTTCAAACGTTTAGCTGGTTATGATGTACGTTTCTTGACTGGTTCTGACGAACATGGTCAGAAAATCCAACGCGCTGCCGAGGCACAAGGTATTACACCTTTAGAATATACGACTAATATCGTAAATGGTTTTAAAGCATTATGGGAAAAAATGCATATTTCCAATGATGATTTTATTCGTACCACTGATGAACGACATGAAAAGGTAGTACAAGAACTATTCACAAAGGCCTATGAAAAAGGTGATATTTACAAGGCTGAATACGAAGGTTGGTACTGTACACCTTGTGAATCCTTCTGGACTGAACAAAAGCTTGGTGAAAATCATACTTGTCCAGATTGTGGACGCCCTGTAGAGCGTGTTAAAGAGGAAAGTTATTTCTTTAAACTTGGTAAATATACTGAGCAATGGCTCAAGTTCATAGAAGAGAACCCTGATTTTATTCAACCTGAATCTCGCCGTAATGAAATGATTCAATTCGTAAAACAAGGTCTTGAGGACTTAGCCGTATCTCGTACATCATTTGACTGGGGTATCAAATTACCATTTGACCCTAAGCATGTTGTATATGTTTGGTTTGATGCGTTAGTAAACTATATTAGTGCCTTACATCCATTTGATGGAGATGGAGAATTGTATAAAAAATTCTGGCCCGCTGATCTTCATCTAGTTGGTAAGGAAATTGTACGTTTTCATACTATCATTTGGCCGATGATGCTCATGAGCCTTGAGTTGCCATTGCCTAAAAAGGTATTTGGTCATGGCTGGATGATTGTAGATGGTACTAAGATGAGTAAATCTCTTGGTAATGTTATTGATCCAATTCCATTGATTGAGACCTATGGTGCAGACTCTTTGCGTTATTACTTGTTGAGTGAAATTACACTTGGCAATGATGGCAATTTTACATTACCTAATTTTGTTACAAAAATTAATGCAGATTTGTCTAATGACTTGGGGAACCTTTTGAATCGTACCATTGCGATGATTGAAAAATATCACGATGGTGTTATTACAAAAACTGATGATATAGACGCGTTAGATAAAGAAATTTCTTCCTTAGCAGAACAAACTGTAGCTGATTTTGAAGCGCAAATGGAGGCTATGGAGTTAAATAAGGCTCTTAAAACTGTTTGGGCTTTCATCGGTCGTATGAACAAATACATCGATGAAACGATGCCGTGGGTATTAGCTAAGAGTTCTGAAGATGTAGATGTTCTACGTTTGCAATCTGTTATGTATCATCTTGCTGAAAGCTTACGTATCATCGCAGTTCTCGTAAGTCCAGTTATTCCAGTAGGGGCACCAAAAATTTGGGAACAATTAGGATTGTCTGGCTTTGAACAAGTACAGTTAGATGATGTTCGTAGTTGGGGCGCTATTAATACGGGTACTAAGGTAGTAAAAGGTGAACCAATTTATCCTCGCTTTGAAATTCCAGAAATGGTAGAAACCGTTACTGTAACAGAAGAAGTAGAAGAAACTGTTGATACATCTAATGTTCCACCATTAAAAGAAAATATCACTTATGATGATTTTGAAAAATTAGATCTTCGTGTAGCTAAGGTTGTTAGCTGTGAAAAAGTACCTAAATCTAAAAAATTATTGAAATTTGTATTGGATATTGGTCTCGAAGAACGTACCGTACTCAGTGGCATATCTCAATATTATGAACCAGAAACAATGGTTGGTAAAAAAGTGATATACTTAGCGAACTTAGCACCTAAAAAAATGATGGGCATTGAGTCTTATGGTATGATTTTATCTGCTTCCGATTGGGAAGAACATTTAGAAGTTACCAATATCGAATCATTACCAGCAGGGAGCATTGTAAAATAATGAAACTCTTTGATACACATGCACATATTAACGATAATCGTTTTGATAACGATAGAGCTGAGATGTTACAAGCTTGTTTCGATGCAGGCATTGAATACATTATGATTCCTGGTGTAGATAGACAAACTGTTGAATCAGGTGTTGCATTGGCTGAAACTGATGACCGTTTATATGCTGCAGTAGGGACACATCCTCACGAAGCAAAAGATTTTACTGATGATGACTACGAATATTTTAAAGAGTTAGCCTTGCACAATGATAAGGTGCGTGCTATCGGTGAAATCGGCCTTGATTATTACTATGATTTCTCTGATAGACCAACGCAAAAGAAGGTCTTTATACGTCAGCTTGAGTTAGCTCGAGAGGTAGATTTGCCTATTATTATCCATGATCGCGATGCTCATGGAGATATCATGAATATCTTGCGCAATGAAGGAAAGGATAATTGGGGAATTTTCCATTGTTATTCAGGTAGTTGGGAAATGGCTAAAGAGGCTATTAAAATGGGGTTTTATATCTCCTTTGCAGGCCCGGTGGTATTCCCAAAATCTACTAACCTAAAAGAAGTTGCTAAACAAGTACCATTGGATCGAATCCTTATAGAAACAGATTCTCCTTATTTGACGCCACCTCCGTATAGAGGTCGACGCAATGACCCTAGTAAGACTCAATTTGTAGCAGAAGAAATTGCTGCTTTAAAAGGTATGGATGCAGATGAGTTTGCCGCAATCGCTTATGAAAATGGTAAGCGCGTATTTGGTATTAAATAAAATAGAATAGAATAGCTATATTTGTAAATACTATCAAATTAAAGTTATTTAATATATAGTTACATAGTGAACGCGATTCTTTCATTGAAGGAATCGCGTTTTTCTATGGTATACTAACAATATATAGTCTATATATGTTTGGACTTGAAAAAGGATGATAAGATGGAACGCATAGCATTTATTGACTTAGGATCGAACTCAGTTCGATTCGTTATTTATGAAATATCAGATACGGGTAGTTATCGTTTACTCTATCAAGAAAAAGACTCGATTCGGTTGAGTGAAAATATGTGGGGGGATCATAAGCTAACACAAGAAGCTATGAATCGTGCATTAGTATCATTACAATCGTATGTTCATATGGCCAAAGCTTTTGAGGTCGATACGATTAAGGCTGTTGCTACCGCTGCAGTCCGTTTAGCAAATAATGGTGATGAATTTATCAATCTTGTAAAACAAGATACAGGTCTTGAATTAGAATGTATTTCCGGTGTTGAAGAGGCTCGCTTAGGTTTCCTTGGTGTTATTAATACAATTGGCCTTAAGGATTTTGTTATCTTTGATTTAGGCGGCGCTAGTACAGAGGTGACTTTGGTAAGAAATAGACAAATTGAGAAATCTGTTAGCTTGCCAATAGGTGCTTTGACTTTAACAGGAACCTATCAGAAAGGCAAAGAATTTACAGACAAAGAATACAATAAAATGGTGAAGGCTATTAAGCAAGCCATAGAGGAACATCCATGGCTTAAAAATGTTAAAAAGCCTCTATTAGGTATTGGTGGTACAGCTCGTAATATTGCGAAAATGGATCAACGAAAATTATCATATCCTATTACTAAATTGCACAATTATGAAATACCCTATCACCGTTTTACAGAATTGTTAGATGAGGTTAAATCCAAACCATTAGCACAACGTAAAAAAATCAATGGCCTTTCATCAGAACGGGCGGATATTATTATTGCCGGTATGACAATTGTATATGAGTTGTTCAATTATATAAATTGCAAAACTCTTGTTGTAGGTGGCTCAGGTCTTCGTGAGGGGTTGTTTTACGACTATTATGGGCAAGCCTATTTAGGAGGAAATCCAATCATTCCAGATATCCTTATCCATTCTGCAGAAAATGTACTGCTAGGAATGACTCGATACGAATTAATTCATGCTAAACATGTCGGCAAATTAGCCGATATCTTATATGACCAATGGCAACCATTACACAAAGGTGATACTGCATTGCGCCGTTGTTTGCAAGTTTCTTCTTTGTTACATGATATCGGAAAACGGGTGAACTATTATAGCCATGCTCGTCATGGGTGTTATATGTTAGTTAATAGCAATTTATACGGAATTACTCATATTGAACAGGCTTTTAGTGCTTTTCTTGTGATGAACTCTCATGGTTTAAAACCAAAAGAGTATAAAAACTTTTTGTATGGGCAATTGTTGGATGATGAGCAGAAAGCGATAGGGAAGAAATTATCTATAATTCTTGCTATTGCTGAGGCTCTTGATGAAAGTCATGAGCAGTTGATTACACATCTTGAAAGTCGCATCAGTCCTGAAGAGGTTCAGTTGATAGTGCACTATCCAGCTAGCCGTGATATTTCCATAATAAAGGGTGCTGTTGAACGATTGGCAAAAGCCTTTAAAAAGGAATATAAGCGTCAGTTACAAATTGAGTGGTTCCCTCAGTAGGAGGTAGTTATGACATTGGCTAAAGTGCTTCGATATGCGATTTTGCATGTTGGCTCTAGTAGCATGAGTATTACCATATTAGAATATAAAAGTATTGATGAAGTGCGTGTTATCGATTATGCTGCACGGGAAGTAACCTTTGGGGAGGAGTTATTTCAAACATCTCGCCTTAGTTTTAAAACAATTGAAGAAATCTGTGATATTTTAAAAGGCTATAAACAATTAATGGCAGATTATAATGTATCTAGATGTCGCTTGTATGGTACAACTGTTATCCGTGAAGCCACTAATCGAAGGGCTATTTTAGATCAGATTTTTATTCAAACAGGTATGCGTGTAGAAGTTATAGACATGCCTAAAGAAGTTTATTTTAAATATGCCTTGTTATATTATGAAATGATGTATCATCATAAGGCTACGGATGACAGTACGGCTTGTCTATTTGCAGATATCACGTCCGGTGGGGTCGGTTTAACTGCTTGGAAAGGCAGATCACTATTGTTCCAACAAAATATGCATAGTGGTTCACTACGTGTTATGGAGTCTTTTAACCGTAACCAACGTGCTTCTATATCCTTTAGTACAGCCATTACTGAATATTTACATCGCATGATTAGTCCGTTACGAGAAGAATTGCAGAGGTTTAATATTAAAAATATTATTTTCTCTGGTGATGAGGCTCGCTTAGTGTTGCAGTTGATGGGATATAGTAATAGTGAGCAAATCATTTCTATTGATCCTCAACAGTTTAATGATCTTATGAATTCCTTTGATGGTATTACGGCTACAAAACTAGTCAATCGCTATAAGATTCCAGAGTTTAAGGCTAATATTTTAATGCCTACTATGATTTTTTTCTCTGAAATTATTAGTGCTATTAATCCTGAAGCCTTAATTTTTAGTAGTTATTCATTCTCTCAAGGTATTAGTTGGTTTTATGGTGTAGAAACGCAAAACCATCCTTATATGTATCAATTGCGTGAGCAAAATGCAGATTTGGCCCGTGCTATAGCGGCTCGTTATCATACAGATGCCGTACATGATAGAGAGGTTGAACGTTTTAGTTTGGAATTCTGTAATGCACTCCATCATAAAGGTTTACCAGAACGATGGGGGTATTTGTGCCGTATAGCAGCGATTTTATGTTCTGTCGGTAAATTTATAAGCCTTAGAAATCATGGAGAGCATGCGTATCATATTGTAATGGGAACCGATATATTTGGTCTTTCAGAAGAAGAAAAACAAGTTGTAGCGAATGTAGTGTATTACCATTACAAGGGTACACCTTCAGATGATGATGAATATTTTAAAGTTCTTACAGAATTACAAAAAATACAGGTCACAAAGCTAGTAGCCATTGTACGCGTAGCTTGTGCATTAGATGCAGGAAGCAATCAAAAAATAGAAGCTATACGTATTGAGGAAAAAGATAAAGAATTGGTTGTTCACGTTAGAACCAAGGAAAATATCTCTCTTGAATGGTGGACCTTTAATCGTGACTCCATCTATTTTAGTGAAATATTTGGTATGGAAATTTCCTTGACTATAGGGGGGGTATAAGTTGTTTACGAGTCCAAAGTATTATTTTAACCGTGAATTATCTTGGTTGAAATTTAATCAACGCGTCGTATTAGAAGCTATGGATACGAGTACCCCCTTGATGGAGCGTCTTCGTTTTATCTCCATTGCCAGTTCAAATCTAGACGAGTTTTTCATGATTCGTGTTGCTGGTTTGCGGCATCAAGCTATGAATGGAATTGTAAAATATGATGCGGCGCATATGGATGCTAAGGCGCAGTTGAAAGCAATTGATGAATCAGTACAGCGCGTAGTTTCTTTACAATATACATATTTACACCGCGTGTTAGATTCATTAGAAGAGGAAGGCTTGTATTTCTTGCATCCTGAAGAATTAGATGTAAAGACAAAAACCTGGCTTAGACATTATTTTGAAGAGCAAATTTATCCGGTGGTTACACCACTAGCAGTTGATTCAGGGCATCCATTCCCATTTTTGGCAAATCATACGATTAATACCATTGTTCGTATATTTCAAGTTCAATCTGATGGTACAAAGGATTATAAAATTGCTATTTTGCCAATTCCATCTGTATTGGATCGAATTATTGAAGTGCCTACACCGTCTAATAAGACGCATCATTTTGTGTATTTAGAAGATGTTATTAATTTCTATGCTATACAGTTTTTTCAAGGCTATGGTATAGAAGAGTCTATGACGTTCCGATTAACTCGCGATGCGGATTTAGAAATAGCGGAAGAGGATACAAAGGATTTACTTACAGAAGTTGAAGCCTCTTTACGACGTCGGCGCCGTGGTGATGCGGTTCGTTTAGAAGTAGCCGGTGAAGGTTCTCCGGAATTGTTATCTACCGTATTGAAAAGTGTAGAATTGGAGAAAAAGGATGTATATCATATAGATGGTCATTTAGATTGTCGTATGTATTTTGATTTTTCTAATTATCCAGGTTACGATTATTTGCGTTATAAACCGTTTGAGTCCAAAACACCAAGTGACTTGATTGGTTGTGAAGGTGAAAACTTACTCGATGTGATTCGAGAGCGCGATATATTTGTTCATCATCCTTTTGAATCTTTTAGTGTAGTTGAACAGTTTGTGGCACAAGCAGCTGTAGATCCCAATGTATTAGCTATCAAACAAACCTTATATCGCGTTAGTGGTGAATCACCTATTATTGCATCTCTCATAAAGGCTGCAGATAATGGTAAGCAGGTTACAGTATTAATGGAAGTAAAAGCTCGTTTTGATGAAGAGCATAATATCATTATGGCACGTCGATTAGAAAAAGCCGGATGTCATGTAATTTATGGTTTAAAAGGCTTAAAAACTCACTCCAAGATTACTATGGTTGTACGTCGTGAAGAAGATGGTATACGCCGCTATGTACATTTAGCAACAGGTAACTACAATGGCAAAACTGCACGTATATATACGGACTGTGGCATATTTACTTGTAATGATGAATATGGTGATGATGCATCACGTTTCTTTAATTTGATTTCTGGATATTCGGATCCCCCAATTTGGAATAAGTTTATCGTAGCACCACTTAATTTACGTGAGAAAATCATGGAGCTCATCGATGAGGAAATAGATTGTGCAAAACGTGGTGAAGATGCATATATTATTGCTAAAATGAATTCACTACTGGATAAACGTGTCATTGCTAAATTGTATGAGGCATCTACAAATGGTGTGAAGATAGATCTCATCGTACGTGGTATTTGTACACTTCGTCCTGGTATTGCTGGTGTGAGTGACCATATTACTGTACGTTCTATAGTAGGACGTTTTTTAGAACATCACCGATTATTCTATTTCCGTAATGGTGGTAATGAAAAGCTCTTTCTTTCCAGTGCAGATTGGATGCCACGTAATTTAAATGAACGTGTTGAATTGATGATTCCTATTGAAGATAAACGTCATAAGTCACGCATTAAGGGGATACTAGATTTATATTTAGTGGATACATTAAAGACACATATAATGAGGGCTGATGGGTCTTATTATAAGGCTTCAAACGTAGAAGGTCCGCTATCGGCTCAAGAAGAGTTAATGGAGGCTGCTAATACACAAGAAAATAAGGAGCAAATGACTGTTATTGAACGTTTTAAACCGATGTTTAAAATGAAAGAATAGTGAAGACCTGGGTTATGAACACTGTATAAATATAGAGTGATATATAATACTTTTATGAAGTCGAATATATCCTTATATAGCATTATGGATAAGAAATAAATTTTAGAAAAATTTATATTTTAGACGATAACAATAGCAAAAACATATAAAAATCCAAAGTGATGATTAATAATACATGGCATACAATATATTGTATTATTATCTTGTATACACCTACAATTTTGCTTATTTAGTATGTTATCGAAAAACATAGATATGTCTTTGTACAGTGGACATTGATTGAAAATATCATATTAAATAAATTTAAAAATACATATACAATCTATGTTTATTTGCTATTGTCAACCTTGTGCGTTTGACAGGTTATATCTAACTGTAGTAGAATATCATTGTTACAGGAGGTATTTCGTTATGAGAATTCAAAAAACGCATAAGCGATATGTATCGTCTGTGGTTGCTGGATTGATGGTAACTGCAATAACCTTGACTGGTTTTTCTTACAACGATAAAACTGTTACAGTCATGGCTGATGGTGCAGCCCATACTGTTAAAACACATTTAAATTCTAATGAAGGTATCGTGCGTAACGCAGGTATTAAATTAAATCCAAAAGATAAAGTGATTAGTGATTCTAATTCTGTACAAGAAGGTACGACGCTTACGGTCGTAAGAGCATTCCCTGTTTCTGTTACAGTAGATGGAAAAACTAGAACTGTTTATACAACACAAACAACAGCAGAAGAGTTAGCTAATGAATTAGGTTTTAAAGCTCCCAATTATACAACTGCAGCCAACGGTGCAATCCAATCTGGTAGCACAGTAAATATTGTGCGTGTTACTAGCCGTGCAGTGAATACTGTAGATCAAGAGATTCCGGTTCAAGTTATCCGTGAAAAGGATGACACTATGGCTATCGGTGAAGAAGAGGTCGTTCAAGTCGGTCAACCTGGCACAGAACGTGTTCAAGTTGAAACTTTATATAATAATGGTAATGTAATTAAAACAAATGAATTATCTAAATCCGTAATGACAAATATGGTGCCTACAATTATTAAAGAAGGCACTCGTGAAGTAACGACATCTCGTAATGTGGCTGGTCGAGCATCTCGCTCTATCGTTATGGAAGCATCTGCTTACTTAGCAGGTGATGGTGATGGATTAGGTATTACTGCTACAGGTGTTCCTGCAGTACGTGGTATTGTTGCCGTTGACCCTGATGTTATTCCGTTAGGCACACGTCTATTCATTCCTGGCTATGGTGAAGCTGTGGCTGCTGATACAGGTGGTGCTATTATTGGTAATCGTATTGACCTTGTTATGGACTCTTATGGAGAGGCTATGGATTTTGGTCGACGCGACGTAACTGTATATGTACTAGATTAATCTATACAATAAAAGGAGATATCCAATGTGATATCTCCTTTTAGTATGTGGATTTTATTATAAAATGACGACCGCCTTCGTGTGGAGGCTGTCGTCATTTATTCTTGAATATTCTATTCTATATAAGGAATTAAGTATTCGTAATTAGAACCGACTAATTGATCTTTTGGAATAAATCGAAGAGCAGAACCATTGATACAATATCTTAAAGAACCATTAGGACCATCTTCGAATACATGTCCTAAATGAGCATTACCAATACGGCTTCGAACTTCTATGCGTTGCATACCGTGAGAATTATCCTGGTAATACCGAATCACATCCTTTGCTATTGGTTTTGTAAAACTAGGCCAACCACAATGCGATTCAAACTTGCGAGATGAAGCAAATAGAGGTTCGCCCGTAGTGATATCAACATATAGTCCTGATTTGAATTCATCGGTCAATTCATGACTGAATGGTGCATCGGTAGCTGCATTTTGAGTTACCTCATATTCTTGTGTAGAAAGAGTTTTTAGCGTTTGTTCTGTCGGTTTGTTGTATAAACTGTCATCGATTAGAGGTTCTTGGGATAAACCTAGTGGAATATGACAATAACCAGTAGGATTTTTATCTAAGTAATCTTGATGGTATTCTTCAGCAGTATAGTAATTATCGAGTGGTAATACTTCAATAGCAAAAGGTTTGCTTTCAAAGGACTGGGCACGAGCTAGCGTAGCTTCAATAATAGGTTTATCTGAGTTATCGATATAATAAATACCGGTGCGATATTGAATACCTTCGTCACCGCCTTGTTTGTTGATACTGAAAGGATCAATAGCGCGAAGGAAATATTGAATCAAGTGGTCTAGAGACAGCGTATCCGCATCGTATGTAATCTTAAGTGCCTCTACATGACCGCTATCATGGCATACATCTTCGTAGCTAGGATTTGAACTTGGACCATTAGCGTAGCCTACTTCAGTAGAGAGTACCCCAGAAATTTGTCTAATATAACCTTGAAGGCCCCAAAAGCAACCTCCACCTAAATATATAGTGTGCTTTGTCATTTAATCACCCCATACTTCATGAGCAATTTCTTTAACTAATGCTAGTTTAGCCCATTGATCTTCTTCGGTCAATTGATTACCAATTTCACAAGAAGCAAAACCGCATTGTGGAGACAAGCATAGTCTTTCAAGAGGGATATATTTAGTCGCTTCTTTGATGCGTTCTTTAATAACTTCTTTATCTTCTAATTCAGGTCGTTTTGATGTAATAAGACCTAATACAACCTTTTTATTAGGCGAAACTTCACGTAATGGTTCAAAACCGCCGGAACGATCATCATCGAATTCTAAATAGTAGGCATCTACATTTTCTTTGGCGAAGAGAATAGGTGCTACTGGTTCGTAACCACCACTAGCGGCCCATGTAGAGTTATAATTACCTCTGCATACGTGAGTAGTAAATGCTAAGTCATGAGGACGACCTTCAAGGGCTAGATTGTTTAAGCGCAAGTATTTTGCTGTTTCACCTTCAATGGTAACGTTTTTATCCTTTTGACGCCCTGTCCAGTAAGCATGGTCACAGCACATACCCCAAGTACAATCATCAAATTGGATATTTCGGCAACCTGCATCATATAAATCTTTAATAACTTGTCGATATGCAGCGGCAATATCTTGGATTAACTCTTCTAAATCGGGGTAGAAGGAGCGTGTTGTAATGCCGTTATCTTCACGGAATAATTCTGCTAGGAATTGAGAAGGAGCAGGAATGGTTTGACGAGCCGTAGTGTTTTCATCTTCAAATTGTTTTACAAATTTGAAATGTTCTACAAATGGATGATTAGTACCTGTAATTTTACCAGTAAGAGCAAGGGAACCAGGCGCAGTTTCTTGACCGTGGAATTTATAGCCATGTTCAAGTTCGATTTCTTTAACGCCGTTAAAGCCCCACATAAAATCAAGATGCCAATAGGCACGACGGAATTCTCCATCTGTAATAACTGGTAGGCCAGCAGCTTTTTGTTTTTGAATCAATTCTGTAATGAGGCGATCTTCAACTGCTGTTAATTCATCTCTTGTAATAGTTCCTTTTGTAAAAGCTTCGCGAGCCTCTTTTAATTCTGCAGGACGTAGGAAAGAACCTACAATATCAAAATGAAATGGTGCTAAATATTTAGACATAATAATAATCCTCCTATAGTAAACGGTAGAGCCGATAATTTCGATAGGCTTATTATAACGAAGTATGATTATATATAAAAATATCTATATATTAGCGTTGTGTATAGCTTTAAGTTATGTTGCAGCAAGAGTTTGATTGATTTGGTTATATCTGAAGCAAGTATATAAATTAAGGAGGCATTCTCTTAACAGAGCTTGCCTCCTTAGTTTATGAATTGATATGCTTATAGAATATTTCTAGCTAGCTATATAACTGACATAATTATTGTGTTTATTTTTTATCTTCAGGTAATTGTATATGTCTACCATAGTTGCAAACGTATTGTTCTAAGGCTTGAATATATACTTGACCTAAACGGCTACGCTGCATTTTGTTATTTGTAATATAGCCGATATGCATCAAGCCCTCTTCGGCAAGAGGTACAGAAATGATGTTTTCACCATTCACCTCTTTATCAATTACACCACTAGATACAGTATATCCGTTAAGACCGAGCAATAAACTAAAGAGGGAGGCTCTGTCACGTACACGGATATGTTTTGGACGTACTACAGTACTGAAAATTTCCTCAGAGAAATAGAAGGAATTGTGGTCACCCTGTTCGAAGGAGATATATGGATACTCTTCTAATTCATCCATTGATACTACATCCTTATTTGCTAATGGATGTGTTTTACCAATAAAGATATGTGGATGTGCTGTAAATAATTCTGTAAAGGTCAATTCGTTAGTGTGAATTAGCTTTTCTAGTACGGGGCGGTTGAAATCATTGTAATATAATAAGCCAATTTCACTTTTCATATGCGCTACATCATCGATGATTTCATAGGTCTGTGTTTCTCGTAATGAAAAATCATAGGAATCCACATCGCTTTGGTTGATAAGATCAATAAAAGCATTAACCGCAAAGGAATAATGCTGTGTGGAAACAGAAAATTGCTTTTTGCCACCCTTATTAGATTTATATTGTTCTTCTAATAAGGTTGCTTGCTCTAATACTTGGCGCGCGTAACCTAAAAAGCGTTCTCCGTCCTTAGATACGGTTATCCCTTTGTTAGTTCGATCAAAAATGGTAATACCCATTTCTTTTTCTAGCTCTTTAATGGCCTTTGTTAAGCTTGGTTGGGATACGAATAAACGTTTAGCAGCCTCACTAATGCTGCCAATATTTGCAATTGTTGTTACATATCGTAATTGTTGTAATGTCACAATAATCTCCTTATTATATAGATTTATATATTTCTATACTAAACTATTCAATCTATTTAAGCAATGATATATATGTTACAATAATAAAATAGATAAAAGGAGGTCCTATGTTAAAAGAGGTCATCGTAGTAGAAGGAAAGTCTGATATACAGCGTATACATCAAGCTATAGAAGCTGATTGCATTGCTACAGAAGGTTTTACCTTGCGTAAAGGCGTAATCGATCAGATTCGCGTAGCCTATGAAAAACGAGGTATTATAATCCTAACGGATCCAGATACGGCTGGTGAGCGCATACGTCGTGTGTTGACCAAAAAGTTTCCCAATGCACAACATGCTTTTGTCCCTCGTGATGAGGCTTATGCTAATGATGACATTGGGATAGAACAAGCTTCACCTAAATCTATTCTAAAGGCTTTATCCGTACTTCATACTGAATCACTCGTATCCAGTGATGAATTTACGATGGGGGACCTTGTAAAACATGGCCTTTCTGGATTTCCTAATAGTGCCGATAAAAGGGCAGCTGTTGGTGCCATACTAGGTATAGGTTATGGTAATGGTAAACAGTTCTTATATCGATTGAACCATTATGGTATTAGTCGTGATGAATTTGAACAGGCTGTCTCTATGCTTTAATATGCTTTTAAGAGGTATATTATTATAGTAATAATGGAATAAATAATAAGTTATAAAATAGGAGCATTCATGATTGAATCTATCATTGCAAGCCCAGAAGTAGTTCATTATATATGTAAGCGGTTTGATATTAAGATGAGCAAAAAGCTAGGGCAAAATTTTTTAATTAAACGTGGCATCGTTGATGAAATTGTTAAGGCTGCTGATTTACATGATGGTGAACCAGTATTAGAGATTGGCCCTGGTATCGGCACCTTAACGCAAGGTTTAGCACAAAGTGGTGCGAATGTAACAGCTATTGAATTAGATACACGCTTATTAGAGGTATTGGATACAACACTAGCTCAATATGGTAATGTAAAGATTGTGCATGGGGATGTACTTAAATTAGATGTACCATCTATCATGAATCATGAGCCATTTAAGGTGGTGGCTAATTTACCGTATTATATTACAACACCTATTATTATGTCCTTGTTGGAAAGTCGATTACCTATTGAACGACTTGTTGTAATGGTGCAAAAGGAAGTAGCCTTACGTATGGTGGCAAAACCTGGTACAAAGGACTATGGTGCTCTATCGGTAGCGGTTCAATATTATACTAAGCCAGATATCGTGCTTGATGTACCGCCTAAATCATTTTTGCCAGCGCCAGCGGTAACAAGTTCTGTTATTCGCTGTGTATTGCGCGATAAACCACCTGTGGATGTAATCGATGAAAGACTATTCTTCCGCGTTGTGAAGGCTGGTTTTGCACAACGTCGTAAAACATTTGTTAATACGATGAAGACCACAGGCTTATCGAAGGATAGAATTGAAGAACTATTAGCAAAGGCTAATATCGATGGGCAACGAAGAGGGGAAACCTTCACACTTCAAGAGTTTGCCGATGTAGCTAATGCGTGGGCTGCATTAATTAAATAATATAACAGAAAGGTCCTAAGGAAATCCTTAGGACCTTTTGGCATAAGAAAAGGACCCGAATGGGTCCTTTCGTTTTAGTGTATTAACTTTGCCATTGTTGTAATAAGGAAGGCATTAGCAAAATCGATTAAGAATGCACCTACCAAGGAAACTACGAGCCATGCACGAGGGGATGGACCGTGTTTACTTGCTAAGGATAACATGTTAACCAATGCATTTGGCGTAGCACCTAAGCCGAAGCCGATGGCGCCAGCACCGAGCATAACAGAATCGTAGTTGCGTCCAAATAGGAGATAAATGAGGTATGCAAACACACAGATAAGCGCCATTTGAGCAACTAAGATTGTAATAAGCGGTAATGCAAGATTGATTAATTGTACAAGCTTCAAGCTATTGATTGCCATTGTAACGAATAAAGATAATGCTACATTAGATACTGCGTCAAGAGCTGCATCGTTAATTTTATAGGATTTTGTAAAATCGCCTACGTTACGAATTACTGCTGCACAAATCATAGCACCAATATATGCAGGTAATGGTGTAAGAACAGATAAACCAGCACTTACGATAGTACCAATACCCAATGCCAGGCCAATCCACATACAAATCGTTAACAAATCTTGAGAGTTAAATTGCTTTCCGCCGCCTTCAACGTGATCTTCGATATAATCGATGTTGTCATCATCCATAGTTTCAGGGTTGTCATAAGGTGTTTTTACCTTGTGCATCTTGATGATGCGTTCACCTACTGGAGCACCTAAGATTGTACCAGCTACCATACCGAATGTAGCTGCTGCTACCGCTGCGGATGCTGTTCCTGCGACACCATATAGTTCTTCATAGTATGGACCGAAGGCACCTGCCGTACCGAGACCGCCAATCATGGATACGGAACCGGCCATGATACCGATGATTGGGTCAATACCCAATGCTTTGGCAATGGCGATACCTGCAGTATTTTGAACTACAATCCACACGGCGCAAGCAAGGAAGAAGAAAACAATGAAAATGCCGCCCTTTTTTAATACTTTTAAGGAAGCCATCAAACCGATGGTAGTAAAGAAGGCAAGCATTAAGAAGGTTTGTAATGAACCTTCAAATTTAATATCCAAAATATGATAATAAGAAAGAATGGCGGTTAAAAATGCAAATGGTAAAGCCCCTACAGCAGGTGCAGGCATACACATGCGTTGTAAAAACTTGGAATGTTTATTAATCCAAGTACCTATGAATAAGGTAATTACAGCGAGGCCCACAGTTTGAATCATGGACAAGTTTAGAGTCCATACATCGTTGACTAACTTTAGGTCAATCAGTGGCATAAAATCACTCCTTTTAACAAATAAAAAATAATTTATTACATTGTATCATGAACAACCAATCAAATACTATAGAATTTATCATGTATACAAAATATGTATACATTATATATTCTGCATCATTATTAAAAATTCCTCTAAGTTATGAAAATTTTTTTATATCCATGTAAATCGAAAAAGAAAATGGCGAAGATTCACTGAAATAGAGAATCTTCGCCAGTATATATCTTAGCTTTATAGTTTTAACTAGATTTCATTATGTAGTTTTGGGGTATGCAAGAATGTAATATCAGGATTTCGTTCTATTACCCAGCCCATTTGCCATTCGTTTGAGATAAGGACTACTGTACGATTGCGATTATCCTTAACAATCATTGCATTATCTAAGCCTTTGAGTGTAGATGTATCTACGTCACCATCAATCCAACGTGCCACGCTATATGGCAATGTATGATTTAATAGGTCGACACCATATTCATTTTTAAGGCGATATTCTAGAACTTCAAATTGAAGCATGCCAACTGCACCAACTACGAAGGAGTCGAGGGCACCTGGTTGTTCAAAGATTTGGACCGCACCTTCTTGAGCAAGTTGAGTCATACCTTTTTGGAACTGTTTACGCTTCATTGTATCTTTTGGGGATACGCGAGCAAAGAATTCCGGTGGGAATACTGGGAAGTCACCGAATGTTACTTTGTGCTTTTGAGCACACAGTGTATCGCCTACACCCATTGTACCGGCATCGAAGACACCGATAATATCGCCAGGGTATGCATCTTCAACGATAGTACGTTCTGTAGCTAAGAATTGTTGCGGTTGAGATAGACGAATCGCTTTATTAGATTGACGATGTAATACGGACATACCTTTTTCGAATTTACCAGAGCAGATACGCATAAATACGATGCGGTCGTGATGATTAGGGTCCATATTTGCTTGAATCTTAAATACTAAAGCGGAGAAATCTTCGCTAGTAGGCTGTACAATTTCTTCTACTGCTTGACGTGGCGCAGGGGATGGTGCTAGTTCTAAGAATTTTTCTAAGAATGGTTTTACCCCAAAGTTAGTCATAGCAGAACCGAAGAACATTGGCGTTAATTCACCAGCACGAACCTTGTCAAAATCGAATGGATCGCCTGCAACATCTAGCAATTCAATATCGTCAAGTAATGCTTGATATACATCGTCGCCTAATAATTCTTTCATGCGAGGGTCTGTTAAAGCACCTTTTTCGGAGGCTAACTTTTCTTGACCATGTGTTTCGTCTTTGGCAAAGAGTTCGATGGTTTCGTGTTCTCTGTCATAAACACCTTTGTATTCGCCATTAATACCGATAGGCCAGTTCATAGGGCATGTACGAATACCGAGAACATTTTCAATTTCCTCCATCAAGTCAAATGGGCTGCGACCGAAATGGTCGATTTTGTTTACGAACGTAAAGATAGGAATCCCGCGCTCTTTAGATACAGCGAATAATTTCTTTGTCTGTGCTTCCACGCCTTTGGCTACGTCGATCAACATAACAGCACTATCAGCAGCCATCAATGTACGGTACGTATCTTCGGAGAAGTCCTGGTGACCAGGCGTATCAAGGATGTTTACTCGACATCCATCGTAGTCGAATTGCAAGACTGAACTCGTTACGGAGATACCACGTTGTTTTTCGATTTCCATCCAGTCAGAAACGGCGTGTTTTGCGGTTTTACGAGATTTAACGGAACCAGCCAAGTGGATGGCACCACCGTATAAAAGTAATTTTTCTGTTAATGTAGTTTTACCCGCATCCGGGTGAGATATGATAGCAAACGTACGACGACGTTGTACTTCTTCTAAAAATGTCATGGTTCACCTCTATTGTTTCGTTTGTGAAAGTTTTATTTCAATGTGTTACTTTCACATCATTCATATCTTTAAAATTATACATGATTTTGGTAGTTATGACCACTAAATTGTAGTATAATGAAATTTCAAAGGGCGGCTTGGGGAATAGCTGCCATATGTACGTTAAGGAGGGGACCATGCGGTTATTTATTGCAGAAAAGCCATCGATGGCTCGAGAAATCAGTAAATGTTTGCCGGAAAATAAAAATATACAAAAACGCAATGGTTATTTTATCCAAGGCGATGATGTTGTTACATGGGTTGTGGGGCATGTATTACATCAAGCTGAACCAGGTGATTATGATGATAAATATATCCGTTGGCGCCCTCAAGATTTGCCAATCGTGCCATCAGAGTGGAAACTACTAGTTACGGATAGTAGTCGACAACAATTTGAGGTCGTTAAAGATTTGATAGGTAAAGCTGATATAATCGTTAATGCAGGTGACCCTGATAGAGAGGGGCAACTATTAGTTGATGAAGTTCTTTACTTTGTAGGAAATACAAAACCTGTGCAACGTATTTTGTTAAATGCATTGGATGAAAAATCTATAAGATCAGCATTAGGTGATTTACGAGATAATAAGGATTTTCATAATTTATATCAATCTGCACTGGCTAGAGCTCGTGCTGATTGGCTAATTGGTATGAATTTATCGCGAGCCTATACATTATCCGAACGTTATAAAGGGCATAAGGTAACATTGCCGATTGGCCGTGTGAAAACACCGACGTTGGCACTTGTAGTGCGACGTGAACGTGAATTAGCAGATTTTAAACCAGTTGATTATTTTACTGTTAAAATTTTATATACTCATGTGAATGGTACATTCTGGGCAACTTGGCAGCCAAAGGATGAGCAAAAGGGATTAGACCCAGATGGGCGCCTTATCAATAAAGAAATCGCTGAAGAATTAGTTAAGAGATTAGAGGCTAGTCCTAGTGGCGTTATAAAGTCAGTTACAAAGTCTAAGAAAAAAGATCCGCAACGCTTGCCCTTATCATTATCGTCATTACAAGTATTAGCGGGGAAGGCGTATTCCTATGATCCTCAAACAGTACTTGATACAGCTCAAAAATTATATGAGAAGAAGTTAACAACCTATCCGCGGTCTGATTGTGAATATTTACCACCTAATCAATATGTCGATCGCATGGCGATATTGGATAATTTGACACAGTCTGGTGATGAGAAGCTTTCAGTATGGGCACAAAAAGCGGATCGAAACATCAAGAGTCGTGCTTGGAACGAAAAAAAGATTACTGCCCATCATGCTATTATTCCGACTACGGTGGCGTGTAATATCAATAATCTGACGCAAGCAGAACGAAATATATATTTTCTCATTAGTCAGGCCTATATCGCTCAATTTTATGGGGAACATGTGTATGAGCAGACTAAGATTATAGTTGGGCAATGTGATGAAGAATTCGTTGCCAATGGGCGCGTCGTTATTGAAGATGGTTGGAAATCTTTATATAAACGTCAAAAATCAAAAAATAATACTGATAATGATGAACCGGATTTAACAGATGAACGAGGTGCCGAATCAGATTCTAAAAAGGATGCTATAGAGGAAGCTGATCATTTGCCATCTGTTAGAAAGAATGATGATGTTCAATATACAGACTCCTCTGTGGATGCAAAGCAAACCAAACCGCCATCTCGATTTACACCATCCACATTATTGCAAGCCATGAAGGAGATTCATAAGTTTGTAAAAAATGAAGAACTGAAAAAGCAATTAAAAGCCGTATCTGGTATCGGAACGGAAGCGACGAGGGCTAATATTATCGATGAATTAATTAGTCGTGGCTTTATGCGAACCTCTGGTAAGAAACAGGTGCTATCACCAACAGATACAGGTTATTTATTGGTAGATGCATTGCCAGATGAACTGTTATATCCTGATGAAACTGCAGTATGGGAGGAACGCCTTGCCCTCATGAGTGAAGGGGAGGATACATTAGATTCTTTTTTGACGGATCAAATTCAATTTTTACGACATTTAATTGAAAAACTTGGTTTTGATAAACAGGTAGGTCGAGATCAGATGATGCCAAATGTGGTACGAACTATTTCCAGTCAAAATTCGAAACGGCCTCTTGATGATACGCAGGTAGATATTTCTAAGTTACCAGAATGTCCATCTTGCAAAAAGGGCCGTTTACAGCAACGAACAGGGAAATTTGGTGCTTTTATAGGCTGTACCAATTATCCGTCTTGTCGGTATACGCAGCCTGTGAATGAAGTATCTCAAAATGCTAGTACAAATATTGAGGTGCCAGAAGAATCGAAGCAGTATTTGTGTCCACGATGTAAAAAAGGCTATTTTGTTAAGCAAAATATGCGGGGTCGTACTACATGGCTATGTAGTAATCGTTCTGCGTGTAAAACACAGTGTACAGATGTAGATGGCGTGCCTAGCATATATGTGAATCAAAATAAGTAATATAGTAAATATGACATAGAAAAATGCGTGCAGCTTTTGCTACACGCATTTTGTATTATCTACGTTTACCACGACGACCTGTTTGTGATGTAGAGGTGCGGCGTTGCCTAGTGTTAGAACCTTTGTGGCCTCGAGCTTTGTGGGCTTTTGCCTTTGTAGATTGATATGAACTTGTGATTTTAGGTTTAGATGTAGTTTTGTTACGTTTAGGTGCGTTGTTGGCATTGCCCTTAGTTTTGATTTGACCATCTTTGGTATATTTTGTTAATGTTGCTTGAATAGCACGCTCAATACGTCGCAACCAAGATTCATCAGAAGGTGTAGCAAAGGTAACAGCGATACCTGTGTTGCCTGCACGACCAGTACGTCCGATACGGTGAATGTAGTAATCTACGTCGTGCGGTACGTCATAGTTGTACACATGTGTAATACCTTCAATATCGATACCGCGGGCTGCAATATCGGTAGCCACTAAGATTTGTGTTTTTGCTTTTGCAAAATCTCGCAGGATTTGTGTACGACGTCCTTGCGTTAAGTCGCCATGCATTTCTGCAATATTTAGGCCTGCTGCAGTCAATTCATAGGATAGTCTAATAGCGCCTTCTCGTTTGTTACAGAAAACAATTGCCAAATAGGGATCATCTTCTTGAATCATTTTGATGAGTCGAGGTGTTTTGTCCTCTGTGTTCATCATATACACGCGTTGGTCGATAGCCTCTAATGTAATGTGCTTACCTTCAGCTGTAACAGATACAGGTTTAGACATATAAGCTTTTGCAAGATTGCGAATTTTGTCCGGAATAGTGGCTGAGAAGAGAAGTAATTGTCGATTGGCATCTGTTTGACCAATCAAATTTTCTATATCTGGTAAAAAGCCCATGTGGAGCATTTGATCTGCTTCGTCTAATACTACTCGACGAATAGAGTCAAGATGTAGTGAACCGCGTTTTGCATGGTCTAATAAACGGCCAGGTGTACCTAAGATAACATGTGGACGTCTACCCAACTGTTGTAATTGTGATTCGATTGTTTTACCGCCAATGAGTGGCAGAATGTCAACCCCTAAAACAGCGCCCAATGTTTTTGCTTCATCGGAAATCTGTTTAATTAATTCACGTGTTGGAGCAATGATAAGTACTTGTTCTTGATGTACATCAGTGTGAACACGTTGCAAGATAGGTAAAAGGAAGGCCAGAGTTTTACCAGTTCCTGTTTGTGCCTTTGCAATAATATCGTTACCTTTGAAGACGATAGGAATCGATTGCTCTTGAATTGGCGTTGGTTCCTTGATGCCTTGTTTTTGTAAGATGCTAATGATTTCGTCACAAACGCCTAAGGATTTAAAAGATTTCATGTGTCGTCCTTTCTTTAATATATATTATGTTAATTATACCTAATCTAGTAGATAGGGGCAAATCTAACTATGATAAGACATAATTTCGTAAAAATGAAAAATCATGGGGGAGATGCATCTAGTTGAGAATAGTAAGTTGATTAATGAGAACGTAGGATCACTTAATAATTAATTGTTATTAAAATATTGTTTTGATAATGAGAATGGAATTTCATAAAAATGAGAAATAATTAACTGATATTCTCATTTAAATAGCCTTTAGATGATCTTAGACCCTTATATATAGTTATGGGCATAATATTATTGAACTAGATAATATGTGGGGGTTATGAATGGATTGCATAATTAATATTTATACTCTGTATTAATATTTTAGATGAAAAATTGATAATTATTGTTGAAATTGTAAGCTAGTATGATATAATTATTTAAGATATTAATACGCATTATTCATTGGGTGTGTGGTTAATATGAGGTTGTTAGATACAATAATTAGGAGGTGTCGTATGGCTATCAAAAAGTTAAAAGACATGAAACCAGGTGAGTCTGGTCTTATTGTTACACTACATGGCAGTGGCAACGTTAAGCATCGTCTAATTGACATGGGTCTTGTACATGGTACAAAAATCCATGTTATGAAGTTTGCCCCTTTGGGGGATCCGGTGGAAATCAAAGTAAAAAACTTTGAATTAGCACTTCGTAATAGCGAAGCTGGCATGATTGATGTAGAGGTTCAATAGGAGGTTCACATGGCAGAAAAAGGGCAAGTTCGCATTGCCTTAGCAGGTAACCCTAACTGTGGTAAAACTACAATGTTTAACAATATCACAGGGGCGAAGCAACACGTTGGTAACTATGCCGGCGTTACGGTAGAAAAGAAAGAAGGCCATACTAATTTTAATGGTCGTGATTTATTATTTATTGACTTACCAGGTACGTATAGTTTAACAGCACGTTCCTTAGATGAGTTAGTAGCTCGAAATGTAATCGTAAACGATAATCCAGATGTAATCGTAAACGTCCTTGATGCATCTAACTTAGAACGTAACTTGTATTTAGCGGCACAACTGTTGGAACTTGAAAAGCCAATGGTTATTGCTCTAAACATGGCTGACGTTGCTGAAGAAATGGGTATCAAATACGACTTTAAAAAAATGGCTGAATTAACAGGCGCTACAATCGTTAGTACAGTAGGTCGTACAAATATTGGTACAAAAGAGTTGTTAGAAGCAACAATTAGCGTAGCTGCTTCTCAAAAAGCACCTGGTGTAACAGTTAATTATGGTGATTTATTAGAAGGCAAAATTGCTGAACTCGTAGCCGCACTTGAAGAAGCTGGTACAGTAACGTATCCACTACGTTGGATCGCTATTAAATTATTAGAAAACGATCCAGATGTGGTGGAAAAAGTTAAAGGCTTTGCGAATACAGAAGCAGTTCTACAAAAGGCAGCAGCTATCCGTGAAGAAATCAAAGATCAAGTTGATCTTGATATAGTATTCCAAGAATATCGCCATCGTTATGCTGTTGAAGTATATAACCAATCTTTAACACAAGCTCCAAAAGAGATAGAAACACGTTCCGATCGTTATGATAAAATCTTAACGCACCGTATTTGGGGTTTACCAATCTTCATGGTTGTTATGTACCTATTGTTTGCGTTCGTAAACATCGTAGGTGGTATTCCTCAAGGTTGGATCGAGGATGGTTTCGCTGCATTACAAGCTTATGTGGTTCAGACTATTCCAGAAGGCCAACTACAGTCACTTGTATCTGACGGTATTATTGCCGGCGTAGGTGCGGTACTTTCATTCTTGCCATTAATTTTATTACTCTTCCTTGGAATTTCTTTCTTGGAAGATACTGGTTACATGGCTCGTGCAGCCTTCGTTATTGACCGCGTAATGCGCGCATGTGGCTTGCATGGTAAATCATTTATTCCTTTGTTATTGGGATTTGGTTGTTCCGTACCATCTGTAATGGGCGCTCGTATCCTTGATAACTATAAGGATCGAATGGTTACTATTTTGATTACACCATTCATGAGTTGTTCTGCTCGTTTACCGGTATATATCTTATTTGCAAATGCATTCTTCCCGAATGGTTGGGATAGTACATTTGTTGTCTTCTCTGTGTACTTCTTAGGTATTATCTTTGGTGTTATCTTTGCGAAAATCTTCCGTAAATTCATTTTCTCTGGTGAGGCTGAACCATTTGTAATGGAATTACCTCCTTATCACTTGCCTACATTGAAAGCCACTTGGTTACATATGTACGAACGTGCTAAATTGTACATTATTAAAGCCGGTACTTTCATCATGGCCGCATCTATCTTGATTTGGTTCATCACTGCATATCCTATGGATGTAGAATACTCTAAAGATTATGACGCAATGAAAGAACAAGTTGCTCAAGAGTACGAAGTAAAAGATGCAGCTACATTAGCACAATTTGGCATTACTGCAGATGACCAAAAAGAAGCAGTAGATAAAATTGTGGAAGATATGAAATCTACTGTACAAGATGCTACTGATGCTGCTAAGAACGCAGGAGAAGATGAACCTGAAGTAGCTGTAGAAGCTGATTCTGCAGCTCCTGAATTATTCAATAGCATTAAAGACCAAAATGAAAAATTGTTCCCAGCAGCATGGGCAATGTATAAAAATAGCGTTAACTTAGATGCTGAAAATGACAAAATTGATAAAGAACAAGCTGCGGAAAAAATTGAACAATCCTATGCAGCATCTTTTGGTAAAGCTATCAATCCAGTGCTAGAACCATTGGGGTTTGATTGGAAAATGGGCCTATCATTAGTAGCTGGTTTAGCGGCTAAAGAGGTTGTTATCTCTACATTAGGTACTATTTACGCTGTTGGTGGCGATGATCAAAATCCAGCACCGTTGACTGAGTACCTACAAAATGACCCTCATTTCACACCGTTAATTGGTTTGACAATGATGTTGTTTATCTTAATTTACCCACCTTGTTTGGCAACATTAGCTGTTATCAAACGTGAAACAGGTTCTTGGAAATGGGTTGCTTTCATGTTCTGCTATGAAAATACATTTGCTTGGATTGCATGTTTCATCTTCTATAACATAGGTCGCGCATTAGGTTTCTAATCTAAAATCGCTAAATAGGAGAGTTTAGCCACTTTTAGATTCTTTGAACAAAAATGAATTAAAACATTGCGATTTTGTTATAAGTAATTTAAAAATAATACTTGATAATTATCAATATTCGTGGTTAAATGATAATGAGAAAAGGGAAATATCCTTTAGATATTGCTTTTATCTTGTTTATCACTAATACACATATTGTAATTTAGTAGATATTGAGAAAGAGGCATAATAATGGATAATCTTGTTATAGGACTCATAGTTGTTCTAGCATTAGCTTATATTGGCTTTAAAATGTTTAAACAAGTAGGCGGTAAAGGTGGCTGCGGCTGTGGCGGCGGTAAATCTGACTCCGGCAAATCATCTAGTTGTGGTGGAAGCTGCAGTTGTGATGGTTCCAATAAAGCGTTAGGCATTAAACGAGCTGATAAGTAATCAGAACAACACTCAAGTTATTGAATGAGAAGAGGGGTCTCTATAATAGGCTCATCTTTTCAAAATATAGTAAGTAAATTTTTATATATTTAGTAGAAAGGGATATTATCATGTTCAACTTCAACCAAAACAATCTTAAAAACGCTAACTTATTCGCAGCAGGTCTTGCATTGGGTACTGTAGGTCTTAAAGTGTTAACTTCTAAAGACGCTAAAAAAGTATATGCTGGTATCGTAGCAGCTGGCCTTCGCGCTAAAGAAACTGTATTAGAAACAGCTGAAAAAGTACAAGCATCCGCATCTGATGTATTGGCAGAAGCTCAAGAAATCAACGAAGCACGCAACGAAGAAATCTTTGAAGAAAACAAATAATTAGAGGATTGCACATATGTTACAATTTTCTGTAGTAAAAAAACTCAGAAATCGCTTGCATGTTAAGGTAACTGGTCATCACTTTACAGAGGCTGAAGCAGCTTATGTAGAGGATACATTACTCCTTAATGATGCAATTTTAGACGTAACCTTCTACACTCGTAGCAGTCAAATCGCCATTAAACATACTGGCGATGTTGATGCTGTGCGTGAAGCAGTGCTAGGTCTAGGCGATTTAGACTTGTCCGAAGCACCTGCTTTGAACGAATATTCTCCACGCTTGGTAAATAAAAAATACCGTGAAATGATGATCAACCGCACTGCAGTTTACTTAGGTAAAAAAGCAGTGTTGCCTGCACCAATTGCAGCTGCATGGGCTTGGTTTGATGGTATTAAATTTATCGGCAAAGCGATTAAAACATTGTGGCAACGTAAGTTAACTGTAGAAGTACTTGATGGTGTAGCTATTGGTGCTGCATTACTTCAAAAAGATTACCCTACAGCTGGCGCAGTTATGTACCTATTAGGTATTGGCGATATCTTAGAAGAATGGACTCACCGTAAATCTGTATTAAATCTTGCTCAAAGCATGTCTTTGAATGTAGATAAAGTATGGGTTTTGGTTGACGACATTGAAGTGAGTAAGCCTGTTAACGAAGTTGTGGAAGGCGATAAAATCATTATCCGTCAAGGTGAAGTAATTCCATTGGATGGCACTGTAATCGATGGTGTTGTTCTTGTAAATGAAAGCTCCATGACTGGTGAACCAGAAGCAGTTCGTCGCGATAAAGATAGTTCTGTATATGCAGGTACTGTTGTTGAAGACGGTAAAGCTATTGTAGAAGTACGTAGCACATCTAAATCTTCTCGTTACGAAAAAATCGTTAACCTTATTGAAGAGTCTGAACAAATGAAATCTGGTATGGAACAACAAGCATACCGCATGGCAGATAAATTAGTTCCAATTAGCTTTATTGGTGCTGGTTTAACATATTTGTTGACTCGAAATGTAATGAAAGCATTGTCTTTCGTTATGGTTGACTTCTCTTGTGCTCTAAAATTATCCATTCCATTGGCAGTACTTTCCGCTATGCAAGAAGCATCTAAACGTGGTATCACTGTTAAAGGTGGTAAGTTCTTAGAACAAATTGCACAAGCAGATATGATTGTGTTCGATAAAACTGGTACTCTTACAAAAGCAGAACCTGAGTTTGAACAAATCATCCCGTTCAACGGTCATGATGCAGATGAAATGTTGAAATTAGCTGCATGTATTGAGGAACATTTCCCTCACTCCATGGCAAAAGCAATTGTACGCGCTGCTAAGGATCATGACTTGCCTCACAAGGAAATGCACTCCGATGTAGAATACGTTGTAGCTCATGGTATTGCATCTAAAGTCGGTCGCTACCGTGTACGCATTGGTAGTGCTCACTACATCTTTGATGATGAAAAGACAAAAATTCCTGCAGATGAACAAGAAAAATTCAACAATTTACCAAATTCATCTTCCCATATTTACCTCGCTATTGGGGGTACATTAGCAGCGGTTATTTGTATTAAAGATCCTGTACGCGATGAATCTAAACAAGTTATTGCTGATTTACATGCTTTAGGCATTAAAAAGATTGTCATGATGACTGGTGACTCTAAACGCAATGCGCAACGCGTAGCTGATGAACTCGGTATCGATGAAGTGCATGCAGAGGTATTGCCAGAGGATAAAGCAGCTTATGTAAAACAAGCAAAAGCTGAAGGTTATACTGTCATGATGGTAGGGGATGGTATCAATGATTCCCCAGCTATTTCTGAAGCACATGTAGGCATCGCAATGAATGAAGGTGCTCCTATTGCACAAAAAATTGCGAATGTTACTATCTCTTCTGATAATCTACAAGCACTTGTTGACTTGCGTCGTATTTCCTTAGCGTTGATGAAACGTATTAAGGCTAACTACAATGGCATTGTTGGCTTCAATGGTGCTCTAGTAGGTGGTGGCGTACTTGGTTTCATGCCTCCAAGTCAAACTGCTTGGTTACATAACCTATTCACATTGGGTATTGGTATTGAAAGCATGACTCCATTGTTGAAAGAAGAATCTGTAGAAGAAGCTAACGATGTACAAACTATTGATGTTTCCGCTGAATCTACAGTGGCATAGTAACATTATAATTCAATACATTGAGTTAATATGATGTAAATAAAGGACCTCTTATAGAAAATATCTGTAAGAGGTCTTTTTTTGTGGCATTTTCATGATAGGTAGTGTACAATATCAAGTGATTAATTATCTTAGGAGAACGTATATGAACACACTATTAGATATTTGTAAACGATCCCTATATATGAATCTTTTTATTGTGGCAATTCCGGTCATCTCGTATATGATTCATAATGGGTCTAGTGCTGCGGTAGCATTAGTATGGTATTTGCTACTATCCTTATGCATTCCTTGGGCATATTTATCATTTAGAACAAGTACATTCGGTAATGCTAATCGACGGATTAATCGTATTGTCTATGTAGTTGCTTGGGCTGCGATTCAATTTGGAACTTATAAATTGATATTTTTAGGTATGAATTTAGATTGGCTTTGGAGCCTACCAGCTATCGGAAGAGATATAATTTTTCTTGGAGGCATGTATGGTCAGGTTACAGTTATGCTTGTTATAGCTTACTTAATCTCACAGATATTAGGAGGTCAGAATGAATAAACAATTTATTCTGTTTACCTTAATTAGTGCATTTTTTGTAAGTGTATTTACCGCTATTTTACATCAAACGGGTTTAGGATCTCCTTATCTTACATTTCCTGTGTTATCCTTGTTAGTACCTGTAATCTTACAACGTATGCGTCAGGGGCAGTTTAGTGATTTACCTCTTTGCATGAGGTATCATACATATAGTTGGGCTATATTTACGGTTATTAATTTATTTACAACACCATTTAATGTGATGATTGATAATAAGGCTCTTATTATCTTAGTATTCTTAGGTGTCTATTTCTTTACACAAGTATTATTGGAATTGGTCGCTTTATTAATGACATTCTTCTTTAATCGAAATCATCGATGGGGAATTGTTGATGAAGCAATCGATATGTCTGTTTATATTTTGCCAATTCCATTTATTTATTTGGGATCAATTTTTTATATTGACCTTACTAATCCAGTGATGCTAGCTTATTTTGGACCTACAATCAGTTTAAATTCTTTAATTGGCGAATTTGTATTTGTTCTAGTTTCTATGCTAGTATTTGTGTTTTATATGTATCCACGAAGTGGTGAATATAAGGCATCTAGATTGTTGCGTATTATTGTTACAGCGATTATGTTGTTGGCTATGAATGGGCATATATTATATGGTGGATATATTCCTAAATTTGTGAAAGCAATAGCGCCTACTATTTTCCCACTTTATCAAGGTAATCTACTAGTATTTATTACACCTGGATTATTAGAATTTACGTTTATTATCGCGTCTGTACTGATTGGTAAATTAGTAGAGGTGGGTATAATAAAAACCATTGCTAAACGCAAGGGTTGATTTTTATTTCTGGTTTCGACTCATATCCTTAAAGAATGAGAGCGGAGGAGGACTTTTCTATGAATGAAAATGTGAAGGATGGTAACCAACAGGTATCAATCCATGAACAGCAAACTGACACAATGGAGCGTAAGCAGAGCAAGGAACCTGTTAAAAAATCTAGTCTTACATTACGTGAGCTTACCATTGTAGGTTTGTTAGCAGCAATTACAATTATTTTAGGCTTATCTGGATATGGCATTATGGCTTTGGGGCCTTTAAATGTCACAACATTACATGTACCAACCTTGATAGGGGCCCTAGTAGAAGGTCCTAAGGTAGGTGCTTTTGTTGGACTTATTTTTGGTATGTATAGTTTCTGGCAAAACTTTACAGCACCAAATATTTTGTCACCCTTATTTATTAATCCATTGGTATCAGTGTTACCGCGCGTTTTATTTCCAGTGCTAGCCGTATTGGTATATAAATCACTGTGGAAGGTGCCACAAGGACCTCGTTTAATAGTTTCCGCATTCATGGGCACTATATTCCATACATGTATGGTAATGGGATTAATTTATGTACTATACTCCAATATGTTTGCAGAGGCAATGCATCTTTCAGCGGATCAAGTGTTAGGGACTATATTGATTTTGTCTGCTACGCATGGCATTCCGGAGGCCATATTTGCAGGTGTAATTGTAACACCAATTGCATTAGGTTTACGAAAAGCATTGCGTAAGGATGTACAAAAAGTAAAAAAAGAAGAACCTAATGAATCTGTTGAATTGTCTAATTAATGGATTTACTTTTATAGGTGCACTACAATTTATGTTTTACATAGTTTCAATACCTATGATAAAATAATATTAATACAATAAGTATTGAGGAGGATAATCATGGCTAAACGTATTCGTACAATCAACACTGAATCTCTACAAAAAACTGCTAAAACTGGTGGTTGTGGTGAATGCCAAACTTCTTGCCAATCTGCTTGTAAAACAAGCTGCACAGTAGGCAACCAAGTTTGCAAACAAAAATAATAAAAAGGGAGCCGATGGCTCTCTTTTTTGTTATGATTACATTACATAATGTATATGGTATATATTTATGAACACTTTCAGCACGATATACTAAAAATGTGGTACAATTATCTAGAAAGTTCTATATAGTTTAGTTCTTTCACATACACACAATTTGGAGGTACCATGTTAGAATTAAAACCAATGATCCATAAGTTTCGGATGAAAGATAACTACTATTGTTTAGATGTAAATAGCGGTATCATTCACGTTATTGATGAACTCATTGATAAAGTATTAGATATATATGATGGCACGAATCGCGATGCGGTTCATGCTACTTTAGATAGCTCTCATGATCCTGTAGAATTGAATGAAATCATGGATGAATTAGATGAGTTAATCGCTGCAGAGCAGTTATTTGCGCCTATGAGTACAGAGTTTAAACTTGTAGTTGGTGAGAAGCCAATTGTTAAAGCTTTATGTTTAAATATTGCACATGATTGTAATTTAGCTTGTAAATATTGTTTTGCTAGCCAAGGTGATTACGGTGGTGTAAAACGAGAATTGATGAGCTTTGATGTAGCTAAACGGGCTGTTGATTTTCTTATCCAAATGAGTGGTTCTCGTCAGCATTGTGAAATCGATTTCTTTGGTGGTGAACCTCTTCTTAATTGGGAAGTAGTAAAACAAACAGTAGAGTATATCGAACAAGAAGCTCCAAAATATAACAAGATTTTTAAATTGACATTAACTACGAATGGTATGTTATTGAATCAAGAGAAAATCGATTATGTAAACGAACATAAAATGAGCTTAGTATTGTCTTTAGATGGTCGTGAAGATGTACATAATGCAATGCGCCCAGTAGCTGGTAGTGGAGCTAACTCTTATGAGTATATTGCTAAAAATCTTGTAAATGCTGTAAAGCAACGTCATGGTTTAGAATATTATGTACGCGGTACATATACACATAAGAATCTTGATTTCACTAAAGATGTATTGGCTATGTCTGATTTAGGCTTTGAACACTTATCTATGGAGCCCGTAGTTGGTGAAGAAGGCGATTATGTACTTCGCGAAGAAGATTGGCCAACGCTTGAGAAAGAATATGAAAAATTAGCAGATATATATTTGCAACGCCAAAAGGACGGGTGGGGTGAGAAATTTAATTTCTTCCACTTCCGTATGGACTTGTACCGTGGACCTTGTATGGCAAAACGTTTGCGTGGCTGTGGGGCTGGTCATGAATATATGGCTGTCGTGCCAAATGGAGATATTTATCCATGTCACCAATTTGTAGGCAAAGATGGTTATATACTTGGTAATGTATATGAAGGTTTAAAAAATACTGAAATTCCAAAGGATTTCCGTAATACACATGTATTTACAAAACCTACATGTGCTGAGTGTTGGGCTAAATTCTTCTGTTCTGGTGGTTGTCACGCCAATAATATTACATTAGGTGGCGATTTAGAGACACCTTATGAATTTGGCTGTCGTCTACAAAAGAAACGCATTGAATGTGCTATCATGATTCAAGCTGAACTTGAGCAAGCTGGCATTGATGGTAGTATTCCTGTAGCTTTAGGATAAATAAGTTATAAATATTGTTATACTTTGTGTAATAGGAGCCACTATGGACACTAGATTGGAAGACAAACAAACTAATGAACGGTGGGGAATTCGATTTACAGGTATCGTACAAGGGGTCGGATTTCGACCCCTTGTTTCTATGTTGGCCCATCAATTAGGTATTAATGGATTTGTATTTAATGATGGTTCCGGTGTATATGTTGAGGCTCAAGCTGATAAAGATACATTACAATTATTTGTGGATATGATTCAAGATGAACAACCGCGATTATGTCGTATAACCCATGTCGGTATTACACCTTTGGAACCTACTGACTTAGAATGTAATGAAAAGGATGCTTTTGTCATTGCACCATCTCCTCTTGGAGGGACCGTTAACACTTTCATTAGTGCTGATACATCTCCTTGTGATAAGTGTTTAACAGAGATGAAAGAGCAGGGGCGCCGTCATGACTATCCATTTATCAATTGTACAAACTGTGGACCTCGATATTCTCTTATCAAATCTATGCCTTATGATAGAGAACGAACTACAATGGCTGATTTTACAATGTGTGAATCTTGTCATACTGAGTATGTAGATGTAATGGGGCGTAGATATCATGCGGAACCAAATGCATGTGCAAATTGTGGTCCCAGTTATCGTTTGTTAGACCGTAACGGTCAGCTGTGTGCTGTGGACAATTGTTTTGATAAAGCGAGAGAATTAATCGCCAGTGGTGCGATTATAGCGCTAAAAGGCATTGGGGGCTATCATTTGGTGTGTGATGCTACAAATGATGAGGCTGTAAAAACTTTGCGTGAACGAAAACAAAGAAAAGATAAACCTCTTGCTGTTATGGCGGGCTCCATTGATATTGTAGAGGACTTTGCTGTTGTTAGTGATGGCGACTTAGATGCGCTGGCAAATATGGCAAGACCTATCGTGCTGTTAGAGAAAAGAGATAGATCGACATTATCAATTAGTAAATTTGTAGCGCCAGATAATCATATGATAGGCGTAATGTTACCTTATGCACCTATTCATTATGTATTGGTGCCCTCAGATGGGGTATGGGTAATGACAAGTGGCAATGCTAGTGGCGATTCTGTTATTTATAAAGATGAACCTGCACTTTCTAAATTACAAGGGATTGCAGACTATTATTTGATTCATAATCGTCAAATTTTTGCACCTGTAGATGATTCGATTATATCAGTTGTGGAGGACAAACCTCTTTTGATTCGTCGCAGTCGTGGGTTTGTACCTGAGCCTATTCATTGTGAATCGTTGTCTAATAAATCTGTATTAGCAATGGGGAGTGATTTAAAAAATACTTTTGCCATGAATAAGGGGCAAGAGGTTTTAATGGGCCCGCATATTGGTGATTTAGCGAGTCAGTCCACGCATGACACCTATGAGTGGACCATAGAACGGTATGAGCAGCTATTTGATGTAAAACCAGAGGCTATAGTTATGGATAAACATCCTTCTTTTTTCTCATCCAATTATGGTCGAATCTTAAGTGAAAGGCTCAATATTCCAACTATAGAAGTACAACATCATCATAGCCATATTGCATCGGTTATGGCTGAATATGATTTAAAATATCCCGTATTGGGGATATGTTTTGATGGTACTGGTTATGGCGATGATGATACTATATGGGGCGGCGAGTTTATGTTGTGTTATGGCGCTGAATACATGCGCGTAGCACATATTCACGGGGCACCACTTCCAGGTGGTGAGAAGGCTGTCTTAGAACCGTGGCGCCAAGCTTTGTGGTATATACGAAATTATTATGGTAAGGATATACCAGAGGTTTATAAAGAGTGGACTGGTAATCTGCCTGTGGGATGGGAAATTCTTGATAAAGCACTACAGTCTGATATGCCGATGATGATGACCACTAGTGTAGGCAGGCTATTTGATGCGATTGGCTCTTTATTGGGGTTGGGGAATATTCACACCTTTGATGCACAAATCGCCATCGCTTTAGAGTCTAAATGCGGCGACGAAAAAGGCCAATTATTAGATTTTAATTATGATGGGCAAGTTTTGGATTTGATACCTACCGTACAACAAATTATGGATGGCTATGTGCATGGTGAAAGTGTAGCCTCCTTGGCTGCAAGCTTTCATAAGACGCTAGCTATTGCAATATGTGAAGTAGGTGCTGATTTATGTGAGCGCTATGGCATTGATGATGTATGTATCAGTGGTGGTGTATTCCAAAATCGTAAATTATTGAATTTGTTACAACATAAATGGCATCATGGCAATTTATATGTTAATAAAAAGGTTCCCTGTAATGATGGGGGGCTATCATTAGGTCAATTATGGATTGCTCATCATACATAATATAAAGTGTTCTAGGTTACAGAAATTCATCTTCTAATTGTGATACAATAACTATATTGAAAATATTCAAATTAATGATAACAAATATAAGTTTAATTTTTATTAACTAGAGGAGGGTATATGTGTTTAGCAGTACCAGCACAGTTAATCTCTATTAATGATGCCATTGGCACCGTAGAGTTAACCGGTGCAACGCGCGATTGTAGTTTGCTTCTTGTGCCAGATGCAAAGGTGGGGGACTGGCTGTTAGTTCATGCCGGTTTTGCCGTTCAAATTGTAGATGAAGAAGAAGCGAAGGCAACGCTAGATGCCTTCCGGGAGTTGGAAGAACTTGAAGAAGCTTACTTTGCAGGAAAAACAGAAAACAGCTGATGCCTTATTGCATCGCATTAATGAACTTCATACACCTGGTGAACGGGTGAGAATTATGGAGGTCTGTGGTACACATACAGTATCCATTTTTAGAGAAGGATTGCGTCAATTATTACCAGCAGGTATTGAATTGGTGAGTGGACCTGGATGTCCTGTATGTGTAACAGATCAAGTTTACATGGATAAGGCTTTAGAATATGCCAAACGCGATGATGTCATCATTGCTACCTTTGGTGATATGTTAAAGGTACCAGGTAGTTATAGTAGTCTTAGTGAGGCACAGACACAGGGCGCACATATTCATATTATCTATACACCTTTAGAGGTATTAGAATTAAGTAAACAGAATCCTGATAAGCATATTGTGTTTCTAGCTATCGGCTTTGAAACGACGATTGCCGTAATCGGAGCTACTGTGAAAGCCGTAGCTCAGGCAGATGTGAAAAACGTATTCTTTTTGGTTTCTCATAAATTAGTACCGCCTGCATTGCGTGCCTTATTAGATCGACATATAGGGCAAATTGATGGTTTTATCTTGCCAGGGCACGTAAGTGTTATTATTGGGGAAAAACCATATGAATTTTTGCCAAATGAATATAAAATACCTTCCTGCATTGCTGGATTTGATGGAATTGAAATACTTTCAGCTATCGTCAATATTTTGGAACAACGACAAAGTGGGCAGTTTAAAGTAGGCAATACTTATCATTCGGTGGTTATGAAGGAGGGTAATCCGGTTGCTGTGTGTGTGATGAACGAAGTGTATGATGTATGTGATGACACATGGCGCGGAATTGGTGTAATTCCAAGTTCAGGACTAACATTGAATGAGGCGTATTCCTTTTTGGATGTAGAAAAGGTCTTGCCTATTCAGTTAGAAAAACCTTCTATGGATCCAAAGGGATGTCAATGTGGTAGTGTATTACAAGGCTTAATCAAGCCTAATGAATGTCCATTGTTTGGTAAGGCTTGTACACCTGATCATGCGGTAGGTGCCTGTATGGTGTCCGTAGAAGGTAGCTGTGCAGCTTGGTATAAATATGGTTTTTCCAGCGGTGGATTAGCCTGGGAGGATTAGATGGAACGAGTTCGTTTAGTTCATGGCAATGGTGGCCGTTTTAGTCACGAATTGACAGAACGATTTATATTAAAATATTTTACCAATGATTTGTTGGCACCTTTACATGATGGAGCTCAATTTTCTGTTCCTTCTGGTCGTATGGCTTTTACTACTGATTCCTATGTAGTACAACCTACCTTTTTCCCTGGTGGTAATATAGGCAAGCTTGCTGTATGTGGTACGGTTAATGACTTAGCTATGAATGGGGCTATTCCGCAATACCTTAGTTGTGGGCTTATTATAGAAGAAGGGCTACCTTTTGATGAATTAGAGCTAATTCTCAGTACCATGGCTGATATGGCTAAGGCTGCTAATGTACAAATCGTTACAGGTGATACAAAAGTTGTTAAAAAGGGCGAAGTAGATAAAATTTATATTAATACCTCTGGTATTGGAATGATTCCTGAAGGGATTAATATAGGGCCTAATCGTGTGAAACCTAATATGGATATCATAGTATCAGGTTCCCTTGGAGACCATTCCATAGCCGTCATGGGTGAACGTTTTGGCCTTGAATTATCAGATACGATTCAGACGGATTGTGCACCGCTAAACCATATGGTTCATGCTGTCCTTCAACAGGTGGGTTCACAAGTTGCATTGTTGCGTGATCCTACGAGAGGTGGTTTAGGTACCGTATTAAAAGAGATTGCAGAACAAAGCCAAGTCGGCATTAAGGTAAACGAATCTCAACTTGTTATTCATGATGAGGTTCAGTCTGTTTGTGATATTCTTGGCTATGATCCGTTATATTTAGCTAATGAAGGTAAATGTATTTTTGTGGTGGAGCCAACGGTGACGAATCAAGTATTAGAGATACTACATAGTTATCCTGAAGGTCGTGAAGCCACTCATATAGGAAAAACTATGGATAAGAATATTGGTAAAGTTGGTTTACAAACATCCATAGGTGGTGTTCGGCTTGTAGATTTGTTAGGCGAAGATCAAGTGCCAAGAATCTGTTGATTGCTTTATTTTAGTGATTAGTGTATAATTTTTTTAAAAATACATAGTTAAAAATTAAATTGTGTAAAACTCACAATAAACTCATTGTACTTTTATATAATTTTATTATCTTTAAGTATAAGTATTTATACTTATACTAGAAA
The DNA here is from genome assembly GCF_001078375.1 of Veillonella tobetsuensis. Taxonomy (GTDB): domain Bacteria; phylum Bacillota; class Negativicutes; order Veillonellales; family Veillonellaceae; genus Veillonella; species Veillonella tobetsuensis. The sequence continues at coordinate 51,967 of NZ_BBXI01000009.1, forward strand.
CTATGTATAGAATTTGTTAAAATATAAGTATCTATTAGGAGGCTTATCATGAAAAAGAAAATTATGACTGCTGTACTAGGGATTTGTTTGACTACGACTGCATTTGGTGGTGTTTTAACCACTCAAGCTGGTGGCTTGAGCAGTATTCTTGGTGGCGCTGCTAAAATTGGTGGTGTCGGCATTTTAGTAAGCAAATTTGGTCCACAAATTGACTCTTTCCTAAATAAATTACTAAAACAAAATAATTTAAGTACTGAATATACTACAAAGGTTGTTCCTATTGTAAGTATTGGTACTAAAGGTTATATTGGTGCTGCGCAAGTAACTGGCCCTGCATCTAGTATTGAACAAGTTAAAGCTGTTGCTCAAATCGAAGGTAGCTTTAATGGTATGGTTCGCGTTAAAGGTTTAGTACCTGTAGATAGTACAAATCCAGTTGGCGCTTCCCGTGTTCAAGGTGTAGGTGTATCTGCGCTTATTGATTTGAAAATTTAATGGCCACTGAGATACTTCGTTAGAGGTACTCAGAAAATAAGCACGGTCTTAGGCCCGTGCTTATTGTGCTGTTTAACGTATACGTCCTATAGGGGATTAGTTTTGGAGGATTATATGAAGAAGCAAGTACTTACACTTTTGATGGCATCTTTGTTGACAGGCACAGCGTTTGCTGCACCTGGTACAGTAACGGAAAAAACACAAGTATTGGAAACCACTGTATATGGTGCACCTCAAGATGGTGCCGTAGTAGATCGCATTAACCAATTAGATGAAACAGTGTATGGTAACGGATTCTCTGGAAATAGTGCGACATTAAGTAAACGTGTGGATTCTTTATATGATTCTGTAGAAGGTAGTGGTACTAGTATTTCCTTACGTGAAGAAATGGATGCTCTTGAATATACTTATCAAAATAGCATTAACGACGGATCTCTTGTAGAACGTGTTGAAAAAATGGAACGTAGCGTTAATGGTAGAATTGCAAATGGTCCATTGAAAAAGCGTATTATCAGTTTGAAAACAAAGGTGTATGGTAGCAATGTAACGCTTACAAATCAAGTCGGTACATTAGCATCTGACCATGTGTTCAAAGTAATCCTCAATGATGCAGTATCTACAAAAACAAGCCATGAAGGCGATGTAATTAAATTTACTGTTGCTGAAAATGTAATGGATGGCAATGTTTTACTCGTTCCAGCTGGTACTGTTGGATCTGCAACGATTACTACTTTGAAAAAAGCACGCTCCTTTGGTCGCAATGGCGCACTAGATATTACTTTTGACTCTGTTCCTGCTATTGATGGCACAGAATTTACTGCTATCCAAGGCAATGAAGCAAAAGAAAAGACAAAAGGTGAGATTAAGGCTGCTGGTGCATCTATTGCTGGTGCTGTACTATTAGGCCCTGTTGGTCTTGTAGGTGGTGCTTTTATTAAAGGGAAAAATATTGATTACCCAGCAGGATCTACTGTATTCATTCAACCGCAAGATTCTGTCTCCATTCAAGGTCTTGTTATTGGTGGTGATGGTTTAGCTCATAGTGATGATGAGTTAGCTGATGCGGTTACTGTACCATCTACAAATACAAATGAAAGCATAGTAGATGATTCTGCAGATAGCCCTAATAATGATGTAGTTGGAAATGATGTCGATGCAGAAGATACTTCAGAGGAAGACGTGGAAGATACAAATGATACGGTCGAAAATGTATCCCAACCAATCGTTGTAGTAAAACGTAACTAATAGAGGAGTTTAGTGACCATGAGGAAACAAAGAATACAATGGCTCGTGGCAGCATGCTTGCTTTGTCTAGCCCAGCCAGCATGGGCTGCTTCAGAATCAATTACATATCAAGATAGTTTGGATAGTATATCTGAATCTTATGCAGGTGAAATTCAACAGCCGTCTACACCTGAACGCAGCAATATTCGTGTTGTTCGTCGTGGTGCTTCACCGATTACTGCACCGACAGAAAAGTTACCAACTCGTGTAGATGCAGATAAGATGACATATTCCGGTAGTACTGGCGATGTAAATGCTTTTGGTAATGTAGTGGTTACTCAAGGTAATCGCACATTATTAGCTAATCGCATTACTGGTAATACTAAGACTACAGAGTATAGGACTGCAGATGGACCATATCGCTATTTGGAAGATGGTGGTAAAACAAAAGATCTTACTGGTGATGTTATGACCTATCGTACTAGTGATCAACATTTTGATGCAGGTCATACACAAGGCTGGTCTGATCCGTATTATGTGAAGGGTCAAAACTTATCTTATGATGGGCAAACTGGTTCCATAGAGAAGGGTATGATTACGTCTAAGCATGCCATGGCATTTAAGCATACACCTGATTACCGTATTGAAGGTGAAGACATTAAAATCTATCCTGGCGATAAGGTAGTAATTCAACATCCAAGCTTTTACATCAAGAATTTTAAACTTTTTAGCTTGAAATCTTATACAAAATCTATACGTGGAGATAAACAAGGTAAAGTAAGTGCATTTTCTATTATGCCTCGTCCTATTTATAATAGTGATGATGGGTTTGGATTACGTGGTAATGCTGATATTCCAATGGGAAAATCCGGCGAAGCCTATTTTGATTATAAATGGTATTTCAAATCGGGATTTAAGCCGCAAATAGGCTATCGTCATTACCTACCTTGGGGGACTGCATCTATCGGGTATAGTAAAGTATCCAATGAATACAATGATGAAACTGTATGGGTAGAAAAAATCGGCGAATTACGTCTTGATACACATACGTACCATATTGGTAAATCTCCATTTACTGCACGTGGTGAAACAAGCATTGGTTATTGGAAAGAAGGATCTGTAAAGGGGGTCCATAAGGACTATAAGGTAGAAGTATCTCATGATCCTATCACCATTTGGAAAGATGGTACTTTGCGATTCTTCGGCGGTTATCAACGCGATTATTATGGCTATGATAAGTCGATACGTAGCATGCCGTACTGGGGCGCTCAATTCCGTACAGCTGTAGGACCTAGAGTTAATGCGTGGGTATCGTATAATCAACGCAATATTAACTATAACAACTCGCCATATCGCTTTGATAGTACAGAGCTTCCTAAGGAGCTCATCTATGGTGGTTCCTTTAAATTGACACGTCTCGATGATATTTCTGTGAGTGTTAAACAAAATATGATGAGTGGCGATGTGGATTCTATCTATTACACATACCATCGTGATTTGCACTCCTTTGATATGTATTTAACATATAAAGATTCTCATAAAAATAACAATAACCAATGGAAAATCAAATTCGTTGGTAAAGATTTCTAAGGAGCATACACATGAAGTCTATTCGTAAGGCTGTCATTCCAGCTGCTGGTTTTGGTACGAGATTCCTACCAGCAACGAAAGCACAACCAAAGGAAATGTTGCCTATTGTTGATACACCGGCAATTCAATACATTGTAAAAGAAGCACTTGATTCTGGTATTGAAGAAATTCTTATCATAACCGGTCGTAGCAAACGCGCTATAGAAGATCATTTTGATAGTAGTGTTGAGCTCGAAGAGTTATTGCAAAAACAAGGTAAAAATAAACAGTTAGCTATGGTAAAGGACTTGGCGGATATTAAGGTTCATTTTATCCGTCAAAAAGCACCTCGTGGTTTAGGTGATGCCGTACTATGTGCTAAGGCATTTATTGGTGATGAACCATTTGCAGTATTGTTGGGTGATGATATTGTCTATAATCCAGAAAAACCATGTTTACAACAATTAATGGAGTGTTATGAGACACATTCAGGGATTATACTTGGTGCTCAATTTGTGCCTAATGATAAGGTAAGTTCTTATGGTATTGTTTCAGGAGAACCACTAGCTGATAATTTATATCGCGTAAATGGTTTAGTAGAAAAGCCAAGCGTTGATAAAGCACCTTCTAATTTAGCTGTTCTCGGACGCTATATTTTGACACCGGATATTTTTGATATTCTAGAAAATACAAAACCAGGCGTTGGTAATGAAGTACAGTTGACAGATGCTTTAGCCGCATCAAAAACAGATACTTATGCATTAGCTTATGAAGGTATTCGCTATGATACAGGCGATAAATTAGGATATCTAAAAGCTACTGTAGAATATGCCCTTCGCAATGAAGAATTAGGCACTACCTTCAAAGAGTATTTGAAAGGTTTGAATTTATAATATATATTATATTTTATAAATCTAGCTTTACAGTGTAAGCCACCATTGATTATCAATGGTGGCTTTTGTTGTTAACTAGTCAAAATTAATTAGTTGACGATGGTTGGCTGGTTGATTATAATTTAATAGTAATAATTATAATATATAGAGAGGTAAAATATGGAAGCAAGACGTTTAACTAAAATGGCTTTACTAACGGCCTTATTATGTGTTTCAGCATGGATTTCTTTTCCATTACCATTTAGCCCTGTTCCAGTGATAGCACTAACTTTAGTGGCTACACTAACAGGATTAATGTTGGAGCCGAAGGACGCATTAATGGTATTCTTAGTATATATTTTATTAGGCCTTATAGGGGTTCCCGTATTTGCTGGTGGTACTTCTGGATTAACTAAATTATGGGGGCCTACAGGTGGCTTTATTGTTTCTTGGCCAATAGCATATACATTGTTGAGTGTTTGTAAAGGTAAGTCTCGAAGCTTTTTCTCTTATGCTTGGCGTTCTATTGCTATAACAATTCCTGTAGTATATATTTTTGGTGTTGCTGGATTTATGCTTGTTACAGGAACTCCACTTTGGGCTGCATTAACCGCTGCAATGTTCCCTTATATTCCTGGAGATATTGTAAAATGCTTAGTTGCTGCTTGGTTAGCCACTAAAATTAAAATCTAATACTATAACAAGGGAGGTGTTAACAGGCACCTCCTTTGTTGTATTAAGAGGATATATAATTACTTTCTCTTAATTTATGAACATAAATATAGCTGTTTAAATTATGTCTAATTATTGATCATTCAAAAATAGACAAAGAATTGCTAAAAGAATGGTATAATAAAGAGTAATATTTTTATTCTTTAGGAGTTATCATGCAAATTAATAAAGCAGCCTTAGAGATTTTTGATTTTATATCATCTTTAGCGGTCTATTCTGAACATGAATTAAAAATAGGTGAGCAAGACATACATGACTATATTGCAGGCCATGTAACGAAAGCTTTTAAAGATCCTGGTGCGAGAACAGGGACATTACATGCACATAGCCCTATGGGAAAGCGAATCGGTGAATATAAATCTGGTGAAATCGCCTTTGTTACGTTAGCAAAAGAGTTAGGGGAGAAGACCTTTGACTATATGAAACAAGCCACAGTAGGTGTTGTCATTGATACTATCGTATGCGATGTGGTGACAGATACATCCTATATTTGTATGCTTTTATGCCAAGCTCACGATGCATTTACCCACCAATTATTTAGTGAAGATGATGGTTCCCTAGCCACCGAGCTTGTACCTCATAAGGCAGTATTACCGATGCCTACACAAAAATTACGTGCTTTTGTATCAATAAATACAATGGATTTATCTGTTCGTATTTTTGAACCAAAAGGTGAATATGACGGTGAAGTTTGTTACATCTTAGCAGATAAGGTGTTACAACTCGGTACAGATCAATCCTCTAGAGATACTGTTAAAAAGGTAAAAACCATTATAGATAAGGTGGCTCAAGCACACGAATCCGATGGCGTAGCAGAGCTGACAATGGCGAAATCTATGATTGCTAAAAATGCGGAAGTATCTGATACAGTTAATCCTATTCGCATTGTAGAAGAAGTGTTTAAATCTAATCCTATTCAACAAGAAGCTGCGAAAAAGGAGTTAGCTGAACAAGATATGATGCGACCTTTACCGGTAAATCGTGAATTTGCTACGAAAGTAGGCGAACATCATAAGATTAAAACCGATACTGGCATAGAAATTTCGTTCCCTGTAGAATATATGCAAAATCGGGAGTTTATCGAAATTAAAACTAATGATGATGGTACTTTACGCATTGAATTAAAGAATATAAATAAAATTGTTAATAAATAGGAGGCTCTTATATGAGTAAGGAAAAGCATAAAAAAACAAATGCATTACGCATATTAGATACTCATCACATAGCATATACGATTGATGAATATGAATGGTCTGAAGAACGAGGTCAGGGTGTTCATGTAGCTGATGAACTAGGTCTTGATGAAAAAGAAGTATTTAAGACTTTAGTTGGCAAGGGTGATAAAACAGGATATGTAGTATTCTGTATTCCAGTAGCTGAAGAACTAGATATGAAACAGGCTGCTCGTGTCAGTGGTAATAAATCAGTTGAATTAATTCATGTTAAGGACTTATTAGGTATAACTGGTTATTTACGGGGCGGTTGCTCGCCGGTAGGTATGAAAAAGCTATTTCCTACATATTTTGATGAAACGATGCAAGCTCAAGAGGCTGTATATGTTAGTGCTGGTTTACGAGGCATGCAGATGCATGTTAATCCACAAGATTTACAATCTGTAGTAAATGCTGAATTTGTACCGCTTACCATGAAGCATTAGGAGGTTGTATGGCGAAGAAATTTTATGCTGTAAAAGCAGGCCGTACGCCAGGCATTTATGAAACTTGGACCGATTGTGAAAAACAGGTTAAAGGCTTTGGTGGGGCTATTTATAAATCCTTTCCCACTAAGTCAGAAGCCCAGGCCTTTATAGGTGATGAAGGTATGAGTATTGGTGATTATCTAGCATCATCAAAAACGTCTAAAACAAACCATACAAAGAAATCTATAGCTCCTGATTTCTCAGAAACCAATCATTTAATTGCATATATTGATGGTAGTTATGATAAATATAATCAGTCTGTAGGTTCCGGAGGTATTATGTTTCTAAATGGAAATAAAGAAACATTTTCATTCGGCACAAAAAATGTGAAATATACAGAGTTTTGGAATGTGTCTGGTGAGTTATTGGCGGCCATGCATGTTATGAAATATGCTTTAACTCATGGGATTTCTAAGTGTTCTTTATATTATGATTATATGGGGATAGAAATGTGGGCCACGAAGAAGTGGAAACGAAATAATGTATTAACCAATGAATATGCAACTTTTTGTGAACGTGTATTTCCGCATGTGAAAGTATACTTTCACAAGGTACATGCTCATACTGGTGATACATATAATGAAATGGCTGACCAACTCGCAAAGGCAGGGGCAGCGATAGGTAAATAATCAAAAGGGGAAAACAATGCGCGTTTGTGTAACGGGGGGCGCCGGATTCATAGGGTCCCATCTGGTCGATCGACTCATAGCATTAGGTCATACAGTATTGGTAATAGATAATCTCACAACAGGGGTACGAGAATTTGTTAATCCAAAAGCAGTATTTATAGAAATGGATGTACGAGACGCTAACATAGAATCTATTTTTGCAGATTTTAAACCTCAAGTAGTATTTCATGAAGCGGCACAAACGATGGTACCTGCATCTATGGAAAATCCTAAGATGGATTGTGATGTAAATTTACTAGGCTTGGTTAATATACTTGAAGCATCTAGAAAGCATAAGGTAGAACATTTTCTTATGCCATCCTCTGCTGCAGTATATGGGGATCTTGATACATTACCGCTCACAGAGGATATGATAGGGAAACCAACATCGTTTTATGGACTAACCAAGTTAACCGGTGAAGGCTATTTGCGTATTTATGAACAAGCCTTTGGTTTGAAAACAGTATGTTTTAGATATTCAAATGTATATGGACCGCGTCAAGGTGATGGTGGTGAAGGTGGTGTAATTAGTATTTTTACCCGCCTCATTAATGAAGGTCAGGGGCTTACTATATTTGGAGATGGTGAGCAAACTAGAGATTTTATTTATGTAGATGATGTAGTAGAGGCTAATATTAAAGCCATGAATCATCCGGAATTAACAGGGGTCTATAATATCTCTACCAATACGAGTACATCTGTTAATAAATTGGTGAGCTATTTTAAATCTATTAGTAATAAGGATCTTCCAGTCTATTATGAGGCGGAACGAACTGGGGATATTCGTCACTCTAGACTATGTAATCAAAAGGCTAAAGTTGATTTTGATTTTCTTGCTACAGTTGATTTAGAACGTGGATTGAGAGATACTATCTCATATTTTAAGGGGAAATAATATATAGGATTATGAGTGAAACGTCTTTTCTAATTACTATGGCTGTATGGAATTGTATTGTATTTTGTATATATGGATACGATAAGTTTTCTTCCATTAAGGGATATGAACGCATTTCTGAATTCACATTGTTATTTTTAGCATTTGCTTATGGCGGTCTTGGCGCATTGTTAGGCATGGTAGTTTGTAATCATAAAACGGCAAAACTAAAATTTAAGTTATTGATTCCCATCGCTATTCTTTGGACCGTATTTGGTATTGGTTATGGATATGGTTGGATAGGTACATAAAGGAGATTCTTGATGTTACAGTTAGATTCTGGCTTTGAATTAGATTATAGTAATATCTATAATGAAAGCTGCATACAGGCAAGAGACATACAAAACTTTGAACGGGCCATTCAAAATGTATGGCGTCACACCAATATTTTGAGATCTACAGGGTATGAAGAAGGGCATCTATCTAAAGATGGTCAACCAGAACCAATTTTATTTTATCAATTACCTTATATTTCAGAAGATGGTATAAATACACCAGAAATGATGAATCGATTGCATTGCTTACGTGAGTACGCTCGTGAGAATATCGATACGGTTATATCTATTGGTATTGGTGGTTCTTACTTGGGGAGTAAGGTTATTTTTGATGTACAATGTGGCTCATTTTGGAATAACTATACTGATGAAGAACGACAAGGCTACCCTAGATTTTATTTTGCTGGGTTTAATGTTGATGGCCCTTATTTAGAAGGACTTATTAAAACTTTAATATCTCAAGCCAATGAAAAGGGAAAAGATTACAAGGTTTTACTTGTAGTTACATCAAAATCTGGATCCACAATCGAGCCAATGGCAAATTTCATGATTCTTCAGAAAGCACTTGAAGATCATCATATTAATTATGAAGTTACTGTTGTTACAGAAACAAATGATGATACACATCCTACTATTCTTCATGATATGGCTATCAAGCATCAATGGAGAACATTCTCCGTTCCTTATGGTGTAGGAGGCCGATTCTCCGTTTTTACTGAGGTAGGATTCGTTACAGCGGCTCTTGTGGGATTTGATATTGAAGGATTTTTAGCCGGTGCTGCATCGATGGATATGGCTTGCCAAGAAGAGGATGTTTATAAAAATCCTGCACTATTTAGTGCATTATTAAAATATATTGCATCTGAGCGATATGGACGTATTATAGAGGTATTCATGCCTTATGGTGAGTCTCTACACTCTTTATCCGATTGGTATGTGCAGCTCTTATCCGAATCATTAGGTAAAATGAGTAATACCTGTCTTCCTTATGGACGTACACCTGTTCCTGCAGTAGGCACGATGGATATGCACGCACAAGTGCAAGAACACCAAGAGGGGCGACTTAACAAGGTAGTTCAATTTATTAAGGTAAGAGATTGGAATACATCATTGGTTGTTCCTAATTTATATAGTGAGTACGACAAACTTGATGCAATTGGTGATATTCCTATTAGTGATATTTTAAATAGCGCACTTGATGCAAATCGTGAGGCCCTATCTATAGATAATCGTTTTAATATGACCATATCTGTACCAACATTAAATGCATTTCATTTAGGGGAAATAATGTTTATGCATTGTTGGGCTGTTTATTTTGAATCTATTTTGGCTGGTGTAGATGCATTTGATCAACCTGGCGTTGAGGTGTATAAGCGTCTCATCGGTCCAAAGCTTCAAACAATAAAACAATCGTAGTTATTATGGGGGTGTATATGAATATTTTAGTTACAGGTGGTGCTGGTTACATAGGTAGCCATACGGTTAGAGCATTAATACATGCTGGTTTTACACCTATCGTAGTTGATAATTTTTCACGTGGTCATCGTAATGCGATTCCTAGTGACGTTAAGGTTATAGAATTAGATATTGCAAATCCTAAAATCATTAATGTCTTAAGAGATAATAATATAAAAGGTATTATGCATTTTGCTGCACATTCTCAAGTTGGAGAATCTATGATAAATCCATCGATTTATTATGAGAATAATGTTGTAGGATCTTATCGACTTATAGAGTCAGCTCGGCAGGCAGGTGTACAACACTTTGTATTTTCAAGTACAGCAGCGGTTTATGGTGAACCTGAAGTAGTGCCAATTGTAGAGACATCTAAATTACAACCAACTAATGTATATGGTAGAACCAAATTGATGATTGAAGATATGCTACATGATTATAGTTCTATCTATGGCTCAACATATGTAGCACTACGTTATTTTAATGCTGCAGGTGCTGATGAAAGTGGTGAGATTGGTGAAGATCACTCTCCTGAAACACATCTGATTCCCTTGGTGTTAGAGACGGCTTTGGGAAAAAGACCTCACATTACAGTTTTTGGAACTGATTATGATACGATTGATGGCACTTGTATTCGTGATTATATTCATGTCACTGATTTAGCATCAGCTCACGTTTTAGCTATGAATTATCTTGTTGGCGGAGGAGAATCTAGAGTTTTTAACTTAGGAAGTGGCAATGGCTTTTCTGTAAAAGATATTATAGATACAGCTAAAAATGTGACTGGTATTAATATTCCTGTTGAATATGGTGAGCGTCGGAAAGGAGATCCAAGCACATTAATTGCTTCCTCAGACTGTATAAAAGATATTTTAGGATGGAATCCAAAACATAGTGAGTTATCACAAATTATTAGTGATGCATGGCGTTGGCATCGTTTGCATCCATCTGGTTACGATGACATATAAAGTTAAAAGCATATAGTTTATGATTTGTAAAGGACACTAATAGTCACGGGGGTGACTATTAGTGTCCTTTTTTTATAGGTATAAGTGTTGCATACTGATGTTAGGTATTAATCTAAGACATATGAAAGGAGTTTTTATGAATGCATATTAATCAGCTTTTACAAGATAAATTTATTCAGTATGTAACTCAATATAAACGATATAAAAAAGGGATACTCATATTAATTTTATTAGGTTTAATTATTTTTGCCTGGAGTGTATTTCACATACCAGAGGAGAACCATATCCCGATGGAGTCCCAGTCAAATGTAGTGTCTAAATCAGCTGAAGATAAAAATGAAGCAAAATTACTATATAATACGGGAGATACATTAAGAGGGTTTCCCTGGCGTGAAGTGTTAGGTGATTCAAAGGCTATGAATGGTTTAGCTCCTTTACAAATGCTTGATAATGAGACTATAGATGATGGTATGAGTGAAATGGTTAACAAAGGAGAGTTATCAGATTCTAAATCTAAGTTACATTCAAATAGTAAGAAGAAAGAAAAGCAAGAACGGAAAGCAAATACGGCGGATAAAGTAGGTACTAAGAGTATCGAATCAAAATACAATAAACAAAAATCAGTTCATGTTAATGGTATTGTCCGTGGTCCTAAATCATCTGTCATTGTAAGTGTTGGTTCGAACTCAAGCGTTGTCATGGAGGGGGAGTCCTGGCAGGGCATCAAGATAGTTAGTGTGGATGAAAATTGTATAACCCTTGATGAAGGAGGAAATGTACGATGTGTAGTTATTGGCGAATTATGATAGTACTGTTGATTTGGTGGGTAGTAGGAAATCCGTATATGAAGGCAGAGGAACCAGTCCAATTACAAGCGTCTAATGCTACTGAACACGCATATAGTATGACCGTGAGTAAAGCGTCATTGGCTAATGTTGTGGAGGCAATTAGTCGTAGTTATAAAATTGATATACTTGGTATCAATACATTGGAAGGTACTGTGACAGGAAATATATATGGTAAATCACCGTTGGAGATGTTACAGCGCTTAGGCGATATGTATCATTTTGATATACAAAATGAACAGGGCATAATTACTGTTATTGGGCATTCTGGTGTAAAGGAACATCGTCATGTTATGGTAGTGGAGCCAAATGTAGCATCAGCAAGCTCCTTGGAATCGGTAATAAAAACAGTAGTGCCTAATGGAAAATTTGCAATTCATAAAGAAACCAATCAGTTAGTATTCAATATTACTGGCGATGAGGAAAAAGGAGTAAAATCAGTTATTCAGGCTATTGATCGTGATGTAAAACAGGTCCGGTTAGAGGCTACAATTATGGCTATGGAACATTCTTATACAAAGGAAACCGGATTTCGGTGGTCTTGGTTGAGTCTAACTGGACATGGCAGTGATAAGACTCATTCTTATGGGGCCATTACATTTGGTAAGGCGCCAGATGGTGAAGCATACAAGTTCTTTGTAAAACCTGAGTTGAGTTTATTAGAAACAACAGGGAAAGCGGTTGTGATTGCAACACCATCCATTATGGCTCTAAATGGAGAAGAAGCACATATACTAATTGGTGAAAGAATTCCCGTAGTGGAGGAAACTATATCTAATGGGGAAAGAAAGCAATCCATTCATTATGAAGAAGTAGGTATAAAATTAGATTACACGCCTATTGTTACAAAAAATGGCAGTATTGATACATCAATACGAGCAGAGGTGAGTTCACCTATTATGGTATCTGAATTGAAATCTTATAAAATTACAACTAGACAGGCACAGACAAGAGTGCGATTACAACCGGGCGAAGTATTAGTCATTGGTGGACTAATGGATAATCGAGATCAAAGACAGATGGAGAAAATCCCATTACTTGGAGATATTCCTTTATTAGGAAAATTATTTAAACACAGTCGAAAGACGAAGGATAGTGTGGAAATGGTCATTTTTGTAAAGGCGACTGTGGTATAATAATATTTACTGAATGATAAAGGAGGTATTGAATGGAACGCATTCGAATGATCGGCCTGGGAAAATCATTTGGGGTGCGCCAAGTGTTTTCCAATGTGTCCTTTGAGATAAAAGAAGGCGATAGAATTGCCTTAGTTGGTCCTAATGGGGCCGGAAAATCAACATTATTAAAATGTATCCTCGGCATTGAGGAATTAGATGAAGGTCAAGTTGTAACATCGCCCGTGGCAAGTATTGGCTATCTACAACAAGATGTCAACTTGGGTGATGCCAGTTTGGCCGAAGAAATAGAAACTGCCTGGGAAGATGTTCATGCTTTAGAAGATAAATTACACGAGCTCACAACATATCTTGAAACTCATGAGGCTAGTGAAAGTGACTTACAACGTCTTGATTATTTACAAAATCGGTTAGAATGGCTAGGTGGCTACGATTATGAGCAAAAGACTAAGCGTATAGTTTATGGACTTGGCTTTACAGATGAAGATTTAGATAAACCAGCCAATGCCTTTTCTGGTGGACAAAAGACGCGCATTAATTTGGCAAAGGCCTTAGTTCGTAGTCCAGATTTTTTATTTTTAGATGAACCTACGAACCATTTAGATATGGAAATGTTAGAGTGGTTGGAGGGTTATTTATCCTCCTATCGAGGGGGGATTCTCATCGTTAGTCATGACCGATATTTTATGGATCGGATTGTGACTGGCGTAGTAGAATTAGATCATCATAAGGCTACAACCTATCGCGGTAATTATAGTCGCTATGTGGCACAACGGGATGAACGTTTAAAAGCAGATACAATTGCTTATGAAAAGCAGCAAGAATATATCAAGAAAACTGAAGAATATATTGATAAGTATCGTGCAGGTATTAAGTCTAAGATGGCTAGAGGGCGTCAATCACAGTTGAATCGGTTGGAACGATTAGAAGCTCCTGTAACCTCGCACTCATTAGAGTTTAAATTTCCTCCTGCTGCAATGAGTGCCGATAAGGTACTCGTATTAGACCATGTGTCTATTGGTTATGGATCAGGGGAACCAATTATTGATGATGTATCCGTAGTGGTTCGTCGTGGTGAATCTGTCGCTTTAATCGGTCCTAATGGGGCTGGTAAATCTACAATGGTAAAAGCTATCATTGGTGAATTACTCCCTACTGACGGTTATATAGATATTGGAAATCGTGTACAAGTAGGCTACTTTTCCCAAGAGCATGAAGAACTACATAATCAATGGCAAGTGGTTGATGAGATCATAAATAACTATAATTTCACAGAAGAAAAAGCACGAAATGTGTTAGATTCATTCCTCTTTAAAGGTGATGATGTGTTTAAGCTTGTGGGGGACTTATCTGGTGGTGAACGAGCACGATTAGCATTGCTAAAATTATTCTTGCAAGGAGATAATTTCCTAGTCCTCGATGAACCGACTAACCATTTAGATGTACCTACACGTGAAATTGTTGAAAGTGCATTAAAACAGTTTGGTGGTACTTGCTTTATTATTTCTCATGACAGGTACTTTTTAGATCAAGTATCCACGCGAACTTTGGTGTTAGAAGATAAGGGAATTACTGAATATTTAGGTAATTATTCATACTATAAAGAAAAACTTAAAGAGCAAAATGATATAGCTGCACTGACTGCTCCAGTACAAGAATCCTCTCAAACTGTGGCAAGGGGTGAAAATGAGATTATTCTTTCAAAAGATGAATCTAAGAAAAAAACAAATACTTATATGGTTGAAAAGCAATTAGCTGAGGTGGAAGAAGAAATTGCTCGCTTAGAGGCGACAATGAAGATGTATGAGGTACAGTTAGCAAATCCTGTAGTGCAACAAGATTTAGATGAAATGTCTAAGCTTTCTAAACAGATTGAAGATACTCAACATGATTTAGATTCATTGTATGAGAAGTGGGAACATTTTTCTGAACTACTAGGTGAATAAAAATATTTTATATTACTTTCAACAAAATTCTATAGAAAATGTATCAAATTCATTGACAAACATAATAAATACCTCATAATATAAATGTATATATAATTTATACTAAATAATTTGCTATTAAGACGTGTTAAAGGAAGGATGTAGCATGAATAAATCTATGTTAAAAAAAGTTGCCGTTTTTGGCCTTGCTGGCGTAATGGCTGTTGCTGCTGGTTGTGGTAGTAATAAAGATGCAGGTAATGCAAATAGTAATGAAGCTAAAATTGCATTGTTAACAACAACAACCGGTGGTGCCGCAGCATATGGTGAATCCATTAAAGCTGGTGCAGAATTGGCTGTAAGCGAAATCAATGCTGATGCAAACGCTGTGAAAATCAATTTGTTAGTAGAAGATACTAAAGGTGATAAAAACGAAGCTATCAATGCGATGAACAAAGTAATTGCAAAAGATAAAGTTGTAGCAGTTATCGGTCCTATGCTATCTGGTGAAATGATGGCAGCTGGTCCTGTAGCAAATAAAAGCAAAGTAGTAGCGCTTGGTACATCTACAACTGCTGAAGGTATTACAGATATTGGGGATTATATCTTCCGTAATGCTGTTCCTGAATCCTTAGCGGTAGATACAGCTATCAAAGAAGCTCATAAAACATTGGGCTTTAAAACAGCAGCTATTATGTATTCTAACAACAATGACCAAATGGTATCTGTAAACAATACAGCTCGTAAAGCATTGGAATCTGTAGGCGTACAAATCGTTGATACTGAAACATTTGCAGATAAAGATACTGACTTCTCTGCTCAATTGACTAAGATTCAACAAGCTAAACCAGATGTAATCATCGTTGCATCCCTTTACCAAGAAGGTGCCCTTATCATGAAAAAAATGCGTGAAATGGGTATGAATCAACCTGTAGTTGGATCCAACGGCTTCAACAGCCCACAATTTATTAAAATTGCTGGCGATGCGGCTAACGGCGTCATCGTAGGTACACCTTGGTTCCCAAATAAAGAAGACCAAAAGGTTAAAGACTTCCGTAAAGCGTATGTGGCTAAATATGGCAAAGAACCTGACCAATTCGCTGCACAAGCATATGATGCCGTATATCTTTATGAAGCAGCGTTGAAAAAAGCAGGATCCACAACTGATCGTGAAAAATTCCGTGAAGCATTGAAAAATATTGCTGACTTCGTTGGTGTAACTGGTCAGTTCAAGTTCAACGAAAAACGCGACCCTTCCATGGAAGTTCAAGTATTACAAATTAAAAACGGTCAATTTGACGCATTAACAAAATAAGTTGAGGTAGTATAGTGTTTTTACAACAATTAGTTAACGGGTTAACCCTCGGTAGCTTATATGCTGTACTCGCTATTGGCTTAACACTAGTGTTTGGTGTTTTGAATATTATCAACATGGCTCACGGAGGCATCTTTATGATAGGTGCCTTCGTTGGTCTTTTTATGGTAACAATTTTTAACGTTAACATTTTTGTAGCCCTTATCGTAGCTATGGCAGTAGGTGCTATCCTTGGTTATCTTCTAGAATTCGTGGCTCTTCGTCCACTGCGAAAGAAAAAGGTGTCTCACTTGGCACCACTTATCAGTACCATCGGCGTTTCTATTTTTATTGAAAGCTTGGCATTATTGCTTTGGGGTCCTCAAACGAGATCTTTCCCACCAGATTATATTGGCGGTTTAATTGATTTTGGGGCTTTTAAAATTTCCATGGTACAAATCATCGGCTTAGGTGTATCCATCTTATTAATGGTTATTTTAAATGTAGTGATTAAAAAGACCAAAATTGGTAAAGCAATTCGTGCCGTATCCATGAGTACTGAAACAGCGGCTCTTTTAGGTATTAATCCTACGATGATTATTTCTGTAACTGTTATGATTGCTTCTGCACTAGGTGCAGCTGCAGGTGTACTCGTAGGCCTATCCTTTAATGCGATTGAACCT
Organism: Veillonella tobetsuensis; assembly: GCF_001078375.1. Classification (GTDB taxonomy): domain Bacteria; phylum Bacillota; class Negativicutes; order Veillonellales; family Veillonellaceae; genus Veillonella; species Veillonella tobetsuensis. Next base: position 68,741 of record NZ_BBXI01000009.1, read on the forward strand.
ACTATGGGCGTTATCATCGGATTTAAAGGTCTTGCGGTTCTTATTTTAGGTGGTCTTGGCAATATTACTGGTGCCATGGTTGGTGGCTTCATTCTTGGTGTAGCAGAGGTATTCTCTGTTGCTTATGGTGCATCCACATTCCGTGATGCTGTAGCCTTTGGCCTCATTATCCTATTATTGTTCTGGCGCCCACAAGGCTTGTTTGGTTCTAAAGATAAAGGGGGGAGACCGTAATGGATTTATTAAACCCGTATTATCTACAGATCGTGATGTTCTTCATCATCAATGCCATCATGGGTATTTCTATTTACTTCACCCTTGCAAGTGGTCAGCTCTCTCTTGGGGCCGCTGGTTTTATGAGTGTTGGTGCTTATGTAGGTGCTATGCTTTCTTTGAAAGCTGATTTGCCTATCATCGTAGGTATCATTATTGGTGGTTTGGTTGCTAGTCTAGTAGCCGTTATTATTGGATTACCAACAACACGTCTTCGTGGTTTATATCTTGCCATTGCTACCCTTGGCTTTGGTGAAGTTGTACGCGTTATTTTCTTGAATTTAGATGTTACTAATGGTGCATTAGGTTTATCTGGTATACCATCTATTCCTCAAGAATTGACAAATTATGCCTATGAATTTGATATTGATGGTCTAATGGGCCTTGATGCAGTAACATGGGGAAATTTAATGGCTATCATTATTTTATTGGTAGTATTGGCTTTAATTATTGCTTTCTGTGTACGCATTAATAATAGCCGTGTTGGTCGTGCTTTTGCAGCTATTAAAGCTGATGATCATGCAGCAGAATTAATGGGGATTAACGTTGTATACTACAAAATGATGGCTTTCATCATTGGTGCCTTCATCGCTGGTATCGGTGGTGGTTTGTATGCTCATATTACAAACTTTATTAATCCAACCGATTTTAGTTATCACAAAGTAGTACAAATTTTATTATTCCCAGTATTTGGTGGTTCTAATGTAGTATGGGGCTCTGTACTAGGTTCTTTTATTCTTACATTATTGCCAGAAGTTTTGCGTTTCTTATCCGATTATCGAGATATCATTTATGGTGCATTGCTCGTAATCTTAATGGCTGTTCGCCCAGACGGTATTTTGACAGAATCTATGGTAGATAAAATCAGCCGTAAATTAGGTTTTAAAAAGGCTCCATATATCCCAGAATCACAAGTGTTAACAGAGCGATTTGAAGCGTATAAACGCAAACAAGAAGAGAAACAAGGATAGGAGGGAACTGAATGCTATTAGAATTAAATGAAGTAAGTAAAAGCTTTGGTGGCGTTGCAGCTCTCACAGGTGTTTCCTTTGGTGTTAAACAGGGTGAAGTATTTGGTGTTATCGGTCCGAATGGTGCTGGTAAGACTACACTATTCAATTTGATTACTGGTGTATTCCCTGTTAGCTCTGGTGAAATCGTATTCGACGGTATGTCTGTTGTAGGGATTAAGCCGCATAGAACGGTAGAGATGGGCATTGCTCGTACATTCCAAAATATTCGTCTCTTTGGTAATATGACGGCTCTTGAAACTGTATTAACAGGTATGCATTGTCGTACCGGTTCTGGTTTTTTATCAAGTTTCTTGAGAACAAAACGTCAACGTATTGAAGAAGAACGTTGTCGCGGTATTGCGTATGAGTTCTTAAAGCTAGTCGATCTTGAAGAAGATGCGGAAGAGGTTGCTACATCATTGCCATATGGTAAGCAACGTCGGCTTGAAATCGCTCGTGCGTTAGCCACACATCCACAATTGATTTTGCTTGATGAACCAGCTGCCGGTATGAATGATAGTGAAACAGAGGTTCTTCGCCAATTAATTGGTAAAATTCGTGACTTAGGCATTACTGTTGTAGTTATTGAACATGCTATGGAATTGATGATGAATATTTGTGATCGCTTAGTCGTTCTTAACTTTGGTAAGAAAATTGCGGAAGGTACACCTCAAGAAATTCAAAATAATGAGGCTGTAATTGAAGCGTACTTAGGTAAAGAAGAGGTGTAATATGTTAAAACTAGAAAATATCATGGCTGGTTATGGACATATTACAGCCTTAAAAGATATTAGTTTAGAGGTTCCACAAGGTTCTATCGTTTCTTTAATCGGTGCCAATGGTGCAGGTAAGACTACAACTATGAAGACCATTATGGGGCTCGTAAAACCGACTTCTGGTCGAGTTCTATTTGAAGGTCAAGATATTACTGGTCATAAGACTCACAATATCGTACATGGTGGGATTTCTCTAGTTCCAGAAGGTCGTCAAATTTTACAAGATATGAGCGTATATGAAAACCTTGAAATGGGTGCTTATACACGTAAAGATAAGGAAATTGATGCAGATATTAAAAAGGTATTTAAACGATTTCCAATTCTTGATGAACGGAGCTATCAATTAGGTGGTACATTGTCTGGTGGGCAACAACAAATGCTTGCCATAGGTCGTGCTCTTATGGCGCGCCCGAAATTATTGTTACTAGATGAACCATCTATGGGGCTTGCACCACTTGTAGTTAATGAAATTTTTGAGACTATTAAAGAGATTAGTGCAGATGGTACAACCGTTTTATTGGTGGAGCAAAATGTGCGCCAAGCCTTAAAAATAGCAGACTATGCGTATGTATTAGAAACCGGTAAGATGGTTTTATCTGGAACTGCTGATGAAGTACGTCATAACCCTAGAGTTATGGAGGCTTATTTAGGTGGCCGTGTAGAATAATATAAAAATCAAATTTTTAGATGTATATATCTATCATTGTATGGATATATACATCTTTTTTTATTCCAAATTATTTATCGTAAATTGGCTTTAGAATGGATTATACTATTGAACATATTTATTATGTGTAGAAAAATACACATAATAAATAATGGTAAGGGATAGAGAGTTTCAAGGTTTATAAAGTTTCATAAAGTTTCATGAAGTTTATAACATTGAGGTTCATCTTGCTTATATAGTAGTTGCAAGCAAACAATGATAAACTATATATACGATATTTAATAAAATATTAAATTAATTTAAATAGTATGATTATAAAATTTTCTTATACATATAAATAATATGAGGTGTATTATGAATCGGAAATTGATAGCTCTATCTCTTGTAATAGGAACGATGGCCACTACAGGCTTTGCAAAAGATATTTCAACCGAAGCAGTTACCGCTACATCTATGGAAACGTCTGCTTCCACAATAGGTTCTGATCAAATCTATCGGTTGAGACAAGGTGATGAATTAACTATTGATGTAGTACAACAAATGGACCTAGGTGCCAATAAAACTTTTACCATTCGCCCTGATGGCTATGTATCATTTCCTATGGTAGGCAATATTAAAGCCGATGGCATGACTGTAGAGGAATTCACTCAAAGTTTAATCAATTCCTTGTCTACATACATCATTAATCCAGATGTATCCGTGAATGTTGCCAAATTAGGTGGCGTTCGTGTCTATGTATTTGGTGAAATTAATAAACCAGGTGCATACACATTAACTAAATCGAGTACAGTTATTGATGCTATTGGTGCTGCTGGTAGTTTCAATTGGGATACAGCTAAGAAGAAAATATTCTTGATTCATCAGAATGATCCAACAAAACCTATTGAGATTAATTTAAATAATATATTGAAAACTGGTGATATGTCCCAAAACTATGTTATGCGCGAAGGCGATATCTTGTACTTAACTAAAAATAGCAAGATTAGTTTCTCCAGAGATATTGTGCCTATTTTAACTGGTGCTTATATGGTATCTCGTATCGGAAAAGACTAATTAGCAGATAGTATATATCTTAATATCATATGTAAGTCATATAAGGAGGGCTTTCATTGCGTTCATATTTATTACCGGTCCTATTACTTATTGTAGATGTTATTACTATCATTGGTGTAGCACTAATTAGTTTGCTCATACGTTTTGATGGTTATATAACACCTCAGTATATGGAACAGATGATAGCTGCGTTGCCGATAATGGTAATATCCTACATTATTATGCTCTTATCGATGCATCTATATACGCGCATATGGCGTTATGCGGGGATGCGCGAAGTTGTTGCCGTACTGATTGCTACCACATTAGGGGCAGGATTGTTCTATACCGGAATGCATGTGTTTGATAAATCCTTACCTAGGTCTATTTACTTAATCAGTTGGCTACTTAGTACCGGTGTCATCGGTATCGGTAGAATGGTATTACATTATATTGCGATACGCTATGGTGGAAAACCTAGTGCAGATGCGGAAATGGTGAATACATTAATCATTGGTGCCGGAGATGCAGGTGCAACGATTGCTCGTGAAATTGAAAGATATCATAAGCGCTCACGCAAAGTAATTGGTTTTATAGATGATGATGAGTCAAAGTTCAATCGCTTGATGGGTGGTATTCGTATACTTGGTAATCGTAATGATATTCCTACTATTGTAAAAGAATATAGAGTGAAAGAAATTATTATTGCCATGCCATCTGTTAAACGAGATGAAATTAGAGGTATTATGGAAATCTGTTCACCTCTAAAATGTAAAGTTAATACTTTACCTGGTATGTACCAATTATTAGATGATGAAGTACTGGTATCTCATTTACATCCTGTATCCATAGAAGATTTATTAGAACGAGATGAAGTTCGACTCGATATGGACATAGTGGAGCATTATATTCATGATAAGGTGGTTCTTGTAACAGGTGCTGGTGGATCTATTGGTTCTGAAATTTGTCGTCAGATTATGCGTATTGGGCCTAAAAAACTTTTGCTACTAGGACATGGAGAAAATAGTATATATCTCATTAATCAGGAGTTAAAAGGTTTATATAAGGATGGTCCAATCATTCCTATTATTGCAGATATACGAGATCGACAACAATTAGATCAAATATTTACTCAATATAATCCTCAGGTAGTATTTCATGCAGCGGCACATAAACATGTCCCTTTAATGGAAATACAACCAATGGCTGCCGTTTTAAATAATATTTATGGTACTAGAAATGTAGCAGAAGTAGCAGGACGTCATGGTACAGAGCGATTTGTCATGATTTCTACGGATAAGGCCGTAAATCCAACAAGTGTTATGGGTGCTACTAAGCGTGTAGCAGAAAAGGTCATTATATCGATGAATGACACCTATGATACAAAATATATTACCGTTCGTTTTGGCAATGTATTAGGTAGCCGTGGTTCTGTTATTCCTCTATTTAAAAAGCAAATTGAAGCTGGGGGTCCTGTAACTGTGACAGACCCTGAAATGACGCGCTATTTTATGACAATACCAGAAGCTAGTCAGCTTGTATTACAAGCTGGTGCTATGGGCAAAGGTGGCGAAGTATTTTTGCTTGATATGGGTGAACCAGTTAAAATCATTGATTTAGCAAGAAACATGATTCGCTTATCAGGTCTTGAACCAGATAAGGATATTCATATTAAAATTACTGGTTTGAGACCAGGTGAAAAGAAATATGAAGAATTGCTTACCTCTGAAGAAGGGACAAATCGGACGAATCATACTAAGATTTTCGAAGCTGCATTAGATACTGTTGATAGTGAATGGTTGATGGGAAAAATTAGTACATTTGAGTCCTGTCAAACAGATATGGATGTAATAGGTGTATTACAAGATATTATTCCAACATATACGCCTAATCACAATGTATAAGCGGAAAGAGAGACCGTTGTGTTGTATGCCTACTTGAAAGGGGTATTGGGATGGAACAAATTATAGATTTAAAAGACATAGCTAAGATTCTTATTCGGAAACGGAAAACTATCATAAATGTTACGGGTATTTGTATTCTCCTTGGGGGTGCTTATTTAGTAGTTACACCATCCACATATCAATCGACAGCGATGTTGCGAATTAAACAGACTCAAGGTTTAGGTAATTCTGTATTGTCAACAGAAACCGGCTATTCAGATGCGATGGCACGTCAGCTGATGAATACAAATGCTGAGATTTTAAAAAGTCGTAATGTTGTGGAACCTGTTATCACCGCCATAGAGGGTGAGGGTAGTACTGCACCGACTTATGAAGAGTTTGTTAAAAACCGCATTGAAACAAAACCATATAAAGAAACTCAGCTTCTACAAGTTAGCGTAACTGGTAAGAGTCCAGAAAAGGCACAAGAAGCCAATCAATTATTAATCGATTCCTTTTTGAATCGCTTAGCAGATTTATCTCATGTGGAACAAAAAACGACACGTGAATTCTTACAAAAGCGTGTGGTAACAGCGAAGGCTGAGTTATCTGAAGCGGAGCAAAAATTACAACAATTTCAAGTAGATAATAAGATCTATTCGACTAATGATCAAATGAAGGGTCTTACCGATAAGATTACTTTAATTGATCGAGAAAAAGCTCAAAATAAACTTGATTTAGAAACTGCACAAGCTGCATTAGGGAGTATTAATGCGGACTTAGGATCTGCTGGTGCGAGTATTGCCGATAGCTCAACGGTTCAAGCTTATAAAGCACAGTTGGCAAATCTAGAGGCGCGCAAGGCTAGTTATGCAGGCAAATATACAGACTCTCATCCTGATATGAAAGAAGTTAATGATCAAATTGATAAGGCTAGAGCTGGGTTACAACAAGAAATCAATGCTATTATTTCCCAACAAGCACCATCTAGTAATGCGGCTCAACAAGGCTTATTAGCAGATAAGTTTAGAAATGAAGCAGCATTAGCTGTTGCTCAAAGTAAAGAGGTGGCTTTAGCTGATTTGGATAAGGCTAACGAAGATGCTATGAAGGCTCTTCCTGAAAAGGAACGTGGCTATATTCAGGCTAAACGTGATGTAGATGTAGCACAAGACATTTATCAAATGCTTTCAAAGCGATTGGAAGAAGCCAAGGTAGCGGAAGTCATGGTACCAAATGAAGTGCAAATTGTAGATGCCCCTACGTTACCGGAAAAATCTATTGCACCACGGAGAGTACTTATTATGCTTGCTAGTGCTGTTATAGGCCTGCTATTGGGTTGTTTCTATACATTAGTACAGTCCTTTGGAAATCGTAAAGTACAAACATCCAAAGATGTTGAGGATATGTTACAAGTGCCAATGTTAGGTATTATTCCTAATCACAGTAAAACAGTAAGAGAAGAGCCTAATAATAAAGTGTTGCGTTGGTTGTATAAGGTGAGAGGTTAAGATGGATACAATACGATTAATTTCAAAAGAATATGGTGATACTCCTCTTGTGGAATCCTATCGAACATTACGCAGCAATCTACAATATCGCTGTAATGCAGAAAATAGAAAGTTACTATGTGTTACATCTGCCACAACCGGTGAAGGCGTATCCGAGGTTGCCGCTAATTTAGCAATTTCTTTGTCTAAAAATAATGAAAAGGTATTATTAATCGATTGTAATTTGCGTAATCCTGTACAACACATATTGTTTGATGTGAAAAATCAAGGGCTTACCAATCATGTTGTTATGGATGAAGATTTGACAATTCATCGTAATGTGATGCCTCATCTAGATTTAATTAGCAGTGGAACTGCGGTGGAATCTCCGTCCGAGGTGGTTGATTCCCATCGATTATCAACAGTATTTGAATATATTCGCGATGAATATGATGTCATCGTTGTAGATACCCCATCCGTGTTAAGTGTTACAGATGCATTGGTTATAGCTGAAAAGGGCGATGGTGTCCTCTTTGTTGTTAAAGGTCATTATGTACAGCCTGATGATATGGCATTAGCTAAACAACGATTAGATCAAATTGGAGTACCTATTATCGGATCAGTATTTATTGATATGGAATAAATGGAAAGTATAGGTGAAAGCTATGAAAATTAATTTCTCTCCTCCAGATATTACTGAATTAGAAATCAATGAGGTGGTAGAATCGTTAAAAAGTGGTTGGATTACAACTGGACCACGGACTAAGGAATTAGAACGACGTATTGCAACCTATTTAGGGACACCGAAGGCTGTATGTTTAAATTCAGCAACAGCTGCTTTAGAAATGATTCTTCGAGTTTTAGGTGTTGGACCTGGTGATGAGGTTATAACTAGTGCTTACTCCTATACGGCTAGTGCAAGTCCCGTAGTTCATGTGGGGGCCAAGTTAGTATTAATTGATACTGCACCTAACTCTTATGAAATGGACTATGATCAGGTTGCTGCAGCTATTACGGACAAGACAAAAGCAATTATTCCTGTAGATGTAGGTGGTGTTCCTTGTGATTATGATCGCCTATTCTCAATCGTAAATGATGCAAAATATCTTTTTAAACCAAGTAATGATATACAACGTGCATTAGGACGAATTCCAATTGTTGCAGACTGTGCACACTCCTTTGGTGCTACGTATAAGAATCTTCACACAGGCAATGTAGCTGATTTTAGTAGTTTCTCTTTTCACGCTGTAAAAAACTTTACTACTGCGGAAGGCGGTGCTGCTACATGGAAACATATAGAGGGTATCGATGATGAAGCAATCTATAAGGAATTCCAATTGTTATCCTTACATGGTCAAGATAAGGATGCATTAGCGAAAACTAAGATTGGTGCTTGGGAATATGATATTAAAGGCACCTATTACAAATGTAATATGACAGATATTATGGCAGCTATTGGATTAGCTCAGTTAGAACGATATCCTAAACTATTAAAACGACGTCAAGAAATCATTAAACGCTATGATGAGGCCTTAAAGGATTGTCCTGTATCTATTGTCGAACATTATACGGATGAGCATATGAGTAGTGGTCATTTATATCTAGTACGTCTCAATGATGCAACCATGGAACAACGCAATGAATTAATTGAAAGAATGGCTGAAAAAGATGTTGCTACGAACGTACACTATAAGCCGATTCCAATGCATACAGCTTATAAGAACTTGGGTTTCTCCATAGATGATTATCCAAATGCATATAATCAGTTCAAAAATGAAATTACATTGCCTCTTCATACTAATTTAACTGATGAAGAGGTAAGCTATGTGATTCATACATTTAAAAAATGTTTAGGTGTATTATGATCTGGAAATCATGGCAGGAATTACCCGATGATATGCGTTGTGAAGCAGTTCGTCCTTATTATGAAATTTTAGCATCTAAGCGTTGTGATTTGATGCTTAAGGCTATATTTGATCGATTAATGGCGGCTATTCTATTAATTTTTTTGAGTCCTATATTTCTAGTATTAGCTATATGGATAAAACTAGATAGTGAGGGACCTGTATTCTTTAGACAGGAACGGGTTACTCAGTATGGCCAAACCTTTAGGATTTATAAATTTAGAACCATGGTACAAAATGCGGAGCAACTTGGTGCACAAGTAACGTCTAAAGGCGATATGCGTGTTACATCGGTAGGACAGGCTTTGCGAAAATGTAGACTCGATGAATTGCCTCAATTAATCAATATATTGGAAGGGGCCATGAGTTTTGTAGGTACCCGTCCAGAGGTTCCGAGGTATGTAGCGGCTTATACAGATGAAATGAAAGCGACATTGTTGCTTCCTGCAGGTGTAACAAGTATAGCCAGCATTCGGTATAAGGATGAAGATACTTTATTAGACGCCGCAGATGATGTGGATGAATGCTATATTCACAATGTACTACCAGCAAAGATGGAATGGAATTTACGAAGTATTGTAGAATTCTCATTTTTTAGAGAATTGAAAGTTATGGTGGAAACGGTATTGGCCGTTATACGTTAGAAAGGTAGTATGGCAGAAACAACAGCTCATGATATACAAGCTAAAGAACTGAATATGCTTTTAGTATTTAAAGAATTTTGTGATGCCCATAATCTACGATTCTATTTGTGCGGTGGCGGTCTTATAGGTGCCATTCGTCATAAGGGATTCATACCTTGGGATGACGATTTAGATATCTTTATGCCTCGTCCAGACTATGAAAAATTGGCTGAACTTTGGCCTATACACGGTGATAAACGATATACCTATTGTAGGACAACGAGAGATAAAATCTATCATGATGCGGGTGCATCAATTCGCGATGAAGAAACTACTTTCATTAATCGTCATAGTGTAAATGAAGACATATGTCATGGTTTGGCCCTTGAAATTATGCCTATTGATGGATGCCCTAAGGGTCCTGTAAAACGATTCTTTCAGCTCATGTGGGCCATGACCTTTGCTCTATTTAACGCACAACGGTTGCCTGACAATAAGGGGAAGCTATATCGTATGTTGGCAGGTTGTATATATAAGGTGATTTCTAAACCTTCGTGGCGTTATCACATATGGCGCTTTGCAGAAAAACAAATGAGTCAATATGATTTTGAAACATCTGATGAAGTGACAGAATTGATTGGTAGTTTGAAGGGTATGAAGTTACGCCATCCACGCCAAGATTTTGATCATGTTATATATAAGGAGTTTGAAGGTTATCAAATCCCAGTTATGGCTGGCTATGAGCGTTATCTACGTTTAATTTGGGGCGACTATATGCAATTGCCTCCTGTAGAGCAACGTGTGGCGAAGCACGATGCCGTATATATTGATATGAATAATAGTTATACAAATTATAAGGGCATTCATTATTTAGTAAACGAACATCGTTAATAGTTAAGGGAGGTTCTATGAAAAGAATAGCAGTTATATTTGCTGGTGGCGTAGGATCCCGAATGAAAAATGATAAGATGCCAAAGCAGTTCCTTGAATGGAATGGCAAGCCTATACTTATACAAACCTTAGCCATTTTTGAAGCAGAACCATATATCGATGGCATTGTTTTAGTCTGTAAGGCGGACTGGATGGATTATGCAAAAGCATTAATTGAAAAAGAGGGACTTCAAAAGGTTGTATCTGTCGTACCTGGTGGTGAAACCGCATTAGACTCTCAATATAATGGTTTACTTGAGACTAAGCGATTGTATGGTGTTGATAATGTAACCGTATTAATTCATGATGGCGTACGACCTTTAGTTGATAGTTCCACCATTGTTAGAAATATTCGTTCAGTAGAGTCTAAAGGGAGTGCTATTACGGTAACTCCCGCTATTGAAACTGTTATGGTTACAGATGATGGTGAAATCAAGACGATTTTAAATCGTCAACAATGTTTAATGGCAAAAGCTCCTCAAAGTTTTAGGCTCGGTGATATTCTTTCTGTTCACGATACATCTATAGCAGAGGGTATTCATGATTTTATCGATTCTGCATCTATGATGATGCATTATGGGTATCCATTATACCCTGTATGGGGGGAGCCAGAAAATATTAAGATTACAACTCCGTCAGACTACTATATGTTTACGGGGATATTAAAAAATAGAGAAAGTGGAGGTGAGGGCAATTAATACGGTTGTTGAACGAGACATACAAGAAATTATAAGTGATTCCCAGATATTCGATGCCTTTCGTGGCAAATTAATCCTTGTTACTGGAGCGACTGGTTTAATTGGCTCTATGGTGGCTCGTTCATTAATAGCCGCGAATGATGCTTATCATCTTTCACTACGTGTCATCTGTCATGTTAGAAATATAGAAAAAGCTCACCATATGTTTAGTGATATTGTTGACTCAGATATATTAACCTTTGTTGATACCCCATTAGAATCTCTTGATATAGCTTGTGACTATATTATGCATGGTGCAAGCCCTACAAAATCAAAATATTTTGTAGAACATCCGGTTGATACGATTCGTACGTCAATTCATGGTACGGAGCGTATGTTAGAACTTGGAAAAGAGCAGAAAATTAAAGGTATGGTTTATTTATCTAGCATGGAACAATATGGAGTTCCTTATGAGTCAGGTCAAGTGATGACCGAAGATCGTATCGGATATTTAGATCATCTTAATGTGCGTAGCTCTTATTCTGAAAGTAAACGCTTATGTGAGTGTTACTGTAAATCCTATGCTGTTGAATTTGGTGTTCCTGTTAAAATCGCTCGCCTTGCGCAGACATTCGGCGCTGGTGTGCCGTTAGATGATAATCGGGTGTTTATGCAGTTCACCCAACATGCCTTGGATGGTCGTGATATCATCCTTCATACGAAGGGGGATTCAATGTCTAATTTCTGTTATATTACTGATGCGGTAAGAGCTATCCTTATTTTGCTGAGTCAAGGTGAAGTAGGCGAAGCTTATAATGTGTGTCATGATGAGGAAACTCGTAGCATTGCTAGTATTGCTAATTTAGTGGCATGTCATGTGGGTGAAGATAAGATTTCTGTTATTTTTGATATTCCAGAAAATCTATCTTCCTTTGGTTATGCTCCTACAGTCCATATGTTTTTGAATTCAAAGAAGATGCGAAGTCTATCCTGGGAACCACAGGTTTCGATGAAAGAAGCATATATGCGACTTGCCGAATATATCAAAGAGGAGCGTCATCATGAGTAAAGAAATCATTATAGTTACCATATCTCTTGGGAATGATGGGGCAGAACGTATTTTAACGGAACTTGCACGACAATGGCATCAAGATGGTCATAAAATCACGGTAATTCAAACGAGTCCTAATCGATATGGAACAGAGTATGCATTGCCAGAGGGGATAGAGCAAATTCAAATTCATACGACTAGCTCAAATAAAATCATTCGCTTCTTACAAGAGATAAAAGTCCTTATTGGAATATTGAAAAAACGCCCCCGTGCGACATGTTTGTCTTTTCTAAGTGCGTCTAGTTTCATTTTGGCCATCAGCTCTTGGTTTGTGAAAAATCGTATAGTTTTTTCTGAACGAAATAATCCGCGCAAGGTACCTGTGGGTAAACATCAACAAATGCTGCGAGATTTCGCGTTTCATTTTGCAGATGCTATCGTATTTCAAACGGAAGATGCAAAATCATATTTTTCTAACACCATACAAAGTCGTGGTCATATCATTCCAAATCCTATTAATGGTAATCTACCGGAACCTTATGAAGGTGAACGGGATAAAACTATTGTAACGGCTTGTCGATTACATCCACAAAAGAATTTACCTATGATGATCAATGCCTTTAGCATGTTAGCTGATGAATTTAAAGAGTATAAGCTCGTAATTTATGGGCAAGGTGTGTTAGAAGATGAACTTCGTCAACAAATAGCCAGCCTAGGCTTAACTGATAGAATTATATTACCAGGCTTTGCATCAAATATCTTAGAAAAGGAACGGCCTTGTACGATGTTTGTTTCATCGTCTGACTTTGAAGGTATATCAAACTCCATGTTGGAGGCCATGGGAATGGGCTTACCGGTTGTCGTTACAGATTGCCCTGTAGGCGGTGCGCGTATGGTCATTCAGGACGGTGTCAATGGATTACTTGTTCCCGTAGGTGATACGAAAACAATGTATGAGAAAATGAAATCCCTATTAGCAAATCCTGAGCTAGCGAAGAAAATATCTCATGAAGCACTTAAGGTACGAGACACATTTCCACTCAGTAAAATTGCTAAACGTTGGATTGATATTTTATAAATTAGCTTTGTGTTGTGATGTACATATATAGAGAGAAGAGGGACAGTATTGAAATTAAATATTACGGCCATATCTAATCGTCTTATATGGTTTATAACATTAATATTTCTTGTACTTTCATTAACCATATCATTTGCCCTCGGTGAAGCTAACTATGGTGCCTATGTATTATTCGTATGTTTATTTGGCCTAATTTTATGCTACCTCATTAGAGAACAGGGACGTATTACACTGTCTTTTAATTGGATGCATATGTATATGCTACTATTCATAGGCGTTTGTTATGTTAGCTCAATTGATGCACTTGATTCATCGGTAGCACTGAGTAGAAGCTTTGATATTGTAAAAATATTTTGTATGCTCATTGTTTTGTATATGTGCTTTCAGCGAGAAAAATCAGTGGATTCACTGTTAAAAATTGGTATGTGGGCAGGGTATATCGTCTGTTTTTATACGGTATATTATTACGGGCTAGATTATTTTATCAATGTATTATCTTCGTCTACACGAATTGCAAATGAAGCTTTGAATGCAAATACTGTTGGCTTATTAGGGGCAAATGCCATCGTTATGACTGTGTACTACATGATGTATGACAAGCCACGGTGGTGGAACATTATAGCATTACCAACATTAGGAATATTAGCAGCTACTGGCAGTCGAAAAGCATTGGTGTTTGTTGTAGTTGGGGTAGCTTTACTTTTTGTATTTAAAAGCTTTCGCAGTACAAATATTGTTAATTCCTTAGCTAAATTGGTGACTTACTTAACCGTATTAATTGTAGGTTTTATAGGGATTTTACAATTACCTATGTTTAGTGAAATACTTGAGCGGATGAGCTCTATGGTTGAAGCTTTCACTGGGACTGGAGGCGATTCATCAACTATTGTCCGTTTGATGTTAGTAGATATTGGATGGGATTTATTTCATCAGTCTCCTCTCATAGGTGTAGGGATTCATAATCCTTCCGTTTATACATATTCTATATTTGGAATAGAAAACTATTATCTCCATAATAACTACATTGAGTTATTGGCTGGTACCGGCATTATCGGAGTTGTAACGTATTATTCGATGTATGTGTATCTCGTATATAACATGTTGCGCTATCATGATTTACACAGCAATGAATATGTAATGGTATTTATTCTGCTTATGTCTCAATTAGTTATGGATATGGGTTTGGTTTCTTATGAAAGCAAAAGTACCTACTTTTACATGATGCTATTTTATATGGAAGTACAAATTTTACGTGCTAAAAGGGGGGCATTAGATGAATATACAAACAATATTGAGCAAAGGAAAGAAGTTCGTTCGTGATCCGTATTATCGGCTTAAGACGATGATAAAGCTGGGTTTTTATGATTCTTTAAATGATGAGGAGTTTTTGCGTAAAATATTTCAGAAATATCAAGGCTATCCATTAGATTTGGACAACCCTAAGACATTTAATGAAAAAATGCAATGGATGAAACTACATGATCGTCAACCAGAATATATTACTATGGTGGATAAGCATGCGGCGAAACACTATTTAGCAGATAGGATAGACTCAAAATATATCATTCCCACCTTGGGAGTGTGGAATTCTTTTAATGATATTGATTTTGATGCATTGCCAAATCAGTTTGTATTGAAATGTACCCATGATAGTGGAGGCATTGTAATCTGTAAGGACAAATCTACATTTAATAAAGAAGAAGCACGAAACATTATAAATAAGTCTTTAAAGCGTGATTTTTATCTGATAGCTCGAGAATGGCCTTATAAGGATGTGCCTCGACGTATTATTGCTGAAGAATACATAGATGAATTAGGCAGTGACGACCTATTAGACTATAAAATCTACTGTTTTCATGGTGAACCCAAAATAACTGTTGTTTGTTCTGAACGTTTTTCTGAAACCGGGACGCGGATGGATTACTATGATGAAAACTGGGAATTTATGAATATTTCTGTTC
The DNA here is from genome assembly GCF_001078375.1 of Veillonella tobetsuensis. Lineage (GTDB taxonomy): Bacteria > Bacillota > Negativicutes > Veillonellales > Veillonellaceae > Veillonella > Veillonella tobetsuensis. The sequence goes on from NZ_BBXI01000009.1 coordinate 84,099, forward strand.
CTCATTATGAACCTTCTAATAAGGACTTTAAAAAGCCGCCTCATTATGAGGAGATGATTGCTTTAAGTAAACAGTTATCTAAAGAATTTCCTTTTTTACGGGTGGATTTTTATGATGTGAATGATCGCCTATACATCGGAGAACTAACACTATACCCTGGCGCAGGATTTATAAAGATGGAACCAATTGAGTATGATTACAAAATGGGAGAGTGGTTACATCTTGAAAATATACATCGGAGCTGATTTTGTCCCTACAGATATAAATCGCATATTATTTGAAAACGGTGATATGCACTCTATAATTGGAACGCAATTATATAGCATGTTATGTGAGGCTGATTTAAATGTATTTAATTTGGAGGCCCCTCTTACAGACAACGATACATCAATTGACAAATTTGGACATAATTTAAAGTCTCCTACAAAAACAATTAATGGATTTAAAGCTATACCATCCTTATTATTAGGATTGGCAAATAATCATTCCTACGATCAAGGCTATGAAGGTCTGCAATCTACAATGCAGGTGTTAACTCAATCTAATATTGCATATAGTGGTGCTGGTGGCAATGTAAATGAGGCGAAACAGCCTTACATATTTACAAAAGATGGGATACGGCTGGGCATCTATATGTGCACAGAAAATGAGTTTTCTAGTGCTAGTGTACATCGTGCAGGGGCTAATCCTTTCGATGTATTAGAAAGTTTTGACCATGTACAAACCCTTAAAGAACAATGCGATTATGTGATTGTTATTTACCATGGTGGGAAGGAGTTTTACCGCTATCCTTCACCAATGTTGCAACGCTATTGTCGCAAGTTTATTGAAAAAGGAGCTTCCCTAGTTCTTTGTCAACATAGTCACTGCATTGGTGCTCGAGAAGACTACGAGGCTGGTACGATTATCTATGGGCAAGGTAGTTTCGTATTCCAAACAGAATATTTTAATAATTTACATGATATAGTTGCTGATTCATTGGTCGTAGAAATTAATATTGATCAAGATGGTGTCCATATCAATGAAATTCCTATTACTCGTACAGAGGTAGGGATTACTTTAGCAACTAAGGAACATGCTCAGCTTGTTATAAAAATGTACAATCAATTAAGCGAGGATATTAAGAATCCTCATTTTGTATATGAAAGCTATAAGTATTTTGCTGATGAGCACATTAATCGCTATTTGCGAGAATTCTTAGGTCGCTCTTGGGTTGTGAAAGCACTTAATCTTTTATGTAATCGCAAGTTAGCTCGCTTATTATTAGGTAAAACAAGTTATTTAGCCATACAAAATTATCTGACCTGTGAAGCTCATTATGAATTATTTTTACAAGGCTTAAAGAATATAAATCATAAGTAAAGGGATTTGAATCTCTATGGATACTAAAGTTGTAGCTGCTGCTAAGTGGTCACTCATAACAGAGGTCTTAGCAAAGCTTATTACACCGGTTACAAATATCATATTGGCACATATATTGGCACCTACAGCATTTGGTATTTTAGCGACCATTATGATGGTCATCTCCTTTGCAGAGATGCTAGCCGATGCAGGTTTTCAAAAATTTCTTGTGCAATATGAATTTGAAAGTGAAGATGAAAAGCAGAAGAATGTAAGTGTCGCTTTTATCTCGAATATAGTTTTGGCGATTGTATTGTGGCTTATCATTATTATTTGGCGTGATGAACTAGCAATATTAGTTGGAAATGAAGGATTAGGATTTCCATTGGCTGTAATGGGGGCCATGTTGCCGTTAGGTGCATTTAGCAGTATACAAATGGCCATGTATAGAAGGAGCTTTAATTTTAAATTCCTCTTAAGTATCCGTATGATTACAATCATTACACCTTTGTTCATATCTATACCAATGGCTTTAGCCGGGTTTGATTACTGGTCCTTAATTGCCGGATTATTGGCAGCGCATTTATTTACAGCTATTGCACTATGTGTTCGACAAGAAAAGTTGATATCTATCTATTTTTCGAGTACTGTGTTTCGAAAAATGTTCAGCTTTAGTGCTTGGTCCTTAGCAGAAGCTTTTTCTATCTGGCTTACTGCTTGGGTAGATACCTTTATTATTAGTCATTTTTTAGATGCATATTATCTTGGCCTGTACAAGATGCCGACAGCTATAGTAACAACTGTAATGGCTATTGCCACATCTTCAATGGCACCTGTATTATTTTCTGCCTTATCACGACATCAACATAATCAGGTAGAATTTGAAAAAACATTTTTAACCTTTCAAAGATACATGGCTTTATTCCTCGTACCTTTGGGTGTGGGGATGTTTGTATACCAAGATTTTATTGTAGAAATTTTGTTAGGGCCACAATGGAAACTAGCTGGCATCGTGTTAGGATCTTGGGCTTTAAGTTCGTCCCTAGTAACGGCAATATCCTATTTAATATCCGAAGCATTCCGTGCGAAGGGGATGCCTAATATTTCATTTCTCGCACAAATGGCACATCTATTCGTATTAATACCTGTTATATATGTATGCGTGCAATATGACTTTACAACCTTTGTATATGCTCGTTCTATTGTGCGTGTACAGATGATTGCTGTACTTCTTTATCTATTAGCCATATATGTTGGTATGAATGCATGGCTTGTCATTCGAAATATTAAATCCTATATCATTGCTTCCGCTGTAATGGGCACTGGCTCATATGTTTTATTACATTTACATAATAGTATGATTTGGACGATTTTCTGTATATGTATCAGTCTTATTTTGTATCTTGTTGTGTTGTATCTATTTCCAACGGAGAGAATTATACTTACTAAAATATGGGAGAGCGTCTTATTACGATTAAAACGCTCTTAAAGGAAAGGACAGATTATGCTTTCACAAAATGTATCATTACATAATAAAGTCATTCTCGTTACAGGTGCGGCCGGATTTGTCGGTGCCAATCTTGTTATGTGGTTGTTTAAAACAGCTCAAGCAAGTCATATCATAGGTGTTGACTCTGTCAATGACTATTATGATGTAAGTTTAAAAGATTATCGCTTACAACAGATTGAGTCAGATGATAAACATGATAATCAATGGACCTTTAAAAAGGGCAATATCGCAGATAAAGCATTTTTAGAATCTATTTTTGAGGAATATAAACCGGAAATAGTTGTAAACTTAGCGGCACAGGCTGGTGTACGATATTCTATTACTAATCCTGATGCCTATATAGAGTCCAATATTATAGGATTTTATAATATATTGGAATGTTGTCGTCATTCTTATGATAACGGTACAAAAGGGGTAGAGCATCTCGTGTATGCATCATCATCTTCCGTATATGGGGCTAATAAAAAAATCCCCTATTCCACTGAAGATCAAGTAGATAATCCTGTATCCCTATATGCGGCTACAAAGAAATCTAACGAGTTATTAGCCTATTCCTATGCTAAGTTGTATAACATACCGAGTACAGGTTTGCGCTTCTTTACTGTCTATGGTCCAGCAGGGCGTCCAGATATGGCGTACTTTGGTTTTACTAATACCTTGCGCAAGGGAGACGTTATTAAGATTTTCAACTATGGGAATTGTAAGCGTGATTTCACTTATATAGATGATATTGTTGAAGGTATTTATAAGGTTATGCAAGTGGCTCCAGAGCGAAGAAATGGCGCTGATGGATTACCAGTGCCACCATATGCAATTTATAATATTGGCAATAATAGCCCTGAAAATTTATTAGACTTTGTAACAATTTTAGGAGAAGAATTAGTATCAGCCGGTGTTCTGCCACCAGACTTTAATATGGAACGCCATAAGGAGCTTGTAGCGATGCAACCGGGCGATGTACCGATTACCTATGCAGATACATCGGCATTAGAAGCCGATTTTGGATTTAAACCAAGTACAACACTTCGTGAAGGTTTAAGACGCTTTGCGATATGGTATAAAGATTTTTACATGAAGGGTGGTAAATAAATGAAAATAGCAATAGCTGGTACAGGCTATGTGGGCCTTTCGAATGGTGTATTACTAGCACAACACAATGAGGTAGTAGCTCTAGATATCATTCCTGAAAAGGTTGAAATGATTAATCACAAGGAATCACCTATTGTAGATGCGGAATTAGCAGATTATTTAAAGAATAAATCTTTAAATTTCCGTGCCACTTTAGATCCAAAAGATGCTTTTCTGGGGGCCGATTATATAATTATTTCTACCCCCACAAACTATGATCCGCAAAAGAATTTTTTTGATACATCATCAGTTGAATCAGTCATTAAAACCGTATTGGATATTAATCCTGATGCGGTTATGATTGTTAAATCAACGGTTCCTGTAGGTTATACAGAGCAAATGAGAGAACGTTTTAATACTAATAATATTATTTTCTCCCCAGAATTTTTGCGTGAAGGTAAAGCTTTATATGATAATTTATATCCTTCTCGTATTGTGGTTGGGGAAGATTCTGAACGAGCTCGTACCTTTGCAAGATTATTAGCAGAAGGGGCCCTTAAAGAAGATGTACCTCAGTGTTTTACCGGCTCTACAGAGGCTGAGGCGATTAAGCTCTTTGCTAACACATATTTAGCATTGCGTGTAGCCTACTTTAATGAACTAGATTCTTATGCAGAAGTACGGGGGTTAAATACAAGTGAGATTATTCATGGCGTATGTTTAGATCCACGTATTGGTGATTTTTATAATAATCCGTCTTTTGGTTATGGTGGGTATTGTTTACCAAAGGATACAAAACAGTTATTAGCAAATTACAATGATGTACCACAAAATCTCATTTCTGCTATTGTTGATGCTAATCGGACTAGAAAAGATCATATTGCGGATGCTATTATTGCGAAACAACCAAAGATTGTAGGTATTTATCGATTGACAATGAAGACTAATTCTGACAATTTTAGAGCTTCTGCAGTACAAGGTATCATGAAGCGCATCAAGGCAAAGGGTATTGCCGTTGTTGTTTATGAGCCAACCCTAGAAGCTGAAGACTTCTTCCATTCGCCTGTGATTAGAAATTTTGAAGATTTCAAACGAGTTAGTGATGTAATTGTGGCTAATCGATGGGATGAAGCATTGGCAGATGTAAAGGATAAAGTATACACTAGAGATATCTTTGATCGAGATTAGTGGTGAGGAGAATAGATGTTAAAAAAACATTGGATAAGCTTTGCTTTAGTTATTCTCGTTATTCTTTTTATATGGGATAATTCATTACAAAATGATGTTTCCTCAGATGGTTTTAGTCTTAGAATAACTCAATGGTTAAGTCCATTACTTTATAAATTTGGATTCACAGGTGATGTGTGGTCCCTAAATCGCATTGTGCGCAAGATGGCCCATGTCTTTGAATTTTCCGTACTCGGAGGCTGTTTGTATATTGCGCTTCATCAATTTAATCGAGAATATGCTGGTCTTAAGGTAATTGCTATTGGTCTTGCTATAGCAGGGCTCGATGAATGCTTACAGTTGACTAGTGTAGGTAGAAATGCATCAATTCGCGATGTAGCAATTGATACTGCTGGTGTTATTATTGGTGTAGTAATTGTTCAGCTAATACTATCTATCTATCGCTCTTTCAGTCATAAATCTTAGAACTATAAGATTTCTATATTTATATTTTTAGATATTTAAATATGATAAAAAAGACTTTTATGATTTTTCATAGAAGTCTTTTTTTTGTGAAATTTAAATGAAAATATAAATTAACCTTTAATTTGAAACAATCAAATATTATCAAAAGTTTAGGTATAGGTACTTTTCAAGACATAGAAAGATTGATATAATATGAATACAAAATGAATTTAATGGTTGAGAGAATTATATCGAGGTAAGGGGCGATATAATGATTAAAATGGGGAAGAACATGAAACGCATATTAGATTTACAAACACATATTTTGCCAGGCATAGAGGAGGGGAAAGGTCCTCAAACTATGGCTGAATCTGTACAAATGATTAAGGGGTTAGTTGCGTCTGGTATTACTGATATTTTCTGTACGCCAAAGGTAAATACTCACAATTTATATAGTATCCTTGAAACACTATCAACTGATGTGGAAAAAATGGTACATATCGTGAATGAACAAAATATTAATGTTACTCTACATAAAGGTGCTGTTGTCGAGCTAAGTGACAATATGCTTGCATATATTAGCAATCATAGAGAATCTCTTGCACTAGGAAACAGTCATTTTATGTTGGTTACTGTTCCTGAGAACTGTAAAGTTTATCATGTAGATGCGTGGTTACAAGAATTATGTGACCTAGGGATTACGCCGATTATTAGTGAAGTTGAATGTAACAGTTTATTCTTTAATCAACCAGAACGCCTATTGCAATGGGTTGATAAAGGAATTTTATTCGAATGTAATATTACATCCTTCCAACACCACTCTGAGCACTATAAACGTGCATTAGATTTGTATACAAATGGTTTAATACATTTCTTTGGCACTGGTTATGATGCGATACCTAATCATTATGAAAGTTATGTAGAAGCCATTTCTAAGCTTGATACAGAGTATAAAAAAGATTTGCTTAGCGATGTACGATTAAATGAGCGTGATTTACTAGCAGACCGAGTTTTTTATCCTGCCGTACCAGAACATTGGATTGGACAAAGACCTAATTTTTGGACTCGTCTTTTATCATTTGCTTTATAAAATAAAGAGTTTTTTGTTATGCTATTTTAGTATAACGAAAAACTTTTTTTTTACATGATATTGTATTTTTTATTGCAAATGAACACTATATATAGTATACTGTGAAAGCAGAAAGAAATATGAAATTCTATGTTAATTTCTAGATTTCTCGTATTAATAATATAGATAAGTATGGTTTTTCCATACTTTTTTGTATGTAATGACATTAATTAATTCGGAGTATGGTAAACGGGGAGGTTCCGAGATGTTGCAGGTCATTAAACGAGATGGTACAAAGGTACCTTTTGATAAACATAAAATTGCAATAGCTATTGAAAAGGCAGAACATAGTAGTACGGGGTTATATGAATCTGGCTTAGCTGAGCGCATTGCTGATGAAATTGAAGCATATGCTATAAAACTTCAAAAGGATATGACAATCTATGCGATTGAAGATCAAGTATATTATAAGTTAATTGAATATAATAATCCTGCAACAGCTCGTGCATATGAAGGTTATAAAGCGGTACAAGCTTTCAAACGCCGTCAAAATACAACTGATGAAGATGTAATTGGTTTATTAGATCGTAGCAATGTAAATGTTCTTGATGAAAACTCTAATAAGGATGCTGCTATTGTATCTACACAACGCGATTTAATTGCTGGTGAAGTGTCCAAGGATATTGCTCGTCGTAAATTGATTCCTACAGATATCCTTGAGGCTCATGATAGTGGTGCTATTCATTTCCATGATATGGACTACATCATTCAACCAATGTTTAACTGCTGTCTAATCAATTTAGAAGACATGTTAACTAATGGCACTGTTATCAATGGTAAACGAATCGATACACCAAAATCATTCCAGGTAGCATGTACGGTAACGACTCAAATTATTGCACAAGTAGCATCTGGTCAATATGGCGGTCAAAGTATTAATGGTATCGATCGTATTTTGGCACCATTTGTACGTAAATCATATGAAAAGATTCTCAATAACGTTATTGAAGAACAAGTTGAAATTTACGGTATGGAGCCTAATATGGAAAAGGCTCGTGAAATCGCATGGAAACGTACTCGTAAAGAGGTAAAAGACGGTATTCAAACCATTCAATATCAAATTAATACATTGATGACTACGAATGGACAATCTCCATTTGTTACACTATTCATGTATTTCCAACCAGATTATGAGTACGCAAAAGAAGCGGCTTTAATTACAGAGGAAATTTTACGTCAACGCATTAAAGGTGTTAAAAATGAGGCTGATGTGTATATTACACCAGCATTCCCAAAACTTATTTATGTGCTTGATGAACATAATGTAACACCTAATAGCCCTTATTACTATTTAACAGAGCTAGCTGCTCAATGTACAGCTAAACGCATGTACCCTGATTATATTTCCGCTAAAAAAATGAAGGAAAATTATGAAGGTAATGTATTCAGTCCTATGGGCTGTCGTTCGTTCCTATCTCCATGGCAAGATGAACAAGGTAATTATAAATTTGATGGCCGATTCAATATGGGCGTAGTAAGTTTAAATTTACCACAAATCGGTATCTTAGCTCGTGGTAGTGAAGAAAAGTATTTTGAAATTTTAGACAAACGTCTCGAATTAGCTGAAAAGGCATTAATGCTTCGTTACAATTTATTAAAAGATGTAGTGAGTGATGTGTCTCCAATCCATTGGCAACATGGTGCTATTGCACGTCTTAAAAAGGGTGAAAAAATCGCTCCATTCTTGACTGGTGGTTATGCTACAATTTCACTTGGTTACATTGGTATTTACGAAGCGTGTCGTTTGATTACGGGTGAATCTAATACAGGCGAGCATGGTCGCGTATTTGCCATGAAAATCATGGATCGTTTAAACCAAGCTATCTATGAATGGCGTGAAAAACATAATTTAGGCTTTGGTCTTTATGGTACGCCGGCTGAAAGCTTGACAAATCGTTTCTCATCGTTGGATCGTGCACGTTTTGGTATCATCGAAGATGTAACAGATAAAGGTTACTATACAAATAGTTATCATGTTAGCGTTCGTGAAGAAATCAATGTGTTTGATAAATTTGCCTTTGAATCTGAGTTCCAAAAGAAATCAACTGGTGGCTGTATTTCTTATGCAGAAATTCCTAATATGTCAAACAATATTCCAGCTGTATTGACGATGATTCAATATATTTATAATAATATTTCTTATGCTGAGTTCAATACGAAATCTGACTATTGTCACGAATGTGGCTTTAATGGTGAAATCAAGGTTAACGCAGACAATCAATGGGAATGCCCACGTTGTCATAATACAAATCGAGATAAACTAACAGTTATTCGCCGTACTTGTGGTTACCTTGGTGAAAACTTCTGGAATGAAGGTCGTACAAAAGAAATTAAAGATCGGGTAATGCACATTTAATTGCATTAAAATAGTAATGGTAAAAGCTGTGCCAATGGCACAGCTTTTACTATGTAAATGATAAATTGAAATATATCTATATGTTTGATTCAGTCAAAATTAATCATAGCTAAGATATGGGGGTCATTATGAGATATGGACAGATTCGACAATATGATATTGCCAATGGGGAAGGGATACGGACATCAATCTTTGTAACTGGTTGTACCCATTGTTGTTATAATTGTTTTAATGAAGAATATCAGGATTTTAATGCTGGTCAAGAATGGACTGATAAAGAAACACAGCTAGTTGTGTCTTATGTAAAAGATCCTAATTGTGCTGGCCTTACCTTGTTAGGCGGTGAACCATTTCAAAATGTAGATGGTATGCTAGCCATAGTGAAAGCAGTGCGTGAAGCAGCGCCTGAGAAACCTATCTGGGCTTACTCTGGCTATGTTTGGGATGACCTTATATTAAATCCTTCTCGTCGAAACCTAGTTGAACAAATTGATATTCTTGTTGATGGTCGATTTGTAGATGAGTTAAAAGATCCATCCTTACGATTTAGAGGCTCTTCTAATCAACGAATTATTGATGTACAATCTTCGTTGAAACAGGGTGAAGTAGTACTGGCTATGGAGTGATACAGAGAGTATGTTAGATAAACGTTTACTTGGTTTAATAATAATCGTTGGCCTGGTGGCGGGCTTAATCGGTTCTTTTTATACCCATTTGTTACATTATATCCAGCATTTTATGTATGCCTATTCCACGTCAGATGGTTTGTCCTTGGCTATGGGGGCTGCTTTGATAACTCAGCAGATTGTAAAAGCAAGATTCCAATTATAAAACAAAACTGTATACTATATCGGACGATATTCTGATAATAAAGAAATAGCGACTAGTTGATATCCTATAATCAACTAGTCGCTATTTTGCGTGTGAAGGCTCTATTTATAGAAAACCTTATTTTTTACATTGTAGCTATACAATTTTCGCGTTTTTATCGTATTCTTCGCCACCGCAATCTGGCAACATGCCATATTCAACAGTCCATAAGTGTTTATATTTCAATGCTTGGTTATGAATTCTTTCAACTTGAGATTCATCAGTACGTACTATGCGAGCTGGAATACCAACGACCAAAGAGTATGGAGGTATTGTTGTATTTTCTTTTAGCACAGCGCCCGCTGCAATGATGGAACCAGTACCAATATGACAACCGCTTAACACGATAGCACCCATACCAACTAGAACATTATCTTCTAATGTAGAAGCATGAACAATAGCACCATGACCAATTGTTACATAGTCGCCAAGAACACAGGCTTTATCATCGTCAACGTGAAGCACGGAGTTATCTTGTACATTAGAATAACGACCTACAATGATTTTATTAACATCGCCACGAAGAGCACAGTTTTGCCAAATAGATGCAAACTCTTTAAGCTCTACATCGCCTGCAAGTTCAGCCCCAGGCATGACACAAGATTTTGGATCTAATTTTGGATATTTTCCATGAAATGGTAACATAGAACCTCCTATTAAATTACTTCAATAAAACGTTGTGCTTTACGAATAGCCATGATAGCTTCATTGATAACAGAGTGTACAATTGCTTGAGCTGGTTCAATGGCATTAAGTCTATTGAGTGCTTGACCTACTTGTACAGCACCATTAACTACATCGCCATCGATAGCAGCTAATTTATTTGTACCTTGAGACATTTTACTACGTTCTTCTTTTGTTGTAACACCATCTGTTTCAGCTGCAATATACCGATCTGTAAAGTCACTGCGCAAGCTACGAACGCCACCATGACCAGAGAGGAGGCCTGTTACAACGGAGTCGGTATCAGTAGCTTTGATAATAGCTTCTTTCATATTTTGATGGGCTTTACACTCTTCAGCGAGTAAGAAACGGGAACCCATTTGAACGCCTTCCGCACCCATGAGTAAAGCTGCTGCTAAGCCTCGACCATCAACGATGGAACCAGCTACTACAACAGGAATATCAATTTCTGGTAAAATATTTTCCATCAAGGACATTGTTGTTTGCGATCCGATATGTCCACCAGCCTCCATGCCTTCTACGACGATTGCATCGGCACCAGCATCTTGGATACGTTTTGCCAATTTCAAGGAAGGAACAACAGGAATAACTTTGATGCCTGCTTCTTGGAATGGTTTGATATATGGAGTAGGGTTACCAGCACCTAATGTAACAAAAGCAGGTTTTTCTTCGATGATAACATCTACTAACTCATCCTTGTTTGGCGCCATAAGCATTAAATTAACACCGAATGGCTTATCTGTTAATTCTTTGCAAGCTCGGATTTCATTACGAGTCCAATCTGCATCGCGACCGCCTAATGCGATAACACCTGTTGCACCAGCATTTGCAACAGCAGCTACTAGTGTAGCTTCAGAAACCCAAGCCATTGCACCTTGAATGATAGGGTATTCAATATTTAGTAATTCAGTTAATTTCGTTTTCATGTAACCTCCTATAAATAATTATATATCATTATATACAAATTAAAATCTAAATTATGGTATATAAATTAAACTATACTACCATGAAATTATGATACTAGTATATCATAAAAGTTTAATTGATAATAGATTTCATTAATAGAAGTAATTGTAAAACTAGTAAATATCGACATAAATGTCATTATAATTAAAAATAAAAAATAGAAAAATGAGTATTGAAAACTTTCGATATCTTTGTTATACTATGTACAGACGAAGTATCTCAAAGATATGAACACATTTATATAATCTCAAGTGAAGGAGGAAATAGACATGGAAAAATACGTATGCGTAGTATGTGGTTGGGTTTATGACGAAGCTGTAGAAGGCGTTAAATTCGAAGATCAACCAGCTGATTATGTTTGCCCAATTTGCGGTGTTGGCAAAGATCAATTCGAAAAAATGTAATTAATACATTAGAAAGGCTATCTTAAGCATTATTGAGATAGCCTTTTTTATTTGACAAAGCACCCTGTCATGTTTATAATATTATAAGTCGAGGTAAGATTATGAAACTGCAAGTAGAGCAAGCAAAAGAACATATAGGAAAGAAATTTCCTTATAGCTATACGATGCCGAGTGTAGAACTTGGTAGTGACGTAGTTGCTTTTCCTTGGAGCCGTCATGATATAACCATCAGTGGTGAGTTTTGGTTTGATGGTCAAAATTACATCGTTCAAGGTTCAATTGAATCTAAAGGTGATTACGATTGTTCTCGTTGTTTGAAAACAACGGAACATGAGCGAAATGATTCCTTCGAGGAAATCTATAGTGAGCGTAGAGATGCCGAGGATGATGCGACTCCTTTCAACGGAGAGGAGATTGACTTAACAGAACTAATTAGGGATACATTAATCATCAATGAGCCCTCTCAAGTGTTATGTCAGGATGATTGCAAAGGATTGTGCGTTCATTGCGGAGCAAATTTGAATGTTTCACCGTGTTCTTGTGAATCCTTTGTGGTGGATCCTCGATTTGCAGAGTTACGTGCTTTGCTTGATGAGAAAGATGATAGATTATCCTAATGATTGTACTAAGGAGGTGCAGATAATGGCAGTACCTAAACGTAGATTATCTAAATGCCGTCGCGATCGTCGTCGTGCGAATTGGAAATTAGAAGCTCCTGGTTATGTAGCATGTCCACAATGCCACGAACCTAAGATGCCTCATCGTGTTTGCCCTACATGTGGTCACTACAAAGGTGAACAAGTAGTAGCAAAAGCTTAATGTAAGCATGTAAAACACCTACACATATGTGTAGGTGTTTTTTCTATGTAAAAAACAGTGTTTTTACAATTGTGTAGTCTTTCAATAGGCAGATCGGCTACATAATTGTAAGAGTGTTGTTTTAGAAGCTGAATATATGTAATGTATTAATATCTAATTTAAAGATTAACGAAATTTAAAATAAGAACAATATTTAGTATATTACAATAAAGTATAACACTATATATACGAAAAACCTTGCCAATATGGGAAATATTATATATACTTAGGATGTAATATTAATACTAGGTCATAAAAGGTGGTCCCATGAGTAGGTTGAAGAAGCAAGAAAGACAGAAACAGTTAACTGAAAAACTGAATATTACGCCTTTTCTTACTGATGAAGAGTTGGCATCGCACTTTGGTGTCAGTGTGCCTACAATTCGACTTGATCGATTAGAATTGGGAATTCCTGAATTGCGTGAACGTATTAAGGCTATGGCTACCGGTCATGCTCAGGAAGATCAACCTGAACCAATACAACATGAAATCGTTGGCGAATTGATAGATGTTACAGAGGGAAAACAAGCTCTTTCTATGTTGCATACGACGCCAGATATGGAAGATCGTTTTGGTTATATAGATCCACAGTATTTGTATGCTCAAGCAAACTCCTTGGCGAAGCTTGTAATGGGGACAACTGTTTGCTCCGCAGAGGTAGGGAATATTAAATATAAAAATCCAGTAGAGTCAGGCACCAATTTGGTTGCGAAAGCAGAAATCGTTCGACGTCGTGGTGATAAGTACTTTATTTGGGTTATAATTAGAGATAAAATAAAAGAAGTGTTTAGAGCTAAATTTATCATGGAGTCTGTGGAGAATCGGGTGTAGTATATGAAAATTGCAATTGACGCCATGGGTGGTGATTTTGCTCCCTTGGAAACCGTCTTAGGCGCCTTGGAAGCAGTGCGAGAAACAAAACATATCGATGTAGTTCTCGTAGGCGATGAAACTCAAATTAATAAAATTTTAGAAGATAATAATGAAATAAATAATCCGCGCGTTACTGTGCATCATGCTAGCGAAGTGATTGGCATGGATGAGCATCCAGGACAAGCATTGCGTAAAAAGAAGGATGCTTCTGTCGTAGTTGCTACAGCATTGGTTCGAAGCAAAGTTTGTGATGCTGTTATCGCACCAGGGAGCACTGGAGCAGCGGTTGCTGCTGCATTATTTGGATTAGGTCGTATTAAAGGTATCGACAGACCGGTTATTGCGACGCCTATGCCTACTGTAAACGGTATTACTGTTATGTTGGACTCTGGTGCCAACTCTAACAGTAAACCTAAACATCTTGTGCAAGGTGCCTTAATGGGTTCTGAATATGCAAAACTATTATTGGGTAAAGAAAATCCTACAGTAGGCCTTTTAAATATTGGTGAAGAGGCCACTAAGGGTAATGAAGTTGTATTGGCTACGTATCCAATTTTAGAAAAAATGAAAACTATTAACTTCAAAGGCAATGTTGAAGGCCGTGATATTCCAAAAGGTGCGGTGGACGTTGTCGTATGTGATGGGTTCGTTGGTAATGTAGTTCTTAAATTTGCAGAAGGTCTTGTAACTAGCTTGACACAGCTTATTAAGGATAGCATTATGGGTGGCAGTATTTTTGCAAAGATCGGTGCTATGCTTATTAAACCAGCATTAAAACCTATAGCTAAAAAATTAGACCACACTGAAAGTGGTGGTGCACCTCTTTTAGGTGTTAATGGTGTATTTATGATTTCTCATGGCAGTTCTAAGGCAAAAGAAATAAAGACTGCTATTAAAATAGCTACCGATTTAGTAGAACGTAAAATTATTGAGCAGATTCGACAAACAGTGGAAATTGAAGGAGCCGTAAAATATGAATATGATGAGTAAACATGTCGGTATTATTGGTACAGGCAGCTTCCTTCCTGATAATGTAGTAACGAACTTTGATTTAGAAAAAATTGTTGATACTAGTGATCAATGGATTAGAGAGCGTACTGGCATTGAAGAAAGACGTATTGCACCAGAAGGTATGAACACATCCTATATGGCTACTGAAGCAGCAAAAAAAGCACTTCAAATGGCTAACTTAAATGCAGAAGATATCGACATGATTATCTTTGCAACACTGACACCAGATATGATAATTCCATCTGCTGCTTGTGTATTACAAGCAAATTTAGGTGCTAAAAATGCGGCTGCTTATGATCTACAAGCGGCATGTTCTGGCTTTGTATATGGCTTAATTACCGCTCATAGCTATATTAGTTCAGGATTATTTAAAAATGTACTAGTGGTAGGTGCAGAAGTACTATCACGCCGTATTAACTGGAAAGATCGTAGTACATGCATCCTATTTGGTGATGGCGCTGGTGCAGCTGTTGTATCAGAAGTTCCTGAAGGATATGGCATCAAAGGTGTTGACTTAGGTGCTGATGGTACTGGTGGGCCAGCACTATGCATTCCAGCTGGTGGTACTGCTGTTGTAGCTAATGACCAACGTATCGAAGAGGGGTTGACCTTCGTTCATATGGATGGCCCAGAAGTATATAAATTTGCAGTTAAAACAATGGGGAGAACAGCATTAAAATCATTAGAGCGTGCTAATATGAATTTAGAGGAACTGGATTTCTTTATTCCTCATCAAGCTAATATTCGTATTATCGATTCAGCTGCTAAACGTTTACACATGCCAAAAGAAAAGGTATTTGTAAATTTACATAAGTATGGGAATACATCTGCTGCATCAGTAGCGATTGCGTTAGATGAGGCTAATCGTCAAGGTTGCTTAAAACGTGGTGATAATGTAGCACTTGCAGGATTTGGTGCTGGTCTTACCTGGGCTAGCCTCGTCTTGAAATGGTATTAAGGAGGAAACATCAAGATGATTAAGACAGATATTTGTGATTTGTTGCAGATTGAATATCCAATCTTTCAAGGTGGTATGGCTTGGTTAGGAACTGCAGAACTTGCATCAGCTGTATCTGAAGCTGGCGGCCTTGGCATCATTGGTGCAGGTCATATGCCACCAGATGTTTTCCGCAATGAAATCCACAAAGTAAAAGAACGTACTAGTAAACCGTTTGGTTGTAACATTATGCTTATGTCTCCATTTGTAAAAGAAGTTATGGAAGTAGTCGTTGAAGAACGCGTTCCTGTTATTACAACTGGTGCAGGTAATCCAGGTGTTTATATTCCAGCATTGAAAGAGATTGGTACAAAGGTTATTCCTGTAGTGGCATCTGTATTATTAGCTAAACGTTTGCTTCGTGGTGGCATTGATGCGCTTATTGCAGAAGGTACTGAGTCAGGTGGCCATGTTGGTGATATTACAACAATGGCATTGTTACCACAAGTTGTAGATGCTGTCGATGTTCCAGTTATTGCTGCTGGTGGTATTGCAGATGGTCGTGGCGTAGCAGCTGCGTTTGCACTAGGTGCTCATGCAGTTCAAATGGGTACACGTTTTGTCCTATCTGAAGAATGTATCGCTCATGAAAACTATAAAAACGCTGTATTGAAAGCAAAAGATCGTTCTACTGTTATGACTGGTCTTACAACAGGTCATCCAGTTCGAATTATCGACAATCAATTAGCACATAAATATAAAAATCTTGAATTTAATGGTGGTTCCAAGGAAGAATTAGAAAATCTTGGCGCAGGCACACTTCGTAAAGCTGCTATTGAAGGTGATGTAAAAGAAGGTTCTGTTATGATTGGTCAAATTGCAGGTATGTTGCAAGATGTTAAACCATGTAAAGATATCATTGTTGATATTATGACAGAAGCTGAAGCTGTTATTAATAACTTACAAAGATTTGGTAAATAAGGAGGATATCCTATGAAAACAGCATTTGTTTTTCCTGGTCAAGGTTCACAAAAAGTAGGTATGCTGCAAGATTTATATAATGCATATCCTATTGTAAAACAACGTTTTGAAGAAGCTGACGAAGCATTAGGTTATTCTATTACTAAATTATGCTTTGAAGGTCCTGATACTGAATTGGTTAAGACAGCTAATACGCAACCTGCCATTTTAACTGCTTCTGTAGCTTGCTACGAAGTATTAAAAGAACAAGGCTTTACACCTGATATTGTAGGTGGTCATAGCTTAGGTGAGTACAGTGCGTTAGTAGCTGCAGGTGTTTTAGATTTTAAAGATGCCGTATATGTAGTTCATAAACGTGGTGAATATATGCAAGAAGCAGTGCCATTAGGTAAAGGTGCTATGGCGGCTATCCTTGCATTGCCAAGAGAACAAGTTGTTGAAATTTGCCAACAAGTAAATGATACTGTAGGCTCTGTACAAGCAGTTAACTTTAACTGCCCAGGTCAAATCGTTATTGCTGGTGAAACAGCAGCTGTGGAGACAGCAGCAGAAAAAATGAAAGAAGCTGGTGCAAAACGTGCCGTTATGCTTCCTGTAAGTGCTCCATTCCATAGCCGTCTTATGGAACCAGCAGCTGTTCGCTTAAAAGAAGAATTAGATAAAATTCAAGTTAACGATGCTCAAATTCCAGTGGTAGCTAATGTAACAGGTAAGATTTTGACAAATGCTAGCGATATTAAAGAGTCTTTAGTAACTCAAGCTGCTAATCCTGTATTGTGGGAAGACTGCGTAGCAGAAATGGTTAACTTTGGTGTAACTCGATTTGTAGAGGTTGGTCCTGGTAAAGTATTAACGGGATTCACTAAAAAAATAAATAAAGAAATGGAATTAGCTAATGTAGAAGACATTCCATCCTTAGAGAAAACGCTTGAATTTTTAAAGGGGGTTCGATAAAATGCACTTAGAGGGTAAAGTAGCTCTCGTAACTGGCGCATCTCGTGGTATCGGTCGCGCTGTTGCTATTCAGCTTGCACAATCTGGTGCTGATGTAGCTGTTAACTATAGTGGTAGTGAAGCTGCCGCTCAAGAAACAGTTGATGCTATCTTAGCATTAGGTCGCAAAGCGATTAAAATTAAAACCAATGTTGCAAACGCAGAAGAAGTGGCAGCAATGGTAGAAGAAACGCATAAAACATTTGGTCATATCGATATCTTAGTAAACAATGCTGGTATCACTCGTGATGGCTTGCTTATGCGTATGAAAGATGAAGACTTTGATGCAGTTATCGATATCAACCTTAAAGGTGTATATTTGGTAACTAAGGCAGTATCCAAAATCATGATGAAACAACGCTCTGGTCGCATTATTAATATGACTTCCGTTGTAGGTGTAATGGGTAATGCGGGCCAAGCAAATTATGCAGCTTCTAAAGCAGGTGTAATTGGTTTTACTAAATCTTGTGCTAAAGAATTAGCTAGCCGTGGCATCACAGTTAATGCTATTGCGCCTGGTTTTATCAATACTGATATGACCGACGTATTGCCTGAAAAGGTTAAAGAAGCTATGGTAACACAAATTCCGTTGGGCCGTATGGCTAACCCAGAAGAAGTGGCTGCCGTAACAACATTCCTTGCTAGTGATTTTGCTAGCTATGTTACTGGTCAAGTTATCAATGTAGATGGTGGCATGGTAATGTAGATACAAAATTAGACTATATATAAATCTCATTTGAAAGGAGGTGAACCACTAATGAGCACTTTCGATAAAGTTAAAGCAATCGTTGTGGAACAATTAGGCGTTGATGAAGCTGAAGTTACCATTGATTCTACATTCATCGACGACTTAGGCGCTGACTCCTTGGATATCGTTGAATTAATCATGGCATTTGAAGAAGAATTCAATGTTGAAATCCCTGACGACGTTGCAGAAAAAATCAAAACCGTTAAGGATACAGTAGAATATATTGATTCTGCTAAATAAGCTGTATAGCTGACAATTCAGCCGTGCGGGGGGCCGAGTGGCTCCCCAAATCGGTTTTGTTTACAGGAGGAATTGATAGTGAAGCTCCCTGAACTTCGCATTGGGAATCTAGTGGCCAAAGTACCTATTATTCAAGGTGGTATGGCGATTAGATTGTCTACAGCTCGGTTGGCAGCAGCCGTTGCAAATGAAGGTGGTATTGGCCTAATTGCAGCATCTGGCTTGCCTTTTGATGAATTACGATATGAAATACAATTAGCTAGAAAATTATCACCTACGGGTATTATTGGTATAAATGCGATGGTAGCGGCCACTCAATTTGCTGGCCTTGTTAAAACTGCCATCGAAGAGGGCATTGATCTTGTAGTAGCAGGTGCTGGTTTTTCAAGAGATATGTTCGCAATGGGCAAAGAATCTGGTACTCCAATCGTACCAATTGTTTCGTCCGCAAAATTAGCTCGCATTTCTGAAGGTTTAGGTGCTGCAGCAGTAATCGTAGAAGGCTGCGAAGCTGGCGGCCACTTGGGTACGGATCGTTCCGCTCGAGAAATCGTTCCAGAAGTTGTAGCTGCCGTTAAAAACATTCCAGTTATTGCTGCTGGTGGTGTTCTCGATGGTCGCGATATTGTAGAAATGTTGAAATTAGGTGCTAATGGCGTTCAAATGGGCAGTCGTTTTGCTGCATCTGATGAATGTAATGCATCTGATGAATTGAAAAAAATGTATGTGCGTGCTACAAATCCTGAAGATATTGTACTTATTCAAAGTCCAGTAGGGTTACCAGGACAGGCTATCAAAAATAAATTTGCTGAATCTGTTCTTGATGGTACAGTAGCGCCACCAACAGTGTGTGACAATTGTTTAAAACATTGTTCCCATAAATTCTGTATTATCCGTGCTTTATCTAGAGCACAACAAGGTGATGTGGAAACGGGGTTAGTATTCTCTGGCAATAATATGAGAAAAGTCGACAAGATTATGCCAGTTAAAGATATTTTTGCTCAGTTGAAACAACAAGTAGCAGAAATCGATTAATTAAAGGGGCTATATAGCTATAAGAGGTGGAATAATTGGAAAAACGTGTAGTAATTACTGGCTTAGGAGCAGTTACTCCGGTAGGTATCGGTAAAGAAAATTTCTACAATGCGTTATTAGAGGGTAAATCTGGTATTGGCCCGATTACACGCTTTGATGCATCTGACTATGCAACACGCATTGCAGGCGAAGTTAAAGATTTTGATATTACTCAATATGGTGTAGACAAAAAAGAAGCTCGCCGTATGGACCGTTCCGTTGAATTCGCTATTGGTGCAGCCGTTCTTGCCGCTGATGATGCAAAATTGGCACTTGATGAAGAAGATTTGGACCGTTGTGGTACAGTTGTTGGTACTGGTATTGGCGGTATTGATTCTATTCATGAAGTATATACAACATTGTTTGATAAAGGTCCTGGTCGCGTAAGCCCATTTGCAGTTCCTATGATGATTGCAAATATGTCTTCTGCACGTGTATCCATTCGCCTTGGCTTGAAAGGTCCTGTTATTACAGACGTAACAGCTTGTACTTCTGGTACTAATGCAATTGGTGATGCATTCCGCATTATCCAACGTGGCGATGCAGATATCATGTTTGCTGGTGGTACTGAAGCGGCTGTTTCCCCTGCTGCTGTAGCAGGTTTTGCAGCTATGAAAGCTATGTCTACTCGTAACGATGAACCTACAAAAGCTTCTCGTCCATTTGATAAAGACCGCGATGGTTTCGTAATGGGTGAAGGTGCAGGTATCGTTGTACTTGAAGAATTAGAACATGCTAAAGCTCGTGGTGCTCATATCTATGCTGAAGTTGTAGGTTATGGTACAAATGGTGATGCATACCACATTACTGCTCCAGCTCCAGGTGGTGTACAAGCTCGTAAATGTATGGAATTAGCAATTAAAGATGCTGGTATCGATCTTAAAGATATTAACTACATCAATGCTCACGGTACATCTACAGGCCTTAATGACCAAAATGAAACATTGGCTATTAAAGAATTGTTCGGCGACCATGCAAAAAATATCGCTGTTAACTCTACAAAATCCATGACAGGTCACTTGTTGGGCGCTGCTGGTGCGATTGAAACTATTGTAATGGCAATGGCAATCGAAACAGGTAAGGTTCATCCAACAATTAACTGTGATAATCCAGATGAAGGTTTAGATCTTGATTATGTACGTGAAGGTGCTCGTGATTTACATATTACAGCAGCTCTTTCGAACTCCTTCGGTTTTGGTGGTCATAACGGTACACTTTGTGTTCGCCGTTATGAAGATTAATGGGGCGTCACGTATCGCATAAGAATATTATAATGACACAAGCTCGTGAGGATTCTCTTCATGAGCTTGTTAGTCGTTTAGATATACCGACGATTGATATTTCAGTTTTAGATTGTGCTTTAACTCATACATCTTATGCGAATGAACATAAAACTAAGTATATTCATCACAATCAGCGATTAGAGTTTCTTGGTGATGCCGTACTAGATCTTATCATTGGGGAATATCTATTTAAAACACATCCAGATATGTCGGAAGGTAATTTAACGAAAATTAAGGCTGCTACAGTTTGTGAAGATTCATTAGCTTCTGTGAGCCGCTCTTTGCGGTTAGGTGATTACTTATTGTTAGGTCATGGAGAGAAATCCTCTGGTGGTAATAATCGAAAATCTATTCTGGCAGATACCTTCGAATCCTTAATTGGGGCATTATATATTACTACTGACTATCAAACTGTAATGAAGTTTGCTCTTCATCACTTGGCTCCTAATTTAAAGCAAGCCTTAGAAGGGAAACGTGGTAAAGATTATAAAACATTGTTGCAAGAATTTGTACAACGAGATGGTGATAAACACATCGTGTATAATCTTATTGGTGAAGCAGGTCCAGACCATGCAAAAACCTTTACAATGGAGGTATCTATTGATGGCGTAAATTATGAGGCCGGCTCTGGTAAAAGTAAAAAAATTGCAGAACAACATGCAGCACAATTGACCCTCGAAAAGTTAATGGCTGCTATATAAGAAGCGCCGAAAGGCGCTTTTTATATAGGAACTATTAATAGAATAGAAATAAATAGCTATAGACAGTCTTAATATGATGAATGCATTGATATGTTGAAAGCTCTAATGGGTTAGTATACATATAGGTTAAACAAATATAGGTTAAAATATATAGATTAAAACACATAAATAATTAATAGAAAGGAGGTAAAAGTAATGAGATATGGTATGATTCCTTTTTTTATACCCCATGTAGGATGCCCACATGTTTGTACATTTTGTAATCAGTCTCGTATTACAGAAACGGTGGGGATAGGACATTTAACACCCGAATATATTGCATCTACTATTAAGGACTATGTAGGGGACTCAAAAAATGATAAGTTTTGGGAGGTCTGTTTTTACGGAGGATCCTTTTCTGCTATCGATCAAAAATTGCAGATACAGTTATTAAAACCTGCTTATGAAGCATTACAATCAGGATTAATAGACAGCATTCGATGCTCTACAAGGCCAGATGCAGTCAGTGACAGACAATTAGAATTATTATGTTCATTAGGCATGAAGACAATTGAGTTAGGCGTACAATCGATGGATGATACCGTTCTATCCCTCGCTAAACGCGGTCATACCTCTGATGATGTAAAAGTGGCTGTTAAACAATTACGAAAGTTTGAATTTACTGTAGGACTACAACTATTGCCAGGGCTTTTAGGCGATTCATGGGAAACGATAATACAAACAGCTGTCGAAATAACTGCATTGCAGCCTGATTTTGTACGTATTTATCCCGTTCTCGTCATAGATCATACGGAATTGGCGGAACAATACAAGTCAGGTATATATGAGCCATTATCATTGGAATTAGCATTACAGTATTGTGCATTTTTAAAGACTTGGTTTGAATCGCATTATATTACTGTTATTCGGACTGGATTGCAAAGCACTGAAGAACTCGATACAGGTACTAGTCTATTGGCAGGTCCTTATGAGCCTGCTATGGGGGAATTGGTGTCAAATGAACAATGGCGCCAGAGGATAGAGTATTGTATGAATGAACATACAGAATATTTTGAAGAAACTATTAAGGCTGTTGTTGTTAAATACCCAAGAAGTCTTACCTCTAAGGTTCGAGGATTAAAAAAACGAAATGTTGAATATTTTGAAAATATGTATAAGGATATAACTTTCACATGGCGAGAAAATAATGATATTGATACAGTACAATGCAGTATAGATGGCATGGTATATGTGGTATAATTAAAGATATTAACAAAAACCCTAACAATCATTGATATTGCTAGGGTTTTGTTTTATTTATCAAAAAATCGTCAAAAATTATTAGCCAAAAATATTAGCTACGCTTTCCGCAGCCTTTAACCTCATCTCATCCGTGTAGTGTATGTAATTGTGAATAACTGTATCTACTGTATCACCAAGTAGGCTTGCTACTGTTTTAACATCTACATTATTTGCTAATAAAGTAGTAGCGTATGTATGACGGAATGCATGCATTGATTTTTCTGGAATATATTTTTGTAATATTCTGTTAGGGGTAGTAGTATTACTCCGCCTAAAGTTAAACAACCTATCTGTTGTACATACATTTTTATATTTTTTCAGTATCTCAAGTAATGCAGGCGGTATTGGTATAGTCCTTATTCCATTAGTGGATTTAGTAAATGAGTAGTCGAATTGATTATTTCCTAGTGCTACCCATTGTTTGTTTATGGCGATTGTTTTATTTGTGAAGTCTATATCGTTCCATGTTATAGCTATTATTTCGCCATACCTAGCACCTGTATATCTTGCCACCATGAACAATACGTAGTATAAATAGTTGCCATCCTCTAATTCGTCTAATCGTTGTAACTCATCAGCGGTAATAACAGAAACCTTTTTTACATCACGTTGTTTTAACGGCTTAATAGGTTTACAAGGATTTTCACGAACTACTTTGTATGGAGAGATAGCATAGTTAAATAACATATTTAGCACTCTATATGCTAGGTTTATTGTAGCAACTGCATATACGGAATGATTGAATTGATGTAGTATATCTTGCGTTGTAATCGTGGATAGTTTTTTATCCTTTAATGCATCAACTACATTGAGTGCGTTCTTGTAAGTGATCAATGTATTCTTTGTAGCGTTGATATGTTCACTAATAAATATATTAAAAAACTCAATAAGCGTTATATCTTTTAGACTATCATCAAGTGGACTGGTGATAGTCTTTTTTAGATTGTCTACTATTTCTTGGCCATAAAGTTTTGCATCTCTTTGTGTAGCGAAACCCTGTTTAGATTTCTGTTTCCACTTATAGCCATCCTTATAGCTAACTATAATCTGAAACCCTTTGTCTTTTTTTCTGATAGTGAAATTGTATTGCATAATTCACCTCATATGATGTGAGTGTAAAAGTTAATACCCTCTACATCGTCAAATTGCCTTGCATGAGCCATACGCTCGATTAAATCAACATTAGCGTTATTGTACATATCGTCATGTATGATATGGCCTAATTCGTGTAGTATTCCTTGCCTTTGTATATCTCGTGGCTTATTGCTATTAACTAGGATTGTATATGTTCCGTCATCATTTAGTTTTAATACCGCAGTTTGTGTTTTCCGTAATTTTATGTAAATCAAATTGATGTTCATACTATCATCCCCTTATAGGGTTATTGTACAAAGTAGTATGTGCATAAAATTTCCCATGTGTTAGTTAATAAATGAAATATAGAGCTATTATTCTGAAAGTGTATTTGATGGATTATGCTTTTTAAGTAATAAAGCAATTAGGACTATAAGATTTAAAATAGGGAAAATAGAAAGTATGGAAAGTATTGTTGCTTTAAGATTATATTTGCTTTGATATATGTCTACTGCCATATGATACGTTAAAGACGCAAATATAAAGCTAGCAATATAAGAAATATTCATAAGAAATAGTGATGACGAGTACGAATGTTTGCCAGTAACCGAAACAAAAACAAATATAATCGCCCAGATTATAAAAACAACCATAGACAAAGCACAATACGAATCTTTAGACATCATTAAATTCGGCGAGTTTTTTTGCCTTTTTTTATTTAGAAAATAATTTAAGATGATTAATACTATAATATCTAAAATCATATTATTTACCCTCTCTTTTCTTTAACATTTCGATAGTATTTATCACAAAATCTATATCGCTTTTAGACATATCTTTACTGGCATCAAATAGTATGCGTAAATCTGGATTATCTTTAATCGCTTGTGCGTATTCTGATACAGATGAATCATTGTAGTACTGTTCGTCAGTATCAGATTTATCCTCTATTAAATCTGATTTTTCTACCCCAAAATAGTTAGCTAACTGTTCTATTTTATTCATTCTAGGCATTTTAGTGCCGTTAACCCATGTTGAAATAGTTGATTTGTTTAATCTTAAATCGGCTACTAAATCGGCTTGTGTCTTTTTGTTTCTTGCTAATAAATTACTTAAATTTTTAGCAAACACCTTTTTGTAATCAGAATTCATGATAAACTCCTATTCTTCTCACCTGTATATTTCTATATTAATACTTAAAGTAGTAAACTTCAATACTATTTTTTAAAAAAGTTTACTTTTAGTATTGACATTCTACTTTAAGTAAACTATACTAATAGCATAAGAAAGGGGTGATAAATTGAAGCGATTAAAAATTTCATTGAAAGCAGCAAGAGTTAATGCAAATCTATCTCAAGAAAATGTGGCAAAGAAAATGAAGAAATCTAAAGTTACAATCAACAATTGGGAGAATGGTAAAACAGAAATCGACTATGGAAATTTAACTGAATTATGTAGATTGTATTCAGTAACTATGGATGATATTATTTTGCCTTATTAGTCTACTTTAAGTAGAAAAAAGAAAGGGTGAATGCATGAGTGAATTACAAATTTTTAAAAGCAATCAATTTGGTAATGTACGCATTGTAATGCAAGGTCAAGAAGCTTGGTTTGTTGCTAAAGATGTATGTAACTGTCTTGAAATTAACAATTCAAGACAAGCGTTAATCCGATTGGACGATGATGAAAAGAGTAGTGTCATTTTAAATGACGGTACTCCGGGAAATCCAGAAAAATCTGTTGTCAATGAATATGGCTTATATAGTTTGGTGCTTTCAAGTAGAAAGCCAGAAGCTAAAGAATTTAAGCGCTGGATCACACATGATGTTATCCCTCAAATACGTAAAACAGGACAATACGTTGCAGATATACCTCGCACATTGCCAGATGCATTAAGAGCATATGCTAATGAGGTTGAAGAACATAATAAAGCAAAAGCTTTGATTGAAGAGCAAAAGCCAAAAGTTTTGTTCGCTGATAGTGTAGCAGCCAGTCATACATCTATCTTGGTAGGTGATTTAGCAAAATTACTTCACCAAAATGGAGTAAAAGACATGGGGCAAAAACGATTGTTTAATTGGTTACGTGAAAACTCATATTTAATAAAACGTAAAGGTTCTGATTATAACAGTCCTACACAAAAAGCAATGGAAATGGGACTATTCCAAATTAAAGAAACTGTTGTAAGCCATGCTGATGGTCATACATCGGTTAATAAAACTACAAAAGTAACAGGAAAAGGACAACAGTATTTTATTAATAAATTTTTAGGTGAATAAAATGGAAAGCCTTGTATACACGGCTAACCAAGTAGCGGAACTATTTCAAATTTCACTAACTGCAGTATATGACCTAAGAAATAAAGGCAAGCTAAAACAACTACCGAATGTAAGCGGTGTAAGGTTTAGTAAAAAAGAGGTCGAAGCACTAGCAGGAGTTGAAAGCGAATACTCGGCTATTGGTTACAGAAAATTAAAAAACGAAGTGGAAACACTAAGAGAAGAAAACAATCGTTTAAAAAGTGAAATAAAAAAAATCACTAGCCAAATGCTAGTGATTGTAGGAGAAGAATTATGAGATTTGAGTGGAAAGTAAAACAGCTAAAAAATGAGTTGGTAATGCTAAAAGAAAGATTAAACAATGCATTTCACAAAAGACATGCATTCAGAACAGACCACCCTTGCTATAAAGTAATAGCAAAAAGAAGAGTGGCTGTTGCAATTAGAGAGATTAGGACTTGCAATCATGAAATAGCACATTGGAGCGTACAATGAAATTTATTTATCTTACAAGAGCAATTGCCCTGTTCTTTATGGTTGGCTCTATCAACTCAATAGAGTATGACCTAATAGACGCATGGACAGGGTTTTTGCAAATCTCATTAGGTATAACATTACTCATCCTTTCAAATTTCTGGATGAGGGAAATAAAAAAAGCACGCTAGACCGACCAAAGCCATAAGCGTGCGTGTAGAGTGATTTTGAAAATACTCTACTTGTATTTTAACACAAATATAAGGAGAAAAACATGGAAATTAATTTAACACCAGTTGTTAGCCGAAACGAACAAGTATTCAAATGGAATAAAGATGAAATTAAATCTTACTTTGAGGCGCAGTTAGAGAAATACAAAGGCCTTGTAGTAACGGAAGAAAACTATAAGGAAATGGTAAGTGCTAAGAATGAAATTGTTAAGTATCGGACAACGCTTGATAAATTCTGTAAAGAGAAAAAAAGAGAACTCAAAAGACCTATTGAACTGTTTGAGGAAGAAGTAAATGAAGTATTGAAAGTCGTTTACGATGCAGAAAAGCCATTGGCGGAACAAATTAAATACTTTGACGAAAAAGAAGTACAAGAAAAAACAGAAACCATCAACAAGTTTATTGAAAAGATGGTTGAAAAGTATTACGTTCGTGCAGAATATGCGGAACAACTACAACGTGATAAACGATGGTTAAATAAAACTGCAAAGATGAAAGACATTGAAACCTCTATTGAGGGAATGATGATTGAAATTGCAAAGCGACAACAATCGGATGACGATTATAAACAAATTCTAGCAGAGAAAGAAGGAATGATTGAGTTTGTGGTTGATACTTGCAACCAGCAATACGAATTAGCCACACCGATTACTTTTAATGAGTGCTGGCCTGTAGTAAAAGATATGCCACTAGATCAAGCTAGAGAATTTATCAATTCAAAATTTGCTAAACGCAATGAAATGGAAGAGGCTGCACGAGCAAGTATCACAAATGAAACAGTTGAAATAGTAGAAACATCAGAAGCAAAAACAAGTTTAACAGTAACTGTATATAACTTAACAGAAGAAGATGCAAAAGATTTAACTGATTTCTTGGAAATGCGTGGTTACAAATATAAAGAGGTATAGATGGATAGTAGATATATAGCGGTTAAAACTGTACCGCAATCAGCGTTGAAAGTAATTGACTTTGGGAAACTTAAAGGAAAATATGACATTTCTCCTCAATGGCGATGGGAAATCTTAACCGAAACATATGGTATGTGTGGAATTGGTTGGAAATTTGAAGTTGTTAGTACTCAACAAGTACCAGTCGAAGAAACCAAAGAAACTATGTTGTATGTATTGGTAAATCTATACATCAAAGATGGTGATGAATGGAGTGAACCAATTCCTGGATATGGTGGAGATTTCCTAATCTACAAAGATAAAAATGGTTTTCACGGCAACGATGAAGCCTTTAAGATGGCCGTTACTGATGCATTAGGTACTGCAGCAAAAATGATTGGTGTAGGTGCTGATGTATATCGAGGCTTGCAAGATACAAAAATCAATGCAGCGGCAGAAAAAGAAAAGAAAGAAAAAGAGTTTAACCCTCAAAATGCGTATGCAATTGTATTACAAACGGCTGGCGAACATGGGATTAGTAGTGAGCAACTAAACCAACAACTTACAAAAATGTTTGGTGTTGGTGTGATTGATAACATTACAAGAAATCAAATGTCAAAACTTTATGACTGGGTAAAAGGTTATGAAGTGGACAACAAATAACATCGAAACATTAAGAAGTCCGCTGGGTGTAATGGTAGTAATACCTGCACCACATGACAATGATTTGTCAAATATCTCTACCGATAAAGAATACACAGTAGAGATTAAAAGGAAATCTAAAAGCCGTAGTCTTAACTCAAATAGTTATGCTTGGATATTGTGCCAACGCATAGCTGATGAGTTAAGCAAGAATGGTTATACATCAAAAGAAGATGTATACCGAAAAGCTATAAAAGATTGTGGACATTTCTCATATGTGCCAGTAAGAGCGGATGCAGTCGAACGCTATATACAAATATGGCAAGGGCACGGATTAGGGTGGCTTGCAGAAGATATCGGCGAATGTAAAACCTTAGAGGGTTATCACAATATCATGTGTTACCACGGCAGCAGTGTATATACAGTATCAGAAATGCAACGATTGATAGATTGCCTAGTCGATGAATGTCATCAACTAGGGATACAACTTGATGATAGCGATTACATACAATCGCTAGTTAAGGAGTGGGGGAATGAACAAAAGAAAAAGACTTGATGATAAACTCTACAAAATCACAAGACCGAAAGCTATCGAACGAGATAGTATTGACGGCTATCCATGTTGTGTAATATGTGGTTCACCTGCAACGGAAGTACACCACATATTGCCTAGAGGTAGAGGTGGAACAAGTGAATTAAATAATCTAGCGTGTTTGTGCAGATATTGCCATGAGAATTTAGCACATGGAGTATTTGCCAAAGAAACAAAAAGGAAGCTAGAAGCGATCATTGAAGAAAGGACGAAACGATATGAAGAAAATTGATGTAGTCGAACTATATATAACAAAACGAATTGAATTGTTAGAACGTGAAAATGGTGAATATAAAATTCATAAAAAAGAAATCAGTGAATTAAAAGACGTGCTAGATGTAATCAATAAAACAAGAACTGTTAGATGTGCTAAAACATTAACAAAAATCAATGGCTTTGATGTAGATAAACTCATCAAACAAACTACTAGCTATCTATAAGAGGTAGCCTATGAGCGATAACAAAAAATATTACTATCTACGGCTGAAAGATAATTTCTTTGATAGTGATGAGTTGAAGATACTAGAAAGCATGAAAGATGGCTATTTGTACAGTAATATTCTTTTAAAACTCTATCTCCGTAGCTTAAAGAATGATGGCAAGTTAGTTTTTAATGATCGCATTCCGTATAGTGCTGAAATGTTAGCTAGTGTAACAGGCCATAAAGTTGGAACTATAAAACAAGCGTTATCTATATTTAAAAATTTAGGCTTAATCGACATATTTGACAATGGTGCAATATATATGCTTGATATTCAAAACTTCATAGGAAGAGGCAGTAGTGAAGCCGATAGAAAGCGTGAATATAGACAACGAATAGAAGTAGATAGGACAAATGTCCAGACAAATCTCCGACAAATTTCCGACAAAAATCCACCAGAGATAGAGATAGAGTTAGAGAAAGATATAGAGATAGAGAAAGAGATAAATAAAGAGTTATATATAGAGAAAGATATAGATATAGATACTCTATCTTTATGTGAACAAAAATCTCTAATTCACGATATATGGGAAGGTGCTTTTGATTTGATAACTGCAAATGTAAAGAAATCACTAGATAATCTTGTAGATGAATATGGAGCAGTAATTACGAAACAAGCTATTCTCGATGCCAAAAAGCAAGGTAAATCTCATATCAAGTATGTTGAGGATGTTTTAAAAAATAAGATGCTTGAAGAAAATATTCCTGCAAACAATCCAAAAAGAAAGCGATTTGTAAAACCAACAGTAGAAGAAGTAAGGCAATATTGTATTGAACGAAACAATTGTGTAAATGCTGAACAATTCTATGACTACTACGAAAGCAATGGCTGGAAAGTAGGAAAGAACTCTATGAAAGATTGGAAAGCAGCGGTTAGGACTTGGGAGCGTAGCGAATACAGAAAACCTAATTATAAAAAGAATAGCAAGGAAGATGCAATCAACGTAGTAAAGGAGTTGATGAACGAATATGCAGATGAACAGTCAACAAAAGACAACTGCTGCACTATCGATGTTACAGATAGCATGGTCTACTGATATGACAAAGGAACGCATGAAACTATATGTATCGATGCTTGCTGATGTAAATTCTGTTACCTTGGAACAAGCGGTAGCAAATTTAATAAAGCGTAGTAAGTTTTTACCGAGCATTGCTGAAATCCGTGAAGAATGTTCCGCACTAAGTGCTTATGTAAATGCACATGATGAAATGCCAATCGCACAAAGTGAATGGGAAAAAGTCATTAAAGCGGTAGGCACTTATAGCTTTGAATATGGAAAAGAGCATTTAGAGGGAATAACTTTAACGGCTGCAAGGGCGATATGGTCGTCCTTTGACCCTAGAATGGGTCATGAATACAACGAGGCAAGTTGCAGATCACAATTCATCCGTTGCTATGAGCAATTGGTAGACCGTGAGAAACACCGCCAAAGAATGGCAAATTCAATCAAGGATAATCATGTGTTGTTGAAAGCTAGAGAAAAGGCACAACATGATAAGGCTTTGATAAGTGCAGGTCAAAAGCAAATTGAAATGACTGCTACAGGTAACTTGGTAGAAGTTGCCAAAGAACCTGTAGACGTCATGAAAGTATTAGAAAAAAGCACCATATCGGATAGTGCGAAAAAACTTATACGAGGTGCATTAGGGGGATAACACATGGAATATATGGGAAGTATAAAAGTAGAGTTTAGTATTAGCACCAATATCAATGCAGAAACAGAGGGTCAAGCGTGGCACAAACTGCATCAAATCATCGATTACTTGAATGACAATGTAACAATCGATTGCAAGTTGGGTAGTGAATATGATGTGAGTGTTGATGAGTGCAACGTAGAACCGAATTACATCAGCGAGTATTGAGCATGAAAAAACACAAGATGGTAATCCACATTGAAATACCGCTCAATGTGGAAACAGAACAAGAGGCAAACGAACAAATGGTTATGATTATGAAAGCTAATACAAGGGAGTTTGATTCTATAGGCGATATGGTGCGTGTATTCAAAGGGAGAACATTGATTGAAAGAAAATTGATTTAAACGCTCCATAAAGCGAGTTTGATTTCTCTAGGATAAAACATAAGCAAGAAATGGTACACACACCAAAATAAGGCGATGCGGTACGTAGAATTAGAAAATAGGAGTTGAATATATGAACCAAGTACAACTGTTAGGGAATTTAGCACGAGATGCGGAATTGAGATTTACACAAAGCGGAAAAGCGGTGGCAACTTTCACAGTCGCTGCTACGAATACATACGTTGACAGTACAACAAACGAAACAAAAGAACAGACTGCTTTCATTAATTGCGTAGCATGGGGCAAGACTGGGGAAGCGGTTGGCAGTCGCAAAAAAGGGGAAAGGCTACTCGTAAATGGCCGTATTCAAACTCGGTCATACGATACGCAAGATGGGCAGAAACGATATGTAACCGAAGTAGTAGCCGATTTTGTTGGCAAAAAGCTTGATGGTGAATTTGATAGCGGCAGCAACTTTGATAGTTTTGAGCAACCGCAAAATGAAAGTATTCCGTTTTAGGTGATCAAATGGCTTATAAACATAAAGATTGTGTTAATAACTGGATAGTTAGTAAAAAGAAACATCCACGATATGTGCAACTAATGAAGTCATTACAATTATTGTTTGGACTGTTTCAAGAGGCAAAATATGTAGACTTTATAAATGTTGTGCATGGAGAGGATGCAGATGCCTATGAGGCTGCATTTCATAGGATAAAAGCATATTACAAGAAATATCCAAAGTTAAAGAAACGAAAGATGCCAAGGATAAATGGTGATGGCGATATGTATGATATACCACCAAGCCAGTTATAAAGGAGTGAGTAACAATGCTAGTTGAAGATAAAACAAAATATTGCTGGGTTGATAATGGAAAAGCTGGCGAACCGCAAGATAGTATTAAAGATGCAATAGCGGATTATTTAAAATACATCAGTTATTTTGGTAATGTTGATTGCGATTGTGATATTGAATGGGTACGTGTTGGACACCCTTGTTATTACGTTCCAAAGATTGATAGTGAACGAGTACTTTGGAATTTAATTGAATATGATATGGATGATGAAATTAAAGAATGGTCGGACGATTACTTAAACGATGTAAAGAAAGAGCATATTGACGAACTCAGCGAGGAGCTAACAAAAGTATTCCGAGCATGGGAGAAGAAATATGGGTTCGAAAATAATGCATTGGTGGTTTTTGAAACAAAGAAATACCGAATTAGTGATTATATCGACAAATAAGGATATTGATTATGAAAGTATCGTGTAAAGGAGATTAAAAATGACAGTACATGAATTAATTGAAAAATTGGAAAAATGTTATCCTGACCAAGAATGCTTTGTTGAAGCTGAATACAAGCAGTATGAGATTGATTATATCAATGATTCAAATGACGGTTTAGAAGTAGTGTTAATTGCTGGCTGGGAAAAAGATGAGGACGAAGAGTAAAAGATATTTTAAAACGATGTGAACGATATATAGAGAGGTGATACATATTGCCAATGGAAAAGAAGAAAAAGAAAGTAAATAGCAAGCAAAAGGGAGTAAGAGGTGAACGACTATGGCGTGATGTATGCCGTGCCAATGGGTTCAACAAGGTAAGGCGAACAGTCCAATATTGCGGTAATACAGGCGATGCATCAGACTGCATTGGACTACCTAACATACATCAAGAAGTAAAGTTTGTGGAGAACCTAAATGTACGAAAGGCTTATGAACAGGCAGAACATGATGCAATCCAAGCAGGTAATGGCGATATACCAATCGTTGCATGGAAGAAAAGCAATCAAAAGTGGCTTGTAATCATGAGTGCAGATGATTTTTTTCAAATCTATAAAGATAGTAAATGGAGTGAGGAACTTGGCAGTTAATACATCGGTATATGGCATTCCGTATAATTGCAAAAATTGGTTAGCATTAGCATCGGTAGTATGGGGCAACCTTGATACGAGCGAAGCCATTAAAATTGTAGGCGGTAAAGGTTGCGGATTACCTAAGAAAGTAAGTATCCAAGATGAATTTGATTTGGTTGACAAGGTAATTGAACTTTGTAGAAAAGGCCTAACAAACAGACAAATCATGGCCGAATTAAATATATCGAGCAATCGAGTTGTTAGAGCGAAGAACTGGGGTGAATGGAATAGTGTTAGTAAAACGAATGAATGAATATGTTGAGTTGCCTACACGAGGTAGTGCATGGAGTGCTGGTTTAGATTTGTATTGCCCTTTCGATGTTACAGTACCAGCGGATACGCAGAAAAAAATACCATTAGGAATAGCGGTACAAATACCAGATTTTCATGTTGGTTTGTTGGTTCCTAGAAGTAGCATGCATAAGACACCGCTACGAATGGCAAATAGTATGGGTGTAATCGATAGCGACTATACAGGTGAAATATGTGCAGTGTATGACAATGTATCGTGCAAGGATTACACGATTAAACGTGGTGAGCGTATAGCACAGTTGTTAATTGTTCCAATATTATTGCCTGATATTGAAGAAACAGACCGATTATACGAAACGGAAAGAGGTAGTAATAGGTTCGGTAGTACAGGCAAATAGACAGAAAAGACAGTAAAAAAGACAGAAGATAGACAGTAAAAGGAGAAAACAAACATGAATAAATTAGTATTAGCAACAATGATTATGGGTACAATTGGCGGTAATGTATTAGCAAGTGATGTTGTAACAGGGCCAGTAGAGCCTAACACACAAGCGCCAGTAGTAAGCGGTTACAATTCTGTAGCCGTAGGGGTGAATACAGTAGTTACTGGAACAAATACAATCGTTCTAGGCCGTGATAATAAAGCAACAGGAAATGATAGCGTTGTAATCGGTGGTGGCAACGGAACAATCGAAGCAGACCAAGCAAGCGTAATTGGGTATAACAACTATGTAGGCAACAATAAAGAACAAACTGTATTAGGTGCTAACAATACAGTAGATAATCAAGGTGCGGTAGTAGTAGGCACGCATAGTGTAGTGCGTGGAATTGATGCAGTAGTCATTGGTAATAATGCATCAGCACCTATTCAAAATTCAGTAGCGATTGGCACAAACAGTCAAACGGATAACCCTGTAGGTGTTCGACAAGTTGTATTAAATGGGGTAACTCACGTGTTCGCAGGTGAAAATCCTAATAGCGTAGTGTCATTTGGTAGCAAGAAAAGCGACACATACAGTGGGATTAGTAACTACAACAGACAGTTACATAATGTAAGTGCTGGCCGTGTAGACCCTAGCAGTTTAGACGCGGTAAACGGCAGTCAACTGTTCGCAGCGTATGACGAAATTGAAACAAGCGGAACACACATTGCCAAACTTCAAAAAGATGTGAATTGTTTAGACAAACGAGTTACACGAAATACTACGAATATCTCTAATTTAACCTCTAAGGTGGATAATGGATTTACAACGATTAATAACACTCTAACCGCTACAAACAAGCGTGTGGGGCAAAATAGCCAAGCCATTTTGAACAATACGGATAGAATTAATAGCCATGAAACACGTATTACGGATTTAGAACGTAATACAGTAGGTCAAATCTCAAATGTGATGCATGAAGTGGCAAAAGCTGGTGCATCTAATGCAGCATTAAGTGCATTGCACTATTTAGGCTACAATTCTGATGATAAATTAACATTTGCGGTAGGCTACGGACACTACAAAAACGCAAATGATGTAGCCCTCGGTATGTTCTATGCACCAACTGAGCATGTAATGTTTAGCTTGGGTACTACATTAGCCAATAAGATGATTAATGCAGGTGTATCCTTTAGACTTGGTAAAGGTAGTGAATACGAAACTAACCATAAAGGTAAAATCAAAGAACTTGAAACCTTGGTTACTAAATTAGTAGCGGAAGTTGAAGCATTGAAAGCTGGTAAATAATATGTGTACACCGATGGGAACATATACAGGTGATGTAGAACGCCTACAAACGAAAACAAATGATTTAAAAGCGATGGCTAACATGAAAATTGAACGAAATAAACAAACAACTAAATTTGTACAAGAGTTATTCTTTAATGCGGTTATGGGTGTATCTTTAGTAGCTTTGATATTTGGATTTGTGATTTTAATTAAAGTGTTGGTTGGATAGATATAGGCGGTGAAATATCCGCCTTATCACAAGAGGTTAATATGAATATTTTTAGAGATTTTATGGAAAAACCAACAGACGAAATAATGGATGGTATATGTTGTGCTTTAACCATAATACATGGTGATGATGTGTATAAACCGATAATTAGAAGAGAATACAATTATCTAGTTGCTGAATATCATATAAATGGTGTTGTTGTTGGTATCATGATGAGTATTCTGGAACTAAAAGAAAGAAAAATATCATTAGAGGAGTATGCGAGAACCATACGAAAAAAAGCGCTTATTGAATATGTTGATCGCGTTGAAAGTGAGCGTAAAAAAGAATGGAATGATGCGTTAAATCGATGGAAAGAAACACAAGGTGATAACAAATGTTAGGTTATAGCGGATATACAGAACATTCTGATTATTACATAGCACCACATGATACATGGGAAAGTGCATTTGAATTTCTAAAGCAACTGGCTTGTGAAAGTGGCGATAATGAATTTTGTATCGGTGAGGTGCATCAAACAAGCGTGTTAGAGTTTGGAAATATAAAATGGTACAAATGGAATGAAGATAAAGGAGAATGGATACAGTATGATTAAGCGTTATAAAAAGAAACCAGTTGTGATTGAAGCAATACAGTATACGGGAAAAAATTGGGAAGAGTGTGTGAAATTTTGTGGAAAAGACTTTATATGCTTTATTGAAAACAAACTTCTCATTAACACATTAGAGGGGCAATATAGAGCGTCGTTAGGTGATTACATCATCAAAGGTGTTAAAGGCGAGGTTTATCCATGTAAGCCTGAAATATTTGAAATGACATATGAAGAGGTGAAAAGTGTATGATCACAGATAAACAAGGTATAGAATGGTTACTTCAAAAGTTATATGATGATGGCTGGCGGTATTATGTTAAGAATGCTGGTGGATGTGCATTCTTAACAACTAAAAAACCGATTATGCTTGAAAATATATTAGATATAACAACTGGTGGCGATGTTAAATATATAAGTATTATGACGAAAAGCATATTGCCAAAAATAGCTAAAAATGAAGTTTTAGACATTGCGGAAGAATTAGGTTTTGTTGATTGGTCAAAAGTGGAAGTTGATACACCAATTTTTGTTAGAAATAGCAATGAAGAAGTATGGAAGTGTAGATATTTTGCGATGTATCTAGACGGGGAAGTATATGCATGGCAAAATGGAAGAACATCTTGGAGCAATCCAATAAAAAATCTTCCGATTGCGTGGAAAATTGCAAAACTAGCAGAGGTATAAACATATGGCACAAAATTTAATTACAATTGGAATGATATTAGGTGTTTCTCCTTTTTTAGCAGCGATTTTAAGCGATGCATTTGATACGTTTGAAGAGGGATGTGTGCGAATGTTATACATACAGGCGATAATTGGTATTGTGTTAATTATCTTTGGCACTGGGTTTATGTTGGGTGGTGAGTAATATTTGAATGAACCGACAAAAAGTGAAAAGAGATTAATTAGTAGTGCTAGAAAATACCTTGAGCCTGTAAAGACAGTTGATGAGCAAATAAAGTCGATTGCAAAAGAAATAGAGCAACTACGATGTAACATTACATCGATTAGTGCTATTGATTACTCAAAAGATAGAGTAAGTGGTGGCGGTGTGCCGTGTGGATTAGAAAACAGCGTGGCAAGGTTCATCGACACGGAGAAGGAACAACGCAGACGGATTGATGAATTGAGTGAGTACAAGTGCGATGTAATCAATACAATCAATAGTCTAAGTGAAGAAATAGGCGGTACAATGTTACGTTATGAATACCTGCTTGGAATGTCAGCTAAACAAGCACATTCGGTTTTTGAGAACCAATTCAACGAAAGACAAGCTATGAGGTATAAAGAGAAAGCATTAATTGAAATAGGCAGGTTGAAATGTCAGTAAATGTCATGAAATGTCAGTAAATGTCAGTATATATGTATAAAAACATATAGTAGAATATAAGGTGTAAGAGTTGCCAATGAGCAATTCTAAAAAACTAAATAGCAATTGAGGTGCGGTTTTATATTTTGTATTTGAAAATCAACGAGTATTGTTTCTAAGTCATTACAATCTATATTATTTTCTAACTGCACCGCACCTCTTATATTGCATTTTGTAAACTAATACCGCACATATAGTTCTTTCCAATATTGCAAATAATACCTATACGTTTCATGAGATAAAACCTTAAGCGAAAAAATGTTACATACTACAAACAACTGGCGGTATTAGTTTAGAGAGTGCAATTGCATACTGAAAACTAAAGCTATATATGTTCCATTAAGAACCGAGTATTATTCGGGAGTTAGACAGAGGGAGCTAACCACGATTACAATTCATATGCTCGTGTTGGTGAATAGCCAACTATATAACTTTGGTTTTGAGTATGCAATAATTGCTGAAAAGTGAATATCGTATTTTGTTTTGGTTACGAACTAGAACATGTGCATATGTTTTGACTACGTGTCAGAACGTGTGTAAGCGTTGACTATGCGGTATTCAGTTTTGAATAATTATTACAATACAAATGAATAAAACTATCACATAATGAGGTATATCCACGGCGATATATCTCATTTTTTGCATAAAGTTATCAAAAAGGGAGAAATGATGACTGATATTATGTGTTGTAAGCGTAAATGCTTGAACAACAAGAAAGGGAGATGTACGGCTAATGTCATTGAGTATGACGGATTATGCCAAACGTACATTACACAGGGGAACGCAAGCAAAAGTGCATGCGGTTTGTGTGTACGATCTAATGGGAAATTAAAGCGGAAAGGTGGTGAAGTACTAAAATGATTAAAGCAATTAAACAATTCATTAAGGATAGAGCGTTATTCAAAAAAGCTGCACAAGATTTAGACAATAAAGACTTACAGGCAAAAGCAAAATATGCGTTTGAACATCGTGAAGATAATGTGTTGAGTATTATTGATTGCCTAGCCATTGTGTGCGGTGTATTGATTATAGTCGGTATTGTGTGGTGCTTAATGTGAATTATCAACCAACGATAAAGAAACTACTCAAAGCATTACAGATGAACGGCAGGCGGTATGTAGTTGATGTAAGGCAATCATGGAGTAAATACGATAAGCCTTGCAAGGTATATATCGTCAACAGAATGTACACAGAGGAAGAATACAAATTGATGTTTCCTCATAAGTACAAAAATGGCAAGACCTTTAAACAAGGACAACTTTATAAAAAAGAAAGTGAGTATAGCAGTACCAAGCAACATGAAGTACTGCTATTTTTAGTTAAGACATATAAAGGTGGTGATTGATATATGGCAGATGCTAACACCTTAACAGAAAAAGAACGTATATTTGCAGATGAGTATATCAAGACTACCAATGCGACACAGAGTGCAATTAAAGCTGGATATTCAGAGAAAAGTGCATCAAGCAAGGGAAGTCAATTATTAAGAAAAGTAAAGGTACGTCAATATATAGACGATGTAATGGAAAAGCGTAGTAAAAACACAATCGCAACTGCTGATGAAGTGTTGGAGTACCTAACCAAAGTGATGAATGGTGAAGAGAAAGATGCATTTGGTTTAGATATATCAATTGCAGATAGAACTAAAGCAGCCGAATTGTTAGGTAAACGGCACATGTTATTTACCGAAAAAGTAAAACTTGATGCAGAAATAGAGATTGATATTTCAGACCGCATGAAGCAAGCAAGGGTAAAATCAGATGAAGTACAACAAGGCACAACTGATTGATGCGTTGGGTTCATTTACGCATGATCCATTAGGCTTTACATACTTTTCTTTTCCTTGGGGTGAAAAAGGAACACCACTTGAAAACTTTGACGGCCCTGATGAGTGGCAAGTTGAAACCTTTAAGAAAATAGGTGAAGAACTACGTAAGGGCAAATCGTTGGCAAAAGCAATTCAAATTGCGGTAGCATCTGGACATGGTATTGGAAAGTCAGCGTTTTCATCAATTTTAATTCTATTTGCAATTGCTACACATGAGAATACAAGGGGAGTAGTAACCGCTAATACTGATACACAGTTAAAGTCTAAGACTTGGGCGGAACTTAACAAATGGTACAACCTGTTCATAGGTAAGGAACTATTTACTTATACGGCTACCGCATTGTTTAGTGCTGATAAACAGTATGAGAAAACATGGCGGATAGATGCTATTCCGTGGAGTGAAAGCAACCCTGAAGCATTCGCAGGCCTACATAATCAAGGTAATCGAATACTTATCATCTTTGATGAAGCATCCGCTATTTCCGATAAGATTTGGGAAGTAACAGAGGGTGCGTTAACAGATAAGGAAACCGAGATTATATGGTGTGTGTTCGGAAACCCTACACGTAACAGTGGCAGGTTTAGAGAATGTTTCAGAAAGCATCGTGCATATTGGACTACCTATCAGATTGATAGCCGTACTGTAAAAATCTCAAACAAAGCGAAATTACAAGAATGGGTTGATATTCATGGTGAGGATAGCGACTTTGTAAAGGTGCGTGTAAGAGGAATATTCCCTAGTGCATCTGATACTCAATTCATATCCGCATCAATTGTAGATGAAGCACAAAAGAGAGTGTATAAAGTAGGGCAATTCGATAATTTACCTACTATTATCGGTGTAGACCCTGCATGGACTGGTGGCGATACATTAGAAATCGTGATGCGACAAGGCTATTCGATGAAGTGTTTGGCAACAATCGAAAAGAATGACGATGATATGCGCATGGCTAACCTCATTGCACAATTTGAGGATGAATACAAAGCGGATGCGGTATTCATTGACCAGGGGTACGGAACAGGTATTTATAGTATTGGTAAGTCGATGGGTAGAAAATGGCGGTTAGTTGCCTTTGGTGGTGCATCGCCTAACAATATGTACCTCAATATGCGTGCGTACATGTGGGGCGAAATGAAAGAGTGGTTAAAAGAGGGCGGTGCAATTCCTAATGAGCAAGGATTGTACGATGACCTCGTAGGGCCAGAAGCGATCATTGATAAAAACGGCCGTATCCAACTGGAAAGCAAAAAAGACATGAAAGAACGAGGGTTACCATCACCGAATAAAGGCGATGCATTAGCCTTGACCTTTGCATTTAGGGTCACTAAAAAAATAAATGGCAATCATAGAAGAGTAGCGAATACAGAGTACAAACCATTTGGGTAAAGGGGGAATGTG
Source organism: Veillonella tobetsuensis (assembly GCF_001078375.1). GTDB lineage: Bacteria > Bacillota > Negativicutes > Veillonellales > Veillonellaceae > Veillonella > Veillonella tobetsuensis. The sequence goes on from NZ_BBXI01000009.1 coordinate 125,016, forward strand.
AATGTGTATGAAAGCTAAAACACCAGATATTAAGCAACCAGCACCATCGCCTACACCAGTTGCACAAACTGATGATATGGCACAAAAAAGAGATGAACAATGGTTCACTGATAAGAAGCGCAAGAAAACTGGTTATGATAGCACCATCTTGGCTAGTGCATTGAGCCAAGCTACAGGTAAAACAACATTAGGCGGTTAATATGAGTACTATCTTATCAAGTCTAGCAAGGCAACCTACAGAAAAGCCTGTAACTAAACCGAAAGACTATAAAAAAATAAAAGCTAAATTCAATCAGATGTTCACCAATCGTCAAAAGTACGTTGAGAAATGGAAGATGATTAGAGATTATCAGTTGCCATTCCTTGGTGTGTTCGATGGCGAACAAGACCAATCAAAGTTGTATACCGATAAAATACTAACTGGTATAGCATGGGAAAGCTGTCAAATATTCGCTAGTGGTGTAATGAGTGGAATGACACCGCCTAGCCGTAAATGGTTTAAGCTAACCATGGAAAATACGGATATGGCGGCGAATAGTGAAGTAGCGAAAGTATTAGATGAACGTGAAGAAATATTGTATGCAGTGTTTGCAAAATCCAATTTCTACAATGTGGTTCACCAAGTCTATATGGAGTTGCCGTTTGGACAAGCACCGATGTCAATCATGCCTGATGGTAAAGTTGGTGTACGTTTCACATCGTATCCAATCGGTACTTATGCATTAGAATGTAATGCTAATGGTGAGGTTAATACGTTTGGGCGGAAGTATAACATGACTTGCGACCAACTCGTGGAAGAGTTTGGATATGATAACTGTACCGAAAAGATTAAAAACGCATACGATGATGGCAAGGGTAATGCAACTGTATATACTGTTTGTTGGCTAGTGTGCGAAAACAAAGACCGCAATGGAAAACTAGGTAACAAGAACATGCCTTATTCCTCTATTTACTGGGTTGAGGGTAGTAGAGATGATGAAATCTTGCGACATAGTGGCTATGAAGAATGGCCTATTCCGATTGCACGGCACACTACACATGATCTAAATGGCTATGGTAAAGGTAGTGCATGGTTCGCACAATCAGATGCGATGATGCTGCAAAAGTTGGAACTGGACAGACTAACCGCTATTGAGTTAGGTGTAAAACCACCAATGGCCGTTACATCCGATGTGATTGGTAGTGTATCACTATTTCCGGGTGGTATAACCGAAGTCGATACAGGCGGTAAGGTTGAACCTATATTTAACGTAGGTATCAATCTTGATTGGATAATGCAACAAATCATTGAAGTTAAAGACAGTATCAAACGTGCGTATAGTGCTGATTTATTCCTAATGCTTGATAACATGGACAATGGACAAATGACGGCAAGGGAAGTCATGGAACGCACGCAAGAGAAACTACAACAATTAGGCCCTGTAGTGGAACGGCTACTATCTGAATTTCTTAATCCGATAATCGAACGTACATATGCGATATTAGATCGTGCAGGTGTGTTTCCGCCAATCGACGAAGCATTAGCGGAAGAGTTAAACGGCCAAGATGTTAAGATAGAATACATCTCACCATTAGCACAGGCGCAGAAAGTATCTTCATTAACTTCAATTGAACAGTATTTTGCGTTCCTTATGTCATTAGCACAGGGCAATCCTAATATTCTACAAAAATTCAATTTTGAAGAAGCAGCGGATTATTATGGTGTAAACCTCGGTGTTCCTGCAAAAGTAATTGTATCCAATGACGAATATCAAGCTAAGATGGAAGAACAACAACAGGCACAACAGGAACAAGAGGAACAAGCACAAATGATGCAAGCAGCACAATTAGCACCTCAAATGGCTAGTGCGGCGAAACAAGCAACCGACGCAGCAAATGATGGAAACCCTGTAATGCAACAGTTAATGGGAATGGGGTACTAGATGAAACAGAAAAGAGATTATATGCGAGAGCGTGATGTTGAAGCGCTAAACCACGTACTGAGTGATGAACTTGGTAGGTGGTTTTTTTATCGCATTCTTGACCGAGCAAAACTGAATAGCCAATCATTCACAGGCAACAGTACAACATTCTTTAATGAGGGAATGAGGGCTGTTGCTATTTTATTGCAAAACGATTTAGGAAAGATTGGCGATGGTGTAGAGGGTGTTAAGAAATATCACCTAGCACAAATAGAAAATATTCAGATGCAAAAATATTTCAAGACTTTAGAACAAAGCGAATTAGAGAAAGGTGAATAACCATGGATGAAAATTTAGAACAAGGCACAAACAATAACACGGATAGTGCAAATGGTGGTACACCACAGGACACGAACACACAAAACCAACAAAGTACGATTTTAGGCGGTGGCGGTGATACTAACACCGACCAACCTGCAGAACCTACTGTATATGATTTCTCAACTGCATTTGAGGGTGGCGAAGTAGACCAAACCATCGCAGATGAGTTTTCAAAAATGCTTAATGGTGTAGGTGCAACGCAAGAACAAGCATTACAGATGGCTAAGTTTGGCAATCAATATGCTACCAATCTTGTAACGGCTTACGAAAACCAAAAGCAAGAAGCACTCAAAGCACAATACGATGGGTATGCAGAAAACGCTAAAAAGGTATTAGGTAACAAATTCGATACTACTGTTAGCCAAGCGGCCGCAGGTGTTGAAGCAGTAGAAAAGACAATTCCTAATATCCGTGAAATTCTAGCTGAAAATGGCTTGGGTAATCGTGTAGAAGTAATTCAATTATTCGCACATATTGCTGGTATGGCAAGCGAAGATAGCAATGCAGGGAATAACACACCTGCAAATAATCAATCGGATGAAGCTATTAGACGAAATATGTATCCGTCTATGTTTAAAGATTAAAGGAGATTAATTAATGGCTACAATCGGAACTAACAATCCTACATTATTGGATTTGCAAACACGCATGGATCCAAATGGTAAAATTGCACAAATCATTGAGCAATTAAACCAAACAAACGAAATCATTCAAGACATGACAATGATTGAATGTAACGATGGTACATCTAACAAAACAACTGTACGTACTGGATTACCATCCACTACATGGCGCATGTTGTATGGCGGTGTACAACCATCTAAATCCACTACCAAACAAATCACAGATACTTGTGGTATGTTGGAAGCATATTCCGAAGTGGATAAAGACTTGGTTAAACTTTCTAATGACCCTGTAGCGTTCCGTGCAACAGAAGATAGTGCATTTGTTGAAAGTATGGGTCAAGAAATCGCACGTACACTTTTCTATGGTGATGAAACTACACCAGAAAAATTCATTGGCTTATCCGCACGTTTTAATACATTAGACACTAAAAAAGCTGATTGTGCTAAGAACATTATTGATGCAGGCGGTACTGCTAACCTTGCCTCTATGTGGATCGTAGGTTGGGGCCCTCTTACTGTACATGGTATTTATCCACGTGGCAGTCAAGGCGGTTTAGAACAAGAAGATTTGGGCGAAGTTACAGTAACTAAAGCTGATGGTTCTATGTTCCAAGGTTATCGTACCCATTTTAAACAAAACATTGGTTTATCTGTTCGCGACTGGAGATATGTAGTGCGTATCGCTAATATCGATATGAAATCTATCAAAGAAGATATTTCCGCAGGCCCTAACTTGATTAACTTGATGATCCGTGCAGAAGAAAAAATGCAATCTCTCACAGGATGCCGTCCAGTATGGTACATGAACCAAGAATTGCGTACATTCTTACGCTTGCAAAAGAATAAAGTGCATGGTTCTACTATCACAGAAGATATGGAAATGGGTAAAATGGTTACTCGTGCTAACGGTATTCCTGTTCGCAAAATTAATGCATTGCTTTCCACCGAAGCACGTGTTACTGCATAGTAGAGAGGAGAAAATACATGATTATCGATACTTTAAATACATTCCATTGGAAACGTGAATTATCTGGCAATGTCAGCTCCGATGTTATGGTTACTAGCGGTGATGCTGACCCTAACTTGTGGTTGGTTGTTCGTGTAGACAAAGCATTAACAGGTGCTGCATTAATCAACGTATATACATCTGATACAGAAAACATCGCTAACCCTGTATTGTTGCATGGTATTACATTACCAGCCAATGCACCAGCTGGGTACGAATATAAAGTACGATTGGCAAATGGTGTTAAACGTTATACACGTGCTAATGTCAACAATGCAACGGCTGGCACAATTTCTGTATTCTTAACTAGCGGTATCACTAGCAAATAGGGGGTAACATGGAATACATTGCAAAAGTAACTTTGTATCACAATACAAAGGGTTTAATTGAAGAAGGACAAACAGTAGAACTTACAAAAGAAGAAGTAGCTGAATATGATAAAGATTACTTCAATGATTTGTTTGAGGCTGTAGGCGCAGAAGAAACCGAAGATGGCGAAGAAAAGCCAAAGACTAAATCTAAAGGCAAGAAATCGGAAGAAACTGCAGAATAACAGAATGAGGGGTGCTTATGCATCCCTCTTTTTCACTATAAAAAGGGGGCAATATGACACCTACTGATATTTGCAACATGGCTTTGTCATTAATCAATGGCGGTAGGATATACGGCCTTGATGAAGAAACAGAAACGGCTAGACAATGCAGATTGCACTATGATGCAACACGCAAGATGCTACTATCTCAATACGAATGGAATTTTGCACGTAAGCGTGAAGAGTGCGTACTATCTGAGCATAAACTAGCTGGCTATGAATTTGTTTATGCATATCCTGAAAAGTGCATCCGTATCCTTGGGGTTATTCCTAAAGGGGAACGATTTAAAGCGGAAAGCCAAAAGGAATATGATGTGTTTACTTTTGATGATAACACAAAGTACATAGTAAGCGATGTACCGCTTGCGTACATTGACTATGTGTATGATGTGAAAGATATAGATGTATTCAGTCCTGTATTCGTACAGGCCTTGAAATCTAAAATGGGGGCAGAACTAGCTATGCCATTAACTGGTAATAGTGGTTTATTCGACCAATGCTATAAACTCTATCAAGCAGCAACGCAAGAGGCCAAGAGTTTGAGTGCTAAAGAACGTAGGCAAGATATGCCATATATTTCTAACTATGTAAAAGCAAGGAGTTGGTAGTCATGAAACCAATGTATATATCGCAACTTGCATTTACAACTGGTGAGATTTCGCCTGATGTATCTAGACGATTTGACTTAGATCAGTTTAAAAGTGCGTTACTATTAGCAGAAAATGCAGTAATCAGACCTTATGGCGCAGTAGCTAGACGGCAAGGGTCAGAGTATATAGGGCAAGTCAAGAACAAGGATAAATCTACACGGCTATTTGAATTTACGGCCGAAAAGAACAAATCATTCCTACTTGAAATAGGAGAACAGTACATCAGAGTGTGGCGAAATGGTATCTATACAGGTATAGAACTAGAAACACCATTTGAAAGCGATGTAGTCGATAAATTGAACTGCATCCAAAGTGGCGATGTAATGTTTATTTGTAGTGGCAAGTATCCAGTAAAAACGTTATCACGATATAGTGATACAGACTGGCGATTTGATACATACAAACTATCTGAGCAACCATACGGCGAAGTCAACACAGACAAAGAAAGTACTGTAATCTTGAATGGCGATACCTTAACAGCTACAAAAGATATATTCAATGCTGATATGGTTGGTTCGGTTATGCAGATTGAACATTATGTAAAAGCAATTACGACTAACAGTACTGGTACAGTAATTGAAAGTAGTCGATGGGTGTATGGTGATGAACATGGCCATGAGGAGCATAACACAAATTATAACAATATAGATTACAATGTAGAACAATTTAGTACTGATGAGGATTTATCATGGAAATTCACATCACATGGTACATGGAATGGTACTGTTAAAATCCAAATCAGTAATGACAATGGCACTACGTGGAAAGATTACAGGGTATATACATCCAACAATGACTACAACGTTACAGATACAGGCAAGGTTACGCCTAGTGCTAAATTGAAAGTTGTTTCTGATTTGAAAGGCGGTAGCGTTAATGTAGATTTATCTTTCTTGCCACACTCTAATTATGGTGTAGTTGAAATCAAAGAATTTATAGACAGTAAACACGTTAAAGTAAATGTATTAAACAACGTTGTAGAAAATGAAGCTACATCTAAATTCAGATTTGGGCAATGGGGTAAAGGCCTTGGTTATCCTCGTGTATGCACATTCTACCAAGATAGATTTATCCTAGCATCCAGTTTTCAATATCCTAACTACATATGGTTCAGTCGCACAGGCGATTATTCCAATTTTGGTGTAGAAAAGGTAGGCGGTACGATTACAGATGATAGTGCAATCACACTACCAGTAATTAATCGTAAAATGTATGACATTAGACATTTGATACCAGCTAATGACTTATTGATTTTGACAAGCGGTAACGAATGGATAATTGATGGTTCAAAAACTATCACACCGACTAACTGCAATTTGCGAACACAAACCCAACGAGGTGCATCTGAATGTGAGCCACAATATATAGGTAATAGATGTGTTTATGTACAGGCTCGAGGTTGTGTAGTGCGTGATATGGGTTATTCCTATGAAAGCGATAACTACACAGGGGCAGACTTAACTTTATTTGTTAAGCATCTAACCAAGTACAGAAACTTCATCACAAGTGCTTACGCACAAGACCCAGACAGTATTGTGTATTATGTAACGGATGATGGCAAAATCAACTGTTTAACCTACATTCCAGAACAAAAGGTGTATGCATGGTCGCACTTCACCACAAAAGGCAAATATAAATATGCTGAGAGTGTGGCAGAGGGCGAACAAGACAGTTTATATGTAATCGTTGAGCGTGATTTTAAAAGTGGCACAGTTATGTGCATAGAACGATTTGAGCCAATGTATAACGCTGATAATAACAACGTGTATATGGATTGTTACATTCGACAAACTAGCACAGAGAATATCAGTACTATCACAGTACCTCATCTGATTGGTGAGGATGTGCAAATCGTTGTAAATGGTATGGAACGGCCAATTAAGGAAGTACCACCTACGGCAATTATTAATATCGATGGTAAGGCACAAAGCGTAGCCGTTGGTATTAACTACACTACACGATTACGTATTCCGAGCATCGAAATGCAAATACAAGATGGCACATTACAAGGCCGACAATTAACGATGAGTAGATTATCGATGAACATCTTAAATTCATTCGGTGGCAAAATCGGAAGAAACTTCAACCATATGGATGATATTTCATTACCGCCACTCAAGTTATATAGCGGCGATAAGGTATGTATATTGCCAAAATTCGATGGAGTATACTCAACCGATGCATCTGTATGCATTTTGCACGAAAAACCTTATCCATTTAACCTTTTAAGCGTTACAAGAGAGATAGAAATAGGCGGTGGTTTTCCAAATGTTACAGGACTTTGATATTTGCCCTGTAAGGCACACTTCATTAATTCATGACTTATATATCAACTTAAGGCCTATAGACACCTTAGAGGTCAATATAGCGAACCAAAATTCCCCGAATTATGGAAAAAATGATTTTGTAAAGGATATATGTAGTGATGATTACGAAAACCACATTGTAATTGAGAATGATGTACCGATAGCCGTATATGGAATTTCAAAAAAGCCAATCAACGGAATGTACTGCATTTATTTCTTGGGTAATAAGATACTGGATACGAATTTGAAATTGCAAAAGGAATTTCTAAAACGAAGTAACGCAATCATAAAAGAGTGGTTATCCACTCATGAATGTTTATTCAATTTCATACATAAGAAAAATAACCGCTCGAAGCGATGGCTTACATCACTAGGGGCGGTTATTCATTCTGATATAACGCATAACGGAATGGAACTATTTACATTGAGAAAGGGGGATGCGAATGTGTAATCCTATTGCATTAATGGCAGGTCAATTGGTTACTACATTGTGGGGGCAACACCAACAAACCAAAGCACAAACTGCAATGTATAATGCACAGGCACAAGCAGCGGAAGCGAATGCACGTATATCCGATAGGAAACAACAGGATATTGCCAATCAAGCACTACAAGAGCGAGATAAGATGGACAATAAGATGCGGTTAATTGCAGGTCAGAATACGGCTGAAGCAGGCGCTACTGGGTTATCCATGAGTGGCACACCATTACAATTAATGGCTAGTAGCTACGATGAATACAACAAGGATATTAACAATTGGGAAACTAATAAGAATAACAGCATTTACAATGAATATCTTAATGGGGTTAATTATCGCAATGAAGCTAGTAGCGCAAGAGCAGCTGCATCTAATGCTAAAACGCAAGGGCGATTGCAAATGCTCGGTACTATCTTGAGTGGTGCATCTAGTATATATGGGATGAAACAACAATATGCAGGTGGTAAATACACAACTCAATATGGCGGTGATGTAAATGGTGTAACAGAAAGACCAGTTAAAACAGTTAAGAAAGTTTGGACTTTTAACGGCAGGTAACTATGAAATTAGTTAATTATGAACAAAATGAAAGATTGAATACAGTTAATGGTGAGTTTAGACCAACAATCAATGCGGAAGCATATGGTGTTAACCAAAACGGCATTAACACATTTGCAAAAGCATTAGATGATGCATCTAAAACTTGGCTTGAAATCGATAAACAAAAAGATTATATCAATGCTACAAATGCTATTAATGAATTTAATCAAAAAGTAACTGAATTAAAATTTGATAAAGATAAAGGGTTAATGTACCAAAAAGGTATGAATGCACAAGGAATACTACCTACATACCTTGAGAGTACACAAAAATTCCAAAGCGAACTTGCTGCTAAATATAACTTACGTACAACTGATGCGGTAAACGCTTTCAATAAAGCGGTTGAAACATCAAAAACAAACGATTTAGATGGTATATCTAGGTACATGAGAGGTCAGTACGAGGATGCACTAAGCACAGCCACACAAAATCAAATCAATAACTTGAACAACAATCTGTTACAAACGGGTGATGTTAATCAACAAATGAAAACATTAACATTAACAGGCGATTTAATAGAAGCAACTGGTAAACAATTAGGGCTTGATGATGAACAAATAGCATCTAAAAAACAACAAAACTATGATCTTAATGCTAAAACATTATTAGACAAAACTGTTGCTGATAATAATTCAGAAACATTGGACAAGCAGTTGACTGCATTAACTGGGCTTGCTAGTGAGAATGTATTAACACCATACAGGAAAATGTACCAACAAATGGGTATAAACAAAATCGCTAACAATGAAAACGATTTCGGCGCAATCCGATTAGCTGCAGGCGATGATGTAAATCGTGGTATGGACATTATGGGTTCACGCATACGTTCGCAAATGGAAGCTAAGAATAAGGAAGCTATGCAGTCAGGTGTTGGTGCTAATCAACATTTATGGAAATTAGCACAATATGCACATAATAAGTATGGTATCAATACAGAAATTGCATATAGGCAGTTGTATGCAGAGGGTACAGATGGTGGCAAACTTAGTAGATTAGCAAGAGAAAATCATAACTACGCAGGGCTAACTCAATCAGAACCTAATGGAGAAGAAAATAAACAACCAGATGGAACGAATTATTACAAAATGTATAATTCCGACGAAGAGTTTGTGGATGATTGGATTGAACACTATATTAAACCGAATGGCGCAGTAAACGCACAGAGCATAGACGAATACGCTGACAAGTTAAAAGCAGGTGGATATTATGGCGCAGATGCAGAACATTATAAAGAATTAATGCGCAATGTACCTATGACTAAAGGCGGTCAACCTGTTTATTCTGAAGATCAGATTGAAAAGGCGGTTAAACAAGGCCGTGAAAATTATAAAGGATGGCTGACAATGCAAATGAACATCGAAGCCAAGCAAGCTAAAGATAGAATTACTGCAGCTAAAATTGTATATAACCAATTAATAGCAAAAGGTGATTATGTAGGTGCATCATCTTACGCACACGCACAAGCAGCAGGCGCACAGACCGATATGGAAAAGGAAGCGTGGAGCGGTACAGAAGCATCAATGCGACCTAAACTTGATTCTATGTATGAAAAAGGCCTTAAATTAAATGCAAAACAAAAGTTTGAGTTGAAAAAATATGCTGAAACTCATACATACGAAGAAACACTAGCACACGCACAGAGAATGTATCCTGATAAAGTTGTTGATGATAGTTTCGATGGAGTGTTGCTTGAAGCGAACGATAACCGATTAAAGGCCAACAAAATTGATTTAACACCTTATGATAGCGAAATACAAAGTGCGTTGCCTGCTGACAAATCATTGCGTTCAAGTTTTGAATATGGTGTTAAACAAGAGATGTTAAGCCGTAAAGCTGACTTTGAAAGCAAACACGGCAGAGCGCCTACAGAAGCAGAAATGCATGATATATTTGAGGGCGCATTAGCAACACAAACATTACGAAGTACGGAAAAACCATATTTCGGTGATGGCGATGATTATAGCGCACCTATTAGTGCAGCAAGCAATAGAGCGATGGGTATTGTACATGTTGAACCTGTTGGCAACCATTATGTGCGTGTAACATATCAAGATGGCTCAACAAGAGATATTTACGAAAGCGTGTATAACAACATGCAAAGAAGATATAACGATAACGGAGATTAAAAATGGCTAAACAAACACTTGAACAAGAACGGCAGGAAGCACTAGCTGTACAGAATGGCTATGTTAAAACATCACCATCTTTTAGTGCTAGTGCTGGTGTTCAGTCTAAACCTACTGGCGGTTTTACTGAAGTTGGTAATGCAATAGGTGCAGGGATAGATACAACGGCACAAGTAGTTGATAATGCTATTAATGCAATTAAGGCTATTGCAAATACACCACGCACAATGGAAGAAACTAATGCTGATGGTACAACCACATATTATCCGTTTGGTAAAGCTGACAATCCATATCAAGGTTTAGAACCACTAGGACAGTCATTACAGAAAGTACTTCCTACAAGTGTTGTTAGTAATACGGATAGATTGTTTCTATACAATAATGATACCCTACGTTATAACGAAGCAGTTAGAATGGGAAAGGTATTAGATATTGACCCTGATGTAATTATGCGTGGTGATGATAAAGCGTTTGAACGTGCTGATTATTTATCAAGACGAGTTGAACGTGGCGCAGTATTACAAGATATATACGATGAATTTCCTGAACTGTATAAAGTAAAATATGGTTCACAAGCGGAACAATTACAAGCAATCAACAATCTACAATCAATTCGTGCTACGAAATCTACATTCGATGCAATTCAACAAGGTATTTGGTCTATGAACGATCAGATGAAGTTGGGTGATGTTGGATTTGAATTGGCACATACAAAAGACCCTGAACGTATTAACGAATTAACATCAGAAATGGAACGCTTACAAAATAACTTGCGCAACTACAGAACACCTGATGGAACTAATCCATTACAAGAAGTATTCGGACAAACGGCAGCACAAGCATACATGATGGGTAAACAAGGCGGTACAGGTGCAATCATAGGCGGTGCAATCGGTGCGGTAATTGGCGGTTTAACTACCGATGGTGTAGGTATAGGCGCAGGTGCAGTAACTGGTGCTAAATGGGGTGGCGGTGCTGACATGGCATACGAAATGTACAAAATGTCATTTGGCAACAAATACCTAGAACTCATTAATAAACGTGATGCAAATGGCAACAAAGTATACTCTAATGATGAAGCCTATAAATACGCCATGACATATGCTGCAGTTGATACAGGTATCGAAATGGCATCTACACGTTTCATGATTAAAGGTGTAGGTAAAGTAGCGCCTAAAGCGGTTATGTCAAAAGTATTACGAGGTGCTACCAGTGATACACTAGCAACATTTAATAGGGGCATTGGCACTACTGTTGCACAAATGGCTAAAGCATCTGTTAAAGCTGGCGGTTCTGAATTAGTTGAAGAGGGCTTGCAAGACATTAACGAAAAATTCCAACATAACCTATACCGCAATGCTAATGACCCAGAGGGAGTATATTCCATAGGTGATATGGCAGTAGGTGCAGGCGGTGCAATGCTACAAGCACTACCAGCCGTTATTGGTTTAGGCGCAATTGGTGGCGGTGTTAGTGGTATTCACACTATGAAAGCCTTTCACGAATTTCAAAAGCTAACACCAGAGCAACAACAACAAGCGGTGATGGCAGAACAAAATCGAAATGGTACTGCTATCATGCAAGCGTTGAAGCAAGATGCATCTTCAAACAAAATGGCAAAAGAAAACCCTGAGTTGTACGGAAAAATCGTACAAGCACAGGGCGATAATGTAGGTGTATCCACTGCATATGTAAATGTTAATGAAATGGCAGAAACAGAGCAAGGGCAACAAGCCATTAAGAATATGATTGATAGTGGTTTGGTTACGCAAGAGGAAGTATCGAAGAGTATCGAAGCTAATGCAGATATTCCTGTACCAATCGGAAAGTATGCACAATTAAGCGGTGGCTTGACGGAAGAAACTGTAAAGGCACTAGAAGAAAGTACATACTTTACTCGTGGTGGTATGTCTATGAAAACCCTTGAACGTGCAAAAGCGGAAGTGGAAGCCTTTAATAATAACCTAGTTGATGCAACAGAAAAGAAAGCACAACGAGTTAAAGAAAGCATTATCCGTGATGAATTTGAAGATGCAAGCGATGTAGATCGTGAAGTACTAGACCAAGTATTTGCTAACCCTACACAGGTTAAGCAAGCATACAACAACCTGTACAAAAACCTAGTGCAAGAGTATCGTGAAAACTACGCAAGCGACTTTGACAACATGGACAATGATATTAAAGAAGCTACGGCGAGTGGTGTAGAGCCAGAATGGTTGACTGATTATAAGTCTAATAATGGCGGTAAAGCACCACGCACGAATGCAGAACGTAGACGTGCAGCATTTCATTCTAGCGTAGCAAAAGCACAAACTGCATTTGTTGATAATACAGAAGCACTTAACCAAAGCAATATCCATCATGCTGATATGGAGCATACGCTACAACAAATTGAAAGCCTTGAACGCTTGCATGATAAGATTTTCACATTAGCGGATAACGATATAGCGTTACGGATGCAATTATCCAAGAGTGGCTATGAAGTGTACAACAAAGTAGTTAAAGCGATTGGCGAAAGTAACGATAGAAAACAACGTGAAACGGCAAAAGCTAATGCGTTGTTGATGGCACAACATGCTGATGTAATGGCACAATATATGCGACAAAAGGGAAAAGGCGGTTATACCGCTATGGATTATTTCCGTGATAGTATACAAATCAAGATGAATGCGGTTTTAGATAATCAAAAATGGTATGCACAACAATTGGTAATGCATCAAAAATTACAAGCCGATATAACTCAATGGGGGAAAATATTAAACGATTTACAAAACGGAACGCTTAAACAAGGTGTAAATAAAATAATGTCAGCACCTTTAGTGTTTAGCACAATTAAAGATCCTGACTACAAATTTACAACTGGTGATGTTTATATAACAACGAAAATGCTTAATAAAGTATTTGCCACTAAGCATGCACATAAGTTTGACTTAAATGTTATGAAACAGTTACCTGGTGCGTTATCTAATCCGATTGCAATATTCAAAAACTTTGACCCTGTTGCTAATGCATCGGTAAAAGGTGAGATTATTGCCGTTGTTGAATTAAGAGATACGCAAAATAACCTTGTTCATGTGCCGTTGGTTTTTGATGTTCAAAGCGGAAGAAATAGCTATCAAACTAGGGTTAAAAGTATATTCCCTAGAGTTAATACTACATGGTACTCTAATGCGATAAATAATGGCGATTTGTTATATGTTAATACAAAAAAAATAAACCAACTAACAGTCAATAACGTCCAATCAAGCGGACAAATGAGTGTTAGTTGGTCTAATATTATTAATAGTATACCAAATGAAAATGATTTAGACAAGCTCCGAAAGAAACATAATTATCAATATTATCAATCCGCATGGCATGGTTCACCACATGACTTTGATGAATTTGATTTAGGTGCTATTGGTACTGGTGAGGGCAACCAAGCACATGGATGGGGATTGTATTTTGCTAAAGATAAAAAAGTATCCAAACTGTATAAAGAGGTATTGAGTAAAGCACAAGGTTCTAACAAAAGCAGTTTATTTAAAGTAGAAATACCAAATGAAACAGAGTTATTACCAGAGCAATATCCTATTTCTGGATATAGTCGATATGTAAGAGATAGCTTGAAAAACGGATTACATAAAATGTCAGAAGAACAACTGGAACGTTTTACAAGTCTATTAATTAAATATCACAAAGGTTCTATTATTGGTGATGAACGAATAGATAAATACATACGATTTATGGATATTGGGTACATAATATCTGAGCTACACAATAAAAATAAAACAATAAATGACATCAAGAAAATTCAAAAAAGAAATATTGATAGATTTTTGAAGTCGGTAGGCATAGATGAAGATTTAGATACTATAGCCAGCAATGAAGATTTATTGGAAGAAGTGTATAAAAAGTTTAGATATGAATTGTATCCACAGTACGAAAAAGAAAAACAGTTAGAACGAGAACGTGAAGAAAAAGCGATCTCGAATGTTAAGGCTGATGTATATGGTGCATTAGAGAAAACAAATATTGATGGTAAACAGTTGTATTCGTTTTTATCTCATGCACTTGGTAATGATGAACATTTTAATCTTCATAGTGTGAAAAATGCTAAAAAGGCTAGTGAATTTTTAAATAGTATCGGTATAAAAGGCATATACTACGATGGCGAACAAGATGGACGATGCTATGTAGTGTTCGATGATAAAGCAATCAAAGTCATTGAAAAATACAACCAATCTGTTAATGGCATGACCGAAATTATGAGCGATGGTGAACGTATTATCAGCATCTTTAAAACCGCAGATAGAAGTACATTCTTACACGAAATGGGGCATGTATTCTTTGATGATATTCAAAAACTAGCATCTATGGACAATGCACCTAAACAATTACTTGATGATTGGAACGCACTCAAAGAGTGGAGCGGTTGGATTGATGGCGAAAACGTAGACAATACCAAAGCACACGAGAAATTCGCACGAGGTTGGGAAAGCTACTTACGAAGTGGTGAAGCACCAACAAAAGGATTACAACGTGTATTCCGTCAATTCTCTAAATGGTTAACTCGTATTTATCGTAGTGTTCAACGATTAGGCGGTGAAGTACCATCTGACATTAAAGATATAATGGCACGCATGATAGCTACACAAGACGATATTGAAAACTACGCACATGAGCAAGCATTAGAGCAATTTGAAAATACAAAATTGTATCAACAGTTGAGCGAAACCGAACAAGCACGAGTGCAAGGCTACATTGCTGACATTAAAGAAAAAGCTAAAGAACGTGTAATGCGTAAGTACATGAAAGAGTTAGATAATCGACCTATTAAAGAATGGGAAGAAGTAAAAGACGATGTACAGGTTGCAATCGAAAAGCGTTTAATCGAAGAATATCCTATCTATAAAGAACATCAACGATATCTTGCAATTGGCGATGCAGCGTTGGTTAATACTCAATACGGCAACATCGAAAACCTAAAGAAAGCAGAAATAGAAGAAACAGGGGCCACATTTGAAGATGCTATTAAGCAAGAGATGGAACACGCAAGATCCGAATTTGTTGAGGTCAACAATATCGGAAAATCCAATGAGCAAATAGCGGAAGAAATGTTATTATCTAACCAAGGTCAAATGGCACTTACAGAAGAAGAGGCTAAACTTATTAAGCAATATACTAATAAGGATTTGGCTAACAATTGGCAACTATTGGATAAATTGCAGCGGTTAGACCCTAATAGAGAAAATCTTGATGCGGAACTAGCACCGATTGAAAAGGCAATTACTAAAGCGGAACAAATCAAACAGGATAATGCAAAAGTAGCTAAAGAATTGAACTCTACTTCTAAGGAACTCGACAAAGCCGAAGATAAAATAGAGAAATTGAAAGCACAGTTACAAGAACGCATTAATGCTGTTCGTGCAATCCGTGATGGTGGATTTGGCACTATTCCTAAATACATGAATAAGGCCCGTGCTGAATTAGGTGATTTGACATTGGCACAAGCGAGCCAATATAAGAAATACCAAAATCAAGCAATCAGAGATGGTAAGAATGCAGATAGAGCATTAGCCGTTAATAAGGTAGAGGAAGCATTAGAGCATAAACAATCTCAAATGATGAATCAAGCAAGGGCTAGAGTGGCATTTGAAAATCAACAACGTATCAAGAAATTACGTACTAAATTGTTAGAACAAAATGCACGCATTACTCGTGCGAAAAACCCTGTAATGCTAGACCCTCAATTGCGGTACTTCTATACTCATATGATGTACCAAATGGGGTTGATTAAGCGTGACGGATTGATTCCTACAGATGGATTTGATGAAACGGTTATTACTAATCGACTTGACCCAGACGCAGGTATAGCAGGATTCAATACATTAATTAGTATGGATGATACTGTAAGCGGTATTTTTAATGCTAAATTACCTCGTACATTCGCTACCTTAACCGTTAATGAATTGAACATGCTCGAAGAATTAATGACTGGCATGTATAAAAACGGACGTAGGGAATATGAGCATAATAGCTTTTTAACCGAAAACGGCAATCCTTTATCTATTGATTATGTAGAACGTGATATCCTTGATAAGGCTATTGAAACATTTGGCGAAGTAGAAGAAAGCACTTTCAACATTGAAAATAGCAAGACTACTAAAAACGCTATATTCAATAAGATGGCTAACTTCATTGAATCGTTACAACAAATCAAAACCATCTTGCGCCGTTTAGATGGTGGCAAGGGTGGCCCTGCTGAAATATATATCTACGATACTATTAACCGTGCACGGCAACATTTCAACGAACGTCTTGAAAGTGAAACGATGCGCCTAGCTAAAAACGTAGCATTATATTCACGTAAGGAACTCTATAAAATCCGTAACGAACGAGGCTATCAAGTAGGGGACGCAAGAAACCTCACTAAAGAGCAAGTTATGGCCCTAGCCTTGAATTGGGGGACAGAACGTAATAGACAACGTGCTATAGAGACCGTAAAAGCCAATGAGGTTGAAATAGAACGACTATTCCAAGACGTACTCGATGATAGAGACTGGGAATTTATTATCCGTGAATGGGAGCAAATCAACTCATTTTATCCAGAACGTAGTGCAGTACAAGAACGCATGACAGGTAATCCATTAAAGAAAGAAGAAGGAATTACATTTAGAATCGGCGGACGTACCATAGAGGGGCAATATTACCCTATAATGTACGACCCTAAGACTAGCGGTAAATCTTCTAATCATGAAATGGAAGATATAGCACAATCATTCATGAGTAGTAATGCTACCTTTGGTTATGGCATGAGTGCTACTAAATCACGTCTTGATAAGGTGAAAGATAAACAATTGTTATTGTCTTTAGATGTAATACCTCGTGCAATTACAGAAAGCATCAATCACATTACGATGCGTGAGGCGGTTACGGATGTAAATACGTTAATTAATCGTAAAGAATTTGCGGACTATGTTACAAATAAACTCGGTGCTAGTGAGTACCAATACTTGCGCCAATGGGTACGAGACCAATGGACAACGGAAGTATCTCGGTTAACCGAATTTGACAATATGATGCAAACGATTAAGCGTAATATCTCATCTGCTGTTATGGCAGGCAAGGTAAGTGTAGCTATCCAAAACGTGGCGAATATTCCTGTGGCTATGGAACAATTAGGCGCAGCAAGAGTAATGCGTGCGTTATATCGTGCAGGTGTAGGCGTATATGGCCGAGGTTCTGGACGGTATAACGAAACTTATGGATTTGTATTAGGAAAATCCGTAATGCTCCGTGAGCGTGCACAAACACTTGATAAGGATATGCGTAGAGGTTTAGAAATTGGCGGTAAAGGATTTACGATTGATGGTAAATCTGTAGGCGGTTACACCATGGAACAATTAGGCGAGGCCCGTGATGCTATTAATAGTTGGGGTTACAGTCTACTTTCTGAAACGGATCTAATGCTTTCTGTTCCGATTTGGAAAGATGTATACGATGTGGAATATTCTAAACTTGTACAAAAAGAGGGTATATCTTTAGAGTGGGCAGACCAACGAGCAATTGAACTAGCTGATAAGGCTATCATTGATATATTTGGTAGTGGTGATATTAAAGACCAAGCAGGCATACAACGTAACAAAGGGACTATCGCTAATTTTGCGACTACGTTCTACACGTATGCTGGCACACTATGGAATATGCAACTTGACGGATTCTATGCATTTAAAGATAGAGGGGATTTCAAGAAATTCGCTCGTGTAATCTTCTATGACCTATTTATGCAAGCTGTAATCATGGTTATATATAATAATCTCTTTGGTAGTGATGATGACGATGACCCTACAAAAGTAGCTAAGTCATTAACTAAAGAATTTGTAAATCAAAGCGTCATGGGCGTACCGTTCGTGCGTGAGGGTATCACACAAGCTATGAATAGAATGTTAGGCGAAAAGGTATACAATCGTGGAACGTCGCCGTTATCCTATGCGGTAATCGATAAAATCGATGATATATTTACTGCTGTGAATAGTAGTAAAAAGGATTGGACGGACGTAGGACGTGCAGGACTACAATTTACCAATTCTATGACAGGGTTAAGCAATACACTAACCGATGGCGTCATGACAATTGCAAAATACGGTTTAACGGATATAGATGCAGAGCTCGAAGATTTGCTATATTCCGTCATTTTTGATAAACGATTGAAATCTAAGAAAGAAAAACAAAAGGAAAAAAAGCAAAATAAGCATTAATAAATAAGGACTACTCAATTATGGGTAGTCCTGTTTAATTAGAAAGGGGAACAAATATGATACCAGAGGTCAAAAAGCCTAGTGTAGTTTATCAATGTGATGGAGCAAATAAGAAATGGATATGGCCGTATGATTTCAATAGGATTGAAGATATAGCCTTAATTATTGTTGATGCTGACGGCACAGAAAGCGTGCAAATAGGAAACATCGATTATGATAAAGAAAGCAAAACTTTAACATATCCTACTGATGGTGATCCGTTAGACAATACGCACAAGGTTATTCTTGAACGTAGAACACCAATCACTCAAGACACGGATTTGCCTGATGAATATCCTTTCCAAAATATCGAACACATGACAGATAAGGTTACATTGATATTGCAAGAAATGCAGGAGAAGATGAATAGAGCCTTATTAATCCGTGTTGATAGCGATGAGGATGCAACTACAGTTGCACGTAAGATTGTAGATACATCGACAAAGGCAGCAAATGATGCTATAGATGCATATGAAAAAATCAAAGCCGAAAGTGATACTATTAATGCTAATGCAGAAATAATTAAAACATTAGGCGGTGAAATCACAGAATTAAGCCGTACAGTTGATGATAAACTAGCGACTAGCAATACTGCACTTAATACATCTAGTGCTAATGTAACGAAAGCAGAAAAGCTAGTGGCAGATGCAAAAGCGTATGCAGGACAAACAACTGTTGATAAGCGTGATATTAATGAGTTGGTGAGCCAAGCACGAACTTTAAAAACTGACATTGATAACAAACAAACATCAATCGCAAGTAACGCTATCAAGGCAACAGATGCAGCTAAACGCGCAGAAGTCGCAGCAAGTAAAGCGGAACAAATCGCCTTGCCTAATGGTGGTGGTTTGATTACCAAGACAGAAGCTGATACAAAATTTATTCCTAAAGATAGCCTATATGGCATCGTATCTGTTAAAGACTTTGGGGCGGTTGGTGATGGTGTAGCAGATGATACCGCATCATTCAAACGTGCTAATGATAATCTTAAAAATAAGATATTGTTAATTCCTAATGGCATCTACAAAATCAATGAGCATATCTCATTTGATACAGTTGATAGTGTAATGGATATGGGTACATACAATTCCATTAAGCCGTTCTACCCTACCGAAACACCAATGTTAAAAGGTGCATCAAACATCGCCTTTGTTAAAAACATCCAATATGGTGATGAGGTTAACCAATGTCAAGGCTTTACCTACAACGATAAAAAGAATGTGTTTTTGTTAGCTTGTATTAATAGCGATGGTACAAAACAAAACTTGTACGAACTCAATCCAGATACATTTGAAATCGTAGGTACATATAAGTTTAGCGACCCTGACAAAATGGGTCATTGTAACACTATGTGCTACAACAAATACACGAACAAGATTTACCTTGCCAATGGTTTAAAGAATGGTAATAACCTATCTGTATTTAATGCGGATACTATGACATTTGAAAAGACCATCACATTGAACGAGCGTGTATTTAATATCGGATATGATCCTATCACACGAACTTATGTGAGCATTGTACCAATTAGCGGTCAACAACGCTTACGTGAAGTCAACTTGTACAATGATGATTTCCAAAAGATGAAAACATATCAAATTGACTACCAATACGATGACTTTAACAACAATGGTGCATTAATGCTTAACGGATGCATCATGAGTGCAACGCTCGGTAGTTTGGTAGAATGCACACCATTTGGCACAGTTAAACAAATCATTGAAATCAATAGAACTACTGAAATTGAAGATATAGCATACTGCAATGGCAAATTTTATTTTGCGGTGCTAACAGAAAAACCTAGTAAACGGCATCAAGTTGATATTTATGTAGGTAATCCAAACCGAGATTATCAAAATTCCATTAATACTGCACGATTGGCAACGCTTGATTATCTCAAACTCACAGGCGGTAATGTAAGCGGTTCTATCGTGCTTAATAACAATACATTGTTAGAGGGCAAGAAAACCGATGGACATGGTGTGCGTATCGGTAAAGTATCAACATCTGATGCGGTGGAATTGGGAGACCCTAGCGTACCTGTATACTTAACTGGTACTACCTTGAAACACTATGACGGCACGGATAGTAGCACAGTATTAACTACTAAACATTATGACAAGGCTATTTACAGCAAGACTAAAGCGGACGAAGTATTTGTCAAAAAAGATGATGCAGGTTCATTTGGTTTTCCTTATTCTAAATTAGATACCGCAACAGATTGGAATACACTCACAACGCAAGGGTGCTATGAAATTAATTTTGATGGTGGTGATAACAATCCACCACGTTCGCATAAGCAAGGTATGTTGATTGTATTTAACTTTGGAGGTGGCAAATTAATCGACCACACGCTACATACATTAAACGGCGAAACATATCATCGTACTTTCATGGCTGATAAATGGGGTAGCTGGGGAAGAGTACAAACATCGTTGAATAGCCGATTGCAATTATGGAGTGCTAGCGGAAAAGTAGAGGTGGGTGTAAATGGCTGATATAACTATTAACGGGGAAGTTATAGCTACATTAACCGAAAACGCAAAAGACATGGGGAATAGTGAGTATTTAAAAATTATAATCGGTAGCAAGTCTTATTACGCTAGGCTTGCTACCGACACGAGCAAGCTGTTTGTGTACAAGGAAAACAAAAAACAATATGTACAGAAAGACGCTATCTTTTTTGAAACCTTTCGATACGAAAGAAAGTTCGAAAACTTTGAACAAAGATTTAATTTATGGTTGCCAAAAGGGGAATACTCAATCTCACTTGGAGCATCAACAACAATTTCAAAGACAATTACCATTGCAGAGGGGGAAGACGTTGGTATTGTATTTCAATGTGCAATATATAAAAAAACAGGTAATGGAAACAACCATTTGACAATCATGGATGGGAGTGGAACTCTATGTTACATTCATAACTATAACAATCGAAGTAATGCATGGTTCACAATATCTAGACAGGGAGATTGATTATTCGTAGGGAGATACAGATGATTGAAATATTTTTACCGATGTTTGATGAGGTGTTTAACGTGAGTGAGGCAGTACGAATTTCATTAGCTATATTTACAAGTGTGATACTTGTATTTGTAGATACATTTCTAAGGGTGTTTGTTGAGGCTAGAAACTACAATCTAGCAACTAAGAGAGAAGTTACAATTAAAAATACTTTACTGGCTATCCTGTGGCGAGGGTGGGCGGTAGTAGAAATTGACGGAAAGAAAAAGCGATTTTTAGTTAGCAACAAGCTGCGAGCAGACATGACCAAGAAATTGGTTATGTCTTATCCGTGGCTTTTTTTGTTGTCATTTATATTGTTGACATTGCCAGATGTAGAAGTACCTGTAATAGGCAAGGTAGATGTATTTTTAAGTACTTTGATGTATTTGATACCTATATTCATCGAGTTGGCAAGTTGTGTGGAAAACATGATTGAACTTGAATTTGTTGAAACGATATGGTTCAAGCGTGCGATTGAATTATTTAAACAGGTGATAGGGTTCGTTAAATCAGTAAAGGAAGCGATTAAATGATTGAAAAAATAAGTATACGAGAAGTACTGACAATCATCATATTAGGAACTGTAAATATAATGGCTATCCTATATGGTTACAACGAGTTGGCGATGAGTATATCGTCAGGATTGGTTGGATACCTAGGCGGACGTGAAAGTAATAGAAAGGAGCAACAAAAATGGAATTAGGCGGATTAAGTGCTGTATACGAAAGCAATGGAAACCCTGCTTGTGTATCAAGTGGTGTTAATGATGCAGGCGGTATTTCTTATGGCACGTATCAATTAGCTAGTAATTGCGGTAGCGTTGATGAATTTCTAGGTTGGGGGTTACGACAAGGCGGATTTTATACAGACTACGCAAGAGCATTGGTGGATAGTGGTGAAATCAATAGTGATGAGTTTATCGACCAATGGAAAGAACTCGGTGCTATTGATAGACAAGGATTTGCACAGATGCAACATGACTACATCAAGGCTAAATACTATGATGTAGCGTGTAAATTGTTACAAGATAACCTGTTCCATGTGGATAAACACTCCGACACATTGAAAGATGTGATATGGAGTAGAACAGTACAATATGGTGTAGGCAATATCGTTGATATGTTCAACGATGCATTGAAGTTAATGGAAAAGGCTTTGAATTTAGAATTGCCTAATCTATCCTACGTTGATGATAAGCGGTTCGACTATGACATCATCGCTTGTATCTATGATGTATGTATGACTACTGCATGGAATAATAGCGTGTTGCGTGATAATTTGAACGAGCGTTTCGCCGATGAAAAGTTTAGAGCGTTGGAAATGCTACAAAATGAATTAAACGAGGTGTAAGCCATGTTAATTAGTAAGTTGGTACAAACTATCAAGGAACACTACAAAATAGCCGTAGCGATTGCCCTATGCGTTTTTATCGCTATTGTAGGTGTAGTAATATATCATCACAAACAAAAAGAATTAGAAAAGCCTGTTATTCTTACACAAGAGCAGGCTAAATCACCTACAGAATTGTCAAAAACAATTCATGTTACTAAAACGGAAGCACAGGAAGTTATTTCCAAAAAGGAAAGAACACAACCGATAGCGACTTATTACACACAAGCACCTACAGTTGAAGTTGCAGCAGAACAGGTGAAACAGGATATTGCACATAGCAATCCTAACCTACCAAAAGTGGCTACTGAAAAATCTGATAGAACCGCAGTAGTTGCTAACACCGATGAACAAAAAGTCGATGTATATAAAATCAATCTAAACAAAGTACATAAGATAAAAGCTGGTGTTACTTTGATAGATAATAAAGCCTATGAAACTATAGGCTATCAAGCAGGTAAGTTTGAAGTGTTAACACATTTCAATGGACAACATTTAGAGGGCGCTAGCGCACTTTACACAGTAAAGGAATGGTGATCTAAATATCTCCGAGTTGCACGGCTTGCAACAATCAACTGTTAATTGACAGTTGGAAAGCATTACTTTATAACTGAAAGGAATAACACAATGGCACAAGTATTTACATTTGAAGGAAAAACACATCAATTCGCAGAAGATATTCAACCTAACAAAGAGGGGTTATATATGGCAACTCTAAAAGACGGCGATAACGTAACATGTGAAATGTGGTTTGTAAACGGCGAACTACACCGATTAATTGAATTAGACTAAACGTATTAGAGGGTAGCGTAATTGCTACCCTCTTTTTTTATTTCGTCAAATATTCGTCAAATATTAGATTTGAAATATTATATTTTGTTGCAAATATTAACTTATAGTGTTCACATAACTGTATATGTTGCGTGTATTTGTAATTATTTTGAATTTCGTATGTTTATAGCTTATAATTAAAGATATGATTTAATGGGGTTATACTAAGAAAGGAGGCAGTCATGCAATTACTGCGGCTAGAATTAAAAGGATTTAAATCCTTTGCTGATAAAACAGTTGTGAAATTCTCCCCAGGGATGACTGCCGTTATTGGTCCTAACGGGAGTGGTAAAAGTAATATTACGGATGCTATGAAATGGGTTCTAGGGGAATCCAATGTGCGTAATTTACGGGGCCAACGTGCAGAGGATATCATTTTCTCTGGCACAGAAAAACGAAAACCGATGAGTGCTGCCGAGGTTACCCTTGTATTTGATAATGCAGATGGTCAACTCGATGTGGATATGCAAGAGGTGGCCATTACACGTCGTATCTATCGGACAGGTGAAAGTGAATTCCTCATCAATAAACGGACATGCCGTTTAAAGGATATTCACTTGTTATTAGCTGATACAGGCCTTGGCAAAGATTCGATGGCTATCATTGGGCAAAATCGTATCGATGCTATTCTTAATAGTAAACCAGAAGAACGTCGCCTTATATTTGAGGACGTTGCAGGCATTTCTCGTTTTAAAATTAATAAAGAAGATGCTTTGCGTCGTATTGCGAGCACAGACCGTAATATGGAACGTGTTCGTGATATTATGGCTACTATTGAGGAGCAGTTAGAGCCTCTTGCTGAAAAAGCGGAAATGACGAAAAAGTATATGGCATTAAGCCGTAGTAAGCGTGAATATGATGGTATTATAGGCTTTCACAATTATAAGACTGCTGATCGACTATTAACACGTGCAGAAAATGATAATATTGCATTAAAGGACGAAGAAATTGAATTGCAAACTCAATTATCTACCCTCGATGCACGACGTCATACTTTACAAGCTGAAAATGCAAAGGATCAAGAACAATTAAAATCTTGGGAAGCACAGTTTAGCGATAAGCAACGAGAAGAAGAACGCATTAATGGTAATGTCACGCTTTTAGAAGAACAGTTGCGTACAACAAAGCGTGAAGTAGAGGATACGTCTTTGCGAATTAGTGAGGCGAAAGCATCCAAAAAGGGCGAAGAGCAACAATTGCTTATTCTTGAACGCCTTATTGAAGACGAAACATCCCAATTAGATGCTGAACTCATTCAGTTTGCAACATTAGAGACTAAATATAAAGAGGCTGTTGCTCAACTAGAGATGGAACAATCATCGTGGAAGACTTTAGAGAGTGATAGACAGGCGTATCAACAACGCCAATTAGATATAGTTGCTAGCATTGAAACGTCAAAGGCTACATTACGAAACTTGGAAGGGCGTAAGTCTGAGTCTGTAGCGCAAGTCGAAACCTTAGAGGCGGAAATTAAAGAGGTTCAGTCGAATCTAGCAGTAGCCAAGTGCGAACATGAATCATTAGAAACTCAATTCAATGGATTATCGGAGAAGAGAAAATCCTTACTTGATGAAGAACGATCTGCAACAGAGCGTTTGCGTGAGGCGAGAAAATCATTAAATCGCATGAGTAGCGATGTACAAAAAGCACAGGGGCGCTTAGAACTACTGGCACAATGGGCAGAGCAGCATGAGGGCTACTTGGAAGGTACGAAAAATATCCTTAATGGTAAAGGCCCTTGGCGTGAGGCTGTAAAAGGTGCCGTCGGTGATTTATTTACTGTAAATAATCGTTTTACCGTTGCTATTGAAATTGCATTAGGTGGTAGTGTTAACCACGTTGTAACAACAACAGCAAAGGCTGCCTCAGAAGGTGTTACATTCTTAAAATCGATTCAAGGTGGACGCGTTACGTTCTTACCTATGGAATCGGTGAAGGGCCGCCCTTATGATACACCAGCTTTATCGGAAGATGGCGTGATTGGCACTGCTGTCGATTGTATTGAATTTGATGCTGTATATAGTCATATATTCCAATATTTATTAGGTCGTACATTAGTTGTAGAAACAATGGAACGAGCTATTGAATTACAAAAGAAATATAATCAGCAGTTACGCATCGTTACATTAACGGGTGAGCAATTTCAACCGGGCGGTTCCTTAACAGGTGGTGCAACGAAGAAAAAACGTAGTTCCTTGTTAAGTCGGCGTGAAGAGGCTTTGCGTTTAGAGTCCGAATTAGCTTCTGTAGAAGAGCGTACGACGCAACTTGAACAGCAAATAAAGAATGAAGAGAATCGTATTGAGAGGGCACAACAAGAGCGTAGTGTATTAGATGAACAATATCAACATACAAATCTCTTATATTCTGCTAGTCAAACGAAGATTCAGAATATTGAAAATCAATTAGAACGTAAAAACCGTGTTCTTAATGAAGAACGTGAAAGGATTGTTCAAATTGATATAGAGTTGGGACAAACGAAACATCTACTTTCACAATCAGAATCGGAATTAGCCGCGTTGCATAATTCACCTGAGCAGCAAGGTGACCAGTCGGCTATTATGGAGCGATTAAGCACCTTGCAAAAGGCACAGCAAGAAGCATACGAGGCATTTACTGCGTCTAGATTACTGTGTGAACGATTAGAAGATACATTAGAAGAGCGTAAGTTACAACAAGAACAACGAAAACAAAGCTTAGAAACTATAGTCACTCGTTTAGCGCCTCTAATGGCATTGTTACAATCAAGCCAAGAGCGATTAAACGTAACTATACCAGACCAAATTCGGGTTGCAAAAGAGTCTCTTGATGCAATTAGAAAAGAAGTTGAAAAGCTTCGTGTTTTACGTGATGAAGCATATCAGTCTACATCAGGTGCACGAGAAGAAATCGAGTCTATTTTATCGGAACAAGATCGACTTAATCAACGCTATAAGGTCGTTCAGAATCGTCTAGTTGAGGCTGAAGGTAAATTGACGCGATACCGTATGGATTGTGAGCGGTCTATAGAGGATTTGAATAAGTTAGGATACTCGCTCGAGGATGCACAGCACATCCATATTGAAGGTTCTGTTAATGACTGGAAGATGGAACAAGCTCGACTCATGGCAGAAATTGCTGAACTTGGATCTGTTAATCCTAACGCTGTTGAGGAATATGAAGAAACGAAAACCCGTTACGATTTCTTATCGAATCAATTAGCAGATCTCGATATAGCAAAAGAGCAATTACAAGCGGTAATCGCTGAAATGGATAAGGCTATGAGTACGCAGCTTTACGATGTATTAGATGTAGTAGGTCAACGTTTCCAAGAGGTGTTTAGTCAACTCTTTGGTGGTGGTACTGCTCAGATTGTACTGACAGATCCAGATAATATTTTGACTGGTGGCATTGACTTTTACATTCAACCACCAGGGAAAAAGCGTCAACAATTGACCTTATTATCCGGTGGAGAACGGGCATTAACGGTTATAGCTTTATTGTTCTCATTCTTAGATTATCGTCCAGCCCCATTCTGTGTGCTTGACGAAGTTGATGCTGCCTTAGATGAGGCTAATGTAGAGAGATTTAGTTCATATCTAAATCGCGTAAATAAAGAAACGCAATTTATCGTTGTATCACACCGTAAAAAGACGATGGAAGCTGCCGAAGTATTACAAGGTGTAACCATGGTTGAACGTGGCGTGTCACGATTATTGACTGTTTCATTTGAAGATGTGAAGGAGGATCTAGCATAATGGCATTCGGATTCTTTAATAAAATTAAAGAGGGCTTGGAGAAAACTCGTAAGTCTTTTGTAAAAAATGTGGAGACCGTTATCATTGGTTATGCACAAATCGATGATGATTTTCTCGATGATTTAGAAGCAGTTATGCTTACAAGTGACCTTGGGCCTAAGACTACAGAGTACTTGATGAAAGAAATTCGTCGTGGTGTTACTGAAGGCATAATTAATCATACAGGTGATGTAATGCCATTTATGGAAGACCGCATCACAGAAATGCTCGTTGACCAAGAAGATGAGATTACACTACATCACCCAGAGGTGATTCTCGTAGTAGGCGTTAATGGTGTTGGTAAAACGACTACCATTGCTAAGTTAGCAAACTATTATGTAAAAGAAGGTAAAAAGGTTATTATTGCTGCAGGCGATACATTCCGTGCCGCTGCAGCGGACCAACTATCTATCTGGGCAGATCGCGTTGGTGTACCTATCGTAAAACATAAAGAAGGTGCAGATCCTGCAGCCGTTGTATACGATGCCATGGAAGCAGCGAAAGCTCGTAATGCAGATATGGTCATTGTCGATACAGCAGGTCGTCTTCATACAAAAGTAAATCTTATGGAAGAACTCAAGAAGATGGGCCGCGTGGCAAATAACCATGTAGAAGGGGCACCTCATCAAACCCTGCTCGTTCTAGATGGCACAACAGGTCAAAATGCAGTAAGCCAAGCTAAATTATTTGGTCAAGCTGTACCTGTGAATGGTATTGTAGTAACGAAATTAGATGGTACTGCAAAAGGTGGCGTAGTTATTTCTATTAAGGAAGAACTAGGCGTGCCTGTACGTTGGATTGGCGTTGGTGAAGGTATGGATGATTTGCGTCCATTCAATGCAAAAGAATTTGCCAATGCACTATTTAATAAAGGAATGATTCAAGGTGATAAATAAATACAACCGGGAATTCTTACTTGAATATGTAGAGTCTGAAAATAAGAAAAATAAAAGCCAAGTCAGTTCAGAAGCAATGGACAAGATTGTGAGTTTAATCGAATATTTCGGTATTGAACTCTATCGTCCTATTGCACGCTTGTTGCTGACTAATTGGCAAGAAATTACGGATCGTATTAATAATTATAGTGAAGCTGATTGGATGATGGCTGATGAAATTCATAAGTCGACCCCTACATTAGACCGCTTCTCCATTGCTATGCTCATAGAAGTATTAGAAGGAGAAGATACATTGAATCAGGCGGAAAATGCAGGACAACGGTTGTCAGATGCAGAACTTAGAGCCATCCGTAAGCATCAGGATGAACAGTAATGAAGCATAATACATATAATTACGAAGGGGGCCAACCATTTAAGGTGGAGGCGCCCTTTGCGCCTACTGGGGACCAACCTACGGCTATTCAATCGCTTACAGAGGGGATTGAACGTGGTGAGTGGGCTCAAGTCCTATTAGGTGCTACTGGGACAGGTAAGACTTTTACCATGGCAAAGGTTATTGAGGCAGTTCAAAAACCAACTTTAATCATTGCCCACAATAAAACATTAGCAGCTCAACTTTGTAGTGAGTTTAAGAGTTTCTTTCCTAATAATGCAGTTGAGTACTTTGTATCTTATTACGATTTCTATCAGCCTGAGGCGTATATTCCTTCTAGTGATACATATATCGAGAAGGATGCGTCTATTAATGATGAAATCGATAAATTGCGCCACAGTGCTACTATGAGCCTCTTTGAGCGCCGCGATGTGATCATCGTTGCCTCTGTTAGCTGTATTTACGGCTTAGGTGACCCTGAGGACTACTCTGAACTCGTGTTGTCCTTGCGGTTAGGTCAGACAAAATCTCGCGACGAAATTCTGTCTAAACTCGTAGACATTCAATATACGAGAAATGATATGAACTTTATCCGCGGCACCTTCCGTGTACAAGGGGATACTATCGAGATTTTCCCTGCTGCGTATAGTGAAAGAGCCATTCGAGTGGAACTCTTCGGCGATGAAATCGATCGCCTCGTTGAGGTAGATGCTTTGACTGGTGAAGTGATTGCTGAACGCAAGCACGTTGCGGTATATCCTGCATCTCACTATGTAACTACGAAAGATAAGATGCGTATTGCTGTAGAGCGTATTGAGGCTGAGTTAGAGGAACAGTTAGCTAAGTTGAAAGCTGCTGATCGTCTATTGGAGGCTCAACGTCTTGAGCAGCGTACCCGTTACGATATAGAAATGATGCAAGAAATGGGCTATTGCTCTGGCATCGAAAATTATTCCCGCCATATGTCTGAACGTAAGGCTGGAGAGGCGCCATATACATTGATAGACTATTTTCCAGATGATTTCCTCATCATGGTGGACGAGTCTCATGTTACGATACCTCAAGTGCGTGCCATGTACAATGGTGACCGTGCACGTAAAGAATCACTTATCGAATATGGCTTCCGTCTGCCTTCAGCGCTTGATAATAGACCTCTTCAATTCGATGAATTTGTAGAGCGTATCAATCAAATCGTCTATGTATCGGCCACGCCTGGTCCATATGAAATGGACGTAGAAACGAATGTGGCAGAACAAATCATTCGTCCTACAGGCCTATTAGATCCATCTATTGAAATTCGTCCTATTAAGGGGCAAATGGATGACTTGCTCAGTGAAATTCATAAGAGAGCTGCCAAGAATGAGCGTGTTCTCGTGACGACCTTAACAAAGAAAATGGCAGAGGATTTAACAGAGTTCTTAAAAGAAATGGGCGTCCGTGTTCGATACCTTCATTCTGATATTGTTACTATTGAGCGTGCTGAAATCATTCGTGACTTACGGGCCGGTGTATTCGATGTACTGGTGGGTATCAACCTACTTCGTGAAGGTCTTGATATGCCAGAGGTTTCTTTAGTGGCTATCTTAGATGCGGATAAAGAAGGTTTCTTACGCTCCGATACAGCTATGATTCAAACTATTGGTCGTGCTGCTCGTAATGTGAATGGTCACGTTATCATGTACGCTGATCGTGTAACAGGTTCTATGCAGCGCGCCATCGATGAAACAGATCGCCGTCGTGCTGTGCAAGAGGCTTATAACATTGAACATAATATTACGCCTAAGTCTGTCTCTAAAGATGTAAAAGAGCTTATTGAGTTGACGAAAATTGAAGAAGATATGGTCACCGATGGAAAGGACTTTTCACCGAAGAAGGGGAAAAAGAAATCCTCTACAACGGGAATGGACCATGGACACGAACCATATGCACAAGATATATCTAGTCCTAAGGTGGCAGATATAACGCCGGAAGAGTTATTCAATAAAATTGAAGAGCTTGATCGTCAAATGAAGGCCGCTGCAAAGCAGCTTGAATTTGAAAAGGCTGCAAAACTTCGTGATCAATTAGGGGAACTACGTCAACAATGGTCCGATATGCATAGTGCAGGTGAAAGTAAGTTAAAAAAACCTGCATCAACTAAAGGTAGAAAGCGGACTAGCTCAAAAAGTAAATAGATTGTAACAAAACACATAGATTATATAGACTATACGTGCGATAATATACATATATTATTTCATGTTAGTAAACAGAGAGATGATGCCGATTGGTATCATCTCTTTAAATAGGGAACATAATGAAAGATCAATTGATAGTAAAAGGTGCGCGTCAGCATAACCTTAAAAATATAGATATATCCTTACCACGGGACCAGTTTATCGTGTTGACGGGGCTCAGTGGTTCTGGTAAATCGTCCTTGGCATTTGATACGATTTATGCAGAAGGGCAACGACGCTATGTAGAATCATTATCTGCTTATGCTCGTCAATTCTTGGGACAAATGGATAAACCGGACGTAGACTATATTGAAGGTTTATCTCCAGCTATTTCTATCGACCAAAAGACTACAAGCCGTAACCCTCGTTCTACAGTTGGTACTGTAACGGAGATTTACGATTACTTGCGTCTATTATTTGCTCGCGTAGGTCATGCTCATTGTCCTGAATGTGGTAAGCCTATTACACAGCAAACGATACAACAAATGACAGACGATGTAATGAACTTCCCAGAAGGTACTAAGATTTTAGTACTAGCACCTATGATTCAAGGAAAAAAAGGGGAGCATAAATCCGTCTTTGATCAACTTCGAAAAGAAGGCTTTGTTCGTGCCCGTGTAGATGGCGTAGTACGTACATTGGATGAAGAGATTGTATTAGAGAAAAATAAAAAACATTCCATCGATATCGTTGTAGACCGTCTCGTGGTTAAAGAGGGTATTGAATCTCGCTTAGCAGACTCTATGGAGACCGCATCAAAATGGGCAGAAGGCATTGTAGTTATCCAAGAGGTAGATGGACCTGAACACATGTATAGCCAACACTTTGCATGTCCAGATTGCCATATTTCCTTACCGAAGATTGAACCACGTATGTTCTCCTTTAACAGTCCATTTGGTGCCTGCCCGGCTTGTTTGGGTATTGGCTCCACCATGGAAGTAGACGAAGAGCGCGTTATTCCAGATGGATCTATTAGCTTTGCCGATGGATGTGTACAAGCGTTGAGCTCTAACCCTAATGCATGGTTTATGCGCCAACTAGAAGGTCTATTAAAAGCTAATGGATACTCTTTAGATTCTACCTATGATGAACTACCAAAAGCCTTGCAAAAAAAGGTAATGTACGGTACGACAGATAAGGTGGCTTTCACGTACGAAAATATGCGCGGTGAAGTGAAGGAATTCTTTACTGAGTACGAAGGTATTTTACCGATGGTAAAACGCCGTCATAGTGAAGCCTCTACAGATTCTATGCGTGAAGAGTTTGAAAAATTTATGTCCATTAAGCCTTGTACTACATGCCATGGAGCTCGTCTTAAACCTGAAGTATTAGCAATTACCGTAGGGGATAAGAATATTAATGAGGTAACGCAGTTAACTATTAAAGAAGCACTCGATTTCTTTGGTAAGTTACAGTTAACAGAGCGGGAACAAGTGATTGGGGCTCAAATTTTGAAGGAAATCAATGCTCGTCTTGGGTTCCTCAATAATGTAGGCCTTGATTATCTTACTATGAACCGTAGTGCAGGTACTCTATCTGGTGGTGAAGCGCAACGTATTCGTCTAGCTACGCAAATCGGCTCTGGTTTGGTAGGTGTATTGTACATCCTAGACGAACCGTCCATAGGGCTACATCAACGAGATAATGATCGACTCATCGATACCTTAAAAGGCTTACGGGACTTAGGTAACACCTTACTTGTCGTAGAACACGACGAAGATACTATGCGTGCAGCTGACTATCTCGTGGACATTGGTCCAGGTGCAGGTGAGCATGGCGGTCAAATTATTGCCGCTGGTTCTGTTGACGAAGTTATGAAGGTAAAAGACTCCATTACTGGTCAATATTTGAGCGGCCGTAAATTTATCGCCCTTCCTGAAGAACGTCGTAAACCAGGTAAGAACTGCATTGAAATTCGCGGTGCGAAGGAAAATAATTTACAAAATGTAAATGTTAAATTCCCTATTGGCTTATTCAATGTTGTTACTGGTGTCAGTGGCTCTGGTAAGTCTACCTTGATTAATGAAATTCTCTACAAAGGGTTAGCTAATCAATTATATCGCTCTAACCACAAAGTAGGGGCTCATAAAGAAATCCGTGGTCTTGAACATATCGATAAAATCATCAATATCGACCAAAGTCCTATCGGTCGTACACCGCGCTCTAATCCAGCTACCTATACAGGTGTATTTGATGCTATACGCGAACTCTATAGTCAAACACCGGAAGCAAAAATGCGCGGTTACAAACAAGGGCGCTTTAGCTTTAACGTAAAAGGTGGCCGCTGTGAAGCTTGTCGTGGTGATGGTATCATCAAAATTGAAATGCACTTCTTACCAGACGTGTACGTACCTTGTGAGGTTTGTAAGGGAGCCCGTTATAACCGAGAAACCTTAGAGGTTAAATACAAAGGTAAATCTATTGCAGATGTACTAGATATGACGGTAGATGATGCGGTTGAGTTCTTCAGCGCTATTCCGAAGATCAATCGTAAAATGGTTACCTTGCAAGAGGTAGGTCTTGGCTATATTCGTTTAGGTCAAGCCGCAACAACCTTATCTGGTGGTGAAGCACAACGGGTTAAATTAGCTACTGAATTAGCTCGTCGTAGCACTGGTAAAACACTGTACATCTTGGATGAACCGACTACAGGTCTTCACGCCGAGGATATTCGCAAGTTATTACACGTATTGCAACAACTTGTAGAGGGTGGCGATACAGTTGTCGTTATCGAGCATAATTTAGATGTGATTAAGATGGCAGACCACATTATAGATCTAGGTCCTGAAGGCGGTAATCGCGGTGGTACTATCGTAGCTACCGGTACACCTGAGGAAATCGTTAAGGTGAAAGAAAGCTATACAGGCAAATTCTTAGGTCCTGTCTTAGAACAGACTAAGAAATTTATGAAAGCAGCTCAAAAGAAGAAATAATAGTGAGTACAAAGCTTAAAAATCTACGAGGAAAGGAGGACATATGCCATCTGAAGAATTACTAGAGAAGGTCAGTCATTTGCCGACTACACCGGGCGTGTATTTATGGCGTGATCAATATAACCGAATTATCTATGTTGGTAAGGCCATTAACTTGCGCAATCGAGTGCGTTCCTATGTACGCAATGATGCCAATCGGGCTCCCAAAGTAACGGCTATGATGAAGCGTGCAGTCGATGTGGAGATTATCCAAACTAAGACGGAAATGGAAGCCCTTATCTTAGAGAATACGCTTATCAAAGAACATGAGCCTAAGTACAATATTAGGCTTCGCGATGATAAGACATATCCTTATGTAAAGATTTCAATTCAAGAGGATTACCCTCGCGTGTATATGACACGCCGTCTTGAACGAGATGGGGCAAAATATTTTGGACCTTTTACAGATGTGACATCGGTACATGTGGTACTGAAATTAATACGACAATACTATCCACTCAGGACATGTAAGTCTATGAAGGTAGAGCGACCATGTTTGCAATATCATATGCACTACTGTGAAGCACCGTGCTTTAACAAGATTTCCGTATCGGATTATCGAAAGTATATCGATGAAATCATAGAGCTCTTTGAAGGTAAGCCTATACCATTGCTTAAAGAAATCAAGGAAAAGATGGAATTAGCTGCTGAAGACTTACGCTTTGAAGATGCAGCACGTTATCGTGACCAATTGACGAGCATTGAAAAAATTCAAGAAAAACAACGAATGGTAACACAACGAGGTGATCTCGATGTACTAGGTATTGCTGTAGATGGACAATTGGCTTGTGTACAATTGCTTTTTATTCGGGGAGGACGTCTTTTAGGACGGGAAAATTACTTCATACAAAATGAGGGGGACTCCGAAGAAGTTATTATGACTGACTTCATCAAGCAATACTATGGGGATACTACATTTATTCCTAAAGAATTGCTATTACCCATGGAAAGTTCAGAACAGAATCTATTTAAGGATTGGTTTAGTGAAATGAAGGGCCAACAAGTGGATGTTCTCGTACCTCAACGGGGGTATAAGATGGATATGATCAAGATGGCCCATGAGAATGCGGAAACCTTCCTTGAAGAGCGACGTCGTCAATGGCAGCATCAAATCGATAAGAGTGGTGGCGCTATTAAAAAATTAGCTGAAGTATTGGATTTGCCACGATTACCTGAACGTATGGAATGTTTCGACATATCTCATACCCAAGGTTCTGAAACGGTAGCCTCTATGGTTGTCTTTGAAGGTGGTAAGCCTGCGAAGAAAGAGTATCGACGTTTTAAGCTCAAGACTACGCAAGGCAAACCTGACGATTTTAAATCTATGGCAGAGATCATGGAGCGTCGCTATGGTAAAGAAACAGATTGGCCTATGCCAGACCTCATCATTATCGATGGTGGCAAGGGTCAACTCAATGCTGCTATACCGCTCATACGTGCTGTAGGCGTCACAGATGTACCTGTTATATCTCTGGCAAAACGCATAGAAGAGGTTTTTGTAGAGGGGCAATCAGAGAGTATTATATTAGATCATCGCACACCAGAGCTTCAATTATTACAACAAATCCGTGACGAAGCCCATCGATTTGCTATTACCTATCATCGCAAATTGCGGGGCAAACGCAATTTAGAATCAGTACTCGATCACATTGATGGCATTGGTCCTAAACGACGCAAAGCATTATGGACGCATTTTAATAGCCTTGACGCCATGAAACAAGCCACTATAGATGAATTGACACAAGTTGATTCAATGAACTATAAAACGGCGGAAACCTTATATAATTTCTTTCGTATGTCCAAAGTAGAAAAACAAGATATATTAAAATAAGAAACCAGGAGTATCTTACAGTTTCACTGCAAGATGCTCCTGGTTTCTTAGTTATTTAGTTATAGTTGCTTTATGATGTTGGATATACCAGGTACGCCATGTAAATAATATACCGGCCGCTAATACACTAGCTAATAAACCAATCCATACACCGAAAGGTCCATACGCTGGATTTTTGGCTAAGATATAGGCTATTGGGAAGCATACGCCCCAATAGGATACAAGTGAGATATAAAATACGATTTTTACATCCTTGTAACCACGTAAGATACCTTGTAGTGGTGTTCCAATTGCATCTATGGCAGCAAAGAATACGCCATAACCAAGGAATCTATAAATTAGATTATATACCTCTTCATCATTGGTAAAGAGAGAAGAAATACTTTCCATATTTGTAAAGGTAAAGCCACATATAGCTATGGCTACAACAATAGCTACAATACGAGATATGTAAGAATATTGTACAGCGTCTTTTTCTCTACCTGCACCGAGTTCATAACCAACGGCAATAGTAGCTGCCATAGCAATACTGAGCGGCAGACAATAAAATACATTAGTAAAGGATATAACTGATTGATGGGCTGCTACTACGGCAGAACCAAAGTGAACCATTAAGAGTCCGGCAATACTGAAAATGCTGGCTTCAAAAAAGATGGAAAAACCAATAGGCAAACCAACTTGTAATTGCTCTCTTATATAATGCCAATGAGGTCCGAAGTAATCCTTATAAATGCGATACTCTTTTAATTTAGGATGGAATAAGATGACTGCACTAAATAGGATAAAGTTGGTCCAACAAGCACCGGCGATACCATAGCCTGCACCTACACCACCGATTTCTGGAAATCCAAAGTGACCAAAAATCAAAGAGTAATTTAGAAATACATTGACTACAAAGCTAGTTACTACGATAGCCATTGAATAATGAGTTAATCCGTGTGCGTCCACCGTGTTTCGCAATGTATTCACCCATAATAGAGGGAAGAGTCCTAGAGCGAAAGCTTTCAGATATTCTAGACATACCGCCGTGGCAGCCGGTTCTAAATTAAGGAAATTTAGGAGTGGTTTAAGTCCGAAAATTCCCAGCAATAATATAGTCATAGCTAAGACCGTAGCAATATAGAAACCTTGATATATAATTGTAGGAATAGTATCTGTTTTTTGAGCACCCAGTAACTGCGCGATAATTGGGGTAATACCCATTAATGTACCTTGTGCGAAGATATAGAATAGTAGCCATAGATTGTAACCTGTAGCGACACCTGCTAAGTCTATGGTACTATATTGACCTGTTAAAAAGATGGCAATAAAGGTGCCACCGACGAGAGAAAATTGAGTAATGCACATAGGAGTAAATAGTTTAATGAACAACCATAATTTTTGCATTATAGAATATGTTTTGTACATAATAACCTCCCTAGTTGATGATATAGTATACCATAAAGTTAGTTATTTTGGTAGATTAAGCCCGTAAATGAAATTGATGAAGCTAAGTTGAAATGTATGCTAAAAATGTATATATAATTTAATAATTAAATTTTACACCTTATAACTATATCGATTATAATATATATACTATGTTAATATTCTAAGGAGGGTACATTGGACATCTTATCTGTACAAGGTTTATTAGCGATGCTTCAAATCATCGTTATCGATATTTTACTAGCTGGCGATAATGCCATCGTTATCGGCATGGCGGCGCGTAACTTGCCAGCTAATTTGCAAAAGAAAGCAATCTTTTGGGGCACTGCAGGGGCCATCATTTTACGCCTTGTTATGGCATTCCTATTTGTAGAGGCTTTAAATAATATTCCAGCCTTGCGTCTAGTTGGTGGTATTCTTCTTTTATGGATTGGCTATAAACTCGTTGCCGATGATGAAAGCGAGCATAATATCGAAGCAAAAGATAATTTGTGTGCTGCTATTACGACGATCGTCATTGCTGATGGTATCATGGGTATCGATAATGTTATCGGTGTAGTTGGTGCTGCTAATGGTGATATGATGTTGGTAGCAATCGGTATGTTAATTACAGTGCCAATCATCATCTATGGTAGTACATTGTTTGTGAAAGTTATTGAACGTTTCCCAATTATTCTTTATGTTGGGGGCGGTATCCTTGGTTGGGTAGGTGCTGGTATGAGTGTGGAAGATAAGTTAATCTCTCATACGGTTGAACCATATGCATTATTTATCAAAATTGCAGCAGTTGTCTTGGTAGTGGGGGCCTCTTTGCTAGCAAAGCAACTTAAGAAATAATTAGCTGATTAAAATATCTCTTCTCTTATCTATAGGGGAAGGGATATTTTTTGTGTAAAATTTATGCCCTACTAAGTCAATCCTTTTTAATGAGAAAATACGAGAATTATGATATAGTTAAGGGATAGATATTGAATGTATATAGTTGAGGTACGTACAGATGGAATTTTTAGAAGCTGCTACATGGGTCACCATTAGCAAAATTATATTGATAGATATTTTATTAGCAGGCGATAATGCTGTTGTAATTGGTATGGCAGCAGGTAAACTAGCCCCAGAACTACAAAAGAAAGCAGTTCTATGGGGGACTGTCGGCGCTATCCTGATGCGCCTTATTTTCGCTACTATTTTGGTAGAGGCTTTAACCTTGATTCCACTCATCCATTTGGGTGGTGGCTTAGTTCTTGTATGGATTGCTATTCAGCTTTTAAAAGGTGGCGATGAAGAGACTCACATTGAGGCTAAAAACTCTTTAAGTGGTGCTATTTGGACGATAATCGTAGCCGATGCGATGATGAGTATCGATAATGTTATCGGTGTTGTGGGCGCTGCAAAAGGTCATTTAGAGCTTGTTATTGTTGGTATGCTAATTACGGTACCTATCATCGTATTTTGTTCTACACTATTCGCTCGTATTATTAACAAATTCCCAGCCATTCTTTGGGCTGGCGGTGCACTACTTGGATGGGTTGCCGGTGAAATGATCGTAGAAGATCCACTTCTTTTACCATATATTCAAGGCGAAGAATTACTCGTTAAATTTGGTGCGGTATTCTTTGTACTCATCGTGACTGGTATGATTAAAATTTGGAAGAAAAGAGACGCGTAATGAACGGTACAGGTCGTACATCTCGTAAGAATACATCTAAACAACAGAATACAAGTGGTAAGATTTCTAAAAAACAACAGGCTGTTTTGAATGCTCCTGTTAAACTAGGGGATGAGGTGCTCGTAGAGATACACGGTATCGGTAGTAGTGGGGAAGGTGTAGGTCGCGTAGATGATTTTACTGTCTTTGTTCCCTTTGCCTTGCCTGGAGAAACGGTGAAAGTATCTATTAATATGGTGAAAAAGACCTATGCTACAGGCAAGT
This sequence comes from Veillonella tobetsuensis, assembly GCF_001078375.1. Lineage (GTDB taxonomy): Bacteria > Bacillota > Negativicutes > Veillonellales > Veillonellaceae > Veillonella > Veillonella tobetsuensis. Next base: position 164,604 of record NZ_BBXI01000009.1, read on the forward strand.
TAATAGATATTGTAACACCAGCTTCTAATCGTATAGAGCCTACCTGTAATTTATATGGTGTATGCGGTGGGTGCCAATTGCAACATATTACCTATGAAGGACAGCTTTCGCTAAAAACACAAAAGGTGAAGGATGTTATTGAACGAATTGGTCATCAAAATCCTGATCTTGTAAAACCTGCACTAGGACCAAAAGAACCTTGGGCGTATCGAAACAAGATGCAAATGCCTGTCGGTGGTGCTAGAGGCGACATTCAAATGGGATTCTATGCAATGGGGTCTCACGATATCGTACAGGGGACGAATTGTCCTATCCAAGATGATGGAAATAATCGTATAGCCCAAATCTGTTATGACATAGCCAAAGAGCTTGATGTTGAGCCATACGATGAACATACGGGAAAGGGCGTATTGCGTCATATTATCGGACGTATCGGTCAATCCGGATGGATGGTCATTCTCGTAACTGCTACTGAACATTTACCGCATCAAGAAGAATGGGTTGAGAGAATTACAAATCGTATTCCACAAGTGGAAACCATTGTTCATAATGTGAATGGTAAACGAACCAATGTTATTTTAGGTCCTACTAATCATGTTATCTATGGAGATGGTACAATCACTGATCATATTAAGGACCTACGATTTAATTTATCGCCACATTCATTCTTCCAAGTGAATCCAGAACAAACAACGGTACTTTACGATCAAGCATTAGCTTATGCAGACCTAATAGGGGATGAAACCGTTATCGATGCCTATTGTGGAACAGGCACTATTTCACTGTTCTTAGCTCATAAGGCAAAACATGTCATCGGTATAGAAATCGTAGAACCAGCCATTATTAATGCTCGTGAAAATGCACGACGTAATGGCTATGACAATACTGAATTTATTGTCGCTGATGCGGCCGTAGAAATGCCAAAACTCTATAAAGCCGGTGTACGACCAGACGTGATCGTATTCGATCCAATTCGGGCAGGCTGTAAAGAAGAAGTACTAACCTCTGCAGCTGGCATGGAACCGAAACGAATTGTTTACGTATCCTGTAACCCAGCCACCATGGCGCGAGACATTGAAATCCTCACACACTACGGCTATGAATTAAAAGAAGTACAACCTGTAGACATGTTCCCAATGACAGCACATGTCGAAGCAGTGGCTTTGCTTACTAGAAGCGAAGCGATGTTGTGAGGATTAGAATGGCTCATATTAGAGATGTCCAAAATTTATGGAAAAGCTTATTTTTAAAAGTATATGTTTTGTAGGTGAGATTATGAACTTTAAGAAACAAATTGTTTTATTTTCAATTTTAGCTATGTCTGTTATGGCAGTATCTGCTGAAGATATTAGTACTTATAATCCTCAAGTTATTGAGAAACACCAAATTACAAATGAAGATATTGCATCAGCAACATCTTATGGACAGTCTTTAGTAGAAAAGAAAAATATCAAAATGATATCTACTGCTAAGAAAAAGTTTATTAAAAGACGTTATGGTGGAATTTTCCCAAGAAATGAATTGCAAGGTATCGTATATGTTCAAACTCCATTCGCAATTTTTGCAAATACGGCATTGGAGGATGCTAGAGGTGTAGCAAGTACTTATTCAACAAGAAATGCTACTAATATATTACAGGTTAGATCTTTCCTTTATATGCCGGAAAGTAAGATGTATAATGATACTAATAATGTTGTTATATCTATAGTACAAAATGGATATACATATTATCCAATAGAAACCGTACGTGGCGATGATCAATATGAAGGTCCTGGTATGTGGGTAACAGTAGGTTATCAATCATTATTTGAATTATCTAAGATTGATACTAATAGTCCTTTTGAAGTTCATATTAAGTCTGATGCGGTTAAGGTTGGAGATGCAGTAATTCAGTTTCCAGCATTAAATGCGTCAAATAAGTATGTTTTGGATGACTCTTATTCACTTTATAGAGGTGATGCAGTGTTTATCGATAAGAAATAATATTTATTTAAGTGCATTGTTCTAGAACTGAATAAATCTGATTTTTTATTTAGACCTAATATAATAAAGCGGATGTAATAGAATACAGTTCGTTTAACTAATCAAATAATAGTTTTATAATATAGTAAACGTAGCCCCAATAAAAAGAAACATAAGCGGGGCTACTTTTTTATACCTAAAATCAGTATAAAGGTAGCCTTACTTATGTTTCTGTTAATATGATGAGAATCGATTAGAATTTAAACTTCATACTTGCCGAGTACGTACGACCTGCTGTAGCTTCATCGCTAAAGAAGACGCGATTAAATACATTTTGAACACCAAATTGTAATGTCGCTTCTTTAGATAATTTATAATTTACAGCTACATTAGAAATGAAGTAGCTATCTTCAGAACCGTATTGACCAGTAACATCATCTACAGATTGACGACGGCTTACGTATTGTGCATCCCAAAGAGCATCCCATTTGCCACTAGTATATTCAACACCAGCATGGAATGTATGTTTAGGAATGTCATAATTCACCTCTGCATATTCGCTTGCATTTGTATTAGGAAGTTCTTTATGTTTAATCCGTCCTGTTTGCCATGTGTAGTTTCCAAATACAGACCATTTAGATGACAATTGATGATGAACTTCTAGTTCCACACCGCGGCGAGATTCTTCATCTACGTTATTGTACATTTTATAGTCTACATTGCCACTATTGTCATAATATGTAAGATATTTAACTTTGTCCTTAGTTTTGACATAGAATCCAGAGACATTTAATGTAGTCTTTGTATTCCATTCTTTTTTCAAACCAATTTCAAATGAATCAGAACGTTCTGGATCTAAGTTAGGATTTGCTTTCACAATATCACTATAACGATAGACTTGGCTCAATGGAGGTGGGTTAAAGGAATGACCATAAGATGCATACATATTCAAGGAGTCAGTTACATAATACTCAATGGCAAGCTTAGGACTTAATTCTGTATAAGTGCCGGTTCCATGATTCACTGTATCATATCTGCTATTAGCTTGGTCATAAGTCACATGTTGACCATCGAATTTTTTAAATCTGTCTATACGAAGTCCACTATAAATAGCCCAGTCATGATTAGGACGATATGTATCTTGAACAAATAATGCTAGATTACTTGTAGCGCCTTTGTTGATTTCGTACAAACCACCTGGATACGTAGTGGAATCAAAAGAGGAATGGTTTCTCCAATTCGTTAATTCTCGTCGTTTTTGGTTAAAGCTTTCTTTTTTCCAGTTAAATCCAGCAACAACACTGTGTTTGCCTCTGCGGTCCCATACTTTCTGTACATCTAAATTAATTGTTTTTCCAGGATAGAAGGAGTCATCCCCAGATCCACTATAATTTGGCGTATTTGGGTTAGCAGGGCTAGAGAAACCATCTTTTTTACGATCTAACATATTGAACGTAGCTTGAATCTTATTTTTGTCATTTTTATATTGTAAGTTATGGGAGTGATACTCTTTTAATCCGTCATAACCTAAATATCGACTTGTTCTAAGGGCTACATATTTTTGATTGCTAACTTTGACATTACCTGAAAAAACTGGTTGACCGCCAACTGTAATCGTACTCATTGGATTTTCATAAGCATATCTGTTTTTTGTATATAGATATGAATATGTTAACGACTCTCTATCACGAAGCTTCATCGTAATGTAGGTAGAAAGGCTTTTATTGTCATAGGATTTATCGCCACGACTACCTAATAGATAGGACCCATCTTTTGTTTGCGGTACAGGATTATCTGGTGTAACCGTCACTGTAGTAGGTCTAATGTTGGCAGCTCTGCCAGTAATAAAGAAACCAGGGTATCCATCGGTTTTTCTTTGTTCTCCGGACATACCAACGGAGACGCGATCAGATACACGCGCATCAAAACCTAATTCATTGTTGCGAGTTCCGTGGGAACCATATCCGATTTGTCCATGCCAATGGATATCTTTCACATCTTGTTTAGGTTGTAGCTGTTTCGTTTGAATGCTGATAACACCAGCAACACCTCGACCACCATATAAAGAGGAGCTTGGACCACGTACTAACTCAATTCGATTAATTGAATGTACCGGAATAGTTTCCCAATCTACACTATTATTAAATGTATTATTCATTGGTACACCATTGAGTAATACTAATGTGTTAGTGGAGTCAAAACCACGAATTTGTAATCCTCCATTTGCCTTTTGGCTTTTATAAACACCTGGTAGCATTTGTAAAGCATCAGCTACTGTATCAACTCTGCGTGCTTCAATATCTTTAGCTGTAACTACAGAAACGGAACTTGGTGTTTTTGAAATATCTTCCATTGTTCTTGTAGCTGTTACCGTGATAGTTGGTACTATGGTTTGCTCAGATCCAGCATTGCTGTCAGTAGCATTTACCACTTGACCACTCATAGCTGTCAAAATCATAGAAAATAATACGGCCTTTGACGTGCTAAATCGACCCAAACGCGTTACATTTCGCTTACTTATACTTTTTCTCATACACACGACCCTTTACATTATAAAATAAAAATAATATGCACTATCTTAAGTATATCATTGGACTATATCTTTTAAAAATTCTACATTATGAATACTGGTTATATACTTATAAATACCGATTATATTCAAAAAGCTTATAAAATCAGTGCCTTTGGCCTTCATCTGACTTGTAGTAGATATACTATTTTATGCAAATGCTGCATATTATACCAATAGGGGTATTAGTAAAACTTATAAACATATGAATTTATTTCATTAATATAAAATATTGAACAACTTATAAAATTTTCTTATAATGAGCTTATCTTATGTATATCTTGCAAAATAAAATGTTCTTTTTAGTGAATTTGTATGTATCTATTAGTGAATGTAACTAAGAAAATTTTATGGAGTAAGAGATTGAGTATAGTTATAGAGAAGGAAGAGAGAGACATGTTTACTATGAACAAATTGAATTCTCAACAACAAAATGGCAAGAAGGTAAGACGTGTAAGTGCATCGTTAACGGCTTGTGTGTTTGCATTAACCTTAGGATCTGTTGCCGTGTTAACTGCCCCAACTGTAGAGGCAGCTGGTCAAGTCATAGGCGGCTATGCTGCTGGTAATCAGGCATTAGGTGACGGCAGTGTTGTCGTAAGTGGAGGTAAAGATAAAGAGCCTAATGTTGCAGAAGGTGAAAATAGTGCTGTACTTGCAGGTACGATGAATGCAGCAGAAGGATCATATACAGCTATTGTAGGTGGTTTTAAAAATATAGTTCACGAAGAGATTAAAAGTGGTGCTATTCTTGGTGGTACAAAGAACCAAATTGAAGCTGTTGGTTCTTTAGTGGGTAATTATGCAACAATCAGCGGTGGGGAAGATAATATTGCGTATGGTGAATCTTCTTCTATTTCTGGTGGTAATGCCAATGGTACCTATGGGTTACACAGCTCTATTGCTGGTGGTCGTGGCAATAATGCAGGCGGTGAAATTGGTTCCGTTATTGGGGGATCACAAAATAATGCAGATGGTCATGGCAGTACCCTCGCTGGTGGCTTAGGTAATACCGGTGTAGGCATGTGGTCCTCCGTATTTGGGGGCAGCAAAAATGAAGCTGTAGGTGTTGGTGCGTCCATTCTTGGTGGCGGTGGCCGTGAATTTACAGGTCGCAGATTTGTTAATCATAAAAATATTGCAAATGGTGAATACAGTACAATTGTAGGTAGTCGCGATGGAAGAACTGTAGGAAATGGTAGTACTGTTGTTGGTGGTTCTAATGGTCTAACACTTGGTGTAGCATCTACATCTATCGGTGGCGGATTTACAGGTTCTCATGCAGAGAACAGTTTAGCCTTAGGTCATAAGGCAGGAACGACTGTTAAATATGGCACTGCTATCGGTTATGAAAGCGTAGCTACAGAAGAAGGCACAATTGCATTTGGTCATGATGCTGGTGATGTTTCTGGTTACACAGTAAAATATCCAGATAAAGAAATCACCACACACTTAGGTTATAAAAAAACTGTGCCAGATTATGATAAAGAGCCTACAGTAACGCCTACTACATATTCAGATGCTAAATATAATCGTTTGGTGAAAGTTGCTGATGGTGTTGATGCACATGATGCAGCTACAGTAGGTCAATTGGAAAATGCTATTAGTCAAGTGCAATCAGTTGGTACAAATATAGAAACTACAGTTAATAAAGCGACTGCATCTAGTTATGCATTAGCTGCATTACAACCAAACTTCTCAGAAGGTGAAACTGGATTGGGTGTAGCCGTTGGCTTTGGTCATTATCATGGTAAAACAGCAACTGCTTTAGGTGCTTACTACCGTCCAAACCGCAATGTACAATTTAATGTAGGTACTGTGGTTGGCAATGGTAACCAAGGCTTTAACGGTGGCCTTAGCTTTAAAGTAGGCCCTGAATCTAAAACAGCTCCATCCTCTACAGATGCTAGAATTGCTCAACTGGAAAAACGTATCCAAGAATTAGAGCAAGCTAGAAATAATTAGAAAAAAATAGATTAGATAAAATAAAAGTATTTTATATAGATTTTATCGAGTAGTAGGGAACATCCTTAATGTTTATAGCACTAACTATGAAAATAGTTAGTGCTATTTTATATATATGACTTTTCTGAAGGAAAATAATTCTGTAAGTTTATTCATAAATAGATTTTCATAGAATATGGTTTCTTATATAATATAAATATAAGTGTTACAGCAGACTATAATGGGGGAAATTATTCAGAGGTAAGGGGTTATACTGATGGATGTAAAAATTTTTGATAATATTAATGACATTGTTCGTGATGATATGATTTCTACAATAAATAAGGGGAGTAAGATATCAATAGCTGCTGCTTGCTTTTCAATCTATGCTTATAAAGAATTGAAGGATCAGCTAGAACAAATAGATGAGTGTAGATTTATTTTTACAGCACCGACATTTATTAAAGAAAAAACAGAAAAACAAAAGAGAGAGTTTTATATTCCTAGATTAAATCGTGAAAATAGCTTATATGGTACAGAGTTTGAATTGAAGCTACGTAACGAAATGAATCAGAAAGCAATAGCAAAAGAATGTGCAGATTGGATTAAACGAAAAGCAATCTTTAAGTCTAATATTACTGGGGAGAATATGACTGGCTTTGTAAATGTAACAAGTTCTAATTCTGCTACTACTTATATGCCTATTAATGGTTTTACAACCGTAGATATTGGCTGTGAACGTGGTAATAATACTTATAATATGGTTAATCGTTTTGAATCCCCGTTTGCTGATTCGTACATCAATTTATTTGAAGGCCTATGGAATGATAAAAATAAACTTCAAGATGTTACGGATATTGTTATAGACAATATGACTTCTGTTTATAATGAAAATTCACCAGAGTCTATTTATTTCTTGATTTTATATCATGTCTTTAGTGAGTTTCTAAATGATATCTCCACTGATGAATTACCAAATGAAGCTACAGGGTTTAAACAAAGTAAAATTTGGAATATGCTATATGACTTTCAACGAGATGCAGTACTTGCCATTATAAACAAGTTAGAACGATATAATGGATGTATTCTTGCTGATAGTGTTGGATTAGGGAAAACTTTCACTGCATTAGCAGTTGTAAAATACTATGAGAATCGAAATAAAAGTGTTCTAGTTCTTTGTCCTAAAAAATTAGCAGAGAATTGGAATACATATAAAGATAATTATGTAAATAATCCAATTGCTGGAGATCGACTTAATTATGATGTCTTATTCCATACGGATTTATCTAGACCTGGTGGCTTTTCAAATGGCCTTGATTTAAATCGGTTAAATTGGGGAAACTATGATTTAGTTGTTATAGATGAATCACATAATTTCCGTAATGGTGTTGGCACGCATGCTAATACGGTGGAGAATCGTTATGTAAAACTGATGGATAAAATTATTAGGTCTGGTGTAAAGACAAAAGTATTAATGCTTTCCGCAACACCTGTAAATAATAGATTTATTGATTTAAAAAACCAATTAGCCATAGCTTATGAAGGAGATACCTTCCTTATTGATAATAAATTAGGTACCACAAAATCTATTGATGAAATATTTAGACAAGCACAACGAGCATTTAATACTTGGAGTGAATTAGATGTAGCTGATCGAACAACAGATGCTTTATTAAGAACATTAGATTTTGATTTCTTTGAATTACTAGATAGTGTTACGATTGCACGGTCTAGAAAGCATATTGCAAAATATTACGATACTGCCGATATTGGTAAGTTTCCTATAAGGATGAAACCTATTTCTTTGAGGCCTGTACTTACTAATTTAGAAACAGCTACTAATTATAATCAGATTTATGAAGAGTTAAGTAAGCTTTCCCTTTGTATCTATACACCATCTAACTATATTTTCCCAAGTAAAATTCAAAAATATATTGACCTAACACATAATAAAGGGAATGAGTTAACCCAAACGGGTCGTGAGCAAGGTATTCGTAAATTAATGAGTGTTAATTTGTTGAAACGTTTAGAAAGCTCTGTTAATTCATTCCAACTTACCTTACAACGTATTTATAATCTTATTAATGATACTGTAGACAAGATAAACCGATTTGAGCAATATGGTACAAGTAGTATTGATATGTATGAATCTACTGATACCGAGTGGGATATCGATGATAGTAATACGGAATATTTTACTGTTGGAAATAAGGTTCAAATTGATTTAGCAGATATGGATTATAAAACATGGCGGGCTGAACTTACTTTAGATATTGAGGTATTAAATAGTTTGATGAGTATGTTGAATGTAATAACACCTAAATATGATGGTAAGTTACAATCATTGCTTAAGGTTATATCTGAGAAAATAGAAAATCCAATTAATATTAATAATAAGAAGGTTCTTATTTTTTCTGCCTTCTCAGATACTGCTGAGTATTTATATGAACATGTTAGTGCTTATATAAAGGAAAAATATGGACTTAATACAGCTGTTATAACTGGTTCTATTGATGGTAAAACTACTATTAAGAATTTTAAGGCTACCCTTAATAATGTATTGACATGTTTTTCTCCTATTTCAAAAGATAAATCTGTTTTATTGCCGAATAGTAATGATGAAATTGATATATTAATTGCTACAGATTGTATATCCGAAGGTCAAAATTTACAAGATTGTGACTGTGTTATTAACTATGATATTCATTGGAACCCAGTACGTATCATCCAACGATTTGGTCGTGTGGACCGTATTGGTAGTAAAAATGAAAGTATCAAACTTGTTAACTTCTGGCCTGATATGGATTTAGATGAATATATTAACCTTAAAGGTCGTGTAGAAACAAGGATGAAAATATCTATTATGTCATCAACGGGAGATGACGATCTTATTAACGCTGAGGAGAAGGGTGATTTAGAGTATAGAAAGCAGCAGCTAAAGCGTTTACAGGAAGAAGTAGTAGATATAGAAGATATGTCTACTGGTATTTCTATTATGGATCTAGGATTAAATGAGTTTAGACTTGATCTTTTAGAGTATATAAAAAATCATGGGGATATGGATACAAAACCAAAAGGGTTACATGCTGTTGTTTCATCATCTGAAGAACTTCCAGAAGGTGTAATATTTGTACTGAAGAATGTTAATAACTCTGTTAATATAGATAATCAAAACAGAATCCATCCATTTTATATGGTTTATATTGGTATGGATGGAGAAATTATTTGTGACTATCTAAATCCAAAACAATTGCTTGATGATATCAGATTATTGTGTAGAGGCAAAAAAGAACCGATTGTAGATTTGTGTCAAAAGTTTAATGAAGAAACGAATGATGGGAAAGATATGCAGGAATTATCAAATCTTCTTCGTGAAACAATTTATTCTATTATCGATACTAAAGAAGAAAGTGATATAGATAGCTTATTTACTGTTGGTGGAACCTCCGCACTTATCTCAGTAGTATCTGGCTTAGATGATTTTGAGCTCATTTCTTTCTTAGTAGTTAAATAAGAAGGAGATATATGATGCTAGGTTTATCAAAAGCTACAGAATTTAATCGGCGTATTCCTAAAGCTAAATTCTATGAGAATATAAATATTACGACTTCTTTAAAAAGATTGTTTGTAGATCATGTAAAGAATATTTATTGGAGAAATAAAATTGCGTCTACAACTACTAATTTGTCTGCAGGAAAATACGTAACAGAGATTGAAGTATTTGAAGTCAATCTTAATAGTCCTCAAGTTGATATAGACTTATTAAAATGTATTGATAGTGTAATTCCGTACCATATTCTTTATATCTTAGAATACAATGGTAAGTATCAGGCTTGGATTGGATATAAAGAAACTATGGATATATACAAGAAAAGATCTAAAGTGGATAGATACTATCATACAAATTGGTTTGAAGAAACGGAATTAGTAGTAAGACTTGAAGGTCTTAACCTTGATGATGTATATGAAAACTTAGTACGTCAAATTGCTGGTGATAAGTTACAATCTGATAGTTCTACTGAGAGTTTGAAACAGTCTGTAGAACGTGATAAAGAAATAGAAAGTTTGCAAAAGCAAATTAGTATATTACAAAATAAAATACGAAAAGAAAAGCAGCTAAATAAACAAATAGAAATAAACACTGAGTTGAAGAAGTTAAGAAGTGCATTGGAGAATATATAATGGAAAAAATGAGAATGGAATCAGTAGATATGACTGAAAAAAATATAGAAAAAATGGAATTATTGTTTCCTAATTGTATTACAGAAGCTTTAGATAAAAGTGGAAAGTTAAAAAAGGCTATAAATTTTGAAGTGTTAAAACAAATGCTTTCTGATGAAATTGTGGATGGTGATGAAGCCTATGAGTTTACATGGGTCGGTAAAAAAGCTGCTATCGTTGAAGCAAATAAGTCGATTCGAAAAACCTTACGTCCTTGTATTGAGGAAAGTATTGAATGGGATGATACTGAAAACTTATATATTGAAGGTGATAATCTTGAGGTATTGAAACTTTTACAGGAAAGTTATCTTGGAAAAGTAAAAATGATATATATAGATCCCCCATATAATACTGGAAATGATTTTATTTATAGAGATAACTTTTCATTAAGTATTAGTGAATACGAAGAACAATTAGGCGTATTAGATGAAGGGGGAAATATATTATTTAAAAATACATATAATAATGGTAGATTCCACTCTGATTGGTGTTCCATGATTTATTCACGTTTAATGTTGGCTAGAAATCTCTTATCTAATGATGGTGCAATATTTATTAGTATTGATGATAGCGAATTAGAAAATTTAAAGAAAATATGTGATGAAGTTTTTGGTGCCGATAATTTTATTAATATAATTTCATTAAAACTTAAAAATATAGCAGGTGCTTCTGGAGGAGGACAGGATAAACGATTAAAAAAGAATATGGAGTTTATTCTTCTTTACGCAAAGAATTATAAGGCTATAGAACCATTTGAGAATATTTATTCATATACACCTATTAGTCAATTGGTTGAATTTTATAGGAAAAATGGAATTAGTTGGAAATATACATCCGCATTAGTGAATTCTGGCGATAAAATATATGTTGCTTCAACAATTGATGGAGATGGTAATGAAATAAAAATATATAAACGTGAGAACTATAAGATTGAATCAATTTCATCAATTATGAAATCAGAAAATATAACTGAAAAAGAGGCTTATGATAAATATTCCAATTGTATTTTTCAGACTGCTATGCCACAAAGTTCTATTAGACCAAGAGTAATAGAGAAGCTTAAAGAAATTGGGATAGATAGTGATTTATACTCTATAGAATATATTCCTAAAACTGGAAGAAATAAAGGTAAATTATATGAGCAGTTTTATAAAGGGAAAAATTTCCGTTTATTTGCATGGCTTAGAGATGTAGCCGAAGAAATAGATGGTGTTCTATATAAAAAAGATTTACAAGGAACTTATTGGGATTTTGTAGGAGAAATTAACAATTTAACGAAAGAAGGTGATGTCTCTTTTTTAAATGGTAAAAAACCAGTAAAACTATTGATGCAAATGCTGAAGATGATTACGAATGAAAATGATATTGTATTGGATTTCTTTTCAGGAAGTGCAAGTACAGCACATGCTGTGATGCAACTAAACTTAGAGGATAATGGAAACCGAAAATTTATCATGGTTCAAATCCCTCAAGAAATAGATGATGACTCTGAAAGTACTTATAGTAATATATGTGAATTAGGCAAAGCTAGAATTAGACGGTCTGGTAAAAAGATTTTAAAAGAAAATACAGAAAAAGTGGCTGTTCAAAATTTAGATGTAGGATTTCGTGTTTTTAAGTTAGATGATTCTAATATGACCAATGTATTTTATTCAGTAGATGATTATTCACAAGGCTTACTTTCAAATTTAGAAACAAATATCAAGTCTGATCGTAATGACCTTGATTTATTATTTGGATGTCTTATTGAATGGGGATTACCATTATCTTTACCATATAATTCAGAAAAGATAGAAGGGTGTACTGTACATAATTATAATAATGGAGATTTAGTGGCATGTTTCAATGAAAATATACCAGACTCAGTTATTAAACATATTGCAAAAAAACAACCTCTCCGTGCAGTTTTTAGAGATAGTAGTTTTGCTAATAGTCCTTCTAAAATTAATGTAGGTGAGATCTTTAAGTCCTTAGCTCCGGATACAAAAGTAAAAGTTATTTAGGAGAGAAAGAGATGAAACTACAATTTAAGCATCAAAAATTCCAAGCAGATGCTGCGAAAGCCGTGGTTGATGTATTTGCGGGGCAGCCTTATCTAACTCCATCATATATGATGGATAGAGGTTCTGGATATATCCAGCAATCACTAACAGAGGATTCAGATTTTACTGGCTTTAGTAACCAGAAAATAGCAAAAGAATTAAATGATGAATTAATTCTTAATCGAATAAAGAAAATACAACGAGATAATCAAATTCAATCATCTGATAAACTAGAAGGTAGATATAATTTAACTATTGAAATGGAGACTGGTGTTGGTAAGACTTATACATATATTAAAACTATGTATGAGCTTAATAAACATTATGGGTGGAGTAAATTCATAATTGTTGTGCCCAGTATTGCCATACGAGAAGGCGTTTATAAAACTTTTCAAGTTACACAAGAGCATTTTGCCGAAGAATATGGTAAAAAGATTCGATTCTTTATATATAATTCTGCTCAATTAACTGAAATAGATCGTTTTGCATCTGATAGTTCAATTAATGTAATGATTATTAATTCTCAAGCATTTAATGCAAAGGGTAAGGATGCTAGACGCATTTATATGAAATTAGATGAGTTCAGATCCCGTCGTCCTATAGATATTATTGCAAAAACAAACCCTATATTAATTATTGATGAACCTCAATCTGTAGAAGGGAAACAGACAAAAGAAAGTTTAAAACAATTTAACCCATTAATGACTCTTCGTTATTCTGCAACACATAAGAGTGATAGTATATATAACATGATTTATCGGTTGGATGCATTAGAAGCTTACAATAAACATCTTGTTAAAAAGATTTCCGTTAAAGGAATTACTGAATCAGGAAGTACAGCCACTGAAAGTTATATTTATCTGGAAGGTATTAATCTATCAAAGTCAGCACCTACAGCAACTATTCAGTTTGACTATAAAGGTGCTAAAGATATTCGAAAGATAACTAGAGTTGTTTCGGAAGGCTATAACCTCTATGATAACTCAGGCCAAATGGAAGAATATAAAGAGGGGTTTGTTGTATCTAGAATCGATGGTCGCGATGACTCAGTTGAGTTCATTAACGGGGTAAAGATCTATGCTGGTGATGTAATTGGTAAAGTAAATGAAGATCAACTTCGACGCATTCAAATAAGAGAAACCATTTTATCTCATATTGAAAGAGAACGAGACCTATTTTATAAGGGGATAAAAGTTTTATCTTTATTCTTTATAGATGAGGTAGCAAAGTATAAGCAATATGATGCTTCTGGAGAGCCTATTAATGGTATTTATGCGGATATGTTTGAAGAGGAATATAAGGATATTGTTAATAATCTTCAAACAAAATTTGGTGAAGATGAGTATTTAAAGTATATTAATGCTATTTCTGAGTCTTCTACACATGCTGGTTACTTCTCCATTGATAAAAAAGGAAAAATGGTTGATTCTAAGCTAAAAGATAAAAAAGAGATGACATCTGATGATGTTGATGCGTTTGATCTTATTATGAAGAATAAAGAACTTCTTTTAGATAGAGACCCTAAGAAATCTCCTGTTAGATTTATCTTTTCTCACTCAGCTTTACGTGAAGGCTGGGATAATCCAAATGTCTTTCAAATTTGTACATTAAAACAAAGCAGTAGTGATGTGCGTAAACGTCAAGAAGTAGGTCGAGGCCTTCGTCTTTGTGTCAATCAAGATGGAGAACGCATGGATACGAATGTACTTGGTAATGATGTACATAATGTAAACGTTCTTACTGTAATAGCTAGTGAAAGCTACGATAGTTTTGCAAAAGGCTTACAGGCTGAAATTGCTGAGGCGGTTGCTGATAGACCTAAATCAATCACGCCTGAATTATTTATTGGAAAAGTAATTAAAGATATTCATAATAATGAACAGGTTATAGATGATAAATTGGGACGTGCTATTCATTTTGACCTTATTGTAAATAGATACATTGATAAAACTGGTGCTCTTACTGATAAATATTATGACGATAAGTCTAGTGGTCTAATACAGGTTGCTGATGAAGTAGCTGACTCCAGAGATGCAGTTATAGGAATCATTGATTCCATTTATGATGCTAAATCAATACAATTTGAAAATGCACGCAGTAATAATGTAGAGCTACACTTAGACGAAGATAAAGTTTCTATGCCTGAATTCAAGGCATTATGGAAAAAGATAAACTCCAAATCAGTGTATATCGTTGATTTTGATACGGATGAGCTTGTTAGAAATGCAATTTTAGCTTTAGATAGCAAACTTCGAGTTTCAAAACTTTTCTATAGAGTTGAATCTGGTACAATGAAGCAGATTAAATCAAAAGAGGAGTTAGAAACATCAGGTTCTTTTGTAAAAGAATCTGCTTCAACTTATGGAAGTAAAAATGCTGTAAACGCTAATGTTAAATATGATTTAGTCGGTAAACTAGTGGATGAGACCGGACTTACTCGAAAAGCAGTTATACAAATTCTTCAAGGTATTGAAACTGCAGTATTTAATCAATTCAAAGATAATCCAGAAGAGTTTATTATTAAAGCTGCATCACTTATAAATGACGAAAAAGCAACAGCAATTATTGAGCATATTACATATGATGTATTAGATGAAAAATACGATACTAATGTATTTACAGATCCAACAATTAAAGGACGTTTAGGCACGAATGCAATGAAAGCTAATAAGCATTTATATGATCATATTATTTATGACTCAACAAATGAGAAAAACTTTGCATCTGAATTGGATATAAACTCTGATGTAGCTGTCTATGTTAAATTACCTGACGGATTTTATATTTCTACGCCGGTTGGTCGTTATAATCCGGATTGGGCTATAGCTTTTTATGAAGGTACAGTAAAACATATTTATTTTATTGCTGAAACAAAAGGATCTATGAATTCAATGCAACTTCGTTTGATTGAAGAATCCAAAATACATTGTGCAAGAGAACACTTTAAAGCAATCAGTAAAGGAGACGTTGTTTATGATGTTGTTGATAGCTATAAGTCTCTACTTGATATTGTGACTAAGTAAAACTAAATAGATATTTTATCGGGAGGATAATAATGGGAGTTAGTAAGTTGATTAATTTATAAATGGAGATGATTCTTTGGCTAATTATGCATATAGAGATAAAGAAAGACGACAAATAATATTAGCAAATGAGGCTCTTGAGGAAGATAGGAATAAGTCATTTTACTGTCCAAATCCACGATGTAATAGTAAATTATTTATATGTGCTGTTGATGGCTCTCGGAAAGCATATTTTCGAGCAACTAAATCTGCTTATAAACACATTGATAATTGTCCTTATGCAAATAGTTCAGTCACTTTTGATGAGAAGATATTTAATCAGTCAAATTTTTCTTTTGAAAATGCAATACAAAATCTTTTAGTTGAGAATAACTCAAAACCTGTAATGAGTGACTCTAAAAGCACTTCTTGTGGTGAACATATTAATCATACATTAATAACAATTAGGCAGATATATTCTATGTGTAAACAATTTCCTCCTAATTACTCATATGGAAATGAGAAAATTGGGAAAATGATTTTAGACGATAGAACTGAATACTGGTATCCTAAAGGTGTTTTTGGCTTTAAAATAATTGAGTCTTGTGTAAAAGGTCGCTTTTACGATAATGATAAAAATGAGATTTATTTAGTAGCTCCTATAGCAAATCCCAATTATCATTTTATATTATCTATTCCTGATATAAACCTTTATAGAAAAATAAGAAATATGGTATTTGAAAATAAAGATAAATTTATTATAGTTGCTGGACAATGGAATTTATCTAAAGCAGATGGAAGGACAATAAAATCAATTATACATAGTAATAAACAAATAACTATTATATAATAATAAATAATTTATCGATTATAGATTTTGTTTGGGGATTATATTTTATTTTGAAATATAAAGGTAATTAGGGCGGGTGTTATATGGAATCAGAAACTATAGTTATTCCACCAGAAGCAATTGAAGTTGAAACTTTATCTGAGTATCAATCGGACTTATCGGAACATTTTAATGAACTTCCCAAAGTTGCTAAGTCACTATTAAATGAGGCTAATAATTTATTTTCTAAAATTGAGAATTTATTATATACTACTCCAACTTTAATTAATGTTGTTAAGTCGGCTTTTCCCGATACAATGATACAGGCTGTTCTTACTAATGAACAGAAAGAAAAAATAGCTAAAGGTGTACTAGAGCTAATGACTAAGAAAGATGGTACTCTTTTGGCGACTCTTGTTGATCCTAAAACGAAAAAAGTTATTCATCAGATTCCTCTAGAGTCTATAAAGGTTGGACCTGAAATATCTCAAGCTATGACAAATTTTTCAATGCAAATGCAAATGGCTCAAATTGCGCAGCAAATTCAAGTAGTACAACATGCTATTGAAGAAGTACGACGTGGTCAAGAGTTTGATCGTTTAGCTACAGCCTATAGTTGTCAACAAAAGTTGCTTCAAGCATTAGAAATTAAGAGTCCAAGTTTAAAGGAACATGCTTTAATGCAATTAGTTTCTTCTGCTGAAGATAGTAGAAATCTTTTAATGCTTAGTCAAAAATCAAATATAGAATTTATAAAAAAACAACCTGAAAGCTCCTTTAAAAAATTATTTTCATCTATATCAACAGAAGAAAATGATAAAAGGATAAGTGATATCAGAGAAAGCCTTAATGCAGTAAATATGGTATCATTTGTACAAGCGATGGCCTATCAAAATCTTGGTGAATATGAGGCTGCTAGGATGAGTCTGACTTATTATGCTGAATTTATTAAAGATACTTATACCTCAAATCCAGACTTGTTAGATAGATTAGATATGGTTGATCCAAGCACTGAAAATTATTGGACCAAATCATTACCAGTTATCGAGGAAAAAATTCAAAAACTTCCATATGGGTTTAGTGTGTTAGAAATTAAAAAGATTAAAGGGAGACAAAAGAAAAATGATAAACGAAAATGTAAAGCGAATTTGTAAAGGAGAAGGTTGTAAAAAGGAATTACCTGTTGGGTATAAATACGAGAAATGTGAGTCATGTCGAAATAAATTTATTGAATCTGGGCAAGATATATTTAAGTTTGGTGTGACAGCACTAGCAGCTGTTGCATTATTTGTTATGAGTAAAAAATAATTGGTTTAAATCGCAATATGTAATTAAATAATTTCATATATATTGTTTAATTAACATAGATAGGAAAGACTTAATGTAGTACTCTGTAATTTAAATTTTTATATAGTTCATATAATTAATAGCAAAACCCTTCGCTATGATGCGAAGGGTTTTGCTATACGCTAATACTTATAAATGCAATATAGTTGAACTAAATATTAGTTTGCTTATGAAGAAGGGTGCAGCTTGTATAGTTGTACCTTTTTCTTTACATAATTTTTGGTAGAAACTATATTATTTACATTCATTGATTAAATTGATTTTCATAGAGTAGGGTTTCTTATATAATAGATTTGTAAGTATTTTTCTAGAATGTAGTGGGGAAATGGGAAATGCCAACAACAATAGAAGTAAACAAACAGAGTGTAGAAACATTATTAGGAAGTGGGAGATTTAAACCTTTTGTTATTCCAGAATACCAAAGACCATACGCATGGAGTGATGAGCAAGTTGAGACACTATTTGAGGATTTGTGGGAGTTTACTGCAGGTACTGGTGGAACAGAGAATAATGGATCTTATTTTCTTGGAAGTATTGTTTCTTATGAAAATGATGATGGTGAACAGGAAATTATTGATGGGCAACAGCGTATTACCTCTTTGTTTTTACTATTAAGAGCCATATATACTAGATTAACTGATACCTTAGAATCAGAGAGAACGGCAGAAGCTAAAAATTTCATTAGTAAAATAGAACCTACTATCTGGAGAACTAATAAACTAACAGGGGTTGTTGATTATACGGATATTTTATTAACTTCTCGTGTCATGAATAATGATGGCAATCAAATTCTTAAAACAATACTTGAAACTGGTGAGACTAGTGAAAATGCTAAAGATAATTACTCTAAAAACTATAGACTATTTCAGCGTTTGTTAGATAAACATTCTCTAGAGAATCCTTTGATGGTATATCAATTTATTTATGCATTACTGAATCAAGCTATTTTACTTCCTATAACAGCAGACACTCAAGATACTGCATTAACAATTTTTTCTACATTGAATGATAGAGGATTGCCATTATCCGAAGCAGATATTTTCAAGGCTAAGATTTATAATCAACTCGATGTAGACAACAAGGAGCTTTTTATTAAAGGATGGAAGGATCTTGATGAACAAGCAACATATAATAAAGAAAGTATTCAACAGCTATTTTATTATTATATGTTCTATTTACGTGCTTTAGAAAAGGATATAAAAACTACCACTCCTGGTATAAGAAAATATTATGCTAATGAAAAGTTTAAACGATTATTTGAAGTAGATTTAATGGATAATCTTTGTATAATTTTAAATTTATGGAAGGTGATTAATAAAGGACAGGAGATTGATGGGGAAGCATGGTCTAAGAATAATAAAATTAAGCAATCATTAGATACCCTATCATCATATCCAAATGAGTTTTGGAAATATCCTGTTGTAATTTATTATATCTGTCATAGAAACAAAGAGGATTTTGAAGTTAAATTTACAGCATTTTTAAATAAATTACTTTTGGAACTATTTACAAAGTATTTAATATCTCCAACTGTTAATGCAGTTAAGACAGATATTTTAAAGCTTAATGCTGAAATTGTTAAATCTGATAAGCCTATATTCAATTTTAAAGAAATTGACATGGCTATTCTTGAAAATCATATCCAAAATCCGCATAGAAATCTTGTACGGATGCTACTAAAAATTCTTGCTTATCAAGAACAAGATACCCTTCTACCTGATAATTGGGAAATTGAACATATTTTCCCACAAAAATGGCAAGATAATTATTTCACAGATGTATCAGAAATAACTATTAAAGAAAAGATTGAATACATAGGAAATAAAGTTCCTTTTGAAAAGAAACTTAATATTATCGCTGGAAATGGCTATTTTGGTAAAAAGAAAAAAGAGTATTTATTATCAAATATTTCAATTACTAAGAAATTAGGAACACTAGAAATTGATGAATGGAATTTAGATTCTATCATGACAAGAAATATTCGTATATTAGATACTGTTAAAAATATTTTAAGTCAATGGAATGATAGATATAATAATATTTCCACTGAATCTACTATAGAAGCACAGCCAACAGATTCTGATTTGGAGAAAATTGAAGAGTATAAACGAAAAGGGTGGATATAGGAGAAATGTAACATGTTAGGAGCAATCATTGGCGATATAGTCGGTTCACGATTTGAATTTAATAATTATAGACATAAGGACTTTGATTTCTTTACAGATCAATGTGTGTTAACTGATGATAGTATCATGACATTTGCCATAGCAAAGTCAATTCTTATGAGTCAACCGGATTACAGCAATCTTTCGAAGAATGCAGTGGAATGTATGCAAACGATTGGTAGATGTTATCCCGGTTATGGATATGGAAGTCAATTCTATAGATGGATCTTTGCAGAGAACCCAAAGCCATATAATAGTTATGGTAATGGTTCTGCCATGAGAGTTAGTGCTGCTGGATTTGCAGCACATAGTTTGGACGAAGCAAAGCTTCTTTCTAAATTAGTTACTGAGGTCACTCATAACCATCCAGAAGGTATGAAGGGGGCGGAGGCGACCGCAGTTGCCATATATCTAGCTAGAACTGGCAAAGATATACCCGAAATCAGAGATTATATTAATCAGCATTATTACACTATGGATTTCACATTGGATGAAATCAGAGATACCTATAGATTCGATGAAAGCTGCCAAGGTACAGTTCCACAAGCACTGCAAGCCTGCTTTGAATCTACTGATTATGAAGATGCTATTCGTAATGCTATCTCAATAGGTGGCGACAGTGATACTATTGCTGCAATTTGTGGTGGTGTAGCTCAGGCCTATTATGGTACTCCAGCAGACATTAGAAAACAGGCTTTATCGTTTTTAGATACTAAACTGCTAGGCATATTGACGTCCTTTGAAGAAAAGTATATGCCTACTATATAATTCTTGATTTAATAATGATGACCCATATATACGTATAATAAAGAAACCTATGTCATAATGGCGTTTGTAGTGATCCCAAAAAGTTAGACTTTTATTTCCGAGTAACCTAAACTGGTTGCTCGGAATTTTTTATGCTGCAGTAGTAGCTAAACGATAGTCAACTGGACTTAGCCAGTTCAATCTTTCCTTAATTCGTTTAGTATTGTAATACATAATATAGTTTTTAATCGCCATTTTTAACTCATCATAGCTATGAAAGGTATTGCCATAATACATCTCTTGTTTTAAGATGGCAAAGAAGTTTTCCATTGGTGAATTGTCAAGACAATTACCTCTTCTAGACATACTTTGGAATATATTATGCACATTTAAATTATATTGATACGTTTTCATTTGGTAACCCCAACCACGGTCAGAATGAAATGTCCGCCGATACTTAGCATCAGCAGTTTTTTCAATCGCCTGTTGTTGTGCTGAAAGTATAAACTCAGCTGATGGTGTAGGACTTATACTAAAACTGATAATTTCAAGATTATATAAATCCATAAATGGATCTAAGTATAGTTTTCTGACTTTCAAAGCACCATTTGCATCTAGTTCATAATACTTAAATTCAGTTGTATCTGTAGTAATTTTTTGATGTGGTTGATTACAATGGAATCTACGCTTAATGCGATTAGGTGCAATCCGTCCTTTAACGCCTTTATATGAGTTATATTTTCGGCTCTTACGGGAAAATGCTATTACTTGCAAATTGAACTTTTGCATAATTCGTTGTAATCGTTTCTTATTAACAACAATACCTCGTGATTGTAACAAGGGTAACAATCTTCTATATCCATAGTTGGGATGGTCTTTACGAATATCTTCAATAGCTATTTGTATTTGTAGATCTGAATCTACTCGGTCAAAGCGCTGTTGCCAGTACATATATGTTGCTTTTGGAAAACATAAGGCAGCAAGAATCTCAGTTAGTTTGAATTCTCTTCGGAGACTGCTAATGATTCTTGCTGCTCTTTCATTTTCCGAGCATCCTCGATGCGCAATCTCCTCAATTCTTTTAAATAGGCATTCTCTATTTGAGCATAGCGTAATTGTTTTTCTAGTTCTAAAATACGAGCTTGCTCTGGTGTTAATTCTTTTTTCTTCTTTGGGTTACGAGATTTAGTATGTGTGCTAATCTTTGCTTTTTCATCTGTTCGACTCATGGTAGGTATTCGTCCTTTCGGTCGCTCGACAAAAGCATTGGCCCCATATTTCATAAAATCCGATTTCCAGCGAGCTATTAATGAAGGATTATTCATCCCATATTGTAATGCAATTTGCCGATACGATAATTCACTAGTTAAGTATGACTCTACCACAGCTAGCTTAAATTCTAAAGTATATCTTGTATTATTTTGCTTTCGACACAAACTATCTTTCCCAAATTCTTTAAATGCACTAATCCAACGACAAACTTGCGATGCATCCTTTACACCGTATTTCTTAGCTAAAGAGCTATATCCACCCTTGCTATTTAGATATGCAGTAACGACTTTTAATTTAAATGTTAAGCTATATTTTGCCATAGAAAAACCGACCTCCTTAATGTTAAGATTTTTGGTCTAACATTAAGGGGTCGGTTCAGCAAGTAAAGAAGCTGAGAGATAAATATATGGTCGGTGTAATCTTAGGTCTGCACGGCTCTTTTAAATTTAAAAGAGTTCGATTAAAGAGAATATATTCATGAAAAAAGTATATTTTGTAGTATAATATACTAAATATAGTTTTCTTGAACGGAGGATAAGAATGAGAATTTTCAGTTATAAAAGATTGTTCAAAAAACTGATTGATTTAGATATGACAAACAATGAATTGATGGAAAAAGCAAAAGTAAGTAAAAGTACATTCTATAAAATGAAGAATGGGCAAAATGTGACTACGGATGTTTTGCTTAGGATTTGCAATGCTTTGGATTGTGATATTGAGGAAATAGTGGAGTGTATAAGAATTGATAAATAGATTTTGAAAGGAGGTTAATTATGGATAAAGAAAAGTACTACATGAACTTACCAAAAGATTTATCTGGAAGCATAGCTAAAAATCGCTTTAGATTAGAATTATTATGGGGAATTAGTAAAATAATAGATGAACATAAAGCAAACAATGAATATACGATAATTTTTGATTTTAAATGTGATATCGAACTGCATAAAGATGATGAATTGAATTTTTACCAAATCAAGACGAAAAAAAGTGGTAATTATAATTCGAATAACTTATGTAAGAAAGGCAATAATGAGAATAATTCTATTTTAGGGAAATTATATGCTTTATATTCACCAAATTACAATATAAAATTAGCAATTGTATGTAATAAACAACTTAAAATCAATAATAAGGAAATTGATTTTCCTGAGCAATGTTTTGGAGATTTAGATCAGGATGTACTTGATGATGTTAGGGAAAAGTTGTGTACAGAATTAAATTTAAACACTGTGTGTTTAGATAATGTATTTTATATATTTGATAACATGGATTTATTAAATCCAGAGGATTCTATTAGAGGAAAATTAGTAGAATCTTTCGTTGATATTAAAGGCGAAGAACCTCAAAATCCGAATGCATTATATAGACTGGTCTTTGATTCTGTTAAAGAAAAAGCTTCTTATGAATTTGATTCCGGTACTTATGAAGATGTTGTAAAAAATAAAGGTATTACAAGAAGTGAATTTGATAAAATGTTAAATGCACATAAAAAGGAATCTAAAAATGGAATCAATGAAACACAGGAGTATATAAATAACCTGTCATTAGCTATGCGAAGAAGATATAATACAGCACTGGGTAATATACTTGAAACTCAGCAAAGTAAGTCTTTACGATTAATAAAGATAAAAATTTATAATTATATTAAGGAACATGAAGACTCATTAGACGATATTGAAAGTTATTTAAAAGAAATATCAAAATTATTTGATGACGATTTTGATGTGGAATTTACTGATGATATGAAATCAGTTCAATACATAATGATTTACTATATGTATGCTTCAGGAGGAATTTTATAATGAATGTTATATTTGACAAAATATATATATTTGATGTTGTAAAAAAAGAGGCTTATTCAACAGAATTTAAAAAAGGAGTTAATATTATTACATCGAGTGATATAGATGGAACAGATAGAGGAAAATCAGTTTTATTAAGAAGCTTATACCATGCTTTGGGTGCGGATTCTCACTTTGACTCGAAATGGGGAGAAAAAGATAAGGTCTATATTTTATTTTTTAAGGTGGATAATAAAGATTTTTCGATTTATAGATCTCAAAAATTATTTAAAATATTTAATGCAAAAGGTGATATTATTTTTACTACTATTCATAGAAGTGAATTAGCAGATTTTTTTGGCAATTTATTTAATTTTTCTATATGGTTGCCGCAAAAAAATACAAATCAATTAGTAATAGCACCCCCTGCATATAGTTTTTTACTGAACTTTTTAGATCAAGATGAATACATCGGTACAAAATTTAATTCGTTTAAAAGTCTTGCTCAGTTCAGTAATTTTAAACTTAATGTTATTTACTCACATTTGGGCATTTACAATAAAGAATATTTCGAATTTGTGAAACAAAAAGAAGAATTAGAACTTGAAATTAAAAGTAAGAAAGAAGAAATAGAAGAACTAATTAAAATGAAAGACAGAACCAATTTAATTTTGGATGGTTTTTCATGTCCGGAAACAAGCCATGCCTTAGAAAATGAGCTTAATATAGAAACTCAAAAATATTCATCGCTGATTAATGAAATGAATTCAGTAAGGAATAAGCTTGTTGACTTGAGAAATCAATTAGTTGAACAGAATATCACTTTATCTCAAATATCTAAATTTGAGACAAAAGAAGAAAAGGAAATAAAAACTATTTTAAAATCAAAAGTTTGTCCTGAATGTCATTCTGTTTTAGATTCGACTTTGGAACTAAGGAGTAAGAGGTATAATCATATTAATAATGCTCTTAGTCTGAAAGATGCAATAAAAACAGAAAATGCCCATATTGAAGATGAAATACTTAAAAATGAGGAAATATATTCAAACTTGACTTTGACGTTGGAGGAGCATAATAAAAAGATTTGTAAAAACAAAAAGGAAATCAAAGACTATATCAAGTTCAGAGGACTAAATAAACTAATCGATGAAATTAATAATGATTTGACTATTAATAGCAGAATTATCGACAGCACAAAGGAGGCTCTAAAACCACTACAGAAAGAATTTAAAAGTGTTAAAGATAAAATGAAATCTGTTGATGAAAATTACTATTATTTGATTGATAAATTAAAAATAAGATTCAATTTAAATGAGTTGGAAGCTGACAGTTACGAACAACTATCTAAAAATTTTTGTGCAAGTGGAAGCAACAAACCATTATCAACTGTTATATGGTATCTAACACTCAATGATTTAAAACAGAAATTTAATCCTGAAGGAACAACATTTCCAATGGTTTTTGATAGCCCTAATAATGCGGAGACAGACCAAGAGAAGAAACAGGCATTAGTCGAGTATATTATGGAATCATCAGATCAATTTAGCCAGTTAATTGTTTCGGCAATAGGATTTTCAGAAAAAGATTATAGCATTAATTCGAATATAAATATAAAAGTTTTAGAAAATGAAAAGTATAGCTTACTAAATAATGAGATGTATGTTCAGAATTATGAGCTTTTACAATGTATGAATGATGCTTAATATAGTAGGGGTTAATAAGGAGATGGTTATCTCTTCATTTCCTTACCCATATAAATTCCATAATTTTTTCGTATTTTGTAAAGCTCGTCCATCGTGGTTTTTGAGGACGAATACTCTTGCATGAGGGGATTTTTCTTTTCTTGCAATTTATCAAGTCTGTCTAAAATATCCTTTGAATTTGGCAGCTTTTGAACCGACCTCTTAATGTTAGACCAAAATCTTAACGTTAAGGAGATTGGTTCAGTCTCTTACTTCGGTAAGAGGCTTTTTCTATATCAAAAGTTACAATAAATTTAGTATAATTAAACTATGAATCATTAGTATACATATAAGGTCGTATTATAAGGGAGAGACACATATGATACATCTTAAGGACTTAGGCACTTTTGAATCTGTACCAGATTTAGTGACAGATATTATAAATGGAAATATTACTGCTCTTGAAAGCGAGTTAAAAAGTGGTTGGGATATTCATAAATCTATACAAATTGGTAAATATAGTGAGTATTCACCTCTACAATTAGCGTTAGTGATGGAATGTTTGCCAAGTGTGAAATGGTTAGTTGAACATGGCGTAGATCTAAATGATGAAGAAAATCCAAGCTTCTTATTAGCAGTACGGTATGGTAATCAAGAGATTATAGATTATGTTGTGGCTCATGGTGCTAACATTCATGCTTTGAACTGTGTGAACGTAGATGCCTTTCAAGCCGCTTTATATGGCAAGAAATATGAGAACTTACAACTCATTCATGATTTAGGACATTCAGTACAGAAATATGGTGGACGAGCTTTCAGAAATGTTATTACAGACCAAGACTATGAGGTTCTAGATTTCTTTATTACTAATGGTGTAGATATCAACTACAATAAACCTGATTCTGTGTATCCATTTAAGCCAACCCCACTATGTGTAGCAGCTCGGTATGTGGATTTACTGATGTGTAAATATTTGGTAGAACATGGTGCTGATGTAACCATCACGGAAAAGGATGGTATGCGTCCCTATAGCATTGCTATTGAAAAAGGCGATATGGAAATGGCTGAGTATTTTAAAAATTTAGAGCCTGCTGAGTACCATGATAAACAGAATAAAATGGATCAATTAAAACCGTTTAAACTACCAAAGGGACTAGTATCATTTTTAGAGGGAGATAATCTTTACTTTGAATTGCCAGACTCAGATTTTATCTCTATAGAGTTCTTACCTTTACTTGATACAGTTCCATTTAAATGGGGTCGTCGTAAACTATTACGTTTATCTAAAGAGCTAGGTGAGTACAACGATTATCAAATTGTTTGGGACCCTAAATCTAAAAAGATTTCCTGTTATGATATGGAACATCAAGAACTACGAGAGCTCTGTAAATTTGATGAGTTTATAGAGGATATGGCAGGGCAATTAGAAACTTTGTTTTAATGGATATCGTAAAGGAGAGGCGATACATATGATAGATACATTTGAGAAAACATATACGGATTGGTCCATTGATGTAGGCACCTATAAATATGAAGGTATTACACTGAATGAAGTTGAACAAAATCTGTATGCTATTGAGGACCAAGAGCAAGACTTTGTAGTTATTTCTCCATCAAAGGCAATCTCCATAGATAATAAACTATATAACTTTGTACAGGTTTGTAGTGATCAAGATACCGATTTATTACATATAGAGCTTAGTGTAACTAATGATGGTGACCGAGGCGCCATCATATATGGTAAGAATGAGCTGGGCCACCAAGAGGTGTTACAGATCATAGAAGACTTTATTGCACATCATAAGGTTCCAACATTAGATGATTGGGAAATCGTGTTAGATTTAAGACCTAAGATGGAAAGCTATGTAAAGGATACTGAAAATGATTAATGAGATAATATATGATGAACAGTTAAGACAATATACATTGACCTATGAAGGCATACAATTTTGTTGGGATGAGAAGCCAACGGATGCTAATGTAAATACTGCTAAATTATTAGCTACTAATTATCATAAGAATATAGATTCCATTGTTACTTTCATTCATAACGAAATTCTAGATTGGTATGGCGATGTCACTATTGATGAAGTGAAAACACGGATAGGTATGCCTATTATTGAACCAGAGCGAGATGCTGTGACCTATTGTGAGCAAACCTTTGATGATACGCACATCTTTTCCTTTACATTTTGGGATAATGAATTCAAAGATTTACATTACTTTGCCATAGATGGATAATATATTCTCCAATGATTTAGTTACTATCAATAGCATGCGGAGTCTATTATGTTATATACACCGAATAACCTTTTGTATAAGTATATTCGCTATCGATTTAGACGGATTAAGATTCAATGTAATATGGTATACAATGTAACACCAGAGGAAGAAGATGAGATTTGCCGTAATTTATTAAAAAAGAGAGCGAAGGTATTAATTCCTGTTGGCATAGTATATGGTTTGATATTTGCCCTTACTTTCACTTGGCTATTAGGCACAAGTGAGGAATTGAACCCATTAATGCAATGGGAAGTAAGAGTTATTGACTATGTTATACCATTTTTAAATACCGTTGATTTTAAGTGGTATGCGTATTCACTGAATTTATTGTGGGCAGCCCTTATATTGGCCCCTGTCGGGATTATTAACGTATCTCCTTATATCATTTTTTCCTATATTATAGATACCATTTTGATACGGCGTGAGGTGAAAGCTTTAATAAAAAAATATTCTATTGATGACATAAAATGTGGTTAGATTTTATCTATTTGACTAGGAGCGAGTATTATGAGTCATCTAAAAGATTTCAATTGGACTGGATTTTGGAAAGACACCGATTATGCATTTGAGTCCTATATAGGTAGAGAGGTTACCGATGAGGATATTAAGAATGCTGAAGCTGAACTAGGTTATACATTGCCTGCAGCATATATTGAACTACTTAAAAACCATAATGGTGGTGTAGTAAAGAAAAATTGTTTTATTAACGATGATGACGATTGTGTATATATAACAGGAATATATGGCATCGATAGAGATAAAAAATACTCTCTTTTAGGTGAGATGGGTAATGAATTTTGGATTTCAAAAGTAAAATATCCCCCTATCGGTATCGTTGTAGCCGATACGATTTCCGGCGGTCACGACATGATTTTCCTCGATTATCGTGAGTGCGGTCCAACCGGTGAACCTAAGGTAGTTCGTGTAGACCAAGAATGTGATTACTCAATTACTCTGTTAGCAGATAACTTTGGTGACTTTATTAAGAACTTATATTTCAGTATAGAAGACATTACGGATGAAGAGTTTCAAGAATTAAGTGATGTGGAAAAGGTTAAGCTCCTTAATGAACAAGAGGGCATCGATATCAAGCGTGCGATGGAGTTATTAACTAACATAGGCATCGATAATTTGTCTCCTATATTGTTAAGCGCCTTAGGACGTATGTATAACAATAATGGCCGCGCAGCAGAGGCTATCGAGTTATTTGATCGTATAGATGAGGCACATCGTGATTGGTCTTGGTATTATCGGTGTGGCTATGCTCATGGGATGCTAGGGTATGGTAAGAGCTATGAATCTGAACATGTACAGAAGGCATTACAATTAATAGAAACAGGCATAAAAATGACGAAAGAAGCCCATTTAGATAAACAACTTGGTTGGTGCTGTGAAGTAGTAAAATATCACCTATTTAAAATCAAGCCGAAACAGTACAAGGAGGATTATCCTGTGATATTTGAAACCATTAAGAATGTATTTGATAAGAAAAACAGTCAAGATGCTACAGAAGGTAAAGATGTCGAAGACGTTAATGAATGCGATGAAGATAACTATCCTACATATGATGAAGTGCATTGGATATTTAACAAACATACGTATAGTAGAGATGAGTTTTCAAAAGAATATAATAAAATTGTAGAAAAATATGTAGATGATGATCAAGCAGATGACGATGATAGATTAGAAGAACCTGAAATTCTAGTAACCTATGAAGCTTGGATTGAAAGTGAAGACCAACTCTTTGATAATGAACGTGTTACCGATGAAGAGTTGCTGGAAGAAGATAAAGAAGATGGCATGTGGCAGGAAGAAATTATGGCTCATCTTGTTGCGGATAATGGTACATATTTTACTAGAGAAGAATTACTCTTTAAATTGCACAATTTAATGGCAAATAAAGAATTAGGCGATCATGTATTCTTTGAAGGTATTGAATACGAAGGCCATGAATGTGAAGGATATGGGCTAATAGATAATGAAGACGGTATACCTGTATTCTATATTGTTTGTGGTAGCTAGCTTCTAAATAATGTTTATTTTAAGACTATATATGAATTATGATAGGATGTGACATAATGGGATTAACGATTGAACAATTTAAAGCATTTTCTGAGGCGGAGCAATTACAAACCATTAAAGAGCTTAATGATTCTGGAAATGTAGAGACTATTATTGATGTGTTAACTGATGTGGGCATGGAAAATTTATCTGTACCTCTATTAGGTGAGCTTGGTCGAGCTTATAACAATAATAGTAATGAAAAAGAGGCTATTAAGGTATTAGAAGCTATTGATGAAGAGTATCGTGATGCGGTGTGGTATTATCGCTGTGCCTATGCGTATGGAGCCCTTGTCTTGGATAATAGTGACGGGTACACATCGAATACTATGCAACAGATGCTAAGATTAGTAGATAAAGGTGTACGTTTAGCTACGGAAACGAAACTAGATGATATAAAATCGTACTGTTTTGAAGTCATTGATATGTGCTATTTGAAAATGGATTTTGAAACATGTGAATCTGATTATCCTGATTTATGTGCAGCCTATAATGAGTACGTAGCAGAGAAAAAGAAGAAACGAAAAGGTGTACCTCGTCATCGGACTATCACTGTCGAAGAGATACAAGCTACCGATGATGTATGGACCATTAATGAGCCTATGTATTGGACCATCAATATATATGGATCTTATGATGATTATATAGAATCCGCAAAACCTTTCACCTTAGAGCAACGCTATCTTAATGCTATATCTTGGTACTTCGCAGAGGTTAATAATGGTGGGCATCATCAGTTCTTCTATAACTCTACAGGCATTGTATGGGAAGATGCTCTTGCGGGGTTACGCCTCTTCAAGATGGATATACTAGCAGATAATTTACAATCCGTAATCGATTACTTTGGCGGTTCTGTTCCATTTGATAGAGAAGAACGATGGACTATTTTAAAAGATTGGGACGATGAAGTATTTGATTTCCTCGATAAAAAAGATGATGTATTATATGAATATGATGGAATCTATGAAGATACATTCGTACATGAACATCCAGAGTTATTTGTATTTGATGGGACCTATACGGCTCCAGAATAAATTTGGTGAGATAGACATGTTAGATAAACAAGGCGTATATGATTGTTTGCATGACCATCATATCAATTTTGAAATTACGGATCACGCACCGCTATTTAGTATGGACGATAAACCAGATGTAGAACTGCCATATCCAGAATGGGATGCGAAAAATTTATTTATCCGAGACCATAAGCGGGAGCATTACTATTTAATTACTGTACGCGGTTCAAAGCGTGTAGATTTAAAACAATTCCGTAAGGACCACAATCTTAAAAAGATTTCCTTTGGTTCTGAAGAAGAGTTATGGGAGATTTTGAAGATTAAACCAGGTCATGTATCCCCATTCTGCTTACTAAATGATAAAGAACACAGAGTGCATTATTATATTGATGCGGATTATAAGGATAATCTCATCGGTATTCATCCCAATCAAAATGATGCGACCGTGTGGTTACAAGGAAAAGACCTTGTTAAGCTTATAGAGGATCATGGTACAATAGTGGAATATATTACAATATAAATTACAAAGTTGATTTATTCTTTCTAGGTGTTTGACAAGCTAAATTTAGTTTTGTATTATAGAGATAGAAGTAGGCCACTGACCGATATGTGGGGTATAAATAGTCGGGTTGAAAGTATTACCGCTGACCAATATTGCGGTATATAAATGGTTGGGTTGATAATAAAGTCCTTCGCTACAAGCGGAGGGCTTTTTGTATCTGGAGGGATTATGGAGAAGAGAGGGTTTTATATTGTTAAAGACTCATTTTTTTCAGATATGAATGAATCTTTTTTGAAGGGAAACAAATTAGGAAATAGACCTCATTATTATTGCTTTCAAGATAGTAATAGAGATATATACTGGATGATTCCTTTATCAAGTCAAATTCAAAAGTATAGAGAGATAATTAAGAAAAAAGAGCTTAAATATAAACGTTGTGATACACTTTATATAGCAAAACTTGATGATGGTAAAGAAAGTGTATTTTTGATTCAAGATATGTTTCCTATTACAATAAATTATATTGAACGAGAGTATACGATTGGTGGTAATCATTTTTTAGTTACAAGTAATCATACTGCAAAAATTATAGAACAAAAAGCACGTACTGTACTCGCTTTGCTAAAGAGAGGTATAAAGTTTATGCCAACCCAACCTAATGTTATTCGCATATATAAATTATTAAAAGATAGAATAAATAATGATGATTAATTAAGTTTAACGAGGTATTAGCATGAATTTAAGAGCTTTTAAACGTATAATATTTACATTTGCTATTTCAGTTTTAGGCGTTAGCACATCGTTTGCAGCATTCACATTTGATAAACAAGAACAAGTAGATACAGCCCCTATTGTAGGTTTGTATCGTTTCCAAGTACCGACTGAATTACAAGGTGCATATAATGCAGAAGGCGTTAAAAATTTAATATCCTCTATGGAGAAAGAACCTAATACATTATCTATGAATGTGGCTCATGTAAAAGGTAATCCATCTGAATCATACGTAGTGGAGGTATATAAAGATACGGCTGCCTTAGAAACACACCGCAAATCCGAGCATTTCCAAAACTATATTAACGAGGTTGGTTCTAAACTGACAAATCGTAAATTGTATGATGTACAACCTATGCTATTGATTGAAAAACCAGATGCTTTATCTATCATTAATGATGGCAAATCTGTTGTGACCTTAATGGAATTTACTGTAGATGGCAATGAAGTAGATACAGTGCAAAAACAATATCAACTAGACATTGAACGTGCCGTACGTGATGATGCGGGCTATAAGGCAGGTTACGTATTACGTGAAAGAAACAATAAAACTCACTGGTATGTTATTCAAATTTATAGCGATGAATCAGCTTTCAATAAACATATGAGTAGCCCAGGCTATCGCTTTATGATGAGCCAAATTCAAGGTAGTTTACAAGGGGTAACTACTAAAGTGTTACAAGGCGACATTTTAGTAAATCATGGTGGTCAATTTTTTGTAAGACCATAAAGTTTGATATACTATAAACAGTAAAGTTACTGCTAGCATATATATGTGCTAGCAGTTTTTTGTTATATAATAAGTTAAAGTCTTTATAGACCATAAGGAGTTACATATGACACAGCAAGAACGTTTAATTTATCTTGTAAAAGGATTAGTAGTAGAATATACAGAGAAATATAAAGACGAACACATTAAAATCCCTAATGATGAAGCAGAACAGTTCACACTTTTTAGGTCTCTTTGTAATATTCGCTCTGCAGGATTTATGCCGGCAGAATGGATGAAGATACAAGATGAGTATTTAACTGAATTAGCCCGTGAAAAAGGAATTGTTACCATTAATGATATGGAAAAACGTGCACCTCAGATTTATTTATGGCAAGGCGATATTACGCGCCTTTCAGTGGATGCTATAGTGAATGCGGCTAACAATCAATTGTTAGGGTGTTTTGCTCCAAATCATAGATGTATTGATAATACTATTCACACCTTTGCGGGTATTGAGCTTCGTATGGCTTGTTCTCGTATGATTGAATACATGGATATGCCTGAAAAAACAGGTGTTGCACGTAAAACCTATGGTTTTAATTTACCAGCTAAACATGTTATTCACACGGTAGGCCCTATTATTTATGATTCCCTTACAGATATAGAACGAGAACAATTGGCTTCATGTTATAGGTCTTGTTTAGAGTTAGCCAATGCTTATAGCTTACAATCCATTGCATTCTGCTGTATCTCTACAGGTGAGTTTAGATTCCCTAATGAAGAAGCAGCACAAATTGCTATCGATACGGTGCGTACCTATTTAAAAGAAACTAATAGTAAAATACAAGTGATATTTAATGTATTTAAGGATATAGATTATGACATCTACGATAAATTATTGGGATAAATAATATACTACTTTTGAAATTAATAAAAATACTGTATCATTTAATAATGACATACAAAAGGTTATGAATGATTTGTTAGTTTAATAAGGAGTTAATGTACTATGAATTATAAATACACCTATGAAAGTCCCTTAGGAACTATGATTATGCTTGGTACATTAACGTATTTAACAGATTTATTTTTCGTTGATGAAGCACATGCACCTAGTTATGATGATGCGGAGTATATTGAACAAAAAACCGGCCCTTTTGAAGTGACCATTATGTGGCTAGACCAATATTTTAAAGGTCAAAAACCATTTATTACTCCACCGATACAATTAGAAGGAACAGAGTTCCGTAAGTCTGTATGGTCTGTATTGCAAACTATACCTTATGGGGGAACTACAACCTATGGAGATATTGGTAAACAAATAGCTGAAAAGCAAGGTAAAGATAAAATGTCTGCTCAAGCTGTGGGCGGTGCTGTAGGACATAATCCTATATCTATTATCATTCCATGTCATCGTGTGATTGGTAGTAATGGAAAATTAACTGGCTATGCTGGCGGTATTGAACGCAAGAAATATTTGCTAGATCTTGAAGCGAAACATAAATAGTACATATTAGATTGTAAAATCATATTTAAATAGACTTATAGAAAAAGAAGAAAGAGATTACTCATGATGGATAGACACATCATAGGTAATCTCTTTTGGTATATATAGGGGGGACTATTTAAATTGATTTACTAAGGTACCAATGCCACTAATCGATATAGATACGGTATCTCCTGATTTTAGCCAACCATATTTGCTTTCATTTTTACCGAGTACAACACCACTAGGTGTACCGGTAAAGATAATATCACCCTCTTGTAGTGTAATATACTGAGATACAAACTCTATGATTGCATCTGGTTTAAATAACATTTGTTCTAATTTAGCTTGTTGACGCACTTCACCATTTACTGTTGTGGTAATGGTAGCATTTTCAAAATCAAAATCGTCAGGTGATACGATAACAGGACCGATAGGGGCAAAGTTATCTAAGGATTTGCCAAGAATCCACTGAGAACCTCTAAATTGTAAGGTTCGAGCTGATACATCATTACCTATGGTATATCCTAAGATATGTTCTTTAGCTTGGTCGCGAGATATATTTTTACCCGCCTTACCAATGACGATGACGAGCTCTCCTTCGTAATCATAATGAAGGTTTTCATCTTGAATAAGAACTATATCTTGATGTGACGCTAATGCGTTAGATGTTTTCATAAAGATTTCTGGAAACTCATGTGTAGCAAGACTAGTTTCCGCAATATGGTCCGCATAATTAAGGCCTATACAGATGATATTTTTAGGATTAGAGATTAGTTCATGTTTAGTAGTTGATTTCATAAGAAATACCTCCTTAAGAGCTGGGATATATATCTTAAGATAATTATAATATAAATCACTATGTAAAGAATAATTTTGACGAAATAATTATATAGAGGCATTTTTGTCACATCCTATTTGATATACTTTTAAAAAAGTAATAAAAGGAGGAGACCCTATGTATATGCATAGAAATATGACCGATAAATTTATAGGTACAGTAGCATCTTGTGACATTATAAGTACGGGTAGCTGGTATGGTGATTTACCAGATGGCGTTCCAAAGGAAGTGAAATTAAATCGTAAAGATTACTATATTGAAGAGATACAACATATTTCTATTAAGGAAGCCATAAGTGTTACCTATGGCATTAAATGGGAGCATATCTCAAAACCTGTAGAGGATAAAATAGAATCCTTAACTACTAAGGAGTACTCAATTGACGAATCTAAAAAACAATATCTATTAGAGCTTATGGGGCGTAGATTTTCCGATGATATTGACCTATATGATGAGGATGAGTGTGCTGTCCAAGTGCAGCTCATCAACACTGAGGATCAGGAATTTATATATGAATTTCCTTTTGATAATACCCTGAGGGCCATGTCTATACTATTCAGACAAATCCTAGGTATGCCTACATTACTTTTATTTGATGGAAATCGAGAAAAAGATAGAATTCAAGAGATTCATATTGAAGTGCAAAAAAATATGTACCAAGAATATGGTGACGTAAATACATTGAATTTTAATTGGAATGAGCCTTCTATTTCCATTGATTGTAATAGCAAGCAATTTGGTCACTCTAGCCATAGTCATAGCGAGTATGTAGATAATCAAATGATTCATCAATTGAAGCAAGATATTGACTTTCACATTGGCGAAACGCTATATAGTCTAGATTCCTTTAGTCTTAGTGAAAGTCATGACCTTGATAGAGATCCTGCTCGTGGTGGTATAGTAACAGTACGTATTAAATGGGCGCATAAAGAGGATACATTGTTTATAGGGAATGTAACTGATCAGTATGTGCCCACTTGGTATAAAAATCTAATTAATTTTATATATGCTCATACAAGAGATAAATCTTTACAAGAGTTTTTACAATCAAATCATACATCTGATAGAAGGATTTATACGTATTGTTCCGTATATATTTTTAAGATAAACCAAGAATTTTATTATCGTACTGATAGAAATGATATATATGAAGGGGATATTGTAAAAGTTCCGTTTGGATCCGATAATGCGGTTCGTACTGGTCGTGTAGAATCTATTTCATATCATACGCGTTACGACGTACCTTATGATTTGAAACGAACTAAATTTATTATAGATAAAGACATAGAGATTATTTATGATACCAATCGTTATAGATATGATGATCCATATGATTTATAAGGCATCAAAATAAGTGGTATTCTATATTTTGTACTTAAGTACACTCAACTCATTATATGTCTAATTTCTGTTCTCTATAGAATATGTTGAAATAACTTGCTCATAGTGTTAAGATTATAAGTATATTAATAAGCATGGAGGTCATTGTTATGAGCAAGAATATCGATTGGGATAATCTCGGTTTTGGTTATGTAGAAACCGACTACCGTTATTTGACTACATATAAAGATGGTAAATGGGACGAAGGCGGATTAATTACTGATGCTAACGTTACCCTTAATGAATGTGCAGGTGTATTCCAATATGCACAAACTGTATTCGAAGGTTTAAAAGCATACTACACTAAAGATGGTCACATTGTATGTTTCCGTCCAGATCTTAATGCAGAGCGTTTAAATCAATCTGCGGAACGCCTTGTAATGCCTACATTACCTGAAGGACGCTTCCTTGAAGCGGTTAAAGAAGTTGTGAAAGCGAATAAAGACTTTGTACCTCCATATGGTCATGGTGCTAGCCTTTATATTCGCCCTTATATGATGGGCACAAACTCTGTTATCGGTGTAAAACCGGCTGACGAATATCAATTCCGTGTATTTACAACACCAGTAGGCCCTTACTTTAAAGGCGGTGCAAAACCAATCAAAATCCGTGTTACTGATTTTGACCGTGCAGCACCTCATGGTACTGGTCATATCAAAGCTGGTCTTAACTATGCTATGAGTTTATATGCTATCACTGATGCACATGAACATGGTTATGCTGAAAATATGTATCTTGATGCGGCTACGCGTACACATGTAGAAGAAACCGGTGGTGCGAACTTTATCTTTATTACAAAAGATGGTACTTTGGTAACACCTAAATCCGATAGCATCTTGCCATCTATTACACGTCGCTCCTTGATGTATGTGGCAGAACATTATCTTGGTATGAAGGTTGAACATCGTCCAGTTCACAAAGATGAATTGAAAGACTTTGCTGAAATGGGTCTATGCGGTACAGCTGCAGTTATTTCTCCAGTAGGTCAAATCGATACGCCAGAAGGCACAATTAATGTACCAGCTGGTATGGAAGATATGGGGCCTATGACTAAAAAATTATATGACACATTGCTCGGTATTCAACATGGTGAAATCGAAGCTCCTGAAGGTTGGGTAGTTACGATTTGCTAATTATCTAGGTGATATAAGAGCATAGAGCATACAAAAACCTCCACGATCGTATGAGCGTGGAGGTTTTTAGGTTTAAGACCTTAGTTTTTAGTAAGTCGTTTTAAGTTTAATAATTAGTACTAAGTGTAATAAGTAGTTCTAATTCTAGTTTGATGCTTTTCTTGTACCTACTTTTGCCATAAATTTTTCATTGTTAATAACAAAACGTTCATGTATGCCTTTACCAATGATACCAACACCGTCGGATGCTTCAATATTAAAGGTGATTTTACGCCCTTCCACAGCTGTCACTGTAGCTTTAGCTGTAATTGTAGAGCCCATAGGGGATGGAGCATCGTGGCTAATAGAAAGGGAGATACCTACTGTACCTTCACCTTCTTCTAAATGTGGTTGTACTGCTGCTTGCGCTGCTTCTTCCATAAGTGCACACATAGCTGGTGTAGCAAAGACCTCTAAAGAACCGGATTTCATTGTTTTTGCAATATTAGATTCTGTTACTGTAACCGTTGACGTAGCTGTTTGACCTGCTGATATCATAATATACCTTCTTTCATTAAGAATATTCTCGTTATAATGACATTATACATCTTTAAATAATTTTTATGCTATCAGATTTATATAATTTTTAGGTGCTAATGGCATAATAGTTATAACTACTCTATAGAATCCGTGATATAATATAACTAGTTTTTTTATAAAACGAGGTATATATGAGTACAAGAAAATTAAAACCTTCTGGTGAAGGTTGGGTACAATTGATAGCAGGCATTGGTTTTATAGTCTTATTAATTGTCATTAATATTGTGGATCCAACATTTTATCCCACCATGTGGCATTTAGCTACTAGTGGTTCTATGGAGGAAATAGCAGAATATATTCAAGGCTTTGGCCCAATGGCCATGGTTGTAAGTATGGTCCTAGATATTTTTGTCAATGCCGTAGGTTTTTTGCCTTCAATTTTTATTTCAACAGCTAATGGATTGGTATTTGGTATGTGGCCAGGTATCATTATTTCTTGGCTAGCTGAAACAATTGGTGTAGTTATCAGCTTTTACATTATGCGTTATTTCTTACGAGATGCGGCTGATAAGCTCATTTCTAAGAGCAGTACATTGATGAAAGTAGATGATTTCTCCGGTAATAATGGTTTTGTGGTCATGTTATTTGCTAGATCATTACCTTATTTTCCATCTGGTGTCATCACTGCGCTAGGGGCTATCAGTAAGATTAAGCCTCGAGACTATATTTTGGCAAATTTAATTGGTAAATTCCCATCAACAGCTCTTGAGGTTGCCATAGGAACAGATATTGTCAATTTTCAAGAGAATATGGGTCGTCTTGGCATCATTGTTGTTGTAGCCGGCACTGTATATTTCATCTTGTGGAAGGTGTACAAGCGTTATATGGATAAACGTAATGCTGAACAAGAACATGATCCTAATGCGTAGCATAAATTTGTAATCTTATGTAATTAATCAAATAAAGAGGCGATACTATGAGTTTTTCACTTCCTGAACGGGTAACCTTAAAAGGCCCTAATTTTATTCGAGAAGTATTTGAACGTGGTGTAGGCGTACCAGGCTTTATTAGTTTTGGTATTGGTAATCCTGCACCTGAAGCAATTCCTGTGAAGGTTATCGAAGATGCCTTCGATTTTATCGTTCACGAAAATCCGATGGGGCTTTTACAATATGGTCCTATGCAAGGGGATGCACGTCTATCAGAATTGACGCTAGACCGTTTATCTAAGGTTCATCACATGAACTTAAAAGGACAGGGCTTAATTATTTCAAATGGTGCGGGCCAATTATTAGGCTTAGTACCGATTACCGTATGTGAACCAGGCGATGAAGTGTACATGGATGATTATACTTTTACAAGTGCTATCAATTCCGTACGCAACATGGGGGCCAAAGCTGTAGGTATTAAAACCGATGAATTTGGTATGATTCCTAGTGAACTAGAAAAAGCGGCTCAATCTGGTAAAGGGAAATATATTTATTTAATTCCTAACTTCCAAAATCCAACAGGTATTACAATGCCTCTAGAGCGTCGTAAAGAAATCTACGCTATTGCATCTAAATATGATTTATTTATCTATGAAGATGATCCATATGGTGAAATCCGTTTTGCTGGTGAACATGTGTCTAGCTTTAAATCCTTTGATACGGAAAATCGTGTTCTCTATGCAGGCTCCTATTCTAAAACATTATCAGCAGGCTTGCGTGTAGGTTTCTTGTTGGGACCTGAGGATGTAATTAGCACAATCCAAGCTTTGAAGAATAATACAGCCGGACAAATGCCGTTAGTTACACAAAAGGTAGTGGCCCATGTACTTGATCAAATCGATTATGACGCACATTTAGAAAATGTACGTAAAGTTTATAAATCTAAATGTGATGCTATGATGCGCGTATTTAAGGAGAAGGGGAGTTCTAAGGTTCATTTAACAGAACCAACCGGTGGTATGTTTGCGTGGATGACGATGCCAGATACTGTTGATTGCGATGAGTTTTTTGAGACGTGCATGAATAAAAATGTGGGCATTATCAAATGCGGTGCATTCGCTTCGGATGGGGTAGAGAATGGACATGCATTTCGCTTAAGTTATACTGTGCCAACAATACCAGAAATTGAAAAGGGCATGGAAATCCTTTGTGCTCTTACAAAAGAATATTGTGGTGAATAATTCATGATAAAGCATATATGTATATTGAAAAATATTGAAATACCATGATACAATAGGGCTGTAAATATTTGGTATGTTAGCCTTTATAGATAGCTTTCACCATGATCAATATTTACATAGAGAAAATAATTTTAAAACTATATATTGTTGAGGCAAGTCCTCAAAGAAAGTAGGTGTTTACTATGGGTTGCGGTAGCAGCAGTGATTGTGGCGGATGCCCATCTCAATCCTCTGGTTGCGGTGGCGGCGCTTCTCAACAACCTCAAGATCTTACAGCTCCATTACACGAGCTTAGTTCTGTTAAACATGTAATCGGCGTAGTATCCGGTAAAGGTGGCGTAGGTAAATCCTCCGTTACGAGCTTGATGGCCATTACAATGGCGCGTAAAGGTTACAAAGTAGGTATTCTCGATGCGGATATTACCGGTCCTTCCATTCCTAAGATGTTCGGCATCAAGGAAAAAGCATATGCTGACGAAATTGGCATGTATCCTGTAAAATCTAAAGGCGGTATCGACGTTATGTCTGTTAACCTCCTTTTGGAAAACGATACAGATCCTGTTTTATGGCGTGGTCCTATTCTAGGCAATGTTGTAAAACAATTCTATACAGATGTAATTTGGAAAGACATTGATTATTTATTTGTTGATATGCCGCCAGGAACAGGTGACGTAGCGATT
Source organism: Veillonella tobetsuensis (assembly GCF_001078375.1). Classification (GTDB taxonomy): domain Bacteria; phylum Bacillota; class Negativicutes; order Veillonellales; family Veillonellaceae; genus Veillonella; species Veillonella tobetsuensis. Next base: position 205,721 of record NZ_BBXI01000009.1, read on the forward strand.
ACTGTATACCAATCCTTGAAATTGGATGGTATCATCATCGTTACATCTCCTCAAGACTTGGTATCCATGATTGTTGAAAAAGCAGTTAAAATGGCTGATTTAATGCAAGTGCCTATTATTGGTGTGGTGGAAAACTACTCTTACTTCCATTGCCCAGATAACGGTAAGGATTACCAAATCTTTGGTGAAAGCCACATTGAAGAAATCCTTCAAAAATACGGTCTATTATTGTTGAACCGTTTACCAATTGATCCAACTATTGCAAATCTTTGCGACCAAGGTGATATTGAGTCTATCGAAAAAACAAATTTAGAGAACGTATCTTTACCTGAATAGGATTTATATGATGAAAGCTGTGCATACCATGTGATGCACAGCTTTTTCTCACATCTTTTTATCTTGAAATATATTATATTTATGATAAGAGGATATAAATATATTTTAGTTTTTCCTATGTAGGAGATTTGTGTATGAAAAAAGTTTTAAACTGGATTATTCCAGCGGCCTTTGGTTTAGGTCTTTGGTTTATTCCAACTCCGGAGGGGTTAACACCTCAGTCCTGGCATTTATTTGCCATCTTTGTGGCGACTATCGTAGGCTTTATTACTCAGCCATTACCGATTGGTGGCGTATCTATTGTTGTTATTACTGTAGCAGCGTTGACAGGTACCTTGAAAATTGGTGAAGCTATTTCTGGCTTTGCGAATTCTGCTATTTGGTTAATTGTTGGGGCCTTCTTATTCTCTCGTGGTTTTATTAAGACTGGTTTGGGTAAACGTATTGCTTATAACTTGATTGCTGCATTTGGTAGCAGTTCTTTGCGCCTATCTTATGCTTTAGCTTTAACTGATTTGATTTTGGCGCCTGCCACACCATCTAATACAGCTCGTGTGGGCGGTGTTATCATGCCAATTACGACAAGTTTGGCAAAAGCGTTCGGCTCTGAACCACATGATGGCCCTCGTAAAATTGGTTCCTTCTTGATGCAATCCATTTATCAGGTTAATACGATTACGTCTGCCATGTTCCAAACATCCATGGCTGGTAATACCTTGGTTGCTGCATTAGCACTTCAATCCTTTAGTATTGGTATCACTTGGGGTGATTGGGCTATGGCTGCCATCGTTCCTGGCATTATTGCGTTAATCATTATGCCGTACTTCATTTACAAAGTATACCCACCGGAAATCAAAGATTCTCGTGAAGCTCAACAAATGATTAAAGAAGAGTTAAAAGGCCTTGGTAAGATGTCTTTCCAAGAGTGGGTGATGCTTGGCGTATTTATTTTAGCTCTAGTATTGTGGGCTACTTCTCAATTCACTAAACTTGATGCAACAACTGTTGCATTCTTGGGCATTTCTATTTTGCTTGCTACAGGCGTTCTTATTTGGGACGATGTTAAAAGTGAAAAAGGTGCTTGGGATACATTAGTTTGGATGGGTACATTGATGGGCTTTGCCGGTTTTCTTTCCAAATTGGGCTTCATTAAATGGGCCACAGTTCAAGTGGGTGGCGTTATCCCTGAAGGTTCTTGGGTGATTGCCTTTGTTATAGCGGTTCTTGTAAATACGTATGCACACTATGTATTCGCATCCTTAACAGCACATATTTCTGCAATGTTCGTAGCATTCTCTGCAATCGCTATTTCTGCAGGTGCACCACCAATGTTGACATTGCTCATGATTGCATTCACATCTAACTTGTGTATGTCCTTAACTCACTATGCAGCAGGTCCATCCCCAGTAATTTTTAATACTGGTTATGTTCCGCAAAACACATGGTGGAAAATTGGTTTCTTCGCATCCGTAATCAACTTAATCATCTTCATGGGCATCGGTTCCTTGTGGATGAAAGTTATCGGTATGTGGTAAACCACAAGATAATAGATTAATACATTTATGTATACATAACGCCGTTCCTTATGGGACGGCGTTTTTGTGATACAATAGCAATAGATTACTAATTTTAATAAAAAAGGTAGACCATTAAATAATTGTGTAGGAGGTCATATGAAATTTGATAATCCACAATTAATTAAATACATTAAGGGATGTACGTCCCCATACCATACGGTAGATACTAGTTTACAATTATTAGTAGATGCAGGTTTTACTGAGTTGTCTTTAGAGGAACCGTGGAGCTTAACAACTGGTAATTATGTTGTAAATGTGTATGGCACAACATTATTTGCTTTTCACATAGGAGAGGACTATCGTCATTCCTTACGCATTGCATCAGCACATACAGATTTTCCTGCCATACGTGTAAAACCTAATCCCATTACTGATGTAAAAGGCTATACTAAGCTCAATGTAGAAATGTATGGTGGATTAATACAAAATACATGGCTTGATCGCCCGTTAGGGGCTGCAGGAACCGTTGTTTTAAAAGGGGATAATCCTTATGACGTAGAATCTGTTCTTGTAGACACAAAACGACCGATTGCTATCATTCCTAATTTGGCAATTCATATGAATCGAAATGTAAATGATGGCGTAGCCCTAAATCGACAAAAAGAAATGTTGCCTATAATAATGATGAATCAACAGGGTTCTGATACAACAAAATCTGATGTGGATGAATGGAATACATTTTTGGCAGAAGAGGTAAATTGTGATCCATCGGAAATTTTATCCTATGAAATTACACTATATCCTGTGACAGAAGGTATTTTAGTTGGTACAGAATTTGATTTTATTAGCTCCCCGCGGTTAGATAACTTAACATCTTGTTTTGGTGCATTATCCGGTATTGTAGAAGCGAAGAAAAATAAGGTAGAAGGCATACGCTGTGCTGTATTGTTCGATAATGAAGAGGTTGGTAGCCGCACGAAACAAGGGGGGGCAGGAATGTTACTACCAAATCTATTAGAACGGGTATATCGCAGCCTCGGACTAAGTAGGGATGACATGGATATGGATGTGGCTCGCGGCTTTATGATTTCCTCAGATGTAGCGCATGGTTTGCATCCAAATTATCCAGAGAAAAATGATATTACCAATTTCCCTGTACTCAATGGAGGCGTTACGTTAAAGCAAGCAGCTAGTCAATCTTATGCAGGCGATGCGATGGCAATTGCTATTGTTAAGTGCCTTTGTGAGGAGGCTAATGTTAAATACCAAATTTATGTTAATCGTTCAGATATTGTGGGCGGCTCTACAGTAGGTTCAATTTCATCCTCTATGCTACCGATGAGAACCATGGATATTGGTCTACCATTGTTGGCCATGCATTCTGCTGTAGAGACGATGGGCGCTTGCGATCAAGAACAATTGAATCGTTTAATGCAGCATTTTTTAGGTGATGAATAGATTATAGCTTTGTGATTTCGATACTTTCATTTTGTATTATTAAACACATATGAAAAATTTGTGAATAGAAAAAATTCCATATAGAGATAAAAGATTAATAAAGGTATCTTTTATAATGATTAAGCCTTTTAATATCTAAAAATTATTGTATAATATAAATATGTTTGATACATAATTATATATCAAAAATATTGATAAGTGTTTTGTGAAAAACATGTAATTCGATATGGATGGTATACATGTAAATCAATGAAAAGAAATCTATCATTCGATAGGACTCGGTAGGAGGCAACTATGAAGAAAATTAAATCCGTTTTAGTGGCCAATCGCGGTGAAATTGCAATCCGCGTATTTCGTGCATGTAACGAAATGGGCATTAAGACAGTAGCTATCTACTCTAAGGAAGACACATTGTCCTTGCACCGCAACCAAGCTGATGAAGCGTATTTGGTAGGGGAAGGAAAGAAACCTGTTGATGCATATCTTGATATTGAAGATATCATCCGTATTGCGAAAGAGCATGATATTGATGCCATCCATCCTGGCTATGGTTTCTTATCTGAAAACGAAGGCTTTGCAAAACGTTGTGCTGAAGAAGGCATTATTTTCATTGGTCCACATATTGAACATTTGAATATGTTCGGTGATAAAGTTAATGCTCGTACTCAAGCTAAATTAGCAGAAATCCCTATGATTCCTGGTTCTGATGGGGCGTTGAAGGATTATGCTCAATTAGAAGAGTTTGCTGAAACACATGGATACCCATTGATGATCAAAGCCGTTAATGGCGGTGGTGGTCGTGGTATGCGTGAAGTTCATCGCAAAGAAGATTTGCGTGATGCATACGATCGTGCTAAATCCGAAGCTAAAGCAGCATTTGGTGATGATGATGTATATGTAGAAAAACTCATCGTTGAACCAAAACATATCGAAGTACAAATCTTAGGTGACGAACATGGTAATGTGGTTCATTTACATGAACGTGATTGCTCCGTTCAACGTCGTCACCAAAAGGTTGTTGAAATGGCACCAGCTTTTGCATTGAGTTTGGAAACTCGTAAAGCTGTTTGTGATGCTGCCGTTAAAATCATGAAAAACGTTGGATACGTTAATGCTGGTACAGTTGAGTTCTTGGTAACTGCTGATGGCAGCTTCTACTTCATCGAAGTAAACCCTCGTATCCAAGTAGAACATACTGTAACAGAAATGATTACAGATATTGATATTGTTCACGCTCAAATTCGTATCGCTGAAGGCTATAATTTACACAGCCCAGAGGTAGGGATTCCTGAACAAGATCAAATTCCTTGTAAAGGTACCGCAATCCAATGTCGTATCACTACAGAAAATCCTAAAAATAACTTTATGCCAGACACTGGTAAAATCTTGGCATATCGTAGCTCCGGTGGCTTTGGCATCCGTCTTGACTCTGGTAATGCTTTCTCCGGTGCCGTTGTAACACCTTACTACGATTCCTTGCTTGTAAAAGCAACTGCATTTGGTCCTAATAACGAAGAAACAATTCGCAAAATGCTTCGTTGCTTAAAGGAATTCCGTATCCGTGGCGTAAAAACAAATATCCATTTCTTGATTAATGTTTTGGAACATCCTGAATTCCAAAGTGGTCACTATAATGTAAACTTCATTGAAGAACATCCTGAATTATTTGAATTGAAACCAGATCGTGACCGTGGTACTAAATTATTGCGTTACATTGCAGATGTAACAATCAATGGTTATTCTGGTGCAGGTCCACAACCACTTCCTGAATTTGAACCAATTCAAATGCCTTCTACATTAGATGTAACTCCAGCTCCTGGTACAAAACAAAAATTTGATGAATTAGGTCCAGATGGATTCAGCAAATGGTTAGCAGAGCAAAAACAAGTATTCTTCACAGATACTACATGGCGTGATGCTCATCAATCCTTGTTTGCAACACGTCTACGTACCATCGATATGGCCCGCGTAGCTGGTCATGCTGCTAAAGGTGTCCCTAACTTGTTCTCCTTGGAATGTTGGGGCGGTGCAACATTTGACGTATCCTATCGCTTCTTGCATGAAGATCCATGGGAACGTTTACGCATGTTCCGTCGTGAAGTGCCTAATACATTGCTTCAAATGCTTATTCGTGGTGCCAATGCAGTAGGTTACACATCCTACCCTGATAATGTGGTTCGTCACTTTATTCAACGTGCAGCCGTTAATGGTATCGATGTATTCCGTGTATTCGATAGCTTGAACAGCCTTGATAACATGCATGTGGCTATCGATGAAGTACGTGCACAAAATAAAATAGCAGAAGTGGCATTATGCTACACTGGCGATATTTTAGATAGCAGCCGTCCTAAATATAATCTTGATTACTATGTGAAGATGGCAAAAGAATTGCAAAATGCAGGTGCTAATATCATTGCTATTAAAGATATGGCAGGTCTTTTGAAACCTCAAGCTGCATATAACCTTGTATCCGCATTAAAAGATGCTGTTACAGTACCAATTCATTTGCATTCTCATGAAGGTTCTGGCAATACCATTTACTCTTATGGTCGTGCTGTAGATGCTGGTGTAGACGTAATCGACTTAGCATACTCTGCATTTGCTAATGGTACAAGTCAACCAAGCATGAATTCCATGTACTACGCTTTATCTGGTCACGAACGTCAACCAGAAATGAACATCGATTACATGGAAGAAATGTCTCATTATTTCGGTAGCATTCGTCCTTACTACAAAGGTGTAGATAAAGCAGAAGCATATCCTAACACTGGTGTATACCAACATGAAATGCCAGGTGGCCAATACTCTAACTTACAACAACAAGCTAAGATGGTAGGCCTTGGTGACCGTTGGGCGGATATTAAGAAAATGTACCATCAAGTTAATATGATGTTTGGTGATATTATCAAAGTAACACCTTCCTCTAAAGTAGTAGGGGATATGACATTGTACATGGTTCAAAACAATTTGACTGAACAAGATATCTACGAAAAAGGCGATGTATTAGACTTCCCTCAATCCGTAGTAGAATTCTTTGAAGGCCGTCTTGGCACACCATACCAAGGTTTCCCAGAAGAACTTCAAAGAATCATCTTAAAAGGCATTCGTCCAATTACAGTTCGTCCTGGTGCAGTATTGCCACCAACTGACTTTGAACATGTTCGCAATGAATTAAGTGATATGGGTGCAGCTACAACTGATGAAGATGTAAGTGCATACTGCTTATATCCTAAAGTATTCAAAGATTACTCTAAATTCACTAATGACTTTGGTGATGTGTCTGTGCTCGATACACCAACATTCTTCTTTGGCATGAAACGTGGTGAAGAAATCCAAGTTACTATTGAAAAAGGTAAAACATTAATCATTAAAATGAATGGTGTATCCGATCCTGATGAAGATGGTAATCGTGTTGTTCTCTTTGAATTTAATGGTCAACCTCGTGCTATTAAGGTTCATGATAAACACGCTAAAACAACTGGTGTCGTTCGTCGTAAAGTTGATGAATCTAACCCAGGTGAAATCGGTGCTACATTGTCTGGCTCCGTTGTTAAGATTCTCGTTAAGAATGGACAATCCGTATCTAAAGGTGAACCATTAATCGTAACAGAAGCTATGAAGATGGAAACTACAATTACAGCTCCTATCGCTGGTATCGTTGAAGAAATCTTTGTTCGTGAAGGCAGCCGTATTGAGTCTGGCGATTGTTTGTTACATATTGAAGATGCTATTAAACGTTAATTTCATACGATTTAGCACGTAAGTGCATACTAAAGAACCCCTTATAACACTTTTGATTATAATCTTCTTAAAAAGATTGTAATTCATAGGTTTATAAGGGGTTCTTTTTATACTTTTCCTACTAAATATGGTACTATATATAAACAAAGAACGACTTAGTAATAATCCAAAAAACCAGCCACCATGGCTTGGGGGGATTAAACTAAGTCGTTCATTTATTAATAGCATACCAAATGAAAAAGATTTAGACAAGTCAGTACTATTAAGTAGCATTATATGGTTCTTTTTGTACTTTTTCTACTAAATATGGTACTATATAAGGTATAAGAAAATAGGCGTATTGTGCCTTTTTCAAGATTACTAGCTGATTAGAAAAGGAGTATTAGCCAATGAGATGTCCTTATTGCCAACATACAGACACGAAGGTAACAGACTCAAGAACGACTGACGAAGGGAACAGTATCCGCCGTCGTCGCGAGTGTATTAATTGTGGACGCCGCTTTACTACTTATGAAATCATCGAAGAAGTACCACTCATGGTAGCAAAGAAAAATGGTCGCCGTGAATTATTTGACAGAGGTAAATTGTTAAATGGTTTGCTGCGTTCTTGTGATAAACGAACAGTGCCTATGTCCGTCATGGAAGAGGTTGTTAATAATGTAGAACGAGATATTCGCAATGAAGTAAATCAAGAAATCTCTACAGATCGTATCGGTGAACTTGTACTACAACAATTGAAAGATATCGACCAAGTTGCGTATGTGCGTTTTGCATCTGTATATCGCAAATTTGATAACATTGACAGCTTTATGGCTGAACTGAAAGCACTAAAAAAATTAGATGCCAAAAAGGTAAAGAAATAACAAGAGTATATGATTGATTTACATTGTGATACGATAATGCAATTAATCGACCATCCACATGATGGTGATTTATTCTCTAATAAGTGGAAAATTGATATTCAACGTCTCATTAAGGGCCATAGTCGATTACAAGATTTTGCATTATTTGTGGACTTAAAAGAACAAGAAGATTCTTATGCTAGATATGAATCTATGCGTGCTTTATTTGATATTCAAATGCAAAAATATAGTGACCATATTAGTCATGTGCGCTCTTATGAGGAAATTAAGGCTTGTTATGATAATCATAAATTGGCTGCCCTACTGTCGATAGAAGAGGGTGGTGTTCTTGGGGGCGATTTATCCAAACTTGAAAAGGCCTATAAGGATGGTGTTCGTCTTATAACATTGACCTGGAACTATCCGAACGAATTAGGCGAGCCTAATACAGGAGATCCATATAAGAAACTGACAAAAATAGGGATAGAGTTTGTGGAACGAATGCAAGAATTAGGTATGATTGTAGACTGCTCTCATCTCAACGATGGCGGAACAGAACAATTAGGAGATATTCTTGATGTACCTTTTATTGCTTCTCATTCTAATGCACGAGAAGTGACGGCCCATCGACGCAATTTGCCAGATCACTTGATTCGTCTAATAGGTGAAAAGGGCGGTGTTATTGGCCTGAATTTTGCTCAGTCATTCCTTGGCACTTCATCTATTAGTCGTATTGAAGATATCGTTAAACATGGATTGTATATCATCAATAAAGGCGGTGAAGATGTCATAGCTTTAGGCACTGATTTTGATGGCATTAAACCGAATACGGAAATTAAAGACATTTCAGATATGCATCGTTTATACGATGCTTTTAGGGGAGCAGGGCTTTCAGAGGAACAAACAGAAAAATTGTTCTGGAAAAATGCTGATCGCTTACTAAAGGAGATTTTATAATGACAGATATAAATCCAATCATTGCTGATCGATTTACTGATCATCTAGACGTATTCAGTAAAACGATGGAATTAATGGATGTTATTCAAGAAATAGCAAATCGTTGTATTGTAGCCTTGAATAGTGGTAATAAAATCATGTTTTGTGGCAATGGTGGGTCTGCTGCTGATTCTCAACATCTTGCAGCGGAGTTGGTAGGGCGTTTTAAAAAAGAACGTCGTTCTCTTGCGTCTATTGCTCTTACAACTGATACATCAATTTTGACAGCTGTTGCTAATGATTATGATTTTGATTCAATCTTTGCTCGTCAAGTTGAAGGCTTAGGTCGCTCTGGTGATGTACTTATCGGCATTTCTACGTCTGGTAACTCTAAAAATGTGGTGAAAGCCATGCAAATGGCTCGTAATACAGGAATGCATACAATAGCTTTTACAGGCGAAGGTGGCGGAAAATTAGCTGAACTATGTGATATTACACTTGCCGTTCCTAGTACAGTGACTGCACGAATTCAAGAGATGCATATCTTGGTAGGTCATATTATCTGCGAGCTTATCGAAGAAGGTTATTAATCGAGATAGGGAAGAAATCATAGATTTCTTGAAAGGGGACGACCTATGATTACAAAAACAGTCAATGAATTTCTGACAAATTCACTACCCAACCTAAAAATCGCAGTTATTGGTGATGTGATGGTGGACCGATATGTCTTTGGTGATGTGAGTCGTATATCTCCAGAGGCTCCAGTACCGGTAAATCGCGTGTCATCTGTGAAAGAGGTGCTTGGTGGTGCAGGGAACGTTGCTTCCAACTTGGCTAATCTCGATTGTCATGTATATTTAGGAGCCGTAGCTGGCGTTGATGATCATGGTAGAGTACTCGATAAATTATTGATTGCTGATGGTATTGATACATCTGGTCTTATTTATGATAACAATCGCTCTACTATTACTAAAATGAGAATTTTAGGTGATCGTCAACAGATGATGCGTCTCGATTTTGAGACGATTACTCCGATTACAACAGATGAAGAGGAACGATTGATTTCCTGGTTGGACGGGCTTTGTCAACAAGGATTGCAAGGCATTGTTATTTCTGACTATGGCAAGGGTGTGTGTACACCTACATTATTACAAGAGGTATTTAGATTAGCTCATACCTATAATGTGCAAACTATTGTTGACCCTAAGGGGGCAGATTGGTCTAAATATGGTGGTGCTACTTGCATTACGCCAAATGTAAAGGAATTAGGCGAATCATTAGGTCGTGTTATACCTAATGAGGATGCTTCTGTTATAGAGGCTGCTAAGGAAGTATTAGGTAAACTTAATATTCAGTATATTATAGGTACCCGTTCTGCAAAGGGGATTACTGTTGTAGCAAAGGATGGGCGAACATGGCATAATCCAGCTACGCAACAAGATGTATTCGATGTAAGTGGTGCCGGCGATACGGTCGTAGCTATGATGATTTCTTGCTTGGCTAGTGGCTTATCTATGCGTTTAGCATTACATATTGCCAATGGTGCAGCTGGTATCGTTGTGTCTAAGGTTGGTACATACCCAATTCATCGCCAAGAATTGATTGATTTGTGGCGATCTGTTCGTCAATTAACGGCATCAAGTCCGTTATATACAAAAGAAGAGATGAAGGCCTTAATCGATAAATGGCAAAGTATGGATGAAACCGTTGTATTTACTAATGGTTGTTTCGATATTTTACATCGAGGCCATATTATATATCTTCAAGAGGCAGCTCAACTAGGTCGTCATCTCATCATCGGACTTAATTCAGATGCGTCTGTACGTCGTTTAAAGGGTGAAACTAGACCGATTGTATCTGAAGATGATAGAGCTGCTTTATTAAGTGCTTTACAATGCGTAGATGGGGTTGTTCTTTTCGAAGAAGACACACCAGCTGAATTATTAGCCTATTTGCGTCCTAATATTCTCGTTAAGGGCGGAGACTATAAAAAAGAAGAGATTGTCGGCAGAGAGTCTGTAGATGAGGTAGCGGTACTTTCATTTAAAGAAGGCTATTCTACATCAGATATCGTGAAAAAAATAGCTATAATGTCTAAGGAGGGGAAACTATGATTATTGTAACTGGTGGTGCCGGTTTTATTGGTAGTAATATTGTAAAAGCCTTAAATGAGCGTGGCCGTAATGATATTTTAATCGTCGATGATTTGACAGATGGTCGTAAAATTCGCAATCTTCAAAACTTGGATTATTTAGATTACATTGATTGTGATGACTTTGATGCTGCCATTGCGGATGGTACTTTCAACGTAGGTCCAATCGAAGTTATTTTTCATGAAGGCGCTTGTGCGGACACAATGGAATATAACGGAAAATATATGATGAAGAACAACTATGAAGGTTCTAAAAATTTATTCCATTATTGCCAAGATAGAGCCATTCCATTTATTTATGCATCCTCTGCATCTACGTATGGTAATGGTACAAATGGTTTCGTAGAAACTCCAGAAGCAGAAGAGGCATTAAATCCATATGCATATTCTAAGCTTTTATTTGACCGTTATGTACGTAAATTTGAAGGTGAATATACAGCGCAAGTTGTAGGTTTACGTTACTTTAATGTATTTGGTCCTAATGAAGCACATAAGGATAAAATGGCCTCTCTTGTACGCCAAATGTTCTATAAAAACCAAGAAACAGGTGTTATCAATTTGTTTGAAGGTACTGATGGCTATGAAGATGGTGGTCAAACACGTGATTTCATTTATGTAAAAGACGTGGTAAATGTGAATTTCTATTTCTGGGAACACCCTGAAATTTCTGGTACTTTCAACTGTGGTACTGGTCATGCGCATAGCTTTAATGAATTTATGCAAGCTGTTATAGACTATAATGGAAAAGGCCGCATTGAATACGTTCCATTCCCAGAAGTGTTGGTAGGTAAATACCAAAGCTTTACCGAAGCAGATACTACTAAATTGATGGCCGCAGGCTATGATAAAGGGTTTACACCATTAGCAGAGGCTGTTAAAGAATATTGTGAATTATTAGATAATAACGAAGGATATTTGCGTTAATTCCTGATAATGGATCGTGCAAATTCTTTGATATATGTAAAGGATAAAGTATGAGAAAGGTGTTGTTCCTCGATAGAGATGGGGTTATCAACAAGGATGTTTCCTATCTCTATAAAATATCGGATTTACAATGGGTTGAAGGTGCAAAAGAAGCATTAAAATTAGCCCATGACGCTGGTTATGAACTTATAGTGGTGACAAACCAAAGTGGGGTGGCGCGAGGCTACTATAAGGAAACTGATGTTCAAATTCTTCACGATTATATGGGAAATGAATTGTTTAAGGCTGGCGCACCGATCTTACACTTTTATTATTGTCCACATCATAAGGATGGCGTTGTAGAGCGCTATGCCGTAGATTGTAACTGTCGTAAACCAAAGCCAGGCATGATTTTACAAGCCATCAAGGATTTTGATGTAGATGTAGAACATAGTTTTCTCGTTGGTGATAGTCAACGTGATGTGGAGGCTGCCGAAGCTGCAGGGGTAAAGGGATACCTCTTTACAGAATCTAATTTGCTAGATTTTATGAAAACCATCATAAAGAACTAGAGTAGATATAATTGTTTGTCATTGTAAACCACGTCAGGGGCGTGTGTATTCTTCATTCACAAAGGGGTTATTATGAAGGACTATTCCAATATACTCATCATTAAAATGAGTTCCTTAGGTGATGTCATTCACGCATTGCCAACCTTATATGCATTGCGTCAAAATTTACCGCACGCAAAAATTACCTGGGCTATACACGAGCAATTTGCTAGCCTTTTACCGGGTACACCTTGGGTGGATGAAGTGATTATAATCGACAAAAAACAATTAAAATCTCCTTCTTATTTGTGGAACCTTCGCAAGGATTTACATAGTCGTCATTTCGACATGACCTTAGATTTACAATGTATAGCCAAAAGTGCCATTGTGTCTCTATTATCGGGGGCACCTGAGCGATATGGCTATTGGGAACTTCGAGAAGGTAGTAAATTCGTCAATAAAGCCCTCGTAGGTGCTCATAAATATGACCACGTTATCGAGCGATACCTCGACACAGTGCGCGTATTAGGCGGCGATGTAGAGGGGGTTGAATTTCCAATGCCCCATGACCATGCGGCAGAGAGCGTCATTCGAAAACGTTTAGCTGATCTGGGTGTAACCGATGATTATGTCGTTGTTGTACCTGGTGCTCGCTGGATTGTTAAGGAATGGCCTTTGTTGAACTTTGGTGAACTATGTATTCGCCTTTGTGAAAGTGGTAAGAAGGTTATCATCGCAGGGGCGCCTGATGACAATGAAAAAGGTCTATTCATTGAAAATTATGTAAAGCATGATAATCTCATCAATTTAGTTGGTCAAACGACCATGGCTGAGTTAATCGAGTTGATTCGTCACTGCCATATTTTCATCAGCGCTGATACGGGGCCATTACACATTGCGAATGCATTAAAGAAACCGCTAATAGCACTATTTGGCACTACATCACCACATAGAACGGGCCCATATGGGGGCAGTCACGTTCATATTATTATCTCCCCCACATCTAAGGCTACACCTGAACAGCCGTTGGTGGACGATCCAGATTGTATGGCTCAAATACCTGTAGATGCCGTATGGGATGTATATTCTGAAATGTTGAGAAAGGATTTGTAATGGAACTTGATTATAAACGTATTGTTGTTACCTTTCTCATGCATTTAGGTGATGTAGTCTTAACGACGCCATTTCTAGAGGTGTTGCGCAAAGCAGCACCTCATAGTCATATAACCTATGTAATTGATGAAAAATTACAGGATGTAATGAAATACAATCCTTATATCGATGATTTGATTACTGTCGATAAAAAGGGGCGTCATAATAGTATTAAAGGTCTCAATGAAATTGCTCGTCGTATTAACGAACAAGGTAGACCTGATATCGTTATCAATCTGCATCCTAATGAACGCACATCATACTTAGCGTGGAAGATTAATGGTAAGGTTACGACGGGGATGAGTCATTTCTTATTTAGACCGTTCATGACTCAATATACAAGGCTTGACCGAAAAACTCGCCATGCTGCGGATATGTATATAAACGTGCTTGAGCAATTGGGCGTTACCGATGTATCCAACCATGGATTACATATTGAAACCTGCAAAGAATGGAATGATGAGGTTTCTCGCTTTTATGAAAGCCAAGGCGTTATGCCTCATGATAAGCTTATCGGTTTCAATATCGGCAGTGCAGTACCTGAAAAACGTTGGCCAGCTGAACGCTTTGCTGATGTAGCTGATTACTTTGCTGACAAAGGCTATAAAACTGTGTTCTTTGGTGGCCCTATGGATTTAGAGATGGTTAAACCCGTGGTGGAACATATGAAGACCACTCCGATTGTGGCTACGGGAGCATTTAAAATTGGCTCTTTAGCAGCTGCTATGAAATGGTGTGATCTTGTTATTACCAATGACTCTGGACCTATGCATGTAGCGATCAGTCAAGGTGTACCGATAGTTGCACTCTATGGTCCATCAAATCCTTTTTTCTATGGCCCATACCAAGCTAAATCGATTGTACTAGAATCGATGGACCATTATGAAATTGGTAAAAGCATGAAAAAGGTCATTAAAGAAGGCAAATACAAAGGTATTTCCGTTATTACCGAAGAACAAGTGATTAAGGCAGCTGAAACATTACTGCAGGAATCGTAAGTTATGGATTATATTATTTTTGATTTAGAATGGAACCAACCCTATAGCAATGATATTAGCTTTATGAAGCGAACACGTATGCCGTTGACGGGTGAAATCATTCAAATCGGAGCAATTAAGCTCAATGAAAAGCTTGAAATTGTGGATTCCTTCACAATGTATGTTAAACCAAAATATTTATTACATATGCATAAGCATGTAAAGGCCCTTACGGGGATTACTAATCAAGATTTAAATCGAGGTGTCCCTTTTAGAATGGCCTATAGTCATTTTCAACAGTGGTGTGGCAAGGACTATAAGCTACTTTCTTGGGGAGCTGACGATATTCTTATATTGCGAGAAAATTTACTTCTCCATAAATTAAAGAGTATCGACTATGACTCTTGGGCAGATGCACAGATGTTATATAGCTTTCACAGATATGGTACGACGCAACAGTATTCTGTAGCCCATGCGATGGGGGATTTACAAATATCGACTGAAGAGCTATCAGCCCATAATGCATTGCATGATGCCATATTTACGGCTCATATATGCCAAAAATTAGATTTGCCGAAGGCATTGTTGGATTATGATACGATACGAAAAGAGGCGCCAAATCCATTTTTATATCCGCCGGGTTTGACCTTCTTTATGTATGATAATTTTCAAGAGAAAAAACGCATCGTCCATGATCGACGGGTGCGCTTATCATTCTGCCCTTATTGCCAAGGTCGTCTAGAAACGACACGACCGGAACGCATTCAAGGGGATAAGCACCTATCCATTGGCATTTGTCCAAAACATGGGGAATTTGCCATACAATTAAAAGTAGGAAAATACACGATTAAGTCGGGACATACTAAGTTTTATGTAACAAAGGTACTAAGTCATAGCACCGATGAAATTCGTAGACTATATACAGAAAAATCGGAAATTAACCGAGAAAAAGAACGCCTCTATTACGAGCGTTGTCGAAAGGAATTATTAAATACTTAGAAGAACTGATTACTATACATAGTAATTTTGGTCTAAATAGAAAGGAATGTGAACATGGAACGTAAATATGCTTGGCATAATTATGATGAACAAACATTGCAAGATGTAATGTCATTAGGCGATTCATATCGTCAATTTTTAGATAATGGCAAAACAGAACGTGAATGTGTGGTTCAATCCGTAGCCGTTGCAAAAGAAGCTGGTTATGTAGATTTAAAAGAGTTGATTAAATCAAATACACCGATTAAGGCTGGCGATAAGATTTACTATACGCATATGGATAAATCAATTGCTCTCTTTAATATTGGTACAGACGATATGGATTTAGGTATGAATATTCTCGGTGCTCATATCGATTCTCCGCGCATTGACGTAAAACAAAATCCACAATACGAAGATAGCAATTTAGTATTTTGGGATACACATTACTATGGTGGTATAAAAAAATACCATTGGGTGGCAATACCACTCGCCATTCATGGTGTAGTAGTAAAAACAGATGGTACTCGCATTAATATCAACATTGGTGATAAAGAAACGGATCCTGTATTTTGCATTACCGATTTATTGCCTCACTTAGGGCAAGAACAAATGCAAAAAAATGCAGCTAAGGTTATCGAAGGTGAATCCTTAGATCTTCTCATCGGCAGTCAACCTGTTAAAGGGGAAGAAAAAGAGGGCGTTACTAAATTTATTAACGCTCTATTAGAAAAAGAGTACGGATTTGTAGAACGCGATCTGTTATCTGCAGAGCTTGAAATCGTACCGGCTGGCAAGGCGCGCGATATGGGCTTTGACCGCTCTATGATTATTGCATATGGCCAAGATGACCGAGTATGTGCTTATACATCCTTGGTGGCTATGCTCGAAGTAGATAAGGTAAAACGTACGACTTGCTGTTTATTAGTAGATAAAGAGGAAATTGGTTCCGTCGGTGCTACAGGCATGCAATCTCGTTTCTTTGAAAACGTAGTGGCAGAGATTTTAACCTTAATGGGAAAACCAAATTCCGTTAATGTACGAAGAACATTGGAGAATTCTCGTATGTTATCTTCTGATGTAAGTGCTGGTTATGATCCACTTTACGCATCTGCTTTTGAAAAGAAAAATGCGTCTTACCTAGGTATGGGCGTTGTATTTAATAAATTTACCGGTTCTCGTGGTAAAGCTGGTTCTAATGATGCAAATGCTGAATATATGGGCTTTATCCGTCGTGTAATGGAAGCCAATAATGTAACGTACCAAACGGCTGAACTTGGTAAGGTAGACCTCGGTGGTGGTGGTACCATTGCGTACATCATGGCGTTGTATGGTATGAATGTTATCGACTGTGGTGTAGCAGTTTTGAGCATGCACGCACCGTGGGAGGTTACATCTAAGGCCGATATTTATGAGGCAAAACGTTGTTATGTGGCATTCTTGAATGCAGCAGATGAAACAATCTAGTGTCATGGGGCTTTCACCATTGGTGAAAGTCCATGTTATGTGAGGTATATGATGAATCAAACGGAATTAGGTGCTGCTATTGAGGCGGCAAAAGGAGAGGCGACAGAGGTTAAGACTGTGAAGGTCGATATCTTTGATATTCCTGAAACAAAAGCAGAAGAATATATTGCAACCCGTGAAGCTGTTGCTGAGGCGGCTGCACAGGTGATGAAACCGTATTGTGTAACGGTAAAACGGGAAACGTTGGACGAAGATGAAGGGGAAGCCGTGGTAGGCTATTATGTAACAGGAGAAATTTTAATGTGTGTCATTCTCGACCCATTTGAAGTACCTGTTATGAAGGTGGCCCTTGATAAAGGAACGCTTAAAGACTACATTTTGGCGGCAAATGAACTAACAGAGGATATGTTAGCATCTCTAGATAGATAATATAAATTCTATTTTTATGTACTCTACATAAAGACAAATGTAAAATACTTTACTCTGCTACATTGATGTAGTGGATAAATTTGTTTATAATAGAAGTATTATAGTCTTTGCAGATAGGAAGGAAATCCCCATGAACTTGAAAAAAGGTATTGCCTTAGCACTCACGGCGGCAGCATTGATGGCGTTTGCGGGCTGTGGCACAAATGGAACTACATCTAATGGTGAATACAAGGTTGGCGTAGTACAACTGGTTGAACATCCTGCACTAGATGCAGCAAACAAAGGTTTTGTTGACGCTCTTAAAGAAAAGGGCTTAGCTGACAAAATTACCTTTGACCAACAAAATGCACAAGCTGATCAATCTAACTTGAACAGTATTGCTCAACGATTTGTATCAGATCGTAAAAATTTAATTTTAGCGATTGCAACGCCTGCAGCTCAATCTATGGCGAATGCAACTCATGATATTCCAATCTTGGGTACAGCTATTACAGATTACGAAGCGGCTAAATTAGTTAAATCTAATGCAAAACCTGGTGGTAATGTATCTGGTACATCCGATATGAACCCAGTAGAGCAACAAGTAGATTTGATTTTACAAGTTATGCCGAATGTAAAAACAATTGGTACAATTTATAGCTCTAGTGAAGTAAACTCTCAAATTCAAGTAGAGAAAATGAAAGCTTACGCAGCAACAAAAGGTATTAAGGTTGAAGAGGTTACTGTTTCTAACGTAAATGATATTCAACAAGCATCTCAAAATCTCGTATCTCAACGTGTAGATGCCATATATGTACCAACAGATAATGTAGTAGCATCTGCCATGAGCAACCTTGTGGCAATTACTGATCCTGCAAAAATCCCTGTATTTGGTGGCGAAGATAACCACGTTAAAGGTGGTGCCGTTATGTCCTTGTCCGTAGACTACTACAAACTTGGATACCAAACAGGTTTGATGGCAGCTAAAATTTTAACTGGTGAAGCTAAAATTGAAGATATGCCAATCGAAATGCAAAAAGAATTTAAATTAGTTGTGAGCAAAGATAAATTACAAAAACTGGGCATCACCTTACCAGAGGACTTGATGAACAAAGCGACTATGATTTAATAAACAACTGGTAAGGAGTTACACATGAACTGGAAAAAAGGTATCGCAGTGGCACTTAGTGCAATTACTGTTATGGCAATGGTAGCTGGTTGTGGTTCCGATACCGCTACTAGCAATCAAAAGAAAATCGGTGTTATTCAATTGGTAGAACATCCATCTCTTGATGCTGCTAATAAAGGCTTTGTAGATGGCCTTGCATCAAAAGGTTTTAAAGATGGTGAAAACATTAAAATCGACCAACAAAATGCACAAGCTGACCAATCTAATTTGAATAGTATTGCTCAACGTTTCGTATCTGATAAAAAAGATTTAGTACTAGCAATTGCAACGCCAGCAGCACAAACAATGGCTAATGCATCTCATGAAATGCCAATTATGGGGACTGCTATTACAGATTACGTAACAGCTAAACTCGTTCAATCCAATGAACATCCTGGTGGCAATGTATCTGGTACATCTGATATGACACCTGTTGAAAAAGAGGTAGATCTTATTATCGCATTAGTACCTAATGTAAAACGTATTGGTGCAATTTACACATCTTCCGAAATCAACTCACAACTTCAAGTTGAAAAAATGAAAGCTTACGCAGCTAGCAAAGGTATTACTGTTGTAGAAGCGACCGTTTCCAACGTAAACGATATCCAACAAGCAGCGACAAATCTTGTAAATCAAGATGTACAAGCTATCTACACACCAACAGATAATGTATTAGCATCTGCTATGGCAAACTTAGCACAAATTACAGATACTGCTAAAATTCCAGTATTTGCTGCTGATGAAGGCATGACCATGACTGGTGGCGTAGCGACATATTCTGTAGACTACTATAAATTAGGTTACCAAACAGGTTTAATGGCAGCTAAAGTGCTTTCTGGTGAAGCTAAAATTAGCGACATGGCTATTGAAATGCAAAAAGAGATTAAATTAACTGTCAACGAAGAACGAGCTAAAAAATTAGGAATTACAATTCCTGATACACTTCGTAAAGATATGAAATAATAGAGGAGATTTTGATGTTAGATTTAGTGGTAGGCACCATAACAACAGGTCTATTATGGTCCTTGTTAGCGGTCGGTGTATTCATCACCTTCCGCGTTCTTGATGTGGCTGACTTGACCGTGGAAGGGACGTTCCCTATGGGGGCGGCCATTTCCGCCATTTTAATTACTAGTGGTATGAACCCAATCCTTTCTATTTTACTGGCTGGCGTAGGCGGTATGTTGGCCGGTGCTGTAACAGGTTGGATTCATACTAAATTAAAAATTCCGGCATTGTTGGCTGGTATTTTAACAATGATTGCGTTGTACTCAGTAAACCTTCATATCATGGGTAAAGCAAATGTGTCCTTGCTTCGTATGGATACAATTTATACTACTCTTGGTAATTTATTACATACACCGAATATGTGGTCTGCTGCTATCGTAGGTGTTTTAGTAGCAGTAGCTGTATGCTTACTATTGTTTTGGTTCTTCGGCACTGAAATTGGTACCGCATTACGTGCTACCGGTGTGAATCCTCAAATGATTCGTGCACAAGGTGTTAATACAGATAATATGATTGTTCTTGGCCTATTAATCTCCAATGGTTTCGTTGGCATGTCTGGTGCTCTTATCGGTCAATTCCAAGGCTTTGCCGACGTAGGCATGGGTATTGGTACCATCGTTATCGGTTTGGCGTCTGTAATCATCGGTGAGGTTGTATTCGGTACAAAATCCTTCGTTCGTAGCCTCGTTGCTGTAGTACTTGGTTCCATCGTATATCGTATCGTTATCGCAGCTGTACTTTACATGGGTATGCCACCAAACGATTTAAAATTATTTACTGCAATTCTCGTTGCCATCGCGCTTTCTTTGCCTACATTGAAAGCTAAATGGCTAGCTCGTTAAGGAGGACACTATGTTAGAAGTAAAAAATATGGTAAAAACCTTCTTTAAGGGCACAATTAATGAAAAAACTGCATTACAAGGTATCGATCTTCGTTTAGAAGAAGGGGACTTTTGTACAGTAATCGGTGGTAATGGTGCTGGTAAAAGTACCTTGCTAAACTCCATCGCTGGTGTATTTCCAGTTGACGAAGGGAGCATTACCATCAATAATATTGATGTAACAAAAATGCCAGAATACAAACGCGCTAAATACATTGGCCGTGTATTCCAAGACCCTATGGTTGGTACTGCAGGCAATATGCAAATCGAAGAAAACTTGATTCTTGCTATGCGCCGCGGTAAAAACTTAGGCCTTAAATGGGCTTTCAAAGATAGTGAACAAGCATTCTTTAAAGAACGCCTTGCTCTATTAGGCTTAGGCCTTGAAGACCGTCTATCTGCACGGATGGGCCTATTATCTGGGGGGCAACGCCAATCCATTACATTGCTTATGGCTACTATGCTTCGTCCTGATTTATTACTCTTGGATGAACATACGGCTGCGCTTGATCCTAAGACTGCAGAAAATGTATTGCAATTGACAGAGAAGCTCGTTGCAGAACATAACTTAACCACCCTTATGATTACTCATAACATGCGTGATGCATTGCGTTTTGGTAATCGTCTCATCATGATGGATGCTGGTCGTATCATCTATGATGTAAAAGGGGAAGAAAAGAAAAAATTAACAGTTGCTGATTTGTTACAAAAATTTGAAGTAGCTGGCGAAGGTGCGTTAAGTGACCGTATGATGCTCGGTTCAAAATAAGTACCTAAATAATATAGTCTAAAAAAGAGGGGATATTATCCTCTCTTTTTCATGAAAACCTTTACACTAATGGGATTATACTGTATACTTAACTAAGTCGTTAGACATATCGTAAGCGAAGTATTCGAATCTCCAACGGTTACTTAAGCTTATCGGGATTATTATTTTATAGGAGGTAACATTAATGTTAACTACAGAAGCTAAATTAGCAGTAATTAAAGAATACGCTACTCATGAAGGTGACACTGGTTCTCCAGAAGTACAAGTTGCGATTTTGACAAGCCGCATCGTATACTTAACTGAACACTTGAAAGAACACAAAAAAGACCATCATTCCCGTCGTGGTTTGTTGAAATTAGTTGGTCAACGCCGTAACATGCTTGACTACCTTCGTCGTAAAGATATCGAACGTTACCGTTCCCTTATCGAACGCCTTGGTCTTCGTAAATAATAAAACTAGCCGTCCAATAGGACGGCTTTTTTATTTTATTTCCTTGTGTTATAATGAATTTAGGCAAAGGGAAAAAATGCCGATATTCAATTGTGGCAACACAAAAAAAGGACAGAGCGGCAACTCTGTCCTTTTTTATTGTGCTAGTTGCTATTTAAATCTACTATCTAGCCACTTGATAATGTAATGGCAAGTTACACCACCTATGATAGTGATTATAAGGGAAAAAAGATATTCAATCACGACAACACCTCCTTTCCGTTGCCAGAATAGGAGTTAGCAACAATTAAAGTATATCATATGAAGTGAAAAAATAGCTTATTTTTAATAGATGATATATAATAATAAGGTATACGTATAAGAAGATTTTTAGGAGGAATAGGAATGGAACAATTCCAAATGGACCTAGCTGGTCGTACGCTTACGATCGAGACTGGGGAACTTGCAAAACAAGCTGGCGGTGCCGTAATGGTTGGTTATGGCGATACACGCGTACTCGTTACCGCTACAGGTTCTAAAGAGGCGAAGGATATCGATTTCTTCCCACTCACAGTAGATTATGAAGAAAAAATGTATGCTATTGGTCGTTTGCCAGGTGGCTTTATTAAACGTGAAGCACGTCCACCTGAATCTGCTATCTTGAATAGCCGTTTGATTGACCGTCCTATTCGTCCACTATTTGATAAAGGTGTACGTAACGAAGTACACGTAGTAGCAACAGTTATGTCCGTAGATCAAGATTGTGATCCTGCTATCTGTGGTATGATTGGTGCATCTGCAGCATTGTCTATTTCCGATATCCCATGGGCTGGTCCTATCGCAGGCGTTCGCATGGGTCGTGTAAATGGTGAATTTGTTGTAAACCCAACAAAAGCACAATTAGAAGAAACTGACCTTAATATCGTAGTAGCTGGTACAAAAGACGCTATCCTCATGGTTGAAGGTGGCGCTCAAGAAGTTCCAGAAGAAACTATTCTTGAAGTTATCATGGCTGCTCACGAAGAAATTAAGAAAATCGTTGCATTCCAAGAAGATGTAAAAGCTAAAGTAGGCAAGGAAAAACGCGTATTCGAAAGCAAAGACGTACCTGCTGAAATCGCTGATGCAGTTCGTGCATATGGTCACGATAAACTTGACGCAGCAGTTCGTTGTGCCGATAAACAACAACGCGATGCACAAGAAACTGAAGTACGTGAAGACGTATTAGCACATTTCGCGGACATCTACCCAGATAACTTAGCTGATGTAAATAAAGCATTTGATGCAATGACAAAAGAAATCGTACGTCATATGATCACTGTTGAAAAAATCCGTCCAGATGGCCGTCAACTTGATGAAGTTCGTCCAATTTCTTGCCGTACAGGCGTATTGCCTCGTACACACGGTTCCGGTCTATTCACACGTGGTCAAACTCAAGTATTGAACGTAGCTACTGTAGCGCCATTGTCTGAAAAACAAACAATTGATGGCATCGGTTTAGAAACAGAAAAACGCTATATTCACCACTACAATTTCCCATCCTTCTCCGTGGGGGAAACTCGTTCCTCTCGTGGTCCTGGACGCCGTGAAATCGGTCATGGTGCTTTGGCAGAACGCGCTTTGGTACCTGTAATTCCTAGCGAAGAAGAATTCCCATATGCATTGCGCTTAGTATCTGAAGTATTAGAATCCAATGGTTCTAGTTCTATGGCTTCCGTATGTGGTTCCACATTATCCTTGATGGATGCTGGTGTACCTATTAAGGCTCCTGTAGCTGGTATTGCAATGGGTCTTGTTACACAAGGTGAACACTACACAATCTTAACAGATATTCAAGGTATGGAAGATGCTCTTGGCGATATGGACTTCAAAGTGGCTGGTACAGCTAAGGGTGTAACTGCCATCCAAATGGATATTAAAATTTCTGGTTTGTCTCGTGAAATTCTTCATGAAGCATTGGAACAAGCTCATAAAGGCCGCATGCACATCATGGGCATTATGCTAGATACCATTGCTGAACCTCGTAAGCAAATGTCCCAATATGCACCACGCATTATTACAATGAAAATTGATCCAGATAAGATTCGTGACGTAATTGGTTCTGGCGGTAAAGTAATCCGTAGCATCATTGATGAAACAGGTGCAAAAATCGATATCGAAGATGATGGTACAGTATTCATCGCTTCTGTAGACCAAGAAGGGGCTGCAAAGGCGCAACAAATCATCGAAAACCTTACTAAAGAAGTTGAAGTAGGTGAAGTATACCTTGGTAAAGTAACTCGTTTGATGGCATTTGGTGCTTTTGTAGAAGTATTACCAGGTAAAGAAGGTCTTGTACATATTTCTAAACTTGCAAAAGAACGCGTTGAAAATGTAGAAGACGTTGTAAATGTAGGCGACGAAATTATGGTTAAGGTTATCGAAATCGATAAACAAGGCCGTGTGAACTTGTCCCGTAAAGATTGTTTGAAATAAGAGGTGTTACATGGATATTCGTGGCTTTGAAGTAGTTTCTGCTTTTGAAGAACAAAATATCAATTTACCAACACGTAAAACCACAGAAAGTGCAGGCTATGATATTGAATGCGCTGAAGCTGTTACATTAGAACCTAATCAAGTAGTTCTCGTGCCAACAGGCCTTAAGGCCTTCATGGCATACGACGAATACCTTGCTATCCACATCCGTTCTAGCATGGCTATCAAACGCAAACTAGCTCTTGTGAATAGCACAGGCATTATCGACAGCGATTACTATAATAATGAGGAGAATGAAGGTCATATCATGATCGCCCTCCTAAACTTTGGCAACGAACCTGTTACCCTTGAAAAAGGCGAACGCGTTGCGCAAGGCATTTTCTCTAAATACCTTATCACCAATGATGACGATGCAACAGGCGTACGTACAGGTGGTATTGGTAGTACTGGGACTATGTAAACTATATATAATTCTTTATAGAATGGTGAAAGCCGCTCAACTTATGTTGGGCGGCTTTTTTGTGTGTAAAAAATTACGTATAGGGTTAGATATACTAAAGGTAATCCAGAACCATATTTATTTTGTTTGTTGTGTTATATAGGAGATTAGCTATGGAAACTTTAAAAGAAAACATCATCACAGTAGAAGACATTAAAGCAGAAATTGAAAAAGCAGAATTTGATGTTCCAAGAGAAGATGAGGATTTTGGTGATCGCTATGATCGATTACATGCAGAATGGGCTGTAAAAGGATTAAAGAAGTATAGAGATGAATTAAAGGAAGCCTTTACTGACAAAGAATATTTTAAGGATTGGGTAATAGATATATGGGGAGATGTAAATACTATTATAGCTGTAATAAACGAAGAACTACGCTTACGTTCTATTGAATCAATTCGAGAAGCATCCGAATGCGCTGCATTGATGAAAATTTTTATTCCCTCTGAAAGTGCTTCAAGAGATGAAGCTGAAGAAAAGGTAAAACGTAATCTAGAAGAAGCTTTAGAAGAACATGATCAAAGAATTCTTAATATCTATGATGTAGAAGTAGTACCACTTTTAACATGGTGTGAAGAATTACTTGTGATGAAAGCCTTTTTAACTAATGATTTCTATATGAAAGGATTATTTTCAGACAAATTAAAAGAAATATATACAAATGTGTTTACATTGCTAGATAGAAATTTGCCAGAAAAAGTTGAATACAGTGATGCTCATTCCTTTGAATATTATGTGGATTTAGAAGATGAATGGGAGTATTTATATTTAGATGATTTAAATCCTATAGAAGAACTACTTGCTATATTGCCTGGTAGTCCATATGAATGTGATGTTATGTATTACGCTCATTCAATTAATAGAGAGATCAATTTAAAACGGATCTATATATTGAAAGATAAATATGAACAATATATTAATCATTTCATTATATGAAAATAAAAGAATACACATATAAATAAAGTAGACAAGATTATATTATTGAATAAAAAGGGTGGATATATAGACAAAATCCACTCTTTTTAATAGATGAATGTATGATGGAAATATTTATGAACATTTTATGAAGTTTTAAGTGTGTAATAAAACTTTATTGGTAAAATATTACAAGAAATAGGTTTTGTATAAGGATTATGGATTTATAGCATATTTGTAAATTAGAGGTGTCTTATGTTTATTGTTATTACAGGGTTAGATGGTTCAGGGACTAGTACGATAGCGACAAAATTACATAATTTAGATAAAGGATCTATTCTTTTACATACTCCATCAACTGAATATGAAAGTCGTGAAATGATAGATACTAGTGTATATAAGACCTCGACAATGGCACATTACTTATATTATTTATCATCTGTTGCATATATATCTGATTACATAAAGAAAAATATTGATATAAGTAAAATAAATGTATACTGTGTACGTTATTTAATTGATACTATAGTGTCTCATCGTGTAGCAGGTCTAGATGTTACATTAGATTATTCTACATACAATTTATTGGAACCTGATATGACTATTTTTATAAATTTAGATGAGAATAAACGTAAAGAAAGAATTGAAAACAGAGGAAAGTCTGTATTAGATAAAATTCTTGATGATTCAATAATTAGAGATAAATTTTTGAAAGAATTTGAGAGTCAGTTAATAAATCCTTATATATTAGATAATAGTAAAGACGATATAGATAATCAAGTTAAGGATTTGTATAAAAAGTATATTTTGAATAAGGATATTAGATAAATGGATGAAAAAATAAATTTTTTATTATCTGATGAATTGCATATTACTGAAGATGATTATCTTGAACGTCAGTTATTAGTACAAGAGTTTTCTAAGCAACCAGAAGAGTTTTTTTCTCAAATGAGGCATTTTCAACCACAAGTAGGTTGCCTTAATTGTTGTGCAATATGCTCTAAAAGAGCTAGTACAACTATGGAGTATTGGGATGTTAAGAGAATTAGAAATGTAGTTTCTGCAATAAAATATACTGTTAAAGCATATAGAAAAGAAAAACCTTTATTAGCGTGGGGGCGTACGAATCATCGTGTTGGTGTAGTTTTTTCATATTTAGATAATGATATTGGTAGTTATGAATATTTAGCTGATTTTATTGAAATTGTATATAGGGAGTTAGGAGTACAAATAAGGTTATCAACAGTTGGTTTTAGTCGATATAATGATGTACTTAATCGAGCTCATAAATTGGTTAACTCAAGTAATCTATTACCGGCTATTGGTGGGGTTCGATTATCTTTTACACCTTATGCTATTGGATGGGCAAATAAAAATTCTAATCAATATAGCCGAAAAGACTATATAAATGACGTATCAAATTTTTTGAATATTTATAAACCATATTATAACTATACGGGTTCTGGGCGTAGAAATATGTGTATAGAACTAAGATTTAAACCATTAGTAAAAATTTGTGATATAAAGATTTATAATATGCATCAACATATGATTATATTAGCTGATAACGTTATATATATTTCCCAAAATAAAAATATTCAATTTGAAGTAGCTAATATTAGAAACCAATTTATACATGCAATAGATCTAGATAAAAAACCAATTAAATTTTGGCGTTTTGAATACACTACTGATATGAATATAAACTTGTTATTAGAACAATTACAAGTGCTTGACTTATCGAGTAAGAATTTAGTAGATATCTATATGTTGAAGAATAGAGACGGCAGATATTATTCGGTTTCTCCTACAATTAGTGAAAATGGTAATAAAGGTGTGAATATTTATCCTGTAACACATAAAAGAAAAAAATCTGGGTGTATTATAACAGAGCGTTTTTTTCTTAATGCATTAATTACTGTGAAGCATCAGCATGGCTTAATGCGAAAATCAGAATTTAATAATGCTACATGGGCTGATGTAAATAAAGTACTTTTAAATCTAGAAGATCAAGTAGAAATTTACAGGATTAAAGACTCGATGAAGTCAGAATATATTAAGAATGAAGTTATTCCAATGATATCTGGATATGCACAGGCATTAAGATTGGCTGGATATTCACCAGCTGATTTCTTTAATCCTCAATTTACCATTGATACAGGTATAATTTGTAATTTAGGTAAATCACTTAACGAGTTTAAAGGGATAACAAGTTTAGAAAATGAACCCTTAACACCAACACATGAACGGAACTATGGAAAAACAAATAGTACTATGACGACAGAAGGTGTTGCATGGAGGTTGAGTTGTGAATATAATAATCAAATTGTTATAGAAGAGTTGGAATTAATGAATACAGCTACAAAAGAGGGACAAATATCACGTGTATCAAAAATTAGTCTCTCTTTAGAACAAGACAATCAATTTACTTTTCAAGATTTGAATTGCAATTATCTTGTTCCTGGACAGAGGTAATGATATATGACTATTTATTTCTATAAAGAATTTGGTCCTCTTGGTTATTTAGCGAGCTATTCTAATCATGGGTTTTATAAAAATGGTAAATATTGGGCAACTGTTGAGCATTTTTACCAGGCGCATAAATTTTTAAACACAGAACTACGCGATATTATTCGACATGCATCAACGCCGAAAGAAGCCAGTAAAATTGGTAGGGATAAAGATAATCCATTGAGAAGACATTGGGAATACTTAAAGTTAGATATTATGTTTGAAGCCGTATATAGAAAATTTATGTCCCATAGTGATATTCGGAACTTATTATTATTTACTAATAATGCTGAGATAATAGAAGAAACAACAAAAGAAAACTACTGGGGTTGTGGCCTTTTGTATGATGGTAAAAATATGTTCGGTAAAATTTTAATGAGTGTTAGAGATTTAATGAGAAGGATTGAAAAAATGTACTTTATTAGTAAAAAAGGATATGAAATTAAATATAACGAATTCTTGAACGTTGATAATGAAATAATTGAAACAAATAGAGAAATGGGAGAAAGTGCAAAAAGGGATAATGATTTAAGAGAAAATCAAGAGTTTATGCAGTTGCGCGTCAAAGCTATGTATGAATTACCACAAAAAAAAGAGCGATTAAGACTATGTTGCGAAAATGCAATTATTATAGAAGATATGGATGAATATAAAAATTTTGATGGTACTAAGGTAATTATTGGTAGTACTGTTAAACTTGATTTTGATGGAGACATTTGTGAGTATACTATTTTAGGATCAGAAGAAGGCAATATAGATAATGGGATATTATCTTGTGAAGCGCCAATTGCACAATCTATATTAGGTAAAAGAAAAGGTGAAGAGATTGAATTTAATGGATGTAAAATTGTTATAAAAGAAATAATAATTTTGTAATTTATATATATTTTAAGGCAAAAAATTATATGGAAAATGATAAAACTATTGGGATAGTAAAATTAATAGCTAGTTTTTTTAATGGTGGGATTGGCATTACTAAAGCTACAGAAAGTAATGTGATAAAAGATGATAAATCAAATATTATAAAAGAAAAAAATGATTTAAGTATCCCAAAATCATCTGATGAAATTTTGGAAATAGATAATGAAAGAGATAATTATATGAATAGTGAAAATACTTATGATATAAATGATACATCTGAAACATATACAGTAAATGATTATGTTGAAAATAATATAAAAGATGAAGAAGTTGATAATTCTGATATCTCTATGCATGGTTACAATATATGTATACGTTTAAATGATGAGAATGAGCGAAGAAATCGTTTAAAAACAAGTCAGGTAAATTTACTTAAAAAATTTCCAAAACTATATGAGTTACCTTCAGAAACTTTAATGCAAAATATCTTAGACGGAGTGTTTACAGAAGGATTTCAAAAGCAAATGTATATTAGAAATCTTACTTTTACTCATAAGAATGGATATGATATTAAGGTCCTTGGCATTAGACCAGAAAGAACACCTGGAGATTTTTTAGAAGACTATTTACCGAATAACGTTTCACTTTTATTTAAAGGACATATATCAGGAAAGGTATTTAGAGTTGACTCAGTATTTGAGGTCATGGATACAGAACAACTTGACTTTGAAGTTGATGTTAATGCTACACCATATCGAACACCAGATAAAATCCGCATGAATTTTCTTTATGATATTTTGGCAAATGCGGGTTCACTTACTCAATATACAGAAGAGAAACTTGAAGAGTGGAATCAGTATTTGGACTGGAAAAAAGAATTAGCTAATCGCCAAATTTAAGGTTGCAAATTTTTTAAAATAGGTTTTGATGAAAAACAGATGCGATTAAATTTTTGGTTAGTTTTTGAGAATCAGGATATATTTAAAGCTTTTAAAAAATATTTAAGTAGAGATATTCAAGTTTTTGATAATAGTTATTCTAAAGATCCGTGGCATTTTGATTTTGCGGGAGATATGAATAATACAAGACAGCGATTTAGGAGTATTGAACTTGGGCGCTATAGAGGTATTGTAAGTGAGTATTATCTTAAAAATAATAGGGATGAAAACATTAATAGTGATATTACAGAGAATCATTTTTTTGATGATGATATAAGTGTAAATGATGATGAAGAAAATGAAAATGATGTATCAATAGAAAATATTTATAATGCATATAGTAATCCTTATATAGTACAAGTTGCATATGAACTTAATCATAAAGATAGGGATGAGATTAAACAATTAAATTTGACTGATGAAGAGGCCATTCAGTATATATATGATAATATTTTAGGGAATTACTATAAAGATGGATTTTTAGCTTTATCTGCGATTGGAGATTTTGTCCTAATAAAAAGATTTCAAATAGCGATTGAACAATTGAAAAAAGATGAATCCTATTCACCCAATTTAGCAATGTGGTTATTTAATGTTAAACGAGCAAGAATTCCAGAAGAAGTTGATATAAAGATTGATAAGTGGCTAAATCCGAGAATTGAAAATAATGAAAACCAAAAAGAAGCTGTTCGCAAAATGATTTCAGCACCAGATTTATGTTTAATACAGGGTCCTCCAGGAACAGGTAAGACAACTGTTATTGCAGAGGCAATCTATCAATTTGTACGTCGAGGTGATAGGGTTTTAGTCGCTTCACAATCTAATGATGCGGTTGATAATGCCTTAGAACGGTTAGTAGAGTCTCCGGATATTAGAGCTATTAGATTGGGTCAAAAAGGTAAAAGAAAAAGAAGAGTAGACGATAAAATTACAAATAAATTTGGTGAGGATGAGGCACTTAAATATTATTATAATGCTCTTTCAAATCAACTTTCAAAAACTTGGATAGATTTATGGGACTCAATGGAAAGTGATGGTATTCAGTATGATATAGATATTCGTGATGCAAGTCTATTTCAGCAGGATCTTGCAAGTTTAAATCAAGAGTTGACTGTTGTAAATAAAGCGTATATTGAATCAAAAGAATATTTAGATAGTTTAAATAAACAACTTAAAATAATTAATGATGATAGCATTAGATTAGAAGCAGATAAAGAACAATATCGCTTAGCAGTTGAATGTTTTAATGGAGAAAATGATTTACAATTTTATTTGTCTGAAGATTTAATACGGATATTTGAAAAAGAGTTAAATAATCTGATTGAAAGGACAATTAAAATAGGAGTATTTTTAGTTGAAGAATGCTTAAATATTGACGAAATGGGCTTGTCTAAAGTACAAACTGATGTGTATCTTGTTTCTAAAAAGTTAAAGATTCTTAAAGGATTATACAAAAAAATTCAAAATTCAAAAAGAGATGATAGGAGACATGATAGTGATATTTTAATTCTTAATAGTCAGTTAGCTGAGATAAACGAAAATTTATTGTCCTGTATAAAAAATAAAGACGATGATGGGCAGCGAGACTGTATAAATAAAATTAGCTCTATCCAATTGCAAATTGATAAACTCCAATACTCTTCTTCAGTGGTAAGTATTTCTGAAACGGAAAAGATAATACTTCATAAAAATATAATAGAAGGTATTAATAATGATGATCCAGAAAAATGGTTAAATACTTTTGCTGAGATTATTAAACAATGGGATCAGTCTATTGATTTATCGTTGAATAAAATAAAAAATATAATAAATTCTAGAAAAAGTATTGATACTACCGATATTTTTAATCATAAAGAAGCTACCGAAAGTAAAATTGTTGAAATTAAAGAAAAAATTAATAAAATTAAGTCACAGCAACTATCAAAATCACAGACACTCCTTAAATTACGTGAGAAGTATGGAATTAATACAACAAATGCAGAGGAGATTATTTCATATATTAAACAATTAAAAGAAAGTAATCTCAATAAGCTGAATGAGCATAGAAGTTTCAGAGATGATTGGGAGAAGACTTTAAGAGAGTTTAAATTACGTTTGGAAGATAAAGATTCCTTTAAGTATGATCAAGAATATTATCAGCAAATATATGTTAATGCATGTAATGTTGTAGGAATTTCTTGTACTGATAATATGAAAAATCTTTCCGATAATGGATATAATGATTTTGATGTTGTAATTATAGATGAAGTTAGTAAAGCCACTCCTCCAGAATTATTGATTCCATTGATGAAAGCTAGAAAGGCTGTATTAGTTGGAGATCATAGACAATTGCCGCCTATGTTTAAAGAACATGAAGGTTCATATAAGGAACTCGTAGAAAGTCAAGAAGATACACCAGAGGAAATTAAAGAATTATTAACTAAGGAGAATTTTAAAAAATTTGAAAATATGGTGACGTCTTCGTTGTTTAAAGATTATTTTGAACAAGCAAGTGAGACTATAAAGCATTCTCTATTAGTTCAATATCGTATGCATTCTGACATTATGGAAATTATTAATAGATTCTATGAGCAACGTTTATCTTGCGGAAACTCAGAAGAAGTTGAACGTTTAGAAAAAAATCATGATTTAACTATAAAAGGTGTAGATGGAAGTACATTTATTAAACCTGAGAACCATGCGTATTGGGTTGATTCTTCAGCCTTACCTAGTGGTCGTCCAATTTATGAAGTGAGACCTAATTATAGTACTTCTAATTATAATGTTTTAGAGAAATATATTATTATTGAATTGCTAAAAAAAATAGCTCATTCATATAAAGAGAAAGGGTATAGTAAAGAGAATAAGAAAACTGTTGGTGTTATTAGTTTCTATCAAATGCAGGTTAATGAGATAAGAGAAATATTTAGAGAAGAAAAGAATTATTTTGATTTTTCGTCTATTGATGTAGATATTAATACTGTAGATAGATTCCAAGGAAAAGAGAAGAATATTATTATTACTAGTTTAGTACGAAATAATAGAAAAGGTCATGCAAGTAAACATGTAGTAGCATTTGAACGTATTAATGTGGCTTTTTCTCGTGCTCAAGAACTTTTGATTGTTGTTGGCGCAAAGCATATGTATGAAAATCAGTCTGTTAAGCTACCTAATATGGATATGCCAGGATTTAAGACTGCACCAGTGTACAAAAATATTATGGAGGGTCTAAATAGAAAAGGTTGTTTTAAGACTTGTAATAAGATAATCACTCCAGAAATTGAAGAAAAAATAGTAGTTGAATATAAAGAGATGGGAGGTAAATGATGAATTTTACAGAATTAACTCTATCATATCCCTGTGTGCAGAATAAAATTGAAGTCTCACATTTTACCGCAAGAAAGTCTACAGCAATTGAGTGGATAATTTTAGAAGCAATTAGTAAGTGTCAAAAGCTTACTGATTATGAAAGCTTATCTATAGGAAAATTTTTTGAATGGATATTTACTATTTCCGATGCAGATTCTCTTGTTCGTCCCGTTTTGTTATCACTTCATGATATGGGTGCAATAATAATTAATGGAATTGATGATGAAACTAAACTTGATACCGTTGAAATGAGTAATTTGAAGTTGACTGAAGTAGGTCAAGAAATGCAATTAAGAGGACTTTTACCTGGAGTTGCTGCAGAAGATGTCATTTCTATCTATTATGATGTTATATCAAAGTCATTAAAAGAAAATGCAAGTTTTTACAAAGAAGAATCTACAGGAATACATGTAGTTGATATAGATCAATCAAAAGATGCCGAAATTCCGGAAGGGGTTATTCGCGAATGGCTGTTTGCAATTCAGAATGATAAAAAGAAGAAATTTCATTGGCTTACACCTACTACAAAGATTAAATCTATAACTAGATTAGAATCTAAATTATATTGGAAGAATGTGACTAGAAAAGTTGAATTACTTGAAGGTATGAGATGGAAAGTTTCTGGCATAGAAGATGAAAGTATAGATAAAATTTCTTTAGAACAGTCAGATTTCGATATCCTAGATGAGATAGACGATTTATGTCATTTAAATATTGAAAATCCTGATAAAGAATTAGAAAAAATAGTTTTACTTTCGGACATTAATTCTCTAATAGATGAATTTATCAAGAATAATGATGACATATTCTTTGTACACTCAAAATATTATAAGGATATAAATCTTTATCAGAAGAATAAGAATAAACCTAGAATTGTATTTGTTTATGGTTCTAGTAAGTTTGAGGTAGAAAGTAATAACACATACATGGTTATCTATGTGCCTAATACTGAGTTACAGGGGAATGGAGTTTATTTTAGTTCGAAACAATCTATAAAAGCAGGAGTCACTACTGTAATTGCTGGAGATGTATCTAGAGAAATAGCAATTGCATATATACCCATCAAAAAAGAATTTAATACTCAAGAGATAGTAGTTGATTTAGTTAATAGCTATTATAATCAAGAGAACATTATTTTATTTGCTTTATACAATCATGGATTAAAAGATTTATTTTTGCATTATATTGGTCAAATTATTTCTGATGAGGAAAGAATAGTTGATAAGGCAAAAGTAATTGAACAATTTAATGAAAAAAGTAGAAGTTATTATGGTAGAAATATTATTTCTTCAGATGATAGTGAAAAATTACTTATTAATGAATCTTATATAATTGAAAAATGCTCTGATATAGAGAATGCAATAGATTTAATAACAGAGTATGCTGAAATTAATATTTTTAAACAGGATGAGTCTCTACTAAAAAAAATAATTAGTATTGTTTTAGGACATATTGGAGAGCAAGATTCATTAGAAAATATTTGGGGAGTTTGGAAATCTATTAAATCTATAAAGAAATCGCTTATAGATTTTGCTATTAGTAGCGGACTTCATAAGAATTTGTATTCAAAGAAAAGTATAGTCGCTTTTATAGATCGTTTTACAGACGAAAATCTATTTGAAATTGAAGAATACACTATAGTAGAACGGATTATTCTTAATATGAGAAGAATATCTTTACAAATAGAAGATATGTTGCCTGAGTTGGATTTATACCAGATAGTAAGCTATGAAAAATATAATGAGCTTATTCTTTCTCATAAAGATATTATAGAAAATTTGTATGACAAAGTTAGACAGTGGCAAGATGAGGAAGAAAGATTTAGTAATGCAATTATTGATATTACTGAAGTCCTTAATCTTAAAAATTCGTTTACTAATGTGAGGAATAATATTGATGGACTAAAAAATTCTTTAGCCATATTTTTTGATGATTCATTCATAAAATTTAATAAGGTTTATATTGTAGATACTTCCTCTTTAATAAATGAGCCAAATCTTATTTCTTGGTTTGATGATGGTAAGGCATTATTGGTTATTCCAATGGTTGTATTAGATGAATTGGATGGCTTGAAAAATTCTAAAGATGAGGAAATCGTATATAAGGCAAGAGATGCTATTAGAAATATAAGTAATTACAATGCTTTTGATTGGTTGTTGAGTGGTGAGATGAGTTATCCTGAATTATTATTGAATGATTTAGATAAGGAACGAAATGATAATAAGATTCTTTCCATTGCAATTAAATATTGTGCAAAAGAACCTATATTATTAACTGATGATATTAATCTAGGAAATATTGCTACTGCGAACAAGATTAAAAATATAAATCTTCATTCATTTCAATTAATGAAGGAACATGAAAAATTATCTAATTTAGTGCACAAAAAAAAATCTAAGAAAAAGAAAAAATAGGAGGTCATATGAGTAGATCAAGTGAATATTCTTATGAGTTAGAAATAGAACGTAAAAGACAAATATATTTGAATAGAATTTCTGCAACAACGGAAGAATATTATCATCGTTATTATAAGACCTTTCTAGATATGAAGAATAATGGATTATCTGCATATATTCCTTCTGAAATGAAAAGGTTGGAATCAGATCTTTCTCAGTTAAGAAACTTACTTATTGTAGATCCTGAAGAGGCAAGAGAACTTAGCTTTGAAGTAGGTTCTTATATTAGAAGTATGTCATCATTGGCGATAAGTGCACGTGAGCAATTTGAACGATTGGAAAGAATGCGAGTAGAGAATCTTAGAGCTGAAAGAGAGTATCAACACAGTATATTAATGGATGAGTATTTTAAAATTTTGAAAAATATTAAAAATCCAATTGTAATAAATTATTCTAAAGAAGGATTGCAAGAACTCAAAGAGGAAATTGAAAGTGGAAATCTGACAAGTATTACAGATTTAAAAGAAAAATCAGAGTACGTTATTTCTGAGGCTAAAATTAAAGCTGCTGAATGGAAAGATTATACAATTAATAAAAATCGAAAGAAGGATGTGGCTCAATCTATTGGTGAAGTAGAAGAAAGGGTTAATAAAGAAAATATTGAAGATCAAGAAAAGACAAAAGAATTTATTTCTAGAATTAGAAAGTTAAGAGCTGATTTAGAGTCTGGTGCTTTAGATACAAATACTATTGAGGCGAGCGTTGTGGAAATTGAAAATGCCTTGGATGATACCCTTATAACGGAAGAAACTAGGCGAGAAATGGTATTAGCAATTGTAAATCAGTTTAAAAGTCAAGAATTTATAGTTGAAAAACCACAATTAGTAAAAGTAGATGGCAAGAATTTTGTAAAAATAGTTGCTAAGCAACCATCTGGTAAAAGAGCCGTTTGCAACATTGATTTAAAAGGAAAAATTGCCTATAAATTTGATAATTATGTTGGTATGACATGTTTAAAAGATATTGAGAAATTTAATGTAGCTCTTGATAAAGTATATTCTATAAAGCTTTCTGATGAAAGAGTATTATGGCAGAATCCTGATAGACTTTCGATGGATGCTAACTCTTTACCTAATAATGAAGGGAGAAATGCATAATGATAGATATAGAATTAAATCTATGGTTAGAACGATTCAATAGAGATATTGGGTATAAGTCTTCAGTTATAGTGTTTGGAAATACTTCTGATATAATGCTCAATCCCAAGAATTCAGGTAAATTTGATTCTGTGATAAATACAATTATTTCGTATATAAGAGATAGGGGATATAAGAAAATAATTAAGTGGGATCGAGTAGATGGAATTGATTACAGTGTATCAGATGACCTTATCGATGTATCTAATCAATTTGTACAATCAGAAAGTCCAAATGATTATGATTTAGGTGACTATGATTTAGCTGATAATAGCAATCAAAATGAATATCATTATAAAGCTCCAGATGAATTTTTTCCTTATATGCTAAATATTATGAAAAATAGTTCTAATAAAACTGCTTTTGTATTAGATTACTCAGATTATATATTTGGGAATGCAAATTCTTTATCGGAAAAAGAACGAGACTATTTGGCTACATTGGGAAAGGTTCTTGAAACAGGGCAGTCATATAATATGCTTGACAGTAACTTTGCTGATATTAGAAATATTGTTATTATTGTTGCGCATAATAATGCAATGATTCCTCCAGCATTTTATTTAAATAATTCCATGGTTGGCTCTGTAAATATACCATTACCAGGGCATAAGGAAAGAGAACATTTTATAAACATAAATAGTTCTTGTTTAAATATTACACAAGATATTATTTCGGATAAAACCGCTAAAGATGATCTTATTGATGCACTAGATGGGTTTTCTTTGAAAGAAATTGCTCAGCTGATGAAGTTATCACGACAAATTTCAGAAAAAATGTCATTTGAAAAACTTATAAATTTATTTAAATATGGTGAGAAAGTCAGTCCTTGGGAGGAATTATCAAAAGATAAGATAGAGCGAATAGAGGAGGAATTAGGGAATAGAGTTAAAGGTCAGGATTTTGCTATTTCTAAGGTGAAGGATGTTATAATACGTGCATACACTGGATTTTCAGGTTTACAACATTCTTCAAAACAAAAAAAACCAAAAGGAACTTTATTTTTTGTGGGCCCTACAGGTGTAGGAAAAACTGAACTAGCAAAATCTCTAGCGAGTTTTGTATTTGGTGATGAGAATGCATGCATACGATTTGATATGTCTGAATATAACCATGAACATAGTGACCAAAGGCTAGTTGGTGCACCTCCAGGATATGTAGGATATGAAGCTGGAGGTCAACTTACTAATGCTATAAAAGAAAAACCATTTAGTGTTCTTCTTTTTGATGAGATTGAAAAAGCACATGGAAGGATTCTAGATAAGTTTCTCCAAATATTAGAAGATGGACGCCTTACTGATGGAAAGGGAGAAACAGTATATTTTTCTGAAACAATTATTATTTTTACTTCTAATATTGGGGCTGCAGAAGTTAGTTCTAATATGAATAATATGGAAGTAAAAAAGCAATTTGTTGAGAAAGTTAAAAATCACTTTATTGAAGTTCTAGGGAGGCCAGAGCTATTAAATCGTATAGGTGATAATATTGTTCCTTTTAATTTTATTGATGATCCTAAAGTATTTATTGAAATCGCAAAAATTAAGTTTAAAACAATAGAAGATTTCGTGAAAGAGCGTTATGGAGCAACGATTATATTGGATGATGAAGATAAAATCTTTCATTCTATTGCTTTGAAAGCTGGGAAGCAAAATGGCGGTAGAGGGCTCTTAAATGTTATGGAAGCGGATATTATTGATCGTTTGTCAAAGTTCATATTTGAACGTTCTGATATATTAAGAAATCACGAAATTCTAATTAAACCATTCTATCCAGAAAAACCAGAAATATGTTTATTTGATTTTATATTGAAGTAGGTGTGGTGCTAATGTCCTATCTAAACTTGGCCTCTATACGACTTTGTACGGAGTCTGAAGGCCCAGGAAAAAGGTTTGCTTTATGGGTTCAGGGATGTGAAAAAAAGTGCCCTGGATGTTGTAATCCTGGTATGCAAGAGCTAAAAAAAAATTTTATCGTTGATATAAAAGATTTAATTGACCTTATTCAACAGTCTATGTTTGAAAATGATATAGAGGGAGTATCTTTTATTGGTGGGGAGCCCATACTTCAAGCTGAAGGATTAAGTGAAATTGCTATGTGGGCTAATTCTGTAGGACTTACAGTACTAGTATTTACGGGATATAAATTCGAAGAATTAATAGGTATGAATAATTCTAGTATAAATAAGTTGCTTAAATATACAGATTTACTTATAGATGGAATTTTTATAAAAGAAAAATATGATACTGATCGAGACTGGATAGGGTCTAAGAATCAAAAAGTTCATTTCTTAAGTAGCACTTATAAACCCG
Organism: Veillonella tobetsuensis; assembly: GCF_001078375.1. Classification (GTDB taxonomy): domain Bacteria; phylum Bacillota; class Negativicutes; order Veillonellales; family Veillonellaceae; genus Veillonella; species Veillonella tobetsuensis. The sequence goes on from NZ_BBXI01000009.1 coordinate 244,839, forward strand.
GAGTAGAATATAAAAATCAAGAACATAAGATGGAGCTTCTTATATCAGAAAGTGATATTCTAATTAATGGTTGGCCATATTAGTAAAGTGGGGGACTAATACGAATTTTCTAATTATAATTAGATTGCTTATGTATAAATATTAAATTTTATAGATATTTATAAAATATTGATTGGAAAATTAGATTTATATTATAATATAATCATATATTATCTATATGAATGATATTATTTGTTTTATGGAGGTAATGTTATGTGTAAAATTGATCCTTATCATATTAGAGAATTTGAAAGACAAGGTTGTGAAAGTTGGGATGAATATTGTAATTTAAATTCATTGAATTATAGTGATATTATTCTTGACGATGAAGATGACGAAGAAGATGAATAATTAAAACAAAGAGCAGGTTATTAATCTGCTCTTTGTTCATGTAAAGAGTAGGTTTATATATGTATAGTTGTAGAGACGAAGTAGTATTTATTACTTGCGATATTTTGCTCAACATTCTGCTAAGGACGGAAACGAAATAGCTAGAAAAGAAGCTTAATTTTTCAGAAGTATTGAAATTATCTTTACCAAGATTAAATTTATAGAAATTTAGAACTTTATTACTAAAAGACTTGGTAGTGTCTATGTAGTTATCATGTATTCTTTATGAGTTGATATTATCTATAAAATGTACTATACGGCATTTATTACACATATAATATATTACACTATACGTGTAATCTTCTATATAATCAATTTTAATTTTATGTCATTCTTATATGAGGTGTATTGTATGAAAATAGACAGTATTAAAGAAGCTCTTGAAAGTGTAAAAAAAGAAGATTCTAAATTATACGAGGATGTAGTAGAGTATATTTCTTCCAATAAAAATAAAACTGGTGTTCATCCTGATGGGGTGTATCAAGAACACAGTTGGCCTAATATTATAGGACCTATGCCAGGACCTTTTCCTCATCCACGGAATCCATTTGAACAAAATCCATTTGGAGTATTTTGGCCCTTGGCAGGTTTATATCTGTTCTATAAATTAGTTAGAAAGGTATGGCGATTATTACGAGGAAAGAATCAAAATATTTCCTTAGATGATATTATTACGTATATAAATAATCATAAATCATGAGTTGTATAGGAGAATAATAATGGCTTCAAAAAAGTTAAAATTAGGTGATATTGTTTTTTGTGAACGACGTAGTGGATTATTAGGCCGTAACTTATATCAACATTATGGCGTATATGTGGGTTATCATAAAATTATCCATTACGTAAAAGGGGATTCTCCACTAGATGGACGAATTGCTGAAACTAGCATTGAAGAATTTTGTGATGGTGATACCTTATATATTGCCGAAGACGATACATTATTATCTATTTTCCAAGATGCAGATGTGACCTCTACTTTTTATGGGCCTCGTAAAACGGTTCAACGTGCTAGATCTATGATTGGCAAAGGCGACTATAATTTATTTAATCATAACTGCGAGCACTTTGCTATTTGGTGTAAAACAGACCTTAATAAATCAACTCAACTCAGCATAGAAGGTATGGCAGCAAGAGTATTTAAACCTTCGTGGGGACCAATGAAATGGTTGGTTGATGAAATTTGGCGAGTTGAGGCCAAGTATTAGTAGAACCATATGGAACTAGCAATACAATAAAATATGTGTTGCTAGTTCTAACTTTCACAAAAGTAAAATATTAAAAAAATAATTATTGACACACACGGATACGTGTATTATAATTACATCATCAGGTGAAAGTAATCACCAACATGTAGAACAGAAAGACTTAGATTCTAACAGCAATCCTATCACAGACATAACTTGATTAAGATGAGTATAGAATCTAGTATAATTTCATAGTTATCGTTCATAAACGATTCATAAGGTTAGACACTAGCAGCAATCTTCGATGATTTAACCAGAAAAAGTTATTTTGGAGACCCTTTGGTCTAGAGTATCGTGTCTAGTAAACCTTAGCCTCAGTGAGGTTAGTAATTGTCTTGAACTTTGTATTGTAACCGCTCATGGTTGTCTTGTTTATTTTGCTTTCAAAATTTACGTTGTGATAATCCGCAGCGGTTTTTTATATGCCAAGGAGATATGAACTATGAATACATTTATGAACGCTTTAACAAACAATGAAAAATCCTATACCGCTAATGATGGTACTGCGTATCATACGAGTGGCAGTCCTCTTGTGGACCTTAATTTCTCTGTGCCTGCATTGCGTCAGGTCGCAGTTAATTTTTATGGTAAAAGTAAACATGACCGATATTTCTATGGTGCACATCGCACTATGGATGCTGTGGAAGCATTGCGCTTATTTATTACATCCTATGAGGAAGACCCTCTGTATACCATGAAATGGCTTATGTATGCCCGCCATATTAAGCTAGGTCTTGGCGAGCGCGATGTATTTCGTATGATGCTTACTAAAATTGGTGACTTGCATCCAGAGATGGCATTGCAATTCATCATTGGAACCGAGTTATGGAACTATGGTCGTTGGGATGATGTGCTACGCATCTTTTTTGATACTACAAGTGGTATCTTACACGATGGACTAGGGGCGTTAATAGCTAATCAGTTTAGACGCGATGTAATGGCGTGTGGACTAGGCGATTCCATTAGTTTATTAGCTAAATGGATGCCATCCAATAATACATCTTCTAAGCAAAAACGTTCTGAGGCGGTTATTTTACAATCCTTATTACATCTAAATGCACGAGAGTATCGTAAAATGTTGTCTAAATTGCGCGAACATTTAGCGGTGGTAGATCGCAAGGCTTCTCTTAACCAATGGAATGATATTAATTATAATCATGTGCCATCTAAGGCGAATCTTAAATATCGTAATGCCTTTTTAAAACATGATGCAGAACGCCGCCAGGCGTATCTTACATCATTAGAAAAGGGAGACGACTCAGTTAAGATTAATGCGAACTCTATGTTCTTGTATGATATTGTGCAAGCATACGTAAAGGCGGATAGTTGCTGGGACAGTAGTCTAAATCCATATGACGAAACATTAGAGCAATTATGGAATGCCCAAGAATCTCCTAAGGATTATGACAATATCTTAGTTATACGCGACGGGTCTGGATCTATGGGGCAACAACTATCTGGTAATAGTTCCGTCACCGCACTTAGCGTAGCAGATTCGATTGCATTGTATTGTGCACAGCATAATAAGAATGAATCCTTTAAAAATCGATTCATTACCTTTAGCAATCGCCCTCAGATGATAGACATTTCGATGTGTGAAACTTTGCGAGATAAGCTTAGACGCTTACATCGCTTTGACGATTACAGCAATACGGATATAGAGGCAACATTTGACTTAATTCTCGACACAGCTGTTAGACATCATCTGCGTCAAGAGGAATTACCTTCAGCGTGTCTCGTTATTTCTGATATGCAGTTTGACCAGGCTACAAAGCATGAGGATAACACGACCGTTATTGAATCATGTCGTCAGAAATTTGAAGCCCTTGGGTATACTATGCCACGGCTCATTTTCTGGAATGTATCTGTCTATGCACAGAATACAATTCCTGTACAAATGCATCCGAGTGGTGTTGTTCTCGTATCTGGTTTCTCTAAATCTATCGTGGATATGGTGGTATCTAGAGAGGTTAATCCTGAAAGGGCCCTCAAAGCAGAACTAGATGCCAAATGTAGTATTGTAGATACAGCATTACAAGGCTATGTAAAGGTAGCTTAACATTTATATAATCTCATTAAAATAGGTTCCTATTAGTCACAATATGACGAGTAGGAACCTTCTTTTTGTGTAATTAATTTGTGATATAATGAGTTGTAGGTTTTATAATATAACAATCATTTTATATATACGAGGAATTAAGTATGGCAATTAGCAAAGAAATACAAAAATCTAGCGAAATGATGTTTGATGGTAAATTAATCAAAGTTACCTACGATATAGCTGATGTAAATGGTAATGAAGCGTGGCGTGAAGTTGTCCATCATCCAGGTGCTACAGCAATCGTAGTTGTTACAGAAGACAATAAAATTGTGATGGAACGTCAATTCCGTTATGCCTTGCAACAGCCTTTACTTGAAATTCCAGCAGGTAAATTAGATCCTAACGAAGAACCTATTAACTGTGCTAAACGTGAGTTAGCAGAGGAAACAGGTTACCGTGCCAATCAATGGATTCCATTGGGAACTATTGCGACAAGTCCTGGTTTCTGTAATGAAGTGTTACATTTATATTTAGCAAAAGAACTGACGATGGGTGAAACTAACTGGGATCCTGATGAATATGTAGAGCTTGAGTATTTTACATTACCTGAACTGCTAGAGGCTATTAAGAATGAACAAATTAAGGATAGTAAATCCTTAGCAGCTCTAATGTTAGCTATGCCTTATCTTAAGTAGACTTCCTTTGGGAGGAGTTATTATGTATAAAAGAATCATTATATTAGTTATGGATTCTGTTGGCATTGGTCATGCCCCAGATGCGGCAAAATTTAATGATGAAGGATCTAATACATTAGGACATATCGAAGCAACTGCAGGTTTGATTCATTGTCCTACATTGCGTTCTTTGGGATTGGCCAATATTGCGGATATTAAGACCGATGAAGCACCTGTTATGGGTGCTTATGGGAAAATGGAGGAAGTCAGCACAGGGAAGGATACAACTAGTGGTCATTGGGAAATGATGGGGCATCCTGTTACGGTTCCGTTCCCTACATTTTACGATGGATTCCCTAAGGAATTGATGGATACTTTCACTAAAGAAACTGGTTATGGTTATCTTGGTAATGAGGTTGCATCTGGTACGGAAATTATAGAGCGCCTTGGCGTAGAGCACATGAAAACGGGGAAACCTATTGTGTATACCTCTGCCGATTCAGTATTTCAAATTGCAGCACACGAGGATGTGATTCCTTTAGAGGATTTGTATCGGATGTGCGAAATTACGCGTAACAAGGTATGCGTTGGTGATTATTATGTAGGTCGTATCATAGCTCGTCCGTTTATAGGTGAACCAGGTCATTTTGTGCGCACCTCGAATCGCCATGACTATAGCCGTATGCCTGAACACCGCATGGTGCAACAGGAATTACAAGCCGCACAAATTCCGACGGTGGCCGTCGGCAAAATTGGCGATATCTATGCTCATGTCGGATGGGATGAAAGCTATCCAACGAAATCGAATGCTCATGGCATGAATGTGGTGCCTTACTTATTAGGTTCTTCCTTTGAAAGAGGCCTCATGATGGTAAACCTTGTAGAGTTTGATAGTCTATATGGTCATCGCCGTAACGTAGAAGGCTATAAACGTGCCATTGAGGATTTCGATTACCAATTGAGTGGATTATTGCCATTATTGAAAGATGATGATTTGCTTATCATCACAGCTGACCATGGTAATGATCCTACATGGCATGGCACAGACCATACGCGTGAACATGTTCCATTACTTGCCTATAGCCCAAGTATGAAAGGGGCTATCGATTTAGGTTTACGCCATAGTTTTGGTGATATAGGACAAACCGTATTGGCGAACTTTGGACTTTCACCATATGCAGTAGGCACATCATTTTTAAAAGATATTATGAAATAGTCGTATTGTGTAATATAATCCTTGCGTCACAATATCTTGTATGATATAATCATTCAGGTATAAGAAACGATTTTTAAGGAGGTGACTCAATTGCCAAACATTAAATCCAGTATTAGAAGCGTAAAAACGGATGCTGAACGTCGTGCGAAAAACGCCGCTGTGAAATCTCAAATCCGTACAGCAGCTCGTAAAACCGTTGAAGCTGTTCAAGCAGGCGCAGTAGAAGAAGCAAAACAAGCACTTGTTCAAGCTACTAGCGTAATTGATAAAGCAGCCTCCAAAGGTGTACTTCATAAAAACACTGCAGCTCGCAAAAAATCCAACCTTGCAGCTAAAGTAAACGCTTTATAATTTTATAGAGCCAAAGCCCATCGATGATGGGCTTTTTTTATACCACAAAATATATAAATTTATTATAATTAGGACGCTGAAAGGCGTCCTTTTCCCTATGGTCGGGATTGGCGAACGCTTAATCATACGTTTCATTGAATAGAAATATTAGTGCAGTGATAAAATTGATCTTTAGTGCTAAATGCTGTAATCATAAAATATATGCATAACATTTTGAATACCTTATGGGAGTGGACTGAGGGTAGCTCCAAAAGCTGACTTTACACTCACTGTGGATTTCGCTTCACGAAATCTTACGTTCGTGACTAAGTGATGTGTGGGCCCCATGCGTCGCTATGCTCCTCTGTTGCCTCACACCCTACTTATGGCCCTGCGAAGGCCGCAGGCCGTAGACAGATCCGGCCGGTGGAAGTTTTAGGCCACCCGTGTTCCCATTCTTCTAAAGTAAGAATGCGTAGTACATATATTTTTACCTTCGTATAAGCGATTAAAAATCAATTTTATTACGCCTCAATATGTTATAATGAAACATATGATTAAGCGAGGTGTACTTATGAAAAAACTAATGATTATAGATGGCAGCAGCCTGTTATTTCGTGCCTTTTTTGCGCTTCCTCCGTTGAAGTCTGCCCTCGGCACGCCAACCAATGCAGTATATGGTTTTTTGACAATGCTCATTAAATTATATGAAGAGATTAAACCTGATTATATTGCTGTAGCCTTTGATAAAGGTCGTCAAACGTTCCGTACGGAAATGTATAGTGAATATAAAGGTAATCGCCCTGATGCACCAGAGGATTTACGTCCTCAATTTAGCTTGATTCAAGATGTGTTGAAGGCTCTTGGCATTTGTGTTATTGAAGAGGAAGGTTATGAGGGGGACGATATTCTTGGTTCCTTGTCAAAGAAATTTGGATCTTCTGATTTAGCAGTGCAAATTATTACTGGTGACCGTGATAATTTACAGCTTGTTACCGATTACAGTCATGTATTCTTAACGAAAAAAGGTATCTCAGACATGCTTGAGGTTACCTTGGATAATATGACTGAATTATATGGCTATGGCCCAGATAAAGTTATCGAAATGAAGGCGCTTATGGGCGATTCCTCCGATAATATTCCAGGCGTTCCAGGGGTTGGTGAAAAAACAGCTCTTAAATTAATTAATGAATACGGTGATTTAGAGTCTGTATATGAGAATATCGATAATATTTCGGGCAAGAAATTGAAAGAACGTCTTGTTGAAAATAAAGAGTTAGCCTTCTTATCTCGTCAATTGGCTACCATCAAGACTGACATGGACTTGTCCTATACACTTGATCAATTTGTACAGAATTTCCACCTTGGCGAAGTGAAACCTATGTTTGAAACCCTAGGCTTTACTAAATTGACACCTCGCTTGGCTAGTGTGATGGGCGCAGAAGGTGGCGATACAGAGGATTTTGGTGGCCTATTTAGTATGGCCGAAGAGATTAAAGTCGAAGATCTGTTAGATGCATCTGCTCTTACTGAGGACTTTTATAAAAATAAAACCATTGGTGTTCATATTATTACGGATGGCAAAGCGCCGTTCCGTACGATTACGTCTGCTTTCATTAATAATGGTGAAAGCATCATTAAATTAGATGGTTCTCATAATGACAAATTATTGAATGCATTGAATGGTGCAAAGACGGTTGTAACGACGCAAAGCAAGGAATTAATGGAGGTTCTTTGCCACGATGAACCGGCTCAAATCCGTTTGTATGATGATGGTAAGGCTCGTATTTACGATGTATCCTTGATGGCTTATCTATTAGACCCAACGCGTACCAATTATGGATATCTCTATTTAACAGAGCGTTTTAGTGTACCATCTATTGCCACAGGTAGTGTAGATGTAGAATGCGTCTCTATGGTGAAAGCATTGCTTGCTATGAACGATGCTGCTGTTAAGGCATTGCAAGACGAATCCTTATGGGATTTATATAACAATATTGAATTGCCATTGATTCATACATTATTAGTTATGGAGAAAAATGGTATTTATATTGACCCTGTAAAATTAGAAGAAACAACTGTTAAATTCAAGGCGGAACTCGAAGCCGTTCAGCAAGAAATTTATGAATTGGCAGGGGAAACGTTTAATATTAATTCTCCAAAACAATTGGGGATCATCTTGTTTGAAAAGATGAATCTACCTGTCATTAAAAAGACGAAAACAGGTTACTCCACAGATGCAGAAGTATTGGATATGCTTCGTCATGAAAGCCCTATTGTAGAGAAGATTTTGGCCTATCGTTCCGTAGCCAAATTAGTTTCTACCTATTGTGAAGGCTTATCGGTCCTCATCAATCCTGAAACGCATCGCATTCATACCACATTCAACCAAATGGTAACAGCTACTGGACGCTTGAGCTCTTCAGATCCGAACTTACAAAATATTCCTGTCCGCACTGAAAAGGGTCGTGAAATTAGAGCGTTATTCTATCCAGGTGAAGGCTTTGATACACTAGTGAGTGCCGATTATTCACAAATCGAGCTCCGTATCTTGGCGCATTTGTCTGGTGATAAAGCGTTAATTAAGGCTTTCAACGATGGTAAAGATATTCATAGATTTACCGCTGCCGAAGTGCTTGGCAAGTCTCAAGATGAGGTAACCAGCGAAGAACGGTCTCACGCAAAGGCTGTCAACTTTGGCATTATCTATGGTATTTCAGATTTTGGTTTGTCTCGTGATTTAGGCATTACGCGTCAAGAAGCAAAAAACTATATTGAGCTTTATTTTAGCCGTTATCCAAAGGTTAAAGAATATATGGATAACATGGTACAAGAAGCCCATGAAACGGGTAAGGTGCGTACGATGTTTGGTCGCATGCGCGAGTTGCCAGATATTAATAGCCGTAATTTTAATCGTCGTTCCTTCGCAGAACGGACAGCAATGAATACACCGATACAAGGTACTGCTGCTGATATTATTAAGCTCGCTATGAACAAGGTAGAATCCATTTTAGAAGAGAAGACATTTAAATCTCGCTTATTATTACAGGTGCATGATGAACTTGTATTAGAAGTGGTAAATGAAGAATTGGATGCTATTCAAACGTTACTTAAGGAAACTATGGAATCCATTGTAGCATTACATGTTCCACTTATCGTCGATGTACATAATGCGGAAAACTGGGCACTTGTAAAATAAATTTTACATATAACGTTCGAGTAGAAGGATAGATGCAGGAGGCACATATGTTAAAAATAGGTTTAACAGGTGGAATTGCATCTGGCAAGAGTACAGTACTAGACTTTTTTAAAAAGAAGAATGTACCTTATATTGATGCTGATGTAGTAGCACGTGAAGTGGTTGATCTTGGTACGCCTGGACTCGCTGCTATCCGTGAATTATTTGGTGATACAGTGATTCTCGATGATGGTAGATTAAATCGTGAAGCACTTGGTAGTATCGTCTTTCACAATGAAGAAAAACGCCTACAGTTAAATAGCTGCTTACATGGTTTCATTCGTCAGCGTATTGATGAATTGAGTGCTATGTATGAAGAGGAAGAAGCTCCAGCCGTTATTTATGATATTCCTCTTCTCATTGAGGGTAAGTGGTATGAGCGACTCGATACGGTTTGGCTTGTCTATGTATCGCCAGAGGTGCAGGTTCGCCGATTAATGGAGCGTAATGGATATTCAAGAGAAGACGCATTAGCGCGTATTCAAAGTCAAATGTTATTAGATGATAAACGCTCATTTACAGATGTCATCATTAATAATGATGGTACACCTGATGAATTATATATTCAGTTAGAAAAATTGTGGCACGAGAAACTACTACCGTTGTATAATAAATAATCAACAATATATATGATTGAATCGATTTAAAATATATACGGTTAGGATTAAGGGGAGGATGTATGAAACGAAATACAGCAACAGCATTGGCTGTTGTCGTGTTGGGCTGGTTTTATTTTAACCATATGCAAGATCCTGTAGCACGCTATACAGCATACCCCTTTGATTATAGAGATGTAGTTGTATCGGCTGCGGAAAAGGAAGAGGTATCACCGGCCTTGGTGGCCAGTGTCATTTTGGCCGAAAGTAAATATAAAAATACTGCTGAATCCGAAACAGGCGCTCTAGGATTGATGCAACTCATGCCGGATACAGCTCGTTGGGTGGCCCAGCAAATGGGGCATGGTAACTACACGGATCGTCAACTAAAAGAGCCAGAAACGAATATCCAATTAGGCACCTGGTATTTGGGGTATTTATTAAAAGAATTTAATGGTGATGAGGTACAAGCTCTGGCTGCCTATAATGCAGGGCGTGGACATGTTGAGTCCTGGATTAAGGAAAAGAATTGGAATGGTATGATTGATACGATTCCGTTTCCTGAAACACGTATGTATGTGAAGACGGTATTAATGTATCAAGAAAGGTATGAGGCATTATATGGAGAATATCGTTGAAACCTGTAAGTCTTTAGACTATTCTTGGTTACCATTGGAGATTGGTAATTTTAAACTCGTTGTAACAGGACCTGACGAAATTGCTAAAGCTCAAGAGACTATGTCCACTGGAAAGATTGTATTAACATTGCCTCTATTTCATTATGAAAATGATTTAGGGTGGAAGTGGTGTGCTCTTTACGATAAAGAAGTAGAGGATTATACAGTGCATGTAGTAATGCCCTTATTTTCCTTTGTGGATATATCCTTTGTACGTCAAGAATTTGAGCCTTATTGGACCGGATTACAAGAACGTTGCGTTCAAGGTCTTACGAAACTATTGATTAATAGTGCTGAAAATTTTACCTATACGTATATGCGTAAGGGGTTACAAAATTGGGATTATGAATCTGTTATGCCCGCTGAGTTAGAAGGATTTGTACGAGATATAACACCTAAAAATGCAGTGCGTATGATCAACGGATCTTATATTATCGCTGAATACCGAAAAATGGATGAATGTACTGGTTTATTACTCTTTTATAATGAATACCGTGACGAGTTTTTTGCCGAGTTACGCTATCAAAATCATCCGGAAATCGACCATCATTTAGATGCGAAAACATTAGGTCAATTAGAAAATGCACTATCTGAATATTTAACTAATATACTTTGTGAATTAAATTCCCGTAGTTAAATTGTACATTTGCATAGAAATATGCTATAATAAACGTGACTTTTATATAAACTTTTTTAAGAGTGGGCTATTGTTGCTCACTCTTTCGTTTATGATTAGGCGAAATTAGTCATATGATTTTGCCAAATCTACAATGGAACGGTATGAATAATAGATAAGTAGTATGTTATAAGGAGGCGATGGCTATGAAAAGAGAGGCCGTAGAGGAATTCGTATCCTCTGTAGTAGAAGGCATTATAGCCGGTACAAATCTGGAATTAGTCGATGTCGACTATGTTCGAGAACGCGATTGGTATTTACGCGTATATCTCGACAAGCCAGGTGGTGTTGATTTGGATGACTGTCAAATGGTCAGTGAAAAATTGAGTGCTATCCTCGATGAGAAAGACCCTATTGCAGAAAATTATTTGCTTGAGGTATCTTCTCCAGGTCTTGATCGGGTCTTGAAAAAAGATAAAGATTTCATTCGCTATAATGGCCGTGATGTAGACATTCAATTGTTTAAACAAATCAATGGTAATAAACAATATACCGGTGTTTTACAAGGCTTTACTGATACAACGATAGAATTTTCTATCAATGGTGAAAGCGTAATCTTTGAACGCACAGCCATTGCACAAATTCGATTACATCTTGATTTTTAATACATGGAGGCATACGAGTGAGTCAAGAATTAATTCAAGCAGTTATGGTGCTGACGAAGCAAAAAGGTTTTGCACCTGAGGTTATTTTTGAATCCTTAGAAGCTGCGTTATTACAAGCATATCGTAAGGAACCACATTCTAACCCAGATGCATATGTGGAATTGAATCGTGAAACTGGTGCCTATAAGGTAATGGCGAAAAAACAAGTTGTAGAAACTGTTGAATTCCCAGAAACAGAAATCAGCCTATTAGATGCTCGTAAAAAAGATAAACGCTATGAGATTGGCGATATTGTAGAGGCAGATGTAACACCTGCTAACTTTGGTCGCAGTGCTGCTCATACAGCAAAACAAATGTTGATTCAACGTTTAAAAGAAGCTGAACGCAGTGTCGTATACGAAGAATATTATAGCCGTGAAGGTGATATCATTACGGGTGTTATAACACGCGTTGAAGGTAAAAACGTATATATCAATTTAGGTAAAACAGAAGCTATTTTACCTCCAACTGAGCAAATTGCTACAGAAACATATCATGAAGGGGACCGCATTAAATGCTATATTGTAGAGGTTAAGAAAACTACGAAGGGACCTCAAATCATGATTTCTCGTACTCATCCAGGCCTATTAAAACGCTTGTTTGAATTAGAGGTACCAGAAATTTATGAAGGTGTTGTAGAGCTTAAATCCGTAGCACGTGAACCGGGTATGCGTTCTAAAATCGCCGTATATAGCCGCGATGAATCTATCGATCCAGTAGGTGCTTGCGTAGGTCCAAAAGGTCAACGCGTTCAACACATTGTAGATGAATTACACGATGAAAAAATCGACATTGTAAAATGGGATGAAGATCCTGCTATTTACATTGCTAATTCCTTGAGTCCTGCAAAGGTTATTTCCGTAGATGTAAGCGAAGAAGAAAAAGCTTCTTACGTTGTAGTACCAGATTATCAATTGTCCTTGGCTATTGGTAAAGCAGGTCAAAATGCTCGTTTAGCAGCTAAATTGACAAACTGGAAAATCGACATTAAGAGTGAAACACAAGCTGCAGAGAATCCTTTCACAGGTTTTACTAGTACAGAAGCAGCGGAAAGCGAAGACTAATGAAAACCAAATCTCAACCTATGCGTACCTGTGTAGGCTGTGGTGAACCAAAGAGTAAACGTGAGTTGATGCGTGTTGCTCTAAGTTCAGAAGGGTCAATCAGTATCGACAGAACTGGTAAAGCCCCTGGACGTGGTGCTTATATCTGTGCATCTATGGATTGTTTTGAAGCTGCGTATAAAGGTAAAAAATTAGAACGCTCTTTAAAACATACCGTATCAAAGGATGTATATGAGGCATTAAAACACGATTTGGAAAGAAATGAATAATTTCAGCATATGAATGAAGATAAAGTTTTAAATCTCTTAGGCTTAGCACAGCGAGCTGGAAAATTGAGCTCCGGAGATTTCATCGTAGAAAAAGCGATGAAGAATAAAACACCAAAGCTAGTTTTATTAGCTGGTGATTGTGCAGCCAATAATGAAAAGAAATACATACAATTAGCAGAAGCTTATCATATCCCATTGCGTAAGGTCGGCAGTAAAGAGACATTAGGTACGGCTATTGGAAAAGAAGTACGTGTGGTGGTGGCCGTAGAGGATGATGGATTTGCGAAAGCGTTACTAAAAGAGATTGATCAGTAAGAAGGGGGTATGTAGATGTCCAAAAAACGCGTACATGAAATCGCTAAGGAATTTGGCGTTGAAAGTAAACAGGTTATTTCTATTTTGCAACAACATAATTTTAATGTTACAAAAGCTGTTAATACGGTAGATGATGCAGGCTATAGTGTGGTGAAGAGCCAATTAGGAGGTAAGTCTAATGGGGCTGATAGAAAAGCGGCAGCTGCACCAGCTAATCCACGCAAACATGAAAAAGCAGTTGCACCTGTTAAATCTGTAAAAACAGATAAACCGGCAAAAGAACATAGCCATAAAAAAGAGGCTAAACATGATGATAAAAAGCATGAAGACAAGAAACCTCATGTTCGTCATGTACAAATTAACGAGCCTACTAAAAAACAAAATAATGGTCCTAAACAAGATGGCCGTAACCATCAAAAACAAGACCGTCCAAATGGTCAACAACAAGGCCATAAAAATGATGCTCAACAAGGTCAAAAAAATGACAAACGCCAAGGTAATAATGGTAATGCAGAAGGTCGCAATAACAACCGTAATGGCCGTGTAGACAATCGAAACAATAATGATGGCAACCAACAAAATGGCAATGACCGTCGTAACAAGAAAAATAAAAAAGGCAACAATCGCCCACAATCCTTATTATCTACTTCCATGCAAAAGAAGAAAAATAAGGTAAAACACCGCAATGAACAATATTTGCAACATAAAGCGGAAGAAGAACGTAAAGCACAAGAGGCAATCGCTACTGAAATCGAATTAAGCGGTCCTTTAACAGTAAAAGAATTAGCTGAAAAAATGGGTCGTGAAGTATCTGAAATCATCAAAAAATTGATGCTTTTAGGCGTTATGGCTAGCATCAACCAAGAGGTTGACGTTGATACAGCTACCATCGTAGCAGAGGAATTTGGTGTAACTGTAACTGAAGTAGAACCGGAAGAAGATCCTACTGATATCATTGAAATTGAAGATGCACCAGAAACATTAAAACCTCGTCCACCAGTTGTAACTATCATGGGTCACGTTGACCATGGTAAAACATCCTTATTGGACGTAATTCGCCAAACCAATGTAACAGCTGGCGAGGCAGGTGGTATTACTCAACATATCGGTGCGTACCAAGTTCGTTACAACGACAATAAAATTACATTCCTTGATACTCCTGGCCATGAAGCGTTTACAGCTATGCGTCTACGCGGTGCGAAATCCACTGATATCGCTGTTCTTGTAGTTGCTGCCGATGACGGTGTAATGCCACAAACTATTGAGGCTATCAACCATGCTAAATCTGCAGATGTACCAATTATTGTTGCTATTAACAAAATGGATAAACCAGGTGCTAACCCAGATCATGTTAAACAACAATTGTCTGAACATGGTTTATTGCCAGAAGAATGGGGCGGCGATGTCATCATGGTTCCTGTATCTGCTAAACAAAAACAAGGTATTGACGACTTACTCGAAAATATCTTGCTCGTAGCAGAGGTTATGGAATTGAAAGCTAACCCTAACCGTAAAGCATACGGCGTAGTTATCGAGGCTCAACTTGATAAAGGTCGCGGTGCTGTATGTACAGTATTGGTACAAAAAGGTTCCCTTCGCGTAGGTGACACTGTACTTGCTGGTACTGCTTATGGTAAAGTACGTGCCATGACAAATGAACGGGGCGAAAAGGTAAAAGTAGCTCGTCCTTCTATGCCAGTAGAAATCTTGGGCTTCTCAGAAGTTCCACAAGCTGGTGAAATTATCAATGGTATGGATGATAACGAAGCACGTGCAATCGCAGAAAAACGTATTGCTAAACAACGCGTTCAAGAATTGCAAGCTACTCACAAGGTTACATTGGATGATATCTTCAACCAAATTCAACAAGGTGAGTTAAAAGATCTTAATATCATCATCAAAGCTGACGTACAAGGTTCTGTAGAAGCATTGCGTCAATCCTTAGAAGGTATTAAGAACCCTGAAGTTCGTATTGTTATCGTTCATGCTGCAGTTGGTGCTATTAATGAATCCGATATTATGTTGGCTTCCGCATCTAATGCTATCGTAATGGGCTTCAATGTACGTCCTGATGCTAATGTGCGCCGTGCTGCGGAAAATGAAAAGGTTGACCTTCGTACGTATCGCGTAATCTATGATGCTATCAACGACGTTGAGTCTGCGATGCGTGGTATGTTGGCGCCTCAATTTAAAGAGGTTGTCGTTGGTCGTGCAGAGGTGCGTCAAGTTATCTCTACACCTAAGGCTATCGTTGCTGGTTCTTATGTAACAGAAGGTCGTATTACTAATGACTCTGAAGTTCGTTTGATCCGTGATGGCATCGTAGTATTTGAAGGTAAAGTTGACTCCTTACGCCGTTTCAAAGACGAAGTGAAAGAGGTTAAAACATCCTTCGAATGTGGTATCTCCTTGGAAGGTTACCGCGACATCAAGGAAGGCGACATAATCGAAGCATACTTGATGGAAGAAATTGCACCTCAAATGTAGGAGGTTACTATGAGTGATGTTCGTGTAAGAAAATTACAAGAATTCATCAAACAAGAAGTAAGTCAAATGTTGATGCGTGGGTTGAAAGACCCTCGCATCGGCTTTACTACAGTTACCGATGTTCATGTAACAGGTGATTTACGTGAAGCTACGATTTATGTTTCCTTGTTTGGTTCCGATAAAGAGAAAGAAGATACACTTATCGCATTAAAACATGCAGCTGGTCATGTGCGTACCGAGCTTGGTAAGGTATTGAAATTACGCCATATTCCAACGATTACCTTTGATAAAGATACATCCTTGGATTACAGCATGCATATCGAATCCCTTTTGAACGAAATCAAAAAGGATGAAGAAACAAATTAACAAAAAGGATACAGACTATGAGTAAGATTACAATTAATCAATTACACATGGCTCTGTATGAAGCTAATTCTATAATGCTCACTGTCCACGTGCGACCAGATGGAGATGCTATTGGCTCTATGGTGGCCTTCTATGAGGCGCTTATAGCACAAGGCAAAACGGTACATATGGTTGTGGATGATGTAATACCTGAAAGATATTCTTTTTTATCCTATATTGATCAGATTAAGGATGTAGCATATTACGATGCTAACCCTGTATCTGTGGATATGCTCATGGTATTAGATGCTAGCACGTATGAACGGATTGGCCGCGTAGGTGCACTCTTTAGTGCACCTATTTTTAATATAGACCATCATATTTCTAATTCTGAATTTGCTGATTATCTATATTTAAAACCTGATTTTGCGGCTACTGGTGAAATCATTACGGATTTATGTGAACAATGGAATTGGCCTATTACAGAGTCTATGGCTAATGCCCTTTACATGGCAATTGCTACCGACTGTGGTTTCTTTAAATTCAGTAATACCACTGCTAATACACTTAAAATGGCAAGTCTCTGTGTTGCTGCTGGTGCAAGACCTAATGTTATTTCTGAAACGATTGAGGCCGTCAGTGCAGCACGTCTTGAATTGACAAAACAGGTTATGCAAACCATTGCATTTTATAAAGATAATCGCGTTGCAACCATCGAATTATCTCCAGAGGTTATGGCTATTCTAGGTGATGATACGGATGGTTTTGTAGACATCATTCGCAATGTAGATACCGTAGATGTTGCTATTTTGTTGAAAGGTGAAAGTCCAAATCGCACTCGAATTAGCTTGCGCTCTAAAGGTACTGATGTGAATGCCATTGCCAACCATTTTGGTGGCGGCGGTCATATACGTGCCGCAGGATGTACCATAGATGCCTCCATTGATGAGGCTAAATCTCGTCTATTGGAGGTTATTAAATAATGGATGGCGTATTTCCGTTTTTGAAACCTCCTGGCATTACAAGTCATGATGCTGTCGGTATATGTCGTCGTATTTTAAAAGAAAAACGCATAGGTCATAGTGGTACATTAGATCCTATGGCTTATGGTGTATTACCCATCTTTTTAGGAAAGGCCACACGTCTTATTGAATACACAGATGGTTTTGATAAGACCTATGTAGCAGAATGTAAGTTTGGCACTTTTACAGATACAGAAGATAGTACAGGACAAGCAGTATTACCGGATGACAATATGGATCTCGTAGAAGGGATTACCATATTAGATGATTCTACAGAGATTAATGAGTCCTTAAGGCCTCCAACTTGGAATGAGTTAACTGCGTTGTTAGCTTCATTTGTAGGCACACAAGAGCAACGTCCATCTAAATATTCGGCCATTAAAATCAATGGAGTTCGCGCCTATGAATATGCTCGTAAGGGTATTCCAGTGGAATTGCCGCTGCGAACTATTATAATTTCTAACATTGAGCTTGTAGCCTATGGTTTTCCGTATTTCACAATTCGCGTTACTTGTTCTAGTGGTACCTATATTCGTTCGCTGTTACGAGATATATGTATTCGATTAGGTATTCCTGGGACTATGACATCCTTAGCAAGAACTGCTGTTGGCCCATTTGATATTCAGTCGTCCTATATAGCAGAGGAATTAACTCTTCACGGTGAAAAAATTGTGTTCCCTACAGATCATGCGGTATCGCATCTTTCAAAAGTGGACGTAGATAGTGTACAATTAAAGATGATGGTACAAGGTAAAGAATTACCAATCGTAGAGGCCTTTTCTCATACGGTCCCATCTGAAAAGTATAGAGCCTATGGGCCTAATGGTTTTGTAGGCATTCTCAAAAGAACTAAGAATTCACTTAAGGTGGATAAAAATATTTTTATTGAAGGTTAAGTATGAAACATTTACACTCGTTTGATGAATTACGTCAAATTAATCGTAAAATTGTATACGCATTAGGCACATTTGATGGTGTACACCGTGGTCATCAACGGGTCATTGGCAATGCTATAGCAGAGGCCAAAGCACATGATGCCGTTACGGTACTCGTTACATTTAGCGCTCATCCTATGACGATATTACGCCCTGGAGATGTTCCAAAGCGCGTTTTATCTGCTAATATTATGGATGAGATTCTCGAATCTCTACAGGTAGATTATATATTAAGACTTCCTATGAATTTAGACATATTTAATATGTCTCCTGATGATTTTTTATCTGCATTATGTCGTGATATTGATGTGGTAGGTATTGCAATTGGCACTAATTTTACATTTGGTGCCAAAGGTGCTGGTAATCCACAGTTAATGCGAGATAAATTGACAGATAAAGGTATTCACATCATAGTAGAACCATTATTATCTACTGAGGAAGGTCCTATCTGTAGTACCAATATTCGTAAGGCTATTGAAGAAGGCCGCATGGAGCAAGCACATGCTTGGCTTGGTCGCCCTTATCAGTTTAGAGGTATCGTTATAAAAGGGGATCAACGAGGGCGTACATTGGGATTTCCAACGATTAACTTTTTATTGCCTAATGAGATGGCTATACCGCCTGATGGGGTATATGCTAATCGAGTTTGCATAGATGGTATTTGGTATGATGGTGTTGGTAATGTGGGGGACAATCCAACTTTCACCAATCAATATCATCGATGTGAAGTACATGTATTTGATTTCGACCAAGATGTATATGGTAAGGAAGTAACAGTACAGTTTATATCCTATATACGAGGTGAGATTAAATTTAATGCCTTGCAGGAATTGATTGATCAAATGAAGATTGACGAGGAAACGGCAATTCAGATTTTACGTAATAACTCATAAGGGGGAGCTATGGATATTAAAGAAGCACGCAAACAAATTGATGGTATTGATGCACAGTTAGTAGAGTTATTTGAACAACGCTTATCTATTATTAAATTTATCGGTAAATTTAAGGATGAACATCATTTACCTCTTATTGACGAAGATCGGGATCAAGAGATTATTTCTAGCCTAAAAACTAATAGTAAAGATCCACGTATGTTGACATATATCGAATCTTATATGAAGGATGTTATTTCTATTAGCAATGAGTTCTTAAAAGAACATATGCATAAGCATATATTCCTTATCGGTATGCCTGGTGCAGGTAAAACTACGGTTGGTAAGGTCCTTGCGAAAGAATTAGGCCGTGATTTCTATGATCTTGACCAAACTATTCAAGATAAAGTGGGGAAATCTGTACAGAATATTTTTATCTATGATGGTAAAGATGCATTTAGCGAATACGAGTATGAAACCATCAAAGAATTAATTTATAATAAACCGTCTGTCATAGCTACTGGCGGTGGTACAGTTACGTCCGAAAAAATCGTAAACCTTATGAGAAATAATGGTCTTGTTGTATTTGTAAATCGCGATGTTAATCATATTCTCGATGATTTAGATTTAGAAATTCGACCACTTGTGAAAGAAAGCATTGAGTATATTTTCAATGTTTACGAGGAACGTTATCCTCTATATGAACAAGTAGCCCATATTAAAATCGGTAATGAAGGCAGTATTACTGATGCTGTTCAAGAAATTATCGAAGCATTACCTAATACGGAGAAATAATGGACGCATTACGAGGATTTGTATACCGAATTATATATCAGAATACGCAGAACACGTATTGTGTATTCCTTGTAAAGGATTATAATGAGGAATACATAACTTGTACTGGACGCTTCGAAGCCCCTAATGAGGGGGAAGATGTTGAATTAAAGGGTCGTTATGTAGAACACCAAAAATATGGTTTTCAATTTGATGCATCTAGCATTGAGAAATTGAAGCCCGATAATATGGGGTCTGCTAGGCTGTATTTGATGAACTTAGGCATAAAAGGCTTAGGTGAAAAGTCGATAGATAAAATATGTGACTACTTTGGTATTCGTCTTCTAGATGTATTACGCGAGGAACGACCTGAGGAAATCAAGGATGTACCGGGTTTGCGCAAGGGTGTGAAGGATGAATTATACAACACCTTATTGGGGGAAGGTATATTATCTGATTTAAATCACTTTTTTGAGTCTCATCAAATTTCATCTAAATGGTCTCGTACTGTTTATACCTATTATGGCGCGTCCTCTATAGATGTTATACGTGATAATCCGTATAATTTGTTGCGTATTGCACCGGATATGTTGTTTAATACAGCCGATACATTGGCTGTGAATTTAGGTATAGAAGCCGATGATGAACGGCGATTAGAAGCAGGTGTTAACTGGATTTTAGGAAATTTAGATAATCAAGGTCACACCTGCTTGCCTGTAGATGAATTAATTGGTCGCACCTATGATTTATTGCAGATTGATGCCGACTTAATAGCTAATCATATTGATTCGCTTATTAGTCAAGGTATCGTTTATAGTACCTATTATGATGATATATTGTATGTGTATCCTCCTGAAATGTATGTTTCAGAGGTGGAGGGCGTTCATTATACGCGTGATTTCTTAATTGAAGCAGATCCTATATCGCTAGATATACCTAGTTTTATTGAGCGATTTGAAGCAGATAATCATATAACCTTTGGTTCAGAGCAAAAGGAAGCTATTGAACTATCTTTTTTTGAAAAGTTTTCATTAATTACAGGTGGTCCTGGTACTGGTAAAACTACGATTATTAAGGCCTTGGTAAAGGGGTTTCAATTAGGTGGATTAGGGCGTATTATTCTTTGTGCACCTACTGGTCGTGCGGCAAAGCGTTTGACAGAGGCTACTGAGTTTGAAGCTACAACTATACATCGATTGCTTATGCCTGTAGCTGGTAGTGATTCCTATGACTTTACAAAAAATGAAGATGATCCACTTGATATTGATGTTATCATCATCGATGAATCATCGATGCTTAATGTGCGATTGTTTTATTCTTTGATGTCTGCCATCCCTCGGGAGGCACACGTTATCATCGTTGGTGACGTTGATCAACTGCCACCAATTGGTGCTGGTTTCGTATTAAAAGACCTACTTGATAGCGATATGGTTCCTTATACACGGTTGCAACATATCTATCGTCAAAGCTCGGGCAATAGTATAGTTGATAGTGCATATGCTATCAATCGTGGCGAAATGCCTAGTCTAGATATAACCAGTGATGAGTTTACTTTCATACCTGTTAATTCCTTAGGGGATATGATGAAGGCCATCATTGATGTATATAAACGAGAAAAAGAATATGTCGATGATGAATTAGATATTCAAATTATTTCACCTATGCGTCGTGGTAAGGCGGGTAGTACTACTATATCTCAATATGTACAACAATCGGTAAACCCTCCCGATAGTTATAAAGGGGAGGTTCGTGTTAATGGTATTACCTTCCGTGTTGGTGACAAGGTTATACAGATCCTTAACAATTATGAATTAGAAGTATTTAATGGCGAGATTGGCGTTATATATGCTATTACTAAGTCAGATATTTGTATCCGCTTTATTCACAAAGAGGTGCGCCTATCCATCGATGAAGCACATATGATTATGCCTGCCTATGCTATAACTGTTCATAAGAGCCAAGGTAGTGAATATGGCGTTGTTATTATTCCGTTTGTACCTATGTATGGTGGTATGCTACAACGCAATTTGCTGTATACAGCTGTTACAAGAGCTAAGCGTAAGGTCATTATGATTGGCACGAAAAGCTCTGTAGAAAGAGCTGTAAAAACCGTTAATGGTGAAGAACGATACACTTTATTTAAAGAACGTTTACAAGGAAGATGTGATGGATAATGAATCTATTTGATTTTTTATTTCCCCCTGTTTGTCCTCATTGTGGTGCTCATGTAAAACAACAAGGGGATTGGTGTGATTCTTGTATTGAAGCAGTTCTTAATATTAGACAAGTACCTTCCAAGTTATTATCCTCACTAGATTCAGTTTGGATTTTAGCTGATTATATAGGTGGTATTAAGTCTATGATATATGATGTTAAATTTAACAAAAAAAAGGAGCAGTCCAAGGGGGCTGCTCCTTTTTTAGCATCGTACAACTTGAGGATGCACTCATATAAACCGCATTATGTTATTCCCATACCTTCTAGTTATGAAAAGAAAAAGAGTAGGGGGTATAATCAGGTAGACCAATTTTTCTATAATTGGGTTTTATCATTTACAAATCATGAGCGTCATACATTTAAAGATAAACAGAACAGTAATAGGCCGATTTTAGAGGATTGCGAGGATAAATGTTTCCAATGGTTTGATTGTTTATATAAATTAGATACTCATAAGGAAATGTGGTCATTATCAGGCAGTGAGCGGAGAAACACAATAGAGGATGCTTTTTTGTGGAATAATAATTTTGATTCATCATTGATAAGGGATAAAAGAATTCTACTCGTTGATGATATTTATACAACTGGAGCTACGTTGGAGTCAGCGGCACGTGTATTAAGGAGGTATAGTCCTCAAACAATAGAAGCCCTTACTATTGCAAGCGGGAGCTTTTAAAAAATAAAGGCGATAACAGAATTGGAATCTGTTATCGCCTTATGGATGTAATGTTTAGCCTAATACATCGATAAATGCTTTAACTACATCTGGATCAAAGAGGGAACCTGATGCACTAAATAATTCTTCTTTTGCCTTGGCCTTGGTTTTTGCCCAAAATTCAGTGGATGGATTAACAGTGGAATCATAATAATCAGCTACTGCAATGATACGAGCACCTAATGGAATATTAGGACCGCGTAAATGTTTTGGATAACCAGAGCCATCCCATTTCTCATGATGATAGCGAATATATGATAAAATTTGTTGGCAACATGGATAGTTTTCAATCATATTCGCACCACTAGCAGCATGTTGTTTGTATTTAGACATTTCTTGCTTATTCAAATAAGGTGCTTTTTGAATCATCGCATTAGGAATCATTAAAAGCCCTACGTCATGTAATAGTGCAGCATGACGGATTTGTTCGATTTCATTTAATGGAAGCCCCATTTTAGCAGCAATACTAACTGCATAATTTGATACTTGTACAGAATGTGTATACAAGTGATAGCTCTTCATTTGTATCATTTGTAATAGTTGAGCACTAATGGCCTCTAAACTATCTTTCTCCAATTCATACAGTCCTGAAGGCTGCATTAATGATAACATAAACATAATAAACCCCTCTAACATACATGAATGTAAAATCCAAACCCCCAAGGAAGTTACATCGTACAACTTGTAATCCGTTCTTCTTTAACAGTATTCGTATTATACACTAAATAATATATTTTGTGTATCGGTATAATGTTTGCTTTTTGAATAGGTATTCATATTTAGCATAATAAAAATAGTTGACAAAAAAAGAATGCCTTAATAGTGGGATGTGAAAAACTAGTTTTAAGAAATCTAATAAAAAAATGAAGAATTATTTTATATTCCTATTCCTATTTTCTATACATAAAAATTAAGACTTGCTTTTTTTATTCTCATAACAGTGATATTAGAGAATACGTATGTTTGTTTGAGTTGATTGCAATTAAATTATATAATTTTCATAGGTCATACTAAGTAAAGTTATAAGCCTTTTGGGGATATAGTATATAAATAAAAATATGGTTAGAAGATTTATTATATAGATATAGACATAGATATAATTTATAATCTATAATATGAAAATACGGGTCTGTGGTTGCAAGTCGAGGCCAGTCGCAGGCGAAACGATCCACATAAGCAGTCTAAAGGGCTGTGAGCATGGTGCGGCTTAGATGTAAGTCCTGCCGGGTAACCGAGAGGAGTAGTAGTGGGGAGCCAAGGGCTTATGAGCGAACCTTCCAGCAGGCGAGTGTGGGGGCAAAGACCAGGTCAGCCGTATTACGGGCACATGAGGCTTTTCTCATGTGCTTTTTTCTTTTATACATATGTATATAATAAAATATTAATATAGCCTATTGGTATGCTATTTTTATTATACAACTCATGTATAATAATTCGTGATGTGTATAAAAATAATTTTAAATTCATTGATATACTGCTTTTTTGTGATTTTTTTATACATAATTGTTGACATAAATATACTTTCTATATATACTATATAAATAAATTTAGTTATAGTATGAGGTTAAGATTATGTTTAATAAAAAAGTAAAAAAATTAGTTTTAGGTGGTTTGATGGTTGTTATGGCCGCTTCTTTAATTGGTGGTTGTGGTTCTAATACTACTTCTTCAACAGCTAATAATAAAATCGTTGTAGGTACAAATGCTACCTTTGTACCATTTGAGTTTAAAGATGATAAGTCACAAGATTACACTGGTTTTGACATTGAGTTGATTCGTGCTATTGGTAAACGTATTAATAAAGATGTAGAGCTTAAAAATGTATCTTTTGATGCTTTGATTCCTGCATTAAATACGCATGATATTGATGTGGCTGCTTCTGGCATGACTATTACAAAAGCACGTAGTGAAAAGGTACTATTCTCTTCCCCTTATTATGAAAATGCGTTAGCCATCGTTTATAAAGATAATGGTAATATCCATTCTTTAGATGATTTGAAAAATAAGAAAATCGCTGCTCAAATGGGGACAACTGGTTCTGATTTAGCTCATAAAATTGAAGGTACAACAGTTAAGGTATTTGATCATAGTAATGAAGCTTTATTGGAACTATTAAATGGTGGTGTTGATGCTACTGTCATCGATTTACCTGTTGCCCAATATTACAGCACAAAACATCCAGATGCTAAAATTCAAATCTTGGCATATCCAAATACTAAGGAATATCTTGGTTTAGCTATGAATAAAGACAATAAAGCGTTGCAAGAACAAATTAACAAAGCAATTGCAGATATGAAAGCTGATGGTGAGTTCAATACATTATACAAAAAATGGTTTAATGTAGATGCACCTGCAGATATGCCTGTAGTGTTAGATTTTAAATAATTAGGGAGTAATAAATGGACTGGAATGTCATAACGAGTAATTTACAATTATTATTATATGGTGCTTGGATGACCATTAAAATTACAGCAGTAGCAGTAAGCTGTGGTTTTATTATTGGTTTGATTGTCTCCTTAGCGAGAATGTCGAATTTTATTTTGATTCGCTTAATTGCTAAGTGTTATGTGGACATCATTCGTGGCACACCAATGCTTGTACAAATCTTTATGATTTATTTTGCATTACCTCAAATTATTGGTATGCGAATTGATCCTTATGTAGCAGCTGTTGCAGCATGTAGTATTAACTCTGGTGCTTATGTATCTGAAATATTCCGTGCTGGTATTCAATCTGTGGATAAAGGTCAAATGGAGGCCGGTCGTTCGCTAGGTCTCACATGGTGGCAAACAATGCGTCATATCATTATTCCACAAGCCTTCAAGGCGTCAATTCCTCCTTTGGGTAATGAATTTATTGCGATGTTGAAAGATTCTTCTCTTGTATCTGTAATCGGATTTGAAGAATTGATGCGTCGTGGTCAGTTGATTATTGCAAAGACTTATGCAGCCACAGAAATTTGGGGAACGGTAGCTATTATCTATCTATGTATGACATTACCGATTTCTCGATTGGTAGCTTACCTTGAAAGGAAATATAACGTAAAATGATAGATTTAAAAGATGTACGAAAATCATTTGGTAAAAATGAAGTATTAAAAGGTATCAACCTTCATATTGATAAAGGTGAGGTTGTAGTAATCATTGGTCCATCTGGCTCTGGTAAAAGTACAGTATTACGAACAATGAATTATCTTGAAGAACCTACAAGTGGTCAAGTCATTGTGGATGGCATGGATTTGTCTGACAAGAATAAATTAAATGAGGTTAGAACAGAAGTAGGTATGGTGTTCCAAAACTTCAATCTTTTTCCGCATATGACTGTTCTTGAAAATTTAACTTTAGCACAAATTAATGTACGAAAAACTGATAAAAAAGCTGCTAATGACATTGCAATGAAATTATTAGAGCGCGTTGGATTATCAGATAAGGCAAATGTGTATCCTGATTCTCTTTCTGGCGGTCAAAAACAACGTGTAGCTATTGCTCGCGCATTGGCAATGAAGCCTAAAGTTATGTTATTTGACGAGCCTACATCTGCGCTTGATCCTGAAATGGTTCGCGAAGTATTAGATGTTATGAAATCATTGGCCGATGAAGGCATGACAATGGTTATCGTAACTCATGAAATGGGCTTTGCAAAGGAAGTAGCAGATAGAGTACTATTTGTTGATGGTGGTCTTATATTAGAAGATGGTTCTCCATCACAAGTATTCGATGCTCCAACTAGTGATAGAACAAAATTGTTCTTGTCTAAAATCTTATAAGAACTTAATTAGCCACCTATATTATTAGATGAAGTTAATGTAGGTGGTTAATTTTTATATTCATTTAGATATAAAAAATTTTGATATCTTGTTTATGAGTCTCTTTGAATTGATTATAATATAAAGATTTTTCTAAAATAGATTAATTCGTATTAATAGATGTTATATATAAATATTTGTGATGTCTATAGAGTTTATGCATGCTAATTAGTAAGGATGGATTCATTGGTATTATATATTCTTGTAATAATCATATAAATATAAATAGAGGAAATATATAATAAAACCTGCGTAACCATGTAAATACAATATTTTTGTGATATATCTAGAAAAGTATAATGATAATTTATGTATAATAATTAGTCGAAAATAGCTTAGTTTGAATTTGATATTTTATACATGCTATGGTATGATACCAATATAAGCAAGACAGTAAGACAATATATTTTTTAGGAGGATCTTACCATGTTAGGTAAAGTAAAATGGTTTAGTGCAGAAAAAGGTTATGGCTTTATTGAAAGAGAAGATGGAAGTGATGTATTCGTTCATTTCTCTGCTATTCAAGATGATGGCTTCAAATCTTTAACTGAAGGTCAAAATGTAACATTTGATATCGTTGATGGTAATCGTGGCCCACAAGCAGCGAATGTTGTAAAAGCGTAAATACATACCAAATATTACATAAAAACAAAATTATAAAAATCCCAACGCTTGATTTGTTGGGATTTTTTTGCGTTTGATAGCGCACAATACATATTTCTACTAAAAATATAAAAAATTACTCGAAAAAGAGGAGTTTTACACATAAATGTAGAAATACTAAATAAGACACCAGAAATAGAATAATTAAATAGATTCTTAAAACTGGTTGTTGATTTTTAGAAAGGGTGTTGACATATGAAAGTAGCAATCAGAGGTAAAAACATTGAAGTAACAGCGGCTCTTCGTGAGTACGTAGAAAAAAGATTAGGCAAACTAACTCGTTACTTTGATGATGAGTTAGATGCACAAGCAGTTTTATCTGTAGTGCGAGATAAAGCAACTATCGAAATTACATGTTTCGTAGATAAAATCGTATTGCGCGGCGTTGAAACAAACGATGATATGTATGCAGCAATCGATTTGGTAGTAGATAAAATTGTTCGTCAAATCCATAAACATAAAACTCGTTTGGCAAAACGATTCAAACGTGCAGAAGCTTTCCATCCAGACGTAGTACCTCTTGAAACACCAGTAGAAGAAGAAAAAATTGAAGTTGTAAAACGCAAACATTTTGCAGTTCGTCCTATGGATGTAGAAGAAGCTATTTTGCAAATGAACTTAATTGGACATGATTTCTTTATGTTCTTCAATGCAGAAACAGAAACAATGAATGTTGTATATCGTAGACATGATGGTTTCTATGGTTTGATTGAACCAGAAATTCAATAATATATAGTCGGTTACCAATTAATTGCCCTATTACATTGGGCTAACCGAAGCATATAGACGATGGATGCCCGAAAGGGCATCCATTTTTGTAATAGCATATACATCTTTATAGAAAAGCCTTGAATTCTTTGACTATTCAAGGCTTTTTCGGTATAATAAGTTAGATATAATAATGTAAGATATCCCGAAGAGGAGTGATTTGTTTGTTCGGCTTTTTACAAAGTCTTATAGGAAATAATAGCGCAAAAGAAGTTAAAAAAATGCGCAAAATTGTAGATCATATTAATGAACTAGAACCTAATTATGTAAAATTAAGCGATGCTAATCTTGTCAGTAAAACAGATGAGTTTAAACGTCGTTTACAAAAGGGAGAAACTTTAGACGACATTTTACCGGAAGCATTTGCCGTATGTCGTGAAGCTTCAAAGCGCGTACTTGGCATGCGTCATTTTGACGTGCAATTACTAGGTGGTATTTGCCTACATAGAGGCAATATCGCAGAAATGCGTACAGGTGAAGGTAAAACTTTGGTGGCTACCTTGGCTGTATACCTTAATGCTTTAACAGGTAAAGGTGTTCACGTTGTAACAGTTAATGACTATTTGGCTACACGCGATAGTGAACAAATGGGTCGCTTGTATAATTTTCTAGGCCTTTCGACAGGTCTCATCGTTGCAAACCTCGATTACAACCAACGTAAACAAGCCTATGGTGCTGATGTAACATATGGTACTAACAATGAATTTGGTTTTGACTATCTTCGCGATAACATGGTTTCCGACGTAGCTCAAATGGTACAACGTCCATTAAATTATGCTATCGTCGATGAAGTGGACTCCATCTTGATTGATGAAGCGAGAACTCCGTTGATTATTTCTGGTCCTGGCAATCGTTCTACTGACAATTACTATAAATTAGCTAAGATAGTGCCTCATCTTGTGAAAGATGAAGACTATACTGTCGATGAAAAACAAAAGACCATTGCACCTACTGACTCAGGTATTGAAAAAGTAGAGAAAATGCTTGGTGTTGAAAACTTGTATGATGCTGAAAATATTGAGTTGAACCATTTGTTGGGCGCATCCTTGCGCGCTCATGCTATGATGCATCGCGATACGGATTATGTAGTAAAAGACGGCGAAGTTGTTATTGTTGACGAATTCACGGGTCGTTTGATGTTCGGTCGTCGTTATTCTGATGGCTTACACCAAGCTATTGAGGCTAAGGAAGGTCTTAAGGTTGAACGTGAAAGCCAAACATTGGCATCTATTACGTTCCAAAACTACTTCCGTATGTATGAAAAGTTGTCTGGTATGACTGGTACAGCGAAAACAGAGGAAAAAGAATTTAACGATATTTATGGATTAGACGTTATTCCAATTCCTCCAAATCGTCCATTGATTCGCGTGGATTTACCAGATCTTATCTTCAAAACTAAGGCGGCTAAATATCGTGCTGTTGTACGCAATGCTGTAGAACGTCACCAAACGGGCCAACCTATTCTGATTGGTACTACATCCATCACTCAATCTGAAGAACTTTCAGATATGTTATTGCGCGCTGGTGTACCACATAAGGTATTGAACGCTAAACATCATGAACAGGAAGCAGAAATCGTAGCAGATGCTGGTCAAATGGGCATGGTTACAATCGCCACAAACATGGCTGGTCGTGGTACAGATATCACTCTTGGTGAAGGTGTTCCAGAACTTGGTGGTTTGGCAATTTTGGGTACTGAACGTCATGAAAGCCGTCGTATTGATAACCAATTACGTGGCCGTTCTGGTCGTCAAGGTGACCCAGGTTCCTCTCAATTCTTCTTATCCTTAGAAGATGATTTAATGCGTATCTTTGGTGCTGATAATATTTCTGGCATTATGGATAAATTAGGTATGGAAGAAGATGAACCAATTGAACATTCCTTAATTACAAAATCTATCGAACGAGCTCAAAAGAAAGTTGAGGATCATAACTATAACATTCGTAAATACATCTTGGAATATGATGATGTTATGAATCAACAACGTGAAGTGTTATATGAACAACGTCGTCGCATTTTAGGAAATGATTCTTTACGAGACACTATCATTGAAATGATTGATAAGCTTGTAACAGAAGCTGTCGATGCGTATGCTGATGAAAAATTGTATCCTGAAGAATGGGATTACGAAGGTTTACATAAACACTTGAGTCAATACTTCTTAACTTCTGAAATTATGTCTACAGAAGAAATGGAAGAATATACGCGTCAAGAATTGGATGAACGCTTGCATGAAATCGCTCATAGCGAATATCAAGATCGTATTGACTTGTTAGGCGATGCGATGTTCAGCCAACTTGAAAAAGCAATTATGCTACGTGTTGTCGATAGTAAATGGATGGAACATTTGGATAATATGGATATGCTTCGTGAAGGGATTGGCCTTCGTGCATATGGACAAAAGAATCCATTGGTGGAATATAAATTTGAAGCCTACGATATGTTCCAACACATGATTGAATCTATTCAAGATGAAACAATCATGGCATTATACAAAATTCGTGCACAATTGATTCAGGAAATTGAAGAACCAGTTGATCACTTAGAAGGTGCACAACCCCATCATGAAGATGTGTTGGAGCCACAAAACATAGATTAACATTTGTGAAATGGCACGTTGCTCAATGGGACTTTTACCTTCTGGGCAACGGCCATTTTTCATTTCAGTAATATAGTAAATTAGTACTATGGTAATGTAGTAGAGACACAAAGGTGGTGACATAAATTGTTAGATGATTTAAAACCAATAATTTCTGGTTTAGAAGAGCGAATTTATGGAATGAGGGATTCACTTTAACATCGCTCAGAAGGAAGATCGAATTTTTACACTTGATGTTCAAATGAGTGATCCTACATTTTGGGATGATCCTGATAAGGCTCGTGAAGTTTCTCAAGAGGCAACGCAATTAAAAAATTCCGTTGAAGGATATAAGCAATTAGTATCAGATATAGAGGATGCTAGCGTCATGTTAGATATGGCGATTGAAGAAGAAGATCTCTCTATGGAAAGTGAAATCAAGCAATTCGTCAATGATATTCAAGAAGCAGTAGAAAAACAAGAGGTGTTGCTTTTACTCGGCGGTGAATACGATACAAATAATGCGATTCTTACCTTCCATGCTGGCGCTGGTGGTACAGAAGCACAAGATTGGTGTTCTATGTTGATTCGTATGTATTTACGTTGGGCAGAGAAAGCAGGCTTTTCTGTAGAACTTATGGATGAACAACCTGGTGACGAAGCGGGTATTAAGAGTGCTACATTCCTTGTTAAAGGGGAATATGCATTTGGTTATATGAAGTCTGAAAAAGGTGTACATCGCTTAGTGCGTATTTCACCATTTGATGCTGCTGCACGTCGTCATACATCCTTTGCAGCTGTCGATGTTATGCCGGAAATTGATGATACTGTGGAAATTAACATCGACATGAAAGATGTTCAAGTTGATACGTATCGCGCTAGTGGTGCCGGTGGTCAGCATATTAATAAAACAGATTCAGCAGTTCGTATGACTCATAAACCGACAGGCATTGTTGTGCAGTGTCAATCACAGCGTTCTCAAATGCAAAATAGAGAACAAGCACTTCGTTTATTGCGTGCAAAATTATTTGAGTTAGAGTTAGAAAAGCAAGCTGAGTTAAAGGAACAGATTGGTGGTACGTACCAAGCTATTGAATGGGGCAGTCAAATTAGATCTTATGTATTCCATCCATATAATATGGTTAAAGATCATCGTACATCGGTGGAAACAGGTAATGTTCAAACCGTTATGGATGGTAATTTAGACCAATTTATTGAAGGCTATTTAAAGAAAGAAGCTAATTTAACTGTATAGGTGCAATTATGAAGAAATTTTTACTATTCATAGTCTTTCTTATTGTTGTTTGTGCTGTAGGGGCTCAATTTGTAGTACCTAAATATATGGAATCTATCGTTGAAAGTGAAATCAATAAATCACTACAACCATCGAGTCAAACCGTTGTTATTGAATCTACACCTGCTTTTAAATTAGTGTATGGTCAGGCTGATCGCGTTGCGGGAACTTTGGAAAATGTTCAATTAGGAAAATTAAACTTTTCTAGCTTTCGTTATGAAGCTAATAATCTAGTTATCAATCCAGTATCTCTCATTGCATCTCATGAGGTTGACGTATTAAGCCTTGGACCGTCCTATATAGAAGGTGTAGTATTAGAAAATGATTTAAAAACATTTCTCATTCAAAATACGGAAGGGTTGCAAGATGCAAATGTAAGTATTGATAATGAGCGTATTTCTTTAACTGGAACCGTTAATATTATGGGTTCTTTGAAGGGGCAAGCCAGTTTGCAAGGTTCATTACAATTAAAAGATAATGTTTTATCCTTTGCACCAAGTCGCTTTACAGTAAGTGGTTTGACTATTGGTGGTATTACATCTCAACAATTACAACCTATTTCTATTTATGATTTCAATAATTTCCCAATACCAGTGAAAGCTGAATCAGTTACAGTTGAAAAAGGTGAAATTCATATTAAGATTAAACCTGTACTCAATTAGAAAGGAATTATCGTGCATACTGCTAAGAAAACTAAGCACTCATTGGTTCTCATTCTATGTATTATAGTTGGCCTTATCTCTGCACTCTATTTAGTAGTGGAGCGCAATACGATTGAAAAGGCGCAGAACCATATTGAAAATATTATAGATTATGATGCTGTTCTTCGTGCTAATGCCTTTGAAAAGCGTAGTCAAAAAGAAGCTTTTGATGCACTAAAAGAGGCAGGTGTAACTGCTTTTGCTATTTATGATAGAACCTTGGAGAAAGCAAATGATGCTGGTGAAATTAAACTACTTTCATCACAAGATATGTCAAATGTCCGCATCAATGGCAGTTCTATTAAACCAGGCGCTACTTATGTTGCCCTTATTACTGGTAAAGAAGGGTATTATAAGGAAATTCGAGAGGATTTATATCATCGTATTAGTAAAGAGAAGGTAAAAGAGCTTAATACTAGTATTGGACCTGTATTAGAATTACAAGGTGCTACCGCTGATAGTTAT
Organism: Veillonella tobetsuensis; assembly: GCF_001078375.1. Lineage (GTDB taxonomy): Bacteria > Bacillota > Negativicutes > Veillonellales > Veillonellaceae > Veillonella > Veillonella tobetsuensis. The sequence continues at coordinate 277,894 of NZ_BBXI01000009.1, forward strand.
GCGAAAATGAATTTAGGCGTTTCTAGAATTCAAGCTATGGAAGTTGCCAATCGTGGCTTTAATGTCATCATTCGTCCTACAAATTATAGGAATGTAACACCAGAAGATATTAAATATGTGTTTAATCGATTAGAAGGGGTCCCTCATGTAACGGGCATTATTTTTGCTGGTAAAGAGGCACTAGGTGCTCCTAATCATATCGATGAAACCTTAGAGGCTATGAATACGCTTCACATTCCATTGGTAGGTATAGAAGCTGTTAATCAATTGCAATACGAACCTCAACTTGGTTTCTTAGAAATGGCGGAAAAGAAAAATTATAGCGTAGGTCGTGTTTATACTATCGCTAAAGAGGAATTAAAGAAAATTACTCCTGAAGAAGCAGCACAACGTTTCTATATTAGTGATATTGAACGTAATATTCGCTATAATTTATTCCCAATTTATGAAGTTGGTCAAAATAATGAGACTGTATTACAAACAACTATCAATTATATCCAAAGTGCTAATGATAAATTGAGCGCTAAAGGTTATAAATTTGGGGCTGCTGATATTTATCCAGCATATACACAAAACCCTTTATTAGTTGTTCTAACTATGATCGGTAGTATTGCATTATTTGTGTATGTAGGACAAATGTTTATTTCTATGTCACAGCATAAGCAATTAGTTTTGTTCTTCGCACTATCCTTGCTTTCTATTGTTGCATTTATCGTAACTAGTGGTACTCTACTAGTACAAATTTGGGCTTTATCTGCTGCTGTTATGGCACCGGTAGGTGCTATGGTTATGCTCATGGAGGAATGGCGTAGATCAGGTGGCACACGTCCTGTTGGCCCATGGAAATCTACTATATTCGCAGTATTTTATCTAATTGTAGCAGCATTGTTTGCAGCTATTGGTGGCATGTATATTTCAGCATTATTGGGAAATACAAAATTCTTTATGGAGTTTGCTATTTTTAGAGGTGTTAAGCTTACCTTTGTGTTGCCAATTATCCTTGTTATGATTGCATATCTACAACGTTTTCCATTATGGAAAGGCCGCATGATAAATACTAGAGCAGAGGCTAAGAAATTTATTCGTGAATTTTTAACAATGGATGTGAAAATCTATGTATTCTTTGTTGCGGCAGCTTTAGGTGCAGTAGGCTGGGTATTTGTAGGCCGTAGTGGACATACTGCTGGTGTTCCAGTACCAACTTTTGAACTTGTATTGCGCAGATTTTTAGAAAATACATTATATGCTAGACCACGGGAAAAAGAGTTTATCATTGGGCATCCATTATTGATGTTAGCTACATTCGCTTTCTTACGTAAATGGCCTATGGTAATACATTTTGTATTGACCTTAGCAGGAGTTATTGGTATTGCATCTATGGTAGAAACATTCTGTCATATTAGAACACCTGTATTCATGTCCATCATGCGTGGTTACGATGGTTTATTACTCGGTTGTGCGCTTGGGGTTGCACTTATTCTCGCAGTTCGTTTAGTAATCTATATCTCACAATGGGCAATGCGTCGGGAGGACTGTCATGAGTAATATTGTTATTTCCGGTTACTATGGCTTTGGTAATGCTGGTGATGAAGCGATGCTTTGTGCCATTATCGATGCCATTCGTGATGTAGAAGGTGATGCACATATTACGGTTATATCAGGTAATCCTCAAGAAACTAGTAGAAAGCATAATATTAAGGCAGTTGGAACATTTGCTGCCTTTGGTATATTTAATGCCATAAGTAATGCAGATCTTGTTATTAGTGGTGGTGGCAGTTTATTACAAGATGCTACCAGCATACGGAATACATATTACTATTTAAGCATTATGGGGCTTGCAAAATTACTGGGAAAACCAGTTATGCTGTATTCTCAAGGCATTGGTCCTTTGTATCGAAATTCTACAAAACGTGCAGTTCGATTCATGTTACAATATGTGGATGGTATTACCGTCCGTGATACCATCTCTAAAGATGAGTTATTTGCTTTAGGCATTAAAAATGTTGAGGTGACAGCGGATGCTGTATTAGCAATGCATAAAGCTGATTTATCAATAGGTGCGAATATTTTAACTAAATATAACTGTGCTTCTTCTGAAAGTGGGCTAAAACGAATTGGTATTGCAGTTCGCCGCTGGAAGGACGATACGGCTTATAGACAAAGTTTAGCCGATGTATTGAGTCGTCTCAGCATAGATCAAAATGCGGAAATCATCTTTGTTCCTATGTCACATCCAGATGATACAAAGGAAGCAAAAGCTATTGCATCGTTAATGACGGTTAAACCGATTGTGTTAGAAGGACCTTTTACAACGGAGGAGCAGCTTTCATTATCAGGTAATGTGGATTTGATGATTGGCATTCGACTACATGCACTAGTATTTAGTTCATTAATGGGAAAACCTGTTATTGGTATTTCTTATGATCCTAAAATTACAAGTTTTTTACATATGATTGAACAGGAACCAATAGGGACCATGACGGAGCTACATCCAGAGGTACTGTATGACCGCTGTATAGAGTTATTAAATTCTACTGAATCATATCAACATTCCTTTGATCGTATCCAAACATTGCGCAAGGTATCAAAACGCAATGCTGAATTTGCTATTTCCCTTTTAGAAGAGTGTTAACTATAAATTGGATATATCCAGAAAGTGAGGTCTTTATGACTACATTGAGTCAAGATCAAAAACAATTAGTACAAGAGAAGGCTAAAGCAATTCGCGTTAGCATCGTACAATCCGTAACAGCAGCTAAATCAGGTCATCCTGGTGGTTCTTTATCTATTGCTGATGTTATGTCTCTTTTATATTTTGTTGAAATGAACGTAGACCCAGCTAATCCTAATAAGCAAGATCGAGATCGCTTTGTTCTTTCTAAAGGCCATGCTGCGCCAGCACTCTATGCTACATTAGCAGAAAAAGGATATTTCCCTAAATCCGAATTATTGAATTTGCGTAAAATCAATCATTTCTTACAAGGTCATCCGGATATGAAACATACACCTGGTGTCGATATGTCTACTGGTTCTTTGGGCCAAGGCATCTCCGCTGCTTGTGGTATGGCTTTAGCAGGTAAAGTAGATAATGCTGATTATCGTGTATATTCTATCCTCGGTGATGGAGAACTTGAAGAGGGCCAAGTATGGGAAGCTGCTATGTTTGCCGGTCACTATAAATTAAATAATTTGACAGCTTTTGTAGACTATAATGGCCTACAAATTGATGGTGATATTGAAAAAGTTATGTCCCCATTGCCAATTCCAGATAAATTTAAAGCTTTCAAATGGAATGTAATTGAAGTAAATGGTCACGATATTGATGAATTACATCAAGCAATTCAAGAGGCGAAAGCTTTCACAGAAGGTCCGACATGTATTGTAATGCACACGGTTAAAGGTAAAGGCGTAGCAGAAATGGAAGGTCAAGCTGGTTGGCATGGTAAAGCTCCGAGTGAAGAACAAGGTGTGGCATTCGTAAACGAAATCATGGGGGTACAATAATGGGTAAAGCAACACGTGAAGCGTATGGTAATGCGCTAGCAAAAATTGGTAAAGAAAATTCTAATATTATTGTTCTTGATGCTGATTTATCAAAATCTACTAAGACGGATACATTTAAGAAAGAGTGTCCAGAACGTTTCTTTAATGTAGGTATTGCTGAACAAAATCTAATCTCTGTAGGTGCCGGTTTAGCTGCAGCAGGTAAGATTCCATTTGTATCTTCATTTGCTATGTTTGCAACTGGTCGTGCATTTGAACAAATCCGTAATGCTGTATGCTATCCAAAGCTTAATGTGAAGGTTTGTGCTACTCATGCAGGAATCACTGTAGGTGAAGATGGTGCAACTCATCAAAGTTTAGAAGATATTGCATGTATGCGTGTTTTACCAAACATGACTGTTATCGTACCAGCCGATGAAAAAGAAACAGAATCTGTCATTCAATGGGCAGCTGATTATAATGGTCCAGTTTATGTACGTCTCGGTCGTGCTGGTGTTGATGATGTAACTGCAGATGACTACACATTTGTACCAGGTAAATCTAATCAATTAAAAGATGGTTCCGATGTTACTATCATTGCTTGTGGCGCCTTAGTAGGCCCTGCAGTTGAGGCAGCTAAACAACTAGAAGGTGAACAAATTTCTGCTCGCGTTATTAATATGGCATCTATTAAGCCTATCGATAGTGAAGCTATTATTAAAGCTGCAAAAGAAACGGGTGCTATTGTAACAGCAGAAGAACATAATGTTTTAGGTGGTTTAGGCTCTGCTGTATCTGAAGTTGTTGTTGCTAATAAGCCAGTACCGATGGAATTCGTTGGTGTCCAAGATACATTTGGGGAGAGTGGTACACCAAAAGAATTGATGGAAAAATATGGTTTAACAGCTAATGATATTGTAATGGCAGCTAAAAAAGTGGTGACACGTAAATAAAAGGGGAACCGATGATAGAATTTAAGAATGTTAGTAAAGTGTATGACAATGGATCTACCGCACTTGATAATGTGTGTCTCACCATTAATGATGGTGAATTTGTATTGATTTGTGGTCATAGTGGGGCTGGTAAATCTACATTATTTAAACTATTGACTCATGAGGTTATGCCTGATTCTGGTACCGTTATAGTTGATGAGTTCGATGTTACGAATATGAAACGTAGTAAGATACCAAAGTTACGTCGGAAATTAGGCGTAGTATTCCAAGATTTTCGCCTATTACCTAATAAGAGCGTAGCTGAAAATATCGCATTTGCTTTAGAGGTTATCGAGGAGAAACCACAGGTAATTAAAGAAAAAGTGGCGCATGTACTTGAGCTTGTTGGTTTGTCTGATAAGGCAAATGATTTGCCAGAGGATTTGTCTGGTGGTGAACAGCAACGTGTCGCTGTGGCTCGAGCTATCGTCAATCGTCCAACAGTACTCATTGCTGACGAACCAACAGGAAACTTGGATCCTAATACAAGTAAAGATATTGTTGATTTGTTTAAGCACATTAATAATTTTGGCACTACCGTTATTATGGTTACACATAATATGGATATTGTTACCTATTTAAATAAGCGAGTTATCGAATTAAAAGATGGTCGTGTTCTTAGTGATAATATGAGGGGTGCAGAGTTTAATGAAGCCTAGAACAATGAAATATTTCTTTAAAGAAGCACTAAAGTCTATGAGACGCAATGGTCTCATGACATTGGCTTCTATTTCCACAGTAGCCTTATCCTTATTTATGCTTGGTGTATTCCTTTGTGGTGTAATCAATTTAAATAACATGGCAGCTAGTTTGGAAAATCAAGTACAACTAAGTGTGTATTTAAAGGATGGCCTTACTACTGACCAAATTATGGCGGTTGGTAGACAAGTAAAAGCAATTCCGAATCTAAAACATTTGGAATTTGTAAACAAAGAACAAGCCATGAAGGAGTTTAAAGAACGATTAGGTGATCAACAACAATTGGTTAATGCTTTGGGGGGGATAAATCCCTTGCCAAACTCTTATGTTCTTACCTTCGAGAATCCAGAAGATGTTAAAGCAACAGCTAAGCTTGTATCAACATTCCAAGGTGTTGAAAGTACACATTATGGACAAGATATTATAGAAGAGTTGTTCCGCGTTACACAAATTATTCGTATTGGTGGTATCGTCCTCATCGGATTCTTAGCTGCAGCGACATTGTTTATTATATCTAATACAATTCGATTAACCGTATTTGCTCGTCGTAAAGAAATTGCGATTATGAAATATGTAGGTGCTACGAACTGGTTTATTCGTTGGCCATTTGTTATTGAAGGTATGTTGTTAGGCTTAACAGGCGCTATTATTGCAGTGTTGTGTGTAGGAGAGTTTTATCATTTCATAACTATGGAAGTATCTGATTCTCTTGCATTCTTCCCATTAGTACCTATGTTCCCATTCTTTTATCAATTGGTCGGTTGTTTAATCGGCGGTGGTATCATTGTGGGCATTATAGGTAGTACCATTTCGTTAAAACAATACATGAAAGTATAGTAGAGGGCTTATGAGACAGTATACATTAAAAACTCGTCTCGTAGCGGCCCTTCTTACGGGAGTGGTATTGTGCGGGACACCAGCCTTTATTATGGCTGAAGATGAGGATTTAACGAATCAGTTAGATTCAATTCAACAACAAGTGAATCAACAAAATGCTATAAAGTCTGATGCAGAAACTGTAATCGGTAGTGTATCTGAACAATTACGTCAAATAGAGGGGCAATTGCGACAAGCTACTACAGAGTTAAATACTATTACAGAACAACGGGTAGCTGTAGAAAATGATATTACTCTAAATGAACGTCAGTTGGCAGAAGCACAAAAGCGCTTAGAAGGTCGTGAAGCCGTATTTTATAAACGGGTGCGTGATATTTATATCAACGGCCGTCTTAGTTATTTAGATGTAGTTATTGGATCTAAAGATTTTAGTGATTTTGCAAATCGCTTAGAAGTATTAAAAAGAATTATTGATTCCGATATTAACTTGATAAGTGAAATCAAGAAAGAACGCGCTCAAATTGAAGCGCATAAGAAAAAGCTTGAAGAAGATCGAGCCAAGTTAGTGGAATTAGAAAAAGCGGCTCTTGCAAAACAAGCTGAGATAGAACAGAAAAAAGCAGAACGCAATGTTGTTCTTCAAAAAGCACAAAATGATAGAGCTGTTGCAATGCAAGCTATTGAAGAACTAAATGCTTCATCAGCACAAATTAGTGCTATGTTAAAAGAACGACAAGCGGCTCGTGCCGCTGCAGCAGCTGCGGCTGCTCAATCAGCAGGACAGGGTTCATCTTATACTTGGGTTCAAGGTACAGGCCAATTAGGATGGCCAGTTAGTGGTGAAATTACTTCACCATATGGATATCGCGTTCACCCAATTTGGGGAACCACAATTTATCATTCCGGTATTGATATTGGTGTCGATGAAGGCACTCCTGTTCATGCCGCTGATAGTGGTGTTATTGTTTGGTCCGGCTGGATGGGCGGATATGGCTATGCTGTTGTTATTGATCATGGCAATGGTTTATCTACATTGTATGGCCATAATTCTGAATTGGCAGTGGATGAAGGCCAGTCTGTTTCTAAAGGGCAAGTAGTAGCGTATGCTGGTAGTACAGGTAATAGTACAGGGCCACATGTTCATTTTGAAGTACGTGAAAATGGGGATCCTGTAGATCCTATGGGTTATTTATAGAATGAATAGTAATATTAAAAGACTATGTTTACAACTAATTAAATATATAGTGGCATCAATTGTTATGATGTGGCTTGTATTTTGGTACATATCCGGATCGCCATATGGTTTACCTCGTTTTGTGGTTACCTATTATGTGGCAACACAAAAGTTTATGACACCAATCAGCAAGGCTACACTTTTTGATGGGATGTTAAAAGGTCTTATTGCATCTTTAGGAGAACCACATTCTGTCTATTTAGACGCAGAAGATTTAGAAACCATGAAAGAGCATACTTCTGGTACTTATGCTGGTGTTGGCATGGTACTTGGTCATGGCCCTAAAGGTCTAGAGGCCGTGTCTGTTATTGATGATCAACCAGCTTACAAGGCCGGTATTAAAAGTGGAGATCATATTGTATCTATAGATGGTGTAGATACAAGTTCTATGACTATTGAAGAATCAGCAACTAAAATTCGTGGCGATGCTGGAACAGATGTAACAATTGTGGTCGAACGCGACAATCAGTTGTTGACATATACTGTTACAAGAGAAGAAATTGTGTTACCTACAGTAAAAAGTAAAATGTTGACAGAGCATATTGGATATATTCGGATTAGTCAGTTTGCTGAACACACAGCAGATGATTTCAAAACACAATATGATCAGTTACGCTCTGAAGGTATGACTTCACTTGTACTTGACTTACGAGATAACCCTGGTGGATTATTAAATAGTGCTCAGGATATAGCTAGTATTATTATGCCAGAAGGTACATTGGTATCCTTTACAACACGAGATAATGAAAAGCGCAACTATGTATCAGAAGGTAAGAATCCTGCATTGCCTATGGTAGTTCTTATTAATAAAGGGTCTGCTAGTGCTTCTGAGATTATTGCCGGTGCTATTCAAGACAGAAAACTTGGTACTATATTAGGTACAAATAGTTATGGTAAAGGTACAGTTCAAAGTGTATATCCAAATTTTGAACAAGAAGGTATTAAGATTACGATTGCTAAATACCATACGCCAAATGATCGTGTTATTGATGGCACAGGTATTCAACCAGATGTTGTATTAGAATTACCAAAGGGAACTTCTCCATCTGGTAATATTACAGATATTCAAATTCAAAAGGCAATAGAACTTTTAAAATAGTTTTGCAGAAAAGGATGTAATTATGTTTATAGATCGCGCTCGTGTATTTGTAAAAGCGGGTGATGGCGGAGATGGCATGTCCAGTTTCCGTCGTGAAAAATATGTTCCTAATGGCGGACCTAGCGGCGGCGATGGCGGCCAAGGGGCAGATGTAATTTTAAAAGCGGATAAAAATATCAACACCCTTGTTGATTTCCGTTATAAACGTCAGTTTAAAGCTCCAAAGGGTGGCAATGGTGAAAGTGCCAATAAACATGGTCGAGGTGCAGATGATTTAATTATCCCTGTACCATTAGGTACTGTTGTTAAGGATGAGGAATCTGGTAAAGTATTCTGTGATTTAGTACATGATGGAGATACATTTGTCATTGCTAAGGGCGGCCGTGGCGGTCGTGGTAATGCACGATTCCTTTCTAGCTCTAATCGTGCACCTACATTTGCTGAAAAAGGTGAACCAGGTGAAGAGCATTGGCTGCAATTAGAATTGAAAGTGTTAGCTGATGTGGGCTTACTTGGGTATCCAAGCGTTGGTAAATCTAGTATTTTACGCAAGGTATCTAAAGCACAACCAGAAGTAGCAGCGTATCATTTTACTACCTTAACACCAGTATTGGGAGTTGTTACAATCTCTGGTGATCGTAGCTTTGTTTTAGCCGATATTCCTGGTCTTATTGAAGGGGCTAGTGAAGGGGTAGGACTTGGTCATAATTTCTTACGCCATGTGGAACGGACGAATATTTTAATTCATGTTCTCGATGTATCAGGCATGGAAGGCCGTGATCCAAAGGTAGACTTTGATGCTATTAATGAAGAGTTACGTAAGTATTCTGAAAAATTAGCTGGTAAGAAACAGATTGTAGCACTTAATAAAATTGACCTTGTATTTGATGAAGATACTATTCCTAATACGAAAGCGTATTTTGAAGATAAAGGCTATGAAGTATTCTTAATTAATGCTCTAAGTGGTGAAGGTTTGCCAGAACTTATGGAACGAGCATATTACTATGTAGAAAATTATGAGCCTGAAATTGAAGCTACTGATGATATCGTAATGTATGAAGCTAAACCTGATACTGAGTTTGTCATCACCCGTGGCGACGATGCAGCCTTTTATATTACAGGTAAACGTATTGAACGCCTTGTAGCGATGACAAATCTTGATGATGATCAATCTTTACGCCGTTTCCAACGTATTTGGCGTTTTATGGAATTGGATAATAAATTGCGTGAAAAGGGATGTCAAGAAGGCGATGAAGTTGTAATTGGTGATCAACGCTTTACATTCAGAGACTAGGAGTAATAATGACAGGAAAACAAAAACGATATTTACGATCTTTAGCCGCTACTATGCCAGCGGTTGTTCAAATCGGTAAAAATGGCCTTGAAAACAGTGTTATTGATAGTGCTAGAGCGGCATTAATGGCACGTGAACTAATCAAGGTTAAACTGCTTAATAATAGCCCTGAAGATAAAGAAATTTTCCAAGAATTAGCTGATATGCTTGGTGCTGAATTAGTGCAAGTTATCGGATTTAACGGTGTTCTTTATAAAGCTAAAAAAGAACCTAAAATTATATTACCTAAATAATTGTTATAACCTTTTTCCCTTACATAGGAGACGATTTTATGAGAGATGCCATTAAGAATGCTAAACGCATTGTTGTAAAAGTGGGGAGCAGCACATTATGTTACCCAAATGGTCATTTAAATTTAGAACGGATTGAGCATTTAGTCCGTCAATTATCAGATCTTGCTAATCAAGGGAAAGAGGTTATTCTTGTTTCCTCAGGTGCTACTGGTGCAGGTTTGGCTCCACTAGGATTTAAAGAAAAACCAAGAGATCTTGTATTGCGTCAAGCCTCTGCAGCAGTTGGTCAAGGTGTGCTAATTCATATGTATGAACGTATGTTTCGAGAGTATGGTAGAACGGTGGCTCAAATATTATTGACGAAGGAGGATAGTACCTCTCGTCATAGCTATTTGAATTTGCGTAATACTTTGCATGCTTTATTACAACTTCATGTAATTCCAATCATCAATGAAAATGATGTAGTAGCCATTGAGGAATATAAAATAGGTGATAATGATACATTATCTGCTACTGTAGCAGGTATCGTAGAAGCAGATGTATTAATTATTCTATCTGATATAGATGGATTATATACGGCAAATCCTGCCACTAATCCAGAAGCAACCTTAATCCATGAGGTTTCGATGATTACCGATGAAACCTATAAAATTGCAGGTGGTGCTGGATCTAGTATGGGTACTGGTGGTATGTATACAAAAATAAAAGCGGCTCATATGGCAACCAACTCAGGTATTCACATGATTATCACTAGTGGAGAATCGGATAATTCTTTACGCAGAGTTTGTAACGGTGAAGACATAGGTACATTATTTATTGCTAATGATCAAGGTGTTTCTCAAAAACATCACTGGGTTGCGTATGGCAAACGTTTAAGTGGTTCTATTACTATTGATAATGGTTGTGCTAGTGCCGTTTTGGATAAGGGTGCTAGTATTCTTCCAGCGGGTATCATTTCTGTAGATGGCATTTTTGAACCTGGTGATACTGTATCCATTCTGTATGATGGCAAAGAGATTGCTCGTGGTTTAGTAAATTACAGTTCATCAGATTTAGTTAAAATTAAAGGTCATAATACACAGGATATTGCGCGTGTACTAGAAATTAATACAACCTATGATGAAGTCATTCATAGAAATAATCTTGTTATTATTCATTGATGAGGTGCTGCATGATTTCATATGAATCAATCTTTAAAAATATGGGCGAATCTGCTAGAGCAGCATCACTTGTATTACAACAATTGCCAGAGGAGCGCATCAATGATGTATTGCGTGCAATGGCTCAGGCTTTAGTAACACATACAGATCGTATCTTAGAGGCTAATCATAAAGATATGGAGTCTGCCCGTGATGTAGTGCCTGACACGATGCTTGATCGTTTACTTTTGTCAAAAGATCGTATTGAACAAATGGCAGAAGGTGTTCGGCAAGTCAGTTTATTGGCATCTCCTGTGGGCTCTGTTTTAGAAAGTATAAATAGACCAAATGGACTTCATATAGAAAAGAGAGCCGTTCCTTTTGGTGTTATAGGTATTATTTTTGAAGCGCGTCCAAATGTGACTGTAGATGCTGGTGCACTATGTTTTAAAACCGCTAATGCCACTATTTTACGAGGTGGTAAAGAGGCTTTCAATACAAATCAAGTTATTGTTTCCATTATGCAAGATGTACTTGAAGAACATGATTTACCTCGATTGGCTATCCAATTAGTAGAGGTCTTAGATCGTGAAGCTGTAAGTGTATTATTACAACAACGTCGTTATATCGATGTGATTATCCCGCGTGGTGGTGCTGGTTTAATTCAACGTGTTGTACAGGATAGTATGATTCCTGTTATTGAAACAGGAAGTGGTGTTTGCCATACCTATGTTGATGTTGATGCGAATCTTGAGATGGCCCTTGATATAGCTGTAAATGCTAAGGTACAACGTCCTTCAGTTTGTAACTCCATGGAAACACTGCTTGTTCATGAAGGGATTGCAAAAGAATTTTTAGTGGCTTTAGAAAAAAAATTAGCGTCTCATCATGTAACCATTCATGGTACGCCTGAGGTGTTACAAATAATAAAAGGTATAGCTGTTGATGAACATTCTTTTAGCACAGAATATAATGATTTTGATTTAAATGTAGCCATTGTTTCATCTTTGGATGACGCTATTTTACATATTAATCGTTATACAACACATCATTCAGAAGCCATTGTTACAGATGATGTTGCATCTGCACAGCGTTTTATGAATCTTATAGATTGTTCAACTGTATATCATAATGCTTCTACTCGTTTTACAGATGGTTTCGAATTTGGTTTTGGTGCTGAAATTGGCATTAGCACTCAAAAGCTTCATGCTCGTGGTCCAATGGGCTTACAAGCATTAACATCTTATAAATATTTTGTATTTGGTACGGGGCAAATTCGTTCGTGATACGCTTATATTATTTATTGCGAGCTTACTATCGTTATATACAGACTCCAAAAGGTTCTTATGAGTGGGTATCGTATATAAAAGCAATTACATTATTTATCTTGATTTGCATTATAGTCATAAAGGGTGTGGCTTATATATGGTAGAAACAAGGCGCATAGGTATAATGGGAGGAACTTTCAATCCCATTCATTTAGGCCATCTTATGATTTCAGAGGTCGCAAGAGAAACTTTCAAACTAGATAAGGTTATTTTTGTTCCTGCCCGTATTCCTCCTCATAAACATAATGATGTTATTGATGCAAAGCATCGATATGCGATGACCGCTGCCGCAGTAGCAGACAATCCATATTTTGAAATATCTGATGTGGAAATGCGTCGTGAAGGGCCTTCCTATACTATTGATACGATTCATCATTTCAAAAATATATATGGGGACTCTGTTGAGTTTTTCTTTATCGCTGGCACAGATACAATACGAGATTTACCAAATTGGAAATTTATTGATCAATTATTAGATAATTGTCACTTTATTGGTGCCATGCGTCCCGATGGATCTCAAGTTATAGATACTACCTTAGATTTATTAGGGCCTAAAGCTCATGATAAGATTCATTTAATGAATGTACCAGAAATGAAATTATCTGCTACTTATTTACGTGATAGATTACGCCATGGATTAACGGTGCGCTATATGTTGCCTAAATGTGTAGTTCAGTATATTGAGAAATATGATATTTATCGGGAGGAATAATATAAGGTGGATATAAAAGAGATTGAAACCGATTTATCTAATAAATTAAGTAAAAAACGTTTTATTCATACATTAGGTGTAGTGAATTCTGCTATGTATTTAGCCCAAAAGTATGGTGCAAATATTGAGGATGCTCATTTAGCTGCACTTTTACATGATTGTGCTAAAGAAATTCCTCTCTTAGAAATGCGTGATTTAGTTGCAGATTTGCCTTGTGACCAAGATATGCTACATAGTGGTGCCTTGCTACATGGTTTGGCTGGAATGGTTTTGGCTAATACTCAATATGGTGTAACAAATCCAGATATTTTGGAGGCTATACGCGTTCATACTACTGGGAAAGAAAATATGTCAAAGTTAGATAAAATTATATTTCTAGCTGATTATATTGAACCGAATCGTAAATTTCCTGGTGTAAATGATATTCGATTAGCTGCTGAACAGTCTTTAGATGCTGGTGTATTATGTGGTTTTGATATGACTATACGTCATTTAATTGATAGTGGAGATTCAATTTATCCACTCACTATTCTTAGCCGTAATGATCTATTGCGACATATGAAAAAAGGAGGTGCAAATAATGGATGAACTCGAAAAAGCACGTGCCCGTCGACGTAGAAGGCGTCGAGAGAGACAAATGAAGAAATCCAAGGTTCAGTGGGGACGATTAGTGATTGCCGTTGTATTAGCACTATCTGTCATTTGTGGCATAGGTTGGGGCCTGTATAGTGGTGTTAGTTATGTTTATCACCGTATTACTAATACTGATACGGCAGCTACTATTGAGGAATCTAGTGAGCCAAAACATACTGATACAGTCAGTGTAGAGCAAAAGGCTTTAGATAAGCCTGTTTATGTATTGATTGTTGGCAAAGATAAAAATAATCCGAGTCAAGCCGATTCATTATTCCTCATGTCTATTAATATGAATACGAGTACGATGGATATAATCGGTATTCCTAGTAATAGTAAGATTGAAAGTAGAGATCAAAAATCTGTATCCATGTTAAATCAAATGTATGCAGATGGTGGTATTGAACTAACAAAGGCCGTAGTAGAGGATGTATTTCATATCAGTATTCCTTACTATGTTGTTGTTGACGAAACAGCTTTCAGAAAAACCAGTGATGTATTAGGTGATCAACAGTTTTATGTAGAAAAAAATATGGAACATGTTGATGCTGAAACAGGGAATAAGGATATCGACTTGCGTCGAGGCTATCAAAACTTAGATAGTGATAAAGCATTAGCCTATTTGAGATATGCTGATGAACATAATGATAATTTTAGCCGTGTACAACGACAAGAACGTTTCTTAAAACTTTGGGTTGAACGTGAGCAAGATCGATTTTTCCTAACTAAAGCTTGGCATATTTGGCGTTTATGGAGCCATTATGAAAGTAATATTTCCATATGGGATGCCATTAAATTGATGCGTTCCATTAGTCAAACTGAAAAAGATCATATTCATTTTTATATTTTACCTGGTGAAAAAGAGAAAATTGATAATATCGTTTACTGGCATGTGAATCCTACTGAAGCACAGCGTTTAGTAGGTATAACTATGGGAACATTATCACCACAAGATATGAGTCAATTTGTGTCTGCTCCTGTAGCAACTAAGGAAAAGGTTGCTGTTGAATCGGAACAAGGCACAAGAGCTAAACCAAGTGAACCAGGTTCAGAAGCAGAAAAGAAAGAGTAAAATAGGAGATACAATGAAACAAAAAGAAGCAATTAAACAACATGCATTATCCCTTGCACAAGCAGCTTTTGATAAAAAAGGTCGACATATTGAAATCTTAGATTTAGAAGGCATTTCTATGTTAGGCGATTATTTTATGATTGTAAGTGCTAACAATATTAAGCAATCTCAAAGTATTGCTGATCAAATTGAAGATGTTGCAGCTGAACAAGGTATGACAGTGCTTCATCGTGAAGGTTATCGTGAAGGTGAGTGGGTTTTACTAGACTTCGGTGACATCATTTGCCATGTATTTGGCAATGATGAAATTCGTGAATTTTATGGTCTAGAAGCCTTATGGAATGACGCTGAGCGTGTTCCTTTTGAAGGAGAATAATATATGGCTAGCGAATTATTGGAGAATACCATAGCCACCCTACGTGTTTTACGTACCAGTGATCATGGTGCTTTCCTTGATGGTCAAACAGGTAATACAAATGATGATATATTACTCCATAAGGATCAACAAACATCACCAGTATCTATTGGAGATGATGTAGAGGTATTTTTATATCGTGATCCAAAGGGGCGTTTGACAGCTTCCATGCGATTACCAGCTATGAAGGTAGGACAAATTGGTTATGTTGAGGTTATTAATGTAACTAATTTTGGATGTTTCGTAGAGGTTGGTACTGAACGGGGGATTTTCATGCCTCACGCTGAAATGCGTGGTAGACCACAAGTCGGGGAAAAGGTATGGGTAAAACTCTATACCGATAAATCTGGTCGTATGGCTGTATCGATGGATGTTGATGATGAAATGCGCCGTGCTTCTAAGGCGGCTACAGAAGCTGTTGTAGGGCAACAAGTTAATGGTGCTATTTATAATTTGACTAGTGATGGTGCATTTTTCATTACTCCAGAGCGATGGATTGCTTTTTTGCATCGCTCTGAAATGACAAGAAAACTAAATGTTGGAGAAATGGTAGAAGCCCGCGTTACATTTAAACGTGACGATGGTCGTATTAATGTTTCTATGCGCCCTATAAAAGAGAAGGCATTGGTATCTGATGGTCAGATTATTATGGAATATCTTTTACAGCGGGGTGGTAAAATGCCTTATAGTGATGAGTCATCAGCAATGCTGATTAAAGATAAATTTAATATCAGTAAAGCTGCATTTAAACGTGCTATTGGTCATTTGATGAAGGACCGTCTTGTAGTTCAGGAAGATGGATGGACATTATTAACAGAAACGGGAAAAGAATGGACACCATCAACTGACAAAGAGGACTAAACTATGAAAATTATTGTAGTAGGTGCTGGTAAAGTTGGATATTCTTTGTGTGAAAGATTGGTTCAGGATGATCATGATGTATATCTTATAGATCGTTCACAAGAACGGATTCATAATTTAGAAAATATGCTAGATGTTAGCCTTGTTTGTGGCAATGGTAGCGATATTCAATTATTAAACGAAATTGGTATGTCTGATGTAGGCATATTTATTGCCGTTACCGACTCTGATGAAGTGAATATGTTATCCTGTGCGGTAGCCAAGATAGCTGGTGTTCCATCTACGGTAGCTCGTGTTAGAGATACGAATATCGCTGAAAATATGGATGACACAATGAAAGCACGGTTAGGTGTTGATTTATTCATCAATCCAGAGATGGTTACCGCTCAAGAGTTACTTCATATTATTGAAACACCATCTGCTCTTGATGTAGAGGAGTTTGGTCAAGGTTCTGTACGTTTGATAGAGTTTAAGATTAATAGTACATTTCCTCTCATCAATAAACCGTTAAAAGAACTAACTTTTCCAGAAGGGGTTTTATTAGTTGGTATATTACGCTTAGGCGAAATGATTATACCTCATGGTGAAAGTATTCTTTTACCTAATGATAGTGTTTTCTTTCTAGGCTTAAAAGATGGCGTTGATGCTGTTGAACAACAATGGTTTTCTAATCATGCGGCCTTTCATAAACGCGCTATTATCATTGGTGCTGGCTTGTTAGGTAGAAATCTTGCTGTATTATTAGAAAAATCTGGCTTTACGGTTAAGGTTATAGAAAAGGATATCGAGCGATGTGAAGCCTTGGCTGCTCAAGTGGATAAAGCAATTATTATCAATGGCGATGGTACGGATTTTGATTTGCTCGAAGCAGAAGAAGTGGCTGATAACGATGTTATCATTGCTCTCACAGATGACGATAAGCTGAATCTTCTTGTTGCTTTGGTGGGCAAGCATATGGGCATACCTAAAACTGTTGTTCGTGTAGGTCGTCCAGAATACATTATGTTAATGGAACAAGTGGGGATTGATATTGTATTTTCTCCTAGACTTATGACGGCAGGTCAAATACTAAGAATTGTACGAAGTGGTGAAGGCGTTGTGTCAATTTCAACCTTCGAAGGTGGTAAGGCTGAATCCATTGAAATTCTTATTACAGATCAATCACCAGTAGCAGGCAAACAACTTAAGGATATTCGCCTTCCTGGTAAAGCACTTGTTGGAGTTATACTCCGCGGTGATGAGGCTATTGTGCCGCGTGGTAATACAGAGATTTTGGTAGGGGACCATATTGTATTATTTACATTGCCAGAGTCAGTTACTAAATTATTAAACTATTTGACGTAGGGGTTATATGCGTATACAAATTGTCATGTCTTTGGTAGGGAAATTACTCTATATCTTTGGAGCATTTCTCCTTATACCATTCATATATAGCATTATATTTGAAACTGCATATTGGTCATTTGCTGTTACAGCTACTATATCAGGATTAGCAGGATTTTTATTGGTTACTAATGGTCATCAAAGTAAAAGTTTTAGCTTGCGTGATGGCTTTCTCGTAGTTGCATCTACGTGGCTTTCTACTATTTTACTTGGTTCCATTCCTTTTATGATATCTGGTATTCTCATTAATCCTGTAGATGCATTATTTGAAGCTTCTTCAGGGTTAACTGCTACAGGCGCTACAGTTATATATGATGTCGATCAAGCACCTAAAACTTTTATCCTTTGGCGTGGATTAATGCATTGGATAGGTGGTATGGGAATTATCGTTCTAATTTTGTCATTCTTACGTAACCTGGGTGCTGATGCAGCCCACTTTTTCAATGCTGAAGCATCCGTCCCTAAGCCAGGTGTAGTATTGCCACGTATACAATCAATGGCTTCCAAATTATGGTCTCTATATGTTGTATTTACGATAATTTGTTTTATTATGTTGTGGCTTGGCGGTATAGATCCTTTTAATGCTTTAAATTATGCTTTTTCCATTATAGCCACAGGGGGATTAACACCGACTACAGCTGGAACCTTTATATACAGTGATAATATATATATTTGTGTAGTATTCATTTTATTTATGATTATTGCTGGTGGCAACTTTGCTGTATATTACAACGTAATTCATAAAGGTTTTTCTGCATTAATCTCTGACTTTGAGACCCGTATGTATTGGCTCGTATTAGCTTTAGGTATTCTTATTACATTTATAGCTTTATGTATCCAATCCGAAGCTACTCATATAGGCAAGTTATTTCAAGATGCTGCATTTACTTTGGTTTCTATTCAAACAGGTAGTGGCTTTGCTGTGGCAGATTATGATTTATGGCCTGCTGCAGCTCAAATGATGTTATTTATATCTAGCTTTTTTGGCGGTTGTAGTGGTTCTACTACAGGGGGTGTTAAGATTATACGACTTATTATTCTAATCAAGAGTAGTATTATTTATTTGCGTAAGTCTATACATCCTGATATGGTTCAAGTTGTGCGAATCAATGGAAAACCATTGCCTGATAAATGGATTCGGATGACACAACAGTTCATATTCTTATATTTTATGATTTATGTAATTTCTGTTTTCTTTATGACTTGTTTTGGTTTGTCTACTAGTGACGCATTACAAATTGTAACGGCATTTCAAAGTAATGTAGGTTTAGCTTTTGCTAATTACGGTCCTACAGATACTTTTTCTATATTGCCTGATGGTGCTAAGATTATCGCTATAATAGATATGTTATTAGGCCGTCTGGAATTATTTACAATTTTAGTTATGCTACATCCACAATTTTGGGAAGGTTATTTTATTAAAAAGGATATGACAAAACGATATACAGTTCTATAATTCCTTTAATTACTGTATATGGCGGGTTTATTATAAGAGAAGGGAAACGTATATGGAGATAATAAAACGTCCACTAGGCTTATATAAAGCAAATTGTTACGTGTTAAAACAAGATAACCTATCCCTCATAATAGACCCTGGTTTTCACAGTCGACATATTATTGATATGGTTGGGGATACAACACCGTTAGCTGTTGTATTGACACATGGTCATTGCGACCATGTGTCTGCTCTCGATGAAATCTGTGAACATTATAAAATTCCTGCTTATTTACACAAAGGTGATCACGAATTATTACAGCTTATTCGTCGTCGTCCTAGTGTATATAAAAAGAAAATGTTTACACAATGTATCTCATTACATGAGGGTTCCTTAGAAATAGGTCCTTTCAAATTCTATGTTTATCATACACCGGGACATAGTGCTGGATCAGTTTGTTTGCAAATCGAAAATCATTTATTTACCGGTGATACTATATTTAAACAAAATGTGGGTAATAGTGATAATTATAATGGTAATGCAGATGATTTACGTAAAAGTCTTGATAAAATATTACAGTTAGATGATGCATTATTAGTGGAACCCGGACACAAAGATAGCACTATTTTGGGAGATGAAAAAAACTTCATTATGAATTTTAATATATAGTGTTGACAAAAACTCTGATAACCGATATACTAAGCAAGTACTTTGGATACGGCCCCGTGGTGTAGCGGTTAACATGTCGCCCTGTCACGGCGAAGATCGTCAGTTCAAATCTGATCGGGGTCGCCATTCATGCCTCGGTAGCTCAGTCGGTAGAGCAACGGACTGAAAATCCGTGTGTCGACAGTTCGATTCTGTCCTGAGGCACCATGTACATGCGGGAATAGCTCAGCGGTAGAGCACCGCCTTGCCAAGGCGGGGGTCGCGAGTTCGAATCTCGTTTCCCGCTCCACTTATATGGCGGCATAGCCAAGCGGTAAGGCAGAGGTCTGCAAAACCTTTATTCCCCAGTTCGATTCTGGGTGCCGCCTCCACAATCGTTACCCATGCCGGGGTGGCGGAACAGGCAGACGCAACGGACTTAAAATCCGTCGGTTAGAAATAACCGTACCGGTTCGATTCCGGTCCTCGGCACCATTAAGACTAACTTCGGTTAGTCTTTTTTTATTACTACTATACATATCTATCGATTCCAAGGAAATGAAACATGAAAAAGCCTAATTTACTAATTAGTGAATGTCTGTGTGGCGTTCACTGTAGATATGATGGAAAGAATAATAGAATAGATGAATTAGAATGTATTCAGTCATTATATAATATTATTCCAATTTGTCCGGAAATATTAGGCGGATTATCTACGCCTAGACCACCTGCTGAACGTGTGGGGCAGCTTGTAATCAATAATATAGGTGTAGATGTAACAAAAGAATTTGTCCGAGGTGCTTTGCGTACTTTAACTATTGCACAAGATAATAATTGCCATAGGGCCTTATTAAAGGCTAAAAGCCCTAGTTGTGGCTGTGGTGAGATTTATGATGGTACATTTTCTGGCATCTTAACAACAGGAAATGGTGTTACTACAGATTTATTGTTAGAAAATCATATAGAGGTATTTACAGAGAAAAACATAGATTCTCTTATACCGAAGAAAAGCGACGATTGACAGATTCAATCGTCGCTTTTGACGTTCTATTTACCCTGATTTACAGGATCATTAGTAAGTGGCTGTTCACCTAATAATGTAGTAAGGTTATGTAAATTAAATTGATATGCATCATTACTAAAGTCTCTTGATTTATCATAGCGGCTATTTGGTGCATGCATAAGTCCTACTAAGGTATCGTATAATAGATCATTAGTAAAATATTGTTGTTCATGATTTGTTAATGTCGTTGCTGTTTGAGGGTAGGCAGCACGATATTGAGGGGATAAGTAAATCCAGAACGGGATATGAGTCATCACAAAATCAAAGGTATCTGGATTATGTGATTTATCTAGACTTTCACCATGATCAGAAAAATATACCATGGCTTGGAGATTTAAATTATCTTTGCCATATGTGTAAATCTGTTGTAATAACCAATCCGTATATAGTTGGCTATTAGCATAGGCTTCAATACCATCAGGATAAGGACCTTTTTTCCATTTACTAAACTCGTGTGGATAACGGTCATTATAATAAATATGACTGCCCATAATATGGATAACAACAAAATTATTTTTCTTGGGATCTACATTTTTTAGTAATGGTAATAAAGCTTCATCGTATAAGTCTGAAAATCCATAAGACTCATGGGACCATTTGGTGAGGTCTGCTGTTTTAGCCATTAAGGAAATAGCCGTATCATATTCACCGAATACGCCTTGATTACTAAACCAAGATGTAGTATAACCGGCTTTTTTGGCAACGTCTAAGATATTGGCGGAGTCTAAAAATGGACGGTCATTATATTGATTACGTTCAGAAAGAGCTCGTTCTAAGGTTGGTACCGTTTGTACATATGAGGAATAAGCATTATTATAGAAGATAAAATCTTTATTGTTTGATTTCATATCTTCTTGCCAAGGTGTATCATCATACGGAAATTCTGGATTATATACTTTCATATAATCGCGAGAACTAGATTCCCCGATGACGAGAATAATTGTACCCGGTGTTTTCTTAGCTGCTGTATCAGATGTATTAACATTGAACGAGTCGAATACAATATGATGATTATCATTATATTGTTGCATTTCCTTTACATAGTTACCAGCTGCAATCCAATTGGCGATAATACAAGTTTGGGGAAATAAATAAAAAGGTACATATACTAGAAAGGCAACCATAGAGGCGACAAGTACGCCTAAACGTAATGGACGTGTTGTATTGATTTCAACTACACGTTTCATACCAAGATTACACCAATATAGGAATAGGGTGAACAGAATTAATCCGATGGCTACAGCAATGAGTCCAGGGATGCCTGCTGCGTTTTTTAGAAAGCCTAATGCTTCCTCAGGATTGGTCATATAGAGGGCTAATAGGCTAGCAGGTGTTAAGCAGTGCCACGTAGTCATATAGTAGCCAATTTGAATAAGAGGAATTAAGCTAAGTGTGGTGGCAAATAATGCCATAATAGCGGACGTTATTTTTTGAAAGCGTCCTGTTTGGGTTATTAAATATTGGATACCTGAAAGTCCCATAAATAGGAGTAAACCAAAGAGGAAATCATTAGCAAATTCGTAAAAATATAGGGGTTTTACATACGACCAATGAAATAAGAGCGGGAATGTTAATCCCCATAGTAGGCCTACAAGGCCGTAACCGATAAAAGGACGATGAAATACAGTGCAGCTCAAAAAATATTGGAATAAAAATAAACCAACCATTGTCGGCACTGCAAGAATAGTGATATTTTCAACATCTAGGCCTAGTGTAATGGGTTCATAAATCAAAAAAAGTGCAATATAGAGCACGATACCGATAATCCCAAAACGTAATATGGGGTTACGGAGAAGTTCTTTCACCGATGATAACATTGTAAATACCTTTCTAAAGGAGCTCTTAAAATAAACTATATAGTAATTCTTTACATTAATAAGATAGCAGAGAACAATAAAAAATACAATTATATATAACGAGCGTAGAAGAAATCTCTGATTTACGTTATAATTATATGATTGAAGATAAAGTATCAATAAGGAATGGGGATTCATGGGGGACTATAATTATAAGCTTGATGTATTTGAGGGACCACTCGATTTGCTCTTGCATTTAATTGAAAAACATAAGATAGAAATTACTGATATTCCTATTGTTGAAATTACAAGTCAATATTTGGAATATTTAGATAATTGGAATCATTTTGATATTCATTATAGTAGTGAATTTCTTGTAATGGCTTCAACATTATTGCAGATAAAATCTCGTATGTTATTACCTAAAGTTGAACCTGAGCCAGAGGAAAATGAAGATCCTCGTGATGAATTGGTGACGAAACTTGTGGAATTCAAAAAGATTAAAGATTTCACTCATTTACTTATGGAGAAGGCATCTATTGAGTCTAATGTATTTAGTCGTCCTGAAGAAACGAGTATATTGGGATTAGATAGCTACTATAATCTTGAGCTTACAAAGTTATATGATATTTTTTATACTGTATTAAATCGTACTGTAGAAAAAGAGTCCAATGAAAGGGTGCCACAAGTAACTGTTGAGAAAGATACATATAGTCTAGAGGATATGATTGTATCTTTATCTAGCCGTGCTCGTAGAGGTGAACGATTAGCCTTTAGAGACTTATTGATTGCTATTGAAACTCGAAGTGGTATGATTACGATTTTTATGGCTGTTTTAGAGTTATTAAAGCAGCAACAATTGATTATGCATTATGAATCAGAGGATATTATTTTTACAGCACCAGTCAATATAGACTGTAAGGATTTATCTATAGAGGAGGTTTAGCATGAAAACATCACATTTAGAAGCAGTTTTGTTTTCAGCTGCTAAGCCATTATCAATCGATGTTCTGATGGATGTGTTTGACCTTTCAAAAGAAGAGGTTGAAATATATATTGATACATTAGCTAGTGAATTAATTGAAGCTGAGAGAGGGATACGCATACGTGTTTCCGCAGCAGGAGTTGAACTTGTAAGCGATTCCTCATCTTCTGAATATGTAGGTCATATTCGTAAAAAAGAAGATAAGCTATCAAATGCAGCGATGGAAACATTAGCTGTGATTGCATATAAACAACCTATTACCAAAGCTGAAATTGAAGAGGTGCGTGGCGTAAATAGTGATAAGGTTATTAAACAATTATTATCTCGCGCTTTAATTGCTGAATTAGGTCATAAGGATACTGTGGGACGACCTATCTTATACGGTACTACCGATGAATTTTTGCGCAGCACAGGTGTAACATCTATTGATGATTTACATAAAGAGTTGGATATTACAAATGAAAGTGACGAATTAAATAATGATTAGCATTCATTATAGATAAGGATATAACATGGAACGTTTACAAAAATTTATTGCTAGTTGCGGTGTAGCATCACGACGTAAAGCAGAAGAACTGATTACCGAAGGTAAAGTATTAGTTAATGGTCGAAAAGTAACTGAACTGGGTGTAAAAGTAAATCCTTTAAAAGATAAGGTTAAGGTAAATGGTCAATTGTTGGCTGTTGAAAAACCAGTCTATTATTTACTTAATAAACCTAAAGGTGTCATTACATCTGTCACAGATCCTCAAGGCCGTGAAACAGTTTTAGATTATATTAAGAACGAAAAGAAACGAATTTATCCTGTAGGCAGACTTGATTTGAATACAGAAGGTTTATTGCTCTTAACCAATGATGGTGAGTTAGCACAAAATTTAACACATCCTTCTAAAGGCGTTGAAAAAACATACGAAGTTCGTGTAAAAGGCCGTGTTAAAGAAGATGATCTTCAAGTGATTGCGAATGGTGTTCCCTTAGAGGATGGTATTACATCTCCTGCAACGATTGTTGACTTAGGCTTTGATGATCATAATGGTGTTCACGAAGTTGAAATTACTATTCATGAGGGTCGCAACCGCCAAGTTCGTCGTATGTTTGAACATTTTGGATATCGTATTCATAATCTTAAACGTATTGCTTATGGTGGCTTATCACTAAGTGGTGTAAAACGTGGTGGTGTTCGACAACTAACTCAACGTGAAGTTAATGCTTTAAAATCGTTGGGAGATAAGAAATGAAGCAAATCGTTGTAATAGGTGGCGGTGCTGCCGGATTAATGGCTGCTGTTATCGCTGGTCGTGAGGGGGCTCGTGTTATTCTTCTGGAAAAGATGAATATGGTGGGCAAAAAAATGGGCATCACCGGTAAAGGACGTTGTAATATAACAAATAGTGCTGACATAAGTGATTTTATTAAAAATACACCGGGAAATGGTAAATTCTTATATGGTGCTTATGAGCGTTTTAGCAATATAGATTTATTAGCTCTTTTGCATGAATGGGGGTTGAAAACTAGGGTAGAAAGAGGCGGTCGTGTCTTCCCAGAATCTGACTCTGCGTTAGAGGTACGCAATCTCTTTATGAAGATGCTTAAGAAATATAATGTTACCGTTCATTTAAATGAAGCTGTTACAAAGATTGTTACAAAAGATAATGTAGTAACAGGTGTTGTTACAACTAAAGACTCCTATGCTTGTGAGGCTGTCATCATTGCTACCGGTGGTGCATCATATCCATTGACTGGGTCTACTGGTGATGGATATCGTTTGGCGGAAGGTGTAGGTCATAGTATTACAGATATACGTCCATCACTAGTACCCATTGTTACAGAAGAGTCTTGGGTAAAAGATATTATGGGCCTTAGCTTACGTAATGTAGAGGTATCTATAGTGTCTAAGGGAAAGGTACAGGCTAAAATGTTTGGCGAAATGATGTTCACTCATTTTGGTGTAACTGGGCCAACTATTTTATCTCTTAGTCATACAGTAGGTAAGCTATTGCGTAAGAAAAAAACAGCACCCATTGCAGTTTCCATTAATTTAAAACCTGCATTGACTCCTGAGGTTTTAGATAAACGATTACAGAAGGATTTTGATTTGTATTCTAAGAAACAATTAGCTAATGGCATGAAGGATTTATTACCCTCAAATCTTATTCCCATCATTATTTCCTTAGCTAAGTTAGATCCGGCTAAACCAATAAATCAAATTACTAAGGAAGAACGTCAGCAACTTTGTCATGTGTTACAACATATGACCTTAACTGTTAAAGGGCTTCGTCCTGTTGAGGAGGCTATCGTAACGGCTGGGGGTATTTCTTTAAAAGAATTTAATCCCAAAACTATGGAATCTAAATTAGTGAAAGGTTTATACGGTGCTGGTGAGGTACTTGATATAGATGCTTTTACAGGGGGCTATAATTTACAAGCTGCATTTTCTACTGGTTATGTAGCTGCTATGCATATTGTTCACGGCGAAGTTTAAGGGGGATGTAATGAGTCATAAAAAGATTGCTATTGCTATTGATGGACCTGCTGGTGCTGGTAAAAGTAGTATTTCAAAGGTGGTAGCAAAGGAATTACAATATTTATATATTGATACGGGTGCTATGTATCGCGCTGTTACGTGGGCTGTGTTGCATGAACATCTTGAGGTGTCCAATCAAAAAGCGGTAGAAGCCTTATTACCTTCTTTGGATTTGACTATGGAACCTACTGATACGGCGTTTAAGGTCTTTGTACGTGGTGAAGATATAACTGACTATATTCGACAACAAAAAATCAATGAAAATGTTTCAACCATTGCATCTTATAAAGGGGTTCGTCAATACTTGGTTGAGCGACAACAGGCGATGGCTTCGGTTGGTGGCGTTATTCTAGATGGTCGTGATATCGGGTCTGTCGTATTACCTAATGCGGAATTAAAGATTTATTTGACTGCATCTGTTGAGGCGCGAGCTATGCGCCGTTACTTAGAGGTTAAGGGTACAACTAATGAACAATCTTTAGAAGATATTAAAATTAGTGTTATGCAACGTGACGAGATGGACAAAACTCGTAAAGAGTCCCCGTTGATTCAGGTCGAAGATGCTATTTTGGTAGATTCCAGTAATATGACATTTGATGAAACAGTAGCTTATATTTTACATCTTGTACGGGAGCAGATTGAACATGAATAAAATATCTACATGGCTTTGGCGTACGGCCTTTTGGTTGCGTTACAAAGTTGGATATGGCTTAAAAATATATGGTCGAGATAACTTCCCTATGGAAGGCCCTGTTATCGTCGTTCCAAATCATTTGAGTAATAATGATCCACCAATTTGTGGCTATGCTCTTCCGAGACATGTACATTTTATGGCAAAACAAGAGTTATTTGTAAATCCAATTTCAAAATTTATCTGTACATGGTTAGGTGCATTTCCATTAAATAGAGGTGCTATAGATAAAGTTGCAATTCGACATGCTATGGGCTTATTAAAAGATCATAAGGTATTAGGTATTTTTGCGGAAGGGAATCGTCAAAAGAGTGGTAAACTTGGCCGATTCCATGATGGCGCAGCATCTATTGCGTTGCGCACAGGTGTTGGTATAGTACCAGTTGCGATAATTGGTTCTTATAATATGAAACGCGGCAAGGTAGCTTGTATTATTGGAAAGCAAATTCCCGTAGAAAAAGCAAAGGCCACACCTGAAGCTATTAATGCCGTTAATGATGTTGTAAAGGCTGAAATACAACGTATGATTGATTCGTATCATGAAAATCGTGTAGAGGAGACTTTATGGAAATAATTTTGGCAGAGAACCATGGTTTTTGTTATGGTGTAAAACGAGCTGTGGAAATGGCGAATGAGGCAGCCAATGGGGCTGGTAAAAGCTATACCTTAGGACCAATCATTCATAATCCACAGGTAGTAGGCCGACTTGAAAGTAAAGGTGTGAAACCTATTGATGAAGTTTCTGATATTGATTCAGGAACTATGATTATTCGATCCCATGGTGTAGGACCAGCCATTTATGAAGAGGCTGAAAATAAAGGGCTTAATATAGTAGATGCAACTTGTCCACATGTTAAAAAGGCCCAACAAGATGCTAAGTCTGTTATAGAAGATGGGATGACACTTGTTATTTTAGGCGAAAAAAACCATCCTGAGGTCAAAAGTATTAATTTATGGGCTAATAATGAAGGAATAATCATCGAAGATGAAAAATCCGCCAAAAAACTACAAATTGTTGAAAAAATGGGTGTTGTTGTACAAACAACCTTTTCACAATTCAAATTTACAAGTATAATAGAGATATTAGAGAAAAAATCTAAGAATCTTAAGATTTTCAAAACGATTTGCAATGCAACGCAGGAACGACAAAACTCTGCTGTTGAATTAGCTCGTAATGTAGATCTTATGATTGTGGTAGGTGGTAAGAATAGCGGCAATACAAACCGATTGGCAGAGGTTTGTCGTGACGTTGGATGTATGACTCACCACATTGAAACTTCTACTGAATTACAACTGGAATGGTTTAACCGAGTACAGACGGTAGGAGTAACAGCAGGAGCATCGACTCCCGACTGGATTATTAAGGAGGTCATTGAGACAATGAAAGATTTTGCAGAATTATTAGCAGCAGAAGGTCAAGAAGAATTTAAGAAAGGAAATGTTGTAGAAGGTCAAGTAGTCCAAGTAGAAGATGAACGCGCATGGGTATCTTTTGGCTACAAAACTGAAGCAATTTTGAATAGAACTGAAATTTCTTATCCAGCACCAAACTCTGCCAAAGATGTGTTGAAAAATGGTGATGAAATTAAAGCAGTTATCATGAACCACATCAAAGAAGATAATCCTATTTATCTTTCCATGACTCGTTTGGCTAAAGATGAAGATTGGCAATATGTTATCGAAGCTCAAGAAAAAGACGAGCCTATCGTATGTAAAGGTATCGACGCTATTCCAGCAGGCTTGGTGGTAACAGTAAAATCCCTTCGTGGTTTCATTCCATTGTCCCAAGGTGATGTGCATTTCGTAAAATCTTTGGACAACTTGGTTGGTACTGAATTCGAAGCAAAAGTTCTTGAAATCGATGAAAAGAAAAACCGTTTGGTTCTTTCCCGTCGTGCAGTACTTGAAGTGGAACGTCAAGCAAAATTAGCTGAAGCATTGAAAAACATTACTGTAGGCGAAAACTATAAAGGTATCGTTCGTAAAATTATGCCTTATGGTGCATTCGTAGATATCGGTGGTATTGAAGGTTTACTTCATATCTCTGACATTTCTTGGCAAAAAATCAAAAAAGTGGAAGATGTTCTTTCCGTTGGTCAAGAAATCGAAGTTAAATTACAATCCTTCGACGCTGAAAGCAACAAATTATCCTTATCTTTAAAAGCTTTGACTAAGAGCCCATGGGATGTTGCTGAAGAAACTTTACATGTTGGTGATGTTATCACTGGTAAAGTAGTACGTTTGGTAGCTTACGGTGCATTCGTAGCGGTTAACGACGATATTCAAGGTTTACTTCACATTTCTCAAATTACAAAACAACGTAATGCAAAAGTTGAAGATTATTTGAACCGTGGTCAAGAAGTTGAAGTTAAAATCATTTCTCTTAACAAAGATGAAAAGAAATTGGGCTTGGCTTTAACTGAGTTGATGGAATCTAAAGAAACTGAAGAAGACGCTGAATAATTCAGTATAATTCAGAATCTATAAAAAGGCTAATCAAGGTTTTCCTTGATTAGCCTTTTTGCGTACAATCCCCTTAATATGATAAAATGAAGTGATATATATTATAAATGAGGTGAAAGTATGGCAAAACCATTAGTGGCCGTTGTAGGCCGTCCAAATGTAGGTAAATCTACATTATTTAATGCCATTGTTAATAAGCGAATTTCTATTGTAGAAGACATTCCAGGTGTTACGCGCGATAGAATTTATTTTGATGCAGAGTGGTTAAATCGTGAATTTACTATGATTGATACCGGTGGCATTGAGTTCGTTACAGAAAATAGTCATGTTATTCCTAAAATGATGAGACTTCAAGCAGAACTTGCCATTGAAGAAGCTGATGTAATTCTTTTTGTAGTAGATGGTAAACAAGGAATTGTACCTGCCGACGAAGAGGTTGCTAATATTTTAAGAACTAGTGGCAAACCTGTAGTATTAGTTGTAAATAAGATTGATAGTGTTAACCAAGAAGCTAATATTTACGAATTCTATAATTTGGGCTTAGGTGATCCCATTGGTATTTCTGCTAAAAATTTAATGAACCTAGGTGATTTATTAGATGATACGGTTAAACATTTTCCACCAGTAGGAACGAATGTAGATGAAGAGGATACCATTCATGTTGCTATTATTGGTCGTCCTAATGTAGGTAAATCATCTCTAACTAATGCTTTATTAGGTCAAGATCGTGTTATCGTTTCTGATGTGGCAGGTACTACACGGGATTCTATCGATACCCATTGGAAACATGGGGATCAAAAATTTGTTCTTATTGATACGGCAGGTATGCGTCGTAAAGCTAAAATTGATGAAGCTGTTGAACGTTATAGTATCGTTCGTTCTCTTCGTTCTGTAGACCGATCCGATATTGTAGTTCTCGTTTTAGATGGCGTTGATGGCGTTACAGAGCAAGATAAAAAAATTGCCGGTTATGCTTATGAAGCTGGTAAGGGCGTTATCATTGTAGTAAATAAATGGGACCTTGTAGAAAAAGATGATAAAACTACATTGAGATACACTGAAGATATTTATGATGAATTAGGTTTCTTGCAATTTGCACCAATTCTATTTGCTTCTGCATTAACTAAGCAACGAATCCATCGTTTAGCGGATATGCTTAAATTCGTATCTGAACAACAATACCGTCGTGTTTCTACAGGTACTTTAAATCAGTTATTACAAGATGCTCAAACAGTAAATCCTGTTCCATCACGTAATGGCAGAATTCCGAAAATTTATTATATGACACAAGCTAGTGTTAAGCCACCAACTTTTATACTATTTGTAAATGAACCAGAATTAATCCATTTCTCGTATATGCGTTTCTTAGAAAACCGTTTACGCGAAAGTTTTGGATTCGAAGGGACTCCAATTCGATTAGTTCTTCGTGGTAAAAAACGTGAAGATGAAGATTAATAGTTATAAAGGATAAGGGTGAAAATGGTGGTTGAATTGATGTCCATATTAGGATATGCACTATTAGCCTATGTAATTGGCTCTATACCAAGCGGTCTTATTATCGGTAAATTGTTTTTTAATACAGATGTCCGTTTGTATGGTTCTAAAAATATTGGAGCTACTAATACCTATCGCGTCATTGGATTAAAAGCAGCGCTTCCTGTATTTTTCTGTGATGCCTTGAAGGGTGCTATTGGAGTGCTTTTGTTTTCTTCATTAAATCCAATGTATATGATTTTAGGTGGTATTTTGGCTATGGTTGGACATAACTGGTCACTATTCCTTGGGTTTAAAGGTGGTCGTGGTGTAGCAACTGGTTTAGGTGTACTAGTTGCATTATCTCCGATTGTTGCAGGCTTATGTTTTGCTATTTGGGGGATTATTGTATACTTCACTAAATTAGTCTCTCTTGGATCTATTGTGGCCGCAGCATTGGTTCCAATATTGATGTATGTAACTGGAGAATCTTGGTGGTTTGTAGGTTTTGGTGTATTAGCAGCATTGTTTGTTATTGTACGCCATAGAGAAAATATTAGTCGATTACTAGCCGGTAAAGAGTTGAAGGTAGAACGTGTCAAAAAAGGAGAGTAATATGAAAGTTTGCATCATCGGCTCTGGCAGTTGGGGCACAGCTCTAGCAATAAAATCAGTAGTCGCTGGTAATGATACCACCTTATATTGCAGACGTCCTGAATTTAGGGATGAACTCATTGCGTATAGAGAAAATAAGTCTTATTTACCTGGTGTTGCATTACCAAATGAGTTGGTTATTAGCTCGGATTTACAAACATCTATAGAACAAGCTGATATTGTACTCATCGTTACACCATCTATTCATGTGCGAACTGCTTTACAGAATTTAAAGCAATTTGCTCATAAAGATCAGATTTATGTTCTTTGCTCTAAGGGGGTGGAACGTAATACTGGCAAATTATTGACCACTGTTATGAAGGAAGAATTAGCATCTATAGGCTGTCATTTAACAGTTTTATCTGGTCCTAATCACGCAGAAGAAATTGGTCGGAATTTACCTGCCGCGGCTGTAGTGGGGACTACATCTATGGAGATAGGTAAAAAGGTTCAACAAGCCTTGCATAGTAAAAAGTTTCGTATATATACTAGCGATGACTATATCGGTGTTGAATTAGCTGGGGCTACAAAAAATGTAATAGCTTTGGCAGCAGGCATTGTTGATGGATTATCCTTGGGGGATAACTGTAAAGCATTATTATTAACTCGTGGATTGCATGAAATGACACGCTTTGGTCTAGCTATGGGGGCAAGGAAAGAAACCTATGCAGGATTAGCTGGAATGGGTGATTTAATTGCTACCTGTATGAGTCCACATAGTCGCAATCGATCTGCTGGTCAACAGTTAGCAGATGGTAAGACTATGGATTATATTATGAATCATACTAATATGGTAGTAGAAGGTTTTTTTGCTACTTCTATTATTCGTGATATGGCTATTGAGTATCATGTAGAAATGCCGATTACTCAAGCGCTATATGAGGTTTTATATGAAGAAAAGTCTCCTCGATTAGCACTGCAGGAATTGATGGGACGAGATAGCAAAATCGAAGTGTCATAATTGTAAAAGATACTTTTATTTTGAGTATTTATATACTATAATTAATGAGTATAATCTAGTGAGGATTGTATGCGAATTATTGGAGGCACTGCCAAAGGCCATACTATAAAATCTCCTAAAGGTGTGGATACGCGCCCAACATTGGATCGTGTTCGTGAAAGCATTTTCAATGTATTAGCGCATCGTGGCATATATGGTGCTCGCGTATTAGATTTATTTTCTGGTACTGGGGCAATTGCTATTGAAGCACTAAGTCGTGGAGCAGAATCAGCTATTGCTGTTGATTTTAGAACTGGTAAATTAATTCGTGAAAATGCCACTCATTGTCGCGTTGAGGATCGAATGCAAATTGTACCAAAAAAACTTTCACAACTAAAACATTTTATAGGTGACCAGCAGTTCGATTATATTTTTTCTGATCCACCATATGAAAATGGCTTTATACAAGAGACCATTGATTTTGTTGTGGCACATAATGCTTTAGCTGATGATGGCGTTTTAGTATTAGAACACCATAAAGATGAGGCTTTTACAATGCCACCAGAGTGGGAATGTATAAAGGAACAAAAATTTGGTTACACCCTTGTTTCATATTTTGTGAAACATAGTGAAAGGAGTTAGACCTTTGCGGATAGGAGTTTGCCCAGGAAGTTTTGATCCCGTAACAAATGGTCATGTTGACATTTTTGAACGTGGTAGTCGTTTAGTCGATAAGTTAATTATCGCAGTGAGTTCAAATCCTAATAAGAATTCACTGTTTACTATGGAAGAACGCGTTGAAATGATACGAAATTCTGTCAAACATATTCCTAATGTAGAAATCGACTGTACTGGTGGATTACTCAATGATTATGTTAAATCTAAGAATGCAACTATCATCATTCGTGGTCTTAGAGCACTTAGCGATTTTGAGTATGAATTCCAACGTGCTTTGTTTGCTAAGTATTTAGATGATGACATTGAAACAGTGTTTATTATGACGAATAATAAATATTCTTTTGTAAGCTCAACAGGGATTCGTGAGCTAGCCAAATTTGGTGGTAAATTGGAAGGACTTGTTCCTGACGATGTAAAGATTAAATTAGAAAAACGTTTTAACATCGATGGTAATGAATAATAGGAGTGAATTGTATGAAAACAGAAAAATTACTTGAAGATTTAGAGGTTCTTATTGAATCCAGCAGCCGTATTCCTATGACTACAAAACGCATGGTTGAAGAGGATGAAATTATGCGTATTATCGATGCTATCCAAGAATCTTTGCCGCTTGAGCTCGATGAATCTCGTCGTATTGTAGCTGAAAAAGATAAAGTATTAGCTGATGCTCAACGTCAAGCTGATACATTAATTGATCAAGCTAAAGACTATATTGCTAAATTGACAGCTGAAAGTGAACTTGTTAAACAAGCTCAAGAACAAGCTAATCAAATTATCAATGCAGCAAACCAATCCTCTGAAGAGTTAAAATCTAGTTCTATTCAATATGCTGGTGATGTATTGAAATATGTAGAAAATAACTTAGAAAAAACTTTGGAAAGCCTTCGTCAAAACCGTGAAAGCTTGCAACAAAGTGAACAAAAAGCTGAAAATCAATAAAAGCTAACATTATAATCTGATTGTATTATAGTGACGGTTACATAAAAGGGCCCCGATAGATTTCTATCGGGGCTTTTCTTATTCCTCATACATAGGTGGTTTTTCTGGTTCAACAATCATTGTTTGATGTGTATTAAAAATGACAAAGCCTAAAGGTGATTTAGGAGGCTTTTTAATATTTTTAATATATGTGTAGTCTACGGGTACCTTTGATGTATGACGGGCTTTACTAAAATAAGCTGCATATTTAGCTACTTGTGAGATAAGCATATCATCTGCATCATTATTGGTTCGTAAAATAAGGTGTGATCCTTGAACATCCTGTGTATGGAACCATAAATCATTAGGTTTGGCAAAACGATGTGTTAAATATTCATTTTGTTGGTTATTGCGGCCTATGTAAAGGTCGCCCTCTGGAATCTCCAAATGAATGTAATTAGATTTTCCTAGTTTATATGAAAGAGGTTTTTTAGATTTTTTTATTATACCAGCATCCATACATTCGTGTCGTATTTCCTCTAAGGATTCTCTCGTTGTTGCTAGTGATAAACTATATAAGATAGTTCTATAGTATTCTAATTTTATTGTACTTTGGTCCAACTGATATTGTCCGCTTATGATACGATTTTTCAGTTTAGTATAAAGCTTATAATACCATTGACCATTTTCTACGATTGTTAAGGTCGGCTTTAATGGAATGCTAATGGTTTCTGCTGACTCTGAAAGTAAATTCTGTACTTCGATAGAGGTTTGATATTGTACTTGTAAATGACCATTAATCATCAAAAGATCGCCATATAATTTATAGGTTTCCATTTTTTGTGTATCATCTAGCTCGTCCTTAATTTTTTTATGACGCAATTCCTCTTTTTTGATAGCGTTAGATATAATTCGCTCTAATTCCTTATCTGCTGTATGGATGGAACCAGTTGCAACAATAGATTCTTCAATTGCATTTGAAATAGATGGATATGTTTTGATTAATGTATAATCTATTTCAATAGGAAAAGGCATAAATATTTTTTTGCCCCTAGTATTTTCATACATCAATAATTGGTGGGCCACTAATAACTTTTCTTTTAAATTATATAGAGATTTATATAAACCTTGAAATGAAGTATCTGATAATGTGGTTAGTTCTTCTGAGCCATCTAAATTAGATTGATTAAGTACATAGTCTAATAAAGCTTTGCCAAAGCCATTAAATACAGAGCGAATGGTATTAATAACTGTACCAGAACCAAAGGTCTTTAGTAGATTAGAAATTTCTTCTTCAGAAAAATCTAGTAAGGAAACTCTGTTAGAGTTTGGTGGTAATTCATAGGCAATTTTAGGACCTACAGAGCGCTCTCGATTCATCATAGGCGATACATGGATGATGGACTCTAAAATAGTGTCGTTTTGAACAAATATACAGTTCGAATATTTCCCCATAAGTTCAATATATATAGATGTGGAGGTAATGGATCCATCCATTTCAAGCTTATCTATATGAATACATAGGATGCGGTCGCCATTAATTTGCTCTACCGATGTAATGCGACTACCTTCTATGTGTTTTCGTAAAAACATGCATAAAGAACTTGGTTCCTTCGGTAAGTCTTGTAGGGGATTGCAGATATATACTGCAGGATTAGCACCAACAGTAATCATGAGATTCATATCTTGATTAGCACTGCGCACTTTAAAAAGTAACGAATGTTTATCTACTTGATATAGTTTTTGTATTTGTCCACTCTGAAGGCTTTCATTTAGTTCTCTAGCCAATACAGACATGGTTAATCCGTCTAAATTCATGGTGATCCTTTCTTTTGGTGATACACGATGTATAGTTTAGTATATCATATATATTTGATAGATATCTTTAAGATTCGTGATACAATATATAAAAAAGGAGGGGATTTTATGAATAGTATGACGGGATTTGGGCGTGCAACCCAATTATTAGATGGTTTACAATGTACAATTGAGATTAAATCAGTTAACTCAAGATTTTTAGAGCTTAATATACGGAGCCCTAAACAAGTAAACTCAGTAGAGCATATTATCCGTAAATGCATCCAAAAGGTTATGCATCGAGGAAAGGTTGATGTCTATGTGACCCTACAAGATGTGGGGGATAGAACTAAGAGTTTCTTAATTAATAGCGCTTTGAAAGCACAAATACAAGATTTACTTGTGGCAGAAAAATTTTATGCATCACCACAAGAAGTACCTTTATCTGCCGTTATGTCTATATCTAATGATTGGGTACAGGTTAAGGATGATGAGATAACAGAGGATTCACTTACTGCTCTAATTACTGAAACCATAACCAATGCTCTTGAGGCATTAATAACAATGCGTCAAGCAGAGGGAGTTCATATTCAACAGGATTTGTTACAGAGACTTTCAGAAATGACAGAAATTATTGATTATATCAATGAGCATAAAGACGATGCTGTGGTCGCCTATAAAGAACATTTACGAACTAAAATTAATGAATATGTTGAAAATTTAAATATTACTATCAATGAAGATCGTTTACTCCAAGAGGTTGCCATTATAGCAGATAAAACAGATATTACGGAAGAGATTGTCCGATTTAGGTCTCATGTGGTACAATTAACAAATACACTTATGAAGAATGAACCTATTGGTCGCAAGTTAGATTTTATCATCCAAGAAATGAATCGCGAGGTCAATACGATTGGCTCGAAAGCGATGGATATAACATTGACAGATCATGTGGTACAATTGAAATGTGAATTAGAAAAAGTAAGAGAACAAGTACAGAACATTGAGTAAGGAGGTCTGTTTATGAGTATCCAATTACTAAACATTGGATTTGGTAATATGGTTTCTGCTAATCGTGTTATTGCCATAATTAGCCCTGAATCTGCTCCTATTAAACGTATGGTTCAAGATGCTAGAGATAAAAGTCTCCTCATAGATGCAACCTATGGTCGTAAAACTCGGGCTGTACTCGTTATGGATAGTGGGCAAATTGTATTGTCAGCTATTCAACCTGAAACAGTGGCACACCGTATTGTGCAACACGAAGTTGATGAGGATACTGTTGAAGCTTAGGAGTTAATATGGCAGATCGAGGTTTATTAATTGTCATCTCCGGTCCATCTGGTGCAGGTAAGGGTACTATTTGTTCTAATATACGCGGCGAAATGCCTAATCTCGTATATTCTGTATCTATGACTACACGGGAACCACGGGTTGGAGAAAAGGAAGGAATTAATTATTTCTTTCGTACAAAAGAAGAGTTTGAATCATTATTGTCAGAAGATGCTTTTTTAGAGTATGCTAAGGTGTATGATAATTATTATGGTACTCCAAAACAACATGTAATGAACTTGTTGGATGAGGGTAAGAGTGTACTTCTTGAAATCGACATTCAAGGCGCTATGCAAGTTAAAGAACGTTTTAGTGATGCAGTATTTATTTATATTGTACCTCCATCTTTAACTGAATTATCTGAACGACTTTACAATCGTGGAACTGATGCAAAGGAAGTTATAGATAAGCGATTGTCATTGGCTTGCTCTGAATTAGCATTAGCTCATCGTTATGATTACATTGTAGTCAATGATGATTTAGAAGATGCTTCTGTGAAGGTTGCTTCTATTTTACGTGCTGAAGCTTGTAAGATTAGCCGTAATAAAGAGCAAATTAAATATATTTACAAACAATATCAAGAATCTAAGGAGAAGTGATAGTATGATGGTAAAACCTCCATTGAAAACATTGGAAAAACGTGTAGATAGTAAATATACATTAGTAACATTAGCAGCTAAGCGTGCTCGTGAATTGACTGATGGTGAAGATTGTCTTGCAACTGATATGCATAATACAGATAAACCGGTGTCTTTAGCATTCTATGAAATTGCTGAAGGTGAAGTAACATATAAACGCACTAAAGAAGGTATTAAATAATTTTACTCAAGATTCCTTGTACATTTTGTACAAGGAATTTTTAAAAGGAGAATTATGAAAGGGAAACATATTATTGTAGGCGTTTCAGCAGGTATTGCTGCATATAAAGCAATTGAAGTGGTTAGTCGTTTACGAAAAGCTGGGGCAGAGGTCAAAGTGGTAATGACAAAAAATGCCACTCATATTGCGACGCCTATGACATTTGGTGAGATTAGCGGTCACCCAGTGGCTGTTGATATGTGGGAAGAAATTCACGATTGGAATGTAGAGCATATTGCTCTAGCGACATGGGCTGATGCTTATATTGTTGTACCAGCTACGGCAAATGTAATTGGCAAAATTAGAGCAGGTATTGCAGATGATATGTTGACAACGACAATTATGGCTACTTCAGCTCCTAAATTTTTGTGCCCTGCTATGAATACAGAGATGTTCAACAATCCTATTGTACAGCGAAATCTAGAGGATTTAGCATCCTTCGGTTATCATATCATGGAACCTGATGCTGGATGGCTTGCTTGTGGTGTAACTGGTGTTGGTAGATTACCATCTCCAGAGAACATCGTCGCATGGTTAACTAAAGAATTGCAATTATTAGATGGTACTGGAAAACTATCTGGTAAAACTGTACTTGTTACTGCTGGTGGGACGCAAGAGAACATTGATCCTGTGCGTTATATTGGTAATAGATCTAGTGGTAAAATGGGCTATTCTATTGCTGAAGCTGCTCTTAAAGAAAATGCTCGTGTAATTCTAGTAAGTGCTCCCACATCTCTTGATGTTCCAGATGGCGTTGAATATGTACCTGTAGATTCTGCAGAAGCAATGCAAGAAGCAGTTAATTCATATTATGATATTACTGATGTTGTCATCATGGCAGCTGCTGTTTCCGATTTTAGAGTGGCCAATAAAGCACCTCAAAAAATAAAAAAAATGGAGACCATGACCTTAGAGCTTGTAAAGAATCCTGATATACTTAAAGGTTTAGGAGAGCTCAAGACACATCAATTGCTTGTTGGTTTTGCTGCAGAGACGGAACATGTTGTCGATTATGGTATGGATAAAGTTCGTCGTAAGAATCTAGATATGTTAGTGGCTAATGATGTTAGTAAATCCAATGCTGGATTTAACGTAGATACTAATGAAGGTTTTTTCTTATATCCTAATAAAGAGCCAAAGGTAATGCCAAATATGCAAAAATCTGAACTTGCTAGATATATAATTGGCGAGGTTGTTGAATTGTTGGCATCGAATTAATAAATCTATTGTAGTTACAGTTTGTAGTTATAGAAAGAAGTGTTTATTTGTGTTTGCCATACAGAGGGCATATCAACAAGGATCATTAGCTAAGTCTCAATGGAGTAATAATATTGTAGCGGGTTTAGTTGTAGGCGTAGTTGCATTACCACTGGCTATGGCCTTTGCCATCGCCAGTGGTGTTACACCACAGGCTGGTATATATACAGCTATTATTGCGGGTATATTTGTGTCAATTTTTGGGGGATCACAAGTTCAAATTGCTGGTCCTACAGGTGCATTTATTGTTCTTTTAAGTAGCATTGTAGTGACCTATGGATTCGATGGACTTCAAATCGCTACCATGATGGCAGGTATTATGTTGCTATTGATGAGTGTAGCAAAATTAGGCAATGTTATTAGATTTATTCCTGCGCCTGTTATTATGGGCTTTACAGCCGGTATTGGGGTCACTATATGGGTTGGGCAATGGCCGTATTTCTTTGGATTTCCTTCGTTGCCTTATGTAGAACACTTTCATGAAAAATTGTGGCTCATGATACAATCTTTGCCATATTCTGATATACCTACATTATGCATTTCCATATTTAGCTTAATTTTATTACTTGTATTACCTAAGATTCCATATATTAATAAAGTACCAGCTCCTATTGTGGCTATGGTGATAGCTACTTTTATTCAAGGGTATTATCAATTTCCAACGGTACAAACGATTGGTACTGCTTTTGGCGGGATTCCTCCAGGCCTACCAGAATTTTCGTTTCCAAGTTTATCTTTAGATAAAATATTTTCCTTGATGGGGCCAGCATTTACGATTGCCATGTTAGGTGCCATTGAATCCTTATTATCTGCTGTCGTAGCAGATGGGATGAGTGGACAAAAACATGAGTCAAATACAGAATTGTTTGGCCAAGGTTTAGCCAATATATTTGCTCCGCTATTTGGTGGTATTGCTGCGACAGGTGCTATTGCTAGAACGGCAACTAATATTCGCCAAGGTGGGACATCTCCATTGGCAGGAATTGTACATGCTATTACATTAGGTGCTATTTTATTATTCTTAGCGCCATATGCTGTATATATCCCACTAGCCTCTATGGCAGCCATATTATTTGTCGTATCTTATAACATGAGTGATGCACCACGTTTTATACGCATGATTCGTTTAGCGCCAAAAGCCGATCAAACTATCTTGATTTTAACATTCTTTTTAACTATATTTACTGATTTAGTTGTTGCTGTTAATGTCGGTGTAGTATTGGCTGTATTACAATTTATGCGTAAAATGATCGAAACCGTTGATGTTCACGAAGTGAGTTGTAAAGAATTATCCGAACAAATTAAACACGAAATTGAAATACATCCAGATATTATGGTATATACTGTGGAAGGGCCACTTTTCTTTGGCGCTATAACAGCTTTTGAAAGAGCATTAAATTCGATTCATAAGGACCCAAAATATT
The DNA here is from genome assembly GCF_001078375.1 of Veillonella tobetsuensis. GTDB lineage: Bacteria > Bacillota > Negativicutes > Veillonellales > Veillonellaceae > Veillonella > Veillonella tobetsuensis. The sequence goes on from NZ_BBXI01000009.1 coordinate 318,305, forward strand.
TAATTATTAGATTTGGAGCAGTCCCTTTTGTAGATTTAACAGGTCTACGTATTTTGAAAGGGATTATCGAAGAATTACAGGCTAGAAATATTGAAGTTTTACTAAGTGATATCAATTATGATATTCGTCGTGAAATGTATAAGTCCGACTTTCTTGATATTTTGGGCCGTCATCACTTGTATCGGAGATTTGAAAGTGCATTACATAAAGTAGAACATGACTTATCTTTACAAGATAAGGAATAGCTTGCTTTTTTTTCTAAAATCGTTTACAATGTAAAACAAGATTTAACTCATCAAGAGTAGTGGAGGGAAAGGCCCGTTGAAGCTACAGCAACCCTTTATTAAAGAAGGTGCTAAATCCGACAGTCAAGTACTGATAGATGGGTCTCCCTCATGAGAGACCATGAGGGATTTTTTTTATTATAGGAGGAACAAATGGCAGAAAAACATATGTTTTTTACTTCTGAATCCGTTACGGAAGGCCATCCAGATAAAATAGCAGATCAAATTTCTGATGCTGTTTTGGATGCGATTATTGAAAAAGATCCAAAAGCTCGTGTAGCTTGTGAAACACTTGTGACTACAGGTTTAGTCCATGTAGTAGGGGAAATCTCTACTAATACATATGTTGATATTTCTCGTATTGTACGTGACACAGTTCGTGAAATTGGTTATACACGTGCAAAATATGGTTTTGACTGCGATACTTGTGGTGTATTAGTTTCCATTGACGAACAATCTGCAGATATCGCTATGGGCGTAGATGAAGCATTAGAATCTAAAGATGGTAACAGCGAAATCAACGATAAAATCGGTGCTGGTGACCAAGGTATGATGTTTGGTTACGCAACTAATGAAACACCTGAATATATGCCTATGCCAATTTCTTTAGCTCATCGTTTATCTCGTCGTTTAGCTGAAGTTCGTAAAAATGGTACATTGACATATCTTCGTCCAGATGGCAAAACTCAAGTTACTGTAGAATATGTTGATAATCAACCTAAACGTATTGATACGATTGTTATTTCTACACAACATAGCCCAGAAGTAACACAAGAGCAAATTAAAAATGATTTGAAACGCTATGTTATCGACGCTGCACTTCCTGCAGAATTCATTGATGAAAATACTAAATTCTTCATTAATCCTACAGGTCGTTTCGTTATCGGTGGACCTCATGGTGACGCTGGTTTAACAGGTCGTAAAATTATCGTAGATACTTATGGTGGTATGGCTCGTCATGGTGGTGGTGCTTTCTCTGGTAAGGATCCTTCTAAGGTTGACCGCTCTGCAGCCTATGCTGCTCGTTATGTAGCTAAAAATGTTGTAGCAGCAGGCTTAGCTGATAAATGCGAAGTACAAGTAGCGTATGCTATTGGTGTTGCAAAACCTGTATCTATTTTAGTTGATACATTTGGTACCGCTAAAATTGAAGAAGAAAAAATTCAAGAATTAGTAAGTAAACATTTTGACTTGCGTCCAGCAGGTATCATTGAAATGCTAGACTTATTAAAACCTCATTATCGCAAAACTGCTGCGTATGGTCACTTTGGTAGAACTGATGTTGATCTTCCTTGGGAACATACTGATAAAGCTGATATTTTACGTCACGAAGCTGGTTTATAATTTGAAAGACTTAGTAGCCTTGGCTACTAAGTCTTTTTTTTATTCCTTTATCATATGATATAATAATTAGATTAGAGGAGGTGAACTAATGCGCGTAGCAAGTATTATTATAAATAGACCTGCAAAACAATTACATAAACCATTAAGCTATTTATTGCCTGAGAAATTTGGCGATGTAAAAGCAGGAACTCGTGTATTAGTTCCCTTAGGTGGTAGCCGTGAAGAAGGTATACTCATTGGTTATGAAGAGTTACTAGAAAAACCAAATTATACTTTACGTTCTATCATAGATATTCTCGATAGCGATCCTTGGTTTACTTCAGAGATGATGGATACGGCTAAACAAATTAGTAAGTATTTCTTATGCTCTTTTGGAGATGCATTGCGATTATTTACAGTTCATAAAACATTAAAATCTTATGATGCACCTAAAGAAGAATGGTTAGTTGTTACAGCTGAATTTAATATTGATCAAGTGAGTCCTAAAAAACGTAAACAACGGGAACTAGCTACTTATTTAATTGAGGTCGGTGGTGCTCCAAAATCTTTGTTAAGAGCAAAAGGCTTTTCCTATATGGTTATTAAACAAATAGGTGAAGAGAAGGGGATTCACATTGAAAAACGTTTTAAAGATACAAAAACTACTTTTACAGAACTCCTTAGTGGTGAGGAGAGTATTCCCTTAACAGATGCACAGATGACTGTATATGAACCAATTAAGAAAACTATAGATCTTGAACAGCATGAAACATTTCTGTTACATGGTGTAACAGGTAGTGGTAAGACACAGCTTTATTTGAAAGCAGCAGCTCGTTGCATCGGTAAAGGCAAAACCGCTATTATTCTTGTTCCAGAAATCATATTAACAGATCAAATTGTTCGAAGATTTGTATCTACCTTTGGGGATGAGGTCGTAGTATTTCATAGTAAATTAACGATTAGTGAGAGAAATAATAATTGGGAGCGTATACGAAGAAAAGATAGTCATATCATAATCGGTGCTCGTTCAGCTGTGTTTGCACCGGCTGAAGATATTGGACTCATCGTACTAGATGAAGAGCATGATACATCGTATAAGCAAGAGGATATGATTAGATATAATGCTAAGAATGTTGCATTATGGCGTGGCAAAGCCCACAATTGTGCAGTTCTTTTGGGTTCCGCTACACCATCCATAACTTCGTATTACAAAGCTTCAGAAGGTGAATATAAATTATTAGAATTACCTAATCGTATATTTGATCAACCTATGCCTCGTGTTCAAATAGTGGATATGAAGGAAGAAATGATACGTGGTAATTATTCTGTGTTTTCTGATGCTATGATGGAGTTGATTCAATGTACGCTCGCTGATGGAAACCAAATGATTATTCTTTTGAATCGTCGTGGTTATAGTACCTTTGTTATGTGCCGAGATTGTGGTGAAACTATTATGTGTCCCCATTGTGAGGTGGCGATGGTGTATCATCAGGCAGGCGAAGAACTACGATGTCACTATTGTGAGCATCATGAACCAATCCCTACCATATGCCCCAACTGTCATAGCAAAAGAATTAAATTTTTTGGTTCTGGCACACAGAAGGTAGAGGAAGAATTGCGTCGTCATTTTAAATCGGCTCGCATTGCTCGTCTTGACCAAGATGTAACTAAACATAAAGATGTGGGTGAAGAGATTTTACAAGATTTCAGAAATCATAAATACGATATTTTATTGGGCACTCAAATGGTTTCTAAGGGGCATGATTTCAAGGATGTTACAGCTGTTGGGATTTTGACGGCTGATTCAGTCCTAAATATTCCAGTCTATTCGGCATCAGAACGTGCGTTTGATTTACTGACTCAAACATCAGGTCGTGCTGGTCGTGGTGATAAGTCAGGTACCGTTGTGATACAAACGTATAATCCTTTAAATTATGCTATAATAAAGAGTAAGGCTCATGATTATTTGGGCTTTTACAATGAAGAAATAGAAAATCGTAGGGCCTTAGGTTATCCACCATTTCGCGAGATGATTTATATGGTCGTAAGACATGTAAAGGAAGATATGGCTGAAAATATAGCTCAAAAGATTGTAGATGAGTTAGAGCAACATTTTCAATCACAACCGATTGACTTTAATGGTCCCTATGAAGCTGGCATAAAAAAAATACGCGATATGTATCGTTTGTCGATTATGATTCGCGGTGAAGATTTAGATGCTGTGAAAGATTATATTTATAATTCTTGGATTTTTACACAAGAGGGCTTACTCATAGATGTAGACCCCATTTAATAAGAGGAATAAATGGCAGTACTTGAAGTAGTAAAAGCAGGTCATCCAGTTTTAAAAGAGGTGGCTGAACCTGTAGAACATGTAAATAAAAAATTACGTACACTAATTGAAGATATGGCAGATACCATGTATGAAACTGAAGGTGTTGGATTAGCAGCGCCTCAAGTTAATGTATCTAAGCGAATTATTGTTGTTGATGACCATGCTGGTAGTGGTTTAATAGCTCTTATCAATCCTGAAATCACTCATGGTGAAGGTTCTCAAATCGGCTTAGAAGGCTGTTTGAGTGTTCCTGGATATTTTGGTGATGTAGAGCGTTATGAAAAGGTAACTGTAAAGGGGATTGATCCTCATAATAAGAAAGTTACTATCAAAGCTGAAGGGTTTTTGGCGAGAATTTTTCAACATGAAATAGACCATTTAGAGGGCCATTTGTTTATTGAAAAAGCAACAAATTTACGCCGTATTACAGATCATCCGGAGGAGAAGGAAATTGTCTAATTATAAGCCGTTACGCATTGTATTTATGGGCACTCCAGATTTCTCAGTACCTACATTACAAGCATTAGTTGAAGCAGGGCATTCTATTGTAGGTGTGTACTGTCAACCTGATAAACAAAAAGGTAGAGGCAAACAAATTCAAATGCCCCCTGTAAAAGAGGCGGCATTATCTTTAGATTTGCCTATTTATCAGCCTGTAACGCTTCGTGAGGAAACTGTACAAGAGGAATTAATGGCTCTTGCTCCAGATGTTATCGTTGTTATTGCTTATGGAAAGATTTTACCACCATGGCTAATTCGTTTGCCTAAATACGGCTGTGTTAATATCCATGCATCTATTTTACCTAAATATAGAGGTGCTGCGCCTATTCATTATGCAATTTTAAATGGTGACACTAAAACGGGGGTTACTATTATGCATATGGATGATGGTTTAGACACCGGTGATATTATCGATATTGCAGAAATAGATATTCTTCCAGATGAGACGACGGGCGCTTTATTTAATCGTATTGCTGAATTGGGGGCCCGTACAATTTCTCCTGTTTTAGATAAATGGGTGAATGGTGAGATTATATCAATGCCTCAAGATGATAGTCTTGCTAGCCATACCTCTAAAATTACAAAAGAGATGGGACTTATCGATTGGTATCAACCAGCAGATAAGATTGTTAATTTAATTCACGGCTTAAATCCTGCCCCTGGGTGTTATACATATTTACAGGGGAAACGTTTAAAGGTTTGGCGTGCTCAAAAGGTGATTGTTGAGTCTGTAAATGCAAATGAGGCTATTGTTTCTATAAATAATAATCAGCTTACTGTAGATGTTGCCAAGCCTGGTACTATTGTTCATACAACGAAAGGTCTTGTCGTTTCAACTGGTGAACAAGGTTATATTCTGCTTATAGAGGTACAACCAGAAAATAAAAAACGCATAAGTGGGCAAGATTTTATTAATGGTCACCAAATTAAAGGTGGTATTGCATTTGATGAAGTGTAATGAATCTTATAAAACATATCCATTATATTTAAAGCTATCTGCCCTGTCTTGTATGGCAATAACCTTAATCATGAGCTTTACTATGTATATAGTGTGGCCTGGTTTAGAACAGATATCTTATACCTTAGCTTTGGTGAGTGAAATCATTGGGGGAATCATAATTTTAATCGTCTGGTTCCTATGGTTTCTTCTAGCTATTGCATCAGCAGGGGCTACATATATTCATCCTATATTATTACGTATTGCAAATCGTTTTATATATTTACTTTTTCCAGTATCCTTGGGATTAGGAAGGGTTTTTATAGGTATAAAAAAAGATGAATTGCGTCAATCCATGATTGATTTGATTAATCATTTAGTAGGCATGAAATTATATAAGGTATGTCCCGAGCGAATTCTTCTGTTAACACCTCACTGTTTACAAGAAAATACATGTATTCACAAGGTGACACATGATGTATATAATTGTAAACAATGTGGCCGTTGTCAGGTGGGAGGCCTATTAGGAATAGCAAAGGAATATGGTTGTCAATTTATTGTCGTTACTGGCGGTACATTAGCTCGTATGAAGGTTAAAGAAGCTAAGCCAAAGGCTATTATTGCTATAGCATGTGAACGGGATCTTGCCAGCGGCATGGCTGATGTATTTCCGATTCCTGTCATTGGCGTATTAAATCAGCGACCTAACGGGCCTTGTTGTAATACTACTGTCGATATTAATAAGGTGCGAGAGGCTGTAGAATTATTGATTGATAAGGATACTTATGAACGAAATTGCTAAGAATGGACAAAAACAAAATATACGATTATTGGCGGTAAAGGCATTATCTGATATCAATCGAAATGGTGCTTATGCTAATATAACTTTACAGGACTATATTTCTAAACATAATTTAGCCGATTTAGATAGACGTTTCTTTACTGAACTTGTATATGGTGTGGTACGAAGACGTAATTATTTAGATGCTATTATTGTGCATTTTGCTAAACGACCTTTGAAGAAATTATCTTCTATGGTTGTAGAGATTTTGCGTCTAGGTATTTATCAAATTATTTATATGGATAAAGTTCCTGAAAGTGCAGCTGTTAATGAATCAGTCAAACTAGCTAAAAAATTAACTCGTGGCTTATCGGGTTTTGTGAATGCTATTTTGAGGTCTGTTATACGGGAACAAGATAGCATTGGTGTCGAGGATTTAGCATCAAATGATATAGAGGTAATATCTTTTATTTATAATATTCCTTTATGGCTTATCGATTTATGGATGAGTGAGTTTGGTCGTGATAAGACAGAGAGTTTATGTGCATGGTTTAATCAACAGCCTAAATTGACTGCACGAATTAATACAATTCTTATAGATATTCCTCAATGTTTAACTTTATTAAAAGAACAAGGCTGGGATGTTTCGCAGGATAGTAATTACAAGGATATTATTTATATAAATAGCCATCGCGGTAGTCTTGAAAAATCTGATGCAGTTATAAAAGGTTATATAACTTTCATGGATAAGGCCTCTATGTTGGTAGCACGATTAGTTAATCCTCAGCCTGGTGAACGTGTATTAGACTGTTGTGCTGCTCCTGGTGGGAAATCAATGTATATGGCAGCCTTAATGGATAATACGGGCTCATTGATGAGTTGTGACATACATGAGCATAAGATTGCTCTAATGGAGTCGAATGCTCAACGATTAGGTATTTCTATTGTTCAAACTAAGGTTCAAGATGCTACTGAATTACCATCTGCATGGAAATCGTACTTTGATCGAGTATTGGTTGATGTCCCTTGTTCTGGTCTAGGTATATTACAAAAGAAACTTGATATGCGTTGGCGCAAGGATGAATCTACTCTTTCAGAATTACCGCCATTACAATTGGCAATTTTAGAACGAGCAGCAATGACTGTTAAAGAAAAGGGATATTTAGTATATTCCACTTGTACGCTAAACTACAAGGAAAATGAAGATGTAGTTGAAGCATTTTTACAAAAGCATAAAGAATTTTCCATAGTCCCTGTAGGTACTGATTTTCCACTAAAGTCAAATAATGGTATGATTACAACATATCCACCTACAGATGATATGGATGGTTTCTTTATGGTTAAAATGCAACGTATATCTTAACTAAGTAGTTATCAGTAAATGGGAGAACTCATGATTGAATTATTAGGTAAATCCTTAGTTGAATTGCAATCGTTATTTGAAGAACATAAGATTCAAAAATTCCGAGCTAAGCAATTAATAGATTACATATATCATCGACATATTTTTGTCTTTCAAGATATGACACAATTCCCTAAGATGTTAAGAGATTGGTTGGACGCGAACTGCATAATATCGATTCCAAAGATTGTTACACAATCTATTTCACCAGATGGCAAAACTCAAAAGTTATTATTAGAACTTATTGATCATAGTCGAATTGAAGCGGTGTTGATGGAGCAACATTATGGTAATTCTGTATGTGTTTCATCTCAAGTTGGCTGTGCGATGGGCTGTGTTTTTTGTGCTTCTACACAGGGTGGATTATTTAGAGATTTAACTGTTGCTGAAATTGTAGGACAAGTTGTTCTTTTTAGTGCCTTAAAGCAGAAGGACATCCATTCTTTAGTCGTTATGGGGGCTGGTGAACCGCTACAAAACTATGATAATGTATTACAAGCATTGAAGCTTATTCACGACCCTATTACATTTGATATTAGTTATAGAAAAATGACGATTTCCACGTGTGGATGGGTTCCTAATATATATAAATTGGCCGATGAGGATCTTCCAATTACATTGGCATTATCGCTACATGCTACAACAGATGAAACACGTCGTAAGATTATGCCTGTTGGATCTCGTTATAAGTTAGATGAGGTATTAGAGGCTGTAAAATATTATTATGAGAAAACACAACGACGTATTACTTTTGAATATATTTTAATAGATTCAATTAATGTGTCATTAGAGGAAGCTCATGAATTAGGAAAAATTGGTAAAGAATTCCCTAATTGTCATGTAAACCTAATTCCTGTAAATGGTAATGAGCATATTAATTTATATAAACCTTCTAGTAAACATATGAACATATTTAAGGATATCATCGCCTCCTATGGTGTTTCTGTTACAATTCGTAAAGAAATGGGGGATGCTATTCAAGCCGCATGTGGGCAGTTAAAGGCAGCTCATGGACGGAAAGAGGAGATTCATGAATAATATCGTAGGTTTAAGTAAAATAGGATTAGTTAGAAAGCAGAATGAAGATCGCTTTTTTATTAGCGATAATATTTGTGCTGTTACCGATGGTATGGGTGGATATAGAGGCGGAGAAATTGCCAGCACCTATGCTGTTGATGAAATAAAAGAATATTTACAATCTATATCAACCATTGATGAATTATCCTTGGTGGATGCTATATTGCATGCGAATACTCGCATAGTCAATCGCGTAGCTCGTGAGGAACGTCTCAGTGGAATGGGCACTACTGCTGTTGTAGTGGCTAAGGTAGATGATAAACTATTATGGGCTAGTGTTGGCGACAGTAGACTCTATATTTTTAGAAATGATGAACTAACTCAAATTACTACTGATCATTCTATGGTGCAACAACTATTAGAAGCCGGAGAAATTACAAAAGAAGAGATGTTTAAGCATCCTCAACGTAATTTACTTACTAGAGCAGTTGGTGTTGAAGAAGATTTACAAGTCGATAGTGGTACATTATCCGTAAAATCTGGAGACCGCATTTTATTATGTACTGATGGTTTATCTGGGTATATTAGTGATGAGAGAATACGTCAGGTATTACATGATATTGAAGATAATACAGAAGTATTGGATGCATTGATTGATGATGTATATAATGCAGGTGCCGGAGATAATGTTACTATTATCGTAGGTACTATCTAACTTAGATATGGAGAGTTATAAATATTATGAAGATTAAAGATACATTGTTGGATAATCGCTATCGTATCCTGTCTAAAATTGGCGTCGGTGGTATGGCTGACGTATATAAGGGCGAAGATACCTTATTAGGGCGTCCAGTAGCTATTAAAATTTTACATGCAAATTTTGCTAGTGATGATGAGTTTGTAAGTCGTTTTAAACGTGAAGCACAAGCTGCGGGTAAATTAAACCATCCTAATATTGTAAATATGTATGATGTTGGCTACGACCAAGATATGCATTACATCATCATGGAATATGTGGATGGTGAAACATTAAAAGAATATATTACCCGTCACCATAGATTATCTATTGATGAGGCTGTTAAAATAACCATTTCTATTGGAGAAGGTTTAGAGCACGCACATGCGATGGGGATTGTGCATTGTGATATAAAACCTCACAATGTCATTATCACTAATACTGGTCGTGTAAAGGTAACTGATTTTGGTATTGCTCGTGCTATGAATTCTACTAATACCGTAATGTACACCAACTCTATTATGGGATCGGCTCACTATCTTTCACCAGAACAAGCTAGTGGCAAATCTGTAGACGGCAATACGGATATCTATTCACTAGGTGTTGTTCTATATGAAATGTTAACTGGTAAGGTTCCTTTTGAAGGTGATACGCCAATTGCTGTTGCATTAAAACATGTACGAGAAAAGGTAATACCACCTACGCGATACAATCCTTCGATTCCTCCATTATTAGAATCTGTTGTACTGAAAGCATTAGCTAAAAATCCAGCAGATCGTTTTGAATCTATTTCAGAAATGATGGGTGACTTGCGTTTATCTCAAGGCTTTACAATGGGAAAAACTCAACGTCATGAGCCATATGATTTTGCAACACAAATGATTCCAGCGGTAGATCCAGATACACTAGATGATTTTAGTGATATTGATGACACTACGCCAAAAGAGGTACAAAAGAAATCTATGCTTAGTAAGATTGCATCTATACCACAAAAATATATTGTTTTAAGTGCGGCTGTTATTTTCTTGATTGCATTTTTAGGCGCATTCTTGAGTTATGGTAATTTTTGGAGTAATACTACTGTTGATGTGCCAAATGTTGTGGGCAAACAAGTATCAGTAGCGAAAAATATATTAGAAGATAAACATTTGCGTGTTTCTACTAGTGAAGTTACTAATACCGATGTACCAGCGGGACAAGTTATCTCTCAAAGCCCTGGTTCTGGTGAAAAGGTTAAGGAACAACGAACTATCCATCTTGTTGTATCTAAGGGTGTTGGGGATATTACCGTTCCAGATTTATCCGGTATGACTGTAGAACAAGCTAGACAACGACTTAAAGATTTAGGATTAGTTGTCGGTAAGATAACACAAGGTTCTATTGAAGGTAAACCGGATAATACTATTGTTGCGCAAAGTCCTTCTGGCGATTCTAAAGTATCTAAAGGTACAACTGTTGATCTAGTTGTCAATAAACCTCAAACTAAAAAAGTTAAAATGCCTGATGTAGTTGGTATGACCTTGAAAGATGCTCGTCAAGTTCTAGGGTCTAATAATATTGGGGTTAATCAAATTTCTGGTTCTGTAGATGAAAAAGCAATTGTTACCGAACAAAGTGTAAAAGCTGGTGAAGAGGTTAATGAAGGTAGTAGCCTAAACTTAGCTACTGAATTAAAAGACTCTAAGAAAAAAGAGGATTCTAAACAAAGTTCCTCCAACCGAACTAAAGGGACTGTCGATGTAACCGTTCCATCTGGTTCAAAGAATCAAGAATTAAAGATAGTTGTTAAAGATGATGAAGGTTCTACGGTTATCTATGATGATACAAATAAACCGGGTGACCGCATCGTTAAAAATGTATCTGGTGTTGGTAACGTGCGTATAGAGGTGTATCTAAACGGTGCGTTAGTTCAGGATACAACATTGTAGAGGCCTTATGAATAAAGGTATTGTTATTAAAAACATGAATGGTTACTATTACATTCAAGATGAATTAGGGACCATTCATGAATGCAAAGTAAGAGGACGTTTAAAAAAATCAAGATATAGTTTACTCGTAGGTGATCGCGTAGAATTTTCAGAAGATGGCTTTGTAGAATGTATTTTGCCACGTCAAAATTCTATGGTTCGCCCTGCGGTGGCCAATATTGATCAAGTCATCCTCGTCGTAGCTGCACATAATCCAGATATTAATGAATTATTATTGGATAAGATGCTTGTCATGATAGAACATGCCGATATTCCGGTAGTGCTATGTGTTAATAAGTATGATGTAGGTGATACATCTACAGATCAACTTATCGATAAATATAAAGCCATTGGTTATCAAGTTATTACAACCTCTGCTACAGCGAAGATTGGCATTAATGAATTACGTAATAAATTGCTGCATAAGGTGACTGCCTTTGCAGGACCTTCAGGTGTTGGTAAAAGCAGTCTATTAAATGCTGTTGATGAAAAATTTGCCTTTCAAACGGGTGATATAAGCGATAAAATTAAACGCGGAAAACATACAACAAGACATGCATCATTGTTTAGCTTAAATACTGACTCCTTTATTATGGATACGCCTGGTTTTAGCGCCATTGAGTTTACTGATATCACTTTGGAACGATTGCCAACGCTATTTCCAGAGTTTTCTGATTATGTAGAGGCTTGTAAATTTCATCCATGCTATCATGAACATGAACCAATTTGTGGTATTAAGGATGCTTTGGTTAATCATAAGATTTTTGAAAGCCGTTATGATGCATATACAATCATTCGAAAGGATATTCAGAACCAAAGAAAGAGGTTTTAATATGATTAAAATAGCTCCATCTATGTTATCAGCTGACTTCTCTATACTCCGTGACGAGCTTAAAAGTATTGAACAAGCTGGTGCGGATTATCTTCACATTGATATTATGGACGGACATTTCGTACCAAATTTAACATTTGGTGCACCTATTGTGAAAGCCATTCGCCCTCATACCACATTACCATTTGATGTGCATTTGATGGTTACTAATCCTGCTGATTATGTTGAAGAGTATGCGAAAATTGGCGTTGAATATTTTACATTTCATCAAGAAACAGTTCCACATATACATCGTTTAATTCAACAAATAAAAGCAAATGGCATGAAGGCTGGCGTTGCACTTAATCCAGGAACACCAGTCGCCACATTAGAAGATGTAGCTGCAGATCTCGATATGATTTTAATTATGTCTGTCAATCCTGGTTTTGGGGGACAAACTTTTATTCCACGGGCAGTTGAAAAAGTTAAACAAGCTAAAATTTTATTGGAAACAATGGGGAATCATGATGCTGTTATTGAGGTTGATGGTGGTATCAATGATATTACATGCATCCCAATAAAAGACGCCGGTGCTACTCTGCTAGTTGCGGGATCAGCTGTATTTTGTGCTCAAGACAGAGCTAACATGATAGAATCAATACGAAACAACTAAAACTCGTACATGTATTATGGACTATGAAAAATAATATATTTGATGAAGAGTCAGTAATTATTAAATAATTACTGACTCTTCTCTTGCTTTTACAATATTTTTCTGATAAAATTATTGGGTATGAAAAATATGCACGTCAGTGGACTTCGGTACTGTGCCTAATTTTGGGTGACCCGGAGGATGAAGCGGCGGAGGTTAATTAACAGGAGGTGCCACAATGGCAGTAGTATCAATGAAACAATTATTAGAGGCTGGTGTACACTTTGGTCATCAGACTAGAAGATGGAACCCTAAAATGGCGAAATTCATCTTCACTGAACGCAATGGTATTTATATCATTGACTTGTCTAAAACAGTTAAAAAAGTAGAAGAAGCTTACAATTTCTTACGTGAAGTTGCTTCCCAAGGCGAAGTTATCCTTTTCGTAGGTACTAAAAAACAAGCTCAAGAAGCTATTAAAGAAGAAGCTATCCGCGCTAACATGTTCTTCGTTAACGAACGTTGGTTGGGTGGTATGTTGACTAACTTCAAAACAATTGAAACTCGTATTAAACGTTTAAAACAATTGGAAGCTATGGCAGAAGATGGTACTTTCGAAGTATTGCCTAAAAAAGAAGTTATCGGCCTTCGTCATGAAATGGAGAAACTTGAAAAATACCTTGGCGGTATCAAAGATATGCCTAAAATGCCAGGTGCTCTTTTCGTAGTTGATCCTAAAAAAGAAAAAATCGCTATTGCAGAAGCTAAAAAATTGGGTATTCCAGTAGTTGCAACAGTTGACACTAACTGTGATCCAGACGAAGTTGAATTCCCAATCCCAGCAAATGATGACGCTATCCGTGCAGTAAAATTATTGGCTGGTAAAATGGCTGACGCTGTTCTTGAAGGTCGTCAAGGCGAATCCTTCGAAGAAGGCAATGCTGAAGCTGCAGAATAATTCTGTTAGCACTTAATCATAATTGATTAGCATTTGAAAGATAAATCTATAACATATATAATTAGGGTAAGGACTATATCCTTACCTTAATTAGTACTAGGAGGAACAAAATAATGGCAATTACTGCTGCTTTGGTAAAAGAATTGCGCGACATGACTGGCGCAGGTATGATGGATGCTAAAAAAGCATTGGTAGAAACTGACGGTAATATCGATAAAGCGGTTGACCTTCTTCGTGAAAAAGGTTTGGCTGCTGCAGCTAAAAAAGCTGGTCGTATCGCAGCTGAAGGTGTAGTACAATCCTACATCCATGCTGGTGGTCGTATCGGTGTTTTAGTAGAAGTTAACTGCGAAACTGACTTTGTTGCTAAAACTGATGATTTCCAAAGCTTAGCGCGCGATATCGCAATGCAAATCGCTGCTGTTAACCCTACATACTTGAATCGTGAAGAGGTTCCTGCTGAAGTTATCGAACATGAAAAACAAGTATTGTTGGAACAAGCTAAAGTAGAAGCTGAAGAAGATGTTAAAGCAGGCCGCAAACCAAAACCTGAAGCTGTTTTGGAAAAAATGGTTGCTGGTCGTATTGAAAAATTCTATAAAGAAAATTGCCTATTAGAACAAGCGTTCATTAAAGATGGTGACAAAACAGTTACCGATATCATTAATGAAAATATTGCAAAAATCGGTGAAAACATCAACGTACGTCGTTTTGTTCGCTACGCTTTGGGCGAAGGCATTGAAAAACGCCAAGATGACTTCGTAGCAGAAGTAATGGCATCTGTTGGTAAATAATTAAGAAATAATAAGAGAACACCGTACCGTGTTCTCTTATTTTGCAATAGAGGAGTATACAAATGGCAAAGAGACACTTTAAGCGTATTGTTTTGAAGTTGAGTGGTGAAGCTTTAGCAGGTGATCAAGGATTTGGTATTAATCCTGATGTTGTAGAAAAGTTTGCTCAAGAAATTGCAGCTTTAGCTAAATCCACTGATTTAGAAATCGCTATTGTTGTTGGTGGCGGTAACCTATGGAGAGGGTTGGCTGGCAGCAATCAAGGTATGGATCGTGCTACAGCTGACTATATGGGTATGCTAGCAACAGTAATGAACTCCTTAGCATTGCAAGATGCTTTAGAACAAGCTGGCGTAGATACACGCGTTCAAACAGCTATCGAAATGCAAGAGGTTGCAGAACCTTATATTCGTCGTCGTGCTATTCGTCATTTAGAGAAAAAACGTATTGTAATCTTTGGTGCAGGTCTTGGAAAACCGTATTTCTCTACTGATACAACTGCTGCATTGCGCGCTGCTGAAATTGAAGCTGATGCAATTTTGATGGCGAAAAAATTTGCTGATGGTGTATATGATTCTGATCCAAAAACAAATCCTAATGCCATCAAATTTGATGAATTAACATATAATGATATTATTACAAAAGAGTTAAAAGTAATGGATTCTACATCCACTACATTGTGTAAAGATAATAATATCCCTATCATCGTGTTCAGCATGGATATTCCTGGTAATATTACAAAAGCTGCAAAAGGTGAAGAAATAGGGACTATCGTTCGAGGAGAATAATCACTATGGAATTAAAAGATTTAATGCTAGAACAAGAGCAACGCATGGATAAATCCATTGAGTCTTTAAAACATGAATTTGCTTCTATTCGTACTGGTCGTGCTAGTGTTGCATTACTTGATAAAATTATGGTTGATTACTACGGTTCTCCTACACCAATCAATCAAGTAGCCAATATTTCTGTTCCAGAACCTCGTATGATTTTGGTTGCACCATGGGATAAATCTATGATTGGTGCTATTGAAAAAGCTATTCTACAATCTGATTTAGGTTTAAATCCTGGTAATGATGGTACTGCAATTCGTTTGACAATTCCTCAATTAACAGAAGAACGTCGTAAAGAGATTGTAAAAATCGTACATAAAAAAGCTGAAGATGCAAAGGTTGCGGTTCGCAATATTCGTCGCGATGCTAATGATGTATTGAAAAAAGAAGAAAAAGCTAAAACCATTACTGAAGATGATGTTAAAGATGGTTTAGATCAAATTCAAAAATTGACGGACAAAAAGATTAAACAAATCGATGATTTGAAAGCCGTTAAAGAAAAGGACGTATTAGAAGTATAATGACTCATTCTAGTAGTCTTATAGGAATGCCTTGGCAGCTTGCAAAGTCTCAATTGCAGGCTGCCCATATTCCTTTTAAGGTAATAATTGGCGATAATCTTAATCGCTTTTTTGATATAGCCTCTGAAGGCTATTATGTCGCAAGAATTACTGAATGTGGGGATGTGCTTCATATCGTTGTATATAGACCTATGATAGCCAGTGATTTTGGACATACTCTGGGGGTAATGTATGCTGAGGAAACTATTTAAACGCAATACCTCGTCTACAATCAACATAGATGAAAATAATGTGCCTCGTCATGTGGCCATCATTATGGATGGTAATGGACGTTGGGCAAAGCGTCGTGGCATGCCTCGGTCAATGGGACATCGAGCAGGTGCTGATGTATTAAAAGAAATAGTTATTGCTGCTGATGAAATCGGTATTAGCGCTTTAACTGTATATGGATTTTCTACGGAGAATTGGAAACGGCCTGAACAAGAGGTTTCTCTTTTGATGGCTTTAATCAAAGAATATTTACAAAAAAATGTACAATATATGCATGAACATAATGTTCGCATACGTTTTATTGGACATATTCAAGGACTTTCAGACGAATTACAGACAATTATTTCTGACTCAGAATTATTAACCAAGAATAATACAGGCCTAACATTACAATTAGCTATTAATTATGGTGGGCGTGATGAAATAGTTAGAACTGTACAAGAATTAACACAGTCTGTGTTAGATGGCCAACTTGCAGTTCAAGATATTACAGAACAATATATTAGTGATCATTTGTATACTCAAGAATTTAGTGATGTGGATTTATTGATACGACCAAGTAAAGACTATCGCATCAGTAATTTTCTATTATGGCAGCTAGCGTATGCCGAATTTTGGTTTACAGATTTGCATTGGCCAGACTTTACAAAAGAAACTTTATTAGAAGCTGTAGCAGCATATCAAAAGCGCGAACGTCGTTTTGGTGGCTTGCAAGAGGAATAATCGATGCTTAAAACACGTGTTATCACTGCGGTTATTGGTTTTATTATTGCATTAGGTGCTATAACTATAGGTGGTTTTACCTATGATGCTCTCATAACCTTATTGGCCCTTATTGGGTGGCGTGAATTTGTTCTGCTCAGTAAGGCTAGACGTGTGCGGGTACCGGTTTTATGGGGATATATATCGATTATCGCTATAATGATATCCTTATGGTTCGGAACCTACACACTTGGTTTGACTGCGCTTATGTTTGCATTCATCGCTAATTACCTAATGTGTACATTTGGCGAAAATACATATTCTATGAGTAGTGTATCCTATAGCTTATTTGGATTGATATATATAGTAATGGGATTAGGTTCATTACTATTAATTCGTCATGATTGGCTATATTATTCCTTAACTATGCCTATTTCTGGTGAAAGCTGGGGCGTAGTTATGCTATGGCTACTATTATTCTGTACATGGGCCAGTGATACCTTTGCTTATTTTGCGGGTCGTGCATTTGGTAAGCGCAAAATTGTACCTTCTATTAGTCCTAATAAAACATTAGAAGGCTTTATTGGTGGTTTTATCGGCTGTATTATAACGGGTATTATTTATGCTAGTATAAGCAATATACCTGTTTATTTTGGTGCCTATGTAGGTATTATTTGCGGTGTATTAGCACCATTAGGGGATTTATTTGAGTCCAAATTAAAACGATTATGTAATGTGAAAGATTCGGGTACATTATTGCCTGGTCATGGTGGCGTATTAGATCGTTTCGATAGTCTACTGTTTACGGCCCCTGTTACATTATTACTTATTTTATTTTTTGCATAATAACTTAAGCAGAAAAGAAGGTTTTTATGAAATATGTAAGTATATTGGGAAGCACTGGCTCAATAGGTACTCAGACGCTAGATGTTATCAAACAACATCCAGATCAATTTAAGGCAGTTGCCTTAGTAGCAAATAAAAATATTGATCTTTTAGAAAAGCAAATCAATGAATTTCAACCTCTTATAGCTGGCGTTGTTGATGAGCAAGCGTATACTCTTCTTAAAGATCGTTACACTGGATCTACTAAACTAATTGGTGGCAAAGAGGCTTTGATAGCGGCAGCAACAATACAAGAGGCAACTATGGTTATTACTGCTATTGTAGGTGCTGTAGGAATCGAGCCAACTGTGGAGGCCATTAAAGCTCGTAAAACCATTGGTCTTGCAAATAAAGAGACCTTAGTTGCTGGGGGACCCTTAATTACTTCTATTGCCAAGGAATATGACGTTGCTATTTTACCTATAGACAGTGAACATAGTGCTATTTTTCAATGCTTAGAAGGTCAAACTAAAGCTAATGTAGATTCATTAATCTTAACTGCTTCTGGTGGACCACTTCGTACTTGGCCTAGTGAACGTATTGCGTCTGCAACTGCAGCGGATTGTTTAAAGCATCCAACTTGGAACATGGGGAGCAAAATCACTATTGATTCTGCTTCTTTATTCAATAAAGGATTAGAAGTAATTGAAGCACACTGGTTATTTGGTTTTGATTTTGATCATATCGATGTTGTGGTTCACCCTCAAAGTATTATCCATTCCATGATTCGTTTGAAGGATGGTGCTATTCTTTCACAAATGGGAAATCCTGATATGAGAGAACCTATTCAATATGCTTTAACCTACCCTGATCGTATGTCTCTTGATATGAAGCATTTAGACTTTAAAGAATTACTCACTCTCGAGTTTATGCCTCCTAGAGTTGACGATTTTCCTGCACTACGTTTAGCTTATGAAGTAGGTAAAATAGGTGGTTTTAAACCAGCTGTTTTTAATGCGGCTAATGAGACTGCTGTTTACGCCTTCCTAGATGGGAAAATTGTGTTTAGCGACATCTATAAAATTGTTACTGCTGTATTAGAATCTATGGAACCTGATGATACGTTCACCCTTGATAACTTATTGGCTGTCGATCAATGGGCTCGCATAAAAGCAACAGAGTTTATAAATAGGAGATAGTATGATTACGGCTTTAGCCACAATATTTGTATTTGGTCTAATTGTGTTTATTCATGAATTAGGTCATTTTATAACTGCAAAATTATCTGGAATGCGCGTTGATGAGTTTGCCATTGGTTTTGGTCCTATTTTAGTCAAAAAACAATATGGCGAAACACTCTATTCCATTCGTTGTATTCCTTTAGGTGGTTTTAATAAAATTGCAGGTATGACACCTGATGAGCCTTTGGATGAAGGTTCTTTTTACAATAAACCAGCCTATAAAAAGTTAATTGTTATTTCTGCTGGTGCAATATTTAATTTCTTACTAGCTATCGTGATTTACTTTGGCTTAAATGCAACAGTAGGAACGATGGTCTCTACGGATAAACCAATTATTGGTAGTGTAGTAACAGGTGGTGCTGCTGATTTAGGTAAATTACAAGGTGGAGATGTAATTCTTTCTATTGATAATCAACCTATTTCAAAATGGTCAGAGATTTCTGAACGCTTAAAAGGGACCGCTAATCATGGGGTTACTGTAGTAGTAGAGCGTAAAGGAGAAACAGTAGAATCTACAGTGATTCCTAAATTAGAAAAGGATACACCTAAACTTGGTATTTATCAATCCTATGAAACAATACCTCATAGTATTGGGGAGTCCTTTGTATTAGCTGTTCAAAAAACAGGATATATTATTGGAGCCATGGTAGATGGTCTTAGAGAGATGGTTGTCGGCAAAGAACAAGCAGAAGTATCTGGGCCAGTAGGCATTTCACATATGGCTGGTTCTATAGCTCAACAAGGGTTTGCCCCATTATTGAGCTTTGCTGCATTACTTAGCATCAACCTTGGCGTAATTAATTTATTGCCACTACCAGTATTAGATGGCGGTCATCTTATCATCATTTTGATTGAGGCTATTACAAGACGTAAATTACCTGCTAAAGCGTTGATGTATATTCAAATGGTTGGTATCGCTCTTTTAGTCACTATCTTTGTATATGCTACGGCAAAAGATATTATACAATTACTATAAGAGTCATAGTTAGGAGTTATATATGATTACTAGAAAACCAACAAATGGCATCTATGTAGGCAATGTAAAAATTGGCGACTATGCACCAGTTAGTATTCAATCTATGATTACTACTGATCCTGTACATACAGAAAAGGCGATAGCTGAAATTAATCGACTGACTGAAGCAGGTTGTGAATTAGTGCGTGTAGCAGTACCGACAATGGCATCTGCTAAAGCATTAAAAGCGGTACGTGCAGGCATTACAATCCCTTTAATAGCAGATATTCATTTTGATTATAAATTGGCCTTAGAAGCTATCGAGAATAATGTAGATGGTCTTCGTATTAATCCAGGAAATATCGGTGGTGAGGATAAGGTCTTAGCGGTTATTGAAAAAGCTAAACCTAAACAAATACCTATTCGAATTGGCGTTAATGCCGGTTCTTTACCTCAACATATATTAAAGGCTTATGGTGGTCATCCTACAGCTGATGGAATGGTTGAAACTGCTTTAGAGCATGTGCGCATTTTAGAAAAATTAGACTATAAACACATGAAGATTTCTATTAAAGCTACTGAAGTTCCTCTCATGGTAGAAGCATATAGAAAGCTTTCAGATAAAATACCATATCCATTACATTTAGGTGTAACTGAAGCAGGTACTATTAAACAAGGTACTATTAAATCTGCTATGGGTATAGGTGCATTACTATTGGATGGTATTGGAGACACATTGCGTGTATCCTTAACAGGTGATCCCATTCATGAAATCGAAGTAGGAAAAAGTATTTTAAGTAATTTAGGCCTTAGAAACTTTGGGGCCACCATGATTTCTTGTCCCACATGTGGTCGCTGCCAAGTTAACTTGTTTGATATGGCAGGTATTGTAGAGGAACGTTTAGCATCTATTTCTGCACCTATTAAGGTGGCCGTTATGGGCTGTGTTGTAAATGGTCCAGGTGAAGCTAGAGAAGCTGATTTTGGTATTGCCGGTGGTAATGGTCAAGGCATTATTTTCAGAAAAGGGGAGGTATTAAAAACTGTTCCTGAATCTGAATTAGTAGATACTTTATTTAGAGAAATAGATCAATATTTAGAAACACTTGATAAGGAGTAATTGTATGTTAGCCAGTAAATTATATGCCCCAACATTGCGGGAGGTTCCATCTGATGCAGATGTGGTAAGTCAACAACTTATGTTGCGTGCAGGTTTTATGCGCAAGGTTGCCAATGGTTTATATAGTTTTTTACCGTTGGGCTGGCGAAGTATCAAAAAAATTGAAGCCATCATTCGTGAAGAGATGGACCGTTCTGGAGCACAAGAAGTCATGATGCCTATTTTGCAACCTGCTGACATTTGGAAAGAATCCGGTCGCTGGAATGCGTATGGTGCTGAAATGATGCGCATTAATGACCGCCATGATGTGGAGTACTGCTTAGGACCTACTCATGAAGAAATGATTACAACATTGGTAAAAAATGAAATTAATTCATATCGTCAATTACCAGTTAATCTTTATCAAATCCAAAGCAAATTCCGCGATGAACGTCGTCCACGATATGGTTTAATGCGTAGCCGCGAATTTATTATGAAGGATGGTTACTCCTTTGATATTGATGATGCAGCTGCAGATGTATCTTACAAAACTATGTATGATGCATATAGTCGTATTTTTACTCGTTGCGGTCTTACTTTTAGACCTGTAGAAGCTGATAGCGGTGCTATTGGTGGTAGCAATACGCATGAATTTATGGCTATTGCTGAAGCTGGCGAAGCAGATATTATTCACTGTTCCGCTTGTGACTATGCTGCAAATATTGAAATTGGTAAACCGGGCATCATGAAACAAGTAGAAGAGGCTTTAAAAGAATTAGAAGTTGTGGATACGCCTCAAGCATCTACTATTGAAGCTGTTGCTGAAATGCTCAATTTACCTTTAGAAAAAACTATTAAAGCCGTAGTATATGCCATTGAAGATAAAGTAATTCTAGCTATGGTTCGCGGTGATCATGATGTGAATGAAGTCGCTGTTCAACATGCTGTTAATGGTTCCGTAGAGCCTGAAATGGCAACACCTGAACAATTGGAAAAGGTTGGATTGACTGCTGGTTTTATCAGCCCAGTAGGCCTTAAACAAACAGACGATTTTGCTATTGTTGTAGACGAATCTGTTATGGAAACATATAATGTTTGTTGTGGTGCCAATAAAGCTGATGCTCATTATATTAATATCAATCCTAAACGCGATTTTAATACAGAAGATATTATTGTAGCACCTATTCGTTTAATTACAAAAGACGATGTATGCCCTGAATGTCATAGTCCTTTAGAATACAGTAAAGGTATCGAAGTAGGCCAAGTATTTAAGTTAGGTACTAAATATTCTGAAAGTTTACAAGCTACATACCTTGATCAAAATGGTCGTCCTAATGCAATGGTTATGGGCTGTTATGGTATCGGCGTTAGCCGTACATTAGCTGCAGCTATTGAACAATATCATGATGAAAATGGCATTATTTGGCCTCGTGCTATAGCTCCTTTTGAAGTAGTTATTGTTCCTATTAACGCAAAAGATGAAGCTCTAATGTCCACAAGTACATCTATTTACGATACATTGTTAAACAATAAAGTAGATGTTTTATTAGATGATCGTAAAGATCGAGCTGGTGTTAAATTTAAAGATGCTGATCTTATTGGCTATCCATTACGAATTACAGTAAGTAAAAATACGTTGGATAGTAATGAAGTAGAAATCCGTATCCGTAAAACAGGTGAAGCTATTAATTGTCCAATTGGTGAAGTATCCAGTAAAGTACAAGAATTATTGAGTCAATTATAATTTAAATTGCGATTCTAGTGAATGCTCATTAGAATCGCAATTTTTATGTTATAGAGAATTAGAAATATTCTAATTATAGTTGTAAAACTTTCAGAGATTAGTTTTAAAAACTTGAATAAACTAGCAGAATAAGTCATAATTAAATGATAGGGTATTGTGATAATTTGGAGGTAATTATGCGTGTAGATTTTCATATGCATTCTACATTTTCTGATGGTGTAGAAACACCAGAGCAGCTATTGCAACATGCTGTGAAAGCTGATTTGAAAATGATTGCATTAACTGATCACGATGAGATTGCTGGAATAGATACAATGTTAGCCATTGAGAGTCCTATTCAAATTATTACAGGCTGTGAATTTAGTGCTCATTATAAAGGAAAAGATATACATATTTTAGGCTATGGTTTTAATCACCATGATGAGGGCCTGCATAAATTCATTGAATTCTTTAAGGAAAAGCGTGAATCAAGAATAAAAGATATTATCTCTCGATGTATTGATCATGGTTATAATATTTCTTTTACAGAATTAGAAGATCTATATCCAAATACCAAATCTTATGGTAGACCACATGTTACTAGATTACTAATAGACCATGGCTATGCCAAAGATGTACAAGAGGTGTTTGATGGCATATTAAATTCAAAAAGTCCTTGTTATATTCCTAAGGTCAAATTAGAAGTTCCTGAAATACTAGATATTATTCACAATGCAAATGGACTAGCTGTATTGGCCCATCCTAAACTAGTTCGCAATGATGATTATGTTACAGAACTACTAGATTATAGCTTTGATGGTGTTGAAGTATATCACTCCAAACACGATCAAGCGGATGAACAAAAATATTTGGCTATGGCAAAGGAGCGGAACTTATTTATTACAGGTGGATCTGATTATCATGGAATACCTAATCGATATCCTTATCATATAGGTGAATATGTGGTTGATAGTCATCTAGTAAATCGGTTTATTGAACGTATACGTTGTATATCTGCGTAAGTTTAGATGTGAGGTGTACTATGGAAGTCATTGCTTTTGTAGGTGGTAGTGGTACAGGTAAAAGCCATCGTGCTCTTGTGCTAGCTCATGAAAATAGTGTGGAATGTATTATCGACGATGGCATTTTAATTCATGATAATAAAATTGTGGCTGGTTTTTCCGCTAAAAAAGAATCTAGTCGTTTAAAAGCAGTTCGTCGTGCTATATTTCAAGATCCGATTCAAGTTAAAGAGGTTCGAGGTCAGTTAGACGCTATTAATCCAAATCGATTAATGATTATCGGAACATCCGATAATATGGTAAAGAAAATAACAAAGGCCTTAGGGATTCAAGAACCAGATCGTTATATTCGCATTGAAGATGTGGCAACCCAAAAGGAAATTGAAAGAGCGCAACATGCTCGCCTAAAGGAAGGTAAACATATCATACCGGTTCCTACTATGGAGCTAAAGCCCCATTTTAAAGGGTATTTAATTGATCCAATTAAAACAATTTGGCGCCGTCGTACCTTACGTAAACAAGACCCAGATAAAATTGGTCAAATTGGTTCTGAAGGCTTTGAACGTTCTGTAGTAAGACCAGCCTTTAGTTATTATGGACGCTTAACTTTTGATGATGATGTCATCATTAAACTAATCCGCAATGGTTTAAAAAAGGTTGCTGGTGTTGATGCATCATCAGATATTGCTTTTAAAAAGAGCCCTAAAGGACAAAATGGTTTAATGTTAGATATGTCTGTTGTGATTGAACATGGACACCCTGTTAAACCTCTTATGCAGCAGGTACAAAAATCTGTTCGCAATGAATTAGAATATATTACTGGCATGTCTGTTGAGCGCATGTCTATTAAAGTTAAAAACATAGTTGAAACAAAACGTAAGATTATAAAAAATATTTAGGAGATATAATGAAGTCATATTATATATATACCTATGGTTGTCAAATGAATACCGCCGATTCTGAGCGTCTTTCACATCAACTTGAAACAGTAGGTTATATACCGACCGATGATGTAGAATCGGCAGATTTAATATTATTGAATACCTGTGCAGTACGTGAAACGGCAGAAACGAAAGTATTTGGTCGTATCGGTGAATTAAAACGTTTAAAACAAAAAAATAAAAATTTGATCATTGCTATTACAGGTTGTATGGCACAAAAAAATCAAGCTGAAATGTTTAAACGCGCACCTCATATCGATATTGTCCTAGGTACTCATAATATTCAATATATTAATGAAATGATTGCTGAGGTTCAACGCACTCATAAGCATCAAATCAATGTTGACATGGATAATACAGTACTTCCAGAATTACAGGCAAAACCTAATGGTACATTTTTTGCTTGGGTTCCTATAATGAATGGTTGTAATAAATTTTGTACTTATTGCATCGTTCCTCATGTGCGCGGTCGCGAAATTAGCCGTCCCGTAGAAGCAATTGTAAAAGAAGTAACTGAGCTTGGGGCAAAAGGATTTAAGGAAATTACGTTGTTAGGACAAAATGTTAATTCCTATGGCTTAGATTTTAAAGATGGTACCGATTTTGGCACCTTAGTAGATGCCCTTGATCATATTCCAGGTATTGAACGCATTCGGTATATGACAAGTCATCCACAAGATATGACTAAATCAATGATTGATGCATTGGGGCGCTCTAGTAATATTGTTACGCATTTACATTTACCAATCCAATCTGGTTCTGATAGAATTTTAAAGAAGATGAATCGCCATTATACGGTGGAACATTATAAAGAATTATTATCTTATTGTAGAGAAAAAATTAAAAATGTAGTTGTGACAACCGATATTATCGTAGGTTTTCCTGGGGAGACTGAGGAAGATTTTGAACAGACGCTTCAATTATTAAAAGATGTTCGCTACGATATGGCTTATACATTTATTTATTCCAAACGTTCTGGTACGCCTGCTGCTACTATGGAGGAACAAGTTCCTGAGGAGGTAAAACGTGTTCGTTTGCAACAATTGATGGATATTCAAAATGAAATTTCCTTAGAACTTAACAAAGCTATGGAAGGTCATATATTTGATATTATTGTAGAAGGTCCAAGTGCTAAAGATGAAACCATGTGGTTTGGCCGTACGTCTGGGAATAAAATGGTATTATTCCCAAAAGATGATGAGTTAACTATTGGTGATACTGTACCAGCCTATATTGATAAAGCACAAACATGGGTCTGCTACGGCACCATTCAAAAGGGGTAAGAATGGCAACAAAATTAACACCAATGATGGAGCAATATTTAGAAATTAAATCGCGACATAGTGATGAACTCTTATTTTTCCGCCTTGGTGATTTTTATGAATTATTTAACGAGGATGCACTAATTGCATCTCGAGAATTGAATATTACCTTAACAGGTAGACCTACAGGCAACGAGGAACGAACACCTATGTGTGGCGTTCCTTTTCATGCTGCTGAAAGCTATATTGAAACATTAGTAAAAAAAGGGTACAAGGTCGCTATATGTGAGCAACTTGAGGATCCAAAGGCTGTAAAGGGCATCGTAAAACGTGATGTAATCCAAGTGATTACACCAGGGACAGTAATGACAGAAAATGGTAATGATGCACGAAGTAATAACTTTTTAGCATTATTCTATATGGTTAAGGAAGCGTGGATTCTTGTATTCTCTGATGTATCTACGGGTGAGGTCATTTGGGATCGTGTACCTCAAGACAATATAAGTCAAATATATGATTCTCTTAGCATGTATAGACCTGCTGAAATCATTGTTCCTGAAGGAACTATTTTGCCACAATCTATCGTTGATTTCATTCATAATCAATTTAATAATGTAGTATTGTCTCCATTTACTTCCTTTGAATGTGCTTCAGATGCATCTCGATTAGCAAATAATCACTTTCAAGATATGGGCCTTATGGAGGAGGATGTACTGGCCGCATTAGGCTTTATGCTCTTATATTTACAGGATATTATTAAAACTGAAATCTCCCATATCAATTACGTTCATCAAATGGATGTAGGTAATCGATTGATTTTAGATACATCTTCATTGCGCCATTTAGAAATCACCCATAATTTGCGGGATGGTGGTGTAAAAGGAACCTTATTAGATATATTAGATCGTACCTTAACACCAATGGGCGCTCGATTATTAAAACAATGGCTAGAAAGTCCGCTTACGGATATTCCACATATTCAACGTCGTCAAGCAGCCGTTGCAGAACTAATCACACGAAATGGAGAACGCTGTGAAATACAAAGTTATTTAGATTGCATTTATGATTTTGAACGTATTGTAGGCCGTATTGAGACAGGCTCAGTATCTCCGCGAGATTTTACATCTCTCCGTGAATCTCTACAAGTATTGCCACATATTAAACAACTTCTTAAAGAGTTTTCTGGATTATCTCTAACATCCATTAATGAGCGGATTAATAATCATGCTGATATTTATGATTTATTAAATCGAGCGATTGCGGAGCAACCTGCTTTAACATTAAAAGATGGCCGTGTAATACGAGATGGTTATAATGAAGAGTTAGATGAACTCCGTTCTTTAGCTACTAATAGTGAAGTGTGGCTTCAAAAATTAGAAGATAAGGCAAAAGAAGAAACCGGTTTAAAGCTTAAAACTAAGTATAACAAAGTGTTCGGATACTTCTTTGAAGTTAGTAAGGCACAAATCGATAAGGTACCGGCCTATTTTATTCGGAAACAAACCACAGTCAATGCAGAGCGTTACATTACACCTGATTTAAAAGAATTTGAAATTAAAATTCTAAGTGCCAAGGAAAAAATTGTTGCCTTAGAACAGCAATTATATCAAGATTTACGTAATCAAATTAAGGGTGTTATTAAAAGTGTACAGGAAACAGCAAGGGCTTTAGCAGAACTAGATGTACTCGCCTCATTAGCAACCGTAGCGTATGAATCAAATTATATATGTCCTAATATCGTAATGAATGGACAAATCAATATACGCGATGGGCGTCATCCGGTAATAGAAAAATTCTTAAAGCGCGAAGTTTTCGTGCCTAATGATGTATTACTCAATCATGATGATGATGAATTTATGCTTATTACAGGCCCTAATATGGCAGGTAAGTCAACCTATATGAGACAAGTGGCCATTCTTATGATTATGGCTCAAATTGGATCTTTTATTCCTGCTAGGGAGGCTACCATTTCTCCTGTAGATCGTGTATTTACTCGTGTAGGTGCTAGTGATGATATTTCTACAGGTCAAAGTACTTTCATGGTAGAAATGAAGGAGGTAGCATATATTCTTGAAAATGCTACCTCTAAGAGTTTGATTATCCTGGATGAAATCGGTCGTGGTACAAGTACCTTTGATGGTTTAAGTATTGCACAAGCAGTGGTAGAACATATTTGTAAACATATTCATGCTAAAACATTGTTTGCTACGCATTATCATGAATTGATTCCCTTAGAAGACGTATATCCACGATTAAAGAATTATACGGTGGCTGTTAAGGAAAAAGGGAAAGATATTGCCTTTTTGCGCCGCATCATTAGGGGTGGTGCAGACAGAAGCTATGGTATTCATGTAGCAAAATTAGCAGGTTTACCAGCGCAAGTTTTAAAACGTGCGGAAGTGATTCTAGAATCATTAGAAGAGCAAAACCCTGATACAGACGATTTAGATAATCGTGTTATGACAGCAGAATCTACTATTAAATATGCTAAACCTTCTATTGATACAGATGGGTTTAGTAATTTATTTACACATTCTGTTGTAGATTCTTTACTTGCTATTGATGTTAATACGATGACACCTATAGAGGCATTAAATGTTATTCATCAATTGCAGGTAGAGGCGCGTAATGGAGGCGGTAAATAATGGCAACCATTCATGTGTTAGATGAGACTACAATAAATAAAATTGCAGCTGGTGAAGTAGTAGAAAGACCAGCATCGGTTGTTAAAGAGCTTATCGAAAACTCAATTGATGCCGGTGCTACATCAATAGAGATTGAAATTGGTGAGGGTGGTAGCGCATACATGCGTATTACCGATAATGGAAAGGGAATGACTGAAGAAGATGCACGCCTTGCCGTATTACGTCATGCAACATCTAAAATTCAATCAGTAGAGGATTTGTTTGATATTGCATCTTTAGGTTTTCGCGGAGAAGCTTTGGCCAGTATTGCGTCCGTATCTCATTTTGTTTTGACAACTAGAACTGTAGAACAAGATTTAGGTACTCGCATTCTTATCGATGGTGGTACCTTTACCGATTGTATTCCTTATGGTTCAGCACCAGGAACGACTATTGAGGTAAAAGAATTATTTTTCAATACCCCAGCACGTCGTAAATTTCTGAAAACCGAACGAACTGAATCATCTAAAATCCAAGACATTGTTGGTAAATTGGCATTAAGTAATCCGCATATTGCTTTTAAATTAACTATTGATGATCGTGTAGCCATCATTACACCAGGATCTGGCTCAATACAAGATACAGTAGCTGCATTATACGGTTATAAAACCAAGAATGATATTTTTTCTATCGCTTATGAAAGTGAACATATCTATATTGAAGGTGTCGTGTCAAAACCAACATTGTTAAAAAGTACTCGTATTTGGCAAACTATTATCGTAAATAATCGTGTAATATCTGATAAAACGATTTTAAAAGCCATTGATAATGCATATCATGCATTATTACCTAAATCAGGATATCCTTTAGTTTTATTACATATAACAGTTCCTGCAGGTATGGTAGATATCAATGTACATCCTCGTAAAAGTGAAGTTAAATTTGAAGATGATAAAATCATATTCAAGGCCGTATATCATGCTATATTAAATGCACTAAATAATCCACTTCATGAACGTTACGAACGTGAGTCATCAACATTCGTACAACCATTAAAAACAGAGAATCAAGGCAATAGCTATGATTCCTATAAAACGCCACAAGTATTAAGTGATCATAGTGATACAGCTGAGCATATTGCAACAGCTATTGATTATGATAAGGTTTTTGGCGGACGGCGCACTAAGGGATATGAGATATTACGTCAGGATACACGAGATTTTGTAGATGCCTTAAAAGAAAAAGGGTTTACACCACCAGCTCCAAAAGCGACGTATGAACAGGAAACATTTGAGGAATCCTCATTTACATCAGTTCCTACAGCTTATACTAGCTATACGACAGAAGATAAAGAGAAATTTCATCAAATACAAGAACAACGCATAGACGATGAACAAAGAGAAATTCAAAAATCTGGATTTTTACCAATGGGACAGGTTGCTTCTTGTTATATATTGGCTAAAAAAGGGGATGATTTATATATAATCGATCAACATGCTGCCCATGAAAGGGTTCGGTACGATCGGTTATGTAAATCCTCTGAGTCTATACCTATGCAATATTTATTAGTTCCTGTATTTAGCAATGCTACAGAAGATGAAATGAATCTTGTTGAAAATGAGCAAGATGCATTATTAGATTTAGGTTTTGAAGTTGAATTGGGCGGTCCTAATCAAATTAAATTGGTTGGAGCTCCCATAGATTTAGTTGAAAGTAAAGCGCAGGAAATATTATCCCATGTATTTACTTATTTGCATGAACATGAACAACCTACGAAGGCACAATTGCGTCATGAAATGTTAGCTTATGCTTCTTGTAGAGGAGCCATTAAATCCGGTCATAATCTTAATATGTATCAGATAACTACCTTGATTGAAGATTTATTTCATACTGATAAACCTTATGTGTGCCCTCATGGACGTCCTACAATCATTAAGTTTACACCTGATGAATTAGGTAAATTATTCTTAAGGTCTTAACATGATTATTACTACTTCACAAAAAGCATCACCAACAATAAAAAAAGAATCACTAGAACTAGCTAATTCATTGGGATTATCCTATGTTGAACGCCATAAAAAGCCTATTTCAGAGTTGTTTTTAATAGATAATCCTATTGCGGTGGTTTCTAATAAAAAGCTAACAATTCATTTTAATGAAGAGCAAGAACATAGCTTCCATTTATCAATGGCTCAATTGCGAATTCTGCGTTTAGAACGCAATGAGGAAGATCATCTTGTGAGAGCTATAGAAACTCTTACACACGAATCATCTAAACATATCTCTATCGTTGATTGTACGCTTGGCATTGGTAGTGATAGTATTGTTATGGCTTATGCATTTCCGAATGCCAATATAACGGGTTTAGAAGCATCCTATCCCATTTGGTTATCTACGTGGTTTGGTTTGCGTCATTATGAACATGATAATGATGTTGTAACGGAAGTGTTACGTCGTATAGAAGCCATCCACTGTGATTTTGAAAGTTATTTATCAAATTTACCAGATAAAAGTAAGGATATATTATATTTTGATCCTATGTTTGAAGTGCCTATTGAAGAAAGTCCACAATTTAAACCGCTACGGGGACATACTTTTGAAGGGGCTATAAAAAGACATGTCATAGAAGAAGCTAAGCGTGTTAGTCGTCTAGGTTTTATTATAAAAGAACGTCCCTTTAGTTCAGTTTTTAAAGATTTTCCAACAACGAAATGGGTGGGTGGTAAATATAGTCGTATAGGTTATGGTGTATACAGAAATGAGGAGTTACAATGAACAAATTAATTACAATTGTAGGTCCTACAGCTGTAGGCAAGACTGATTTAACATTAGCATTGGCTAAATATTATCATGGACAGGTTATATCAGGTGATGCATATCAAGTGTATAAACAGTTAAATATTGGTACTGCAAAGCCAACTGAGGAAGAACTAGATACTGTTCCTCATCATCTTATCGATATATTAGAGCCCAATGAAGATTACAGTGTGTCAGTATTTCAGCAACAAGCAAAAATATTGATAGAAAATTTAAACCATAATTCTATTTTACCTATTTTATCAGGTGGTACTGGATTATATGTTCAATCATTGTTAGAGAATTATAACTTTAATGATATTAAACCCAATATAGAGCTAAGAACAGAGTTAGATAAACTATATATTGAACAAGGTATAGAGGGGTTACGTCAGCGTGCTAGTAAATTGGCAGAAAAAGGTGGCATAGAAATAAGATTCACCGATAAACACCGACTATATCGCGCTATTGAGTTGATGTGTGCTGGCGACTACAACGCTTTGACCAATCAAACAAAAGAAGGATTGTCTTATGTCGGACCAGTTATTGGCTTACAAAGGGAGCGAAGTGATTTATATAATCGCATTAATCGCCGAGTAGAAATCATGTTTGAAAAAGGATTGGTGGATGAAGTAATAAGTCTAATTAATAATGGGGTAAATCCAGATTGTCAGGCTTTCAAAGGTATTGGATATAAAGAAGTAGTTCAATACTTAGAAGGTCTAATAAGTTATGATGCATGCATTGCTTTAATTCAAAAGAATACGCGACACTTTGCAAAACGTCAGATTACCTGGTACAAACGTATGCCTTACATTAATTGGATTACTATTGATTCAAATACTACAGAGATTGAAATTTATAATATGGCACGTACCATGATAGATATGAGCCTATAAGAAATAAAGGATAGAGAATGACATTAGAAGAAATACGTAGTAAAGCCCTTGAAATGGCTGAACCACAATTTAAAAAGTTTGAACCTATTGCATTAGCAAATACGAAAAAGGTATTAGAAGCATTTAAAGAGTGTCAAGTATCTGATTATCATTTTAATGGCACTACTGGCTATGGATACAATGATAGTGGTCGTGAAAAATTAGATGAAGTCTTTGCTTATGTCTTTAAAGGCGAAAAGGCTTTAGTGAGACCACATTTCGTATCTGGTACTCATGCATTAGCAACCACATTAATGGCTATTATGGGAAATGGCTCTAAAGGATCTGAATTTATTTATGCTGTGGGAGCTCCTTATGATACGATGCAATCTGTTATAGGCCACACTCGTCCTGTGAAAGGCTCTCTAATTGAGAAGGGGTTTACTTATACAGAAGTACCGCTTAAAAATAATCGTTATGACTTAGAGGGGATTCAAAATGCAGTAAATGATAATACTCGTGCCGTAGTTATTCAAAGGTCTCGTGGGTATAGTACGCGTGAGCCATTGTCGATTGCGGATATTAAAGCTATCGTGGATGTTGTGAAAGCTAAGAATCCGGAAACCATTTGCTTTGTAGATAATTGCTACGGTGAATTTACAGAGCTTCAAGAGCCATTAGAGGCTGGTGCAGATATCATGGCAGGTTCACTCATCAAAAATGCTGGCGGTGGTTTAGCACCAACCGGTGGATATATTGTGGGCCGTGAGGATTTAGTTGAAGATGCATCATATCAATTGACGGCTCCAGGGCTTGGTGATCATATGGGATCCTATGCGCCTGGCTATCGTCTATTCTTCCAAGGCTTATTTATGGCTCCTCACGTAGTTTTACAAGCTCTTAAAGGTGCTGTATACACAGCTGCGGTAGGTGAATTACTAGGATATGAAGTATTTCCTAAGGTAGATGCGGATCGTTATGATTTGATTCAAGCCATCAATTTAAAAAATGGCGAGGAAATGGAGCATTTCTGTGTAGGCATGCAAGCTTACTCTCCTGTAGATGCGCATGTGCATCCAATTCCTGGGGATATGCCTGGTTATGAAGATAAAATTATCATGGCTGGCGGTACCTTTGTACAAGGGTCATCTATTGAGCTTAGTGCCGATGGTCCTGTGCGCCCTCCATATACTATTTTCATGCAAGGTGGTCTTGTATTTGAGCATTCTATGCTCGGTATATTAGGCGCTGCAGAAGAATTATTGAAACATAGATAATCTTAAGAATCTCTTTCTCTTTGGAAAGGGATTCTTTTCATTTCAAATCTTTTCAATGTACCCAGTTCTAGGATATAATATAAGTTGCTATAATTTTATAGTAATACTACTCGGACTTTTACACCGAACTAGTGTTTTTACACGTCAGGCTTTCACCCTGATTAGTTTTATGGTCAAGAGATCATTAAAAGGAGAAAGTATGGAAAAAGTTATCGCTGTAGCTATGAGTGGCGGCGTAGACAGTTCTTTAACTGCTGCAATGCTACTAAAACAAGGCTATAAAGTATTTGGTATTACCCTGTGGCTGTGGGTAAGTGGCACGCCTTATGATGAGGTACCTCTTGCTGTAACAGATGCTAATAAGATGTGTGATTTTCTTGGTATTGAGCATCATGTTATCGATGCACGTGATGTATTCTACGAGAATGTCGTAGATTACTTCGTAAAAGAATACGCCTATGGTCGTACACCAAATCCTTGTGTATTTTGTAATAAGAACATCAAGTTTGACTTGATGCTTAACCGTGCTCTTGAACTGGGTGCCACACATATGGTTACTGGTCATTATGCACAGGTCAATTATAATGAAGAAACAGGTTTATATGAATTACATAAAGGTATTGATCCTACCAAAGACCAAAGCTATGTTATGTACAATATGAACCAACGTATTTTGAGTCACCTCATGTTCCCACTAGGTGGCCAATGTAAGACTGAAACACGTAAATTAGCTGCTGAATATGATTTGCCAGTAGCTAAAAAACCAGATAGTGTAGATATTTGCTTCTTACCTCATGGTAACTATCAAAAGTTGGTGGTTGAGGAAATGAAGGCAAAACCAAAGACTGGTAATATCGTTACCGAAGATGGTGAAGTATTAGGTAAGCATAATGGCTTATTTAACTACACTATTGGTCAACGAAAAGGTCTTGGTATTGCTTACAAGCACCCACTTTACGTTATTGGTTTTAATGGTGACCGCAATGAGGTTATCGTCGGCCCTAATGAACGACTCTTTACGAAGCGCATGATTTGTAAATTCTATAACTTCTTAGATGATGCAATTCATAAAGAATTAAAGGCAGAAGGTAAAATTCGCTATGCTGCAAATCCTTCACCTTGTACTGCACGTATCTTAGATGATGATACGATGGAGGTTATCTTTGAAGAGCCACAACGGGCTATCACACCAGGTCAGTCCGTAGCCTTTTATAATGGCACTCAACTATTAGGAGGTGCTGTTATCGATCGCGTATGTTAGAAAGGAGAATACAAGTTCCTTGAACTTGTTTACATAGTATGTCAACGAAAAAGATTAGAAACTTCTGTATTATAGCTCATATTGACCATGGTAAATCTACCATTGCAGACAGATTAATTGAATATACTGGCACATTACAAAAACGAGAAATGGAAGCGCAAGTCCTAGACTCTATGGATCTTGAACGAGAACGTGGTATTACTATCAAAGCGCAATCCGTTCGTATTTTGTACAAAGCTCAAGATGGGGAAGAATATATCTTAAACCTCATCGATACACCGGGCCATGTGGATTTCAGCTATGAAGTATCTCGCTCTCTTGCAGCTTGTGAAGGTGCATTGCTCGTAGTCGATGCTGCACAAGGTGTAGAAGCACAAACGTTGGCAAATGTGTATCTCGCTTTAGAACATGATCTTGAAATTATTCCTGTTATCAACAAAATTGATTTGCCTTCTGCCGATCCTGATCGGGTTAAACATGAAATTGAAGATATCATTGGTTTAGACGCATCAGAAGCAGTATTATGTTCAGCTAAATCTGGCATTGGCATTCCTGATATTCTAGAAGCGATTGTACACAAAGTTCCTGCACCAGCAGATAAATCTGACCAACCTACGAGAGCATTGATTTTTGATAGTCGTTTTGATGCTTATAAAGGTGCTATTGCGTACGTGCGTGTACAAGAAGGTTCTATCAAAATGAAGGATACGATCCGTATGATGCATGATAAAAAGGATTTTGATGTAACTGAGCTTGGAATATTTACACCGAATCTTGTACCAGTACAAGAATTACCATGTGGTTCTGTAGGCTGTATTGCGGCGAGTATTAAAAATGTAGCAGACTGCCACGTAGGTGATACTGTAACATTAGCGGATAATCCTGCTCCAGAACCATTGCCAGGATATCGCAAGGCTGTATCTATGGTATACTGTGGTCTTTACCCAACAGAGTCTAAAGACTACGAAAATCTTCGTGATGCATTAGAAAAACTACAGCTTAATGACGCAGCATTAGAATACGAAGCAGAAACATCCTTGGCGCTGGGATTTGGTTTCCGTTGTGGCTTCCTTGGACTATTACATATGGACGTTATTCAAGAACGGTTAGAGCGAGAATATAATTTGACGCTTATTACGACAGCTCCATCTGTAAACTATAAGGTATATAAAACAAATGGAGAAATGCTTGAAGTGGATAATCCAGCTAAATTGCCACCTCCAACAGAAATCGATTATATTGAAGAGCCTTATGTAAAGGCTACAACGATTGTGCCTAAAGATTTTGTTGGTACTATCATGGAATTATCTCAAGATAAACGCGGTGAATACCAATCTATGGAATACTTAGATGAAACACGTGTATCCGTAGTGTATCACTTACCTTTGAGCGAAATTATTTATGATTACTTTGATAAATTAAAATCTGCTACTAAAGGGTATGCATCTCTTGATTATGAATTGATTGGTTATAAACAATCTCCAATGGTTAAGATGGATATCTTGTTAAATGGAGAACCTGTAGATGCATTATCTATCATCGTTCATAAGGACCGCGCTGCTACACGTGGCCGTGCATTAGCTGAGAAATTAAAAGAATTAATTCCTCGTCAAATGTTTGAAATTCCTATTCAAGCGGCGGTAGGCACAAAAATTGTAGCTCGTGAAACTGTAAAAGCTTGGCGTAAAGATGTTTTAGCAAAATGTTATGGTGGCGATATTTCTCGTAAACGTAAACTCTTGGAAAAACAAAAGGCCGGCAAGAAACGCATGAAAGCTGTTGGTTCTGTAGAGATTCCACAAGAAGCTTTTATGGCGATATTAAAGGTAGAAGATTAATATGGAAACAAATCATTATGATTTGTTTGTACAGCGGGATATGGGGATATACGTCCATATCCCGTTCTGCAAACAAAAATGTATATATTGTGACTTTCCAGCATATCAAAATTTGGAAGAGTATTACGATACCTATATATATGCATTACTACAAGAAATCACGATGTTTGGGGACACCTATCCAAAAGCTCGCACTAAATTGGTAGACACAGTATATTTTGGTGGTGGCACACCAACCGAATTATCACTTTCACAAATAGAACAAATCATAAATACGATTCAGCGTACCTATAACTTATCTAATGATTGTCGATTTACTATCGAATCAAATCCAGGAGAAATAGATATATCGTATTTGAAGGGATTACAGAAACTTGGATTTTCTCGTATTAGCTTTGGGGTTCAAACATTTAATGATAAATCATTATTAAGTTTACATCGAAGCCACAATAGTAAGGCTGCTATTGATGCCGTTCAGTGGGCGGCAGAGGTTGGCTTTACAGATATTAATATCGATTTAATTTACGGATTGCCGAAACAAACGATTGAGGAAATAAAAGAAAACATCACTCTTGTTAGCCAATTACCTATTAACCATATTTCCACTTATGGTTTGCAAGTAGAACGTGGCACGAGATTGTATCATCTAGTAGAGAAAGAACTTATTTCTTTACCTGATGAATCCTTAGAGGATAGGATGTACGAAACAATGATGCAAGGTATTCAAGAATTAGGATTTGAACGCTATGAAATATCTAATTTTGCTAAAAATGGTGCGTACAGTACCCATAATTTAAAATATTGGCAATATAGCGACTATCTTGGTTTTGGTGCCGGAGCTCATTCCTTTTTTGAAGGGATAAGAAGAGCTAATAATCGTAATGTTATGCCTTATGCTAGAAAAATTGATTGTTTTGAGTTTCCTATCGTTGATGAAGAATTAATTGATCAACAAAGAGCTATCGAAGATTATTGTTTTTTGGCTCTACGCACTAAATGGGGAATTAATACGACAGTTTTTTTTGAAAAGTTTAATGTTACATTAGACAGTATATATGGTTCTATTTTACAGGAATTGATAGAAAAAGATTTAATTGTTAAAGATGGTAAATCATATCATCTTACATCAGAAGGTACTAAACATGGAAATTATGTATTTAGCCAATTCATAGAAGGGTAAGATATTTCACAGTCTTTCAATAAATAAGATGTTATTATATTTGGGATGATGATGAATGTGCATGCTTATTTAGGAGGAACGATGAAGACATCTGTTATATTACATGGTTTACATAATGAATTTTCTTTGGACCAAATGAAAGCATGCATAAGTTTGGCGGAAAAATATGGTGGTTCTTTTCGGCATGTTGTGACGGGGATTCAAATTACAGGCATTGAAAAGGATGATAAAGAACAATTAATTTCAGAATTACCTGAAGGGGTTACAACGGTTATCCATAGGGGCGTAAATTCTTTAATTGCCTGTGTTGGCAAAGGTAAATGTAAAAATGGTCAAATGGAAACGCAAGATTTAGCCGATTATATTGAACGTAAACATTATGGGCGTAAAACGAGTCATAAATGTAAAATTGGTATTAGTGGTTGTGGTCGTAACTGTCCTGATGCTATGGTTAAAGATATTGCATTTATTGGTACGTCTCAAGGTTTTATGCTTGCTGTGGGTGGCAATACAGGCATGCGGCCAGAAGCTGGTCAAATACTACTTCGTAAATTAACTATTGAGCAAGCAAAAAAAGCTGCAGATATTTTAATTGACTGGTATGCAGAACATGGAGAACCAAAAGAAAGAATGGGGAAACTATTAGAACGACTCGGCAATCCGTTAGAAAAAATTAATTTATAAATAGAAATAAACTCCTAGTTATAGTTTGACTAGGAGTTTTTCAATTATTAGTACTCATAATTACTGATGCTAGTTGTCTTTTTGACTATTTTGTGAAAATTCAAAAATTGTCTTTTTGACTAATTATTTAAAAATATTATATTGTCTTTTTGACTAAACTGATTTTATTAGGCTTTTTAGGGATAAAATTACTTGACAATTTATTTTAGTATGGTAATATTATACATGCGATTAGCACTCAAATGTTTTGAGTGCTAACAAGTGAGGTGTCATTATGGATGAAAGAAAACAACGCATCTTACGAGCGATTATAGAGGATTATGTCAAATCCGCTGAGCCTGTTGGTTCTAGGACAATTGCTAAAAACTATGATTTAGGTATTAGTCCTGCCACGGTGCGTAATGAAATGTCCGATCTTGAGGACTTAGGATACCTAGAAAAACCTCATACATCGGCTGGACGGATACCGTCATCAAAAGGCTATCGCTTATACGTTGATTCTATGATGCATCAAGGTCCAGTATTAGATGAAGATGTGAAACAAATCCATACGATATGGAATGATTCACAACTATCGGGCAATGAAATGCTGTTACATATGGCGAGATTAGTTTCTCAGATAAGTCATAGTATGAGCTTGTTATTAGCACCTGGCCATGATCAAGCATTATTAAAATATATACATATTTTACCTCTTGATGGTCACCAAGCTGTTATGGTTGTTATAACTGCAACCGGAGCACTTGATAATGAATTGATGTATTTTACATCACATGTAAAAGCTGATGAAATACAACGACTAGCTATACAATTTAGCAATGCTGTTCAAAACAAGCTTTTAAGGGATATTACATCGGCTCATATTAGTGCTATTATCGCTCATATAGACGGTCCAAAATCCGTTTTATTACAAATCGGAGAAACCTTATTAAGGGCCATCACTAAACGACGCTTATTTTATTCGGTAGGTACTACAGAGTTGTTATCACAACCGGAGTTTAAAACGGTAGAAAAGGTACAACCTGTACTTTCACTATTAGAAGAACAACAACAATTAGGTTACATATTACAAGACGATTCAAATACACCAATAAAGATAAAGATTGGTTCAGAAAATCAAACAGAAGCATTGAATGATATGAGCCTAATACAAGCTGATTTCTCTCAAGAGAATAATCAACTTGGT
This sequence comes from Veillonella tobetsuensis, assembly GCF_001078375.1. GTDB lineage: Bacteria > Bacillota > Negativicutes > Veillonellales > Veillonellaceae > Veillonella > Veillonella tobetsuensis. The sequence continues at coordinate 357,921 of NZ_BBXI01000009.1, forward strand.
ACGTTGGCTATTTTAGGGCCTACGAGAATGGAATACGGTCGTATTATTAATATGCTTTCCTATATGAAACATTTAATGGAAACGATGGCAAGGAATCAAACATAGAAAGGGTAAGGCATGTCTGAAGAACAAATTAAACAAGATGTGGTAAATGAAGAGGTTACAGAGCCTACAGAAGGTACTACAGAACAAACCGAAACTCAAAACGCTGAAGAAGCCGTAGTTGATGCAGGTCAAGTGTTAGAAGAATTAAAAGCTGACTTTGATAATCGCTATAAACGCTTGCAAGCTGATTTTGAAAATTTTAAACGCCGTACTAATCAAGAAAAAGAACAGTTAGCAGGATTCGTTAAAGGTGATGTTTTAATGGACCTACTGCCTGTATTAGATAATTTTGAACGTGCTGTTGCAACTCCTGCCGAAGGAGATGCAAAGGTATTTCTAGATGGATTTATTATGATTCATCAAAATTTGATGGCTATGCTATCTAAACATGGTTTAGCTGTTATTGATGCAGTTGGACAACCATTTGATCCAAACTTCCATCAAGCGATTATGCGTGTACCATCAGATGAATTTGAATCTGATACGGTATGTGAAGTATTGCAAACTGGCTATACTGTTGATGGTCGTTGTATTCGTCCTGCAATGGTAAAAGTTGTTGAATAGATTATAAAGTATTAGGAGGTCATATATTATGGCAAAGGTAATTGGTATTGATTTAGGTACTACAAACTCTTGTGTTGCGGTTATGGAAGGCGGCGAACCTACGGTTATTACTAACCAAGAAGGTGCTCGTACAACTCCTTCCGTTGTTGGTTTTGCAAAAAATGGCGAACGTTTAGTTGGTCAATTGGCTAAACGTCAAGCTGTATCTAACCCTGAAAACACAATCATTTCTATTAAACGTCACATGGGTACAGACTACAAAGTAACTGTAGAAGGTAAGTCTTATACTCCTCAAGAAATTTCTGCAATGATTCTTCAAAAAATCAAAGCTGATGCAGAAGCTTATTTGGGTGAACCTGTAAAACAAGCTGTTATTACAGTTCCTGCTTACTTTACAGACTCTCAACGTCAAGCAACAAAAGATGCTGGTGCGATTGCAGGTCTTGAAGTACTTCGTATCATCAACGAACCAACAGCAGCTGCTCTAGCATACGGCGTAGATAAAGATGAAGATGGTAAAGTTCTTGTATTTGACCTTGGCGGTGGTACATTCGACGTATCCATTCTTGAACTTGGTGATGGCGTATTCGAAGTATTGGCAACATCTGGTAACAACCATCTTGGTGGTGATGACTTCGACCAACGCATCATGAACTACCTTATCGAAGAATTCAAAAAAGAAACAGGTATCGATTTATCCAATGATAAATTAGCTGATCAACGTTTAAAAGAAGCTGCTGAAAAAGCAAAAATTGAATTGTCTGGCGTAGCAAGTACAAATATCAACTTGCCATTCATCACAGCTGATGCTACTGGTCCTAAACACTTAGACGTAACATTAACACGTGCTAAATTCGAAGAATTAACTGCTGACTTGGTACAAGCTACAATCGAACCTACTCGTAAAGCTATGAACGATGCTGGTTTATCTGCATCCGATATCGATAAAGTATTGTTAGTTGGTGGTTCTAGCCGTATCCCAGCTGTACAAGAAGCTATTAAAAAAGTATTGGGTAAAGAACCAACTAAAAACGTTAACCCAGATGAATGTGTAGCTATTGGTGCTGCTATTCAAGGTGGTGTATTAGTAGGTGAAGTTAAAGACGTATTGTTACTAGATGTAACTCCATTGTCTCTTGGTATTGAAACAATGGGTGGTGTATTCACACGTATCATTGATCGTAACACTACAATTCCTACATCTAAATCTCAAGTATTCTCCACTGCAGCGGATAACCAACCATCTGTAGATATCCATGTATTGCAAGGTGAACGTGAGTTCGCAGCAGATAATAAAACATTGGGTCGCTTCAACTTGGATGGTATTCCAGCAGCTCCTCGTGGGGTTCCTCAAATCGAAGTAACATTCGACATCGATGCTAACGGTATTGTACACGTAAAAGCTAAAGACTTGGGCACTCAAAAAGAACAAAAAATTACTATTACTTCCTCTAGCGGTTTGAAAGAAGAAGAAATCGATCGCATGGTTAAAGAAGCGGAAGCTCATGCAGCAGAAGATAAAGCTAGAAAAGAAGAATTAGATATTAAAAATAATGCAGATTCCTTGGTATACCAAGCTGAAAAAGCATTGAAAGATCTTGATGGTCAAGGTGATGCAGCTTTATTGAAAGAAGTTGAAGAAGCTAAAGATAAATTGAAAAAATCTATCGAAGCTGGCAACATTGAAGATATCAAAAAAGATAGCGAAGCTTTAGAACAACCATTACACAAATTGGCTGAACAAATGTATGCAGCTGCTCAACAAGCACAACAAGCTGCTGGTGGCGCAGAACAAGGTGAACAAGCAAAAGCTGACGACAATGTAGTTGATGCTGATTACACAGTAGTGGATGACGAAAAGAAATAAGAAGGGTTGGTAACTAATGGCACGAGATTATTATGACATCCTAGGGGTCAGTAAAAATGCCTCTCAAGATGAAATTAAAAAAGCCTTTCGTAAAAAGGCACGCCAATACCATCCTGACGTAAATAAAGACAATCCAAAGGAAGCAGAAGCGAAGTTTAAAGAAGCAAACGAAGCTTACGAAGTATTGTCTGACGAAACTAAAAAAGCTCAATATGACCAATTCGGCCACGACGCCTTCAAACAAGGAGGCGGCGCTGGGGCCGGTGGTTTCCAAGGTGGCTTTGGCGGTTTCGGAGGCCAAGCTGGAGGCTTTGGTGATATCTTTGGCGACATTTTTGGTGGCATGTTTGGTGGCGGTCGTCAACAACAAGGCCCTCAAAAAGGTAATGATTTACGTGAAGATATCGATATTTCCTTCGAGGATGCAGCTTTTGGTAAGTCCATGTCAATTAACATTCAGCGTCATGAAGAATGTACTCATTGTCACGGTACTGGCGGCGAACCTGGATCTAAGGTAGATACATGTCCTAATTGTCATGGTTCTGGTCAAGAGGTAGTTATTCAAAATACACCATTTGGTCGTATGCAATCTGCAAGAACTTGTTCTCGTTGTCATGGTTCTGGTAAGGTTATTGAAAAATCATGTTCTAAATGTCGTGGTTCTGGCGAAATCTTAGCAAAACGAAAAATTGATATTAAGATTCCTGCTGGTGTAGATAATGGTTCACGATTACGCGTTGCAAATGAAGGTGAGCCAGGTATATTAGGTGGTCCAAAAGGCGACTTATATGTTTACATTTATGTACGTCCTCATAAAGAATTTGAACGTAATGGTAATGATGTTATCAGTAGAGTGAATATCAGTTTTGCGCAAGCTGCATTAGGTGCGACTGTACAAGTGAATACCTTAGATGGTAAAGTAGAATTAAAGATCCCAGAAGGCACTCAAACGGGAACTGCATTCAGACTTAAGGGCAAAGGTATTCCTTATTTACGCAATCCAAAACAACGGGGCGATCAACATGTAGTCGTTACTGTACAAACACCAAAAAAAATAACTGATGCACAACGTGAATTATTACTCAGATTTGCAAAAGAAAGTAATGAGGATGTAAATAATCTACAAGTTAGCAAAAGTTTATTTGAAAAAATAAAGGATCGTTTAACTAAATGAACAGCTCTGATGCGTGAATGGTTTGTTCCTGCGCATCAATAGTAAAGGAGCACAATATGCAATGGATAGAAATATCCATTGTCTGTGAAAGAGTAGCCACCGATGAGGTGACTACTCTTTTTGACGATTATGCAGACAATGGAATCATAGAAGAAGATATTGATGATCAACCCAATTTAATTAAATTAACTCTATATGCTGATCCATCTCTTGATACTGATATGATTAAAGTAGATTTAGAAAAACGCCTTACTGAGGCGAATATAGATGTTAAATCGATAGAGGCACATATACTAGACGAGTCTACTTGGTTAAATTCATGGCAACAATATATTGAGCCTACAGAAATTTTACCTAATATTGTCATTAAACCTGCATGGCAAGACTATGATAATGTAGACAATAAAACGATTATTGAAATAGATTCTGATATATCTTTCGGTACAGGATCTCATGAAACGACGAGAAGTTGTGCAGAACTTTTGAAGGACTATAGTGTATCTATGGAGCTTGATAAGGTTACATGTTTAGATATAGGTACTGGTACAGGCGTACTTTTATTAGTAGCAGCTCAATTAGGCATAAAACATTTAGTCGGCATTGATATTGAGGAATACGCTGCAAATCAAGCTAAAATTAACTGTGCAAATAATAAGGTGCATGCTGAAATTATTTGTGGTGATTTAGATCGTGATTTTAATGGCAAAGCTAATTTAATTTTAGCTAATTTGACCGTTGATCCTTTAAAAATATTATTACCACAAATTGGCAGAAAGCTTGAAGATAATGGTATTTTAATCATTAGTGGTATCATTGATGACCGTTATGATGAAATCATGCCGTATATTAATAAACATTGGCATATTATAGAGGAACGCGTGGCGGGCCCTTGGCATACCTTTGCGTTAGAAAAGCTATGAAGAAAATATTTATCCCTACACCATTAGATGAAATAATAGAACTACCGAAAGATGTGACGCATCATGTGCTACATGTATTTCGTCATAATATGGAGAAACCCATTACTGTAACGGGCAGTGATAATCGTTGTGGTATGTATCAGATTATCGAAGAAGTTGATGGTATAGCACAGGCTAATCTTATTGAATATGTAGCGACTGATGTATCGTCGTATCGAACTATTCTAGTTCAATCTTTATTGAAAGGTGAAAAGTTAGAATGGGTTTTACAAAAGGCTACAGAGCTTAATGTAGATACTATTTATCTTGTATCTACGGCTAACTGTGTAGCTAAATATGACGATAAGAAATTACAATCAAAAGTTTCTCGTTGGGAAAAAATTATGCTCGAAGCAGCCCAACAATGTGGACGAAATCAACTGCCCACACTTGTGGTAGGTGAAAAACTTTCACAAGTCCTTGAAATCGAGGGTGACGCATTAAAACTAGTAGCCTATGAGAATGAAGAGGGACATACTATTAAGACTGCACTTGAATCAATACATAGTAATCAAAATATAACTGATATTCTCATCTGTATTGGTCCTGAAGGGGGCTATCAAGAGAAGGAAATCAATGCTATTATAGAGAGTGGTGGAAAATCTGTTTCTCTTGGTAATACTATTTTACGAGCAGAAACTGCTGCCATTGGATCATTAGCGATGATTCAATATGAATTAGAACTATAAATTAAATAAGAATAGAGAGGTGCAATGAAAACCGTTGCTTTTACAACCTTAGGCTGTCGTGTCAATCAGTATGACACAGATGCTATGAAAGGTTTATTTTTACAAAATAATTACGAAGCAGTAGACTTCGATGAAAAAGCTGATATATATGTAATTAATACATGTTCTGTAACAAATATGGGGGAAAAGAAATCCCGTCAATTGATACGGAAAGCAAAACGTCAAAATGAAGATGCTTATGTAATCGTTACCGGTTGTTATGCTCAGCTTGATCCAGATGCGATTGCTGCTATTGATGGTGTTAATCTTGTTATCGGTACAAACAACCGTTCTAAAATCGTTGAGCTCGTAGAGCAATTGGAATCTACAGAACGTCAAATCAATGCTGTTCGTGACATTATGAAAGAGTCCAACTTCGAGGAAATGCCATTATTTGGTAATGAATCAGATAAGGCTCGAGCTTTCATGAAAATTCAAGAAGGCTGTAATAACTATTGCTCTTTCTGCATCATTCCATATACTCGTGGTAAATTAAAATCTCGTAAAATTGAAGATATCGTAGAAGAAGCTAAACGGTTAGTAGAGCACGGATTCCATGAAATCGTATTAACAGGTATTCATTTGGGAAACTACGGTGTTGAGTTACCAGGTCGTCCTACCTTGGCTGATGTAGTAAAAGCTTTACTAGAAATTCCTGAGTTGTACCGTATCCGTTTTGGTTCCATTGAATCCGTAGAGGTTTCTGACGAACTAGTAGAATTAATGGCTACCGATAAGCGTGTATGTCCGAATTTACACCTGCCACTACAAGCGGGTTCAGACCATGTATTGAAATTGATGAGACGTCACTATACACTACAAGAGTATAAAGATCTTATTGCAAAACTGCGTTCTCGCATTAAAGATTTATCCATTACGACTGATATCATTGCAGGTTTCCCACAAGAAACAGATGAAGATTTTGAAGAAACATTGAATACAGTACGTGAAATTGGGTTTACCCATATTCACGCTTTCCCATATTCTATTCGTGAGGGAACGCCTGCAGCGACTATGCCTGATCAAGTACCTGAAGCCGTTAAAAAGACTCGTGTAGCACTTTTGAATGGTCTTAGTCAAGCTGGTTATGAATCATACGCAAAATCTCGCATTGGTAAGCCTGGTGAGATTCTCATCGAAAAAGAAGAGAATGGATACTATATGGGCTTAACAAATGAGTATGTAAATGGTAAAGTTAAATCTGATGGGGCACATAATATTGGTGATCTTATTGGCGGTATTGTTGTTGGTTTAGAAGATAATTATTTAATTATTGAATAAGGAGTCTAATTATGAGCGATTGCATTTTCTGTAAAATTATTAATGGTGAAATTCCTTCCAATAAAGTATTAGAAAACGATAAATTCTATGCATTCCATGATATTCAACCGGTGAAAAAGGTGCATGTTCTAATCGTGCCTAAAAACCATGTATCTAATATTGCGCATCTTACAGAAAAAAATGCTGACTATGTAGAAGGTTTGCTACCATTTGTTCGCGATGTAGCTAAAGAATTAGGTATTTCTAAAGATGGTTACCGCTTGATTTTCAATACTGGTGGTAAAGCTGGTCAAACTGTGTTCCATATGCATGCACATCTATTAGGTGGCGAGGAAATGGGCTGGCCAGAAGCATAAATTATAGCTTAATGTATTTTTTTATAATACTTATTAAAATTCCTATAAAATATACCGGAAAATATTGACAGAACCTATGTCTATACATATAATATTATATGTGCGTATGTAAATTATCAGCACTTCCCGAGATTAATTTTGGAGGGAGGGATATAGATGTCTGAAATCAAAGTCGGTAAAAACGAAACGCTTGAAAGTGCTCTTCGTCGATTCAAACGCTCCTGCCAAAAAGCGGGTGTTTTGTCTGAAGTAAGAAAACGCGAACACTACGAAAAACCAAGCGTAAAAAGAAAGAAAAAATCTGAAGCAGCAAGAAAACGCAAATTCAGAGCATAAGATGATAACCCTAATTCTGCCTTTTCATGGCTTCATGAAATTCAGAATTAGGGTTTCTTTATTTTATCCTATGGTATCTATTACTTAGATTATTATCTAGTATATATATTAATAAAATTGGAGGTTACTATGAGTTTAAAAGATCAATTAAAAGAAGATATGAAAGCAGCTATGAAGGCTCGTGAAGAAGGCAAAATTGCCTTATCTGTAATTCGTATGGTGAATAGTGCTATTAAAAATACAGAAATCAATGACAAAGTAGAACTTGATGATAATGGTGTGTTAGGCATTCTTGCTAAAGAAATGAAAACACGTCAAGATTCTCTTACAGAATTCGAAAAAGCAGGTCGTGAAGATTTAATAGCACATGTAAAAGAAGAAATGGCAGTTCTTCAAAAATATATGCCAGCACAACTTACTGAAGAAGAAATTCGAGACGTAGTAAAAAATGCTATTGCTGAGTGTGGGGATAATGTAAATATGGGTAATGTAATGAAACATGTAATGCCTCATACAAAAGGTCGTGCTGATGGAAAACTCGTTAATACCATTGTAAAAGAATTATTAGGATAATTCAGTATTAGTTACCAATCATACAAAACTATAAAATTCTATAGAAATTATTTGACAATAATTTTCTCAGTGTGGTAATATGTACTCAAGAAAATAATTAGTCAATGAAGACTCCACTGGATAGGTATGCAGATTGTATATCTATGTTGTTGGAGTCTTTTTTTATGGCGTAGGAGGCACAAAATGGCTAAAAAAGATTTATTGTATTACATTCCTGCAGGTCAATATGGTAAAGAAGGTGTTTTATCTCTATTAGAGCAACATCCGGAAATTAAATTCGTTTCTCTTGTAGGCATTGACTTGGCTGGTAATGATACAGATGAAAAAATTCCAATGTCTGTATTTTTTGATGACTATGAATCCTTCTTTGAAGGCCGTGCCGTACAAACAGACGGTTCTTCCGTAGTATTGACTAATATCGCTACATTAAATAACGCACGTGTTGATATGTGGGGGGATCCTGATGTTAACTGGTTCGTTGATTATAACTATGAAAATATCGATGAAGCAACAGGTTTACCAACTGGTACATTACGTATTCCAGCGTTCTTGATGCATAACTATCGCTATGTGGATTCTCGTTCTATCTTAAAACGTAGTTGTGACTATGTTCGTGCTGAGCTTTTATCTTTAATTAAAGAAAAAGGCATTCCAAGTATGCCACACATCAATCCTGATGAAATTGTAGACATCGTATTCACATCTGCTACTGAATTAGAATTCTGGGTAAAAACTCCATCTAAAACAGTTACAAAAAAAGAATTATCCGTATCTCAACGTCTACAAGAACAATACTGGCAACGTACTCACGGTACCGTTCGTACTGCTTTAGAGCAAGCTGTAGAACGCCTTGATCAATATGGTATGGTTGCGGAAATGGGCCATAAAGAAGTAGGTGGCGTTAAAGCTAAATTAGATGAAGATGGTCATGAAGCAGTCGTATTGGAACAATTAGAAATCGATTGGAAATTCTCTAGCAATCCAATGCAAACTGCAGATAATGAATTGCAAGCTCGTATCATCGTTCGTGAAGTATTCCGTGAAAACGGTCTTGATGTAACCTTTAATGCAAAACCAATTATTGGTGTAGCAGGTTCTGGTGAGCATACTCACTTTGGTGTAATGGCAAAGCTTAAATCTGGAAAACTTGTTAACTTATATAGCCCAGAAGATATGAAAAAAGAATCTTGCAGTGGCTTAGGTATTGGTGCAATCATGGGTCTATTAAAACACTATGAAGCAATTAATCCATTCATTAGTTCCACAACAGATTCTTTGAATCGTTTAAAACCAGGCTTTGAAGCACCGGTATGTATTGTTACTTCTTTGGGTACGGACCCATCTGAACCTAGCCGTAACCGTACAATCCTTTGCGGTTTGATTCGCGATATTGACAATCCAATGGCAACACGTTTTGAATTGCGTTCTCCAAATCCTTACACTAATACATATACTGCATTGGCATTGATTTTTATCTCTGCTTTTGATGGTATGAAATACGCAATTACAAGTGGTAAAACACAGGCTGAGCTTGAAGCAGAACTTTCAAAAGAAGCTGGTCAAGATGCAGACTACTTACAAAAAGAACGTGCATTCCGTTCTGAAAAAGATGTATTTGAAGACTTTACTCAAGAAGAACGCAATCAAATGTTTGGCGTAGCACCTGCTACTGTTTGGGAAAATATTAAAGGTTATAAAAACAATCCTGACTTAGTTAATACGTTAGCTCAAGGCGAAGCATTCGCTCATGACTTAATGGATTCTTTCATTGCGTCTATCTTAAAACGTTGGAAACTCGTATTAGCACATCGTATTATTCCTGATAATATGGATACTGTTAGACAAATGGTTTCTATTCATACTGACAGCCGTAATAGTATTGATGACAAACGCTTTGCAGAAGTTAATGACTTGCGTTTCTATCTTGCAAAAGACAGTGATGATCGTAAATCCTTATTCACACGTATCGTAGATGCATTGCGTGAAGAAGATTATGATACTGCATCTGCATTACAAATTGAAATGAATGACAAAATGGAAGAGTTAGAAGCTAAATATGCTAACTATAGCAAAAATATTTTCTAAAACTTTCTATTAAAGATAAAGGTCCACCCATTCTCGGGTGGACCTTTTAGCTGTTTATATGAAAAGAATATACAGGAAATTCCATTATTCATTATGTAAAAATTTCTCGACTAATACTAGACTACACACTAGTACAAAGATAGAAATGGCCCATATTAACATGTCCATTGCAGATTCATGAGATATAATCAATAATCTTACGATGGCAGTAATACCTATATAGAGAAAAAAATCGAGAGGGAAATGAAAGTTATTTTTAAAATACTTTACAATGAGAGCTATAAACTCAAAAAAGACCGTACACCGTACGGTCTTTTAATACATCCAGTAATAGGATAGAAAAAATCAATTAGCAATCTATTAGATATCTGCTTTAATTGCTTCTAATGCAGCGTCGAAGTTAACAGCTTGTGTTACTTCAGGTACATATTCAACATATGTTACTTTATTGTCTTTGTTGATTACTACAACACCACGAGTTAATAGACGTAATTCCTCGATTAAGAAACCATAGTTTTCACCAAAAGAAGCATCTTTATGGTCAGATAATGTAACAACTTTGTCTACACCTGCTGCACCACACCAACGTTTTTGAGCAAATGGAAGGTCCATAGATATTGTTAATACAACAACATCTTCGGAAAGGGATGTTGCATCTTGATTGAACCAACGAGTTTGTGCATCACAAACACCAGTATCAAGGGAAGGTACTACAGAGATAACTTTTACTTTACCTTCGTAATCTTTCAATGTTTTAGGTTGTAAATCGTTAGATAATACTGTGAAATCAGGTGCTTGTTGACCTACTTTAACTTCAGGACCAACTAATGTGATAGGACCACCTGCAAATGTTACGACACCAGTACGTTTTTCCATGTTTCATTCCTCCTAAGAGTATATATACAAAATTGATTAAACAATAATTCTACAGTTAGTATACCACTTCTAAATATTTAAGTAAACTAATTTTTTCGATATAGTTTTTTATTTGAAAAAGACATGGATTTATTGTTTTGTGGTAGAAGAAATAACATGTAAATGGTACGATAGAAAGATAAGAGGAGGTTATTTAATGAATCCATCTGCTATTTTTAAAGAATTTTTTCGCCGTGAAGGTATATATTACCTTATAGGATTAACTATGTTAATCGCTATTGATGTGGCATTTTTAATTGTTCCTCAATTAATAGGTAGTGCTATCGATACATTAAGTCAAAATAAAGAGGGCTTAACACAATACATACTATATTTTATTGGGTTATTAATAATAATTACAGTATTAAAGGTTATTTCTCGTCGTACTTTACTAGGGTCTATACGACGCATGGAGTATTTATTTCGTCAAAAATTATGTGCTCGAGCCTTAGAGATACCAACGACATACTATGATGTTAATGGTCCTGGTAAGGTTATGGCCTTAATGACCAATGATGTTACATCACTACGTGTTGCACTAGGTTTAGGCATCATGCTTTTGGTAGATATTATTTTGTACTCCCTATTAGGATCTATTATATTAATTCAAAAAATAGATTTTTTATTAGCTTTAAAAATAATGACACCTGTCTTGATTATATTAATATCTATATTCACTTTGGGACGTCGCTTAAGAAAAAAACAACGTCAAGCTCAAACAACCTATAGTGATATGACAGAATTTGGGCAGGAACTATTCCAAGGTATGGAGGTCATTCGAGCTTTTAATAAAGAAGCTATCATTAGTGGATTGTTTAATCGTATAAACAAGAAAAACTACAAAGACAATATGAGTGTTGCAATACTCGATGCAGTTTTATCACCACTTACAATGATTGCTCCATTTATTTGTATCAGTATTAGCATGTATATATGTGGTACGTTAGCTGTTGAAGGACTTATGACAGTAGGGGAATTCGTTACAATTAATGCTTTTATTATGCTAATTATAGGGCCATTAATTTCTCTCGGTTCTTTAGTTGCCATTGTTCAAAAAGGACTTGCTTCATTAGATAGAATTATTGATTTTATGAGTTTACCTGCCGAATGTAACAGTACCGATGGAAAACAGCTTGCTTTAGGTGATATAGATATTAGATATTTAAATTTTACCTATGATGAAGCAAAGACACCAGCTTTACGTCAACTTAATATTACCTTTAAAAAGGGTGAGTTTGTTGGTATTGTGGGGAAACCAGGATCTGGGAAAAGCACACTATTTAAACTCTTATTAGGGCTACAAAAGGCACCTGCAAAAACGATTTATATTAATAATCAAGATATTACAAGTATACCTATCGGTACTGTACGAAACTCTATTTCTTATGTTCCAACACAATCTTATTTATTAAGTTCAACCATTGCTGATAATATAAGTTTTGGCTATGAAAACGAAAATCATATTACTGTATCTGAGGCAGCTAAAAAAGCACAGTTATATCGTGATTTAGGGAATGACTTAGAGAATTCATTAAGTGTATTAGCTGAAGAAGGACGCGATTTATCAGGAGGTCAAAAGCAGCGAATCAATTTAGCACGTGGCTTTTATAAAAACGCTCCATACTTGCTCTTAGATAATTGTTTCTCTGCATTAGATGCCATAACGGTAAATGACATGATTCAAATCTTGAAAGCTACTGAAGATAAAACCATTTTATGTATTTCTCAACGATTAGAAGTAATAAAAGAGGCAGATCGTATCATTGTTTTTGATGATGGCATGATTCGTGAAATTGGTAACCATCAGGAGTTAATGAAAAAAGAAGGATTATATTATCAAATGTATACAGCACAGAATAGGGGGGCGACTAATGAAATTAAAATATAATGACTGGCGCCTATTCACCTATCTAACACGGTATATTAGGCCTTATTTATGGCTACTAATTTTAGCTAGTTTTTCATTAATCTTTAATTTACTATCTACATTAATACGGCCATATCTATCGAAACAAGCAATCGACTTAGGTTTTGCTGTAAAAGATTTACACACCATACAATATTATGCAGGAGTATATGCTATAACCATTGTATGCAGTGTTATTTTTATTCTTTTACAAAATTATTTACTTGCCACTTTTGGTCAAAAAATTATCTATCATATTCGCAGTTCTGTTTTTGAAAAGATTCTTCATAAGACAGCTGCTGATTTTCAAACCTTACCGATTGGTAATTGGGTAACGCGGATTACTAATGATGTTGAGTCACTTCGAACCTTATATACAGATGTATTATTAAAACTCATTAGTAGTGCATTGATGATTATAGGTATATTAGTTTTTATGTATGCTATAAATGTATCATTAGCGATTGTGATGACTTTGTTAATTCCTATTATGGGATTTATCATTTGGGTATATCAAAAGTTTTCTCGCCGTGCATTTCGTCAAGTTCGTTCATCGGTAGCCGCATCCAACTCTAGCATCAAAGAATTGTTAAACTATATTTTGATTGTTAAGACTTATTTAGGTGAAAGAAGTATTGAACGTCGATATGATTCGGTAAATCGTGATTTTTTGAATGCTGGTATATTTGAAGTAACTACGTTTTCTATATTTAGACCTCTCGTAGATGGACTATTTTTTGTAGCACTTATTGTTATTTTTACTATGACAAATTTATTAGATTCTGTAGCTGATGCAGGTACAGTATTTGCTTTCATTCAATATATGGATCGATTCTTTCAACCGATGAAAGAGATTGCTGATAAATATAATTCCTTACAAAGTGCCTTGGCCGGTGCAGAACGATTGATACCTATATTAGACGAGCCAAAACGTGAATTAGTAACAACTGTTCCCGAAGAATTTAAAACCATTGAATCTATTGAGTTAAAAGATGTGAGTTATTCGTATGATAATAATGAAACATATGCTCTCAATAATATATCTTTTACAGTAAAAAAAGGCGAATATATTGGAATTGTCGGTTTATCTGGCAGTGGTAAGTCTACATTACTCTCACTATTAATGGGAATATTACGTCCTACTAAGGGGCATATATACATCAATGGTAAAGATATACATAACTATGATGCTTCTATGATTAGAAATATTATGGGATATGTGTTTCAAAATGCTTACCTGTTTAAAGGATCCATACAAGATAATCTTAATTTATATGATTCCTCTATATCTATGGATACAATCATAGATGCTACTAAAAAGGTTAAATTACATGATATGATTGAATCATTGCCTGACGGCTATCAAACTTCGGTAGGGTATTTAGGATCATTGTTATCAGATGGGCAAAAACAATTGCTAGCATTTGCACGAACTTTAATTTTAAATAAACCAATTCTTTTACTTGATGAAGCTACTGCTAATATTGATAGTCATACAGAATTGCAGATTCAAGATAGTATTGAAACTATTCGTGGTGAAAAGACTATTATAAATGTGGCTCACCGTTTATCAACTGTACAAAAAGCAAACCGTATATTTGTTCTTTCATATGGTAATATTGTTGAAAGCGGACCATTTGAAGAACTTATGCAACATAAGGGGGATTTTTACCAATTATGGAATCATCAAAAATAGATTATATTCAATCTAAAGACAATAAAACGATTAAACATATCATTAGTCTACAGCAGCGAAAATTTCGACAAAAATATAGTGAATATATTGTGGAGGGCGTTCGTGCCGTTACAGATATTGCCAAAAAAGGTTCATTACGTTCAATTTTTATTAGAGAATCAAAACGTAATGAATTAGAGCCTATGATACAACGAGAAATGAATATACCCTCTATATATGTAGTACAGGACCCCATTTTTGATAAGATTGAACATACTGTAAATGGACAAGGCATCATTGGTATAGCTAAAAAAAGAGAACTAAACTTACAGTCCTTTTCCATTGAAGATGGATTATATATAGCTCTAGACGGCGTACAAGATCCAGGGAATTTAGGGACTATAATTCGTACAGCGGTAGCCGCTGGGGCTAAAGGTATAATTTTACTAAAAGGTACAGTAGACCCATATAATGAAAAATGTGTTAGAAGTACAATGAGTGCATTGTCTAACATTCCTATTTTTGAAGATATTACATTATCTGAGTTTTATGACTTTGTAAAAGATAACGATATATCAACTTATGTAACATCATTAGAAAATGCTAAGCCATATCATTCTATTACATACAATCCGAGAACTATGATTGTTTTAGGTAATGAAGGGAATGGAGTAAGCCATGACATTATACAACTGTGTGATCAGGCTATAACTATTCCTATGTATGGAGATATAGAATCTTTAAATGTTTCTATTGCAGCCGCACTATGTATGTACAAAGTAAGAGAACAAATTTAATATATCATGTTACATACCCTGTCATCGATTATCTATGATGACAGGGTATGTAAGTTATGTGAAAACGATATAAAAAGTCCGTTGTCAGTACACAAGCATCACTAATTTGTATTGATTTTTAACTCCTGTATTTGTTAAAATAACATATATCCTTTGTGGGTGAACATCGTTCTCCCATTTTTTTACGAAAAAAGAGGCACTCATATGTCAAAATTAATCATAAATGCCGATGATTTTGGCCTTCACACAGCGGTTAACGAAGGCATTATCTCTGGGCATACAAAAGGTGTTATTACTAGTACGTCCTTATTGGCAAGTGGTGCTGCTTTTAATGAAGCAGTAGAAATGGCAAAAAAATATCCTAAGTTGGGTATTGGTATTCATATAGCATTAGTAGGCGGGCTAAACCCTGTCAGCGATCCCAGTGAAATCCCTACTTTGGTAACTAAAGAAGGTGTATTTGTCGATTCCTATGTAGAATTTATGAAGCGTATTTATAGTGGCTCCATAAATTACGATGAGGTAAGAAAAGAAATCCGTAGTCAAGTCTCTAAAATTATAGATACTGGTATTAATGTAACTCATATTGATGGACATCAACATATGCATGTATTACCCAGTATCATACCTATCATCTTACAACAAGCTTTACAGCATAATATTAAAGCGATTCGTATACCTAATGAAAAAATGTTTTTCTTAAATGGCATATATAATCCTGTTCGTATTGCTGGAAAAAGTGGTTTGAGTACAGTAGCTGCACGAGCGTTACCAATTATTCGTAGCATGGGAATTCATAGTACCCAATATTTTTGGGGGATGATTAATGGTGGACAATTGGATGAGCGTGTTCTACTATCCATTTTAAAAGAAGTTAAATCCTTATCCGGAACTCACGAAATAATGACTCACCCAGGTAATAATAACTTAGTGCTAAATCAACATTTCAATTGGGATTACCATTGGGAAGAAGAACTATCGGGAATGATGTCTGATCATGTACGTAGATATATCAATCAATATAATATCCAACTTATAAATTATGGGGATCTATTATGAGTAAGATGATGAGACGCGGTATATTGATGTTTTTTTTATTATTAGCCGTATCTCTAGGAATTATTTATTACACTATAGATTTAGAAGCTCTTAAGACAATTACAACGTTTAATCATGAATCATTATTCTTAGCTATATTGGCCCTTGCGTTGGGGATGTATTTTGATGGATTAAGATTACAGCGACTCGTGCGAATAGGTGGTTATCAACTATCGCTAAAAGCAGTTCTTCGTGTTATTTTTAGTAACTACTTTATGGCTATGTTAACACCAGGTGCCAGCGGTGGTGCTGTTGCTCAAGTTCTAGTATTAAAAAGTTATAATGTGCCTATAAGTAAAGGAACTCCAATCGTATTAATACGAACGGTTTTTTCTATTATGTTTTTAGTGATTATGTTGCCTTTTGTATTTCTATATGATGCCATAGAAATCCCATATATTTCACGAGATATGTTATTGGTATTCTCTTTTTTAGCTGTTATCGCTACATTAATTGGTACATATATTCTCCAAACCGTATATATGAGGCAATTTGTTTACAACTTAGCACAACGCTATAAGGCTAATAAAACCAAAGACTGGTTAGCTAAACTTGAAACTTTAAATCAAGGTCTTTCATTATTATATAAAAAGCCTGTTCAATCCTTTATTGTATTTATAGAATCAGGATTAAGTCTAATATTCTTATACTGTATAGCACCGGCCTTAATGTTCGCTTTTACTACAAATGTACCAATCATTACGATATTAGATCGAATGATATTATTAAATTTAATACTTTACTTTGCACCCACACCAGGGGGAACAGGTATTGCAGAAGGATTATTTATTTTACTTTTTGCACCATATGTACCAAGTGGTACCGTTGGTATTTTAGCTGTTGCGTGGCGTGTAATGGCAGAGTATATTCCATTTTTTATCGGTATGTATGCTGTATTAACTTTATATGGACGTCAATTTGTCGCTCAGGAAACATCAAATTAAAATAAGGAGAATTAGTATGTCAAAGCCAAAAAAGGACAAATTCTATTTAGTTCAAGAAGATATTTTACCAGAAGCAATAAAAAAAACTATTAAGGTAAAAGAAATTCTAAAGCTTGGTGAGGTTAAAACGATTAATGAAGCTGTTGAAAAGATGGATTTAAGTCGTTCAGCCTATTATAAATATAAAGATTATGTATTTCCATTTTTTGAAATCGCCCAAGGTAAAATTGTAAGTATTACCGTATCTATGTCAAATGAATCTGGTATGTTATCAAGTGTATTAAAGGCTATTGCTGATAAAAATGGCAGTATTTTGACAATTAATCAAGACATTCCTTTACAAGGAATTGCTAATAGTAGTATTTCTTTCGAAACAAAAAATCTACAAGGTTCTTTAGAAGAACTTTTACATGATATACGCAATATGAAAGGAATCATTAAAGTAGAAATTTTAGGCCAAGCATAATTTGCTTTGCATTGACTATTAATAAAAGAGAGTAGGACTGTTATGAAGACTGTAAAAATAGCCTTATTAGGATTTGGCACCGTTGCACAAGGAACATTCAACTTATTACAGGATAATGCTAATTTAATTGTAAATCGTTCTGGTGTGACTATTGAGATTTCTAAAATTTTTGTACGTAACCCAGAGAAATATAGTCATATTACCTTGCCTAGTACAGCTAAATATGTGACTAATATAGACGATATTGTTAATGATGAATCCATTGATATTGTCGTTGAATTAATGGGTGGTACTACATTTGCCAAAGACTGTGTTGAATCAGCTTTAAAACATGGTAAAAGCGTTGTTACAGCAAATAAAGATTTATTAGCTGAAGCAGGACCTTACTTATTTGATTTAGCGTATAAAAATAAGGTTGATTTACGTTTTGAAGCATCTGTACTTGGCGGTATTCCAATTATTAGAACTTTATATGAATCCCTTGGTGGTAATCATATTACTGAACTCGTAGGAATAATGAATGGTACAACAAACTTTATATTATCAAAAATGACAGAAGAAGGCTTAAGTTATGGAGCGGTTTTAAAAGAAGCTCAAGACTTAGGCTACGCAGAAGCTGATCCTACTGCCGATGTAGAAGGATTAGATGCGGCACGAAAGCTTGCAATCTTAGCATCTATTAGTTTTAATCGTCGTATATTCTTCGAAGATGTTACAGTAGAAGGCATTACTAAAATAGATACAGAAGATATTTCTTATGGTAAGGAGTTTGGTTATAATATTAAACTCATCGGCATTGCAAAAGAAACTTCAAAAGGTTTATCGCTCAATGTGTACCCTGCTTTTGTGCCATTAACACATCCATTAGCCTCTGTGCGCGGTTCGTATAATGCCATTTATATCAAGGGTAATGGTATTGATGATGCCATGTTCTATGGTCGTGGTGCAGGTAGCTTGCCAACAGGTAGTTCTGTTGTAAGTGATATTATGGAAGTTGCTAAAAATATTGCGTTTGAATCTACAGGTAGATTTAAACCATTCTACTTTGATCAAAAAAATATTTACTCTCCAGGTAAAATTCAATCTAGTTACTATATTCGATTAGCTGTTGATAATAAAACAGGTGTTCTTGCAAAAATTGCCACAAAATTAGCAGAACAAAAGATTTCTGTACTTTCTATTGTTCAACGTAACAAAGATCCTGAAACGGCAGTGCTTGCTATTGTTACATCTAAATGCCCACACTCTTATATTTTAAATTTAATTGATTCTTTCAATAGCTTACGCTCTGTAAAAGAAGTAAGCAGTGTAATCAGAATTATGGAAGCATAACCTTATGACTACTATTCGTGTACAAGTGCCCGCTACAAGTGCTAACTGCGGGCCCGGCTTTGACTGCCTTGGACTAGCTTTAAATTTATATAATGTATTTGAATTTACACCTGATGGTAAAGCTACATCCTTTACTTATAGCTTTACAGGTTATGGTGCAGATATTTTGGAAAAGGAAGATCCTAAAAAAAATCTTATTGGTATTGCGATGGAGCAAGTATTTGCAAAGGTGCAAGAACCAATTCAATATGGACATATCAAGTCCGATACATTAATTCCACCTTCACGTGGTCTCGGAAGTAGTAGTACTGCTATCGTTGGTGGCCTTTTATTAGCTAATGAGCTTGTAAAGACACCGCTTTCAAAAGAGGATTTATTAATTATTGCCAATCGTATGGAAGGTCACCCTGATAATGTGGCACCCGCTATTTATGGTAATCTTTGCTGCGCTACAGGTTTAAAAGACAGAGTGTTAAACACTGTAATACCAGTGCCAGAGTCACTTCATTTTGCCGTAGTAGTACCAGAAGTATTAGTTTCTACAGAATATGCGCGTTCAGTGTTACCAAATCACGTCCCTTTTAAAGAGGCTGTTCAAAATGTAAGCCATGCATCATTGTTTGTAACTAGTTTGATTACAAATCAATTGACTAACTTAGAGGTAGCTTTAGAGGATAATTTGCATGTTCCTTATCGTAAAACTCTAATTCCCCATTGTGATAAAGTGTTTTCAGCAGCTAAAGCTGCTGGTGCGTATGGGGCAACGATTAGTGGATCAGGATCCACATTAATCGCTTATACAGATAAGGCACATGTACAAACTGTAGCAGAGGCAATGGGACAAATTTTTGATTTTCATGGTATTGAAAACAAAGTATACATATTAGAGGCTGATACGATAGGCGCCACAACTATTCAAAATGTGATATAATAAAAAATAGTTAAGGCATATTCCAAAAACTTATGTTGGAGGATTTTATGAATAATTTTAAAACAACAATGTTACTAGCAAGTATGATTGCAATGCTAGTATTATTAGGAAATGCTTTTGGCGGTGCTCGCGGTATGATGTTTATGTTCATCTTATCAGCGGGGATGTCATTTGCATCATATTGGTATAGTGATAAGATTGTATTAGCTCAATATAATGCCCAAGAGGTTACAGCTCAATCAAACCCTAAGTTATATGGAATGGTTGAAAAATTAGCGCAAAATGGCAAATTACCTATGCCCAAGATTTATATTATTCCAAGTGATGTGCCGAATGCATTTGCAACAGGTCGTAATCCTGAGCATGCAGCTGTGGCCGTAACAGCTGGCATTCAACGTCTATTGACCGATGATGAATTAGCCGGGGTATTAGGGCATGAGTTAACACATGTCAAAAATCGCGACACTTTAATTAGTACAATTGCCGCCATTATAGGCGGTGCTATATCAACTATCGCACAATTCGGTATGTTCTTTGGTGGCCGTTCTGATGATCGAGATAATAATGCTAATCCACTATTATTGATTGGTATGGTTATTTTAGCTCCATTGGCAGCTGCCATAATTCAAATGAGTATCTCTCGTACTCGTGAGTATTTAGCAGATGAGGGCGGTGCAATGCTCAGTAAAAATCCATTAGGATTAGCATCTGCATTGGCAAAAATTGAGGAATATTCAAAATATGGTACTTTGCCTAATGCTAATAATGCTACAGCGCATATGTTTATCATAAATCCGATGATGGGTATCGGTGCTAGCTTATCAAATCTGTTCAGTACACATCCAAGTACTCAAGATAGAATTGCTAGATTAAAGAAACTTTCTTTAAATCCACATTACAGATTTTAATAATATAGGAGGTATGAAAATGGAAGAGACATTAGTTCTTATTAAACCAGATGGCGTAAAACGTCAACTATGTGGTGAAATTCTTAGTCGTTATGAACGCAAAGGCTTAGAAATTAAAGCTATGAAACTACTTCAAACACCGCAAGAATTAGCAGAAGAACATTATGCAGAGCATAAAGATAAGCCATTCTTTGGAGAATTAGTAGATTTCATTACTTCTGGCCCCGTATTAGCATTTATACTAGGCGGCCAAAATGCCGTTGCTTCTGTTCGAGCTATCAATGGTGCAACTAACCCATTAGATGCCACCCCTGGTAGTATTCGTGGTGATTATGCCTTAACTTTAGATTCTAATGTTGTACACGCCTCTGACTCTGCTGAGTCTGCAGCTCGTGAAATGAAATTATGGTTTCCAGAATATAAATAATTCATAATAGGAGGTACGACTATGGGTAGCAGTGTTTATACAAAAACAGGTGATCAAGGTACAACCGGTCTATATACAGGGGAACGAGTAAAAAAATCCTCTCTTCGCGTTGAAGCCTATGGTACGATTGATGAACTTCAAGCTTTCCTCGGATTAGCTCGTGCTTATGCAAAGAATGTAAGAGTCCAAGCTGAGTTGCTTGATATTGAACGATCTTTATGGACTTTGATGGCTGATATTGCAAGCTTAAACCAAGCACCACAAATTACAGATCAACAAGTAAAACATTTGGAAAAGGTTATCGACCGTTTTGATGCTAAATTAGAGCCATTAGCAGAATTTATTTTACCTGGCGAGAATAAATCTTCTGCATATCTACATGTAGCTCGAACTGTTACTCGTCGTGCAGAACGCGAGTTATGGCGTGTATTAGATGAAGGTGAAAGTGTACATGATTCTAATTTACGTTATCTAAATCGACTTTCTGATTTATGTTTTATCTTGAGCCGTGTAGAGGAAGAAATCGGAGAAGAATAAACGAAAAAAAGCTATGTCATTCACATAGCTTTTTTCTTTATTAAGATTGTGTAATTTCTTGATTCAATACATCATGAGGACTCGGATAGAAAAAGAAAATATGAGGGATTTGATATCTAAATTTCTCACGTAATAAATCAGATAGTGTAGCTTCAAAATTAATTATTTTTGAAACATCAAAAGAAAAATCCTCTACTAATACAAATAGCTGTGGTTCAACAGTTGGTGCGTTTGGTGGCAATTCAGAAGGATCGATTGGTACATTTACAACTGCACGACATGTTCCAATATATCCACCTTGTCCATCTTCAATGGCAACACGATATGTATTTTCCCAGAGGGTGGACATCATTTTTAGTTTCATATTCATAATTTCCATAGTGTATCTCCTTTGCTATACTAATTATGATACAGAAATTATATATACTTGTATAGGTGCTTTATGAAATCTACAATTATCCTATGCTCCGGAGGGGCGCGTAGTGGAAAAAGTGAATTTGCAGAACAATTAGCATTATCCCTTACAGGTCGCAAAACATATGTGGCTACGGGACAAGCTTTTGATGAGGAAATGAAAGACCGAATCAAAAAACATCAAGAGCGTCGAGGAACAGAATGGGACAACTTTGAAATTCCCCTTCATTTACACGAAAATTGGGAAAAAATTAGTGCTGTAAGTGATATCATATTAATTGACTGTCTTACTATGTTTACATCAAATCATTTATTTGCATATGGTGAAGTGAATCATCAAGAAGATGCTAATCGAATAGAATCAATTATTTTAGATGAAATACATTTACTGTTACAAGATATCAACAATAGCGAAAATAAAACTGTTATATTCGTAACTAATGAAATTGGTTTAGGTATAGTGCCTGAAAATAAACTAGCTAGATATTTCCGCGATATTAGTGGTCGTGTAAATCGTGAAGTTGCTACTGCTGCTGATAAAATATATTTGACTATTAGTGGTATAACAATTGAATTAAAATCTCAGGAGGTTCATATAAATGGCTAAGAAAATTATGTTCCAAGGAACAAGCTCTAATGTAGGTAAAAGTATACTCTGTACTGCATTATGCCGTATTCTTTACAGAATGGGTTATAAAACAGTACCATTTAAAGCACAAAATATGGCCTTAAATTCATATGTAACCAAATGGGGCGATGAAATTGGTCGTGCTCAAGTTGCTCAGGCTGAAGCAGCTGGTATAGATCCTATTGTACAGATGAATCCTGTATTACTAAAACCAACAGGTAATCAATCATCCCAAGTAGTATTAATGGGAAAACCCGTTGGTGTATATAGCGCGAAGGAGTATCACACACAATACTCCCTAACTGCACTTGATAAAGTTAAGGAATCGCTAGCCTTTTTAGATGAAAACTTTGAAATGATAGTTATTGAGGGTGCTGGTAGTCCTGCAGAGGTTAACTTAAAGGCTAATGATATCGTTAATATGCGCATTGCTAAGATGACTCAAGCACCTGTATTTTTAATTGCTGATATTGATAGAGGCGGTGCGATTGCTTCTATCGTAGGTACGTTAGAACTATTAGAGCCAGAAGAACGAGATTTAATAAAAGGAATTGTAATCAATAAATTCCGTGGAGACATTAAACTTTTAGAACCAGCATTAACTTTCATAGAAGAAAAAACAGGTAAAAAAGTAGTAGGTGTAATTCCAGCTATTGAAAATCTTGATATTGATGAGGAAGATTCTGTAGCATTGGAAAACAAACGAAATAAAGGCTCTAAAGAAATTCAAATTGCTGTTATTCAAACACCTAAAATTTCTAATTTCACCGATTTTGATGCACTAAATTATGAACCTGATGTATCAGTGCGATTTGTAGGCAATGGTGATGTAATAGGAACACCTGATTTAATTATCTTGCCAGGGTCTAAAAATACACTAGCTGATTTAACGTACTTAAAAAATTCTGGTTTGGCTGATGAAATTAAGGCTTTAGCGGCAAAAGGAACACCCGTAATTGGTATATGTGGTGGAAATCAAATGTTGGGCACTGCAATCTATGACCCTCATCATATGGAAGGGGATATCGAAGAAAGCGAAGGCTTAGGTCTAGTTAATTCTACGACTACTATGAAGGATCAAAAAACAACTCATCAAGTAACATTTGATGTAGATAATTTACAATTTCTTAATGGCCAATTCTCTGGCAGTGAGCTCGTTGGCTATGAAATTCATATGGGTGATACAACACCAAATGATGAATCCGTTAAACGTTGTTTTACAATTACTAAACGAAGTGAAAGTGCAATTGAGGTGGTAGACGGCTTTATCGATGGTCAACATCAAGTAATGGGCACTTATATTCACGGCGTTTTTGATAATGATGATTTCCGTCGTTTTATAATCAACCAATTACGTTTACGCAAGGGGTTAGAGGAAATGCCTGTCGTATTCCATTATTTTGAACATAAAAACAATGCCTATAATCGCTTGGCAGACATTGTAGAAGAACATTTAGACATGGATTATATCATGTCATTATTAAAGGATAATGGGTGATTTTAATGGATTTACATATACTCTTAGATTGGTTTAAGCAATATAGCTATATTTGCATTCCAATTTTAGCGTTTATTATCGATACAATTATTGGTGATCCTAACAGTAAATTTCATCCCGTAGCATTAATTGGCCGTATTATTACATTTTATGAAGCTGTATTTTACAAAGAAACAGATAATGATACTAAAAAACTTTGGTATGGCGGTATTACGGTTGGTTTTATACTGTTAACCGTATATATCATCGCTTCTTTACTTCTTTGGATAGGTGGCCTTATCAATGAATGGGTAGAGTATGTAATTCAAGTTTTGATTGTATATATAACTATTTCTCCACGTTCATTAGGTGCGGCAGGTTTTGAAATTAACAGATTAATAAAACAAGGACTTATCAATGAGGCAAGAGAACGTGTTTCATGGATTGTTGGTCGTGATACAGATTATCTAGATGAAGGAGAAATCACTAGAGCAACCGTTGAAACGATAGCAGAAAATACAATTGATGGTATTGTTTCACCATTGTTCTTCTTTATTCTAGGTGGGCCAATAGGGGCCATTTTATATCGCACTGCCAATACAATGGATTCTATGTTAGGTTATAAAAATCAAAAGTATATGTTTTTTGGACGTGTAGCCGCTCGTTTTGATGATATGTTAAATTGGATACCAGCACGTATAACCTTTATATTATTTGTCATTTCTGCCTTTATCTTACGATTTGATGCTAAAAACGCCTTCCATATAGGGCTAAGAGATGCCAAAAAACATCCTAGTCCTAATGGTGGCTATGCAGAGGCTCCTGTAGCAGGCGCTTTACATATTCGTTTAGGTGGATACAATCAATATTTTAAAAAGATGACATTCCGTGAATACATGGGGGATGCTTTAGAATCTTTGAACCGTTTACATATAATACGTTGTATATATATGATGTATCTTTCAACGATACTCATGATTGTGATTACAACCTTTGTAACCTATTTATGTATGGAGTAGTAAACACATGACACCTTTCTTTATTGCTTTGCAATTTCTAACTAGACTTAAAATAGTAAATCAAACAGAATGGACCATGGAGGATTTTGGGAAGTCTGTTGCTACATTTCCTTATATAGGTTTAATCATAGGTATATTTTTAACTATCATTTACTTTATATTTTCCCAATTTTTAGCGCCTGTACCATTAATGTTATTCATTGTTATTAGCGAATTTCTATTTACTGGTGGATTGCATGCTGATGGATTAATGGATACCAGCGATGGCCTATTTTCTGGCCGTGAGCGTGAGAAAAAATTAGAAATAATGAAGGATAGTCGTATAGGATCCTTTGGTGTAGTAGCATTTGTTTTTGTTACACTCCTTAAATGGCAATTATTAACATCCATTCCTATGCCCGAATTTATTCCAATCATTCTTATTATGATGCCACTAATGAGTCGCTATACATTAATCTTAAGCATTCGATCCTATCCATATGCACGTAAAAGTGGAATGGGGCAAGCCTTTGCAGAGTATGCACCAAAACACGTCATTACTTGGAGTACAATTTCTACACTATGTATGCCTCTAATTATTTGTATAATTTTAGCATTCTTATATGCACTAACATTGGGTGTTACAAGCATTTTTTCCATCCCATTCATACCGTTTAATATGGCTATGTTCGGATTAGCATATACCTGCATTGGTTTAATGGAAATCAATATATTTTCTATGATAATCAGCTATATTATTAATCGTATTCTCAACCATTATATTGTTAAACAATTAGGTGGTACTACAGGAGATACATATGGTTTTGTCGTAGAACTAACAGAGGTTCTATTAATTTTAGTCTATATTATCACTTTGACATTTTTATCGACCTTTTTAAAAGGACCTATTTTTTAATATCTACGAATAATTAAGTAATTATTATTGATTCTAAATTGTAAGGAGGAATTAGTGACTTATTATGTTCGTGCACCTGGCACATGTGGGGAATTTATTCAAGGCGCAATTGATGGACAATCATTTCTCGTGACCTGTCCAATTAACCGATATTCCTATGCACTTAGCCAAGTAACACATCCATTACCACACTATTATTGCTCCTTACAGCCGAAGGCAAGCAAAGCTTGTAGACTGGTAAAAGACACTTTATCGATAGCGAATCAGGATAGTACATCTATTTATGTTCGTTCTGATATTATACAAGGTAAGGGGATGGCCTCTAGTTCAGCTGATATTGCTGTAGCAGCTATGGCGACTGCATTATCTCTAAATATAACTTTAACGCCTAAAGAATTAGAAATGATTTGTTTATCCGTAGAACCTACAGATGCTTCTTTTTATCCTGGTATAACTCAATTTGACTATATAAATGGATCGATTTGTAATTTCATGGGTATGTGTCCACCTTTGAAAATTCTTATTTTTGATGAAGGTGGCATTGTTGATACCGTATCATTTAATAAACAAAAAGATTTATTTCAGAAAATTCAAGAAAAAGAACCTATTATAAAGGAAGCTTTAGAACTCTTTACTAAGGGTTTAGAATCACATGACATTACTTTAATAGGCCAAGCCGCAACTTTAAGTGCTTTTGCTAATCAAAGAATTTTATATAAGCCTAATTTATATGAGTTCCATGATATAGGTAATGCATTCCAAAGTGTAGGCACAATTATCGCCCATAGCGGCACGATAATGGGCTTGTTATTTCCTAATGATCATAATGCAGTAGAGGATTGTAGACGCTATATTGAAAAGAAATTACCAACTTTACAATATATTGATACTGTGGAAACTACAAATGAAGGTTTAACATATATAAAACGATAAAGGAGGATCCTTATATGCCAGATACACATGGCGGTAATATCTTTAAATTTGCCCACGAACATCATATTAATCCATCGGATGTATGTGATTTTAGTGCCAATATTAATCCATTAGGACCTAGTCAAAAGGGATTAGAATCACTTAATAAGCGCTTAGATTATATTTCACATTATCCAGACCCTACTAATGATGATGTACTAAATGCAGTAGCAGACGTATATGGTGTAAATAAGGATTCCATTCTCATCGGTAATGGTGCGGCGGAGTTATTATATGCCATAGGTCGATTACCTGAATTTACAGGCTCCTTTGTACCTGCACCAGGATTTTCAGAATATCGTAATTCTATGGATGCAGCCAGTATTCCTGTGCGAGATATTTTTTATCGCCAACGGCAAGATGAAAAGGGTACCCCGTATTTTGAAATACCTTATTTGGCGTTACAAACATTTGCTGCTAAATTAAAGGGGCAGGATGGGCGTATCATTGTTTTCTTAGGAAATCCGAATAATCCAGATGGTACATTACTCGATAAAAAATATATTGATAAACTGGCTAACATGTTGCATGATGCAAACAGTTTATTAGTTATAGACGAATCTTTTATCGATTTTATTGGAAATGATTCACTTTGTGATAATAGTTATTCTATGCGAAGTCTTATTTATCATCATGACAACGTAATTATTATCCATTCTTTTACAAAATTTTATGCTGTTCCTGGGCTTCGTATAGGTGCAGCCTTTGCTAATCCATCACTTATCAAAAAATTAAGTGCCTATATTCCTTCATGGTCTGTTAATACCTTATCACAGGCTTATATTACAGCTGCCATGAATGATACCAACTACATCAAGAATACGAAAGATCTATTGGCCAACGAATCTGAGTTTATGTATAAATCGCTATCTGCTATAGATGATTTGATTGTATATAAGCCATCGGCTAATTATATATTGATTGAAATCAAAAATCCTACTATAACAGTTGATAATGTGCAAAGAAATCTAGAGAAACATAATGTGTTGATACGCAATTGTGCCAACTATAATGGTTTAGGTGCGCAATGGATGAGGATTGCCATAAAAGATCACAACCATAACGTAGAACTTATTCGTTTACTATCTGCCATTTTTGAGAAATAAGGATTAAAAATGAAAACATTATATATTGTTAGACATGGAGAAACCGAGTGGAATAAGATTGGTCGATACCAAGGTATTACAAATGTGCCACTTAATGAAAACGGTATTGCACAGGCCAAAGCTTGTGGTAATGCCTTAAAGGATATTCATTTTGATCGCATTCTTTCTAGTGATCTATCAAGAGCTCTTGTAACGGCTGAAACGATTCGTGGAAATCGACAACTAGAGATTAAAACAGATGAACGATTACGTGAAATTAATTTTGGCGATTGGGAAAAGCTTCTTTTTACTGAAATAGAAGAACGTTGGCCTGGCCTTATTGATCAAATGTATCGTCGCCCTGATATTGTAAAGGTGCCTAATGGTGAAAGCTTTCAAGAGGTGCAAGATCGTGCTTGGAGTGCAGTATCTGATTTTCTAAATGAAAATAATGAAGATGAAACTATTTTAATTACTTGTCATGGTGGTACAATACGTACTATATTATGTAAATTACTCGATATCTCCATCAGTCATTGTTGGAATTTCAGCCAAGGAAATACAGCCATTAATCGCGTGTTTTATAATGGTATGGGTGAATCAGATCACAATATTTTAAACTTGCTCAATGATACAGCTCATGTAGATAATTTAAGAGGACATGTATAATAGCTTCTTTCAAATAGAAGAAAGGAATCTTAAATGCGTTTAGATAAACTATTAGCCAACAAGGCCTTTGGTAGTCGCAAAGAAGTTCATCAAATCATCAAAGATAGACGTGTTACCGTGAATGATATCATTGTGGTGAAAAAGGATTATCCTATAAATATTGATACAGATACTATAGCGGTTGACGGCTCACAAATATCTACAAAACAACTATATTATATTAAGTTTCACAAGCCTGCTGGATATATAACGGCAGTAGAAGATAGGTCTCATCCTGTAGTAATGGATTTATTACCTCCTGAATTTAAAAAAATGGGCGTATTTCCCGTTGGTCGTCTAGATAAAGATACAGAAGGTCTATTATTGCTCACTAATGATGGAGTATGGGCTCATTCGATTATCAATGGGCATAAACATGTACCTAAGGTTTATTATGTTGAGTTTCATGGAATACTATCTAAAGAGGGCCTAGAACGCATATCAGTCGGTATAGTTCTAGGCGATGGAATACAATGTAAACCTGCTACGATCAATATCCTATCAGATAAATCGCTAGAAATAACCATCGAAGAAGGCAAATATCATCAAGTAAAACGTATGATAGGGGCTGCAGGTGGTGAAGTAACGTATTTAAAAAGATTGTCAGTAGGCCATATTACACTAAGTGGAATTGAAGAAATTAATACATACTTAGAAATTGGTGACCAAGAAATAGCAGACTTTAAAAAATAGCATGAAAATCTACCCAATATAGGTATTTTATGGTATTATAAAGTGTACTTTATAGACTAGGAGCATGATTATGAATGGTTTAAATCAGCTACAACAGTATATTAAAGAACAAGAGTTAACAGGTGTTATTTTAATCAGTCCAACCAATTTACATTATTTTGCTAGCTTTACTGGTACTACAGGTTTTGCTATTGTCACACAAGATCAGGCCTTTATGATTACCGATTTTAGATATACAGAGCAAGCAACAAAGCAATGTGAAGGATATACGGTTATTCAATACGAAACAACTGTTATGGATACTCTTGTTGATATTTTTAATGACAATCACATCCATGAAGGCCTCTTTGGTATAGAAGGAAAATATATGCCTGTAGATACCTATGAATCTTTATGTGATACGTTAGATGAACGCTTTAATTTCACGTCTCTTAACTTTGCAACACTACGCGCGGTGAAACGTGAAGACGAATTAGAATTGATGCGTAAAGCAGCTAAGATTGGTGATGAAGCTTTTGCTGCACTTTTACCACAATTAAAGGTGGGGATGACCGAAAACGAAGCACGTATCATCTTAGAAACAGAAATGTTAAAATGTGGTTCTGAGGAACCATCATTTGCTACTATTGTTGCATCTGGCAATCGGTCTAGCATGCCACATGGTGTGGCTAGTGATAAGGTTATTGAAGCCGGTGATTTTGTTACCTTTGACTTTGGTGCTGTTTATAAAGGCTTTCATTCAGATATGACGAGAACAATCGTTATGGGGCCCGCATCAGAATTACAGAAAAAACTGTATACTATTGTTTTAGAAGCACAAAAACGAGGTGTTGCAGCTGTTCGTGCTGGAATTACAGGCAAAGAGCTCGATGCAGTATGTCGTAACTATATACGAGATAATGGATATACCAAGGAATTTAATCACGGTACAGGGCATGGTGTAGGATTAGAAATTCATGAGGAACCTGTGGCCAACCCGAAATCCAACACGGTATTTTCCGAAAATATGATCATTACGGTAGAACCAGGCATATATCTTTCTGGTGAAATCGGATTGAGAATAGAGGATAGTGTTATTGTTAAGGCTAATGGCTGTGAAGTATTAACACATAGTCCAAAAGAGTTAATTGAAATAGGTATTTAGAAGGAGAAGAGTTAGATGATTTCCAGTAATGATTTCCGCCCAGGTGTAACCGTTGAAATCGACGGTAATGTATGGCAAGTAGTTGATTTCCAACACGTTAAACCAGGCAAAGGTGCTGCATTCGTACGTACTAAAATGAAAAACTTGCAAACAGGTTCCGTAGTAGAACGTACATTTAATGCCGGTGAAAAAGTGCCAAAAGCACACGTTGATCGTCGTCGTATGCAATACTTATACGAGTCTGATGGTGCTTATACATTCATGGATAACGAAACTTATGACCAAGTTGAACTTACCCTTGAACAATTAGGGGAAGCTAAAAACTTCCTTCTTGAAAATATGGAAGTATCCATCATGTTCTTCCAAGGTATCGTTATCGGTCTTGACTTACCTGTAGCTGTAGAACTTCGCGTTGTTGAAACAGATCCTGGTATCCGTGGTGATACTGCTACTGGTGGTAACAAACCAGCAGTATTAGAAACAGGCTACACTGTAAAAGTACCTCTCTTCATTGAAGTAGACGATGTACTTCGTATTGATACACGTACAGGTCAATACATCGAACGTGCCTAAAACTATTTCATTGATATAGTGGGCCAGATCTTTTAAATGTAATATAGTCCCCCATATATCTTTGTTGAGCTGAGCACTTGTCGTCTATGTCATTATATAGGGACAGGTGCTCTTTTTGAAAGAGGCCTATATGACTAAGAAAATAACTGAGTTAGAAACGGGTAAAATTAAAATTGCTGACGATGTATACGCTACTATTGTTAGTATGACCGCATTGGATACAAAAGGGATTCATCATATGAGCTCTACCTTTAATGACGGTGTAAATACATTTTTTGGACGTAAAAACGCCCATGAAGGTGTAAAAATTTCCTTCAATGATGAAGGGGCTCTTTCCGTAACATTGTACGTAAGTATATCCTATGGCTATCGCATACCAGATATTGCCCTTCGTTTACAAGAACGAATTAAAACGGCGCTCGTTAATTATACGGAAATAGATGTTGAAACTATTGATATCGTAGTCCAAGATATTATTTTTGATGATTTTACACCTGATACATCTCAAGGTGAAGAATAATAGGAGGACCTATGAGCCAAGACGATAAATTAAATTATGGTTTAGATACAGCAACTGTTGATATTGCTGATTCGGTGATTATCGATGTTGCTATCAAACCACTTAGCACAATTCCTGGTATTCATTCTTTAAGCCCTCGCTTATATGATGAGATTGTAGATGGTATTACAAATGCATTTGGTCAAAAAAATCTACCTGGTATCAATGTAAAACATAGAAAAGGATTTTTGGAAATCAATATTTATATCCGTGTTTTATATGGCTACAATGTAATAGATATAGCAAAACAATTACAATCTGAAATTAAACAAACCTTAAAGAACACGCTCGATCTTGATAATGTAAAGGTTGATGTACATATTGAAGGAATTGTGAAAGAATAATAGAGGAAACAACATGTCTAAAAAGAGAAATCGACGTGAAGCACGTCAATATGCATTCCAAGTGCTATACGCTAATGAATTTCACACTTGTAACGATGATGTAATCTTCCCTGAAGGCGAAGTAACTCTATCTATGGATATTGCTTATGCAAATCAAATGATTGACGGTGTATTAGCCCATACAGAAGAAATCGATACAATACTTAATCCATTTTGCACAAAACGTAAATTAGAACTTATGGATAAGGTAGACCGCGCTATTTTACGTCTTGCTATATGGGAGCTCAATTATAATAGTGAAGATGTATCTCCGTCTATCGTAATCAATGAAGCTGTACAATTAGCAAAATCTTTTGGTTCTGATGCATCTTACAAATTAATTAATGCTATTCTAGACGCTTATAACAAGAGTAAATAATGAAACAATACTTTCTAGGAATCGACACAAGCTGCTATACGACGAGCTGTGCCATCATTGATGATGAACTAAATATTGTAGGGGAAGCTCGTAAAATTTTGGACGTCAAATCTGGTATGAAAGGCCTTCAACAGTCTAATATGGTATTTCAACATACAAAGGTACTACCTCGTCTTATAGAAGAGTTAGTTCAAGTTCCGTTATCGGGAATTGGTGTCAGTGCCTTTCCTAGACGGGCTGATGATTCTTATATGCCAGCTTTTCTTGTAGGTCATAGTTTTGGTCGTGCGCTAAGCCATATGATGAAAGTACCAATGTACGAGTTTTCCCATCAAGAAAATCATATATTGGCAGCATTGCGTGACATAGGATCTATCCCAGATCAACCATTCTATGCCTTGCATCTTTCCGGTGGTACAACAGAACTTGTGCTAACAGAATATAAAGGTAAAGGTGTTTTTGAAAGTTCTATCATCGGTGGCTCTAACGATTTGCAAGGTGGACAATTTGTTGATCGCGTCGGTGTTGCGTTGGGCTTACAATTTCCTTGTGGCAAGGAATTAGAACGACTTGCGTTACAAACGGATACATATGATCCATTACCTTCATCAGTTAAAGATGGATGGATTAGCTTTGCTGGTCCTTGTAGTGCGGCATTACGCAATATAGGAAATGGTGTCGCTCCTGCATCTATAAGTAAGGCACTCTTTAGTTGTATAGGAAACTCCTTAGAAAAATTATTGACATATCATCTTGAACATACACCAGTATCAACATTAGTTGCAGTAGGTGGTGTTATGAGTAATTCCATATTACGAAATCGTATTAAAGGTTTCTGCAATAAAAATGATGTAAAGGTTTACTTTGCAACTCCTAAGTTTTCCGTCGACAATGCTACTGGTAATGCCTACGGAGCATTATTAGCATCAAAAGAGTAGGTATATCGTGAATATATTAAGTATTACCCAATTAAATAACTTAATAAAACGAACAATAGATAGAGAATATCTCCTTAAAAATGTATATGTTAGCGGTACTATTATCAATGCTAAACGTCATAGTAGCGGGCATGTATACTTCACACTCAAAGATGAGGAATCATCTATTGATGTGACGATGTGGTCTAGTACGGTACAAAGCAAAGGTCTGGCTAATTCTTTTCAAAATGGATTATTAGTAACTATCAAAGCATCTGTTAATTTTTACAATAAAATGGGACGTTTAAATCTTATCGCTACGGATATGCAAGTAGGTTCTAAAAGCCCATTACAGCTTGAATTTGATGCATTACAAAGAGAGTTGGCTGCGTTAGGCTATTTTGATGATGCTCATAAACAACCTATACCAGTTTTATCTAGTTGTATCGGTATTGTTACATCTCCAACTGGTGCCGTTATACACGATATCTTACATATTAGTGAACATAGAAATCCTCTTATGCAATTTAAATTATTTTCTGTCCCTGTACAGGGTTCAACTGCTGGCCCCATTATAGCTAAAGGGATTGAGGCCGCTGATAAAGACCCTGATGTAGACGTAATTATCGTCGGTCGTGGCGGTGGATCAATGGAAGATTTATGGTGCTTTAATGATAGAGTAGTAATTGAGGCTATATATAATTCATCAACACCAATTATATCTGCTGTTGGGCATGAGACCGATTATACATTAGCAGATTATGCTGCTGATATACGTGGCGCTACACCGAGTCATGCTGCGGAAATCGCTGTACTTCCATTAGCTACATTGCAACAGAATTTACAACAAAAATTTGATTATATTCAGTACGTAATGAGTCAAACATTACAACAAAAACGCATCGAATTAAGTACGATTTTTAATCGCCGTCTTGGATTTCCTGCATTGCAATTGATTCACAAGCAAAACTCCTTATTGCAATCATATAAAGAAAAAATGCAAACACTTACATCACAGCGACTACAGCAGGAAAAACATAAACTTTCATTAATCACACAGGAATTGTCCTTACAAAACCCACTTCATTTAATGGTGAAAGGATACTCCAAGATAGAAAAAGAGGGCAATGTTGTAAAATCAGTGCAATATTTAGCAAAAGGTGATTCATTTAGCATTTCATTGAGCGATGGCTCTATACATGCAGTTGTAGAGGAGGTACTACCTAATGGCAGCATCACTGAAAAGTTATGAGAAAAAATATAAGGCTCTTGAAGATATAGTTCGCCAATTAGATGATGGCGAATTATCTATGTCAGAGCTCTTAAATCAGTATAAAAAGGGATTAACCTTAGTTAAGGAATGTGCAGATATGCTAGATTCTGTGGAAGGCGAAATTCAACAGATTATTGAAGAAGTACGCATTGGAGAATAAAGGCTATGTTAAAAACATATTTAGAGACTAGCAAACAAACTATTGAACAATGGTTAAATACCATATTAAAATCTCCCATACCAGAATACGAACGCCTATATGAATCTATGAATTATAGTTTATTACAAGGTGGTAAACGAATTCGTCCCATTTTAACAAAGGCTGTACTTGAATCTATGAATATGGATGCCTCCTTATATAAAGAGTTCCTTTGTGCTTTGGAATGCATTCATACGTATTCATTAGTTCATGATGATCTACCGGCTATGGATAATGATGATTATCGACGTGGTAATTTAACTAATCATAAAGTATATGGTGACGGTTTAGCAATTCTTGCTGGTGATGGTTTATTGACCTATGCATTCCAACTTTGTTCTGAAAATAAAACCGCATCAGCAAATCAAAAAATTAAAGCGATTCAATGCTTAGCTACTGCAGCTGGCCCTGAAGGAATGGTGGGCGGTCAAGCATTCGATTTACTTTCTGAGGGAAAACATATACCGCTTGAGGAATTAAAAGTCTTACATGGTGGTAAAACGGGAGCGCTCTTTAATGCGGCAATAGAGTTAGGCCTTATCTTATCTAACGCTGAGAAAGAAAAGTATACAGCCTATATGACCTATGCCAATTGTTTAGGATTGCTATTCCAGATTACAGATGATATTCTCGATGTAACAGGAACTATAGAGGAGTTGGGCAAAACACCTGGTAGTGATATGCGTCAAGACAAATCTACTTATGTTTCCTTATTAGGCCTAGAAGGTGCTCAAAATGAAGCGCATAGGGTCGCCCAAAATGCTCATTCGGCACTATCGACATTAACAGATAATACAGAAATATTAAGTGCTATTATCGATTATTTAATGGAACGTACACATTAATATCTAAAGGATGAAGTCAGATGTACCATATTTTTGAAGAAATTTGTCATAATTATATAGCGCAAGCGGCATTTTGGGGCTGGTTTTCCGCGCAAGCCATTAAATTCTTGTGGCAATTAATTCGCTATCGTACATTACGGTTGGAACGACTTGTAGGATCTGGTGGATTTCCTAGTTCTCATACATCCTTTGTTATTTCAACGACAACTGCATTATATTTTAAAAATAATGGTATTACAGATTT
The DNA here is from genome assembly GCF_001078375.1 of Veillonella tobetsuensis. Taxonomy (GTDB): domain Bacteria; phylum Bacillota; class Negativicutes; order Veillonellales; family Veillonellaceae; genus Veillonella; species Veillonella tobetsuensis. The sequence goes on from NZ_BBXI01000009.1 coordinate 394,292, forward strand.
ATTTGTAGTAGCCCTTGTATTCTCCATCGTTGTTATGTATGACGCATCTGGTGTACGTAGGGAGGCCGGTAGACAAGCTCAAATTTTAAACCAAATTGTAGAGTATTTTAGCAAACGTAATATTCCGGTCATCTTAAAAGGTCGTGAAATCGCCTTGAAAGAATTATTAGGTCATACACCAATCGAAGTATTTGGTGGTTTAATACTAGGCATACTGGTTGCGTATATTCAATATTTCTATGTATATAATGGTGTAATATGAGTAATAAAGAACGTTTAGATATTCTTCTTGTAAATCGAGGATTATTTGAAAGCCGCGAAAAGGCAAAAGCTGCCATTATGGCTGGTCAAATTTTTATGGATACTACAAGAATCGATAAAGCGGGTACAAAGGTTCCTGTTGATGCCAATCTTACAGTAAAAGGGAATACCTTACCATATGTAAGTCGCGGTGGCTTAAAATTAGAAAAAGCTATTCAAATATATCCTATCGATTTAACTGATGCAGTTATGGTTGATATTGGTGCTAGTACTGGTGGTTTTACTGATTGCGCTTTGCAAAATGGCGCTTCAAAAGTGTTTGCCATTGATGTAGGATATAATCAACTAGCTTGGAAATTACGCCAAGATGAACGAGTTATCAACATGGAAAAACAAAATATACGCACTGTTACACCTGAGCAACTAGGTGAACTTGTAGATTTTATCTCTATCGATGTAGCCTTTATATCCCTTGATAAAGTATTACCTGTTGCTACAACCTTATTAAAAGATACAGGTTCTCTTGTAGCCCTCATAAAGCCACAATTTGAAGCTGGAAAGGAAAAGGTTGGTAAAGGTGGTATTGTTCGTGATAGATTAGTCCATGAAGAAGTCCTACAACGTATATTGCAATTTGCTTATGATTGTCGACTTTATTTACATGGTTTAACATTCTCACCAATCAAAGGAACCGAGGGAAATATTGAATTTTTAGGTTATTTTACTAAATCTGAAGATGATGCATTATCAATAACTGATGAATTAATTACAGCAGTTGTCGATGAAGCTCACGCGTTATAGGAGATAGATTTATGCGTATTGGTTTTTTTCCTAACATGGGCAAAAGTACAATAATGGCCGTTTTAAAAATGGCTGCACACATCTGTAGAGAAGAACAAATAGAAGTATATTTACCAGATGATCTTGAAAGACCTGATACTTATAAAGTGTTACAAATTCCTAAAGATCATGTGCTTCCTAGGCCAGAAATTTTCAAACATATTGACGTGGCTTTTAGTTTTGGTGGTGACGGTACCATCATTCATTTAGCACGACAAATCTTCTCTTACAATATACCTGTATGTGGTATCAATTTAGGGGAGCTAGGCTTCTTAAATCAAATTGAAGTACATCAATTACAAAGCCACATTAAACGCGTTGCGCAAGGTGATTATACTATTGAAAAAAGAGGCCATTTACATGCCTGTATTGATAGAGAAGATGGTTCTAAAGAAGAATTAGTACCAATTATCAATGAAGTTGTAATTACAAGAGCAGAACCTGCTAAAATGGCACGTATTAATTTAGCGGTTAATAATCAACATACTCAAATGTATCCTTCAGATGGTCTTATCATTTCATCTGCTACTGGTTCAACAGGGTATAATTTATCTGCTGGTGGTCCCATTATGAAACCTGATAATCGTTCTATTATTATTACACCCGTGGCGCCTCATTTAATTCAAGGTATTTCGATGGTGTTAGAAGAGCATGACACGATTCAAGTCACTATGCCTGAACGAGAACCTAAATTGCACATATGCATAGATGGAACATTTGATTATTCTTTTACAAACAAAGAGACTCTACATATTTCATCTAACCCTGTATATTGTTTATTTGTTCGCTTCAAAGATCAATGTTTCTTCGGTACATTATTTAAAAAATTGGCATCTCGTAGGGACGAGTTATTATAAGGAGTGTGAACGCATATGATTAACATCAACAATGCAGTTCAATTTCAACATCTCATTTGGGATCATATCATGAAATCCGCCTCTGTTGTAGTGGATGCAACATGTGGCAATGGCCACGATTTACTATATTTAGCACAACGAGCTAAAGCAGAGTGTCATCTCTATGGTATTGATATTCAAGAACAAGCAATCGGTGCTAGTAGGAAATTATTAGCATCTAAGACATTACAATCTGATGTGACGATAACATTCCTACATAATTCTCATGATATTGCGTTACATGAAGCAATTAAAGAAAATAGCATAGATTTAATTATCTTTAATTTAGGGTATTTGCCAGGTGGGGATCACCGAATTATAACGCGTCCAAAACATACCATAGAAGCACTAAAAAACGCCTTTCCTAAATTGGCCAAGGATGGGGCCATAACAATTGTTGCTTATCCTGGTACGCCAGAAGGAATGAATGAGAAGGAAGAATTACAGTTCTTCTTATCAGAATTAGAGCAAAATAAGTTCAATGTATGTCATTGGCATCCTTTAAATCAAGTAAATAATCCACCTGAATTATTTATTATACAAAAACGTTAGCATATACTCCTTACAGTATAGAAAATTTATAATATTCCTATAATTCTGCTATACTTAAAATGCATAATGACCTATAAAAGACCCATAATTGGGTCTTTTATTTATTTATAGCACAAAAAAATGTATAAATTATAAATTCTGTATAAATAGATGAACCATATATTATGTGCCTTTATAAGTAGTATTTTCGCTTTCTTTTTAAAAAATATAAAACATTCTCATTATATGCATAAGACGTATGGTATATACGGTATATACCATATATTAATTTTGAATATATGGTATAATAATGTAGAAAAGATACTATTCTCTTTTATGTGCAAGGTTTTAAAAAAGGGAGATCAAAATGAAACGCTATCGCTACAACAAAATTAAGGAAATTGTCCAGTCTAAGGCGATTGAAACACAAGAAGAGTTAGCAGCAGCTTTATTACAAGAAGGCATTGAAGTAACACAGGCTACCGTCTCTCGTGACATTAAAGAGTTAATGTTAATTAAAATTCCTACTGGCGATGGACATTATCGGTATGCATTGTCTCCAGAAGAAAATGTGGTTCTTTCACGCAGTCGTATAAATAGACTATTCCAAGATTCATTAATTAAGGTTGATCACAGTCTTAACCAAATCGTGCTACATACGATTCCTGGTTCAGCACAATCTGTAGCATTTTCAATTGACCATGCTAAATGGTCTGAATTGATTGGTACACTAGCAGGGGATGATACAATTTTACTTATTGCCCGCTCTGAAGAAGATGTACCTGCAATTCTCACAAGAATTCAAGATTTAATGAAGGATTAATTATATGTTAACGCAAATGAGCATTCGCAACTTTGCGTTGATTGAGCAAATGAATATTTCATTTAAAGATGGCATAACTATCTTTACCGGCGAAACTGGGGCAGGTAAATCCATATTAATGGATGCTTTCAGTATCTTACTAGGAGAACGAGCTAGTAGCGAGTTTATTCGTCATGGTAAAGATAGTTTTGTTATAGATGGCATATTCGACATTGCTAATCACCAAAGTTTATTAGATGTATTAGAATCAAAAAATATTATAGTAGAAGATGATCAACTTATTTTATCTCGATCCTTTAATACTTCTGGTAAATCGATGATATTGGCTAATGATCAACCAATTCCTTTAAAAGCACTTAAAGAAATTGGTCAGTTATTAGCAGATATACATGGCCAATATAGCAATCAAAAATTATTGAATCCAGATTCGCATCATGAATATCTAGATAGTTATAATGAAGTTGGGCTAAAAGCTTATCAAGAATATAAGGAAGCCTATAAAGAATATAAAGCAGCGAAGCAAGCATTAGATAATTTATCTGAACATATGGCGGAGCGTGCTCGTGAGCTTGATATGCTACGCTTTCAGATAGATGAAATAGAAGAAGCAGGTTTACAACCTGGTGAAGACGAAGCCATCGCTGAAGAATTAAAACGTTTAGATAGCTTTGACCATATCGATAAGGTACTTGGCTCATGTTATGATGCATTTTACAGCGGACGTCATCCTTTATTAGATACGGTGAACGCTATAAAGGTAGAAGTAAATGATCTTGTTAAATATGATGATGAGGTTAAAGAGATTTCGGAACTAGTCAATTCTGCATACTTTCAATTAGAGGAAGCTGCACAATCACTAGATCGATATAGAGATTCCATTAGCTATGATGAAGAACGATATGCGTATTGCCAAGATAGAGATTCTACTATTTATGGTTTAAAGAAGAAATATGGTGATACTGTTCAGGACATATTAAATTATGAAGACAAAGCTCAACAACGCCTAGAGGAACTACAGTCTGAAGTTTGTGAACAAGTTCAGTTGGAGGAGTTGTTAGCGGAAAAAGAAAGTATTGCTAAGAAAGCATTAACTAAGCTTACAACTGTTAGACAAGAAAATGCCATTATAATTGCAAAACAATTACATACTGAATTTGCAGATTTAGGCATGGAAAAAGGGGATATCCGTTTCTATATTGATTCTAGCGAAGACCTTTTACCATTAGGCGCTAAATCTATCGAATTATTGTTTTCAGCTAATAAAGGTGAGCAATTATTACCACTACACAAAGTGGCTTCTGGCGGTGAATTAGCTCGTATAGCACTAGCTTTTAAATCTGTATTCCGTACAGATAATCATAAGACCCTTGTATTCGATGAAATTGATGTCGGTATTAGTGGTGATATTGCATTAAAAGTTGCAGAAAAAATATTGACTTTATCTAAAACAAATCAGGTATTCTGTATAACACATTTACCTCAAACTGCAAGCATAGCAAAACAACATTATCATCTTGCTAAACAGGAACATGAAGGGCGAACAATATCTACATTATCACAATTAAATGATGAAGAACGTCTATCACAAATAGCTTCCATGATGTCTGGAAAAGGAATGTCCAACACAGCTCTGGCAGCTGCAAAAGAACTTATTGACCATTTCCATTGACTAAATACGCATAATTTCTTATACTTATTATAATAACTCAATAATAAGGTAGAGGTGCGGGTATAAAGAGTCATCATGAGGAGTCGGCAAACAATGAGTCATGATAAAAGGTGTGCTTGCCGAAGTGGGGTGATTGCCAAGTCATCATGCTGGTTGTCTATTTAATAGGTAGACAACTGTCATCAATATTGATATTGGTGGAGTGCTATCATAGATCTTGTTTAATTAACGATGAATCGTATATATTAAGCCAGTGGATAGCTTTCCACTGGCTTTTTTGGGAGGTAAATATGATTCGAGTAATGGTAAACGGTGCAGGCGGCAAAATGGGTCGCGAAGTCGTAAAAGCAGTACAAGCAGATTCTGAATTAACATTAGTAGGGGGAATCGATCCAACTAAGGACGGACAAGACATTGGTACTGTAGCAGGTATGGAGCCACTACAAATTACAATGGCTCCATCCGTAGACGATGTACTCGGAAATAATAAGCCTGATGTTATTGTAGATTTTACAAATCCTGCAGTTATTTTTGAAAATGCAAAAAAAATCCTTTCTGCTGGAGTTCATCTAGTGATTGGCACCACAGGTTTGACAGAAGAACAACGTAATGAATTACATGAAATTGGTCTAAAGAATCACGCCAACTGTCTAGTAGCACCAAACTTTTCTTTAGGCGCTGTAATGATGATGAAAGTAGCCGCTGATTTGGCACCATATTTCCCAGATGTGGAAATCATCGAGTTACATCACAATCATAAATATGATGCACCATCAGGAACATCCATTTTGACTGCAAAACTCATTAATGATGCTAAACAAGCTGCTAATGTGACAAGTTCTGAAGACTTGACACGTGAAAGCTTACCTGGCGCACGCGGTGCAAAGGTAGACGATATTACTATTCATAGTGTACGATTACCAGGTTACGTAGCTCATCAAGAGGTATTATTTGGTGGTCATGATGAAACATTGACTATTCGACACGATAGCTTAAGCCGTTTATCCTTTATGCCTGGCGTTGTACTAGCATGTAAGAAAATTACCTCTAAACCAGGCTTAACATATGGCTTAGAACATTATTTATAATTTTCATTAAATAGATTATTTGAGGAGACGAGAGATGAAAAAACCTAATGTAGCAATCCTTGGTGCCACTGGTGCAGTAGGGGCAGAATTTATTACACTTATTGAAGAGCGTAATTTCCCTTATGAAAATTTAAAATTATTAGCATCTTCCCGTTCTGCAGGCATAGAACTGACTGTAAATGGCAAAACTTATATTGTAGAAGAAGCTAAACCAGAATCTTTTGACAATATTGATATTGCATTATTCGCAGGTGGGTCTATTTCTAAAACATTAGGTCCTGAAGCGGCAAAACGCGGTGCTATCGTTATCGATAATTCCAGTGCATTCCGTATGGATCCAGAGGTTCCTCTTGTTGTACCAGAGGTTAACCCAGATGATATCTTAACGCATAAGGGTATCATTGCTAACCCAAACTGCTCTACAATCATCATGTGCTTAGGCTTAAAACCACTTCATGATTTGTCTCCCATTAAACGCATTGTCGTATCTACATACCAAGCAGTATCTGGTGCCGGTAAAGAAGGTATTGAAGAGCTAGAAAGACAAGTACAAGAATTCACTGAAGGTAAAGAAATGACAGCTAATTTGTTACCTACTGGTTCTGCGCCAAAACACTATCCAGTAGCTTTCAATTTATTACCTCAAATTGATGTATTCTTGGAAAACGATTATACTAAAGAAGAGATGAAGATGGTTTACGAAACACAGAAAATCCTTCACGATGATACTATTCAAGTAGTACCAACAACCGTTCGGGTTCCTGTATATCGTTCTCATTCTGAATCCGTATTAGTTGAAACAGAAGCACCAGTATCTGTAGAGGATTTCCGTAAAGCCTGTACAGCATTCCCAGGGTTACAAGTAAAAGATAATCCTGCTGAGCAAGAATATCCAATGCCATTGTATACATCTAATCAAAACGATTGTGAAATCGGTCGTATTCGTAAAGATTTATACAATGATAAAGGTATGAATTTCTGGATTGTAGGGGACCAAATCCGCAAAGGTGCTGCATTAAATGCATTACAAATTGCAGAATATTTAGTAGAAAAACAAGCATTTTAATATCCATCAAGGGGGAGATTACTATGAAAACCTTTGGTCGTGTATTAACGGCAATGATTACATCATTTAATGAAGATGGATCCGTCAATATTGACAATACATTAACCATAGCACATCATCTTTTAGAAAATGGGTCTAATGGTTTAGTCGTTTGTGGAACAACAGGTGAAAATCCTACTATATCCCGTGAAGAAAAAGCAGCGCTTTTTAAAGCGGTAGCAAAAGAATGTAGTCATAAAGGAACTATTATTGCCAATGTAGGCTCTAATGATACAAAAGCATCTGTTGATTTTGTAAAAGAAGTTTCAGAAATTCCTGGTATTAATGGATTCCTAGTAGTGGTACCTTATTATAATAAACCAAATCAACAAGGACAATATTTGCATTTTAAAGCTATTGCAGAAGCAACTACTTTACCAATCATGATATACAATGTGCCAGGTCGTGTCGGTACTGGTATATTACCAGCTACAGTAGCGCGACTTCACAAAGAATATCCTCATATATGTGCTATAAAAGAAGCTAGTGGTAATGTACTAATAGCTTCTGAAATCAAACGTTTAATGCCTGATGATGATTTCATGGTATATAGCGGTGATGATGGACTTACATTACCAATGCTAGCCGTTGGTGGTTGTGGTGTTGTATCTGTTGTTGGACATGTAGCTGGCAAAGATATGAACGCTATGATTGCAGCCTATGAAGACGGTAATACAAAAGAAGCGTTACGCTTACATCAAAAAATAGGCGATATTATCAAAGCCATGTTCGTTACAACCAATCCCATCCCTATAAAATATGCTGTTCGTAAGCTTGGATTACCATCTGGTGCATTCAATCTTCCAATGTGTGAACCATCTCCAGAAGAGGCAGCATGCATAGATAAAGCATTAACTGAATATCTAAAATAAGAGATAAGAGTATAGAAAACCAGTAACTACATTTGTGGCTACTGGTTTTACTTTATAATAAGCATATTATAAATATTATCTTTGATGACTATAAATATATTTTTGTGTGTCAGATTTTATTATGATATAATCTCACATGGAGATAGTATTTTTAACTATACTCTAGTCTACTGTTAATTCATGATAAACATATAAATTGTGAAAGTTCGAATCGACCATTAGGCGGTTACATTTAATACACAAGGAGTTTAACATGGAACTAACAATGTTAAAAGGTAAAATTCACAGAGCTACTGTGACTCAAGCAGAACTTGATTATGTAGGGAGCATTACAATTGATACTGATCTTTTGAATGCATCTGGAATACGTGAATATGAACAAGTTCAAATTGTAAACATTAATAATGGTGCACGTTTTTCCACATATACAATTGCTGGAGAATCTGGTAGTGGTGTAATCTGTTTAAACGGTGCTGCAGCAAGACATGTACAGGTAAAAGATAAGATTATTATCATGTGCTATGCTCAGCTTAATGAAAATGAGGTAGATACCCATAAGCCTCTCGTTGTTTTTGTAGATAATAATAATAAGATAAGTCATATAAAAAACTATGAAAAACATGGTTTATTAGTGGATCAAGACTAACTGTTTTTGATCGAATTACGGTAGACTGTATAGGACTATCTTTGTATTTACAATTTACAAGTAACGGAGGAATTCTTATGGAAATTATAACTACAATAGAAAAAGTACGAAATACAATAAACACTTGGAGAAAACAAGGGTATTCAATTGGATTTGTGCCTACTATGGGATACTTACATGATGGTCATGCTGCATTAATTGATGAAGCAAGAAAAAATAATGACAAGGTTGTTGTATCTATATTTGTTAATCCTACTCAGTTTGGAGAAAACGAAGATCTAAGCTCCTATCCAAGAGATTTAAATCGAGATAAAACACTATGTGAATCACATGGGGTTGACCTCATATTTACGCCTAGCCCAGATGAGATGTATTGCAATAGAAAAGCCTTTGTAAATATTATTGATTTATCTGATACATTGTGTGGCGTTCGTAGACCAATTCACTTTAAAGGTGTTTGTACTGTTGTAGCAAAATTCTTTAATATTATTCAACCTAATAATGCTTATTTTGGTGAAAAGGATGCACAACAATTAGCCATTATACGTAAAATGGTTTTCGATTTAAACTTCCCAGTAAATATAATTGGAGTGCCTATCGTTCGTGAATCAGATGGTCTAGCAAAATCTTCTCGTAATACATATTTATCTAGTGAAGAACGAAATGCTGCCACAATATTGTATAAAGCTATTCAAGAGGGAAAACAAGCTATTAAATGCGGGGGTTCTGCAGATACTATTATTAATACTATGACAAATATTGTTGATACAGAACCATTAGCAAAAATAGATTATATCTCAGTTGTCGATGCTAATACAATGCAACCTGTTCAAGAGATTACATCTCCAGTATTGGTCGCTATGGCTGTATACATTGGATCTACACGACTTATTGATAACTTCTCGTTCGATACAAAATAGGGAGGGAAGTTATGAATTATTTCCAAACACTAACGCATATAATCTCCAAGTACTTAATGGTCCTAATCATCGGTTTTTCGTGTCTAGCTTATATGGTGCCTGATTACTTCACATGGGCCATAGCTTATACACCATTTTTACTAGGCATTGCTATGTTTGGTATGGGGCTTACAATTAAGTTTGAAAGCCTATGTAATATTCTTAAATACCCAAAAGATATTTGTATCGGCGTACTGGCACAATATACGATTATGCCTTTATTAGCATGGGGAATTTGTCATGTATTTACTTTACCTCCTGATATTGCCATCGGTGTTATATTAGTCGGCTGTTGTCCTGGTGGCACAGCTAGTAATGTTATTACATACATTGCTAAAGGGGATGTACCTCTATCAGTAGGGATGACAATTATGTCGACATTAATAGCCCCTATCGTAACACCATTATTAATCTTATATATTGGTGGTGCCTGGGTAGATGTAGCATTCCTTCCAATGATGATAACAATGATGAAAGTAATCATTGTACCAATCTTATTAGGTGCTGTCATTCAATATGTTTGTAAATCACACATCAATACACTAACCAGTATAAGTCCTATATTTTCAATGATTGCTATTATATTATTAATAGCAGCCATTATTGCAGTTAATAGGGACAAGCTATTAGTTTCTGGTTTACTAACTCTTATTGTAGTTGGTATTCATAATATTCTAGGCTTACTTTTAGGTTTAAGCGTAGGTAAAGTGCTTAAATTAAAATACGATAAAACTACTGCATTAGCGATAGAGGTGGGAATGCAAAATAGTGGACTAGCTGTAACATTGGCAGCCACTAACTTTGCACTAAATCCACTAGCAACTCTTGTAGGAGCTATATTCAGTGTATGGCACAATATATCAGGTGCTATATTTGCTAGTTTACGAAGATAAAAATATCGGTATAACAAAAAGACGGCAACTTACGTTGCCGTCTTTTTGTTATATTCTATCTCTTACAAGACCAATCACAAGGCCTTCAATATGACAATCATCTACAATAATTGGATCAAAATCATCATTTTCAGGTTGTAAACGAATATGTCCATTTTCCTTATAAAAACGCTTAACAGTAGCTTCATCGTCGATACGAGCCACCACAATATCACCATTATTAGCTGTATTTTGATGACGTACTATAAGCATATCACCTTCATACATACCAATATTCATCATGGATTCGCCTTGTACACGGAGCATAAAACAATCTGAATCACCTGTAAGCTGAACCGGTAAAGTCAATGTAGCCTCCAAGTTCTCAACAGCGGTAATAGGAGTACCTGCTTGTACGGTACCGATGAGGGGAACTTGTTTTAAACCAGCACCAAGAAATTCAAAATTATCAGAGCTAGTTGTTTCATTATTGTTCTTAGATACAGAAATAGTAGGCTTATTATCATCTAAAATCGTAATAGCACGGTTTTTATTCGGATCACGTTTGATATATCCAAACTTTTCTAATGTATTTAAGTGGGATTGTACAGTAGATGTAGAGCTAAGACCTACATAAGCACAAATTTCACGAACAGTAGGGCAACGGTATTCATTATGTAATGAATCACGAATAAACTCTAATATACGACGTTGTTTCGTATTAATATCAGTAGCTGGGCGTCTCACAAGAACCTCCGATAATGTACCAAAAAAAGGATATATAAAAGTATATACTATAATTATTTGCTTTATAAGCTTATTATATAGGTATTTTAATACTTTTGCAAACATTTGTTCTAAAACACTTGACCGAACATCTGTTTGTGTGCTATTATTTCATTGTAAACAAACAAACGTTCTGAATTTTATGTTCGATATATAAAAGAGGTAATGTATTATGAAACACATTATGATTATGTTAAGCATCTGTTTTGCAATGGTAATTGGTTATCAACAAACAACACCAGCGATGGAGTCTCATACAATTCAAGAGGTAACAGTTCAAGAAGGTGATACTTTATGGGACATTGCTGCTCGTTCAACTGGATCTAGTGTAGATATTCGTGAAGTCGTATTTGAAGTTAAAGAATTAAATAATATTTCAAATTCTGGCGCATTGACACCTGGAACAAAACTTAAAGTTCCAGTATATAAATCTGATAGTCCTACACGAGCTATGGACTATATGGCTCAAAATTAAATATATGTGAAAAAGGCTAGTATTGATTATATCCTATGAAGGAATAATCAATACTAGCTTTTTCCATTTTATAAATCTATCTAAACCGTTTTTCAAAAATAGTAGAAATAGGATTATCTACAAATTTATTGGCTTCATTAATATAACGCCTCACCATATTAACACTATGATGTCGTGTTTGACGCATTATATTACGCTCCTCAACACCATAGGAAGCTGCTGTTGTAGCAAAGCCATGCCGTAAACTATGGGCTCCATACATGGATGGATCTAAACCTATAAGAGAGGTATATTTTTTTACAATTTCTGCAATAGATTTATCGGAAATTGCAGTTTTGCGTAATGACATTGATTTAGTAAAACCTCTAAAAACCGGTCCAGATGTGATACCACTGGTGGTAAGCCATTTTTTTAAAGCTCGAACCGCATCTAGTGGAGATCCTTGTAAACTTGGAATAGCAACTATAGCGCCTTGACCCTCTTGATCAGCCTTAGAGGAAGCTATAAATATTTCAAGGCCTTGCGAAGAGAACTTTAAATTTTCAACGGTTAAAGCAGCAATTTCACTTCGCCGAAAAGCCCCCATAAAACCGACAAGTAAAATAGCCTTATCACGAAGTTTTTGTATCTTTGGTATATCAATGGTATCCATACACTCTAAAATATCTTCTATATCATCAAGCAGAATAGGGGTTTTACCTTGTTGAAAGGTGCCTTTTAATCGACGTATGCCTCGCAAAGCTTGTTTTACTAACGGAGACATACAAGGATTTTCTCGAGAACCTGAAGCATTATAATTCTCTGAAATAGCACTAATTCGACGTGCAATAGTATTTGCTTTTGCATAATCTGCTAAATCATTAATGTAATTGACAATAGTTTCTGGCGTAGCAGGAAAATAAGATACCTTTTGATAATTACACCAATCTACAAAATCATCCCAATCTGATTCGTAGGCATTTACCGTATTTTCTGCCTTTGAAAGTAAAATACTTTGCTTAGCCTTCATAGATAGTTTTGTACTCTTCATCAATGCATCGTTATGACGCAGATAAAAATGTTTTTTTTCTTCTTTAGACTGTGACATATATGATCCTTTTACTAACACTATGCTATTATTGTATCACATTAAAATAGCGAATTATGCTATAATTAGATGATTTTGAACCAAATTTCTCGAATTTTATTTGAAAGATATAATGATGAACTTAAAACAATTATTATGTAGTGTATTAATCGGTTCTTGTCTATTTACTAGTGGTTGCAGCTTAATTCCTACGGATGGCACAATTACATATGGCCTGTATTATGAGGATCAAGATATCTCAGGATATTCTAGAGATGCTGTTAGCTCCTTAATTCATACAGAGGCTAGTAATAATAAAACAATTACGATAACAATACCAAATCAAGGTACGCGACAAGTAAAAGTAAAAGATTTAGGAATTACGCTTGATACAGCTAGTACGGAATCTAATATTTTTACCTATGGTTATGAAGATGATTTAAAAACGCTCATCATGCATAGGATTACTGCTTTTATCTATAAAGTACATATAAACCCTGTATATAAACTTGATGAAGTAACAGCAAAAGCATATTTTACAGAATTAGCAAAACAAATCGATGTATCAGGTCATGATGCGTTATTAACGGTTGAAAATGGCCAAGTCAAGATGACACCTTCAAAAGAAGGAAAACGCGTTGATATTGATGAGACAATTAAACAATTAAAAGCTCAACTAGAAGAAAATAATTTTAACAATATTTCTATAGAATTTACATCTAAAGATACAGTTCGTGTTACAAACGATGATGTAAAACCATTAACAGCTGTTCTAGGTAGTTATACTACAAATTTTGATGCGTCTAACACCAATAGAACTCATAATATTGAGCTAGCATCAACCAAAATTAGCGGTACATTAGTCAAACCTGGTGAGGTCTTTTCCTTTAATGATGTTGTCGGTGAACGTACGGCAGAAGCTGGCTATGATGATGCACCAGTTATTATTGATGGAAAATTAGTACCGGGTATTGGTGGCGGTATTTGCCAAGTTAGCTCTACATTATTTAACACTGCATTACTATCTGGTATGAACATCATTGAGCGAACACCTCATTTTGAACCTGTTAGCTATATTCCTGCAGGACGTGATGCAACCGTTGCATACGGATATTTGGACTTTCAATTTAAAAATCCATATGCTCATAATATCTATGTATTAAGTGTTATGAATAACGGACAACTAACAATATATATCATAGGTGTACCAGAAGACGTACCGAAGTCTGTTTCCATCAGTGTTGGCGATCGTACGGATATTCCAAATCAAACGATTACCAAAATAGATCCTTCCGCCAAAGAGGATAGTACGGAAGAAGGTCATATTGGATTTAGAATTAATACATATCGTACAATAACATATGGTAATTGGGTCACTACAACAGATGTATTTGAGTCTACATATGATCCAGTAGATACGATTATTACTAAGAAACCTGCAGCACCAGAACCTGCAAAAAAAGACTTACCAAAGAGTAAAACAAAAAGATAAATATTAACATTCTATTAAATATGGCCTAATCTATTGACCGAATGCATAGATTAGGCTATTATTTTAACTTGTAGTAAGTTGTTTATACCTGAAAACGTTAAAATTACACATTTCATTCTCAATAATTATCAATTAAAATTATAAGTTGAGGTTCACTATGGATACAATTTTACAATTTGACCATACAGTCATATTTTATATACAACAACATTTTATTAGTTCTTATTTAACACCAATCATGTACTGGTTATCAAAAATAACAAGTGCAGGTGCTTTATGGATCTTAATTTCTATTATATTAATGATTCAAAAGAAATATCGCGTTATCGGCCTTGGAATGTTCATTTCCTTAGTCTTAGTATTCATCATAGGCGACCAAGGGTTAAAACCTCATGTAGCGCGTTTAAGACCATTTGTAGATTTCCCTGAAGTACCATTAGTAGCACCGCCACCAGCAGCAACGACATATTCATTTCCATCAGGCCATAGTTTTGGATCATTTGCGGCTGCAACAGCATTATACTTAGGATTAAGTAATATATGTCCAACAAAGAGATTCTGGGGCGTTATAGCGTTGATTGGTGCATGTGTAGTAGCATTTGCACGAGTATACTTATTTGTACATTATCCAACAGATGTATTAACTGGATTAATATTAGGTATTATCGTAGGTTGCATTGCATGGAAAATCGCAAAAGCCTTATGGTCTTGGTGGACAGGTCGTAAAAACGAAGTAGAGTACGAACCATATACATTTAAACGTAAAAACTAAAAACCTTGAAAATATTGATTGGGCCTAGCTTAGGCCCAATTTTTATATCTTAAATTACTTCCGATAAATTATCGTTATCGGAAGTAATTGTATAAAAAAGAAAAACTAGCCTATATTTCTATAAGCTAATTTACTCTTTTATAATATATCAATCATCATGTTCTGATAAGTATTTCATATAATTATTAAATATAGGCTCATCAATGGTAACTTTATCAAACTCAGGATTAACTAAAATTTTACCATACCTATTCATAAGACCATATGTTTTACCAGATTGAACTACGTATAAATCATCATAATACGCCGTAATATCATCAATTGTTTCTGGCAGTGTTAATATTATATGACCATCATTAGAATCAATTACATATTTTTTATTTTCCAATGTGGCCACAGTAAATTTATCAATCATATAAATAGGTTTTGATGTATCAATCGTATCATAAGCTTTATCAACTAACATTCCATTTTCTGCATTAAAAATATACGCTTTTTCACCTGTTCTTAACACAAAACTACGATCACTTAATCTTTCAAAGGATTTGAATTTAAATGGTATTACTACTTTGTCTACAAGATTTATAATACCATATTTCTTTTGTTCATCAGCCGCAACAAAATACTTAAAATCATCTCCTAAAGATTCAATATAACTGTATTTAGGGTTAATAAAGATATCACCGTCTAATAGCCTAATACCATATAAGGTTTTACCTTTTTTATCAACTATAGAAAATGGTATGAATTGAGTAGATGGTTCTCGACTATATCTAATTCCATTATAACCATTTCCATATCCAGTACCAGCTCCCTCCGTGAGTTCATAATTATATTTATTTATAGTATGAGTCGCAGTATCTTCGTCTATTTCTATACCATCATTGGTTACATATTTAATATATCCATCTGCTGTCTCTATTTTTAGCAGTGCAACCTGTCCAGATCCATTATAATATTTATTTACATTTTCCCATGTGCTTGTAATAGGATTATTTATAACTAATGAACCTGTACTTATATTGTAAAGATACCAAAACTCACCCTTTTTACCATATATTAAATTATCCGAGCAATAATAATAGGCACTAACAACGTCATTTATAGCATATGTACCATCAGGCTTAACTAGCTTAAACCCATCCTTTGTCAAAGCCCGTGCATACTCATAAGAAAACTCATAATCATATCCTGCTGGTAAATAGACCATCGAATTTAAATTTATATAGCGCTTTTTATTATTATCATAAAATGAAGCGTATGCATATCTCTTTCCAAAATCACCAATGTAATTTACATGTAAATCTTTATAAGGACCTAAAATCCATTGTCCCGTTTCATCAACAATGGTATTTCCTGCTGGTGATTCTAAAGTAATATAGTTTTTTGCATCAGCCGTATTGCCCAATGCAAGAAGTATTGCTAAGGCAAGAAAAATTCTCTTCATGAATCTCTCCTTTCGTACAACACAATAATAATTATTATTATTTTACCATAATTTTCAATATATATATTGAAATATGTCGAATTAAGTTGTAAAATAATCATATAAGTTATCTAAATTACTCATATTAACTCTCAAGGGAGGTCAATTATATGTGCTGGTGTGATATTGTAAGTAAAGCTAAAATTGGCAGTTTAAAAAATCTCGGAAATGGTATGGAACATTCCCTCCGCTTTTTGGTTGAGGTTATTCTAGGTCTTAGTATTTTACGAGTTATTATTAATTGGATATTCGGAATCTAATAATTACACATAGGATTATATTATTAAAGGCGCCTAGCATTGCTAAGCGCCTTATTTATATCTCTATTTAGTTATTGTATGATACTGTTTAGAATTTTCTACTCCTCAGTCTCATCACTGCAGCTGATGAACTCTATTATAATTTGACATATATCGCCCTCTTCATCAAAGGCCCAATATACAGGATATAATCCATCGCCAAAACCAGATTGTACCATAGGTACATATAAATTAGTATCAGGTATATTAAAATTAATCCAGTCCCCACCAGATCGTTGGAATTTAGGATTTGCTAACGCATTTAGTTTAAATAATTCATCAAAATAATCGTCATAGATATTACCATCAGGATTATTTTCATACCACTGGCGGTCAAATTCTTTATATGCATCTACCGTTACTTTATCAACTATGGTTGCCAATCCAGCATCGACAGGAAAGCCGATATAACTTTCACCATCATCTAATTCACTAAGATCTTCATGACCTTTAAGAGCCAATTCATATTGAACAGGTTTTGTATCTTTAAAAACCACTCTTGTTAGGACATATCTATAATAATCTGTATCAAGTTCAGCCACTTTTGTTTCTATTGGATATGTGCCTGGCTCAACAGTTCTAATATAACTCTTATTATCTACTGCAGCTAAGTGAGTTAATGGATCACATACTACGATATGCCCCGTAGGAAATACAACATGTCCCATTGGTAAAGTGTATAGCTTTTTACCAAATAATTCATCTAAATTGAATATAGCATCGTAATCGGCAGTTGCCTTTAATTTGCCTTCGCTGCCTAAACGATTAAATGTATCTATCCATTCTTTTGATATATGACTTGTATTCATTACGTTCTCCTATCTGTGGGATTCTGCTTCGTGTTTATTACGCACATATTGTTGTTCTAGTGCTTCATATGCCGCCGTTTTTTGAATGATTTGTTTAACTACCGTATCCAAATCAGATCCATCAGTATAATCCGCCGATGCATAATAACGAATGCGATGGTGTTGCATCATCTTATACACCTTTTCCTTATTTTTGCTATCTGGATCATATACACCAATAGAATGACCACCATTTATATTTACTAGGCTCATGCAAGGAATATCTGTATCACTATCTCCAATATAAATCATATTACGGAATGGTACCCTTTGTTCTTCAGGTCGTCTGTAATCGTTTACACCGGCATCATTTATATCTAATACACCCTTTTGTATGCGGAACAAAAACTGTGTTTTATTTGTGTAATTTATAGCTTGTGCAGGCCATACGGCAACACCTTTATCATCGAACATGAACGCACTGGCATAGATTTTTTTGAAAGCTCCATTTTTTGCCATTTCCGTCCCTTCTATCATTTCTTTCAATCCAGAAGAAATGATGTAATGTTCAATTTGTACACCTTGCTTTAGACCGTACTGACGAATGCGTTCAAACCAAGTATTCACACCATTATATAAGGTAACCTTGCTACCATATTCAGCCAGTACCTCTTTAGTAAGAAATTGTTTACCATAAGATTTTGTGGCCATCATGTACATATAGGCTAGGTTATTATCCATATCATGATCTTTGGCAAGCGTATTGGATTCTCGCCAGAACTCATTAACATCTACATTGAGAGACTGAATAAAACCCTGTGCCTGCATATCATCCGGTGACAAGGTCTTATCAAAATCATAGCATATGGCTAAAACGGGTAAATTAGATTCTGAGGTAGATTCTTTTTTATAGGTAATCATAAGACACCTCCTTTAAATAATAGAAATATATCCTTCTATCTATATACATTCCAAAATAGCTTCATTGACAAGCAAATTCGATAAAAAAACTACAATAATATTTTTACCCCTGAAATTATGGGTCAAAAAGGCTATTTTGGATGGGAATATTATATTTAGATGCGCTGCTAATTTTTATAGTATCATTAGGATTTATATGTCCAATCAATAATGAGGATTGAGGATCATGGTTATTTCTGTTGATGCGTACAGCATGCTGATTTGTATTAGCATAACAATAACGGCAAAAATGACTGCATGTATCATACGCCCCTATATCGCCATGTAAATAACAATTGCATTCAGGTCGCGCCGGTCTTTTCTTAGGCACCTTTAACTTTATATTCCACGCCCGTTCATAGCAATCTATGGTTAGGCAACCGCTCGTATCAGCACCAATAGATTTAAAAGTATCGCCTTCACCACATGTTTTTAAGGTCATCCCAAACTGATTCGCAATATCCACCAAGTTCTTCATCAAACGTATTTGTACATCCTTAGGTGGTCGTTTTCCTTCAGGAAAGTTTCGTAATACCTTATCGTATATATCTAGATAACTTGCTACAACTGTATCTGTATATCCGGATAAGGATTTTGCCAATTTATAAAAGCTTTCATAATGAAAATCTACAGAATAGTTGTGATTAACAATGATTGGATCGTAACGCCATACCACAGATTGAGGATTTAGATTATTACTGATAAATTTGAACCCTTCTATAATGTGCTCATAAGCAGGCACATAAGGTTCAATGTCCGTACCATAAGGTGTGATCGTCATATGCCAATATTGACGATACTCTGCAATTTGAGGTAAATATTGTATAAATGGCAGAGGATTCTTCGTACAAAAGGCTATCCCATCAACAGTATTATGATTAATCATATACCGTGTAATTAGATTGGGATTATAAGAGTTACGTACATCTACAAAACCTTCATTTATACGATTAATTAGCCATTGACCATAAAAGGCAGGTATGTCTGTACGTTGTCCAGTTTGTAAAATCATGATAAATCCTTTTCTTTGTATAATTCTATTATATTATATCTAAAACTGCCAATTTGTTAAACATTTCACAGGAATACCACTATAGGTATGATACTATAAGTACAGTAAAATATAAGGAGTTACTATGAACGATACATTTAATCATATCATTCATCCTAAGGAGGATGAGAAAACATTTATTACATCCTATTGGTCAGATCGAGCTCACGATTTTGGAGCCTTACGAGCTAAAGAATTAGAGAGCACTAAACTTAAATTATGGAGAGATGAACTAACGAGTCATATCTTTGATTCTGATCGCTCTTTAAGAATTTTAGACATCGGATGTGGTGCGGGCTTCTTTAGTACTATTCTCTCTCAACTTGGCCATACTGTACATGGTATCGATATTACGCCTAATATGATTGATGAAGCAAATCAACTGGCAGACGCCCTTAATTGTGATGCTACATTCTCCGTTATGGATGCAGAAAATCTCAGCTTTGATGCTAATACCTTTGATATCGTAGTAGCACGCAATGTAACCTGGAATTTACCTCATCCAGATAAGGCCTATGCTGAATGGTTACGCGTCATCCGTCCAGGCGGATTAATCCTCAACTATGATGCGGAACACGCTCGCAATCACCATGAGTTGCCTAAATCTGTTCACCATGCTCATGAATATGTAAGCGATGATTTAAAAGAACGATGCCATACTATTTATCATATGCTTAAAATTTCATCCTTTACACGCCCTCAATGGGATAAAGAACTACTCACAAAATTAGGTGCTAGCTCTGTTACCATTGATACCACCGTAGGCCCTCGTATTTACAGCGAAGAAGATGAATTTTATATCCCTGTACCAATGTTCTTGGTGAAAGTAATAAAATAGCATTCATAGTAAAATATTATAAAATAAACCCACTCCCTATGATATATTCCTTTATTAAAAATCTAATAAAGGAATATATCATAATATGAGTGGGTTTTCTTTTATTTATTATTACAAACCTAACTAGTACTACACTTGACAACAAAAAGCTAATCTATTACCAATATAGTTATTTACTTATATAGTTTTTTACTAATACAGTTTTTACTAATATACTAGTTACTGAAATACTCTTGAGCCTTAGTGATTTCTGCGCGAAGTTTTTCTTCATCAATAGTAAGCAATTCTTTGTCTTTCATAAGAACTTTGCCACCTACAATTGTAGTATTTACATCAGAACTATTAGCTGAATATACAAGTGCAGCTATATCGTTATAACGAGGCATCCAATGCATACCAGATACATCATATAATACGATATCTGCTCTTTGGCCTACCGCAATTTTACCTAAGTCCTTATATCCAAGCGCTTTTGCGCCTTCTATAGTACCCATATCCCATGCAGCTTGTGCAGGAATCGCCTTAGGATCGTATAGTCGAGCCTTGTGTAGTGTAGCAGCCAAACGTACTTCTTCAAGCATATCTGCATTATTGTTTGATGCGGAACCATCAGTACCTAGACCTACGGTGATACCTTTAGCTATCATTTCAGGAACAGGCGCAATACCACTGGCTAACTTTAAATTAGATTGTGGATTATGAGCTACGGCTACATGATTTTCAGCCATAATAGCCATATCTTCTTCTGTAACATGTACGCAGTGTGCAGCCAAGGTAGTATTCCAGAACAAACCTAAATCATGCATATGAGCAATTGGTGTTTTACCTGTTGCTTTAATAACATTCTCCACTTCCCCTTTTGTTTCGGATAAGTGCATATGAATACCGCAATTTAGTTCATGAGATAAAGCAATCACCTTTTCCATATATGCATCTGGACATGTATAAGGTGCATGTGGTCCTAAAAGGACTTTGATACGATCGTTATCAAATCCATTATAAGTACGGAACAAATCTGCATTTTCCACAAGAGCTTGATTAGCTGTAGGAGATACACCGGCAAGGCCACGAGATAATACGGCACGAATACCTGTTTCTTTCACTACGTCAGCAGTTGTATCCATAAAGAAATACATATCACTAAATGTAGTCGTACCAGAACGTAGCATTTCAGCAATGCCTAGCTGTGTGCCCCATTTAATAAGATCATTATTTAGTTTAGCCTCTGTTGGCCAAATTGCTGTTTCAAGCCAATCCATAAGTTCTAAATCATCAGCATAGTTACGGAATAATCCCATCGCTATATGCGTATGTGTATTGACGAGACCTGGAGCGGCTAGTTGACCTTTTCCATTTAGTATTTCCTTAGCTTGTACAGTTTTTGCTTCTTCTGTAGTTAGAATGGACGTAATGTACCCATTTTTAATCTCAATAGCATGATTTGTTAATGTTCCTTTATCAGTAAGAACATCTACATTGGTAATTAATAAATCAGACATTATGCCTCCTTGCATAGGTATAACCGAATCCTACTGGACTCGGCTAAAACACTTTGTATTCAAGATTATATTAGTTTACCTTAGTTAAGTAATCGATTTGATCTTGTGTTAACGCATCAAGATTATACCCCATGGAGTTTAATTTAAGCTTTGCAATCTCTGCATCTAATTCTTGAGGTAATACGAATACCTTTGGTTCCATGTTTTTACCATTATGTAAAATATGTTCCGCAGCCAATGCTTGCATAGCAAAGGACAAGTCCATAATTTCAGCAGGATGACCATCGCCTGCTGCTAAGTTTACAAGGCGTCCTTCAGCCAATACATACAATTTACGGCCATCAGCCATTGTATAACCTTCAATATTTTGACGCACACGCTCATGGCTTACTGCTAAGTTTTCTAAATCCTGTACGTTAACTTCACAATCGAAATGACCTGCATTACAAAGGACAGCTTTATCTTTCATTACTTCGTAATGTTCTTTCACGATAACATCTTTACAACCTGTTACTGTACAGAAGATATCGCCAATTTTAGCAGCCTCTACCATTGGTAATACTTTGAAACCATCAAATACAGCTTCGATAGCTTTAATAGGATCCACCTCTGTTACATATACATGTGCACCAAGGCCTTTTGCACGCATAGCAACGCCTTTACCACACCAACCATAACCAGCAACTACGACATTTTTACCTGTGACAGTAAGATTTGTAGTACGCATGATGCCATCCCATACAGATTGACCAGTGCCATAGCGATTATCAAACAAGTATTTACAGTTGGAATCATTAACAGCAATCATAGGGAATGTCAATTGATTTGCATGTTCTAATGCATAAAGTCGATGTACACCTGTTGTGGTTTCTTCGCTACCACCTAATAAACGTTCTTTAGCATCTTGTCGTGTAGTGTGTAATAAGTTTACAAGGTCCCCACCATCATCAATGATGATATGAGGTTTATGATCTAATGCTTTATGGAGGAACATAAAATATTCTTCATCTGTACAATCATACCATGCATATACAGTAATACCCATATCTACTAAGCCAGCCGCCACATCATCTTGTGTGGAAAGCGGATTAGAACCTGTAACGATAACATCGGCACCGCCTCGTTGTAATACAGTTGCTAGATAGGCTGTTTTTGCTTCTAAGTGAACAGATACAACGATGGTTTGACCTTTGAAAGTTTGTTCTTTTTCAAAACGGTCACCTAGGCTATTCAATGTAGGCATAAAATTAGAAACCCAGTCAATTTTTTTGCGACCTTCCGCAGCTAAATTAATATCTTTAATTAAGGATTGCATACGTACTCCTTCATTTATAAATTAATAGATTATATACATGTTGATGAAAGAACTTTCTTTCAAAATCATTAAGTTCTATATAAATCCATTATGAAAGCTATTTAGCTTCAACAACAGATTGTAAACGAGCAATGGACTCTTGATAATCAGGTGTCAATACACCCTCCTCCGTAATGATGGCCGTAACCAACTTATAAGGTGTTATATCAAAAGCAGGATTTAATACATGAATGCCTGTAGGTGCAGATGGCACGCCTTGGAAAGCTAATACTTCATCATCAGTACGCATTTCAATAGGTATATCCTTACCATGTTTAAGAGTAAAATCAAATGTGCTGTAAGGCGCAGCTACATAAAATGGAATATTATGGAATTTTGCAAGCACTGCTAATCCATAGGTACCAATTTTATTAGCTACATCACCCTGTGTTGTGATGCGGTCCGCACCGACAATAATGGCATCGATTAAGCCTTGTTGCATCGCATAAGCGGCCATATTGTCCGTTTCTAAGGTAACAGGAATTCCATCCTCATGAAGTTCAAAGGCTGTCAAACGAGCACCTTGCAATAATGGACGTGTTTCATCGGCGTAAACCATTTCCAATTGGCCTTGTTCATGTAATTTACGAATCACACCTAGTGCAGTACCTAATCCACCTGTTGCCAATGCACCAGCATTACAATGTGTTAAAATTCGTAAATGTTTCTTACCTTCAAACAACGTTGCCCCATTAATTGCCATTCTTGTATTGAGTTCTACATCCTCTTTATGAATAGAGATAGCCTCTTTTGTGATGCGGTCCACCACTTCATTCATAGCGTCAAATTGACCGGCTTTCACAATAGCCATAACGCGATTAACAGCCCAGGCCAAATTAATAGCTGTTGGACGAGTTTCTTTTAACTCTTCACTCCACTCATAGAAAGCTGAAATTTGTTCAGAAAAAGGAGCTTCTAACCTATTCGCTTCATTAGCAGCTAAAATGAGACCATAACCAGCAGCTACACCGATGGCAGGCGCCCCACGTACGCGAAGCATCTTGATAGCCTCTGCAACTTGTCGCCAATCAGTGCAATGAATATATTCAACCTGTGTGGGCAGTTTTGTTTGATCTAATAAAACGAGTGCATCATTACACCATTCAATATTTTTCATGAGACCTCCCTCAATATTGTCATATCAAAATTGATAGAATCTCTTACAATTTAAACCCACCATACTCAGCCATACGATGATGTGCTTCATAGTCAGCAGCCATATCAATAGCTTCTATGGTTCCTAAAATGAGAGCTTTCAATTGAGATGCCATTTCTCCCATCATTTCTACCACTTCACCATGAGTAAGCGCGTTTTCAGAAATGCCAGCAGCGTAATTAGTAATCATTGAAATTGTGGTATACGCCATTTCTGCTTCGTTGGCAAGATTAACCTCCGGTACATTCGTCATCCCCACAGTATCCCCACCGAGCATATGGAACATCTTAATTTCTGCAGGTGTTTCAAAACGAGGGCCTTCCGTACATACATAAGTACCACCATTATGAATGGATAAATTATGTTCTTTACCAACAGTTTCGATGATTTCTCGAAGTTCAGGACAATATGGATTTGTTACGTCCAAATGTGCTACTGGACGATCACCACCTTCATAGAATGTAGTAATGCGATTTTTTGTAAAATCAAGAAATTGGTCGGTCAATACAAAATGACCAGGCTCGAAATTCTTATTTAAAGATCCTACAGCAGTTGTAGAAATAATAAATTTAACACCTAGTTTTTTTAATCCCCAAATATTGGCACGATAATTAATTTTATGTGGAGGAATCGTATGGTCTTTACCATGACGAGCCACGAAAATTACAGTTTTACCTTTATATGTACCTTGTACATAATCAATTTCTCCATAAGGAGTCATCAAAGATTCTTCATGAATATTTTCAAAGATGGACGGATCATATACACCAGTTCCACCAATAACACCGATTGCACTCATAGTTGCCTCCTATTAAAAATACTCTATCAATATATTTTCTCATATAATAAGAAAACAGGCTATAGGAAAAAGCCTATAACCTGTATATTTTATAGATAATTAACTAATTATAGTCATTTTACCTATCAATCATAAATATTTAGATAAATCTTATTGAATTAAACCTTTAGGCGCAAACATATCTTCTAATTCTTCTCTTGAAAAATGATATTTCTCATTGCAATAATGACATACGAGCTCTGTCGTTTCATCCTCAAGAAGTGCTTTTTTATCGTCTTCACGTAATGTCATAAGCACACCTGCAAAGCGATCACGGCTACATCGACATTTGAAAGATATAGGCTCATTATACACTTCATTAACGGTAAGGCCATCTAACACCTTTTCTACTAGGCCCTTACCATCTGGATAAGCCTTTAAATATTCTGTAACAGGACCCAACTCATTGATGTTCGTTTCCACCATAGCTAAGGCTTCATCGGTAGCATCTGGTAATGCTTGTACGATAAATCCACCAGCTACAACAGTATGATAATCAGGATCTACAAGAACACCTAAACTAATAGTAGATGGCACCTGTTCAGATGTGTAGAGATAATACGCTAAATCCTCTGCTACTTCACCACTTTGAATAGGACTTGTAGATGTATAATCTTGTGCCAATTGGGTAAAACGCGTAACTTGTACTTCACCATTATGACCAACGGCAGCGCCCACATCAAGTTTGCCAGCATGCTTTAAAGGTACATCCACATGTGGCTCATCTACATAGCCACGAACTGTATTATCGGAAAATGCATCTACATGTACAACACCTAGTGGACCATCACCTTTAATACGAAGACTTACATTTTCATGGTTTTTAAAATCACCTGCTAATAATATAGCACCTGTCATAGCACGACCTAATGCAGCTGTTGCTACAGGCCATAAATCGTGACGTACACGCGCTGTTTCAACTGTATCTGTTGTAACAGCAATAGACATACGTACACCTTCTCTGGTAGTAAAACGTTTTATATAATCCATGCTATCATTCCTTATTTATACTTATTTAATTAAAATCATACTTTCAATACTGGTATATAGTATATCATGATATATTTATATTTTTCAATTATAGAGAATATATGTTCGTCTAGCTATTTATTACATCAAAAGAACATATTTTCGATGTAATAAAAACACTCAGTACCATAAGATACTGAGTGTTTATTATGCAACTGTTAGATTTGATCAATAAGGTTAACCATTTCGATTGCACCCATAGCACAATCGTAACCTTTATTACCCGCTTTAGTGCCAGCACGTTCAATAGCTTGTTCAATATTTTCAGTTGTTACTACACCAAACATAACGGGAATACCTGTTTCTAAAGAAACATGAGCAATACCTTTAGCTACTTCATTACAAACATAATCATAATGTGTAGTGGCACCGCGAATAACTGCACCTACGCAGATTACTGCATCATAACGACCTGTTAAAGCTACTTTTTTAGCAATTAAAGGAATTTCATATGCACCAGGAACCCAAATTACTGTGATATCCTCTTGTTTAACATCATGACGCAATAAACAATCTTCTGCGCCACCAATTAATTTAGATGTAATGAACTCATTAAAACGAGAACCGATAATAGCAAATTTTTTACCAGTACCAACCAAATTACCTTCTTGAACCATCATGTTATAGCCTCCTATGAATGATTAGTTTATATATCTAAGTTAGTAAAGAAAAATTAGTCTTCTAACATATGACCCATTTTTTCTTCTTTTGTTTTTAAATAACCTGCATTAAATTTATTAGCTGCAATAATGAGGGGTACACGATTGTGTACATCAATCCCCCAATGCTCTAAACCGTGACGTTTTTCAGGATTATTCGTCAATAAACGAATACTCTTGATGCCTAAGAATCGAATAATTTGAGCTGCTAATGAATATTCGCGCATATCTGCAGGGAAACCTAGTTGTTCATTAGCTTCTACGGTATCAAGACCTTGTTCCTGTAATGCATAGGCTTTAATTTTATTGGTTAAGCCAATACCACGACCTTCTTGACGCATATAGACTACAACGCCTTTGCCTTCTTTTTCGATGGCCCGCAATGCATGATCTAATTGTTCACCACAATCGCAGCGTTTAGATCCAAACACATCACCAGTTAAACATTCAGAGTGGATACGTACAAGTACATCATCACAATCTTGTACATCGCCTTTAACAATAGCTAAATGTTCTTTATGATCTAAGTCATTTTTAAATACGAAAATATTAAAGTCACCAAATTTAGTAGGCAATTTAGAACAAGCCCCTAATTCAACCATATCTTCATGCTGTTTACGATATTCAATAAGTTCCGCAACAGAAGCGATTTTTAAATCATGTTCCTTGGCGAATTCTACCAAATCCGGTAAACGTGCCATGTCGCCATCATCTTTAGTAATTTCACAAATAACAGCAGCTTCTTTCAGACCTGCAAGACGACAGAGATCTACGGATGCCTCTGTATGACCTTGGCGCACAAGAACGCCACCTTCTTTATATACTAATGGGAATACGTGACCAGGGCGGCGGAAATCTGCAGGTTTTGCATTTGGATCCAATAATTTTTGAATTGTGTAAGCTCGTTCTGCTGGGGATACACCTGTTGTGGTATCTACATGGTCAACGGTAACAGTAAAGGCTGTTTCATGGTTATCCGTATTCTTCGTAACCATTACAGGGATGCCAAGACGCTCTAAATCCTCTCGTTTCATCGGTGTACATACGATACCACGAGCATATTTAACAAAGAAATTAATGTTTTCTTGATTAGCAAATTCTGCAGCAATGATTAAATCTCCTTCGTTTTCGCGACTTTCATCATCAACAATGATAACAGGTTTGCCAATTTTCATATCTTGAAGAACTTCTTCAATGGTGTTTAATGTATAATTCATGGAGACAACTCCTCCTTTTACATAAATCCATTCTCTACTAATAGAGATTCCATAGATTTTTGGGACTTACTTGTATGTGTAGGTGCATCTAATGTCATAAAATGACGAATATAACGGCCTGTAATATCTGTTTCTAAATTTACCTCTGTACCAATCGACGCATGACCTAGCACTGTTTCACTCAGTGTATGCGGAATAATAGATACAGAAAAGGTCGATTCTGTTCTCTCCATAATCGTTAAGCTAATACCATCGATTGTAATGGATCCCTTATAAATAACGTAATCCATAATCGATTTTGGAGTAGAAATAGTGAAAACAATGGCATTATCTGTTCGTTTCATATTGACGATGCGACCTGTACCATCCACATGACCAGCTACAATATGTCCACCAAATCTGCCATTAGCAGCCATAGCACGTTCTAGATTAACTGGCTGATTCACCTTTAAATTTGTGAAAGTGGTCATACTAATGGATTCAGGCATAACATCGGCTGTAAATTGATAATTTCCAATCGTTGTAACAGTTAAACAAACACCATTAACCGCTACAGAATCGCCAATTTTTAAATCGTCAAAAATTGTATTGCCATCGATCGTCAATAATAAGGATTGGGCACCCTTTTTAACGCTTACTATTTTGCCAACTTCTTCAACGATGCCTGTAAACATAAGAGCCCTCCCTTCCTAAACGATAGGATTCTATACGAATATTATTATCTAGTATTCGCGAACTAGCAAATTCGAGTGTAGGCGCCTCATGTAATGTAGCAAAACCGGTACCACCTACAGCAGCTGTACTATTCGTGCCCCCTATGACAAGATTGCCTATATAGGTAACAATTTTATCAAAGGCCAACGATTCAACAAAGGAACTGATAATGGTGGAACCACCTTCAACAAGCACTGATGTGTATTCTTGTTCCCCAAGATGTTCCAAACACGCTTGAATATCTATCTTCTTAATATCTATAGCTACATCAGTGGTACGTCCTTGACGCACCGATTTTGTTGGGAGTTCTTCTACAATCGCTCCAACATTAGCCAAAGCAATTCTACGCTGCTCTGGACAACCTTTCGCTACATAAATGATAACCTTACGATTTGGTATCGTAAATACCTTTGCATCCGTTGGCGTACGCCCCTGACTATCCAGAATAATAATATCTGGCTGATGCACCTCTAATGTATTATCTATCGAGACATCGTGTCTGTTGATAAGTGCTTCATATAATTCATCTCTAGTGAGCCTACAATTAAGCAATGGATCATCAGCCAAGATGGTACCAATACCAACAAGCATCGCATCATGAGACGCTCGCAATATATGTCCGTCCTTACGGGAACTTTCATTCGTAATCCATTGAGATTGACCTGTGAAAGTAGCAATTTTACCATCTAGGGACATAGCACTTTTTATGGTTACAAACGGTTTATGTGTTTGAATAAATGTAAAGAAATGTTCATTCAACTGAATACATTCATCCACACATACATCTGTAGTTACCTCTATACCTGCCTCAGTAAGAATTTGAATGCCCTTACCAGCCACTAGTGGATTTGGATCGGTACTACCAATCACAACGCGAGCAATACCAGATTCTACGACACGCTTAGCACATGGCGGAGTCTTTCCATAATGAGCACAAGGCTCAAGGGTTACATATAAGGTAGCTCCCCTAGCATTGTCTCCCGCAACATCTAAAGCATGCACTTCCGCATGGGCCTCACCAGCCTTATGGTGATACCCTTCGCCCACTATTGTATTATTTTTTACTACGACGGCACCAACCAAAGGATTTGGCGATGTATGTCCAGTTGCCATTTTCGCTAGAGAAATGGCACGCTTCATATATAATTCGTCGTTCATCATAATACCTCAATAAAAAAAGGACTACATACATAGTCCTTGGGTCATCATATATACACATACAAAATATATGTGCTATTGTCTTTTCTCATCCAGACTCTACTGTCGGTATCGGAATTGCACCGATTCATGCCATATGGCTCGCGGACTATAACCGCCGGTAAGGAATTTCACCTATCCCCAAAGACTTATCATATTAATTTATATGTTTATAGTACCACTTTTATGATACTTTCGCAAGATTATACATTTGTATATGAGAAAACTTATTAATATACATCTCAATTATATAGCACATTTAGAAATTGAACTAATTTTGTGATGTATACAATATATTGTGATAAAAGTCACATAATATGCAATCATAAGATACTACTATTTATAGTATACAATGAATTATATTTTTAAATAACATTAATTATCATATAGAGGTGATAATATGGCAAAAAAACGTATATCAGATGTACTCATAGAGGTATTAGCTAACGCAGGTATTGAAAGAATTTATGGTATTACTGGGGATAGCTTAAACTCGGTAAACGATAGTTTACGTCGTAATGGGAAAATTCAATTTGAACATGTGCGCCACGAAGAATCTGCAGCCTTCGCTGCTGGTGCAGAGGCTCTATTAACAGGTAAATTAACCGTATGTGCTGGTAGCTCTGGCCCTGGTAATCTCCATTTGATCAATGGTCTATTTGATTGTCATCGCAATCGTGTACCAGTGCTCGCTATTGCCTCTCATATTCCACAATCCGAAGTAGGGCTCAACTATTTCCAAGAAACTCATCCAGAAAATTTATTTAAAGAATGCTCTTGTTTCTGTGAACTCGTTTCTAATCCAAAGCAAATGCCTGAAATCCTATTCCGCGCCATGAATGCCGCAGTTGGCAATCGCGATGTAGCCGTAATCGTTCTACCTGGTGATGTGGCCGTTATGGAAACAGAAATTGATGAATTACCTACATGGCATGCGCCTAAATTGCCACGCGTAATTCCTCAATCAGAGGATATTCTTGAAATGGTCCAACATATAAACAATGGCAAACGCATTACACTTTTCTGTGGTGCTGGTTGTGCCGGTGCTCATGACGAAGTGGTTGCACTTGCTGCTAAATTACAAGCCCCTGTTGTACATGCTTTCAGAGGCAAAGAATGGGTTGAGTGGGATAATCCTTATGATGTCGGCATGACAGGTTTGCTTGGTTATACATCCGGTTACCGTGCTATTGAGCAATGCGATACACTAATCATGCTAGGTACCGATTTCCCTTATCGTCCATTCTATCCTGAAAATGCTACGGTAATTCAAGTAGACATTAATCCATCCGCTCTTGGTGCACGCGTTCCATTAACACAAGGCATTATAGGTTCTGTAAAAGATACCTTACACGAACTACTCCCTCACCTTACACAACGAGATGATACAGAATTCATCGATACCGTTCGTAAAACATACACTAAATTCCGCAATGATTTGGACAGCTATGCCGCTGCTGAACCTGATGGAGTAGCAATTCACCCTCAATATTTCGTAAATCGCCTTAACAAATTGGCTGCTGATGACGCCATCTTTACATTCGATGTAGGCACGCCTGTTATTTGGACAGCACGCCATATCAAAACAAATGGCAAACGTCGTATCATTGGCTCCTACAACCACGGTTCCATGGCCAATGCAATGATGCACGCAATAGGCGCTCAAAATGCATGTCCAAATCGCCAAGTTATCTCCCTATCTGGGGACGGCGGTTTCACCATGATGATGGGCGAAATGTTGTCATTAAAACAATTAAATCTTCCTGTGAAAGTATTCGTATTTAACAATGAAGAACTTAGCTTCATTGCCATGGAAATGAAAGCATCTGGTTACCTAGATTATGCTACAGACTTCGTAAATCCTGATTTTGGTAAACTTGCCGAAGCAGCTGGCATCAAAGGTATTAGCATTACAAACTCTAGCGAAGTTGATGAAAAAATTAAAGAAGCCTTGAACTATAATGAAGGTCCTGTTATTATCAATGTTCGTGTTGATAAACAAGAACTTGCTATGCCTCCAAAAATTGCATACCAACAAGCAAAAGGATTTAGTAAATACTTGATCAATGCAATCCTTGATGGACGTGGTACAGAACTTAAAGAAATGGCTAAAACTAACTGGATGAAATATAAATCTTTGTACTAAAATCTGCCAAAATAATTAAGGCTCTATAATAAATGTTGGGGTGACACCACTACGGTGTCACTTCCAACATTATTTTTTTGCAAAAAATAAGCATATAAGGCTCACATGCTTTA